>NZ_CP041063.1:1432613-2865226 GCF_011082085.1 Bacillus sp. Cs-700
AAACTTGGCTAAGCGTTTTCTTCATATCCGCTCTATGAATAACACGGTCCAATTGCCCATGATGTAACAAAAACTCAGCTGTTTGAAAATCTTCTGGAAGATCTTCACGAATCGTTTGCTCAATAATTCTTCGCCCAGCAAAGCCAATTAAAGCCTTAGGTTCAGCGAAATTAAAGTCACCTACAGAAGCAAAGCTCGCTGAAACTCCGCCAGTTGTAGGATGAGTCATAATAGATATAAACAATCCCCCATCGTTGCTAAAGCGTTTAAGGGCTACGCTGGATTTCGCCATTTGCATTAAACTAAGCACACCCTCCTGCATTCTAGCTCCACCGGAGGCTGTAAAAATGATAAAGGGAATTTTTTCTTTATGTGCATGTTCAATCGCTCTTGTGATTTTTTCTCCTACAACAGACCCCATGCTACCCATTCGAAAACGTGCATCCATCACAGCAATAGCTGTTCGGTAACCGTCAATCGTTCCTTCACCTGTTACCACCGCTTCGTTCAATGAAGATTTCTTTTGATCCTTTTCCAAGCGCTCAACATAACCAGGGAAAGAGAGTGGGTTCTCGGAAATCATCTCTGCGTCCAGTTCTCTAAATGAACCTTGATCAAGCGTATTTTTTAAGCGTTCAGGGGCAGACATCTGGTGATGATAGCCACATTTCACGCAAACCTTATGGGATTTTTCAAGTTCTTTCGTATAAATAATACTTTTGCACCCCGGGCACTTTGTCATGATGCCTTCAGGGACATCTTGTTTTATTTTATCTGAAGGAACTGTCGCATACTTTTTTTTCTTGTTGAACAAATCCTTTAACAATGTTGACCATTCCTTTCGCTTATCCTAATGGCTATTCTTCCGTTTTTTTCATTTCATACTTATCCAAAAGATTAATTGCCGCTTCTTGATTTCGAGAAACGAGCGCATGAATCATCGCCTCATAATAATGAGTTGGACGAAATGTCAATTGATGCCAAATTGTCTGGTGATAATCCGCAAGCTCTGCCCATAAGCGCATAAGCAAGTGATTATGTGTGGATGAAACAATGACACGGAAGAAAGCAGTATCAAACTCAGTCGAAAAAATGTCTCGATCTGAAGAGTTGTCCTTATGTTCCATCATAGTTCTTAATCGATCAATATATTCATCTGAAATCCGTTCACAAGCCACTCTTAGTATATCTTTTTCGATTAATTTCCTCGTTTCAAGCAAATCTTCTTTCGACTTGGTATCTTTTAAAATGAAAGATGCAATCACTTCTACAAGGCGATGATCTCTAGCATTGGCTATAAAAGTCCCTTCACCGCGTCGCGTTTCAATAAGACCTAGCATTTCCATTGATCTTAACGCTTCCCTTATAGAAGATCTTCCGGCGTTTAAGCGATCAGAAAGCTCCCTTTCCGAAGGGAGCTTATCGCCGGTTTGTAAACCATCATTATAGATAATCGCCTTTATCTTCTGAAGAATATTCTGATAGACTTTCCCCTGGGTTGTCATTGGAAGTCAACACCCTTTCTTAGCTCTAAGAACAGGAGAACGTTAGAATAACCCGGCTTTTCACCAGGTATTCTCAAAATACAATCCGCGCTCATAAGTAAACTGCAAGAAAAAAGTGAGAAAGTCAAGCTCTTCCCCACTTATTCATTATCTGCTTCAATGATTGCAAGAGAACGCGTTTTTTCTTTAACAGCTTCAGGATCAACATTTATACGAGCTACTCCGGTTTCCATAGCAGCTTTCGCTACGCTTGCAGCAACAGCAGGTGCTACGCGCGGATCAAATGGAGCAGGAATCACGTAGTCTGCATTTAGATCTTCCTCAGCAACTAACTCTGCAATGGCTTGTACAGCAGCTACTTTCATATCTTCGTTAATGTGAGTAGCCCGAACATCAAGAGCACCTCTAAAGATACCAGGAAATGCAAGTACGTTATTAATTTGATTTGGAAAATCTGAACGACCTGTACCGATCACTTTAGCTCCCGCTTCTCTCGCATCGTCAGGCATGATTTCAGGATTTGGGTTCGCCATAGCAAAAATGATAGGATCCTCATTCATTGATTCCACCATTTCTTTTGTCAAGGCGCCTTCAACGGATACCCCAATAAAAACATCCGTATTCACAATCACTTCTCTCAGGGATCCTTCAGCTTTATCACGATTGGTATATTTGGCTACTTCCGCTTTTACATCATTCATTCCGTAAGAACGTCCTTCGTAAATAGCCCCTTTTGAATCACACATAATAATATCTTTTACACCGAAACGATTTAAAAGTTTAATAATGGCAATGCCCGCAGCTCCTGCACCATTAATGACAACTTTAATTTCACTCATCTTCTTATCTGATAGTTTCAGAGCATTAACTAGTCCCGCTACGGTTACAATCGCTGTACCATGTTGATCATCATGAAAGACGGGGATATTTGTTTCTTTTTTCAGCCTTTCTTCGATCACAAAGCAGTTTGGAGCAGCAATATCTTCAAGGTTAATCCCACCAAAAGTAGGTTCCATTAACTTAACAGTTTGCACGATTTGATCGACATCTGTTGTGTTTAAACAAATTGGAAATGCATCAACCCCGGCAAAACTCTTGAAAAGAACGGCTTTTCCTTCCATTACAGGAAGAGCAGCTTCAGGTCCAATATTTCCAAGACCAAGGACTGCAGTACCATCTGATACAACAGCCACCATGTTTCCTTTCATCGTATATTCATATACTTTATTCTTGTCATCATAAATTTCCTTACATGGCTCTGCTACACCAGGTGAATAAGCCAGGCTTAAATCAGTGGCATTACGAACAGGTACTTTTGATTTTGATTCTAACTTTCCTTGCCTCACTCTGTGAATATGTAGGGCTTCTTCTCTTGTAATGGACAATCATTCCACTCTCCTTTTTTCAGAAGCATTAGACTATGTTAACAATTCCCCTAGGACATTTGGGCAGTGGTCAGACCACTCTATTTTCACCATTATAACAAATCACCATTTGCTGTAAAGATTTTCATCGCGGCTTTTTCACGACGTTGCGTTCACCAAGTAATTTTTTCAACGTGTGAACACAGTCTGAATCAGGGTTCACTAGCCATTCTTCACCTAATTTAACTGTTTTATCTGTTTTACTATAATAAATAACAACCTCAGTGTCGCCTGAGTGTTGGTAAAGCACTTTCTTCACTTCACTTAAGACGCTTTCGTGATGCGGTTCAATTTTAAGAAACAGGGTTTGTTTTGCTTTTTTCGGCTTAATATCCGCTAACTTCATGACCCTTGATATAATGATATTCGTCTGATCATTTCGCTTTTGTCCCACCCCATCAACATATAAAAATTCTCCTTTAGTCAATAGGCTCTCCAACTTCTCCCAAACGTCAGGAAAGGCCACCCCTTCAATTTCTCCTGTCTCATCACCAAGTGTTAGAAAGGCCATCATTTGACCTTTTTTCGTTCGAATACTTCGGACCTTCAATATCTCTACAGCCAACCTAAGCGGTGCACGATCCTCAGCCTCTATCGCATCTTTCGTAACGTTCCTTACATAACCTTTTAATTTGTCCAAATAAGGATCAAGCGGATGAGCCGTTAAGTAAAAACCAATCGCTTCTTTTTCAAAAGCGAGCATTTCCGCTTCATCAAAAGGGGGAACGCTTTCGTAAGCTGGTTCCGTTTCGCCATCTTGGAAGAAGCCTTCCTGACCACTTTGTTCAGATCCGTAATTCATTGCCCCCTCTAATGAGGCAAGCATAGAAGAACGACTTACCCCAAACTCATCCATTGCCCCAGCAAATATAAGTGATTCAAGAGCGCGCTTGTTCACCACTTTCAGCGAAATCCTCGCACATAGATCAAAAAGACTTTTGTAAGGATGAGTTCTTTTTTGCACGATCTCTTCAATCGCATTTCTCCCAACATTTTTTACCGGCAGAAGTCCGAATCGAATGGTATTCTTCTCCACCGTGAACGTTTCTTGACTACTATTGATCGATGGGGGTTGAACCGTCATGCCTTTTTGTTTCGCTTCAGCTAAATACGTCGCAAGTCGTTCTTGGTTTCCGACGGCAGAATTCAGAAGACTTGAAAAAAAATAGCGCGAATAGTTTGCTTTTAAATAGGCGAGCTGGTAAGCAATGACACTATAAGCAACCGCATGACTTCTGTTGAAACCATAATCCGCAAATCGAACAATATACTCATATACTTTAAAAGCTGTATCTTTCGGATACCCCTTCTCAAGACATCCCCTTACAAAGTGCTCTCTTTCTGACTCAAGAACTTCACGCTTCTTTTTAGATACAGCTCTTCTCAATAGATCAGCTTCTCCCAGAGAGAAACCAGCTAACTTAGAAGCAATTTGCATAATTTGTTCTTGATAGACAATAACCCCATAGGTTGATTTAAGAATAGGTTCAAGATCATGATGGAGATATTCAATTGTTCTTTCTTTGTGCTTACCAGAAATAAAAAGAGGAATATTCTCCATCGGCCCCGGACGATAAAGTGCATTAACAGCGACAATATCTTCAAACTCAGTTGGCTTTAGCTTTCTAAGTACTTGACGCATTCCATCAGATTCAAGTTGAAATACACCAGTCGTATCAGCTTTTTGTAGTAGAGAGAAAGTAGCTTCATCATCCATTGGTATCGTTGAAAGAAAAGGCCTTTGACCCATTTCCTCTTCAATGTCATTTAATATACCTTCAATTAAGGTTAAATTCCGAAGCCCCAGGAAATCCATCTTCAATAAACCTATCTCTTCTAAATCATTCATCGGAAATTGGGTTAAGTTAATGTGATGACCACCAAGCAAAGGAACATGATGTGTGAGAGGCTCTGCTGAAATCACCACTCCAGCAGCATGGGTGGACGTATGTCGTGGAAGCCCCTCAATTGTACTAGCTATCTCAAAAACGCGTTTCCCTTCTTTGGATGAAGAGATGAGATCTTTAAGAACCTTCGACTCTTCTTTCGCCTTATTTAACGTCAAGCCGGGGCGTGAGGGGATCGCTTTAGACATGGCATCAAGAAGCTTGTTATCTACCTCTAATACTCGCCCCACGTCTCGAATGGCTGCCTTTGCTGCAAGCGTACCAAACGTAACAATTTGAGCGACACGATCATGACCATATTTCTCATGTACATAATCAATCACTTCATCTCGTCTAACGTCAGGAAAATCAATATCAATATCAGGCATTGTGACACGCTCTGGATTCAAGAATCGCTCAAATAAAAGGTTGTGTTCAATAGGGTCCACATCTGTTATATGCAATAAGTAAGCAACAAGAGAACCTGCCGCAGAGCCACGACCTGGACCAGTAATCATTTGATGCTCATGCGCATATTTCATGAAGTCCCAAACAATTAGAAAATAATCATTGAACCCCATTTTGTTAATAATAGAAAGTTCGTATTCCAACCGTTCAGTGACGCGTTCATCCTGATATGAATAGCGCTCAGAAAGATTGTCGAAACAAATTTTCTTTAAATAGTCAAAAGCCGTTACACCATCAGGCACTGGATAAAGAGGCAAATGTGTTTGATTAAAATTTAATTCTACATTGCATCTTGCCGCAATATCAGTTGTATTTATAAGAGCTGTCTCGTACCCTCTAAATCGCTGGGTCATTTCTTCCGCAGTAGCTAAATAGTACTCATGGTTAGGTAGCGCAACGAGATTTTTGTCTTCAAACCGCTGTCCTGCGTCTATGCACCTCAAACAATCATGTGCTTCTCCATCTTCCCGGTTAATATAATGTGCAGCATTTGTCACCGTTAAGGGAAGATTGACCTTGTTTGCAAACGTGGAGAGCAATAAGTTGAGTTGCCTTTCTTCTCGTAACGAATGATCCTGCATCTCAAGATAAAACCCTTCCTTGAAGATACGCTGATACTCCATCGCCATTTCAAATGCGGTCGTTTCTTCACCATGTAAAAGTTCCTGTCCGATTTTGCTAGAAATAGACCCTGAAAGAGCGATAAGCCCGCTTGCGTTTTCAACTAAATCTTCTTTTTCTATGTAAGGGATATTACCCGTTGCACACTGCATGTGTGTGCTGATCTTTAATAAATTATCGTACCCTACTTTATTAACAGCCAGTAAAACAAGATGGTCGAATTGATCGCGCGTATGGAGAGCAGTACGGTTTCCCACGCGGACATCCAGACCAATGATCGGTTTAATGCCCTTTGCTTTACATGCTTTGTAGAAAGGGATTGTTCCAAACATAGTTCCTTTATCCGTTAGGGCAAGCGACTGATACCCTTTTTGTTTTGCTGATTCTATCAGCGTTTCAATACGACTCGGACTGTCTAGAAGACTATATTCACTGTAGACACGAAGATGCACGAATTCCATAGATTATCCCACTCTCAATTTGCTGTTATCCTCTATTATAGATACTTCAAGCTTCTCAAACAAACATTATCAAGCATAACATTCTCTCATGGTTGCATAGGCTGTACTAAATGCAATCATTTGCCTCGCTTTAAATACGCCAAGTTATTTTTTCGTTCATTTATAAGAAGATCCTAAATGAAACTGATTAGAAAGAAGGAATCAAAAATGGAGAGAGTAACGCTCGTTACCTTGATTATTGCTTTTTTTGTAGCCTTTGGAGTGATTGTTGGGGGTTCTCTCATCGGAGGTATTGGAGCTTTTCTCTCTGGTGAACCTCCGCTACATTGGATGTTTATTGTGGCACAACGATTAAAAATCTGGGCGATCGCAGCAGCGATTGGAGGTACGTTCGACACAATCAATAATATGGAAAGAAGTTTTCTCAGCGGTTCACCAGACGAAATCATGCGTCAGTTTTTATGGATATTCTGTGCGCTCGGTGGCGCCCAAGCTGGAATGGAAATTATTAACTGGCTAACACAGGAACGCTCCACGTTATGAGAGTCCCCCCTCTTTATTCTAGAAAGGGCTGGCAGCGATTTCTAGCCGGCCTTTGTGTAGGGGTGATTTTTGGTTGGCTCTTCTTTCTTATGCTTTTTGGTATAATGTACGAAAAGCAGATTACGACAATCAAAGAGCAAAAAATTGAAATCTCTGATCTAAAAATGCAGAATCAAACCTTGCTCGACGATAAAGAAAATTACAATAGCACCGATATTGAAAAAACACTGCTTGTAAAAAAAATTGACGTAACTTTTGAAAAAGATAAGGAATTACCACTTAACTCCTTAACCCGTCATGAGCTCAAAAAAGAAATTCAAAGTGAATTGAACGATCTTCTCAACAAAGATCTTGGAGCGATATCGAGAACAAGAAGCTTTATCATCTCATCCCTCGAAAATAAAACGTTAATCATTGATGACGTAAAATATGGATTTGAAGTAAAACAATTTATTCTTTGGACAACAGTTGAAGTAGAGCTTGCAATCAAGCTCGTCCAATAGCGAAAATAGATCTATTTTGTGACCTTTTGTCAGACAAGTCGCAATTTTCACAAGCGTAGTATATGATAAGAGTATAGAAATTGTGGAGGTGGCGCGATGGTTATTGATCGCAAACAAATCGCGAGAGCAAAAATCGCTGATTTAATGAATGGACGATCCGCTTACGCAGAGTCCCATGAAATGACTGCCCTTATTAAAAAGGAGCTGCAATCACTTAACATCGACGTGCACGAAGACGTGACAAGCTTTGGTTCATGGTTTATTCCTAAGTCACACGATCAGGTGTAAACAAGGAAGACCGGAAATCCCTTTAAAAAGGAGATACCGGTCTTTTTTGTGATTTACTCGTTGCACACCTTTTCAAGTTCAGCAAGAACCTCGTCCGCTTCTTCCCATGTATACACTGTGGCACCCGCAGCCATTGGATGTCCACCTCCGTTAAACTGTGCTGCAATTTGATTTACAACAGGACCTTTCGAACGAAGGCGAACGCGAATTTGGTCTGCCTCCTCAATAAAGAATACCCACGCTTTTAATCCCGCTACATTGGAGAAAGTATTCACTAGCTGGGATGCTTCGCTAGCGGTTACTCCGTATGAAGCAACGGTTTCTTTTGTGATTTTCATCCATCCTGCACCCGTTTCTGATGTTTCAAAATGTTGCAGAACATAGCCATTTAAACGGGCGATATGCTGCTCTGTCCTGTATAGTTCTTTATAAAGAAAGCCCGTGTCAACACCAAACTTTAAAAGCTCTCCAGCATACATAAAGGTACGTTGAGTCGTATTAGAAAACATAAAACGCCCTGTATCCCCTACAATTCCTGCATACAGAAGAAAAGCTCCTTTTTCAGATAGCTCGTATCCTCGTTCCTTTGCTGTTAGATATAAATCAACAATCATTTCACTCACAGAACTTGAAGAGGTATCTACCCATAGAAGGTCACCGTAAGGATCTTCGTTTGGATGATGATCAATTTTAATGAGCAGCTTGCCATTTCGATAACGCTCATCACTTACACGCGGCTGGTTAGCCGTATCACAAACAATGACAAGGGCATCTTCATAAGTCTCATTTGATATCTTGTCCATTCGATTTAGAAATGTGAGTGAAGGTTCTTCTTCACCGACAGTATAGACCTTCTTCTTAGGAAAAGAAGTTCGAATAAGCTCAGCAAGACCGCCTTGTGATCCCAATGCATCAGGATCTGGACGCACGTGGCGATGAATAATAATCGTCTCATATTGTTCGATAGCATCTAATATTTTTTCTTTCATGAAGCTTCTCCTTTCGACTGCGTTCCTAATTGTTATTGTTCTGACATAGATTTTCCCTATCATCTTCTATACAATAGAAAAGAACCTTGAATATGGAGGAAAACAGCCATGCCTATCTTTGTTATTTTTATTGTTTTTTCAATTGTTTTCTATTTGTTCTACAAAGTGAAAGCTGTACGTCATAGCGGTGTAGCAACGACACAGTGGCTTCATTCAAAAGCAAGTATTGCATTAGGACTATTCCTTATCTTTTTTGCGATTAATTCACTCACTGTTTCTTTATCAACTGTAACGTTTATCGTCGCAGCTGTTTTTATTTTACTCGGGCTTGCAAACGTTGTAGTCGGCTACAAAAAATACCGTCACTACCTTCCTTTTGCCATTGAAGAGGCAAATATGATGAAGCAAAATTAAGCACGATATGAATAATGAAACCGCCACAGTAATTGGCGGTTTTTTTATCGATCGATGAGCTGCGCCATCATGAGCGCCTTGCCTACAACTGACCCTTCATGATAAATTTCAACATCGACCTTCCCAAATTTACGTGAGACTTCGAGTACTTTAGGAACAATTTCAATTGTATGATCGATTTGAACGGGTTTTATAAAATAAAGCGTAATATTCTCAACAACCAAATCACCTTTTTTGTATTTCTTTAATACCCGGCTACCAGCTTCGGTTACAAGGGTAGTCACAACCCCATATGATAAAGTTCCAAGTAGGCTTGTCATTTGTGGCGTTATTTCACAGCTGTAGCGACTTTCTGATGGTGTTGACACATCTTTAATTTGACTCGTAATCAGGTCATCAAACGTTTCACCGATTTGAGGCTGTTGCTGAATCATTTGAAGCGCTTTTAACACATCTTGTCTACTAATAATTCCTATCAAACGGTGGTATTGATCGAGAACGGGCAGCATTTCGATTCCTTCCCAAATCATTGTATGGGCAGCAGATGCAACCGATGTTTGCTCATTTACTGTTAAAGGATGTTTCGTCATTACTTTTGAAATGGGTGTTTCGTTACGTTCTCCAAGAATATCTTTAGAAGTCACAATTCCCTGCACTTTCATATTAGGGTCCACAACAGGATAACGACTATGGAGCGTTTTCTCATTTAACTCGTGCCAACGACCTACATTTTCCGTCGTCACAAGAAAACTTGTTTTCGTAAGTGGCGTTAAGATATCACTGACTAAAGCAATTTCCTTTTTTATCAACCGGTCATATATCGCTCGATTAATCATGGTTGCTACTGTAAAAGAATCGTAGGATGTTGAAATAATCGGTAAATCATAGGCATCTGCCATTTTTTTCACATCGTCCTGCGCGTCAAATCCACCCGTAATCAAAACGGCGGCGCCTGCTTCAAGCGCAATTTTGTGAACATTATCTCGATTACCTACGATGAGTAAACTCCCAGGATCAACATAGCGCATCATTGCTTCCAATTTCATCGCTCCGATAACGAACTTGTGAAGGGTTTTATGTAGGCCGTTTCTCCCCCCAAGCACTTGTCCATCCACTACGTTCACCACTTCAGCATAAGTGAGTTTTTCGATGTTTTCTTTTTCTTTTTTTGTAATTCGGATTGTGCCCACACGTTCAATTGTGCTGACCGTACCTTTATTTTCAGCATCCTTGATCGCTCGATAGGCTGTCCCTTCACTCACTTTCAGCTCTCTTGCAATTTGACGCACAGATATTTTACTTCCTACTTCTAGCGTCTCAATATAGTCGAGAATCTGTTCATGTTTCGTTGTCAATTTCTTTCACCATACTTTCTACGTTCACATCTGTATCAGTAGATATACTACTTCTGTTATAGTGGTGTTTGAATTGACTTCATTATACATAACTCATCCCTATAACTTCAACGACTGTATTGTTTTTTTCTTAAATCGACTGGTAAATCCTCTTCTGATATAAACTGAGTTTCTCTTCTCCCAAAGAACAAGCCAGCAAGATTTCCACCAAGTGCCATGACAGCAAAGAGAAGCCAGAGACTAAAGAAAGCACCTTCAAGCGTTAAATCAATTTGAAAACGTGGTACAGCATCATACATTAAAAACAGAATACACAATATAGATAAAAACAATCGTTGTTTCACACCAATTCCCCCTTATGCCTTTCTAAAAGGATATGTTTGAATTGGCTAAATTAATACGCTTATCCAACACAAAACCGATGCACTGCATCGGTTTTGTGTTGGATTATAATTCAATTGTTTCGCCTGATTGTAAAACTTTACCTTTCGTTCCTTTAAGGCTATCTGCAAACGCCTCACCATCTTGTTCAATAAGTGGAAACGTATTGTAATGAATAGGCACAGTTACGTCTGCGCTAATCCATTTCGCAGCAACAGCTGCGTCCTCTGGTCCCATTGTAAAATTATCCCCAATCGGCAAGAACGCAAGATCAATTGACTTATCAGACAATAGCTTCATATCTGAAAAGAGTCCGGTATCGCCCGCGTGATAAACCGTCTTTCCTTCTGCACTAAAGAGAATACCCGATGGCATGCCCGTGTAGATAATTTGCTGATTTTCTTCTTCTGTATAGCTCGAACCATGGAATGCTTGCGTTAGCTTCACTTTACCAAATTCAAATTCGTGAGCGCCACCAATTGCCATAGGGTGAGCATTAACCCCTTTAAATTCAAGGTATGTAGCCAATTCAAATGGAGCTACGACTAAAGCATCATTTCGTTTCGCAATATCAACTGTATCTCCGACGTGATCATTATGTCCGTGTGTCAATAAAATAACGTCGCACTTCACTTCGTTAGCGTCTAACTTACATTGTCCATTACCTGAGATAAAAGGATCAATTAAAATTTTTGCTTTTTCCGTGACAATCTCAACAACTGAATGACCATGAAATGTAACTTTCATTCGGTATCGCTCCTTTAACGGTTGGAATTTTCAACCTTCGATAAAAATATAGAAGGATTGACTCTAGTCAGTAAGTTCCCTTTGAGTAATGATCTAAACTAGTAATACAACCATGCTCGTTCATATTTTTCGATTAAATGAGGTTGAATAAGTGTATTCGGTTCAAATCGAACCTTTTTCCCTTCTCTCATCATCTGTTGATCTTCATCTTTCCCAAACACGCTAAGGGAGGGAATCATCTCGCTTGATAGAAATTTGGTTTTTACAGCAAGCTTTAGGTTCTCTTGATCTACCTGTTCTCTCGTCCCCATCACAAAACCCCAGTTACCAAAGCTCGGTATGTCGACGTGGTAATTTGAAGTGAATAAACCAGTCTCTGCGATCGTGCGATCAATTGTCCAATAAGCTTCTCTTGCAAACAATGGACTTGTTGCTTGTACCATTAACGCTCCGTTGATTTCCAAATGGTTACGTAACAACGAATAGAATTCCCACGTATACAATTTGTTTAACGATTCATTATTTGGATCAGGAAGATCAGCAATGATCACATCAAATGTTTTTTCTTCTTGTTTAATATATTGAAAAGCATCTTCATTTTTAATTTGAACACGTTTATCTTCAAGCGCATGCTCGTTTAATTCCGTTAATAAGTGATGTTCTCTAGCGAGCTTCACCATTTCAGGATCTAAATCTACGACTGTTATCGATTTCACGCGATCATATTTTAAAAGCTCTCGAACGGCTAGTCCATCTCCGCCTCCCAGTAATAATACACTTTCAGCATTTTGAACTGTCGCCATCGGGATATGCACAAGCGTTTCGTGGTATCGATGTTCATCACTTGAACTAAACTGAAGCTGTCCATTCAAAAAAAGTCTAAGATCTCCTTGTTCCCTCGTTAAGGTGATTTTTTGATAAGAAGTTTCTTCCGAGTAAATAATTGGATCTTTGTATAAACGCTGCTCAAAAGAGAAAGCCATTTCCTCACCAAAAATTGTACCGACAACCATTAGTAAGAACAAAAGTATTGCTATTCCAATATAAACAGCTCGATAAACCATCTCTTTTCGAAATGAATAAATCATCCAAAATGCGACGAGAATGTTCACGAGAGCGACAAGGAAAGCTGATTTTACAAGGCCAAATTCTGGTCGAAGGTAAAAGGCAAATAATAGTCCTCCTACAAGTCCTCCTGCATAGTCAGAAAAGAGCACTCTTGCTGTACTTTTATTCATTTCTACACCAATTTCATTCGCTTTTCGAATCAAAATTGGTAGTTCAAGGCCCGTTAATCCGCCTACAATAAGAATGGTCGTATAGAGTACAATAGTCGTTGCTTCTTCTCCTGCAATTGCCATAATTCCAAACACCGTAAAACTAGAAAACCCACCTATTAAACCAATAAGAAGTTCTATCGCAATAAATCTTGTAATCAAGTTCTTCACAACTTTTTCACTCAGGGATGCGCCAATCCCCATTCCAGTCAGAAAAAGCGAAATGGTTAACGTATATTGCTTTACACCATCACCTAGTATGTAGGATCCTAACGCGCCGAACAGCACTTCAAAAATAATTCCGCATATCGATACAATTCCTGAAGCCCAGTACAACTGACTGCTTTTACTAAACGTCCTGCTCATGACTTTCACCTTCAGCTGTTCATTTCTTTTTTACGTGATTGATGCTCCTACTACTAAACCAAGACCAATGGAAACGCACATAGAGAGTATACCTACTGATACAACACCTTCACTAAGCTTTTGTTCCACTGAGAAACGCCTTGTAAGAAAATCAAAGATATAATAAGCAACCAGTTGAAGAACCACGCCATAGGCTCCCCATATGACTGTATCGAGAACATCTGAACTATGATAAATGGCAAAAGCTAAGATAAGACAAATTCCAATAATCTTACCACCAATGGATAGCGCAACTGCCGTATTTCCGTTTTCAACCTGTTCCCAATCCTTGTATTTTGTCGTAATCAATTCAAAAATAATTAATCCAACAACTACAACAACAATCGCTGCAATAAAATAAATAAATGTTAGTAAAAATGGTCCCATTATGATGATCCTCCTTCAATTATTTCCCTGTTCCCGGACCGCCGCCGCGACTCGATCCTCGAAAAGACGGAATCGTTGTCGGTCCTTTATATGTACCACCCGTGGTGCCATATCCTCCATAACAATTCCCAGTTGCGTTCAAACAACGGTTTTTTTGTTTTTTTCCCCAGTCATCTACATCCAGTATTTCATCTAGAATATAATAAGCTAGTAACCCATTAAAGAAATTAGGTTGGTAGTTATCTCGTACAAATCCAACTGTAGCGACTTCGACGAGGGTATTCGATGCGTCATCATTTTCTTGCAACGTAACGATATAGTCATCATAAACGAGAATTTGCTTGCCTTCTTTTAATTCACTGACTTCATTCGGCTTTATTTGTTCCTGTAAGTAGGAGGCAACAGTAGGGATATCTTCCTCAGCATTATAAACCTTTGAGACATCGCTTGAATCCACGCTGCTTTCAACGACATCTTCAAGCTGATAACGATCTTCGACGATTTCTTGAATATCCTTCGTAATCCCACATGCCGATAAGAGCAGAATGAATGCTGTCAGTAATCCAGTGAGCCATTTCATTCTTCCACCCCATTTAAGGGGAAAGCTTATTCTTTCCCCATTTTTTTCTTAAGCTCTGCCAATTCATCATCGATACCGTCATTTTTGTCAAGTGCATCAAGCTCATCATCAAGAGATCGACTTTTCGAACGCATATCTTCACTTGTCTCAGCTTCCGCCTCGTATTGAAGAACTTTTTCCTCCATCCGCTCAAAACCACGTTTAGAATCATCACCGCCAATATCAGACATGGCACGATTTATCTTCGTTTTCGTTTTGGCTGACTCTGCACGAGCCTTTAGACTATCTTTCTTCAGCTGCATTTGACGATACTCTTCTTTCATCTCATCTAACTTTGAACGAAGAGTATCCGCATCCGCCTTCGCTCTTTCATAAGATGTCTTCAGTGTTTCCGCTTTTGCTTCATGATCTTTTTTATCTTGAAGCGCTCTTCTGGCTAAATCATCATTATCAGATTCTAGCGCTTTCATCGCCTGATCCTGGCGCTTTGAAACCATTGCGTTGGCATCATCCCATTTCTTTTTTAACATTTTTTCATTCGATATTTGTTTCGCTACTGCTGTTTCAGCATCTCGAATATCTGCTTCCATATCCCTCATAAACTGTTCTAGCATCTTTACCGGGTCTTCCGCCTTATCAAGTGCAGCATTTAGTTCAGAAGACATGATCGTTTTAACTCGTTTAAACATATTAAACATTTGCTATCATCCTCTCATTTACTTCCAGCAAGAATTTTAATTTCATACTCTTCAATAGCATATCCTTTGCTTACTTCTACTTCAGAACCCCAAATTTCTATTGATAGAAAGTTTGTTTCATCTTCATTTGAAAAATCGTGGTATTCTACTTCCTGCCCATTTAAATTACTACCACGCCCAGTCCCTGACACCTTTGCTCGACCATGTTCTTCTCTATAATACGTAACATCGTCTATGGTTAGCTTTTCTGGTATGGGGCTTGCAAGCTTTTCTTTCACGTTACGATAAATGCCTAGCTCAAGTTCGTCATCCATTTCGGCACTTAGCCATACCGAGGATGCTCCCGATTTCAGCTGATAGGCGTACCACTTATACCCATTATTCTGATATGTGAGTGATCCAACAACTTCATAATCTTCAAGGTCATAAGTGACAATATCACCAACCCGAATCGAAAAAACGGTCCTTTCTTTAACCGGTTCTTCGTCCTTCTTTCCGAATAATTTTGATAAAAAACTCATTTCCTCGCCTCCCACCCTCATAGTTTTATACGAATCACTGATAAAAAAGTTCCCATTATTTTTCTGGTTTTCGATGAGAAACCATTCCCTCTTGCTCAGTATAATAGAAATCCAGTGGGGGGCGTTCTGTTAAGAGAGCTTTCTTTTCCAGTTTAAAGAAGCTGATTTTCCGATACGGATCTCCTTCGATAACCGGAGCTTCTTTCTCAGAATGAATGTATGAGTCCACCGCTCTCTGAACTGTATCAATCCAAAAAGGAATATGACGGTGTTGTTCTTCAAAAAGTTCAAACGTCTCTCTCGACATATAAAAGGGTTTAGACGGAATACCTCCAAGGTGAGAAACGAGAAGAGAAGCATCAAGTTCATTGTTATCCTTTACAAGAACTTTTAACGAAATACCATCACGTTTCTTTTCTGCGAATTTACCAACTGCCTGCCGTATTTCATGAAGGCTTGCTTCTATCATCGTTGGATAATCCACTTTACTGTTTTCATTCTTTTTTCTCCAAAATGCCATGTTTTCACCTCCCCATACACATGTTCCGTATTGAATGAAGAAAATCCTTTTCTACATTCACACTTCTTATAATAACGAGCCGTCATACAAAGCGTAAAAAAATAAAGCAGCTACTAGCTGCTTTATTTTTTTACTTTTGAAGGAATGAACGAGCACTTTTATAATCAAGCTGGTGCGCTTCAGCTACTGCTTCATACGTTACAAAACCATGCATCGTGTTAATCCCCTTTAACAAAGGTTCATTTTCAAGACAGGCTTTCTTGTATCCTTTATTCGCAAGCTGAACCGCATAAGGAACAGTCACATTCGTTAAGGCAATCGTGGATGTACGTGGCACAGCACCAGGCATATTAGCTACAGCGTAATGCACAACACCGTGCTTCGTATAGGTTGGATTATCATGAGTTGTGATACGATCCGTTGTTTCGAATATACCTCCCTGATCAATCGCAACATCAACGATGACGGAACCAGGCTTCATCTCTTTAATCATCTCTTCCGTCACCAGTTTTGGCGCTTTTGCTCCTGGAATAAGAACAGCACCGATAACTAGATCTGATTCTCTCACCGCTTCTATAATATTTAGTGGATTGGACATCATCGTATTTATTTCAGTTCCAAAAATATCATCAAGCTGTCGCATTCGTTCTGGGCTTAAATCCATAATCGTTACGTCTGCTCCAAGTCCCATTGCAATTTTAGCTGCATTCGTTCCAACAACTCCGCCGCCAATGACAGTAACTTTTCCTCTCTTTACTCCTGGAACGCCCCCTAATAGAATGCCAAGTCCACCTTTGGGTTTCTCAAGAAATTGAGCACCGATCTGTGCAGCCATTCGGCCAGCCACTTCACTCATAGGAGTTAAAAGAGGTAACGAGCCATTTGGTAGCTGAACCGTTTCATAAGCAATGCCAATCACTTTTTTTTCCACAAGCGCCCGTGTCAGCTCAGACTCCGCAGCTAGGTGTAAATATGTAAATAAAATTAGCCCATCACGAAAATATCCATATTCCTGAGGAAGCGGCTCTTTTACTTTCATAACCATTTCCTTCGACCACGCTTCTGCGGCCGTTTCCACAAGATGAGCGCCAGCTTCTAGATACTGCTCATCTTCAAAACCTGAACCCACTCCCGCCCCTTTTTCGATATATACTTCATGGCCGAAGCTCGTTAAACTTAATACTCCAGCAGGTGTCATCGCTACTCGGTTCTCATTGTTTTTCACTTCTACGGGAATGCCAATATGCATGCATACTCCTCCTTCGTCTCTCTTTGGCCCGAATAAAATCACCCAACCATTCTAAAAAAACCAAAATCATACAAAAGACGATTCTCTAAACGTAAGGCTCTTTTCTAATAGATTGTTGCTTTTGAATTAATTATTGAATAAAAAACCACACTTCGCTAATTGTAGCGGAAGGATGGTGGACTCCTGCCGGACTAGGGGGACAGGTGAGACCACACAGGACCGAAAACGACGAGGAGGCTCACCGCCCTTCCCGCGGAAAGCGGGTATGAGCGGAAATTAACCACTTATCTAAAAGCAACAATATCTACGAAAAGAGCTAAACGTAAAAACATAAGTCTATTTCCGTAATCTTCACACTATTATCATATACCCCACAGTTACCATTAACAACCCGCTAATTAAGCTAACAACGATGTAAACAACCGATAGCCAAATCTTTGTTGCAGCGAGCTCAAAAGCTTCGTACATAAATGTTGAAAAAGTCGTCAACGCTCCGAGAAAACCTGTTGAGATCCCTGGCCCCCAATCTCCCGCTCCAAACGCCATCCCCATTAAGAAACTCCCTAATAGATTTACTAAAAGAGTTGCTAGCGGGAAATGAAATTGATTAAAGCGGTTTACCCATAGTGCTGTGACATAACGAAGCCATGCCCCAACGCCGCCACCAATAGCAACCATCAACCAATCCATCCTTAGTCCCTCCCCACTTTTTTCGCTAAGGAAACCCCTATGATGACGCTTAAGATTCCAGCTAGAATACTACCGCCACCATAGAAAGCTAATCCCCAAAAGTGACCATCTCTTATGTAGACGAACAAATCAAGAGAGTACGTGGAAAAGGTTGTAAATGACCCTAACAAACCAGTCGCAATAAATTTTTTCACTGAATCTGAAAGGCGAGGATTCATACTTACGAATTGATAGAAAAAACCTAGAAGAATGGAGCCGACGATATTGACAACAAAGGTAGCGATTGGACTGCCATTCATCACTGTACCAATTAAACCTCTAAGAGAGGCTCCAATGGCTCCACCAGCTATGACAGCAAAACTATTTTTCACTTGAATGCGGCTCCTTTCATGTCTTTACTCATCTTATCGAAACCGCTATTCAAAGTCTACTGATCGTTTTCATCCCATACCCAGGTGTATAACCTTCCGCTCGCATCCATCCACTTTAATTCAAATCGTTCTGCGTTTTGATAACCAAAACTGTCCATTTTTTTCACAAGTTCTTCTACTCTTGCCATTTCGGTTACTTCTAGATGTTGAAACAAAGCTTCGACTTCCTTTTTTGCACGCTCTCCCTTTTCAACAACATTTCCGTTCTCAACTTCAAATTCATTCGGACTAGAGAACTCCCATTCATGTTCAATTCCATTAGAAACAACCATACATTTAAATGAAAAACTATTCTGGAGTGTAGAAGCTTCTGCTCGAATTGTAAACAGACATAAGTAAACAGCAAAAGTTAGGATGGTAAGTTTCCTCATTATTCATCACCTCCTCCTTATGCTGACTGAAAGTGATGAATATTATTCCTAAACGCATCATTAGAATTGCTTCAGCTTAAGATCACAACTAAAATAAAACTATACTTGTTTTGTAAAAGGAGAGTCTATGAGCAGTTTACCGAAATCATCTAATCCTATTCAAATTGAACGATATGGACTTGAATCCGTTCCAGAAACGTCGCGCACGACACGCTGGTACGAATATGCAATGATTCAAATGGCTGTATCCGTGAACGCCGGGAATTTCCTTGTGCCTGCTCTTGCCGTTCTCGAAGGAGGACTTAGCTTCATTTGGGCAGTGCTTGCGACCGTATTCGGAGCAACTGTCGCCTTTCTATTCGTCTCATTCCTATCCTTTCCAGGAGCAAGACGCGGAATCCCGTCTCAATATGCAGTGCGAGCATTTGTTGGTGTAAAGGGAGCCCAATACTTTGCTTCACCAGTTAGAACCATCACGTCACTATACTGGTTTTCCGTTCAAACCATTGGCGGTACTTATATGGTCGTTGAGTTAATGAAACGCGCTTTTTCGATAAAGCTTCTGTTTCTGCCGACGTCACTGTTACTTGCTACTATAATGGCGTTACTTGCGTTAGTCGGTTTCGATGCGGTTAAAAAAGTGACCAGGTATTTTCTTCCTCTTTTATTTGCTGGAGGCGTTGCGATGTTCTTTGTTTATTTTACTACTTCAGTAAACGGCAGCAGCTACTCATCCGTTATCTCATTTAATGGAGAACCAAACAGATCATTCTTTTTCTTCGCTAGCCTTGCATTTGTTCAGTATGTATCTGGAGTTAGTAGCTCTTCCGACATGGCAAGATACGCTAAATCTCCTCAGCATGCATTCTGGGGGATATTCTCTGGGAATACCTTTGGGTTTACATTAACCGCACTTCTCGGTGCCTATACCGCTACAGTAGCAGGAACATGGAATCCTTTTTTAATCACAAGTCAACAGACGCAATCTACTCTTCTGTTAATCCTAATTTTTGCATCCGCACTCTGTTCAATGATCATGATCAACATTAGCAATGCGTACACGGGAGGATATAGCCTTCTAAACACGTTTCCATCTCTGGGACGAGTGAAAAGTGCCCTTTTACTAGGTTTCGCTGCTGTAACGTTAAGTTCATTTCCAGCCTTTGTGGATGAAGCGGAATCGTTTATTTCTTTGCTTGGTGCTTTTGTTATTCCTTTATCTGCCGTAATTGTGACTGATTTTATGGTAATAAAAAAAGGAAGCTTCACATCCGCCATGCTTGAGAATTTATCAGAAAGAACATTGAACCGCTCAGGATTCCTCGCCATTTTATTGGGCGTTTTATTCTATCTTTTGCTTCCTACTGATTATTCGCCTGGGTTTTTATCTTTTCTTTTAACAGGCATACTGTACCTTTCGTTCCACCGTTTCAAGAAAAAAAACATTCACTGAATGGTACTATGAAAAAAGTTCATGCTCATGGCATGAACTTTTTCATTATTAATAATAACTTTTCCGATCAGCTTTACGAGGAAGCTTCTTTGCTTCTTTTTGTTCTTTCTCATCGATCGCGCCGCTCTGATACGATTCACTTAGCTGTTGGTGTACAGCCATCTCACCACTTTCATCATAAATCAATTCCTTCTTCTTATCAGTCATGACGTAACCTCCTGTCGTTTCGGTCTTGCTTTCGTATTCTTTCCAACAACAGGACAGTTTACTTATCGAATGAGGAATTATTCAGAACAAATGAGCAAATTTATAACAAAAGATAACTTATGTATCAAGCAGGGGTGCAATTAGAAGGTATAAGCAATTATTTACGAAGCTCTCGCACAATGTGAGGAAGCTCTGGGATTAATAACTTAGACATCGCTAATTTCACAGCACCTGAAGAACCTGGCATAGCAAAGATGGCCGTTTCCTTTGCAACCCCTCCAATGGCTCTGCTTAGCATAGCTGGCGTACCAATATCATCTGTATAGCTAATCATACGAAACAGCTCACCAAACCCAGCTAGCTCCTTCTCAAGCACTCCTTCAACCACTTCATAGGTGACATCTCTTTTAGAAATGCCCGTCCCCCCATTTAATAAAACAGCATCCACATCACTAGCAGCAATCCCTCGCTGAATGGCCGACCGAATTTCCTCTTGATCATCTTTTACAATGGTTCGCTCGATCACCTGATGGCCTTTTTCTTCTAGTAGAGAGGAAATGATTTTTCCGCTTTTATCTGTTTCCTTTGTTCTTGTGTCACTGACAGTGATAATCAAACAGTAAATAACTGCCGGCGCACTGGATTTATGTTCACTAAAGCTCATTTCCATACTCCTCTCTAAGTTCATTTAGAAAACGTTTCTCATAGAACTTATGAGCAATTTCACTGACTGACCGAGTAAAACGATAGTTCACGGCTGCTCCAATCGCTATGCCAAGAATCGGGATTCCTTGAATCATTTTTTTACGTAGCATCATTAGTACGGTACCTTTCATGATTTGCTTCATCGGCCCCTGTAACCAGTTGGCATCAGCAATTCCTTCTGGACCTTCATAAAAATATGGATGTGCCTGCTCTTGCTTTACCTCTTGCTCTAATTCTCGCCAAGCTCGCTCTTGTAAACCTTTAGGAAGAGTAGCCATGTGGAAAACTTTAAGAGCTATCATCATTTCAGAAGGGTAATTGACGGGATATCCATAAGTCATCGCAATAAGCTGGACCGTTCGTAGGTTAATGGCAAGCACCGCCGGTAAATCAAGACCTAATAATAAAAAACTTCCCGTGCCTGCAAGTCCCCCTTGCGCAAATGAAACCATTCGCTGTCGCGCAATTTGTTGATCGGCAATGTAGACAAGCTGATCAATAGACAAGTTCTTCATATCCTGAATTTGTTCGATTTCTGGATGAAACAAGCGTGCATCGGTTAACAGCCGATGACTGGCATCGACCTGTGATTGTGAATTTTGAATAAGCGAATGCATATGAAAAAGCGCCGAGTC
The DNA here is from genome assembly GCF_011082085.1 of Bacillus sp. Cs-700. Classification (NCBI taxonomy): domain Bacteria; kingdom Bacillati; phylum Bacillota; class Bacilli; order Caryophanales; family Bacillaceae; genus Bacillus; species Bacillus sp. Cs-700. The sequence goes on from NZ_CP041063.1 coordinate 1,454,328, forward strand.
CATCACGGCATACAAACGTGTTTTAGCTTTAGAATCCAGCTGATTGAGCTGGTGGTTATACAATTTGTGAAATGTTCGCTCTACGTCAGTTGCTTCATGGGCGAAGTGCTCTTCTTCCCATAAATGAATATCACTCATTCTTTTTTGTTCTCTTTCTGTCCACACCAATTGAAATCGCTCCTTTCAACCCCTTTCCTATATTGTATCTTTTCCCTTCCAAAACTTCCAACAAAGGTGAAAGAAGGACACAAAAAAAGCACCCTTGTCGGGTGCTCTTAATTATTTAGAAAGTCGAACAGTATCTCGCGCAATCACAACTTCTTCATTTGTTGGGATAATCATTACTTTTACAGGTGAGTGAGGATAGTTAATGAAAGCTTCTTTCCCTTTCACCTTGTTTAGAGCTGGATCCCAGTAAACGCCCATAAATTCAAGGCCACGTAATACACGTGCACGAACCGCGTCACTATTTTCACCGATACCTGCTGTGAAAATAATCGCATCAAGTCCAGACATACGTGCAGCGTATGAACCAATGTACTTGTGAATGCGAGAAGTAAATACTTCCAGTGCAAGCTCAGCACGTTCGTTTCCAGCTTCTGCTTTACTTGTGATATCGCGAAGATCACTTGAGAAACCAGATACACCAAGAAGACCACTTTTCTTATTCAACGTGTTCATTACTTCTTCTGCAGTTTGGCCTGTTTTTTCCATAATAAACGGAATTAAGGCAGGGTCGATATTTCCAGAACGAGTTCCCATCGTCACACCAGCTAGTGGTGTAAAGCCCATGGAAGTATCGATTGACTTCCCACCTTCAATTGCTGCAATACTTGCCCCGTTACCAAGGTGACAAGAAAGGATACGCAATTGATCAAGCGGACGACCAAGCATTTCTGCAGCACGCTCTGAGACATACTTGTGAGAAGTACCGTGGAAACCGTACTTACGAACACCATAATCTTCATAATATTCGTAAGGTAAGCTATATAAGTAAGATTGCTCTGGCATTGACTGGTGGAAAGCTGTATCAAATACGGCTACAGATGGAACCTCTGGCAAAATCTCGCGGAACGCACGAATACCTACAAGGTTTGCAGGGTTATGCAAAGGCGCAAGCTCTGATACTTCTTCAATTCCAGCAAGTACTTCATCTGTAATCATTGCAGAGTCATTAAATTTCTCTCCACCATGAACAACGCGATGCCCAACACCTTCAATTTCATCATAAGAAGAAATAATAGAAAAGCTAATCAGCTTGTCCAAAAGCATTTTTACTGCTACTGCATGATCAGGAATGTTTGTAATTTCTTCATTCTTTTCACCGTTCACTTCTATTGTAAAGATGGCGTCATCAAGGCCGATTCTCTCCACGAGTCCTTTTGTGATAACAGTTTCTTCCGGCATATTTAAAAGTTGAAACTTCAACGAAGAACTACCGGCGTTGATTGCGATTATTTTCGCCATATGTGACAGCTCCTTTAATTCAATAAAATTAGATTACGACACGAAAATAGAAGGGTAAACCCCTTCTATCTTTAGCACTCTTATTATTTAAACACCGACCATTACTTTATTCAAGGTGAAAACCGCTTACATTCAAGTATTCCGTCAATTCAGATTTGTAAACGTTTCACTTCTGTTATGAAAGCTGTGAAAACCACCCATTGATCTGTTGCATCATATTCAGCATCGCTTCACGATTTGAGAACGATGGAAGTTTTGCCATCATCACTTGCTTTGGTTTTAACGTATGTTCTCCTTTTTTCTGAGTAACGAGGATGCTTTTGGCCTGTGATTCATTCGCAAACAAGCTAGTTGGCAATTGAATAACCCCATGGATAACAGAGCGGTCGTTGAGCAAATTCCTTACTTGCTTTGCGCCATCATCTCCAAAGAGAAAGTTTGGAATCATAAAGAAAAGCATACCAGAGTCTTCCGTCATGTTTAAACTTTGTTCGATCAAGAGATGATGAACATAAGACATTCCCTCTTCCGCTTTTAACTCATATTTCGCAGCTGCCTCTTCGTGTGGGTAATACCCGACAGGTAAATCTGTCACCACAGTATTTACTTGAGGAATGTAGATTGGCTTCACACTGTCCTGGTGAAGAAATTCCACTTGATGCTTTTGCAAGTTAGCATTAACAAATCCCAGGTGCAAGAGAAGATCATCAGGTTCAACACCGTACGCTTCTACGTTCTCTCCATCCAATTGATTGAGGACTGACGTTAGCAAATTCCCAGTGCCAACAGCAGGGTCAAGAATCTTCATGTTATCAAGATTTAGAACCTCTTTATATTTTTTCACAAGATACCCAATTAAATGCGCCACACTATCAGGTGTCATTGCATGGTGAGGTTGAATACCTTTTTTCATTCCTTTAAGTAGGGCCAGTTGGATCCCTTTCCGCACCGTTTCTTGTTCCGCTCCATCAAGACTACATGAGTCATACAGACTTTTTAGACGCACAACCGTATCAGCATCTAGTTCTTCTTGAAGGACTTTATTTTCAAATATATTTAAACCTGTCTCGACAAGTGCTTCAAGATAAGACATCTCTAACTTATTTTGAATGACAAGTGTTGATTCATCTAACACGTTATATAGATTTTCTACAGTTAATTCGGACATTAATCGGCCTCCTATCAGTTCGCCGTCTCTATTGTAAACAGTCTTGACTTCTTTCGCAACAATGATAGATGAGAAACGAACGTCTTCTTTCCGTGAAACTTGCTAAAACGTAATCGCCTAACGTGTAAAAAAGGACTTCGATGAAGTCATCGAAGTCCTTTTCGTAGGAGATGTATTATTCCGCTTGTTTTGCAGCATTTAGAGCAGCATCATAATCAGGATGATTAGTAGCTTCACTCACGTACTCTGTGTGCACAACCTCACCGTTACTATTCACAACAAACACAGCTCTTGCTAGCAAACGCAGTTCCTGCATAGCTACGCCAAATGCTTTGCCAAATGAAAGGTCTCGATGATCTGATAAGGTGATCGCATCTTCAATACCAGCAGCACCACACCAGCGTTTTTGAGCAAATGGAAGATCGGCACTAATAGTTAATACTTTTACGTTGTTAAGTTTTGCAGCTTCTTCATTGAATTTACGTGTTTGGGCATCACAAACACCTGTATCAAGAGATGGTACAACACTAATAAGACGAGTACCTGGATAATCTTCAAGCGTCTTTTCAGATAGATCATTTGCAAGCACAGTAAAATCAGGAGCCTTGTCACCAACTTTTACTTCTTCACCTAAAAGCGTCATCGGCGTTTCTTTAAATGTAATGTTAGCCATGTTCATACCTCCTTTATAATTGGTCGTATGTACGACTAACTTCATCATATAGGTGTAACCAGTAGATTTCAAGAAATCAGCAGTAGCTACAAAAAAAAGCTACCTCATTATAAAGTAGCTTAAAAATCGAGATCTTGCTTATTGTCATCTTGATGTCTTTGCTGTCCTCGGAAAAGATGTTTGGATTGAGAGCTTTGTCTTGATGATCCTGAACCATTTTGTTGACCTTGTTGACTTTTTTGATTTTTATTTCCATTCGAGTTCTGATTCATATTTTGAAGGATGCTTTGTACCTTTTCAATAGCCTGCGGTGCAAGGTCAAGTAGTCTCTCGTAAAGATGAGTTGTATTGTCCAGATGAATCATTTTTATGTCCCCTGCACTGACGATTAGAAAAGCAATGGGGGTAATGGAAACCCCTCCACCACTTCCGCCGCCAAATGGCTCCCCTTTACTTTGGCCCTGCTGGTTGGACTGTTGTTTCAACATGAATTCACTACCACCAGCAGCAAATCCAAATCCAACCTTTGAAACCGTCAAAATAACACTCCCATCTGGAGTTTCGACCGGATCACCAATAATGGTGTTTACATCGATCATATCTTTCAAATTTTCCATTGCCGTTTGCATTAATCCTTCAATTGGATGTTCAGACATGTGTTTTCCTCCTTCACTTCCTAAACCGCTAAGCCTCCTGCAACTTTTTCTGAGACTTCATCAATTTAATTACCGCGATCATAGCATGCCCCAGTTTGAACGTAATCATGCATTTCATATAAGTTTGAATTGTTTTCATTTCATAGATAGGCGTGACAATAAGTTGAGGAATTGTATGAAGGTTTGAGTAATGTGATAGAAGCGTAAAAATCGCTACCTTCGCATTCATTACAATTCCAGCAAAGACAGCTGTATTGGCAGCATTCCCAGCCCCGAAATTGGTTTCCCATTGAACATTTTTAAACCGTACTCGTTTCAAGAAAAATAAGAACGACTTCCTGGCACGAAATGCTTTTTTTAATACCTGAACCAATTCCTTCGTTTCACCTTTAAGCCCTTTTTCTTTCTTCTTCTTTTTGACAGTTTCTTCCCCTTCTTCAAATAACTCGATTAAGGGAATAGTCGTTTCATAGACGACAAGTCCAAAAAGCGCTCTCACAGCTATCTGAAGTTCCTCCACCGTTGAAGAATGTTCCATAATCACCGTTACTCTTACAGTCGAAAAAATAATAAGAGGTAAGGATGCGATGATTAAGAGTAAAAGAATAGCAGCGATCGCAATAATCACTAAACATCTCTCTCCTTTTATTTTTTTGTAAGAGACCAAAAAAATTAGAGTATAAAATAAACCTGCCCAAAATGGGCAGGTTTATTCAATAGGAAATTTTATTTTTCATGTACAACAGTCGTCTCAGCAAACAAATCATGAATGCCCTGTTTCTTTTTTGTGAAGGCCACGACAAGAAAACCTACAAATAAAATCGTCTTGCTTATAAAACGACCAATTCCTTCTCTAAAAATAACGGTCCCCCATGTTAACTTCGTCTTATCAAGGGACGCTACCTTTAATCCGAAAAGCATTTTCCCAAGTGTCTGAGACAAAAATTTTGTCATTAAAATAAAATACATATAATAAACAATTCCAGTTAGAATGGCCTGTAAAGGTAAAATGGCCGGTTCTGTTGCTGGTAAGTCAAATCCTCTTATTAGAGGTGTGATCAGAATGCCATTCAAACTTGCTACCACAATAATATCAACTAAATATGCCCAAAATCGCATCCAGAAGCCCGCATAACGTAAGTGCCTCGCTTCTGTGTCTACCGATGCGGGAGGGGCAGTCATACTCATTGTTTCGTCCATTCTGCCTGCCTCCTTATTCAGAATATAAATACATTAACTCAGGGGATTGCGGCGTTGATAGAAGCTGATGAATGCCTAAAAGATCTTTGTCGGGCCCCATGAGTTTTGCTGCTGTCATTTCAAATAATGAATTAAAACCAAGGTTTTGCTTATATTGAACAACTTGTAGCTTGTTATCTCCAAGATCTTTCTTCATTCCTTCAATTGTATCTTCTAAATTACCAAGGTCATCTACAAGGTTCACTTCTTTCGCTTGTCTTCCATCGTATATTCTACCGTCAGCAAGTTCACGAACTTTGCTTTCGTCTATTCCTCTACCTTCACTCACGACCCGAACAAACTGATCATATGAGTTATCAATCATTGATTGTAAAATCTCTCGCTCTTCTTCGGTCATTTCTCGGCTCGGTGACATGATATCTTTATGAGGACCGCTCTTAATCGTCTCCCACTTCACACCAACTTTTTCAGCTAATTCTGCATAATTCATTGATTGCATGATTACCCCAATTGAACCTGTAATTGTAGAAGGACTTGCTACAATTTTATCTGTCGGAGCAGAAATGTAATAACCTGCAGAAGCTGTCATACTTCCCATTGAAGCGTAGATCGGTTTATCCGTTTTTTCTTTGATCTCCAAAAGTTTATCGTGAATCTCTTCACTTTCTACAACACCACCGCCTGGCGTATTCAGTCTTAAGATAATCCCTTTGACGCTCTTATCTTCTGCAGCATGCTCTAACCGTTTCATAAATATATCGTGATTGTATCCTGCCTGCGGCAGGAAGCTAGTATTCGTTCCTGTATCTTGAATAACACCTTCCACATTAAGAACGGCGATTTTATTCGAGCTGCTCCCTTCTTCAATAACCGTCTCAGCAAATTGGTCTGTCGTATTCATTTCTTCTTGCCATCCGCCAAATGCCAGACTTGAAACAAAATTAAAACCAAGTGATACGATGATGAGAACTACTGTAATACCTAATGCAATCCATCGTTTTCCATTCATAGTAAGCCTCCTCTATATCCTGATGCTATCTTATGTACGATGAGACCAAGTTATTGGTTTCATATTTTTGAGAATACCATACAAAATAAGGAAGCGCACTTCCTAACGTACGGAAACAAATTTAGTACGATTCTATTGGATAGAATAAGTACTGTCCTTCTCACAGCATTTTAAAATCGTTTTACACCTTCTAAAGAGAACTAAATTCATTTTTTTCTTTTTTCTAAAAAGAGAGAGTGTTAAAGTAAAAAGGACTAACAGTAGGACAAGGAGGAATTCAAATGCCAAATCGACGTAATTTGTTTTTTTTCTACAAGCAGACAAAAGAAATCCAGGAAAAAGTAGAACCTTTGAAGGCACTTGCAGAAAAAAATGATTTTCATATTGTAGAAAGTCCTGAAGAGGCGAGCATTATCGCTAGTATCGGGGGGGATGGAGCTTTTCTTCAAGCGGTTAGAAAAACAGGCTTTCGTGAAGATTGTCTCTATGTCGGTATTTCTACTGGCGAGCTAGGGTTTTATTGTGATTTCCACATTGACAACATCCAAAATATGGTGGACGACATTTTATCAGAAGGTATTGAAGTACGTCGTTATCCAACAATAGAAGTAATGGTAAACAACGAATCCTCTTTTTATTGCTTGAATGAATGCACCATTCGATCATCCATTATTAAAACGCTTGCTATGGAAGTATACGTAGAAGATTTTCACTTTGAAACGTTTCGAGGAGATGGCCTCATTGTTTCCACCCCAACCGGAAGTACGGCGTATAATAAATCCGTTAATGGTGCTGTGGTAGATCCTAAACTTGCTTGTATGCAAGTAAGCGAACTTGCTTCACTTAACAATAATCATTACCGTACGCTTGGCTCTCCATTTTTATTAAGTGATGAGAGAACGCTTACGCTTCAAGTTATTCAAGATGGCAATGACTATCCAGTTATTGGTATCGATAATGAAGCGATGAGCATACAACATGCTAAAGAAATTCAAATCCATATCCCAGAAAAACGCATCAAAACTGTTAAGCTTAAAAACAATTCTTTTTGGCATAAAGTGCAAAGAAGTTTTCTTTAAAGAAAAGCGCCGCAAACTATGCGGCGCTTTTGTATTGGTTTAAAGTCGATTAAGACAAATTAGATTTTTTCATATACAACCGTTTCATCCACAACTGTCATGACCGGTTTTGTTTCAAGTATAATGTCTGGATCACAGTGAAAAATATCACGATCTAAAACTGTAAAATCCGCAACAAAGTTCTCTTTAATCATACCTCTCTCATGCTCTCTTCCAATAGCAAACGCACTGCCTTTTGTAAAAAGAGATACGCTCTCAAACACCGACAATTTTTGTTCAGGATAGTACCCGCCATGAGATTCATCAGGACGTTTCCGTGTAACAGCTGCATGAATACCTAGTAATGGATTGACAGGTTCAATTGGCGCATCTGATCCACCTGCAATGGGAACTCCACTTTCAAGAAGGGTTTTCCATGCAAAGGACATTCCCATTCTACCTTCTCCAAGACGTTCAATAACCCACGGAAAGTCTGATGCGACAAATCTTGGTTGGATATCGAGAATAACTGAAAGCTCTTTTAATCGCTTTAACAAATCTTCACGCATAACTTGAGTATGAATCAGACGATCTCTCAAACCGAATGGAACAGGGTACTGTTCAATGGCTTCAATCGCATATTCAAGAGCCAGATCACCAATGACATGAATGGCCACAGGCATATCATGCGACCTCGCTTTCTTTACAAGTTCAGTCAGCCCTTCAATGCTGTGAATGGCAACTCCGGACGTGTCAGGTGAATCATTGTATGGATGGCTTAACAACGCCGTACGTCCTCCCAGTGCCCCATCAGCAAAGATCTTCATTGCACCAAGTTCAACATAGTTCGTTCCATCGCCAAAGCCCAGCCCCTGTTTTCGCATGTCTTCGATAACTTCGTGATGAACGAGTAGATTCGCTCTGAATTTGCGCTGACCATTGATCACATTCAAAAAGGTTTCGTACGTACGCGTAAATCCACCGTAATAGTTTAAATCTTCACTATGACCGCCTGTCACTCCTTGTGCAACAAGATCATCTACTGAACACGAGAGTGCTTTTTCGAGAAACTCGATGCTTGCCTCAGGCATCGCATTCTTAACTAATTCCTGTGCACGGTCAAGTAAATATCCAGTTGCTCTGCCGTTACTATCACGCATAATCACGCCACCTTCAGGATCAGGCGTATCATCCGTAATTCCCGCAAGATCAAGCGCAATAGAGTTAGCAAGAATCGCATGTCGACATACTCTTGTTAGCATCATCGGATGATTTGGCGCAATCTCATCCAACTCGTCACGATGAAAGATTTTTCGATCCTGAAAGTTGTTTTCATTCCAACCTTCTCCAATCACCCATTCAAATGGGGCAATTTCATCTACTTTTTTTTCAAGGAGACGTTTCATTTCTTCTGCAGAAGTAGCTTCTGATAAATTAAGACGAAGGAGCTTTTCCCCGTGCCCAATCATATGAAGATGACTATCAACAAATCCAGGAATCATCACATTTCCTTTTAAATCATACTGTGCCGTCATTTCTTTTCCGAACATCGAGGTAAGTTCTGATTTAGACCCGACCTTTTTTATTCGGCCATTTTCTGTATAAACAGCTTCTACTGTTTCATTTTCATGTTCAAGCGTATAGATCTTTCCACCAAACCAAAGCGTTCCCACTGATGTTCTCCCCTTTATGCGATTTGTGAGCTTATTGTATCATTCCTATTATAAACTGTGAATCTTCTGGTTTTTCTTCAAACTCTTGGTTGATTTTTCAATCATGATACAATAAGAATATCTAAGAGAAAGTGCAAGACAATTGTTGAAGGTGAGGAAATCACGTTGAAGAAGAAGATTTTATTTACAGGCGGTGGATCAGCCGGACACGTTACCGTTAATTTAGCTCTCATCCCCCGTTTCTTAGAAGAAGATTGGGATATCCATTATATCGGATCTGAAAAAGGGATTGAACGTCAGCTTATTGAACCCGTTAAAGGCGTTACGTATCATCACGTTGCAACCGGAAAGTTAAGAAGATATTTTGACTGGAATAACTTTAAAGATCCTTTTAAAGTCATTAAAGGCGTTGGAGAAGCTTTCTCCATTATTAAACGAGAAAAACCATCTGTTATTTTCTCAAAAGGTGGATTTGTTTCTGTCCCGGTTGTGATTGCCGGTAAAATGAACGGAGTACCTGTCATTATTCACGAATCTGATTTAACTCCCGGCCTTGCTAATAAAGTAGCAATTCCTTTCGCATCAAAAGTGTGCACCACTTTTCCAGAAACTGTGAAGCACCTTCCTGAAAATAAAGCAGAATACATCGGGGCTGTTGTACGCGATGAATTAAAAAAGGGAAACCGGTCAAAAGGACTCTCATTCGCTGAATTTAGTGGAACAAAACCAGTAATGCTTATTATGGGAGGTAGTTTAGGAGCAAAGCGAATCAACGAATCGGTTCGTAACCAGCTCAATCAGTTACTCCAAACATTCGATATCCTTCACCTTACAGGTAAAGGGCAGGTTGATGAGTCACTTCAAATGAAAGGTTACAAACAATTTGAATATGTAACAGATGAACTTCCTGATTTATTAGCAATGGCCGACTTAATCGTTTCTAGGGCTGGATCAAATTCAATCTTTGAATTTCTTGCGCTAAAGAAACCAATGCTGCTCATTCCACTATCAAGAGCAGCGAGTAGAGGTGACCAAATCTTAAATGCTCAATCATTTCAAAAATCGGGCTATGCTAACGTTTTGTTAGAAGAAGATTTAACTGACGCTTCTTTCTTAAGATTAGTACGCGAAACTTATGAAAAAAGGTCCACTTACTTAAAAGCAATGGAGCAAGATAATGCCGGAGATCAAGCGAATAAAATCGAGTCATTGATTAAAAGCATCGCAAAATGAAGAAGAGGACCAAAAAATGGTCCTCTTCTTTTACTTACCTATAAGATCTGTCTGTCGTCTTATTTTATGAAGCTCCCTGCGTTTCTTTTTGTCGGAGTTCAATTCTTCTTATCTTTCCAGACGTGGTCTTTGGAAGTTCTTCAATAAATTCAATCTTACGGGGGTATTTGTACGGTGCCGTCAGCTCTTTCACATGATCTTGAAGTTCACGAGTTAACGCATCACCTGCCTGACTCGCATCTTTTAATACAATATATGCTTTAACAATATTCCCTCTTACTTCATCCGGACTTGCCACGACGGCACACTCCTGAACAGCTGGATGCTTTACGAGAGCATCTTCCACTTCAAAAGGTCCAATGGTATATCCAGAGCTAATAATAATATCATCACCTCTCCCCTCAAACCAGAAGTAGCCATCGTCATCTTTGGACGCCTTATCCCCTGTTAAATAATAATCCCCTCGATATGCCATCTGTGTACGCTCTTGATCTTGATAGTACTTTTTGAAAAGAGCTGGCACATCTTTATGTACGGCAATATCGCCAACTTCCCCAACTTGAACCGGCTCTCCCTCTTCATTGATAATTTCCACCTGGTTTCCTGGGGTTGGTTTCCCCATTGACCCTGGTTTTACTTCCATTCCTTTTAGAATACCAACAAGCAACGTATTCTCCGTTTGACCGTAACCGTCTCTTACATCGATTTTAAAATACTTTCTAAACGTATCAATAACCTCACGATTAAGAGGTTCTCCCGCTGAAACGGCACTTCGAAGCACGGGGAGGTTGTAGCGATCCAAACCATCTACTTTTGCCATTAATCGGTATTCTGTCGGAGTACAACAAAGAACATTAATGTCGTATTTGGAAAGGAAATCAAGATATGCTTCAGGATCAAATTTACCACTGTATAAGAATCCAGTAGCTCCACTGCCTAACGTAGCAACAAATGGACTCCATATCCACTTCTGCCAACCAGGTCCTGCTGTTGCCCAAACGTTATCATCTTCTTGAATATCAAGCCAGGATGCAGAAGTGGTTCTTAAATGTGCATACGCCCAACCATGACTATGCACAACGCCTTTTGGATTACCAGTGGTTCCTGAAGTATAGGAAAGGAATGCCATATCATCACGCAATGTGTTAACGCCCTCGAAAGAAGCGCTTTCATTTTCAGATTGTTGAAGTAATGGAAGCCACCCCTTTGTCTCTTTTCCGACACTGAACTTATATTTCAGTGATGGCGCATCACTTTCTACCCCTTCAAATGCTTCAATTAGTTCTGATTCACAAATAACCGCCTTTGCTTCAGCATGATTTATTCGGTATACCAGATCCTTTTTCCGTAACATTTCCGACGAAGGAATAACGACAAGGCCAGCTTTTAGACATGCAATGTAGACTGCATATGTATCGATAAGCCTAGGCATCATAATTAATACGCGATCTTGCGGTGCTAATCCTCCACTTGTTAAAGCACCGGCAATGCGGTTCGCCTTTTCAAATAATTGCTTATATGTAATTTCCTGCTCGTCACCTTGATCGCTTCGCCATTTTAAAGCAACCTTGTCTTCATTAGAAATAAATCGTTCCATTTCACTTGTTAAATTATAATATTCTGGTGCAATTAAATCTTGCATCGTGTGCCTCCTCTATTATGTAATAGTTACATTATACACAAAAGTAAGAAAGTTTTGAATATAAACAAACGAAAACATCCGCACATATAACACTGCTGTAAAGCACCAAAAAAGAGGAAGATGCTGATGCATCTTCCTCTGAGCCAATTTATTCAATTATTTGGAATATCCTCCGAACTGTTGTTCAGACTGCTGAACAAGACGCTTTGTGATCTCGCCACCAACTGACCCGTTTGAACGTGAAGTTGAATCAGGACCAAGATTCACGCCAAATTCAGAAGCAATTTCATATTTCATTTGATCTAGAGCTTGCTGTACACCTGGAACTACAAGGTTGTTTGAACTGTTGTTTGCCATGAGTTAATCACCTCCTTGCTCATATCATGTGATAGATAAGAAGGTGCTATCCTTAATAACTTATGGCATTGGGGTAAAATGCTGGAAGTCTAAAGCAATTCGTCAAAAGAATCGTCTTTTTCTTTAATGTGGATCGTTTCAACACCATTTACCGCTTCCTCAACAAGTTCATCAATTGGCAAATATTGTTCAAATTTATTCGCATGCTCACGTTTCGGCTTTGTTTTTGGAGCTTCAGGCAAGAATATCGTACAACAGTCTTCGTAAGGGCGAATCGAGATATCATATAAATCAATCTCTCTTGAAATTTTCATAATTTCAATTTTATCCATCGAAATAAGTGGCCTTAATACCGGGTAGTTTGTTACCTCGTTAATCGTATTCATACTCTGAATCGTTTGACTCGCAACCTGGCCGAGACTTTCTCCCGTCGCAATGGCCAAAGCATTATTTTTCTCAGCAAGTTTTTCTGTAATGCGCATCATCATTCTTCTCATAATCGTCATGCTATAGTTATCAGGCATTTCCTTTTGAATCGCCTTTTGCGTATTTGTAAACGGAACGATATGAAGGCGAATATCCCCACCATAACGGGACAGAACTTTTACAAGATCCTCCACTTTTTGTTTCGAACGTTCACTTGTAAAAGGAGGACTGTGAAAATGAACAGCCTCAACTTTTACGCCTCGTTTCATTGTAAGATAGCCTGCAACAGGACTATCAATGCCACCGGACAGCATTAGCATCACTTTATTGTCCTGTACAGTCGGCAATCCACCTGCACCTTCGGAATTATTGCAGCTAAGATAAGCGCCATCTTGCTTCACTTCTACTTTCAATTCCATGTCAGGATGATGTACATCAACAGTCAATTTCTCTGTGTTACTTAATACATATCCTCCAATATCACGGTTCATATCCTGCGATCTGTGCGGAAACTGTTTGAATGGCCTTCTAACCGTTACCTTAAACGTCATACTTTCGTTGCCCATTTGATCTTTCACTAGTTGTAAGGCTTTTTCTTTAATCAAATCAATATCGTGGTCTGTTTTTATAGCCACACTTAAAGAGTGAATCCCAAAAATTGTTTTAAGTTTCATTAAAATCGGTTCTGGATCCTCGTCATTAAGTTTAACAATCATTCGATCAAAAGATTGATGTACTTCAATTGCCGGGTAATCCGACAATACTTGCTTCACTCTTTTTTTCAAAGATGTAATAAAACCTTTTCTATTTTTTCCTTTAAGAGAAATTTCACCGTAGCGAAGGATGATGTGATCATACATAGCTATTACCTCATTACTTGTTTTAGTTTTGGTACTTCAGTTTGCAATTCGTTTAGAAATATATCAATTTGCTCTTTAGTCGTTTCAAAAGAAAGACTAATTCGAATAGCAGATCTTGCTCGTATCGTGGTTAAGCCAACTGCCGCTAAGACATGGCTTATTTCAGCCGTTTTTGAAGAACATGCGGAACGCGTAGAAACATAAATTTCTTTACCCTCGAGCGCATGAATTAATACTTCAGGTTTAATACCAGGAACTGAAAAATTCACAATATGTGGAGCACCAGACATTGAACTATTTAACTCAATTCCCTCGATTATTGATAGCTCTGTAAACACATGCGTTCTTAAAGTTTCCAGCGTTCGTTTTTGAGTTTTTGCTCTATTTAAATACAAGCGAAGAGCCTTTGCCATCGCAACAATTCCTGGGCCATTTTCTGTACCGGAGCGAATTTCCCTTTCCTGCCCTCCACCAGAGAGGAGTGGAAGTAAAGTGATCTTCTCCCGTTTAATTAATAAACCATTTCCTTTAAGACCGTGAAATTTATGAGCTGAGTACGAAACAAAATCGGCCTGAACATCATTAAAATCAAGTGGTACTTTTCCAATCCCCTGAACATCATCAATATGAAAAAGGGCACGTGACTTCTGCTTAATAAGATGTCCGATCTCTTTAATAGGTTGAATTGAGCCCAGTTCATTATTCACATGCATAATGGAAACAAGAATGGTATCAGGAGTGAGTGCTTTTTTTAGCTCATCTAAAGACACTTTCCCATCTTGATCAACTGGCAAATAGGTTACTGAAAATCCTAATAATTCAAGTTGTCGAAAAGCTTCTAAGGTAGAGGCATGTTCAATGCAACTAGTTATCAGATGCTTCCCCTGGTTCAAGTACTGAAATGCTGTTCCTTTGATAGCGAGATTATTACTTTCTGTTCCACCTGAAGTAAATATAACTTCATTTATTTTAACGTGCAATAACTCTGCAATGCTTGACCTTGCTTGGCGAAGTAACCTTTCTGCCTCTCCTCCTTTTCGGTGAAGAGAAGAAGGATTCGCAAAAAACTTCTCAGACGCTGTACGAAAAGCATCAAGCGCTTCGTTATACGGCATTGTAGTAGCACTATTATCCAAATAAATCATATTATGACACCTTCAGTCATCTTTTATTTCCAACTAATAATCTTACCATAGGTTAAAGTAATTACCAAATCAACTATTCTATCTTGAAGAGAAGGAACGATCGGATTAAAACCTTTTCACCTATGGTTGATATTACCAAAGTGGCTTTATTCCATATGCGAACGGAAGGTAAATAGTCAGAATAATTAATCATTAAAAGAAACGTTATGATTCGTCGATTAATTGTGTTAATATGAAGTCCGAAAATTAGGACATGTTAAACAGTTGATTCAGGAGGCAATTATGAAACTAAAATTATCAAATAAAGACACATTGACGATCGGTTTAATGCTATTTGCGCTCTTCCTAGGAGCGGGAAATATGATCTTCCCCCCAGCGCTTGGAAACTCTGCAGGTGAAAACATTTGGATCGCCACAGCTGGCTTTCTTATTACAGGTGTCGGCTTACCACTTCTTGGCGTAACTGCTATTGGATTAACAGGTGGAAGTTTAAGGGATATCGCATCGAAAGTACATCCGCTATTCGGACTTATTTTCACTGCCATTCTCTACCTTGCAATCGGCCCATTCTTCGGAATACCACGTACGGGTACTGTAGCGTTCGAGATCGGTGTTGTCCCATTTCTAAATGACTCTACAAACGTAAATGGATTGCCTTTATTTCTCTATACTCTTATATTCTTCGGGTTAACATTCTGGTTATCATTAAACCCAACAAGGTTAGTGGATCGAGTCGGAAAAATACTTACCCCACTTTTAATTTTAGTTCTAGGTAGTCTTATTATTGGAGCATTTATAAATCCTCCTGGACCTTTATCTACACCTGCACCTGAATATAAGAGCGGCGTGTTCTTTAAAGGCTTTATCGAAGGATATCTTACAATGGACGCTATTGCTGCCCTTGTATTCGGAATCGTTGTGATACAAGCTGTCAACGATAAAGGCGTCTCTGATCGTAAAAATGTTTCGATTGCTGTACTAAAAGCGGGCATTCTTGCAGCGATTGGATTAACGGCCATTTATCTTTCATTGGCGTATATCGGTGCAACAAGCACGAGCCTTGTTGGGTCCGCAAATAACGGGGGAGCGATATTATCAAGTATTGCTAGCTACTTATTTGGCTCATTAGGAACGCTTTTGCTTGGGGCAGCGATAACTTTCGCCTGCTTAACCACATCTGTAGGCCTCGTAACCGCCTGCGGAGAGTATTTTTCTAAAACATATCCAAAGCTTTCCTACAAAACCGTTATTCTAGTCGTTACGCTATTTAGTACATTCGTTGCGAATCTCGGTCTTACACAACTCATTACGTTTACTTTACCTGTTTTAATCGCCATTTATCCGATCGCTATTGTTTTAATTTTTCTAACGTTTCTTGAGAATGTTTTTCCGATTCACCACTATGTTTATAGGGGAGCGATTATCTCAACAGTCATCATTAGCGTGCCAAACGCTCTAGAAGGAGCGGGAATCACTTTGCCAGGTATGGGGATCATGCAAACACTGCCGCTTTATAGCGAAGGCGTAGGTTGGATTATCCCAGCCATTGTAGGCGCTGTGATTGGCCTTTTACTCTCTACAACAACTAAACAAGCGTCGTAATTTAAGAACGCAGGCTAACCGCCTGCGTTCTTTCTTTTTGTTAAATGACCATTCATTGAAACGAGTCATCAAGAAGATCTTGCCACACGAAAAAGCTCTCCTCGAAAGGAGAGCTACGATTCAACAGGTTCTCTTACATCATTTTTAAGAGTTTGAAGCACCTGCGGATCTACTTTTTCAATTGCAGCTTCAGCTGTAGATAAGGCATCATCATACTCATATTGTCTAAAGTGATTTTCTGCTTTTTGTAGCAATTCATCCACACTTCGATGCTTCCCACGATACCGATTGCCAAACTGGATTAAGCGTTCCGTTAAGACAGCGTCTTCGACAAGCTTCTTCGTAATTTCCGTGCTGTGCTCAACCGCACGTTCCGCGTCAGCTAACACTTCATTAATTTGATAGATATCAAGTGGTACGTCTGAAAGACGTTCACTTAATTCGATAATAATGTCTTCAGCTAGTTCATAGCCATCAAGATAAGACTCAGGTATTCCTGGTAAATTACTTAATTTCATCATTCTTCTAGATTCAATTAACTTCCGCTTTAGATCTTTGATCGTATCAAGTGCTTTAAGCTCATCTCGCCTAAGCATGTGCAAGTTTTCTTTTTGAATCTGCATTTCGTGATCAATCGTTGCAAGATCTTCCTTTAGAGAAAGCACTGACTCAGCAAGACTTGTATAAGCTTGTTGATTACCATCTACCGCTTCCCGAACAGCATTAAAGCGAATATGCATATCTGAAATTTTCAGTTCGATATCTTTTATCATGTTTAGTTCTTGTTCTTCTAACCGATAGCTTAGTTGAACAACGTTCGTTTCTTCCTGTAAATCCTGAAGATAAGAATTTGTTTTGAACAATTCATGTTCAATCTCTTCTACTTTTTCAGTAACAAGGTGCCTTGCATCTACCTCAGCTTCTAATTGGTCATATAGTCCTTCAATACTTCTTCGTACCGAATCGATTTCTGTTTTCATTTCTTGAACTTCGGTCTTCTCGATGGCAGATTCAAAACGTACGAGGTCTGATTCTACCTGTTCGATGTGATCCTGAATTTCCAGGTGATCGAGGACATAGCCTTCAGATGCCATCGCAGAAGTACCATCTTCAAGCTCTTTCAATTGAGCAGGTATTTGCGTATGAACTAACGCAATTAATTCCGGTGTTACAGCAATTTTATCCTGAACAGCTGCTAACCGTTCTTGAATTTCCATTAGTACACTTCTTGCCTCAAGGTAATTCCCATCTTCTGTAAGCTGTTCATAATGCTTAAGATTCTGCTTTAGCTCATCAAGCTCTGCATCAAGCGTTGGATAAGCCTTTCCAAGCGAACGGTTCTGAGATAATAGCCGTTGCTTTGCTTCCCTAAACACTTCTTGGACAGAAATAATATCCGTTCGGTTTTGCTCTTCACTTGAAACAAGTTCATTAATATCTTCCAACATTAATTCAATTCGCTTTTCAATTTGCTCTAACCGTTCACGCGTTTCAACAAGAGTCGCTTTCGCTTTTCGAAAGCGATACTTCTCCGCTGCTTCTTCTGTATCCATGAGCTGTTCTTCTAGATTAGGAAGTTTAACGGCAACAATTTCGTCCCATTCTTCACGCCACTTCTCAAATTTCTCTTCCGTTTGCCCTGACATCGTTAATCCCTTTACTTTCGAGATCTCATCAGTTACAGGTCTATTCAATATATCAATCTTCCATTCTTCTAGACGATCGATCTCATTGTATATTTTTCTTCTAGCAAAAGTGCCATATAATATGACGGCAACCAGTAAAATAATCGCAATGACAATATACTCCAACGGAAGCACCCCTTCTTCCACATCATCAATTTATGTATACATGCTATTAAGCAGTCTAAATCATCAGATATAGATCTTTTATAAACAAATATGTAGGAAATTCATTAATGTTTTTATGATACCATGTAATTACCTCTTTGACTAAATAAATTCAATATTCGACAGCTAAAATCCTTGATTATATTATAAACTTTTTCATTTTTTGAAAGAAGGTGCTTTAGAATGAATATTTCATATGATGGACACATTCACTCTCCTTTTTGTCCACACGGCTCCACTGATCAATTTGAAGAGTACGTAGAAGCAGCAATACAAGCAGGTTATAAAGGAATGACCTTTACGGAACATGCTCCCCTCCCTAAAACCTTTACTGATCCTGTTCCAGACAAAGACAGCGGGATGAAGTGGGAGGACCTTCATAGTTACTTTAATTCCATTCAACAACTGAAAGAAAAGTATAAGGGTTTAATTGAAATTAATAGCGGACTTGAAGTTGATTATATTGAGGGTTATGAGGAAGAGACGAGACAATTACTTGATTCAGTTGGTCCACTTCTAGATGACGCCATTCTTTCCGTCCACTTTATCAAACACGGCGAGTTCTATACATGCCTGGACTATAGCCCAGAAGCATTCAACGACTTGATCCAAGCATTAGGTTTGGTTGAAATGGTTCATAAAAAATATTATGAAACTGTGCTAAAGTCCGTTAAATCCGATTTAGGAAATTACAAGCCTACTCGTATAGGACATATGACACTTGCAAATAAATTCCAGAAAAAATATCCGGTTAAAAATGATTTTCAAAGTGAAATAGCTACTATTCTTATTGCGATTAAAGATCACAACTATTCTCTTGATTACAATGGTGCTGGTACAGTGAAACCACTTTGCGAAGAACCCTATCCAAGCGATCAAGTCGTGAAAGAAGCGTTAAAACGAGAAATCCCTCTCGTCTATGGCTCAGATGCCCATAGTGCAAAAGGGATTGGTCAGGGAGCAGATCGGCTGATCACTCATTTGCTCCAAAAGCCAAATATAATCAGCCATTCATAACAAGTGGGCGCTCGTCCCACGTCTTCTCTTTACAAACAGTTAACTGAATCCACTGATATAACTGCTTGTTATATTTTTCAATAAAATAACGTTCATTAGGTTGAATATGATGCACTTCCAGAATATATTGAGGGTGTAAAAAAGGCATCGAAAGCATTCCTTTCATTTGCATCACAATATAATCAATGGGTTGAGGGCGAAACTCTTTTCTGGCAAAACCCACTTCTAAAATCCTAGTGAAATAATACTTTTCTTTCGCCAGATAAGTGGTCATAATTTCACGAACAAGAACGGAATCGAAGGTAATTTCCCTGTGTACAAATCGAGCTAACTGCCTATTCAAATACTGATATTCCATTACACGTTCAATCGCGTCAATCAGACATGTTTTTGCTGAGTGCCCTTCTAGCTGTTGATATGCAGCTTCAATCTCTTTTACATATCCTTCAAGAAAAGAAGTCATTAAAAACTCAGCTAATCCTTTTTTTCCATTAAAATAATAAGAGATTAGCGCAACGTTCACATCTGCTTTACTCGCAATATCACGAACTGAAGTACCATGGAATCCTTTCGTGTTAAAGAGTTGAATGGCGGCCTGGATGACACTTCGCTTCGATACTGTATCTCGCTCCTGTTTCACTAGGTACCCCCTCCAAATAGTTCGATCTTAGTAACTCATTCGTTAATCGCTGCTACTTTCCTTTAATAATCGTGCGACAAAATATGTGTGTTCCTCAACAAGATTTGATATGATTATCATAATTTCGAGTTAAGGAAGAGGTGTTTTAACATGTTTGAAGTCGAATCCTATTCAGGTAAAAGAGAAAAAGACTATCAAATGGTAATTAAACAATTACGAGCACTGCTTGATGGCGAGACGAATCAGCTAGCCAACCTTGCAAATGCTTCTGCTTTATTAAATCAGTTTTTATCAAATGTAAACTGGGTAGGTTTTTATTTATATGAAAAAGAAACCGATCAACTTGTTCTCGGTCCATTTCAAGGGCTACCCGCGTGCGTCAGAATACAGAATGGTAAAGGCGTATGCGGCTCTGCATCCAAGGAAGGCAAAACAATGAGAATCGAAAACGTTCATGAATTCCCTGGACATATTGCCTGTGACGCTGCATCTCAATCAGAAATTGTAGTGCCTATTATGTCTAATGGAGCCCTTCTTGGTGTTCTTGATATAGACAGTCCAGAAGTTGGCCGCTTTGATGAATTGGATCAAGAGTACCTAGAAAAATTCACATTAGCATTACAAGATTATCTTTAAGCATCAAGTGAAGCTTCATCAAAAAAACGTTAATACATGATGAAAACCGTCCAGTAGAGATCTTTCTCCATTGGACGGTTTTTTTTATTCTTCAAGCGCTTGTTCGATGTCCCCCCATATGTCTTCCCACGCTTCAAGTCCAACCGAAAGACGAATAAGCGATTCACTAATTCCCATCCGTTTTCGCTCTTCTTCAGGAACCACTGCATGTGTCATCGTCGCTGGATGTTGAATAAGCGTTTCAGCATCTCCAAGACTAACTGCAATTTTTATCATTCCTAGCCGATTCATGAAATTTTGTGCTTCTAGTTTACCACCATTTATTTCAAAGCTAATTAATCCTCCCGGGCTTTTCATCTGCTTTTGTGCAATTAGATAAGAAGGCGATTCCTCTCTTCCTGGATACATCACATTCGTTACTGATGGATGCTCGATTAACTTTTGAACGATGTTATGAGCATTTGAGCAGTGACGATCCATCCGAATTGGGAGAGTCTTCAATCCCCGAAGGAGTAACCATGCATCAAACGGTGATAGAATTCCTCCGATATCTTTTTGTGTACTCTTTGCAATGGCAGTAATTGTCTTCTTATCACTTACAACCAATCCCGCCACGACATCCCCATGCCCTCCGATATACTTTGTAGCACTGTGCAAAACAATATCACAACCAAATTCTAGAGGGCGTTGTAAATACGGCGTAGAAAATGTATTATCTACGACAACCGTGATTCCTTTTTCCTTTGCTACAGAAGAAATCATTTCAAGATCAATTAATTTCAATGTTGGATTTATGGGCGTCTCTATATAGATAACCGTCGTATTTGGGCGAATAGCTTGTTGAATTTGTTCAAATGAATCAAGTGGAAGCAAGTCATGCTCGATCGCAAACTTCTCTTCTAACATTTTAAGTAATCCAAACGTGCAGCCGTACACTCCTTCAGAACAAAGGATATGGTCTCCCGACTTAACAAGATGCATCAGAACAGCAGAAACAGCTGCCATGCCTGAACCGAAAGCTAAACCACCCTCCGCATTCTCAAGAGAAGCAATCCTCTCTTCTAGCATTCGAACAGTAGGATTTCCAAGTCTTGAGTAAATGTAGCCAGGTTCTTCGCCAGCAAACCTTCTTTCACCGGCTTCGGCTGTTTCAAATGTAAAAGTAGATGTTTGGTAGATTGGTGATGCTAAGCTATTATGATGTGATTTAGAATCATATCCATCATGAATTGTTTTTGTCTCAAAACGTTGCTCTCCCAAAGTCATAACCCCCTGTTATAAAATCACACATTACACTTTCATTGTAAGCGTTTTCAATTATAAGGTGAAGAGGGAATTATCTTTCTCAACAGATCATTGATATCTTCTTATCCATCAAATCCCTACTATAGTTGACATCTCAATCTGAAAGAGTTACAATTGCATTTGTGTAAAATAAGAATGGGCAGCAGCGTGACGGGCTGCGATTTCATTGTGTTCCTTTTAATAGGTACGCCGCGTAACCTCCGGCTGTCGAGGTGAAGGCGTGTGAAAACACAATGTGCGCAAACCGGAATCACGACACTGTTTTTATTTTATACCAATCTAAATGGTATAAAGGAGGAGCTAATTATGGCTCGATATACAGGACCAAGTTGGAAGATTTCTCGTCGTCTTGGTATTTCTCTAAGTGGAACAGGTAAAGAATTGGAAAAGCGTCCTTACGCTCCAGGTCAACACGGACCTAACCAGCGTAGAAAGCTTTCTGAATATGGACTTCAGCTTCAAGAGAAGCAAAAGCTTCGTCACATGTACGGCATGACTGAGCGTCAATTCCGTCGTCTTTTCGATGATGCTGGTAAAATGAAAGGTGTTCACGGTGAGAACTTCATGATTCTTCTTGAAGCTCGTCTTGATAACCTTGTTTATCGTCTGGGTCTAGCTCGTACTCGCCGTCAGGCTCGTCAGCTAGTTAACCACGGCCACATCACTGTCGATGGCAAACGCGTTGACATCCCTTCTTACCGCGTAGCAACTGGTCAAGTGATCAGCGTTCGTGAGAAGTCAAACAACCTTGACATCATCAAAGAAGCAATCGAAGTAAACAACTTCGTTCCAGAATACCTTACTTTCGATGCAGATAAGCTTGAAGGTACGTTCTCTCGTCTTCCTGAGCGTTCTGAACTTCCTGCTGAAATCACTGAAGCTCTTATCGTTGAGTACTACTCTCGTTAAGCTGTTTCAACTCCCCGGAATTTATTCCGGGGTTTTTTTATATCCAAAAGCAAAATTGATATATACGAAAAAGAGATGCTCCTATCGAGCATCTCTTCATTAACAATTAATATGTGAGAAGGAAGTATTTCTTTTTTCCTCTTCGAATAATAACGTATTGATTTTCAATTTGATCGCTTTCTGAAATCACCTTGTCTATTTCTTTACAGCGTTCACCATTAATATAAACGGCGCCATTCTTCACATCTTCTCTTGCCTGACGCTTGGAAGATGAAATCCCAGCTTCTACAAGTAAGTCAATTAATCCTTTTTCATGATCTTTTACGTGATAGGATGGCACATCCTTAAACCCTAAACGAATTTCTTCAGCTGTTAATTGCTTAATATCTCCACTAAAAAGAGCTTCCGAAATATTGATCGCCTGCTGAAGTTTTTCTTCTCCATGTACGAGCTTCGTTACGTTTTCAGCAAGTGTACGGTGTGCTTCTCTTTTTTCTGGTGCTTCTAAATGCTTCGACTCAATTTCTTTAATCTCTTCAATACTTAAGAATGTAAAGTAATTTAGGAACTTTACCACATCGCGATCATCTGTATTAATCCAGAACTGATAGAATTCATAAGGAGATGTTTTATCAGCATCTAACCAGATTGCGCCACCTTCTGACTTACCAAACTTGGAGCCGTCACTTTTCGTAACAAGTGGAAACGTTGCACCGTATGCTTTCGTCGATTCTTCGCTTCCTTCTTCTTTACGAATTAATTCAAGACCAGCAGTGATATTTCCCCACTGATCACTACCTCCAATTTGCAAGCGACAATTTTCTTTACGATAAAGTTGAAGAAAGTCATACGATTGAAGAATCATGTACGTAAACTCGGTAAATGAAATTCCAGCTTCGAGACGTGATGTAACCGAATCTTTCGCAAGCATGTAGTTTAAACCAAAGTTCTTTCCTACATCGCGAAGAAATGGAATCACATTCAATTCGCCGATCCAGTCAAAGTTGTTTACAGCTTTAGCAGCATTAGCTTCTGTACCAAAATCTAAAAAGCGCGCTAGCTGACCCTGTAATTTATTGGTCCATTCTTTTACAATATCTTCGGAATTTAATGTACGCTCATTCGAACGGCCACTTGGGTCTCCAATAAGTCCTGTTGCACCACCAACAAGCGCAATCGGCGTATGCCCCGCAAGCTGAAATCTACGAAGCGCAAGGACTGGCAACAAATGTCCAATATGAAGACTATCAGCTGTTGGATCAAATCCTGAATAAAGCGCAATTCGGTTGTTAGACAACTCTTTTTCAAGACCTTCTCTATCAGTCACCTGATTTAACAGGCCTCTTGCTTCTAATTCATCTAAAATGTGCATATCATCGTCTCCTCTAAATCATAGTAATTCCCTATTTCAAGCAATTTACAGTTCTACAAACATAAAAAAACCCGCCCCTAAAAAAGGGACGAGATTGATCGCGGTACCACCCTTGTTGAAGAAAGCATGCTTTCTTCCACTCAGTCAGAATAACGGTCTGAACCGTCTAATGCTACACAGACATTGTCTTTCCCATTAGAAGCTCATGGAGGTAATTCACATTTTCCTTTATGCTAGTTCTCACCGACCACCAGCTCTCTGAAAAAGGGAGAAAAACGCTACTTTATCCAATCAAAGCATGTCGTTCATAAAAAACACTATTTAAATTAATATCACAAACGGAAAACCATGTCAATTCTAAGCCCACTGAAATCCCTACCAGTTTATACAAATCTCGACGACATATGCTATAATAAATAGGATTAATTTGAGGGGGTATAGGAATGCGAGAGCTTTTTTCTACTATCAGGCAGAAGTGGAACGCGTTCATTGATAGATTACAAGAATACAACATATTATCCGGCTCTAGAATTGCCTATAAAGTTATTTGGAATCTTTTTCTGATCTTTATAGTAATTGGTCTTATGGGCACATTTTTCGCCGGTGGCGTTGGTGCTGGATATTTTGCATCGCTTGTAAAAGATGAACCGATTCGCTCTTACGATGAGATGAAGAGTGACGTTTATAACTACGAAGAAACCAGTGAGGTCTACTTTGCTGGAGACGTATTTCTTGGAAACTTCCGTTCTGATATTGAGCGAAAAGAAGTTGAGTTAAAAGACGTTTCTCCTCTTCTACAAAAGGCGGTCATTTCCACAGAAGATGAATACTTTTACGATCACGACGGCATTGTTCCTAAAGCAATCGGACGAGCTGTACTGCAAGAAGTTACAAATTCAGAAGACCGCAGTGGTGGGAGCACACTCACGCAACAGCTTGTTAAAAACCAGATTTTAACGAGAGAAGTTTCATTTGAACGGAAAGCAAAAGAAATGTTGCTCGCGCTTCGATTGGAAAACTTCTTTAATAAAGATGAAATTCTAGAAGCATACCTTAACATTGTTCCTTACGGACGTAATGCTTCTGGTAATAATATCGCAGGCGTTCAAGCAGCCTCACAAGGCATATTCGGAGTCAATGCAAGTGATTTAAACTTGCCACAAGCCGCTTTTATTGCAGGTATTCCCAAAAACCCTTATACATACACCCCTTTTACAAACTCGGGTGAGGTGAAAGAGGATCTTTCAGCTGGAATCGACCGGATGGAATTTGTTCTTTATCGCATGTATCAAGAAGAAACGATTACCGAAGATGAGTACAACAAGGCGCTTGAATACGATATTGAAAAAAACCTAACTAAATCTTCCCCTTCGCCAGTTGAGAAATACCCATACCTTACATTTGAGATTGAAGATCGCGCGAAACGCGTTCTTGCAAAGCAGATCGCTGATGAAGAAGGATATGATGGAGAGAAGCTTGCGAAGAGTGTAGACTATTATAACCAAATAACTTATGACGCTAATGTTACTGGAAGATCTGCAACAGAAATAGCTAAGAAAATGGATTTAAAATGGGAAGAAGTTCAAGAAAATTCTGATGTCTTTCTCGAATTTATGAGCAATGCTGAGAAGGAACTCCGAAAAAATGGATACAAAATTTACACTACAATAGACAGAGATATTTATGAATCTATGAATGCTGCAAGAGATAAAGTTTTAGAAAATGGAAGTTACTTTCAAAGTTCTAAAACAATTTCCGTGCAAAACTCCCAGACAGGAGAACTCGAAAACAAAGAATTCCCCATGCAAGTGGGTAGTATCTTAATCGAAAATGAAACTGGAAAGATTCTTTCTTTCGTGGGTGGTAGAGATTTTGCAGAAGAAGAACTTAACCATGCTACTGGGGCTTATCGTTCAAATGGTTCTACGATGAAACCATTGCTTGACTATGCTCCTGCAATGGAAGTAGGAAAAGTTCAGCCTGGCTACATTGTGCCAGATTTACCGATTAAAGAGGGATATAATCCTGGTAACTATTCATCGAATTATCATGGTCTTGTTACAGCCCGAAAAGCATTGGAAAGATCATACAACGTTCCTGCAGTTCGTATTTACAATAAAATGAACCCTGTCGAAGCAACAGACTATTTAGTAAAAATGGGCTTTAGTACAATGACACTTGATGACCGAACAAATCCATCAATGGCCATAGGTGCACTTCAACGTGGCGTAAGTGTAGAAGAAAACACGAATGCTTTTGGTACATTTGCTAATGGTGGAAAATTTGTCGATGCATACTTAATTGATAAAATAGTTGATCGAAATGGAAACACAATTTTCGAACAGAAACCTGAACCAGTCGAAGTTTTTAGTCCTCAAACAGCGTATCTAACGATTGATATGATGCGTGACGTAGTTAATCAAGGGACAGCCCAAGACATTCCAAACAAACTGAAATTCTCTTCTGATTGGGCTGGAAAAACTGGTACAGGACAAGACTATTATGATGCATGGTTTGTAGCAGTTAATCCTAATGTTTCACTAGGTGTATGGACTGGATACGATAAACAAATCAGTATGGATAGTCAATATGCCAATAGAAATAAAAACTTATGGGCATTATTTGCTAATGCTGCTTATGATAAAAAACCAGAAATAATGGACCCAGAAGAATCTTTCAAAATGCCAACAGGTATTGTAAAACGTTCTTTCTGTGGAATTTCAGGGAAGCTTGCAACTGACCTTTGTCAGAAAGCTGGCCTTGTCCAAACTGACCTATTTAACGCCAAATACGTACCGACTGAAGTGGATGACAGCCTCACTGAAGGACGTTATGTAGTGATGAATGGTAATACGTATCAAGCGCTTAGCTCCACTCCAGAAGAGTTCGTGTCTAGCGGAGTGATGATTAAAGAAGATTACTTCTCTGGAGTCGATCTTGCATCCCTTTTACCATCTGAGTTTAAGAACCTGAATATTGTTTCCGAAGGCACTACTGCTTCGGAAAATGGAAAAAAACCAGGCGCAGTTGGTGGACTTTCAATTAATGGATCAACATTAAGCTGGGGTGCCTCGGGTGAAAGTGATATCGTTGGGTACCGCATTTACCGAGCTTCGAACGGGAGCAGTTCCTTTACGAAGCTTGGAAGTATAAAATCTTCTGATGGTAGCTCATTTAATATCCCCTCTGGTGCTTATGCTTATTACGTTACAGCGGTTGATGTCGCTGGTAACGAATCAGGAGCTTCCGCTAAAGTAACAAGTGAAGATTGGTCTGAAAAGCCGGAACCTAAAGAGAAACCTGAACCAAAGCCTGAATCAGACGAAGGCAATGATCAAACTTCCGGAAACAGTAACACCGAGAATGAGGAAGCTACAGAGGATGAAGAAGCTACAGAGGATGAAGAAGAGGAATCAAGCAATCCAGAAGATTCCTCTTCAAACGAAGATGGCGCTAATGAAGATGGCGCTAATAATGAAAATAATGATAGTACAGAAGAAAATGCGAACAGCAACACATCCAATAATAGTAGCAATAGCAATTCGAACGGGGCAAACGGCGAAAATAACGCTAATAGTTCCACTAATACAAGTAATGATTCGGAATAAAAAAGAGCCTGTAGCAAAGTTTGCTACAGGCTCTTTTTATTCTTTAATCTTCCATCGTTGACAAATCTCCAGTAGGTAAATCAAGCTCCCATGCCTTTAGCACACGACGCATAATTTTACCACTTCTTGTTTTCGGAAGCTTGTCTCTAAATTCAATTTCTCGAGGTGCCGCATGAGCAGCGAGACCTTTTTTCACAAAGTTACGAATCTCCTCCATTAACTCATCAGATGGCTCATGTCCATCTCTCAGTGCAATAAAGGCTTTAATGATTTCCCCTCGAACAGGATCTGGTTTACCAATAACACCTGCTTCAGCAACAGCCCTGTGTTCAACTAGTTTACTTTCAACTTCAAACGGACCGACCCGTTCACCAGAAGTCATTATGACATCATCCACACGTCCCTGGAACCAGAAGTAGCCATCTTCATCTTTATAAGCTGAATCGCCAGATACGTACCAGTCTCCTTTTAAGAAATAACTTTCATATTTCTCAGGACGATTCCAGATCGCACGCATCATCGATGGCCAGCCTTTCTTAATGGCTAGGTTCCCCATTCGATTAGCTGGTAGTTCATTCCCTTGATCATCAACGATCGCTGCGTGCACGCCTGGAATCGGTTTACCCATTGATCCTGGTTTTATTTCCATAGAAGGGTAATTGCTGATTAGCTGAGCGCCCGTTTCCGTCATCCACCAGTTGTCATGAATGCGAAGATCAAGTACTTGATTTCCCCACTTAATAACCTCTGGATTTAACGGTTCTCCTACACTTAAAACATGGCGTAGGGATGAAAGATCAAATTTCTTAACAATCTCATCTCCTGCTCCCATAAGCATACGGAATGCGGTAGGTGCACTATACCATACAGTGACTTCATATTTTTCAATTGTTCCGTACCAATCTTCTGGACTAAAGCGACCACCACGAATGACGTTCGACGTTCCAGCTAGCCATGGAGCAAAAATACCATAGGAAGTACCGGTTACCCAGCCAGGATCGGCTGTACACCAATAGACATCATCTTCTTTTAGATCAAGTACCCATTTCGATGTTTGATACTGTTGTACCATCGCATTATGAACATGAAGAACGCCTTTTGGCTTACCTGTCGACCCAGATGTATAATGAAGAATCATACCATCTTCACGGTCAACCCATTCTATTTTCAACTTCTTGTCTGCTGACTCAAAATGCTTGTAAAAATCGATATATGGTCCTTCTTCTTTTACGTTTTCTCCCACTAACACAACGCTTTCAAGGTTCGGAAGCTCATCAACTGGTACACGTTCGAGTAATTCAGGAGTTGTGACGAGTACCTTTGCTTCACTATCCTCAAGCCGATCTCTCACCGCACCTTCCATAAAAGCTTCAAAAAGCGGTCCAGCAATCGCACCAAGTTTAAGCGTCCCCAGAAGAATGAAATATAGCTCTGGAGATCTTGGCATGAAAATAAAGACCCTGTCGCCTTTTTCAACATTCACTTTTTTTAGAACGTTCCCAGCTTTGTTACTCATTGATTTCATTTCACTATACGTATACTTCTCATCGCGTGTTGGGTCAGAAAAATAAAGAGCTACTTTGTTTTTACGATCGGACTCAGCGTGCCTATCGATTGCTTCGTAGGCCATATTCACATTCCCTGTTTCACTCCAAGTAAATGTTTTCTCCACGTCTTTCCAATCAAAATTCCCGTATGTAGCTTCATAATCCTGTAAATTATGATTACCCAATGTAGCAGAAAGCGGTTTCAATTCCATAAGTAATCTCCTCCTTCTCCTTCATGTCTTTCCCTGTTAGTATAACATAAATTCCTAATTTTTTAACAAATGACAAAACTTCAAAAAATAACATTGAAACCCCTTACATTCATCTCGTTTCATGTATAATAAGAATTGAGACCATTATTAAAAGGTGGTGACTAGATGGAACATCATAAAACGTATAATGCAATTGAGTGGAATACGCCACATGGAAAACTAATTATTGAAGGCCCAATCACCCCCGATCGCCTTGCATCCTATCATTTACATAAGG
Organism: Bacillus sp. Cs-700; assembly: GCF_011082085.1. Lineage (NCBI taxonomy): Bacteria > Bacillati > Bacillota > Bacilli > Caryophanales > Bacillaceae > Bacillus > Bacillus sp. Cs-700. The sequence goes on from NZ_CP041063.1 coordinate 1,483,870, forward strand.
ATCTTGTCGCATTTCGTCCCCCTGAGCAACAGCATAAAGCCCTAGTTGAAATAGCTGGACTTCCTGAAGGACGAATTATTGTAGCGAGAGAACGAGAAACAATCGTAGGTTATGTTACATTTCTTTATCCCGACCCCCTTGAACGCTGGTCAGAAGGGAAAATGGAAGATTTAATTGAATTAGGAGCGATTGAGGTTATACCAAAATATCGTAATGCTAAAGTAGGCAAAAGCCTCCTTAAGACATCCTTCATGGATGATGCTATGAACGATTACATTGTGATTACTACCGAATATTATTGGCATTGGGATCTTAAAGGAACTGGATTATCTGTATGGGATTACCGTAAAGTCATGGAAAAAATGATGAATGCAGGAGGATTGGAATGGTATGCAACGGACGATCCTGAAATTAGCTCTCATCCAGCAAATTGTTTAATGGCTCGAATTGGGACGAGGATTAACCAGGACTCTATTCAAGCTTTTGATCGTCTCCGATTTCATAACCGCTTCATGTATTAAGTATGCAAAGGAGTGAGTCAAGTTGGTCATAGAAGAAATAATGAATCGAAATGTTTTTTCACTTGAAGAGAATCAAACCATTGCAGATGCAATTAAACTAATGAGAGAAAAAAATATTCGTCACCTTCCGATCGTAAATAGCACAGGAGAGCTAACTGGCATTGTTTCGGATCGAGATATTAAAGATGCTAGTCCATCTATTCTTGACTCAAGTCCGAACAAAGAAGTGTTACAATCACATCTTTCCTCTATTATGAAGAAAGATGTGATTACAGCTCACCCATTAGATTTCGTTGAAGAGATCTCAACCATTTTTTACGAACAGCGCATTAGCTCCATTCCCATTGTTGATAATCGAAAAGTAATCGGTATGGTAACTGAGACAGACATGTTACATACGCTTATCCTATTGACAGGTGCACATCAGCCGAGTTCACATATTGAAGTTCAAGTAGCTAACGTTTCTGGACAACTAGCCGATATCACCCAAATCATTAAAAAACGTAATGTTAACATCATCAGTGTGCTTGTTTATCCATGCAGTCACGATGAAAAATACAAAAATATCGTTTTTCGCATTCAAACAATGAATCCAACTTCGGTCATTAATGATATCAAAAAGGAAGGTTATGAGGTTCTTTGGCCGAGCATGCCGGGGGTTCAAAAATGACCTGCGATTCTGTTTTTGTTTACTCCTCAGATTATCTAAACTATAAATTTAGTGATGATCACCCTTTCAATCATATTCGTGTTAAACTCACTCAGGACCTCCTTACTGAAATGAAGGCTCTAAACGATTCAGATGTAATTGCGCCTCGAATAGCAACAGATGATGAAATTGCTCTGATTCACGATCCAGCTTATATCGACGCAGTGAAAAAAGCTGGGAAAGGAAGTTTAGCATCTTCCATTGCAGCGAACTATGGGCTTGGTACTGAAGATACGCCCATCTTTTCAAATATGCATGAAGCGAGTGCTCTCATTGTTGGTGGTACGCTAACGGCTGTTGATGCCGTTATGACTGGAAAATCTGATCATGCGCTCAATGTAGGTGGTGGCCTGCATCACGGATTTAGAGGGAAAGCATCTGGGTTTTGTATTTATAATGATAGCTCCATTGCTATCGAATATATGAAGAAGAAATACGGTGCTAAAGTGCTTTATGTTGATACGGATGCTCATCATGGTGATGGCGTTCAATGGGCTTTCTATGACGATCCTGAAGTTTGCACACTGTCGATTCATGAAACTGGTCGCTATTTATTTCCTGGAACAGGAAACATTAATGAAAAAGGACAGGGAAAAGGGTATGGATTTTCCTTTAATGTTCCAATTGATGCATTTACTGAGGATGAATCATTCCAAGAAGTTTATGAGGCGTCTTTTCGTAAAGTAATCGACTTCTTCAAACCAGATGTGATTTTAACTCAAAATGGAGCTGATGCCCATTACTATGATCCATTAACACATCTTTCTGTTTCGATGAAAAGCTATGAGTTCATTCCAAAGTTAGCTCATCAGCTTGCACACGAATATTGTGATGGTAAGTGGATTGCAGTTGGTGGCGGGGGATATGATATTTGGCGCGTAGTACCAAGAGCGTGGTCGCGGATTTGGCTTGAAATGAAAGGGCTATCAATAACAGGAAGATTACCACAACAGTGGTTAGATCGATGGAATCCCCTTTCTCCCCTTACTCTCCCTGAAAATTGGGATGATGAGACTAATTTATATGAGCCTATTCCAAGAAAACAAGAGATTACAGAGAAGAATAAACTCACTTGTGAGCGAGCGCTTTATCAAATTACGAATCAATAGAAAAAACGAGCCTGGGGCTCGTTTTTTATTCTTCGTTATGAATTGTAGAATTGCGATGTTGCAAACGGTGTGGCAATACAACAGTTTGCTCTTCTACTGTTTCTTTATTCATTAATTTCGTTAGTAGACGCATCGCAACAGCACCGATATCGTACATTGGTTGTACTACTGTAGAAAGGGTTGGACGAACCATAGTGGCAAGCCTAGTGTTATCAAATCCGACTACTTCAAAATCTTCCGGAACGTTATATCCATTATCTTGCGCTGCATGAATAACGCCGAGAGCCATTTCATCTGTACCTGCAAAAATGGCAGTAGGTTTCTCGTCTAGCTCTAAGAATCCTTCCATCGCTTCAATACCAGAATCGTACGTATAGTCACCAATCGCTACACAGTTTTCATCAACAGCCATTCCTGCATCTTCAAGAGCTGTGCGGTACCCAAGAAACTTCTCTTCGCCATTAATTGGATCTTCCAAAGGTCCACTAACAAGACCAATTTTTTTATGTCCTTTTTCAATAAAGCTAGCGACAAGCTCATAAGCCGCTTTCTGATAATTAATATTAACGGAAGGGATTTCTTGACTCTTTTCAAGCGTTGCAGCTAGCACAATTGGTACGGGAGAGCGCTTAAATTCTTCTACATGCTCTTCGGTAATTTTACCGCCCATGAAAACAATCCCATCCACCTGTTTACCAAGCATCGTATTAAGCAAGTGAATTTCTTTTTCTTTATTTTGATCTGAATTACTCAAAATAATGTTGTATTTATACATTGTCGCAATGTCTTCAATACCACGAGCAAGCTCTGCAAAGAAAATACTAGAAATATCAGGGATAATAACGCCTACAGTAGTCGTTTTCTTACTAGCAAGTCCCCTTGCGACCGCATTTGGTCGATATCCTAGTCTTTCAATTGCTTCTAATACTTTTTTTCTGGTGGCAGGCTTTACGTTAGGATTGCCATTAACAACCCTCGATACAGTTGCCATCGATACTCCTGCTTCTTTCGCTACGTCATAAATCGTTGTATTCACGATGATCCTCCTTCATGCTCTTACGGACTTTAATTTACTTAATGATACGATACTATCCGTTTGACTGCAAACCAAATCCTTATATCGACTAACACTCATCCGTTGTTATGCTCCATGCAAAATTGTCTACATTTGGTATGTAGAATATTTCACAAGTAGATACTGTATTAAAGATAGCATATTTAACGCTTTTTTGCTTCATATAAGCATAAATTTAACACACAAAATCATAACAGGATACAATTACGCTTCATTATTACTTAGGATAACACTCTTACGCACTTTTATTCCCAATGAATCCCACTTATAAAAATAGACTAACTCTAAATTCATCAGAAAGAAAGATAAAAAAAACCTTCTACTTAAATAGTAGAAGGCGTTACTTTAGCTGGATTGAATAAACCGCTAGCTTTCAAATCTTCAACAAATTGTTCGTACTGTGGAATATCTAACTGTTGAGCAGCATCTGAAAGCGCTACTGCAGGATCAGGATGAACCTCAACCATAATACCATCGGCACCGATCGCAAGACCTGCTTTTGCTGCTGGGAATAATAGATCTTTACGTCCAGTTGAATGCGTTACGTCAACTAGAACAGGTAAATGAGTTTCCTGCTTAAGAATCGGTACAGCTGTAATATCTAACGTGTTTCGTGTTGCTTTTTCATATGTTCTTATGCCTCTTTCGCAAAGCATAACTTGCGTATTACCGTTTGAAACAATGTACTCTGCAGCATTAATGAATTCCTGAATTGTCGCAGATAAACCTCTCTTAAGTAGTACTGGCTTATCAACAGAACCTGCTGCTTTAAGCAATTCAAAGTTCTGCATATTACGTGCTCCAATTTGAATAACATCAACGTACTTTACTGCTGTTTCAATATCTGCTGGATTAACGATTTCACTGACAACTGCAAGATCGTACTCATCAGCAACTTGCTTAAGAATCTTCAACCCTTCTTCACCAAGTCCCTGGAAATCGTATGGTGATGTACGTGGCTTGAAAGCACCTCCACGAAGCATTTTAAATCCTTGCTTCTTAACAGCTTTTGCCACTTCTGCAACTTGCTCGTAGCTTTCAACAGCACACGGTCCTGAAATAAGGACTTGCCCGCCGTCTCCAACTTTTTCGCCTCTAATATCAATTACGGTGTTATCCGGCTGGCGTTTTCTTGAAACTAACAGTGCTTTACGGTGATCATCTTCTTGTAGCTCAAGGCTTGCCTTAAAAATTTCCTTAAAAATATGCTGAAGAGTGGAATTATCGAACGGCCCACCATTTTTCTCCGTAAGCTTATCAAGCATCTTACGCTCTCGAACAGGGTCAAAACGATTAATCCCCTGCGCTTTCTTTACTCTACCTATCTCTTTCGCCACTTCAGCACGCTCATTAATTAAATCAAGCAACTGTAGGTTAATCTCGTCTAATTTCTCTCTCAACTCATCAATTTGGATATTAGCCATAATATCTCCACTCCTATCTGTTTAAGTGATTAGGGTTATTATATACGATGAAAAATAAAATGTCACTACTTTTCTTTTAATTCTTAAACGCTTTTAAGCATTAAACCATGTTAGTAAAAAAATAAACGGCTTCATGAGGCCGTTTATTTTAGAAATTGCTTTGCAGCATCGGTCAAAGAAGTATAAGTAATTCTCCAATGGGAGTCATTCCAAACCACTTCGTCTCCATTAAATACAAGCGCTTGAGGTGACTGATGCTTCACTCCGAACGTATCCGCAATTTCCGTCGATAATGGGCGTGATTCTTGCACATTTAAATAGTATACTTCTTCCGCCACGTCCTCAGCGAACTTTTCAAATTCTTCAAATGCTTGAGCACTTATAGGACAAGTCGTACTATTTTTAAATACTATAAATTGTGAACGATCCTCTTTAACCCGCTTAAAATCATCAGATGTTGTTAGTTTTGTAATTGCCATTAAACTCTCTCCTTTCAAATAGATATAGTTACATTATAAAGAATTCGTTACAAAATGAAAAAGAAGAAGCTTAGTGCTTCTTCTTTTTCATTTTGTTATTTTCACTTATGGCTTCGTAGGATTTTCCATTGAAGCTGGTTCTTCTTCAGAAAAGTGATCATTAAGATCCTGCTGGAAGCTCTCTACATCTGCATCTGCCTGTGTATGAAGTGCTTCGTTTTCTTCAGATTCAAGATTACGATCTTTAATCTTTGAAACGATGTTATTTGACTGATCAGAAACCTGCTTGTAAATCGTTGAAGATTTCTCTTTAGCGCGATTAGCAAAGTCTGTGCTACGCTCTACTGCAGAGTCACGGAATTGTGACGTTTTTTCTTTAACTGCTCCTGCTTGTTGGTTAAGATCACTTCTAAGCTCTTTACCAGATTTAGGCGCTGAAAGTAGTGCTGCAGCAGCCCCTACAATTCCACCGATTAGTGAACCAATGATAAAATCTTTTGTGTTAATGTTGTTGTCAGACATTTAAATTACCTCCTATGATTTTGAATCAACATATTGATCAGTTGCTTTCTTTTTCACTTGCCATTTTTGCCAAATTTGCATAGCAGCATTTCCCCACTGAACCACTTTTGTAACCTGCTCAGATTGGCGTTCTGCTTCATCAGTAACTTTACCGGTAATATTTTTTAAAGAATGATTCATTTTTCCAAGTGATGTTCCAACTTCTTTCACTTGCACAAAGACCGTGTCCAGAGCTTCAGATTTACCCTGAATATCCTCTGCAAGTAAATTTGTCTTATGTAGCAGTGCTGTGGTTTCGGTTGTTAAACCATTCATTTGTTTTTCAAGACTATCAAGTGTTTTTGCTGTGTTACTCAGCGTATCTTTCAAAGATTTTAACGTTTGTGCTACGAAATAAACTAAAACTGCAAATGCAATCGCAATAATAGCAACGCTTAAGTAAAGAATAATCTCCATGTACTGGCACCTCCCTTTTCTCTATCTGTTCCCTTCATTTGTCTTTAGTAAACTCAAGTTTGTCATTTCACATATGAATGAAAAATGAGTCTACTTTACTACCCTACACCATAATAAATTCGTTACAAATCTCATTATTCCTTTTTTATTTTTTTTTATAACACAATCTCCTTGATCGATTAAGCAAATTCGTGTATTTATGCAAAAAAAGAGAAGGCATAAGAGCCTTCTCTTTTAGATAGAAGCTTTTTCTGTTTCATAGGCTGCTTGATACTTTTGAATATCGCCAGCTCCCATGAAAAGAAGGACGCCACTTTCGTGGTCATTTAATTGCTGAATGGATTCTTCTGAAATCATATGCGCATTTGGAATTTTCTCAATCAGCTGATCAATCGATAATTGACCCGCATCTTCTCGTGCTGATCCGAAGATATCGCATAAATAAACAACGTCTGCTTCTTTTAAAACATCAGCGAATTCATTTAAAAACGTTTTTGTTCTCGTAAAAGTATGAGGCTGGAAAATGGCCACAACTTCACGGTTCGGGTATTTCTGATGAGCAGATTCAATTGTCGCTTTAATTTCAGTTGGATGATGAGCATAATCGTCAATGAGTACCTGACCATCGACTAGCTTTTCAGTAAATCTCCGCTTAACACCTTTGAAATTTGCTAGCTGAGCTGCCACGGCATCCCCAGAAAGGTTTTCATAGTGACAGAGAGCTACTACAGATAAAGCATTTAATACATTGTGTTTGCCAAACATTGGAATCTGGAACGTACGATAAAAATCATCACGAACATGAACGTCAAAGGTAGTACCGTTCTCATCTATTTTAATATTTGTCGCTTGAAAATCATTCTGATCATCAAAGCCATAGAAGACAACTGGCACTTTTGTTTGAATCTGCTGCAGGTAAGAATCATCACCATATGCAATAATGCCTTTCTTTACAAGCATAGCCATTTCTTGAAATGCCGAAAAAACATCATCCACATCTGTAAAATAATCTGGATGGTCAAAATCAATATTCGTCATAATTGCATAATCAGGTTGATATGATAAGAAGTGACGACGGTATTCACATGCTTCAAAAACAAAATATTGGCTATCTTTCACGCCGCTACCAGTGCCATCTCCGATAAGGTACGATGTTGGTTCTGCTGCTCCAACAACGTGAGATAACAAACCAGTTGTTGATGTCTTACCATGAGAACCTGTTACAGCAATACTAGTGAACTTTTGAATAAAGTCGCCAAGGAATTTATGGTAACGATAGACAGGAAGATTCATTTCTCTCGCTCGCACTAACTCTTCATGTTGATCATCAAAAGCATTACCAGCAATAATCGTCATGTTCTCTTTAATGTTTTCTTCTCCAAATGGAAGAATAGTAATCCCTTTTTGCTCTAAAGCCTCCTGTGTAAAGAATCTCTTCTCTACGTCTGAACCCTGTACACTGTATCCAATGTCGCTAAGGATTTGTGCAAGAGCGCTCATCCCGGATCCCTTAATGCCAACAAAGTGATATATAGTCATTTCAGAACCTCCACACTTTCATTTCTTCTCCGCTTAACCTTTTTTTAGTATATGATGGTATTACAAGTATGCGCTGCATTTCTTTTCAATACTACATTATAGCAGAAATAGATACAGGTCTACAATGAATTTCATGAAACTAAATTGGTACTACGGGCGCAAAAAAGACAGGATTTTGTTCCTGTCTCATATTGCTTATTCAACACGCTCTAAACGTGGATTATGTCGATATTTTCTACCAGCTTTCGCTTCGGGTTCCTCATCAAGAATAACATTATCTCCAGTAAACCCAATATCCACTTTAAGCAAACTACTACCTACACCATAAATATCAACAGGGACATTCTGAGATTCGAACGTTCTGATTCTTTCTTCAGTAAATCCTCCGCTAACAACAATTTTGACATGATTAAACCCTTCATGATCAAGTGCTTCTCTTAGTGCAAAGATTAATTCAGCATTTACCCCTCTTGGATCAAATGTTCCTAAAACGTCAGGGTTTCTCCAGAAATACTGATCAACCATTGTACGGGAAGTATCGACTCGAACACCTTTTAATGTTTCACCAAATTCCCTTGCTACTTTTAATGAGTCTGTGATGACATCATTGTTGTAATCTACCAGCGCAATTAATTCATCTTCAGGATATTTCGCATAGTATGCTTTCGAAGCTTCAACAACATCACCTTTGAACAGTTGAATAAGGGCATGCGGCATTGTCCCCATACCTCTTTTACCCCACCATTCATTCATTGCATGAGTTGCCTGAGCAGTGGAACCGCCAATATGGGATGCGTATCCATCACCAGCTTGTTGCGTATAGTGGTCATCACGATCACCCATAAAAATAACTGGTTTTTGGATCCCCGATGATCGAGCCGCTTTTACTACATGATAAACATTCGTCGCTACTGATGTTCTTCTGCCCAGAATACCATCAATAATTCCTTCTAGGAAACCAAAGTTTTGATAAGGTCCTTTAATTTTCAATACCGTTTCAAACGGAGAAATTTTATCTCCATCTTTAAGAGAATCAATTTCAAGAGAATCAGGATCCTTTGCAAATGTTTTAATCAGAGCAATTGCTTCATCTGAACCACAAAGAACGGCATCGTGCTTTTGAAAAAACTGCATCGTCACAATATTATCTGGTTTAAACTCTTCCACAATTTCGCATGTTTTAAGAAAGTAAACTGCGGAAAACCAGCCCTCACCTACGCGTTCATCAAATTTAAACGTGCGGTTTGTAAGTCGATTTATTTTCCCTTGCATTTTAAGTTCAATTTCTTTCATAATGGGGCTCCTTCAAGTAGTTTCGTCATTCGAATGTGAGCTCTCTATGTTCAACCATTCACTTATCTGACTATAATTTAACATTAGCTTAACACTATTTATCATATAGAACCAGACTACATAAAACAAGTAAAAAAGATACGCACTAGACGTGCATATCTTTTGAGAATGCTTCTTCAAAATCAGCTTTACTCATTAAAATACTTCGTGGCTTACTTCCCATTGCTTCAGAAACCAACCCGCGCTCTTCCATCATCTCAATGAGTCTTGCTGCGCGGTTGAATCCAATTCTAAAACGACGCTGCAGAGCAGAAGATGAAGCTTGACCTTGTTCAAGTGCCCACATACATGCCTCCTCAAACAAATCATCCTCTTGATCATCATACTGCTGTTTTTTCATTAAATCTTCTTTCTTAATTAAGTAGTTAGGCTTCCGTTGTTTTCGTACAAAAGAAGTCACTCGCTCAATTTCTTCATCTGATACAAAGTTCCCTTGCAAACGGACAGGTTTTGATGAGCCGTTCTCTAGACAAAGCATGTCGCCTTTTCCAAGTAGCTTCTCCGCCCCACTCGTATCTAGAATGGTTCTTGAATCAATCTGAGATGATACTGAGAAAGCAATTCGAGTTGGAATGTTTGCTTTTATCAGCCCAGTAATAACATCAACTGATGGCCTTTGGGTTGCAACTAGTAGATGAATTCCACAAGCTCTTGCCTTTTGAGCAATACGACAAATGGCATCTTCTACATCCTGCGGGGATACCATCATTAAATCAGCTAGTTCATCGATTACGATAACGATGTATGGAAGTTTGTGCTGAGGCTCACCGTGGTTAATCGCACGCTCGTTGTAGCGCTTTATGTCACGAACACCTGCAGCAGCAAATTTCTCATATCGCTCTTCCATTTCATCGACTGCCCACTTCAGTGCAGTGGTCGCTTCTTTTACGTCATTAATGACTGGAGTAACCAGATGTGGAAGACCGTTATATGGTGCAAGCTCAACCATCTTTGGATCAATTAGCATCATTTTTACATCATTAGGATTTGCTTTAAGTAACAAACTAACTAATATAGAGTTGATACATACACTTTTACCTGATCCTGTGGCCCCCGCAATAAGACCATGTGGCATTTTCTGTATGTCAGTTATTTTTGCTTCCCCAGCAATATCAAATCCAAGTGCAGCATTTAATAAAGAACCTTCCGTTTGAAAAGCCCCGCTTCGCACAATTTCTCGAATAAAGACAGGCTTACTCGTAGGATTTGGAACTTCAATTCCAATGGCATTTTTCCCAGGAATAGGTGCCTCCATCCGGATGTCTCGCGCAGCTAGACTAAGTTTAATATCATCACTTAAATTCGTAATTTTGTTCACCTTAACACCAGGACTTGGCTGAACTTCAAAACGAGTAACCGTTGGTCCCATCGTCGCTCCAACAACTTTTGCCTGAACGTTAAAATTGGCAAGCGTTGATTCTAATAACTCCCGCTGTTCTTCAAGCCACTGATCATCACTACCTTCATTTCGTGGAGGAATATCTAGAAGCGATATCGGAGGAAGTTTATAATCAGCACCTGTAACGGGCTTTTTCGTTACATGACGACGATCGTTCGCTAACATCATCACATTATAAGGCACCTGAGGTTTAGGACGACTTTCCTCTTGTCGATCTTGTTTATGAGGTTGTTCTTTAACAGACATAGTTGCATCCAACGTCTCTTGTTTCTGTTCCACTTCTTGTTCTGACCTACCATCATTACTCTGCGACAACACTTCCTGATGTTCTGAGACATTGTTTTCAGGTACTTGTTCTTCCTCGAAGGCTGGCTCCTTCAGGCTTACCATTTCTTCATCATTTCCCTGAGCATCTTCATTCGTACCAGATTGTTTGAAACTAGTAGAGTCATCCGCTTCTAAGACTTCATTTTCAGATCCACTTAGGGTAGGTTCTTCATTGATTTCTTCATTGATTTCTTCATTGATTTCTTCATTGATCTCTTCATTGATCTCTTCATTGATCACAGATTCAATTACTTCATCTTGTTCATTTACTGTTTCGTTTACCTTTGAAGCGTCTTCGTGAATGCGGGAACTCTCTTCACCGTCACTCATTAGAAACTCATCGTGGATTAGGTTCTCCTCTTCCATCTCCTGATCGTTAGATTTATCACTTTGTACTCCAAAACCTGTTTTTTTCTCTTCTTCTTGTATAACCGTCTCCTGCTGATCAATAGGCGTTTTTTCTACTGATGCTAACGCTTCGTTCATTTGAGGAGATTCTTGATCACTGTGCGCGTTTTCTAAGAGAGAGACCGTACTCTCCTCTTCAGTTAAAGAAAAAGGCACTGGTTCTTGGATAAGTTTGTCGATCACATCACTTTTGTCAAGAGACGTATATCGCGGATTAGGCTTCGACTTCTTGGCTGCATCCTCCATTTTTTCAGCAACGGGGCGTTTACTAAACCCATAAATTGGCGAAGGAATTTCGGATGGTTTAAAATTGACGCCCGAAAATTTCTTATTAGCTACTGGCTCCGCTTTATCCGAAACACCATCTCTCACTACTTTCCTTGCATTACCTTCTTTTTTGGACGGGGCTAACTTCTCATTCTTTTTTTCTGGCCTAGTCCTATTTGAGATCCCCTGCTCTTTTTTCGGATAATTCGACTCTTTTCTATCCTCTTTTTTTGTTTGGTTATTTGACTGATCAGGAATTAATGGAAAACGGAAATTTCCCTCTCTCGGATATTGATGAACAATTCTAGCTTCATTTTTTCGATTCGCACTCTCCATCCGCCCGATGGAATGTTTTCGATCCGTACGTTCTTTTAAAGATTTCGTTTCTTTTACCTCAGTATCTCTTCGTCCAGTCTCCTCTTCCTCTTCAATATCAAATAGTTTACTCCATACTTTCTTAAACCAATTATTATCCAATTACAATCACCTTTTCTAATTAAGCCCTTTTAGATCGCGCTATTCTTCTATTTTATCGGAAAATCCCCTATCATTGTAAGGCTGTTTCTAAAATCTTTCGTAAAAAAAAGTGGTTCTTCGTCTAAAACTGTAAAAATAAGTTCAATATACCCTATACCCGATTTAGGCGAAAGAAAAAACCTACTAGAAAATTTTCTAGTAGGCTTTGAATGCAGAACCAACTTCATAATCGTCTGGAAGGATAAGAATCCCTTTTTCTTTCGGAGCATCTGGCAAATCAAGCTCTTTAGCAGAACAAATCATACCAGTTGATTCAATTCCACGTAAACTCGCATCTTTAATAATCATACCTGATGGCATCACAGCGCCAACTTTCGCTACAACGACCTTTTGGCCATGATCAACATTTGGAGCACCACAAACAATTTGAAGTTTCTCTTCTCCAACATTCACCTGACAAATATTCAATTTATCGGCATTTGGGTGTTTTTCCATTTCTTCTACATAGCCAACTACAAATTTAGGAGAAGGATCAAAGACGAGTTCATCTTGAAAACCACTCTCTTTAATGGCATGATTGACTGCTGTTACAAGCTCTTCACTTTCGTCTACAACACCATTGCTTGATAGCTCATGAATGGAAGAAAGATGAAAAATATTATAGCCTATTGTCTGGTTTGTTTCTTTACTATAGATTCGGGCTACATTGTCTTTACGCTCAACAGCCTTATCTTCTCTTTCCGTACTGCCTAAAGTAACAATTAAAGTATCTCCAACGCCTTCTTTATTGTAAAACATATTCATTATCCTGTACTCCTTTTTCAACAGTGATTATTTTTTAGGTTTGTTTTTAGCCATAATAAAGATTGGTTCTAACTTTCCATCTTCATACATGAACGGTAGACCAGTTACGGGAACTAGTCCACTTGAAAAGAAGTGCATGGTTAACTGAGCAAGAGCATCGTATCCGCGTTCATTCTCAATATCGGCAAATACTAAAACATCCTGATGAGGAACGGCTACAGCCAATTCACCCATCGCTTTTTTAGCCATTCGTTCGAGTAAAGTATCATTTAAGATCCGACTTGCATCGTAGCCATCGTTCGTATTCAAGAAGTAGAACGTATTACCGGCGACTGTATCTGATTTCACTTCTGTCGATAACCCTCTTAAATTAAACAACGAAACCTCGTGCAATGCTTCCTTTGTCCAACCTTCTTTCTCTAGCCATTCTTGATCAATGAGTCGATAGGAGTTCCCGAGATCAAGCGCATAATAAATCCGCGTTTCAGCAGTATGCTCTTCAAATACAAACGGAACCCCGCCTTCTGTCTCAGAAGCAAATGAACCAGAGCGAATAACTGGAAAGATTTGATTTTCCTTACCTGTTAATTCGTGCTTTTCTTTCATTACCTTGAGCGTCTCATCAACGTGATGGACCACTTCTTCAAGAACCTTCTCGCCACGTTCTTCATACTTAGCAGCGAGTCCTTTAAGTCCAAGACTCATTCCTTTTCCTGTGGAACGGTCTTCTACTCTTAGTTTTTCTTCTTTTTGATTGTATGTAAGCTCACGATCTTCTTGCTGAAGCCGTTTTTCGAGCAATTTTTTCAGATCTTTTGGTTCCATATTTTCACCACCCTATACGAAGATGTCACCTTATCATACCATGAAACGAACGAATTAAAAAACAAAGCTATGCGACGCATAGCTTTGTTCCATGGATCGTCCGTTACTTTACACTTGTAAGAAATTCTTCTATTTCTTCTTTACTTTTTCGCATCTTACTTACAAAGCGTCCAGTTTCTTCTCCATCTTTAAATGCAACAAAGCTCGGAATACCAAAGATGTCCATTTCCTGACATAGCTCAATATGATCGTCACGATCAACGTAATAAAAATCCATCTCGCTATATTCTTTTTCTAGCTCTGGTAGAAATGGTTCAATCACTCGGCAATCCGGGCACCAGTCTGCAGAAAAAAGAAGTACCGATTTCCCTTCTTTAATTGCTACTAAATATTCTTCATGTTTTTCAAATTTCTTCATGATGAACCTCCCTGTTTCAATCTGTTTGTATCTTCATATCTCCAGGACGAATAAGTCCTTTTTGCCTCATTACTTCGGATATTAACAGACTTATTATTGCTGGTCCAACAAAATGCAACATAACAATCGCTAGCCAAATTTCGCCACCAGTCCCCATCACGTTAAACGTCATAATTTGTCCAACGAAACCACTTGTTCCCATTCCAGCACCGGAAGAATTATTTAACAAAGAAAGCCAACCACTTCCAATTGGAGCAAGGATGGCGCCAGCTACCGTTGGCGGAAGCAAAATCCACGGATTTCGAACAATATTTGCAACCTGTAGCATTGAAGTACCAATTCCTTGGGCAATTAAACCTCCTACCCCGTTTTCTCGATAGCTACTTACTGCAAAGCCGACCATCTGAGCGGCACACCCAATTGTCGCTGCACCGGCTGCAATTCCCTCTAACCCTAGCATGATGGCAATTGCAGCACTAGAAATAGGCGCAGTAAGAGCAAGTCCCATAAGCACCGCAACAATAATCCCCATAATAATCGGTCGTTGCTCCGTTGCCCACATGATCAGAGACCCGAAATTAGTAAGGAGTGATTGAATCCCCGGTCCAATGAGAGCCGCCGTTCCATAACCAGCGAAAATTGTTATTAACGGCGTCACGATAATGTCTAACTTAGTTGACTTCGAAACAAGCTTTCCTGCTTCAGAAGCCACAAGGGCTGCAACGTAACTACCAGCAGGACCACCAAGTTCGGCTCCAGCTGCACCTGCAAGAATAGCTGCAAACAATACAAGTGGAGGTGCTCCTAAACCATAGGCAACCGCGACACCAATGGCTGGCCCCATTAAGCTCATTGCGAGTTCTCCCATTGGGGTTAAAAAAGAAAGCGCAGAGACTTGCCCACCAACTGTTTTAAGAATTAAGCCAATAATTAACGATGAAAAGAGGCCAAGCGCCATATAGCTAAGCGCGGTTATAAAATACACACGCGGAGATAGCGTAATGCCTTTCTGATGTAAAAAATCTTTCATCTGTTTCTCCTTTCAAATGTTATCCTGTTTTAGTATACACATATTTCTTTCACCACTTAATGAATCGATTAAACGGTCAAACCTTTCCCCCTAATCTATTTACTGGGAATAAATGAAAAAACCATGCTACAATAATGGCGTAAACAATTTAAAGGAGGCACTACTCATGGAATTGACGGTTTATCTAGCTGGACAAATTCACGATGATTGGCGAAATGAAATGAAAGAAAACGCCATTAAAATGGAATTGCCTATTCAATTTGTTGGACCTATGGAAAATCATGATCGTTCAGACAACATTGGTGAAGAAATTAAAGGCGAACAACCTAATAAAATTCTGAAGGATGAATCTGCTTCTGAAATCAACAACCTGCGAACTCACGTTTTACTTCATAAATCAGACGTAGTCATTGCACTTTTTGGTGAGAACTATAAACAGTGGAACAGTGCGATGGATGCCGCTACGGCGATCGCTCTTCAGAAACCACTTATTCTGATTCGCCCTGAATCCCTTCATCACCCACTAAAAGAACTTTCAAACAAAGCTCAAGTTACTGTTGAAAACACAGACCAGGCTTTAAAAGCATTATCTTATATTTTCGAAACGAATTAACGCATTTGAAATTGGTATTGACCGATAAGTAGAGATACAAGATGATCGTACATGTCGGTTCTTGAGACGGTGCCGTTGGTAAAAATCCCAATGGCGCCTTCTTTTTTGCTTACGTCCGCTCGACTTGCATACTCGGAAATAACAGGACCTAATTCTTTTCCTTCCTCCAGCATTTTTTTAATATTATCAGGAAGCGGAAACCTTGCCCCACCCGCAATTACTTCTGTGCCATTTTTATCAACCAGAGCTCCCCAATTGCAAACGTATAATTTCTCTTCAATGATCTGAACTCCACCTTCAAGACCGATCCCTATTTTACTCTGACTTGTTGCCAATGCGGCTCTCGCCCGTTGTTTTGCTCCAAGAAGCGTTTCTTCATCTCCCCATGGTTGATCGGCAACACCAGAATCCACGTCCACCCCTATGACCTCACCTACAAAATGGTTTCTTACTGCGTTTATTTTCACCGGGTTCGTAGATCCAACTACTAAATAATTCACTCAACATCCCTCCACCTACTTGATAAAAAATGCTCATAAGAAAAGGAGCCTCTTCGGCCCCTTGTACTTACACGTTGCTTTTAATACTATCTACCGTTGCCTGATCTGTTGATTTCACTAATTTTATGATTAATTCTTTTGCAGCTGCATAATCATCTATGTGGATCAATGAAGAAGAGGTATGAATATATCTGGAGCAAATTCCTACTACTGCAGAAGGAACACCATTATTGGACAGATGGACGCGCCCCGCATCCGTTCCTCCTTGAGAAATGAAATACTGATAAGGAATTTCATTACTTTCAGCCGTATCCAAGATAAAATCTCTTAAACCTTGATGGGTCACCATCGAGCGATCATAGATCCGTAGAAGTGCTCCTTTACCAAGCTGACCAAATTCATTCTTATCTCCAGTCATATCATTCGCTGGACTTGCGTCCAGTGCATAGAAAATATCCGGATTTATCATATTTGCTGCGGTTTGTGCACCTCTTAAGCCCACTTCTTCTTGAACCGTAGCCCCAGAATACAACTCATTCGGTACCTCTTCATTTTGAAGTTCTTTCAATAGTTCTATCGCTAAACCTACCCCGTAACGATTATCCCAAGCTTTTGCCATGATTTTTTTTTCATTAGCCATTGGAGTGAAAGGGCATACCGGAACGATTTGCTGTCCTGGCTTAACGCCAATACGTTCGGCATCTTCCTTGTTGTCAGCACCAATATCGATAAGCATGTTTTTAATTGCCATTGGTTTATTACGAGTTGTATCATCAAGTAAATGCGGTGGGATTGATCCAATCACACCTGGAATTGGGCCGTTCTTCGTCATTACCTGGACACGCTGGGCGAGAAGAACTTGACTCCACCAACCTCCAAGGGTTTGAAAACGCAACATTCCATTTTCAGTAATGGATGTTACCATAAATCCAACTTCATCCATGTGGCCAGCGACCATTACACGTGGCCCATCGTTTCGTTTAACCCCAAAAACACTTCCAAGATTATCTTGAATAATTTCATCTGTATACTTACTAATTTCACTTTTTACGAATTTTCTAACATCATGCTCAAAACCCGGTGCACCTTGTAGTTCCGTTAATGTTTTAAAAAGCGTCAACGTTTCTTTATTCATATGTATCCCCTTCCATCGTTCGTCTCTTCCTATTGTATCGAATCTGGTTGCTTGTTGCTAGTGTCGTGGATTTTCGATAGAAACATTTGGTCCAAGTAAGAAATTCAGATATACTATAGATGGAAAACAAATTGCCCACTTGAAGAAGGGAGATTCGTAAGCAATGAGAACAAAGGATTTGTTAGTTGGAGCACTAATTGGTGCAGGAGCCGCAGCAATTACAGTGTCTACAATCGCTTCAAAAAAAACGTACATTTCACCTGAAAAAGCGTTAAAAGCAGTGAAAGGTGCTGTAAAACCCGTATATACTGTTAAAGGGTCATGGATTCATATGAAAACGGATTCAGTAGAGAAATTCAATCTTCCCTATACCGTTTATGCGGGAGGGTTAACCTGCGAAAAAGAAGGTGATCTTCAGCAGCTTGACTTTATGGTGGATGCAGAAACAGGCACATTAGTGGAATTACAGGCTCAATAAAAAATCACTGTTTGCAATCACAATAGAAATCCCCGTGCACGAGGCACGGGGATTTTGCTGTCTTATTTGGATCAATTAAAAAGTAGTATTCGTGTCGTAAACGTTATTTTGCAATTTAAAACGAAGTGTTGAATACTTATTTTTAGTCCATAAGTAAGCAAGAAGAGCTGGACCAACAAGCATAATCGCACTTAGAAAAAGAATGACGCTCATGTGAAGGTGTTCACCTGTAACATCTGCGTGACTATCTTTATATTCCTTCGCTTTTTCAATATCCAATACTTTGGAATCTGGGATGATTGCATTGGCTTCTGTATCATAGAAAAGGACCTGTGTATGATCTTCAAAGAAAATGTTGTCACGAACGGTTGTAAACTCTACAAGCATCATTGAAACTTTGCTAAATTCCTTATCTGCTGAGCTATCCACTTCAAGATTTTCTGCGTCTACAACTTTTAAAGAACCTTTGTCATAGTCATAGTGTTCTTCCCCAAGATAACTAGCTACGCCCTTCTTAACTTCATCACTAACATCCGCTTCAGCATGTGCTTCTGTTCCCGCGAAAGGAAATGCGATTAAAAATACAGCAAGAAGTGCAAAAATTCCTTTTTTCATCATTTTTTCCTCCTCTATCAAACAAATTATCCAATTCTTATCATATCATATTCCATCTATTATTCTACTAACATTTTGTAGAAAAAGACATCCAATAGGAGGAAATGACGGACAGATCATCCATCCTCGTTTACATTACGTTTACCCTTTCCGATTCATTTCATAACAAAAAAAGAACCGGTATGCACCGGTTCTTACTGAGTTACTGGTTTTTTATTGAATTGAGTACTAATTTCTTTTGAGCGTGTAGCTGCATTTTCAACCGCTGCTACAAAAGCTTCTCCGCCACCATTATCATACAAAGCTTCGAGACCAGCTTGAGTTGTACCGTTTGGTGAAGTTACTTTCTTTCTTAGTGCGGAAGGCGAATCTTCAGATTGCTCAGCCATCATTCCGGCACCTAGTACCGTTTGAACAGCCATTTTCCGAGCGGTTTCTGTTTCAATTCCACCTTCAATGGCAGCTTTCTCAAGACTCTCTATTACATAATAAATATAAGCGGGTCCGCTTCCTGCAACGCCTGTAAATACGTCCATTTGCTCTTCTTCGATAACAACTGTCTCCCCAATAGAACGTATAAGCGCGCGAGCAATTGTAACCTGCTCATCACTTACATGTGTGCCTGCCGCTAAAGCAGAAATAGATTTCCCAATCATACTTGATGTGTTTGGCATAACGCGGATGACTGGTTGTTCTCCATCCAGTTGCTCCTCAATATAGGAGGATGGTACGCCAGCTAGAACAGATAAGAGAAGTTGATCATTCGTGATAAAGTTCTCGATCCCTTCTAGTGCACGTTCAACATCTTTAGGTTTCATTGCAAGGATTACAACATCAGCCTCACGAACGGCGAATTCTATGCTTTGCGTCGCCAATACGCCGTGGTTTTCCATTAGCTCCTGACGACGTTGTTCATTACTTCTGTTTGTCATAATAATACGTTCAGGTTCAATAGTACCTGACTCAATCATTCCTGCAGCCATTGCCTCTGCCATTGAACCCGCTCCGATAAACGTTACGGTTTTATTTTCTAGCATGATTGCCTCCTTTGGATTTCCGAAAAATCATCTACGGTCATTTATACTAACACTGCATCCTTAGACCTTCAACCTTTTAGCCACAAGAAATAAGCATAAGCGCAAGATACTAAGTGAAAACGCTATCATTCGAATCTCACTGGAAACTGTATGAATGAGATGGACATATATCGGTTCTCACGCTCTCTCATCCCTTCTAATCAGCACTATACTTTTAACAAAAGGTGGAAAATTAAGCTACTACACCAACTTTACAAATGCACCGTTATTTAATAAACAAGAAAAAGAGACTCCCATACGGAGCCTCTTTCACTTATTATGCTTGTACTTGTGGTTTAGATTTTTTTAGTATACCAACCATCAAAGCTGTGATAATTGTACCAATGACGATAGCTAGGATGTAGAGTAGAATATGAGTTAATGAGATGTTATTCACAGACCAGATAACAAACGCTCCGCCATGCGGTGCTGGTAAAGCTATATTAAATAACATTGTTAATGCGCCTGCTACAGATGATCCAACAATAATAGAAGGAATCACTCGTCCTGGATCTGCTGCTGCAAATGGGATTGCTCCTTCTGTTATGAAGGAAGCCCCCATCACATAAGCGACTTTACCTGCTTCACGCTCAGTTTTGTTGAAGCGATTTTTAAATAGCGTTGTTGCAAGAGCAAGCCCAAGTGGTGGCGTCATACCTCCTGCCATGATTGCTGCATGATACGTTAGATTACCTGCATCAATCATCGCAATACCGAATGTAAATGCTGCTTTATTGATTGGACCACCCATATCAACTGCCATCATACCACCAAGAATTAAGCCTAGTAGAAGCTTGTTTGTCGTACCCATTCCGCTCAACCAATTTTCTAGCCCTGTGTTTAAAGCTCCTACAGGTTCAATTACGACATACATCATAATGATTCCTGTGATAAAGATACCAAACAAAGGATATAGAAGAACCGGCTTTAACCCTTCTAGGGATTGTGGAAGTCCAGAGAAAAGCTTTTTCAAAAGAAGAACAGCGTAACCAGCAAGGAAACCTGCAATAAGTCCACCTAGAAAACCAGCCCCGTTCGTAGAAGCCATTAAACCACCAACTAGACCAGGAGCAAGACCAGGACGATCGGCAATACTCATTGCGATAAATCCTGCAAGGACTGGAATCATAAGAGCAAAGGCATTTCCACCGCCGATGGTGCTAAGTGCTGCTGCAAATGCATTGTAACTTGGATCATCTGGATTTGCAGCATTAATACCGAAGATAAATGAAAGGGCTATCAAAATACCGCCACCAACAACGAGCGGAAGCATATTCGATACACCGTTCATTAAATGCTTATAGAATGCGGACTGCTTTCCTTTTCTTTCGTTTTTCTTCTCGCTGATTTGGTCTTCGTATGATCCAGAAGATTTATAAACCGGAGCATCACCGTTTGCTGCTTGCTTTAGTAAATCAGCTGGCTTCCGGATGGCTTCTGCTACTGGAACTTCGATTACTTTCTTCCCTTTAAATCGATCCATTTCTACTTTTGTATCTGCCGCAACAATAATTCCTGGTGCCTTTTCAATCTCTTCATCAGTTAAACGGTTTTTCACGCCCCCTGATCCATTTGTTTCAACTTTGACACTATAGCCCATTTCAGATGCTTTCGCTTTCAGTGCATCCGCAGCCATATAAGTGTGTGCAATACCCGTAGGACATGCTGTAACCGCTAATATTTTCCCAGTAACTTCAGTTGTTTCTTCCAATTCATCTTCATCAGAACTTTCTTCTTCTTTCTGATCAAATGCTTGTAACACCTCTTCTTCCGTTCTTGCTTCAAGAAGTCCTTTACGGAATTCGTTATCCATTAAAAATGAAGATAGTCTTGATAGCGCTTCTAAATGTGTTTGGTTCGCTCCTTCAGTCGCAGCAATCATAAAGAACAAGTGCGCCGGCTGACCATCAAGAGACTGATAATCGATACCTGCATGAGAACGTCCAAAAACAATTGCCGGCGACTTTACGGCTGCAGTTTTGGCATGAGGAATGGCGATTCCTTCTCCAATCCCAGTCGTACTCTCTTTCTCACGGGCATGAATCGCTTTTTTGAACGCATTAAGGTCCTGCAATTTGCCTGCTCTCTCTAGTTTTTCAGACAGCTCATTAATAACACGATCTTTCGAATCCGCTTCAACGTTTAGAATCATTGTTTCTTTTGTTAATAATTCTGTGATTCTCATATTCCCCGACCTCCCATATCATCATAAGTCTTAACCGTAATTTGTTTTCTTAACGCTTGAACTTCTTCTGCTGTACAGAAACCAGTTGAAAATGCGCTCGCGCTTCCTGCTGCGATGCCCGATTGGAATGCTTCTTTCAAGTTTTCAGTTTCGATGTATTTACTAAGAAAACCAGCTACTACTGAATCCCCTGCTCCAACTGAATTCTGTACTTTACCGATTGGAACGTTACCAAACAAAACATCTTCAGCTGTAATCAATACAGCTCCATCCCCTGCTAATGAAACAATCACGTTTTTTGCGCCCATTTCTTGAACTTTCTTACCGTATTTGACCGCCTCCGCTACTGAAGTAATGTCAACATCAAATAGATCGCCTAGTTCATGGTGGTTCGGTTTTACTAGAAACGGTTTTGCTCTTACTACTTCCTTTAATGCTTCTCCTTTAGTATCAACAATCGCCTGTACGCCATCTGGTAGTGCCTGAAGAATTCGAGAATAGATCGTTTGATCAACACTCGAGGGAACGCTTCCTGCCATAACAACAATATCCCCTGCAACAGTTTGCGAAAGTTGAGTAAATAATTGTTCAATATCACTTTCTGTTATTTCTGGAGATAAACCATTAATTTCTGTTTCTTCACCATTTTTTAACTTAATGTTAATGCGCGTATCACCATTTACATGAATGAAGTTAGGATAAAGAGCTTCCTCTTTCAGTGACTGTTCAATGAACTGACCTGTAAACCCGCCGACAAACCCTAATGCTGTTGATTCATGTCCAAGGCGTTTTAGAACTTTCGTCACATTAACACCTTTTCCCCCTGCGATTTTCATCTCTTCGTCTACCGTATTAACGAGGCCAGTTTTAAGGTTCTCCAGTTGAACAATATAGTCGACTGATGGATTTAACGTAATTGTATAGATCATATCTTCACCACTTCTACTGTTGTATGTTTGCTTACCTGATCATAATTTGTTTCAGGATGCTCATTTGTAATTATCGTACACGCTTCAATATCTGCAACTTTACTAAAAGCTGCTTCACCAATTTTCGAATAATCAGCTAAAATATAGGCATCGCGTGAAAGTTTAATCGCTGCTTGTTTAATGATGGCTTCATCTGGATCTGCCGTTGTATAGCCTAGCGATTCATGTATACCA
This sequence comes from Bacillus sp. Cs-700, assembly GCF_011082085.1. Taxonomy (NCBI): domain Bacteria; kingdom Bacillati; phylum Bacillota; class Bacilli; order Caryophanales; family Bacillaceae; genus Bacillus; species Bacillus sp. Cs-700. The sequence continues at coordinate 1,506,777 of NZ_CP041063.1, forward strand.
TTGATCCCGATAAAACACTTATCGAAACGATACGTTTCAATACTTTCAAGTGCCTTAACTCCTGTCATCGCCCCTGTTCTTGATTTAAACTTCCCACCAATAACATAAGTTGTTATACCTTCTGCTAGAAGGCTTTCAATGACCTGGTAGCCATTTGTAACAACAATGACTTGTTTATGTTGTAAGAACGGAGCCATCTTTTGGGTGGTTGTCCCTGCATCAAGGAAAATGCAGTCACCGTCTTTAACCAATTCAGCTGCATAAGATGCAATTTTCTCTTTTTCTGACATGTTCTGCGTGGATTTTTCACCAAGTGATGGTTCAGTTCCCTTTGAACGAAAAAGTGATGCACCCCCATGAATTCGTTTTAACTGATTTTCTTCTTCGAGTTGAACAAGATCACGACGAATGGTTGAAACAGATGCCCCGGTTGCTTCACTTAACTCATGAACAGTTGCTGTTTCCTTTTCTTTAAGAACTTGTAAAATGATGAAATGACGTTCAGCATTTAACAAATCATCACCTACTTTCTACTCACAGTATAATGAAAGCACTTTCATAAGTCAATCATTTTCGTTCAATTTTATTCAAAAACATCCAAAATCGTTCAAATAAAATCAAAAAAGGCAGCACTTCAACATTTTCATTCTCGTTTTCCATTCACCTGGACGTAAAAAAGGAAGACTGCCCGTTCGGTAGTCTTCCTTAAAATCAGCTATTCCGTTTTACTTCATGCGTTATTTCAAAAGAATCGTTCCATTTAAGAGCACGGTAACGAGCATCGTGATAAAAAATAAACCAGGCGTCTTGAGATACAGCATCAGTAATCCACTTTTCTTTCGCATAAATGGATGTCATTGGATAATCATCATATGCAAGAACCCAGAGAGGGTTTTTATGAGCATGAGTTGGCATGAGATCTGCCATGTGGATGAGATACTCGTCCCCTTCTTCCAGCGTGATAATCGCGTGACCATCACTATGTCCTCCAGTATGGTACAAATTTAAACCAGGAAGCACTTCATAGGTTTCTTTAAATGTTTGTACCTGAGGTTGAATCGCTTCCCAGTTCTCTTTCCAATATGTATTTTTCGAACGAATGTTGGGTTCTCTCATTTCATTCCATTCTACTTCTGAGACGTAAATAACGGCATTTGGAAAAGTTGACTTATACTCATTTCCATCCGGTTCAGTTAAGCCACTTGCATGATCAAAATGCAGGTGAGTCATAAGGATTATGTCAATGTCCTCCACTGACAACGATAGCTCTTCAAGAGAAGCATGAATATCAGACTCTTCCTCAACCCCATAGTTCCTTCTTTGCTTCTCGGTCAACTTCCCTTTCCCAATCCCCGATTCAATTAAGATCTTTTTCCCTTGCCATTGAAGCAACAGCGGATCCGTTCGAAGCTCGATTTGGTTTTTCTCATTTACAGGGTATTTCTTGCTCCAGAGCGGTTTTGGCACAACTCCAAACATCGCGCCACCATCCATATGAGTAACCCCACCTCTAAGCCACGTAATTGATAGTGTACCTACTTGTAACTGTTCCATTACAAAACCCCTTTCTACAATTATGTCTATCTTCTCACTAAAAGAAATCGCTTTCAATGAGAATCAAAAAAAGAGTCGCGCTAAACGACTCAAATTCTGAATTTTGCTTCACATCGATAAATCCGGCTTCCTTTTGATGAAAACTTTTCTTCATACTCAGTCATCACATTATCTTCCATGCCACTTTGATGCAGATCAAGACTTACATGATTTAACGTCATGCCGTATGCTGAGAAACTGTGAAGGGAATATTCAAATAAGCCCTGATTATCTGTCTTAAAATGAACTTCGCCTTCCGGACTCATCACAACACGATACAAATCCAGAAACGTTTTATAGGTAAGCCTTCTTTTTTCGTGGCGATTTTTTGGCCAAGGATCTGAAAAATTCAAATAAATGCGGCTTACTTCATTTTCTTCAAAAAGCGATTGAAGATCTTGTGCGTTTTCATTCAGCAGGCGAACATTCGGTACATCTTCTACGATTAACTTTTCTAAAGCAGACACCATAACACTTGACGATAACTCTAAACCAATGTAATTCACATTAGGATTCTGTTTCGCCATGCCAATTATAAATTGCCCTTTCCCCGTTCCCACTTCTAGATGAATGGGGTTGTTATTTTGAAAGACGTCTTTCCAGTTCCCTTTTCTTTCGGAAGGTGTGGTAGGTACAAATTGTGGGTGATCTGCAAACATTTCTTCTGCCCAGGGTTTATTACGTTGACGCATATGTTCACTTCCTTATAGTCTAATTACCGTTTTTACACAATCGACATTTTACCATGAAATCATAAGAATAGAAAGGTGGTGGAAAGGGTATGAAATAGTAGTCAAATTGTAAAAAATGATGTGGTGAAGCTCTCATCATATCAGTTATGATATGGAGAGAGAGGAGGGTGAAGAAGTGGAACACTTTCTTATCATGTGGGCACCATGGATTGTGATCATTGTTTCCATTGTTGCACTTTTCGGATGGGGTGCAAAAGGCGATACAAAATAATGAATCATATGTAAAACACGGAGAAATCCGTGTTTTTTCGTATAGCGATAGCATAATTCCTCCTTACATGCACACGCTATTTAGTAGTACAAATAAGGAGGAAAATTCATGCCACTCTCACATCGAGATCAGCTTTTTATTCTGGCTGACATTCTTAAGAACCATCATATCGATTGCACAGGAACCTCTTCAGAATGTGAGCAAGTTCAGCGTTTGGCAACAGCTTTACAGCAAAACGAAGGTGTTGCGCCAGAGATTAAGCAGGTACTTGGTCAGATTCAACAATATAGCGCTACTGGAGCAACAGAATCCAATTTATTAAACCATATAGAAACCCACCAGCCTCATCTTAGCCAGTGGGTTGATACTATTGATCGGTATCAATAAGTCGATAGTGGTTTAAATTCTCTAAGTCTTTTTTCCAGAATTCAACTTCTCCGTTTAATCCTTTAAGATCGTACCAATAGATAGACAAGAGTGTCTGCGCTACCACATACCAGTACATGCGATGGCGCAGGCTTTCTGTATTTTCCAATCCGTAATGAGTGAGCCATTCTTCCCACTCCTCTTTTGGAAGGTACCAGTAAAGCAGCATTCCGATATCTAACGCAGGATCTGCCACAACCGCTCCGTCCCAATCGATTAAATATAGATTCCCTTCCTCACTAAACATCCAATTATTATGATTGACATCACAATGACAAACAACCTTTTCCACGTTCTCAAGATCATTTTTATTAGCAGCCAGGTAAGATAGGGCTCGAATCACTTCAACGTCTCTTCGATGATGATTCTCAAACTTTTGTAATAAATCTTGATAAATGACGTCTGGTGAAAGAGGTTTTTTCCCGAGACGATTTAGCATCCTTCGAAGTTCTGAAGAACGATGAATTTTATAAAGCATTTGCGCCACTCGCGGCTGCTTCATTTCATGGGACTTCAGTTCCCTCCCCGGCAACCACTTTTGGGCTGTAATAACGTCTCCATTCTCAAGTCGCTTGGTCCAGAGAAGTTTCGGTACAATTCCTTCCGCCGACAAAACAGCCAGAAAAGGCGAGGAGTTCCGTTTTAGGAATAATTTCTCGTCTCCATATTGAGCTAAGTATGCTTCGCCTGTCGCTCCGCCAGCGGGCGTAACCTGCCAGCCTTCGCCTAAAATGTTATCCAACAATTTCACCTTCGATTTCCGTTAGTTTGTAGATTCTGGAAGTTTTGCGTTTTTAGCGGTTTTTTCTCCGGACTTAGCTAAAAACCGTCTACGAATAAAAAATTATAACACACGTTGACGAAATCTTCATGTGTTAATCATTTGTTATCAAAATAATTGTGTTAAATGGGGGTACTGAGAGCAATTTATCTGATGTTTTTTTAATCGGTTCAACGCTTGCTACTTCTCCATCGGCAAGAACCCATTTCTCACCACCACCGATATCGATAATATCGTCATGGAAGCCGCCGTTATGAATGACGACAATGGATTCAGACGAGTGCTGTTGATGAATGCGATAAGCAAGAATTGGACCTGGAGAATCGATAAAGGAAATCCGATTCATCTCATGTCGTTCAGCCATTCGAAACACATCAAAATGTTTTCTAATTGAAATTAACCCTCGAATGTACTTGACGTTTGCTTGAACAGCTCTCATTCTTTGCCAATCAAAGCGATTAATTTTATCAGAAGATTTATAGCTATCTTCTACTCCATTTTTTGTGCGGAAAAATTCCTGTCCCGCATGAATGAACGGAATTCCCTGCGAAAGAATGGTGATCGCCGTTGCGAGACGATGCATACGCTGTTTAACATCCTCACTCACTCCTGGATGACTCCGATTCAGGCGATCCCAAAGCGTATGGTTATCATGACATTCTACATAATTAATGGACTGAGATGCTGTAATGAATTTATCCTCAACACTCCCCATTATACACTTCTTTACCTCTTCTTTAACTGAAAAGTTTCCATTGGCGAAGCCAGTGGAGCGAGTATCAAATAACTTTCCTTTAACAGAATCACGGAAGTGGTCGTTAAAATAGCCTATTCTAGGGGTTTCTCGAGCATTGCCACTCATTGCTTTTCGATGGTCAGGTAGAATGGTATTCATATGCCAGCCTTCACCAAACACAAGAATCGTTGGATCTATGCAATCAAGGGCATAGCGTACTTCGTTCATCGTTTCTTTATCATGAATTCCCATTAAGTCGAAGCGAAAACCATCAATGCCATATTCTTTTGCCCAGTAAACAACCGAATCAACAATTAATTTCCTCATCATTCTTCTTTCAGAAGCTGTATCGTTTCCTACACCCGTTCCATTCGAAGGTTTTCCACCATGATCAAACCGAAAATAGTATCCAGGTACAACCTTTTCTAATGGAGAAGCATGAAGTTGATAAACGTGATTAAACACAACGTCCATGATGACTCTTAAACCTTTTTCATGAAGCTTCTGAATCATTTCCTTCACTTCTCGAATGCGCGTATACGGTTCATGAGAGTTTAGTGAGTAGCTACCTTCTGGAACAAAATAATGAATTGGATCATATCCCCAATTATAAGATGGAGGGACTTTCATTTCATCGACACTGCCGAAATCCTGAATAGGAAGAAGTTCAACGTGCGTAACCCCGAGCCATTTAATATAATTAATACCTGCCGGAATGCCATCTTTATCAGGCGGTTCTTCTGTAAAAGCCTTATACTTCCCTCTATTTTTCAATCCACTTTTTGCTTGAACACTAAAGTCTCTAACGTGTAATTCATATATGATCGCGTCAGAAGGCTTCGCAAACGAAGGTTTATTGAAAGGGTTCCAGCCCTCTGGATTCGTATGGGAAGGATTGATCACCATTCCAAACTTGCAGTTTGAAGTGGCTGCTCTTGCATAAGGATCAATGGTTTCTCGGCATTCACCGTTAACATTCACACTGTAAGTATAGAGTGCCCCTTCTGAAACCTCAGCTGATGAACCTTCAAACACACCGCGCTCTTGCTTCAACATTGGCAACTCTTTTATCTTTTGGAACGTATCATTATAGATGTTAACAATAACTTCGGTTGCTGTTGGTGCCCAAACTCGAAACACCGTCCCATTTTCAGTTAATAGGGCTCCTAATTCACCATCATAATAATAGCGGTCATCAAACATATCTGTTCTGACAACTTTTCCTGTAAAAACAAGACTAGTCTCACCACTTGAATGAATGAGGTAGTAATTATTCCCCGGCATGTACTCTCGATCGACTTGTAATGAAATTAATCTCTTCTTACCCATTTTTGAGTTTTCTTTCACTTCAAACGGAATGTCTAAATGGCCATCAGTAAGGGTGTAGGCATCCTTAACATCTAACGAGATATTAGCCATTACCGTAATGGTATGAAAGTCATCCCAATATGCTGTAAAAGCCTGGCTTACTTTTTTGTATGCAGAATAATCTCGTATCATATGAATCCCATCCTTTGCGGAGATGCTTACAACCTTTTTCCATTACCTATCTTATTTTCAAAAATTCATTTTGACATTTGTTTCATAAAAAAAATCAAGAAATCCATTTTAATAAAAGCGGTCCAAGGAGCGAAACACACAGGGCACATAAACTTAAACCTATTGAACTTATTGCAGCTTCTCGCTCGCCATATTCGAGTGCCTTTGCTGTACCTATCGCATGTGAGGCACCGCCGAAAGCCATACCGATTCCAAGAAAGTTCGATATGCCGAGAAGCTGGAATAACCAAGGACCAGTTACTGCTCCACCTATTCCTGCAATCATTACGAATATAACGGCAAATGCTGGTTCTCCACCAGTCATGCTAGCTACTTCCATCGCTACAGGAGTGGTTACATTTTTAGAAATAATTGTCGACACAATCATTTCATTATATCCACTCACGACCGCTAACCAATATCCAGACAATATCCCTAGAAGACTTGCTGTTAAAACCGTTGCAAAAATTTCAACTTTAAACTTATTTAATAATTTTCTCTGCTTATATAGAGGAAAAGCAAGTGCGACGATAGCAGGACCTAGCAACACGTCGATCCATTGACCTCCACTGAAATAAGTGTCATACGAAACATCAAATGACGTTAAAACCACTACCAGAACCACCGTACACGTTAATACAGGAATCATAAAAGGGTACGGTAATAACTGATAGAGTCGGCGGAAAACAACGTATAACAATAATGTGATAAATAGCCAAAAAAACATTTGCAGTAGCATCATCTATCCCACTCCTTTCGATTAGCAAGAAACTGGCCAAGTAGCCCCGTCGTCCCCATGACGATCCACGTACTGACGAGAACGATTGGAACTAACCAGAGACTCTTCCCGCTAAAGAAGTCGAGATGTTGCATGATACCGACTGTGACTGGTACAAATAATAACGGTAAATGATTTAATAATGCGGATGCCCCCTGGGAAATCCATCGAATCGGAATCCATTTTAGATAAAGCCCGATTAGAAGAATTAGCATCCCTACGACACTACCGGGAACAGGGAGTGCTAATGTTGTTTGAAGATAGCCCCCCACAAGATAAAACCCAAACAGGAAACCAATTTGTAATGAAATGATAAGGTATTTATTAATTCGTGAACTCATAAGTCGCAACACCTTTATACCTTGGGGTTTCATCGGGTGCTACTCGATATAACTTCACACTCGATACTTCCTGACTTTCACGTTTAAGTGTTGGCCAATTTGGTTTTATTTCTTTAGTAGGGTCATACCATTTCTTTGCAAGCGTCACGTGTGGGGAGTATTCCCTTTCTTTAAGTGAAAATCCTGCTAATTGACACAATTGGATTACTTCTTGATGAAGCTTTTCCAATTGGTTTGTAAGTATCACATCTGCATAAAGTACACGGGGTCGACTTTCAGAACCAAAATAATGTAACCCATCCACTTCTAAATTAAAAGGTTGCATGACCTTTGCTACGCTCTGTAAACCTTCATGTAAATCTGACAGCTCCCTTGCATCCGCTCCGCCTAAAAAAGCCACCGTAATATGAAAATCTTCAGGATAAACGATATGCTTAAAAAATCCTAAATGAGTCTTCATTTGAATCTCTTGAAGTGTCTTTCTAAGATGTGGTTGGATGGGGAGGGCAATAAAGTAGTGAGTATTCAACATGTCCACTCCTTCTATCCTTTTTCTATTCTATCAAACAATCTGAATAATCTTTTATTTTTTTACTCATAAGCTTGATTTTATTACGAAAGATTTATCTTTTGCTATAATGGGGAACAGTATTAGAAAATATCGTTTAACGGGAGTGATCATCTCCTCACTTTCTATACTGACCAATAAATATGAAAATGACCCTTAACTTGTATGAAAAGGATGTGCTTACATGATCTATGAAAATATGGCCGATCTTATTGGAGATACGCCTCTACTCAAATTAAATCGAGTTCCGAATCCAAATGGCGCAAAAATATACGCAAAGCTGGAATACTTTAACCCAAGTCGGAGCGTAAAGGATCGCGCAGCGTATAATATGATTGTTAAAGCAGAAGAAGATGGCTTACTTAAAGCAGGCTCCACAATTATTGAGCCAACTTCGGGCAATACCGGCATTGGACTTGCCATGAACGCCGCGGCTAAAGGGTATCCTGCTGTTATTGTCATGCCTGATAACGCAACACAAGAACGCATTAAACTTCTTAAAGCATACGGTGCAAAAGTTGTTCTCACGCCATCTTCTGAGAAAATGCCTGGTGCAATTAACAAAGCGAAAGAAATTGCCGAAACCATTAAAGATAGCTTTATCCCAATGCAATTCGAAAATGCTGCAAATCCAGATGCCCATCGTACTTCAACAGCACTTGAAATTGTAGAAGCAATGAAGCAACTCGGCGTCACTCCTGCTGCCTTTGTTTCAACAGCTGGAACGGGTGGAACTGTTACCGGGACAGGTGAAGTCTTAAAAGAACATTTCCCCGATCTTACCGTTCACGTGGTTGAACCCGAGGGATCACCCGTTTTATCTGGCGGTAAACCTGGAAAACATAAACTCGTAGGAACAAGCCCTGGATTCATACCTGATATCCTGAACACCTCGGTCTATGATGAAATTATCAAAATTACTGATGAGCAAGCCTATGAAGTGACACGTAAATTAGCCAGGGAAGAAGGATTACTTGTAGGCCCATCTTCAGGAGCTGCAGTTTTTGCAGCGATGCAAGTTGCTGAGCGCTTATCACCTAACCAGGTTGTTGTAACAATGACATGTGATTCTGGCGAACGTTATTTATCAAGTGACTTATTCAGTTCTCTATAGAATTTCCCAAAGACAGCACATTTGAATAATAACTAGTCAGCGCCATGCCGTTACCGGCATGGCGCTCATTCTATTATTTTGCGAGTTCATAAATCGCTTCCGCATAAATCGCTGCAGCTTTTAACAAATCCTCGATATCCACATATTCATCTTTTTGATGTGCTAATTGAGGCTTTCCTTCAAATAGAGCTCCAAATGCCACTCCCGCATTTAGAGAGCGGGCATACGTTCCTCCACCTATCGATAGAAGCTTAGCTTCTTTGCCGGTTTGCTTTTCATAAACGTGTTGAAGCTTCTGAATAAGCTCATGATCTTGTGGCACATGATGGGGTGTCATATGATCAATCACTTTCATCTCCACTGACATTGGACCGGTTACCTTTTCAAACGTTTGTTTCACATGATCAAACTGACACGTTACTGGATACCGAAGATTAATGCCAATTCGTCCCTGTTGGCTCGCTTGATACTCGAAAGTACCTGCATTCATCGTCAGTGACCCTGTAATGTTATCTTTGAAAGAGACGCCAAGGCGCTCGCCAGTAAAATCATCCCGTAACCATTTGGTGATAAAGTTAATGTAGGCAGATCCGTTTTGATCAAGAGACAGCCCTTCCAAAAATTCCGCTAAACGGAACGCTGCGTTGACACCTTCATGAGGGGCAGATCCATGAACGGATACGCCGTGTATTTCGAGCGTTAATTGCTTATCCAGAGTCGCTTTTCCTTTAAGGTTTTTATCATTTAAAAATAGCTCAAATTCCTTTTTGACGTCAAGCAATTGATCTTCACTACTCTGACATTTTGCTATTGCATGATCTGGAACCATATTCAAACGCTGTCCAGAATGAAAAGAGTAAAGAAAGAACGTTTCCTTCTTTTCTTCATTAACAGGGAAAATCCATTCAAAGTCAGCAATCCCTTTTTCAGCGTGAATAATTGGGAAGACTGCATCAGGTGCAAAGCCCATAGTTGGCATTTCTTCATGTTTAAAATAGGTATCGACACATCGCCAAGAGCTTTCTTCATCTGTACCAACGATCATTCGAACTCGCTTTGAAAGCGCTGGATAAAGTTCCTTGACGATATTCATTGCCCAGTAAGCCGCAATCGTCGGTCCCTTGTCATCAATCGCTCCTCTTGCATACATCTTTCCTTCTCGAACATCAGGAGTAAACGGAGGGGTTGTCCAATCATTCCCCGCTGGCACAACATCAACGTGGCACAAAACACCAATTATATCTTCACCCTGTCCAAACTCTAAATGTCCTGCAACCTGTTCGACATTCTTTGTTTGATAGCCATCACGCTTCCCTAGATTAAGCATATAATCAAGCGCCTTTTTCACTTCAGAACCGAAGGGAGCATCCTCTGTACGATTCTCTTCGTCTAAAACACTCTCAATTTTTAATAGTCCTTCTAAGTCATTCATTAACAATTGTTTTCGACTAAGCACTTCTTCCTTCCAATTTACATCATTCAATTTATTTCACCCCTTTTATTCTTTCATATACTTCGTGATCACAAATGACAAAGAGTTTTGCCCTCTCCGGAATCGACTCATCCAGTCGTCGATTAATATCCATCCGCTCTCCATCAGCTATAAGCGTAGCTCCTTGTTGCAGTAGACTCTGAAACGCATCCCGATATGTACCCCACTCTTGCTGTACACCGATTTCATATAAGTTATCACCATGCCCCCTACTTAACAGCTGCGAGTAGACACCTGATATTCCCTTTGTAAAAGCGGATCGAACAGCCATGCGAGATACAGCTTCATGTGAAAGAACGAACTCATCAACCTGAACATGTGTAAAATTCTTTATATGCTCCTCCTTCATTACTTCAACCGTTGTATGAATATCGGTTGAAAGTCGTTCAATAGAGCTAGCAATAATGAGTGACTTTCCATCAGCGAGAAGAGCATCATGTATCGTATCATCCGAAAAGATAAGAACTGCTTTCGCATTCATAATATCAGCTTTGTTAAGCGTTGCTTCTTCTGCAGCATCACCTTGTATATAATGAATATTCTCTTCGATTAATGGAGCTTTTGTTAACTTGTCAATAATGACAATCTCGCATTGATCAGAATCCATAATTTCCGAGACCGCGTATGCAGCTTTTTGCGACCATCCAATAATGACGATATGATCGTTTCCTTGATAGGGCATTTTTCCTTCCTCCTTTCGCTTTTTAATCTCCGAAAAGCCATCAACAAACTTTCCAATAACAACTCCAATTAATCCAATACCAACAATATAGAGAAACATCGCATACATTCTTCCAGCAATCGTGATCGGGAAGTAATCTCCATATCCTACTGTCGTTACAGTTGTCATCACCCACCAGAGTGAATCGAATAGAGATGGAAACGTCTCTGGTTCAATGAGCCGCATGATCACTGTACTAACGACAACTAGAATGAAAGCGACAGCTAGCATAAAACGATTGTTTAATTTAATGGCATTTTTTAGAAAAATACGAAATAACATATGAATCTCCCTCCTCTCTTAGTATTCGTACTTTAAGAATAGCAAAGGAATGTTCGTTAAGGAAGATTAAGCCAAACGAAATGAAATTTTTTGCCGAAATAACAGAATTATTGTAAAATAAACTTTAAAGAGGGGGTGTAAGTTGGCCCAAAAGAGGGAAATGGCAGTAGGAGTGGAATTAAATAATAATGCCAATCAATCGCTTATCTTATGAAAGTGGTACGACCTATTCGTCAATACACCAAGTTGGGGAACCCAACACATCCAGAAATCACTTCCAGTCTTAATCGGAGCAAATAGCCAAACTTTCATAAAAAATCGAAGGAATATGTAGAAATTAAGTATATCTTAACGTTTCCTTCATATGGTTTTAATAGTTACGTTTTATGCTAGGGATAAGGCATTGATTACATGTTAGGGAGTGGTTCTTTGAGTATTACTTCAACTGATCGTATGATGACCCGTATCAAGTCCATCTATTTATTTATTAGCAAGCATGGTACTGTCAGCACAAATGAGTTAGTTGAAGAGTTTGGGATTACCCAGCGAACAGTTCAAAGAGATTTAAATGTACTGGCCTACAATGAATTAGTCAAAAGCCCAAACCGAGGATTCTGGACAATAACAAGCAAGAGAGTTAAAGTTGGATAAGTTAGATAATAGGCTACACTGGGCTTTTCGTCGATCAAATCTGACGAAAGCCTTTATTTAGTTTGAAAGCATTGCTTTTTAAACTCATTAGAAAAGCCCTGCATCAATGCAGGGCTTTTCTCTATCACGCTTTTTTTATTGTATGATGATAGTCTGTAGGGACAATAATTTTACCGTGCTGATACTTTACTGCTTCATCCAATTTTAAAAAGGGTTGATCGCTTGAAAGAAAATCAGATAAAAAGCCTTCTGAAAGCTCAAATCCCTCGACCCTGCCGCTTTTGTCAATGACAATTTCCTTCACCTTGCCAAGCTCTTCTCCGCTTTCTGTTAAAATTTCAGCTTTATTTAACGATTTATTAGAACATTGATCAGCTAAAACCGTTGCTTGAATTTCATCCTGACTTTCACGAAGCAAATAGCCATCATTTTGCCAGGATAATTGACTAAATGAAACAATCATAGTTTCATTTGCATCTCGTTCTTTACGATCATCGTCTGTCACCGGATAATTATCAGGCGTGAATTGTCCTCCTGACGCTTGAATAGAGTGAAGCATTTCATCTGCGTGATGATCAGGAACAGCATCTTTCTCATTAGAGACCTCTTTTTTCTCAACCTCAACATATGTTGCTCGCCGAAGCGTCTGATCAAAGTAAACTTGTTTCACAACCAATTCAGCAGATGATTCATTTTTCAACTTATGATCTAGAATTTCTTTTCCAACCTTAATCATGAAAAATCCTCTCCTTCACAACTGACTACTCATGCTATTCCCCAAGTCAGTCGTAAAGAAACAAACCATTATTTTTGTAGAATGGCTACCTCTTCCTCAGTTAACTCTCTGTATTCCCCAGGTTCCAAGTCACGATCAAGATGAATATCTCCCATCTGAATGCGCTGCAAATAAACGACTTTCTTGCCTACCGCTTCAAACATACGCTTTACTTGATGGAATTTACCTTCATGAATTGTAAGCTCAATTTCAGATTCCTCAGCAGCACTTAAAATTGTTAACTCTCCAGGCTTTGTTTCATATCCATCATCAAGCGTGACGCCTTTTTCAAAAGCCCGAACATCTTCTTCCGATACAACGCCACTAATTTTAGCATAATAAGTTTTCGGAACATGATGTTTTGGTGACGTTAAGTGATGAGCTAGCTTACCATCATTCGTGATGATTAATAATCCTTCTGTATCTTTATCTAATCGTCCTACAGGAAATGGTTCGAAAACTTGATCCTCAGGAATGAGTAAGTCAATGACAGTTTCTTCTTCATCTTCCGTTGCTGAAATAACCCCAGCCGGTTTGTGCATCATTAGGTAAATGAATTCCCGATATTCTACGGTTTCTTCATAAACAGTTACGTGATTTTCTTCAGGATCGATATGTTGCTTCGCATCCTTAATCACCTCTTCATCAACACGAACCACGCCTGTTTTCAAAAGTTTTTTTACTTCTTTCCTCGTGCCGTAGCCCATATTTGCTAATAATTTATCTAAACGCATTTCAACCTCTCCTTTTCCATATTATTTCCACTATTTATTTGTTTTTTTAGCATACTTTTTGGTTTGTAAGGGTATGTAAACGATAAATGCCAAAATGCACGTTTGGAGTGAATCGTATGACTGTGAAAGTTGGACTTTTAGCAACAGCACGCAAGAAAAGCAATAAGTCTGCACCTGTGACGGAATTTTACCAAAGTCCTTTATTTCAAAAAACCTTAGAATACGCATCTCAACATTATGACCGCATGTATTTCTATAATGCCAAAGATGGACTTTTATTACCAGAAGACATCATGGACCCCTATGACGTCTCAATTAAAACATTTTCCCATCATCAACGAGAAGAATGGGCTCAAAAAGTAATTGAGCAATTCTCTCTACATGAGACTTCTACGGATATTCTCGTGTGTTTACACGGTGGCTCCGTTTATCGAAAACACCTTGAGCCGCAACTTAACCGATTCAACTATGTGTATGAAGTGCCTTTAAAAGGACTTGGAATCGGAGAGCAACTCAGTTGGTATCAGAAAAACTCAGTATAACACGGGACACATGCCCAGCAACACTGCCCAGCCTTTACATACACTATCAAGTACCTATAAAAGGAGGCGTTGTGTATGTATGATTATGATCGGCAGCAAGGGCAGCAGTTTCAAATGTATCCTGGCTTTCCCGGATACCCAGGACAGCCCGGGTATCCGGGCCAACCAGGATATCCAGGAAATATTGAGCAACAGCTCAGACAAATAGAGCGCCAGCTACGACGACAAGATCGAAGAATCACAAGAATTGAGAGACAGATCGGGATTCGTGATGAGGACTATGGCTATTAGCTTTCTCGATTATTCCATCCATAAAAAATGAAGGCCTCAAGAGGCCTTCATTTTTTTTAACGTCTTTTTAGAAATGAGAATCGTTCACCTAAAATTAAACCCGCTAGATTGGAACGATACGATAGCCATAGAAATACAATTCCTCCAACCGTAACGCCAATTAGTAAATTGATGATCGAATACAACATGCTTCCGCCTTCACTTGTTGAAAGGTATAAATCAGGCATAACCGATTCTAATGGAAGAATGGCTAATTTGGAAGCAACCGCCATAATCACGACGAAAATTCCAATAAGGAGTAACCTTCTTGAGAGGAATCCAAACTCGTAATCTGTATATTTCTTAATGACAGCGATTGTAATGATAACCGAAGTTAGTAAACCAATATTTGTCGCAAGAATAGATCCTTTCCCCTCAAACATTGTAACAAAGGGATAAGTTAGTCCAGCTTTAAGGACAAGACCAGCGAGTAAACTATAAACGGCAAACTTCTGTTTATTAATTCCCTGTAAAATCGCAGCTGTTACAGAAAAGAGTGCAAATAATATAGCCGTTGGCGCATACCACATTAATAACCAGCTACCAAGATCTTGATTTACCGTCGGATAAAGAACTCTAAAAATCGGTTCAGATAAAACGGCTAAACCTATAGCAGCGGGAGTCGTCAAGAACAATAATATTTGGAACGTTTGCGTTAACTGATTTTGCAATGATCCTTCACGATTCGCTGTAAATGATTTCGTAATAGCTGGGATAATCGTCATTGAAAGAGCAGTAGCAAGCGATACTGGGATCATAATCAACTTATGAGCAAGTCCCGTGATAATCGCAAACACTTCTTCATAGGCAGGTTTATCATAACCAATACTCTTCAATGCTGGATTAATGAGCAACGTATCAATTTGCAAATATAAAGGAATCGCCAAACCGACTACAACAAACGGAAGAGCATACGTAATGATTTCTTTATACATATCCTTTAAGGATACATCATGATCTACCGTACTTTCAGCAAGATGACGATCTAACGTTGGCTTTCGCTTTCTGTAATACCAGAAAACTACAAGCAATCCCCCAACCGCCCCAACAAATGCACCAAAAGTGGCGAATGTAGCGGCCGTCGCTTCATCCCCGTCCATAAATTTAATAATAATAACACTGGAAACTAGGATAAATACAATCCGGAAAATTTGTTCAACGACTTGTGAAACAGCTGTTGGTCCCATCGATTGTAGACCTTGGAAAAAACCGCGCGTTAGACTCATGATCGGCACAATTAATAGCGCCATACTCACGACCCTTATAACTAATGTTACATCGGCAATTGTATTCCCTTCTTTCCCCTCATCAATGACAATACGAGCAATTGGTTCTGCCAAAAGGAAAAGAGCTAGAAATGCTACAAATCCAGTAAGAGTCATTAAAAGAAGTCCTGACTTAAAAAGTCTTCTTCCCGTTCGGTAATCTCCAAGCGTGTGATATTTTGAAACAAACTTTGAGACTGCAAGCGGTATTCCCACCGTGGACAGGCTTAGCATTATCGTATATGGAGTATAAGCATATTGATAAAGGGCTACACCCTGCGTACCAACAAGAGCTGTAAAAGGAAACATATAAATCATACCAATTATTCTAGAAAAAAGGGTAGCTGCTGATAACAGCATCGTCCCTCTAATCACATTTGAATCAGACATTTCTCCATCTCCTACTTCTAACCATTCAACTAGATCCATTCGTCATCTATCAACAATTTTCAACAGTTCTTTAAATACACTTCTCCATTTTAAGCTATTTAGCTAGTAACAACAAATATAAATTTTTGTGAAACTTTATTAAGGGGAGTGAATTATGGTATGTTTGAGTGTAGCAAAATGAGAGAGGTGTAAGTATGAACTATGATGTCATTGTGATTGGCGGAGGTCCGTCCGGACTCATGGCGTCTGTATCAGCGGCTGAACATGGAGCAAAAGTGCTTCTCGTTGATAAAGGGAATAAGCTTGGACGAAAGCTAGCGATTTCTGGAGGCGGTCGTTGTAACGTAACAAACCGACTTCCACTTGATGAACTAATCAAATTCATTCCAGGAAACGGAAAATTCTTATACAGCGCGTTTAACATTTTTGATAATGAAGACATTATCACATTCTTTGAAGACCTTGGCATTAAATTAAAAGAAGAAGATCATGGCAGAATGTTCCCCGTCACTGATGATGCAAAGTCTGTTGTAAATGCACTACTAGATAAAGTACGACACTTAAATGTGACAATACAAGTCAATACCCCAGTTGAGAAAGTTCTTTATGAAGATGGGGCCGTTTCAGGTATAAGACTTAAAACTAAAGAAGACATTCACTCATCGAACGTGGTTATTGCAGTTGGAGGAAAATCTGTCCCTCATACGGGTTCAACCGGAGATGGATATGCATGGGCGGAAGAAGGTGGTCATACGATCACAGATCTATACCCCACTGAAGTTCCCCTTACTTCTAGTGAAGCTTTTATTAAAAACAAGGAACTTCAGGGATTATCACTTCGGGATGTTGCGCTATCTGTTCTTAACCCAAAGGGCAAGGTGATTAAAACACATCGATGGGACATGATTTTTACACATATTGGACTTTCTGGCCCCGCCGTTCTACGTTGCAGTCAATATGTTGTGAAAGCAATGAAAAAATTCAATGCGCAATACATTCCCCTGCAAATTGATGCCGTACCTGATCAAAACGAAGAGGAATTGTTTCGCGAGCATATGAAGCTCGCAAAAGAAGAGCCTAAAAAAGCAATTAAAAACATCTGGAAAAGCAAAGTACCAGAACGATACATGCTCTTCTTATTTACTAAAGCAGACATATCGCCTGAAACGACGTATGCTCACTTATCGAAGGAAAAAGTGCGTGAATACGTCCGTTTATTAAAGCAATTCCTAGTGGCGATTGATGGTACCCTTCCAATTGATAAAGCCTTCGTAACGGGTGGGGGCGTATCTCTAAAAGAAATACACCCAAAAGAAATGGCTTCAAAATTCACCACAGGTCTTTACTTTTGTGGAGAAGTACTCGACATTCACGGGTATACCGGGGGCTATAACATCACTTCAGCCTTTGTAACAGGGTATACAGCAGGTAAAAGCGCTGCTGAAAGAAAAACAACTTCTGCTATTTAAGTGGATTACGATTATAGTCACCTATCTAAAAAGAGAGGGATCGTCCTATGGACGTGCCCTCTCTTTCTTTTATCGTTTGTTTCGGTTTCTTCCGCTATTTCGATTGCGACTGTTCGAGGAACCAGTCTTACGAGAAGAATGACTGGATCTACTTCTTTGATCATTTCTTCTTTCATCATTACGCTCTTCACCATCAGGTAGTGCACCTTCAACGGCTTTTCTAGCAAGTTTCTTACCGATCCCTTTTTCAATCATTTGAATAAATGATTGATCCTTGGCAGCTATAAACGTATACGATGCACCATCTCCACCAGCACGCCCCGTTCGACCAATCCGGTGGATATAACTTTCTGTATCTTGAGGAATGTCATAGTTGAAAACGTGCGTTACGCCTTCAATATCAAGCCCTCGTGCTGCCACATCTGTGGCAACAAGAAGCTGAATTTTCGCATCACGGAATCGTTTGATGACACTTTCACGTTTCGACTGAGATAAATCACCATGAAGCTCATCGGATAAATATCCATTTGCTTTCAAATCACCATTTAATTTACTAACCCTTCGCTTCGTACGACAGAAAATAATTCCGAGGAACGGACGCACTTCGTCAATTGTTTCAGTAAGTGAGCCAAATTTTCGTCGGTCTGTTGTTTCAATCACAAATTGTTCAATTTCCTCAACCGTTTTCCCTTTCTCTTTCCCTCTAATTTTCTCAGGGGAGCGCATAAAACGCTTGGCAAGTTGTTTAATATCACTCGACATTGTGGCTGAGAATAAGGCGGTTAGACGGCTTTCAGGCGTTTCATTTATAATATCTTCTACTTCTCTAAGAAAACCAATATGAAGCATTTGATCGGCTTCATCTAACACCAGATAAGAAGTATGAGATAAATCGATAGTTTCTCTTCTCACGTGATCTAACAGGCGTCCAGGCGTTGCAACAACAATGTGTACTTGCTTATTAAGATGCTTGATCTGTCTTTCAACATCCTGACCACCATAAACAGCTAGAACATTGACGTCATCTCGCCCTTCAACTAACTTCATCAATTCTGAAGTAATCTGGATGGCAAGCTCACGCGTTGGAGTCACAATGAGAGCCTGTACTTCTGGGGCTTCTGTGTCTATTTTCTCAAGAATTGGCAGCAAGAAAGCAAATGTTTTTCCTGTGCCCGTTTGAGCCTGGGCAATGACGTCTTTTCCCTGTAACATGACGGGAATCGTTTCTCTTTGAATGTCTGTTGGGGTATCGATGCCCTGAGCTTCAAGTTGCTTAATGAGACGCGAGTCCAGTCCCAATGTAGTAAATTCGTTCAAATTAGTCACCTCATGTTTAGTATATCAATAATTTGTATCTTCTTTCAGACCTGCCCTTATTCTCTCGCTCCGAACATAACGAAGTCAAAAGAAATTCCATTATGAAATGAAACCTTAAAAAAAAGCTACCTCATTGACGACTGCTAAAATGCGGTCGAGTGAGACAGCTTTAACTAATTTATGCTCGATAATTCCCCATTACTTTAGAAACATAATTTTGTGTTTCTTGAAACGGAGGTATTCCACCGTACCGATCCACATTTCCCGGTCCAGCATTATAAGCGGCTAGTGCAAGCTCAGTGTTTCCATTATATTTATTCATCATTTGTTTCATGTACTTTACGCCGCCTTCAATGTTTTGTCCAGGGTCAAAAGGATCTTTTACTCCTAATGAAGCGGCAGTAGCAGGCATTAATTGCATTAACCCCATAGCCCCAGCTCCGCTCACGCTATCTGACTTATAGCCTGATTCTTGTTTAATAATGGAATGAATGAGCTTAGGATCGACGTCATATTTCACCGATAATTCTTCTATATACCCATCGATTTCAAGCGATGAAGGCGCATAAGAAGGATTAGGCGAGATTGGAAATTGGGATGGCACAGATACTTCCGCCGGGATTGAAGTAAAAGTTGATTTAGGATTGGTTTGTCCAGGGTTCTGGTTAGAGAGAGCTTGTTCAAGCATATCAGTAAAGGAAAAGGTGGTCGTCTGCTTCACTGTATTTCCTATCTGCAATTGTTGAAGAGCCTGTAAGTCCATCATAGCACGTATTAGTTCTGCCTTCATTTCACAACACCCCGGTGTAGTCTTTTCCATCATTATACCAGATAGGAGGCTAAAGGAAATTTCTTTTCTTTAAGCAATCTATTTGGAAGATGGTGAAAAAAGTGCTATGATTTATTAAACACATCAACTTACTTGGATTAATACTTCAGGAAAACGTCTTTTAGAGACCAACTCCAAAAGACGTTTTCATTACGAAACGGTCATGTAATAAATAGGTTGCTTACGCTGTTTCATCAGGATCTTAACAGCGAGTCTTGCTGCTTTTCGATCCTCGGCAAGAACAATAATCTCTTTATCACACACTTCATTTTCTTTCGTCTGTCTTCCTAAATAAGAAAGCGGAATATTCTTTGCTTTTTCATAAGGCGTACGGTGCGAAAGAATATAATCTCTCACATCAATGAGACAGTATTTATCATCATCAAACCGATCTAAATGAATCGGCTTCATATAAGAATAAGGATAAACTACTCTCCATAATCCTAAAGTCAAGGCAGCCATTACTGCACCAGCCATTCCCCATATCGCCATTCAAACTCTCTCCTTTTTAGCAGGGTTATTTCAGTTTACCCTCCCATTTCATCATACCGCCAACCATATTTCTTACTTCATAACCAGCTTCTTGCATGTACTCGCAAGCACGCTCACTACGACGTCCAGAGCGACAAATCATAATATGCTCTTCTTCTTTGTTTATTTCATCAAGTCGTTCCGGAAGAGTACCAAGACGAATGTGCTTCGCTTCAGGGATCATACCTTCCTCTACTTCCTCGTCCTCACGTACATCAATTAACGAAACGTTCTTTCCATCATTGATTAGCTTTTCAACCTCTTCAGGTGTTACTGTCTTAATTTCATTACTCATAAAAAACATACCCCTTTCGTACAGTTCTCATATGATTTTTCGATTGTATTCACTTTAACAAATTCAATCGTACATGATTTGTTTGTTCAATACAAGAAATCTATCTTCTCATCATCTTACTAATATTCTCAAATACAGGAAAAGGTTATGCAATATGTTATTTAATCATTTTCAACATAATTTACATAGTTAAAACCCTCTCCATCAACTGGAGAGGGTTAGTTGTTAATTAGCTACGATATTCACTAACTTACCTGGAACAGCAATAACTTTGCGAAGTGTTTTGCCATCAAGTTGACCTTTTATTTTCTCATGCTCTAACGCAATTTCCTGCATCTCATCACGAGATGCTTCTGTAGGAATGGATATTTTAGCACGAAGTTTGCCGTTAATTTGAACAACAATCTCAACTTCGTCTACTGTAAGTTTGCTTTCATCAAACATTGGCCAGTTCGCATACGCAAGTGATTCGCCATGTCCAAGCGCACTCCATAGTTCTTCCGCAAGGTGAGGCGCGATAGGTGAAAGTAACTTCACAAACCCTTCCATTAAAGTAACCGAAACCGTTTCCTGCTTATACGCTTCATTTACAAATACCATCATTTGAGACACAGCGGTGTTAAAGCGCAGTCCTTCCATATCTTCAGTTACTTTCTTAACTGTTTCATGATAAACGCGCTCCATCTTTTCTCCTGAATTTTCTTCAGAAATCGAAGACTTTGTTAGGTCACCTTCGCCAAACAAGCGCCATACACGATCAAGGAAACGACGAGCTCCATCAAGACCATTGTGTGACCATGCAATCGACCCTTCAAACGGCCCCATAAACATTTCATATAGACGAAGTGTGTCTGCACCGTGGCTTTCAACTATTTCATCTGGATTTACTACGTTTCCTTTTGACTTACTCATTTTTTCGTTGTTTTCACCAAGAATCATTCCCTGGTTGCGAAGGCGTTGGAATGGTTCTTTCGTTGGTACTACACCGATATCATACAGAACTTTATGCCAGAAACGAGCATAAAGCAAGTGAAGAACGGCATGCTCTGCACCACCGATATACATATCCACAGGTAGCCATTCATCAAGCTTCTTAGGATCCGCTAGCATCTCATCGTTATCAGGATCGATATAACGCAGATAGTACCAGCAGCTTCCAGCCCATTGTGGCATCGTATTTGTTTCACGACGGCCTTTCATACCAGTTTTAGGATCGACGACGTTCAACCAATCCTCGATATTCGCAAGAGGAGATTCGCCAGTTCCAGACGGCTTAATTTCCGTTGTCTCTGGTAGAACGACCGGTAACTCTTCCTTCGGTACTGCGCTCATCGAACCATCTTCCCAATGAATAATCGGAATTGGTTCACCCCAGTAACGCTGACGGCTAAATAACCAATCGCGAAGACGATACGTTGTTTTTTTCGTTCCTTTACCATTTTCCTCTAACCATTCAATGCTTTTCGTTATGGCTTCTTCTTTCTCAAGGTCGTTTAAGAAATCAGAGTTTACATGCTTCCCATCTTCTGTATAGGCTTCTTTCGAGACATCTCCACCAGCCACAACTTCTTGGATTGGAAGGTTAAAGGCAGTCGCAAACTCATAATCACGCTCGTCATGAGCAGGAACAGCCATGATCGCACCAGTTCCATAACTCATTAGCACGTAATCCGCTACCCAAATCGGAAGCTCTTCATTGTTTATTGGGTTAACTGCATAGGCGCCAGTAAATTCACCAGTCTTCTCTTTTGATAGCTCTGTTCGCTCAAGATCACTCTTTGTTTGAACTTTTGAACGATAGCTCTCAACTTTGGATCTTTGTTCACTCGTCGAAATTTTATCAACTAGAGGATGCTCGGGTGCTAGCACCATATACGTTGCGCCAAACAGTGTATCTGGACGCGTCGTAAAGACATCAATTGACTCATCATAACCATCAATTGTAAACGTCACTTCAGCGCCTTCGGACTTCCCAATCCAGTTTCTCTGCATTTCTTTAATGCTGTCAGACCAGTCAAGGTCCTCTAGATCTTCAAGCAAGCGATCCGCATATTCCGTAATTTTTAAGACCCATTGCTTCATTGGTTTACGAACAACAGGATGACCGCCGCGCTCACTCTTACCGTCAATAACTTCCTCATTCGCAAGAACAGTTCCTAGCGCTTCACACCAGTTCACAGCTACTTCGTCTACGTATGCAAGACCTTTTTCATATAATTTCGTGAAAATCCACTGTGTCCATTTGTAATAATGCGGATCAGTTGTATTAATTTCTCGATCCCAATCGTATGAAAAACCAAGCTCTTTAATTTGTCGACGGAATGTATCGATGTTCTTTTGTGTGAAGTCCCGTGGGTTGTTACCTGTATCAAGTGCATATTGTTCTGCTGGTAGCCCAAATGCATCCCATCCAATTGGATGAAGGACATTGTATCCTTGCATTCTTTTCATACGAGATAAAATATCTGTTGCCGTATAGCCTTCAGGGTGTCCAACGTGCAGACCCGCTCCAGATGGATAAGGGAACATATCGAGTATATAAACTTTCTCACCTTGCGCGTCATTCTCTGTTTTAAATGTTTTGTTTGTTTCCCAGAAGTGCTGCCACTTCTTTTCAATTGATTTGTGATCAAATGCCATTGCTACTCTCTCCTTCCAGTCCTTACAGAAAAAATAAAAAACCTCCCATCCCCGTTGTTTATCAACAGGGACGAGAGGTTGAGAATCTACTATTCACAATCACCCGCGGTACCACCCGGCTTAGTGCTAAAAAAGCACTCACTTAAGGCCTTTAACGCAGGCATACGGGCCACCTTACTCCATTCAGGTTCCGATTCAAAGGTGAGTTCGCAAAGGTTCTATGTTAACTTCCACCAACCGTTAACTCTCTAGCAATAGAATCCTTGGTACTATTCCTTATCATTATCTTTAACTTCACAAATTACGTATATAATTTGTATTGTATGAAGACTTGTGAGAAATGTCAAGAACATTATCAGAATAGCCGCTTTTTTCGTGATCTATACATCTCCAGATACAATTTGTTTTTTATTAGGTATAGAAAATAAAAAAAGAAACGTACCCATACTGGGCACGTTATCCTTTGCGATGCTTTTTCTGACTCGCCGAATCGTCTTTTGAGTGCGGCTTATCTTTTTCTTCTCTCTGTTCTTCTTTTAAATCTTCTAATGGAATTGCATCCACATTCATTTCTGAAGTATCCTCATCCAATTGATTCTTTTCTTTATCAGGTAATTGCTCAGGGTTATTGGTTTCACCTTGTTTGTGTGCCTTTTCGTTCTTCGCCATATGATCACCTCATTTATTGTATACTAGTTTGTACCACACTCCATATATTCCCAAACATTTATGAAAGTTAGTTGGAGAAAAAGATCGAACATGGTAAAGTCATAATTAGTTAAAACACCGCTTTCTAGACGTCTGCATTCACGATAAGTTGTTCAAGTCAGGCAGCAGACAAATGAAGCAAAGAATATTTTTAGTAACAGAAAGGAATATACCTCATGACCCTTCAACGTATCTTACCTTTTACAAGAACGCTACTGAACTCAGTCTTAGCAGAAGGTGGCATTGCTATTGACGGTACTTGTGGAAATGGACACGACACTCTCTTTCTAGCCGAATCGGTTGGTAAGTCAGGCAAAGTATATGGATTCGATATCCAATCTGAAGCAATAGAATCGACCGAAAAAAGACTGCAAGAAGCTGATCAATATACCCAGGTCGCTCTATTCAAGGAGACTCACGCTTCCATTAATAACAAAATTGAGAAGGAACATATAGGGAAAGTTTCTGCCGCAATCTTTAATCTTGGTTACCTGCCAGGAGGAGATAAATCCATTGTCACTAATGCTGAAGAAACGATTCAATCTGTAACAGATATCTTACGTTTGCTTCATTCAGGAGGACTTCTCATTCTAGTTGTCTATCCTGGGCACCCAGAAGGAAAAATCGAAAGTGAAAAGGTGACAAATTTCGTAACTGATCTTAATCAGTCACATTATCAGGTTCTAAAATATCAGTTTATTAACCAAATCAATGATCCCCCCTATATTCTTGCGATCAGCAAAAAATAAGGGCTGTGCCTCTGCACAGCCCTTATTCTTTATAGAATTCTCATTGATTCAATATGATCTCTTGTTTTTTTATTCCCTAATTTGTGTATCAGGCTATATATCTCTTTCATATGGTTATCATAGTCATCATTGTTTTTATCTTCATGATAACTCATGGCAGGGACATGAGCACGGTATAAGGAAAGTCGACTATCCTTATCTGTTAGATCAAAAAGCTCACTAAGCTCGTAAATATCTTCCTCATCTGCATCAATTTCAAAATGATAACTTGATGCTCCTTGATCTTCCAAAATTTCACCTGAACTAACCTCTACGTAATAACGCTTCTTCATCTTAAGAGCCCCTTTCAAAATCCTATAGGCTTCTTTTCTCACGAATGAGTGTTTTTTATACGCGTTTTACTGAGAAGCTTTGTGAAGTCTTCTATAAAACCATCCATTAAAGTAAAAGAAAATGCTCGATCGTCCACCAATACGAATGATTTTACGAGCTAACGAACGAACATCTTTCTGTTCCATTACTTTGCGATCGGCAAGGTATATTCCAAGTAATCCCCTATTAATTAAACGGTGGAAAGAAGAATGGGGAAGTCCCTCTACGCTTTTATCTGCTTCCTTAATAAAGTGCGCAACACGCTTGGCGAGCTCATCATTGTCTTTATAATAAAAACAAAAATTCAAATCTCCACCAGCTCGATCCTCTTCCTGATCAATAAAGTAATCCAGCATAATATGAAGCCCCTGTACCCACGGAAAGTACCCATCTTTAATCATCGCTGTTCCACCTTGTGGGATTTCTTCACCTAGTGAGTACGAGACAAGACAAAATATACCCAACGTGGATCCTGCACAAGCAGAAAATTCGTTCCAAGTCATTTCTGGCATTTGCTTCTTATGCTGGTCAAACCAGCTCTTCAATCTTGGCACGCGTTCTTCCTCTTTCACATGTTTATGTACCTGAAGATCGCAGTAGTAATGACAGAGTTCTAGTAAGGCCGGCTGCACTTCTGATTGATTTGGCAACTCACGAATTACCTTCTGACACGTCTGAACAAGTTCAACTAAATAACCACCATCATCTTTTTCTTCCCGATACCGATAATAATGATTAGATGCTTCAATCTCAGGCGAAAGAGCCTCAATCATTGCCTCATGTAGAGCACTGAAGTCTTTTGGATCAAGTGAAGTACTTCGGTCACATAAGTTATCCAGGTAGTCGCTAATTGTCTGATAAGCAGCGATAAATGAAATCGAACGATCAATCTGCTTTCCAGCAAGTAACCCATAGATCCCTCCACCTTCACAGTGAAACGTTTTTGAATCAATGCTGTTTAGCGCCTGTTTTCTAAGTTCAGGATTTGGGATTTGTTCAGCCCGTCTCCTCCAATATTCTAATTCATGATGAACCCTCGGTAAGACGCGTCGATAGATACTATACATCAGCGTCCAGGGTTGACTCGGTACTTTCAAATGACCCCACTCCTGTATTAATTATTTATCTTATTTTCTTTGCGGTATAGTAATTCAAGTTTTAATTCAACAAACGATTTGGCTGTTTGAAATACATCTTCACGATCTGGTTCGTTGAACACCTCATGATAAAATCCATCCCATTCTTTATAGGCCTTCTCTTTCAAGGGAATACGGTTAAACCATGAAATAACGGCTTGTTTATCCACAATACGATCATCGCCACCCTGTACAACAAGCAATGGTAAATTGTGAAATGTTCTTGCACCTTCGTTTGCGATTTTCATTGCCTTGAGAAGTTCACGATACCATCTTACCGATACTTTTTGAACCATAAGCGGATCTTCTTGATCGCGTTTGTGAAACTCCGGATTCCTTGTCCCGATATTCGGCTCAAGCTTGGAATTTAACCTTAACGAAGGAACGATTGGATTTAATACTTTAGAGAGAATATCAACGCCTTTATTAGGAGGATTCACTAGACCAATACAAGGAGACGATAAAATCACTCCCGTCAGAGACGGTCGCTTTTCCATAATCGTTCGAATCGAAGCAAGACCTCCCATACTATGTCCTAATAAAAACACTGGTAGCTGAAATTCGTGAGCTCTTTTGATCCATTTGTCGATCGTTTCGATATATTGGTCAAACGAATCAATATGCCCTCGTCTTCTCGTACTCTCTCCTTGCCCTGGTAAATCACCAAGCACTACATGGTAACCTGCTTCAATCCATTTTGAAACGAGCCAATCATATCTACGATGATGTTCGTTCGCTCCATGAACTAATACAATAACTCCTTTTGGATATTCAGTTTCTTTTATGCGCATGAAAAATCAGCCCCCTTATGTAGGTCCGTTCTTTTTGATACACTACTTTTGAAAAGGATTTCATCTATACTAAATGAAGGTTGGGATTGCAATGCTGTATGCGTATCATGACAAAAAACCTCAGATTCATGAAACAGTCTATATTGCGGATTATACTACCATTACAGGGGATGTGACAATTGAAGAACATAGTAGCGTCTGGTTTAACACGACGATTCGCGGAGATGTGGCACCAACAGAAATTGGTAAAAAAGTGAATATACAAGATAATTGTGTTCTCCATCAGAGTCCCAATAAAAAACTTATTCTTGAAGATGGTGTGACGATCGGCCATCAGGTTATCCTCCATAGTAGTATTATTCGTAAGGACGCTCTTGTTGGAATGGGTTCAATCATTCTTGATGGAGCTGAGGTTGGAGAAGGTTCTTTTATAGGTGCCGGAAGCCTTGTCCCACCTGGAAAGAAAATCCCGCCTCATTCTCTAGCATTCGGAAGGCCAGCTAAAGTGGTTAGAACATTAACAGATCATGATCTGCAAGATATGAACCGCATTCGAAGAGAATACGTTGAAAAGGCAGCTTATTACAAAGCGCAAAAACCGCTCTAGAAAACACGCATATTTGTCGTTCGTTTGAGGAAGGTTACCAATACAATCCTAAATGGATCGAGGTGGCTTCCGTGTACAAAATGACAATGGTCTTGATCGTGCTCGTCGTCATCACCTTGCTAATAGGGGCTTTTATGACGTACAGGCTTGGACAAAATCAAAAAGGCGAATATGATAATCAAGGGAACGCCCGGGTCAAATCTTCTTTCTTTAGTAATCCGATTTTTCTTGTTTATATTATCGCAACAGCATTAGCCATTGGCTATGTAATCTATTTTACGTTAATTTGATGAAAAAGATCAGGAAGATCATTCCTGATCTTTTTTGTTTCGTCTTAACAATTCCTTAAGATTTCTTTAATAGTGGCATTAAAATTCTGATATATGCTTGAGGTAACACATAGGTTGAAGGGGGATTCTTTTTGAGTAAAATGGTTGGATGGCTTTATGAGCGGGAGTGTACCGTATTTCGATTTGTGAATTTAACATGTCATTCAAGATATCTCACATCACTTTTTGGCTTTGTTACTCATGCAGGTGGTGCGAGAACAATGGTTTTAAGCACACTTTTGTTACTGGCTTTGTTACCTGCTCCTATAAAAATATGGGGGTTACAAGCCGCCTTTGCTCTTGCTGCAAGTCATCTACCTGTTCATTTAATTAAAAAGTATTATCCAAGGCACCGGCCATACCTGGCAATGCCAGAAACTAAAATGCTCGTCTACCCTCTTAAAGACCATTCTTTTCCTTCTGGACATACGACAGCTATATTTTCTGTTCTTACACCGTTTGTCTTTCATCTTCCTTCACTAGCTCTTCCCCTTATTGCTCTTGGGAGTCTAGTTGCCTTATCGCGGATCTACTTAGGTCATCATTATCCTTCTGATGTTCTCGTTGGTGTCTTACTTGGTGGTGGATCAGGCATTGTTTCAACACTCATATTAGGCTAGAAGAGGAGGACCTGCCATGAAACTTGCACTCTTTACTGACACGTATTATCCACAGGTCAATGGGGTTTCTCGCACACTCGGTAAGTTAACCACATATATGGATCGTCAGCATGTCGATTATATGCTTTTCGCACCCGACTGTCAGGCTGATGAAGACCTGTTCACAAGTAATGTTCATCGGTTTACAAGTATGAAGTTTTTCCTATATCCCGAATGCCGCATTGCCCTTCCTAAATTAAGTCTTATCCGCAATCAGCTCCAGGGGTTCAACCCGGACCTCCTTCATGTAGCAACACCGTTTAATATCGGAATGTGCGGGTTGCACTATGGAAAAAAGAACAATGTGCCCATGGTTGCTTCCTATCATACGAATTTTGACGACTATCTACAACATTATTACCTTGAATGGTTTTCCCCTGTCATGTGGAAATATTTAACGTGGTTTCATCAGCAATTCTCTAGCACCTTTGTTCCGTCTAACGAAACACGGCACCGGCTAAATGAAAAAGGTTTTGAGAACCTGAAACTTTGGAGAAGAGGCGTTAACTGTGAACACTTTTCTCCGCTTAAAAAAAATCAGTCACTACGAGAACGATACAATTTTCAGGAAAAGTATATTCTATTATTTGTTAGTCGACTAGCTCCAGAAAAAAATCTTGAAACGTTACAAAAAATCATGTGGAAACTACCTGATGAATTAAAACGACAAACACGATGGTTGGTAGTAGGAGAAGGACCAGCCATGCCTCATTTCAAAGAAAATGCACCTAGAAATGTAACATTCACTGGATACAAAGAAGGAGAAGAATTAGCTGAGCTATACGCAACTTCAGATCTTTTCATATTCCCATCTGCTACTGAAACATTTGGAAATGTCGCATTGGAGTCTCTCGCCTCAGGAACCCCTGTTGTAGCTGCAAATGCTGGAGGCTTAACTGACGTTGTGTCAGAAGAACGAAATGGACTTTTCTGCTCCCCTAATAAGGAGGAGGAATACATTAGCGCGATTAAACGACTCTTATCAGATCATACTGAACGGAGAATGATGGGGTATGAGGGTCGACGCTACGCACTTTCTCAATCTTGGGATGCCATTTTTGGTCGATTATTAGAGGACTACGAAAAAACAATTGGAGTTAAGAAGATTGCTCAATACGCTTAGAAAGGAGAAAAATAATGAAGCTTGCTGTATTTGGCACCAATGAAATTGGTTTAACCGCATCCGCTATCTTCGCTTCACATGGTCATCATGTCGTTTGTACCGATGAGGATCGAAGGCAAATTGTTGCACTCAATTCAGGCGAAGTTATTGTGGATGAAGAAGGATTAACAGAAATGCTGACAGAAGCGAAAAAGGCTGGTCAATTAAGCTTCTCTGTTAATCGATTAACAGCCGCTTCTGAAGCAGACATTCTTTTATTCACTGAACCGATTCCAGTTGACGAGAATAAACATCCTGATCTTACTTGTTTCTTTCGTTTCATAAGAAAAATTGCTCTTACAATTAAACAACATAAAACCTTCATTATTAAAAGTAATGTTCCCCCAGGAACAGCATCAAAAGTAGAAGACATTCTCATAGAACAGGGTGTGTCTGATCGCTCCTTCGATGTTGTGAGTAATCCAGATTTTATTCGAAAAGGCTCAGCAGTAAAAGATTTTACGTATCCTTCTCAAATCATTATCGGCACTTCTTCGCTTCGAGCTTGCCGTGCGATGGAAACGTTCTATGAGCCTATTACGTCGTCTCTTCAATATATGGACCATACTAGTGCAGAATTAATGAGATACGCTTATCATACGTATCAATCATTACAAGTCTCGTGTCTAACGATGATCGCTGGGGTTGCAGAAAAATACGGGGGTGACGTTGAATTAATTCAAGGCGCATTACCGAAGACACCCAAATTTAGTGAGCACTCTCTTCACCCCGGTTCTTCTTTTCTAGGTACTGACACGTTAGACGAACTTGCTTCATTTCGTTCAATGATCAAAGCATCTTCTTCTGCAAATCAAATGTTTAAGGCACTAGATGAAATTGATCAATATCAGCCTGAATTATTGATTCAGAAACTGAAAGATTTCCTCGGAACTCTCCAAGGAGCCAAAATTGCTATTTTCACTTCATCTACAGTAAAACCGATCCCAGCACTTCCACCTTATGAGTTAGTCATTAAAAAATTGAAAGAGGAAGGTGCTATTGTTCAACAGTTTGATACTGAAAAAACGAAAGGCAAAAAAGAAAACGAGATGAACACGATTTACGAATCAGTGCAAGATTGCGATGCTCTTTTATTGATGAGTGAACTAGTGTCCATTAAACAACTAAACTGGGGTAAAATCATTAAAGGACTCAATCTTCCATTAGTCGTAGACGGTCACAACTTATTCCCCCTGGATGAAATGCGAATCATTGCTAACACCTATGATTTAATTTACTGTTCAATCGGTCGACCAAACATCTATAAAGGATTAGGTTCCATTTCAGTACAATCAATTCAGTAAAGACGGTTTGTATAACTGTCCCTTAACGATTCCGCAACGTTTTCTTCACCGATCTTCGTATGATCTGAAAGCATTCTAGTAGCCGGTGCGAGCCCTTCTATGTTTGGCCAACGCTCCGGTTCCCAGAGATGGGATCGTTTTAGTGCTTTTCCACAGTGAATGAAACATTCTTTTATTTCAACGCCAATTCCAAACAATGGCGTTTTCCCCTTGTACTCACATCGTGCAAGGAGGCTTTTATCTTTCACAATCGTCGCAAGCCCATTAATGCGCAACGTTTCATCTCGTCCTGGAATCATGAAAAGCAAACCAACCATTGGGTTTTCTACTATGTTCCTCATCGAGTCCATTCGTTTGTTTCCTGGTCTTTCTGGTATTAATAGATGATAGTCATCTAACGCTTGAATAAAGCCTGGCTTATCTCCTCTTGGAGAAACATCACTACCCGTACTTGAATGGGTTGCTATCGTGATAAAAGGTGTAAAGCGAATAAACTCTCTACAATGTTCATCAAGAAAAGAAATAACCTTATGTGCAGCAAGCTGACTCGGATTCCCAGCCATCTCTTCAAGTTCTTGCAGCGTTGTAATTTCTTCACCAAAAATTCTCTTCATTCCTTTTCTCCCCCAACATTTTCTTCGAGTTTATCACACCTTATTTACTCATAAAGACTTTATATTCACTAAATGAAAACAAAAAAAAGAGACCAACGGCCTCTTTTCATCATTTATTAAATTCCTGCACCCTGTTTAAGGGCTTCTGAACGATCCGTTTGTTCCCAAGGAAGTTCAATGTCCGTACGTCCAAAATGACCATACGCAGCCGTTTGCTTATAAATAGGACGGCGAAGATCAAGCATCTTAATAATGCCTGCTGGACGAAGGTCAAAGTTCTCTCTTACTAGTTCAACAAGTCGTTCCTCTGACACTTTTCCAGTACCAAATGTATCAATCGCAATCGATACCGGCTGAGCAACACCAATCGCGTAGGCAAGTTGAACTTCACAACGATCAGCAAGACCTGCAGCGACGAGGTTCTTAGCTACATAACGAGCAGCATATGCAGCAGAACGGTCTACTTTCGTAGCATCCTTACCAGAGAATGCACCACCACCGTGACGCGCATAACCACCATAAGTATCAACAATGATTTTTCTTCCTGTTAAACCTGCATCACCTTGTGGCCCACCAATCACAAAACGGCCAGTGGGGTTAATGAAGTATTTTGTTTCATCATCAATCAATTCAGCAGGAACAACTGGCTTCACAACGTGCTCCTTAATGTTACGCTGAATTTGTTCAAGTGAAATTTCAGGGTGGTGTTGTGTTGAAACAACGATCGTATCAACGCGAACCGGCTTTCCAGATTCATCATATTCAACCGTTACCTGAGTCTTTCCGTCAGGACGAAGATAAGGAAGAATTTCTTCTTTTCTTACTTCACTCAATCGACGAGCTAGCTTATGCGCAAGAGAAATTGGTAGCGGCATTAATTCAGCCGTTTCATTACATGCGTAACCAAACATAAGACCTTGATCACCTGCACCAATTGAATCAATTTCACTTTCTGACATTGTGCCTTCACGCGCTTCAAGAGCAACGTTTACACCTGCTGCAATATCGGCAGACTGCTCATCAATAGATGAAAGCACCGCGCATGTTTCAGCATCAAATCCGTATTTTGCACGTGTATAACCGATTGTTTGAATCGTTTCACGAACGACTTTTGGAATATCCACATAGTGCGAAGTTGTAATTTCACCGGAAACTAATACAAGCCCAGTTGTTACTGTAGTTTCACAGGCAACGCGCGCATTTGGGTCATGCGCAAGAATATCATCCAGAATGGCATCGGAAATCTGATCTGAAATTTTATCAGGATGCCCCTCTGTTACTGACTCAGAAGTAAACAAACGACGATTACTCACTCAAGTACCTCCTTAAGGATTGGATCCTATCTAGTTATAGTGTAATGGATACGGTACTCATTTCCCTATTATCCTGTGCCGAAACGAGAGAACGAATTCAGAATCTTATCGTCTTACCTTTTTTTATAGTGTCATCAACTTCAACGACATTAAAAAAGCCCTTTCCTTCTATTTAGAGGGAAAAGGAGCTGGTATCTCATGCCTTTCGCCTCTTATCTTCCAAGACTATTGTCTTGCAGGTTAGCACCTTAATCCTGTTGTATAGGAGTTGGTTGCTGAGCTTCATCGGGCCTGTCCCTCCGCCTGCTCGGGATAAGAGTATCCATTCTCGACATATAATAACGTAGATAAAAGAAAGTGTCAATAACGAAAAGCGGAAGCCTCCGGTTAGACCCGGCAGGCACTGGAGCCTTTCAATATGAACACGGTCTTTGTGTTCATTTTATGGGGTGAAGCGATCGAGAGGCTGGGCGCTGCAGCTAGACACGAAAAGCGGAAGTGGGCGTTTAGGGTCGACAAGCGCTGGAGCCCTACAAAAAGAACACGGTCTTTGTGTTCATTTTGTAGGGTGAAGCGATAGAGACCCTGCCCACTGCAGCTAGACACGAAAAGCGGAAGTGGGCGGTTAGACACGACAGGCACTGGAGCCTTTTCATTTGAACACGGGGCCTGCTTAAATCCGCAGGATGTTGGAGCCCCATTTATCACGCTACCTTAAACAACTATTAAACCCAAATGAATCATTAAAAACATCATTTTATTCCCCTCATATTTTTCTTCATAAAAAAGCCTTCTTATATTAAAGAAGGAACCCCTCAAACCTAACCAAATCGTTATTTGTTCTTTTTTCACTCTTCAAGCAAAAAATACATAGATTAGTATAGAATAATCACGCAAATGTGTTATACTATTTTTGAGTTAAACGAGTCAGTCAACGAAATCTTTAATAAAGGATGGGTTTAACGTATGAAAACAGCTTCCTTCTCCTCACCGTTATTGGATGCTATCTTAAATAAGAACAATCCACATGTGAATTTATCAGTTTCTGAACTGGTTGAACATTCCTTATTTAAAAACGAAGGGACACTTTCTTCAACGGGCGCTCTTCGAGTTGAAACCGGAAAATATACGGGTCGTTCTCCCGGGGACAAGTTTATTGTAAACGAAGACTCCGTAAAGAACAAAGTAAATTGGGAAACAAATCAACCAATTTCCGAAAAAAGTTTTGAAAACCTTTACACAAAAGTGCTGAACTATCTTGGTGAGAAAAAGGATCTTTATGTATTTAAAGGATTTGCTGGTGCTGACCAGTCATCAAGACTACCCATCCAGGTTATTAACGAATATGCCTGGCATAACCTTTTTGCCCACCAACTTTTTATACGTCCAAATGAGTCAGAGCTTCAAGATCATGAAGCAGGATTTACTGTTATTTCTGCTCCTGGTTTTCAAGCTGATCCTGACGTTGACGGGACAAATTCCGAAACGTTCATTATTATTTCCTTTGAAAAGCGCACCGTTTTAATTGGCGGTACAGAATATGCTGGCGAAATCAAAAAGTCAATTTTCACCGTAATGAACTACTTATTACCTGAGAGTAATGTTCTTTCCATGCACTGCTCTGCCAACGTTGGTAAAGAAGGCGATGTTGCTCTATTTTTCGGTTTATCTGGAACGGGTAAAACGACGCTTTCTGCTGATGCTCACCGTTCGCTTATAGGGGATGATGAACATGGCTGGTCCATGAACGGCGTCTTTAACATTGAAGGCGGTTGCTACGCTAAATGCATCAACTTATCAAGAGAAAAAGAACCTGAAATCTGGGATGCGATCCGTTTTGGAACAGTTCTTGAGAACGTCATTATGGATACCGATTCACGTAAGCCTGATTACGATAACACGAGTCTAACTGAAAATACTCGAGCTGCTTATCCAATCGATGCCATCCCTAATATCGCTATTCCAAGCGTAGCGGGTCATCCTAATACGATTATCTTCTTAACCGCTGATGCCTTTGGAGTGCTTCCACCGATCAGTAAGCTTACGAAAGAACAAGCGATGTTCCATTTTCTATCTGGCTATACAAGTAAACTAGCCGGAACCGAAAGAGGCGTAACTTCACCGGAAGCTACTTTCTCTACTTGCTTCGGCGCACCGTTCTTACCGTTACCTGCTCACCGCTATGCCGAAATGCTTGGTGAGAAAATCATGGAGCATGATGTTCAAGTTTTCCTTGTGAACACAGGTTGGTCTGGTGGCGGATATGGTGTTGGAAAGCGAATGAAGCTATCCTACACAAGAGCGATGATTCAAGCTGCTTTGAACGGAGAGCTTGATCGTATAGAAACAATAACAGATCCCATTTTCGGTTTGCATATCCCATCTCACTGTCCTGGCGTACCAGCAGATGTGCTGCAACCAAAACAAACATGGGAAAACAAAGAAAACTATGACATAAAAGCAAAAGAACTTGCTACTCAATTTGTTAAGAATTTTGATAAATTTTCAAACGTAGCTGAAGAGATCAAAAAAGCTGGACCTAACATTTAAAACTTTCAAAAAGCACCTAAATGGTGCTTTTTGTTTTGTAACACCGCTTCTTTTGGACTAACCGCCTCGAAATGGACAATTTCTAAAAACCTTTTACCGCTAACCAACTAAAGAAAACCTCCCCCCATAGCATCATCCTTTTTTATCTGCCAAACACAAAATGATACGAAATTCATAGGCTATAGTATCTTAAACATGAGCCTATCTCATGTGACAATGGTGGGTGCTAACTAATGAAAAAAAGTTGGGTATGTAAAAGCAGTATTTTTATAGGTGTATTTCTTCTTATTCTTTCAGCATGTGGTACGAATAATGGAAATGACCAGGTGCGCGTAGCTGAAGTAACACGTTCTATTTTCTATGCACCACAATATGTGGCTCTCTCGGAAGGTATATTTGAAAAGCATGGAATTGATGTCGAGTTAACTACCACTTGGGGTGGCGACAAAACAATGACCACGTTGCTTTCAAATGGAGCAGATATCGCCTTAGTCGGTTCTGAGACATCTATTTATGTTTATGCGCAAGGCACAGATGATCCCGTCATTAATTTTGCTCAGCTCACACAAACCGATGGAACATTTCTTGTATCAAGAGAAAAAGTCGATCATTTTGCATGGGAAGATTTGAAAGGAAGCACTTTTCTTGGGCAGCGTAAAGGTGGAATGCCACAAATGGCAGGGGAATATGTTCTGAAAGAAAAAGGCATTGATCCACAAAATGATTTAAACCTTATTCAAAATATTGATTTTGCAAATATCTCAAGTGCGTTTGCATCGGGTACTGGAGATTATGTTCAACTTTTCGAACCGACCGCAAGTGTTTTTGAAGAACAAGGTGTCGGATATATCGTGGCCTCGTTCGGTAAAGAATCAGGAAAGATTCCATACACAAGCTATATGGCAAAAGACAGTTATTTAACTAAAAATGCGGATGTAGCAGAAAGATTTACAGCAGCACTTTATGAAGCACAATTATGGGTAGATACTCACTCTTCTGAAGAAATCGCTAAATCAATTGAGCCATTTTTTCAGGACACTGATCTAGAGCTGATTACTACGGTAGTTGATCGTTATAAGAGTCAACATTCATTCGCTACAAATCCTACTCTTGATCAGGAAGAATGGGATAACTTACAAAATATTATGGATGAAGCTGGCGAGCTTCCCAAACGTGTTGATTATAACAAACTAGTGGATAACAGCTATGCTGAAGAAGCACAACAATAGGAGGAAATAGAATGTCTTTCCTTCAACTGAATGCCATCTCACATGTTTATTTAACAGAAAGTGCAGCAAAGGAAGCCCTATCTGACCTTTCGTTTTCCATTGAGGAAGGTGAATTCGTATCGCTGCTTGGTCCAAGTGGTTGCGGAAAATCCACATTGTTATCAATTATATCAGGGCTCTTACAGCCAACTGAAGGAAGCGTCTCTCTTCAGAATAAGATGATCCAGTCACCGGGTGAGCGAATGGGCTATATGCTTCAACAAGACTATTTATTCCCCTGGAAGACCATTGAAGACAATTGTTATATCGGGTTAAAGCTCTTAAACAAATTAACTCCGGAGAAAAAAGAAATCACACTTGCATTACTTGATAGTATGGGGCTTTCGGACGTTCGTCACGCCTATCCTGATCAGCTTTCAGGAGGTATGAGACAGCGAGTTGCGCTCGTTCGAACGCTTGCAACTGATCCTGATCTTCTTTTATTAGATGAACCTTTTTCAGCTCTTGATTATCAAACAAAACTAAAGCTTGAAGATCTTGTCTTCCAAACGTTAAAAGCACATCAAAAAACAGCGATACTCGTAACGCATGATATCGGAGAAGCGATAGCGATGTCAGACCGAATCATTCTTTTATCACCGCGACCAGGTAAAATCGCAAAGATTTTTCAAGTTCCATCTCAACTTCAAACATTACTGCCTTTTGAAGCTAGAAATGATCCAGTTTTTCCCGAAAACTTCCAAATGATATGGAAGGAGCTTGATTCTCTTGAACAATCTCCAACTTCATAAACAGCATCAGCAGTATGTAAAGAAGTTAAAAAGAGAAAAGTATGAGATCGTAACATGGCAAATCTTTATTCTTTTAGCATTTCTCTCTCTATGGGAGCTTGCAGGGCGACTTACGTGGATTGACCCTTTATTATTTAGTTACCCAACTAAGATCGCTTCGCTCTTTCTCACAAAACTTTATGACGGTTCTTTGTTGCTGCATACAAGCGTAACCCTACTTGAAACAATTGCAGGTTTTATGATCGGTACAGTACTTGGCACAGCTTTCGCTGCGGTCCTTTGGTGGTCCCGAAAAGCGTCAAAAATTTCCGATCCTTATCTGGTCGTATTAAATTCAATGCCCAAAGTAGCGCTTGGTCCGATTATCATCGTGGCACTCGGACCAGGCTACCTTTCAATTATTACAATGGGAGCATCTATTTCGATCATCATCACAACACTTGTGATCTATCACGCTTTTCATACGGTAGAGCCAAATTATATTAAAGTAATTCGTTCATTTGGTGGGAATAAGAAGCAGATATTTCGTGAGGTAATCCTACCCGCTTCTTTTCCAGCTATCATCTCGACACTTAAAGTAAATGTAGGGTTGTCTTGGGTAGGCGTCATTGTTGGAGAATTTCTTGTTTCGAAACAAGGTCTCGGTTACATGATCATTTATGGTTTTCAAGTATTTAATTTCACACTCGTTTTACTAAGTTTATTTATGATTGCGATTTTTTCATCCATTATGTATCTTGGCGTTGAATGGCTTGAGCGGAAATTAATCAAACATTAGCTCCTCTTTCAGGGGGGCTTTTTTTGTTGTAAGTGGGCAAACTAGTTAGCCAGAGGTTACAAACGTGATCAAACCCTACACGTCTTACCGCTGGCAAAATGATTGCTATAGACCCACCCAAATGCCATCTGCTAGCATATAGAAGAACATATTTCTAATTTAAAAGACAGGTGAAGAAAATGAATGCTTTGAAAGGCGTATGGCTTAGCATTGCCGCATACCTAATACTTTCAATCATAAAATTAGGTGCTGGATACCTGTTAGGTTCCGAGGCTCTGTTAGCAGATGGTTGGAACAATGCATCGGACATTGTAGCATCAGTTGCCGTCTTAATTGGAATGAGGATTTCTCTCAAACCACCAGATCTTAATCATCCATACGGACATTCTCGAGCAGAAACGGTCTCTTCCTTATTTGCCTCTTTCGTAATGTTTGCAATTGGTATTCAGGTCCTCTTCCATACAGCGACCGTTTTAATAAACGGAACCGTTTCATCTCCTCCATTAACATCCGCATGGGTCGCTCTTCTAGGAATGCTTGTTATGGGGAGTGTTTATCTTTTTAATTCCAGACTCGCTAAAAAAACAGGCAGTCATGGTCTAATGGCTGCAGCAAAAGATAACTTATCAGACGCACTTGTAAGCCTTGGAGCCTTTGTTGGAATTATCGGAGCACAATTTAACATGCACTGGTTGGATCCTTTAACAGGATTTATCGTAGGCCTTATCATTTGTAAAACCGCTTACGATATTTTTAGGGATTCTTCCCTCATGCTTACTGATGGTTTTGACAAAGAGAAACTAAATGATATCGAAGCAACGATTCAAGAGATTGAAGGCGTTGAAACGCTTGTAGATATTAAAGCGAGGATGGCTGGAAATAAGATCATTGTTGATGCTGTCGTAGAAGTAGCGCCTTATTTAAACATTAAAGAAGGTCATAGTATTACAGATAAAATTGAAGCACAGCTCGAGAAAGAGCACGATATTCGGAATGCAATCATTCATGTAGAGCCTGGAAAAGAAACCATCTAACTAACAACAAAAAGTCCAGTTCAACGAACTGGACTTTTTGTTTTAGCTACTATCGTTAGATTTTTCCCTACAAATAATTAAGCTGTTTTAAACTATATGTAAGGACTTGATCCTTCATCATAAAACTATAATGCTCATTTAAGTGAAGGTCTTTCGGCAATGTTTTTAGCTTGACGGGTCCTTTCGTTTCCATATAATCATCTTTTTTCACGAGATGATCAATGTCAGCATAGTAGACGTTTTTAATGATTGTACCGCCTTTTCCTTCTACCCGATACTGCCCTACGTACTTAAGACGCTTTACAACGCCTCCTGTTTCTTCGTAAACTTCACGAACAGCAGCTTCTTCCGCATTTTCACCCTCTTCCACCTTGCCACCAGGAAACTCAATGCCTCTTCTTGAATGTTCCGTTAACAACCAGTGATTTTCGAGGCGACAAATAACCCAAACATGCTTCGGATCTGAGGAGTACGGGTGGTCCTGGAAGGAAAATGTTACCTGATTATGATAGTAATCTGTAAACATAAATTCGCTCATTTGATAACCTCGTCCTTTAGTTTCTTACTTTATTGTAAAAGAGTAGCCTGTCCTTGTCCAATCCCCCTATATAAAAAGTGAAAACAAGATCCTCCATTTCTGAAATCAATAATAAAACGCACGGCATTTTACCGTGCGTTTGTCTTATTTAATCTCAAAGTTTTTAATGATCCAATGATTGTTTTCATAAATAAAATTAATATCAATTGTATAAGTACCATAAAGATCCGATTGGTTTGATTGGGTTAGCTTGTATTCAAATTCACTTATTTGATTTAACTCATACGGCTTATCTGTATTCACCCATGGAAAGAGTTCAGTAGGAACAAGGTAAAGACCGCCTTCTCGTTCCTCAAAGTAAACATCAGCGATTTGAGAAGAAAGCTCTTTTGACGCTACCTTCTGTAAATGCTGCTCAACTTCCTCGATTGACTGAAACTGTTTCACTTTATAATTAGCATCGGTTTCTTGAACAATACGGTCAATAAGGTCTGTTGATAGTTGTTCAACGTTAGGTTTTTCTACTGCCATTGTCTTTGCTTCAGCTTTGTTTTCAATGGAAGACATCATCATTTGTGAATGCTCTTCCGCAACTTTTGATATTTCCGCACCACAGCCTGAAGTGAATGTAAGGGCACCTACCAACATGGCTATACTTATGTATTTTTTCAAGTTACTCATCCTTTTAATTATTGTAGTATTTCATCGTTACTTATCACTTTCCTCATGAAGTCAAGTGTCAAACAAACTAGTCGATAATTAAGTCTTTTTTACTATAATTTTTAGAAGAAAGATGCAAATTCAATAAAATCGATTACAATAATAATACGAATAAGGATAACGAAATGTTTCGATTTTTTAGAATGCATTTCAGATAGGAGAACCCTCATTGACAGAGCTATGGAAAAAAAGATTCGACCAATATATACGCCATCGTTTAAGCTATTTAAGTTATATTTTTCAAAGTGGATTTCTCATAGCAGTACTTCTTACAGGTGGCTTCGGGGCTATCTACTATCAACGCTTACTGGATGCGATTCCAGAAAATTTTCCAACACTGATTGTCACGATCTTAATAATTAGTATTGTAATCAGTTTACTCAAAGTAAAGTTCTTCCTCTTGCCAGCTGACCGGGTTTTTCTATTAGCATACGAAGGGAGAATGGAGAAGTATATCCAATATAGCTCCTTTTATTCGTACGTTCGCTCTCTTCCTATCATTATACTCACTGGTTTACTGACAACTCCTGTATTCATTCGATTAGGCTTTGAAGAGAACGACCTTATTGTCGGATGTATTACGCTATTTACGCTTAATTTCCTATCCGTTTTTGTTATTATCCGTTCCTACATAGTAAAGATAAAATGGTTTCGCTTTTATTTATTCGTTATGAATAGTGCGGTTCTTTACTTGACGATAAAAGGAACTGTTTGGATCGGCGTACTCCTTTCGATTGCGCTCATCACTCTTCCTTTTGTTTTGTGCAGGAAAAAAAGGCTACAATGGGAAAGGTTGATCGAACTTGAAGCTTCACAAAAAAAACGCTTTGAGCAATTTGCTAACCTGTTCGTTGACGTTCCTTCATTACAAAATCAAGTGCGGGCGCGAAGGTACTTTGGATTTGTTCTTTCATTAATTCATTTTAACGATCCACGTTTTTATCTATCAGTTCGGACTTTTTTACGTAAAGGCTCATATGTTTGGATGTACCTCAGGTTACTTGTGTTAGGAGCAATCATTCTTACCTATTCGTCTAGTGAGATCATCACTTTTTTATTTGTTCCTCTTTGTCTGTGGGTAACTTACCAACAACTTATTGCACTAAGAAAAGAACAGTACCGAGATACATTTCTTGTCATTCTTCAAGACAACTTGACATGCCATTCGGTCGTTAAGATGATTTTCGGTTTATTGATCCTGCAAACTTTCCTCTATAGTTTTATTCAGCTTCCTGAATTACATG
The DNA here is from genome assembly GCF_011082085.1 of Bacillus sp. Cs-700. NCBI lineage: Bacteria > Bacillati > Bacillota > Bacilli > Caryophanales > Bacillaceae > Bacillus > Bacillus sp. Cs-700. Next base: position 1,548,507 of record NZ_CP041063.1, read on the forward strand.
AAGCTTTCATAGTTCTTTTGGAAGGGTTACTATTTTCTTATGTCCTAACGATGAAAAAAGAGGCGAGCGATAAAAAGAGGAACTGACTTAAATGAGTCAGTTCCTCTTTCTCATTAACAACAATAAGGATTGTAGTTTGCTCCGCCAACGTATCCTGGTCCGTGACCATAGCCACCGCCAAATGCGCCAGCTCCTACAATAATTAATAAGATAAACAAGACAACGATTAACGCAAATCCTTTACCATATCCTCCGCCGCTCATCTTTATCCCCCTCTTTAAAATTCATTCACTACATTATTACTTTATGTGGCAAAGATCATTTAGGAAGGGCAGGAGCGGAGTTCTTATAGAAAAACAATCTTATTCTTTGTAACTCTTGATTGCGGCTCAGCAAACACAGCATTATGTATTGATAAACAAAAAAAAAGAGGCATATGCCTCTAATTTCTTGTGTTATGGTTAAGTGCAGATAAAACACCCATTTGATCGATTTGCACTTTTGTCTTATCTGTTCCTAATCGATAAATCATTTCATAAAGCTCATAAATCGCTTCATCTGTCCAGTCACGATGGCTGTCTACTTCATCTTCATTATAATGATTTAATGAAAAGAGATCATTTTGCTGCACATATTTCTGTGAGCGCAACTTTTCAATCGTGAGCTCCAGTTCCATTTTTTCTTCTTTCGTGGCTCTAATTTCAAATGCGTTCATTTGAGTACCAACATTTGTCTCATGAAGCTCACCTTTTGGTGTTACAAAATACGTCTCACGTACCATTGCTTCTCACCTCCATGAAAATTTAAACAGGACTAACTTCTGAATGGCTATATCCTTTGTACTCATGCTGAGCTGCATCAATTGTTTTTTCAACGGTGTCAAGTCTGGAATGAAAAGAACCAACGTCTCGTCCCTGCTTCTTCGCTTCCTCGACGCGCTCATCATAGTTTGTTTCTTTCGTTGCTTCTGGTTCAACATGGAACTGTTTCTTATCATGATCAACAATAACTTGAATAAATTTCTCCATTGCTCTTTCCTCCTCTTTATCCTATCGTGTTTGTCACTTTACCCGTTTCAGATGAAGATTAATCTTTTCATTAGAAACGAATACGCTCAAATTTGTGTTAAAATGAGGGGATGAATCCATAAGAACTCAGGTGATGATCATGAATTTTACAACAACACCGCATCAAGCAGTGACTGAATTGGACCTTTCTGCTCCTTTAACACCCGATTCGTCTATTAGGCCCTTGGAAGATGAAGCAGAACAGGCTTTTTTTCATGAATTAGAAAAAAAAGGAATTTATCTTAATGAACCACAAACAAAAGCAGTCAAACATACAGAAGGTCCTCTTTTAACAATCGCAGGAGCTGGTAGTGGGAAAACATCCGTTTTAACAACACGAACCGCGTTTCTAATTACAGTTAAAGAGAAAGACCCTTCTAGCATTCTACTTATTACTTTCACTAGAAAAGCTTCTGAAGAAATGCGAGAGCGTATTAGTCGCTTACCAGGCGTCTCTCCACAAGACTCAGGTAGATTAACAGCAGGAACCTTTCACTCGATATTTCTGAAATTATTAAGAAGTCTCGGCTATAATCAAAAAATATTGAATAGTGATCGTCACAAACAAATTATTATGAAAAGCATTTTAAAAAAAATGAAAAGTCCAGAAGCTTCTTTACCGGAAATTATGCTTTCATCCATTTCGTCTTGTAAAGTAAAGATGATGGAACCTAGCGATGTGCCCGATCATAAAGAAACGGAAGAACTGAAAAAAGCTTACACAGAATACGAAGAGTGGAAAACAGCTAATCACTATATGGACTTTGATGACATTCTTGTATTTATGTATCGAGAATTTAATCAAAACCCAGCTCTTCTTCAAAAAATGCAAAATCGATTTCAGTACATCTTAGTTGATGAATTTCAAGATACGAACCCAATTCAATACGAGTTGATTAAACAAATTGCTGCCCCGCAAAACAATCTATTTGTCGTCGGGGATGATGATCAGGTAATCTATTCCTTTAACGGAGCAAATAGTTCGATTATTTTAGAATTCGATCGCACTTATCCAGATGCGGCAGTTGTTACGCTCGACACAAATTATCGATCAGCCCCTCCCATCGTAGGGCTAGGTAATCACGTGATTAAACATAACACGTATCGAAGGGCGAAGACGATGAATGCAACAAACAAAGATGGAAAGCACCCTTTCTATCTCAGACCCGCAACAACAGAAGATGAAGCGGGATATGTTCTTCGTCATATTCGCGAGCAAAAAAGAGAATGGAAAGAGATCGCCATTCTGACAAGAACTTATACAAATGCTCGAGCCCTTTTCGAACAATTGATTGAGCAGGATATCCCTTTTAATGCACAAGGAATGAAACAGGTCTTTTATGAACAATCCATCATCAAAGGCATGATGGAACATCTTCGTCTTGCGTATGAACATCAAAACCTTGACGCTACGGCCGCTATTCTTCCCTCTTTATTTATTAATCAAGAAGCTGGTATGCGTCATATCGAGATGGAAAACTTTGTTGACCCTGTTGATTTTCCTTTAGATCATTTAAAGTCATGGAAAACGCTTCGTGATTTCCAAAAGAAGTCGATTGATCGACGTATTCGTCTCATTCAGGAAGCAAAGCGTCACCAACCACAAAAGGCAATCCAATTATTACGCGATGATTATATGAAACACCTTGATAGCGCTAACGATGAAGCCTTAACGGTTCACAAAACTACCCTTAAAGAAATGATGGACGAGCTAGAATTCTCAAGTTCGCGCTTTGAGACAATTCCTGAATTTCTAGCTTATGTTGATCGCATCATCCAACGCTTTAATGAGCACAAACAAAAGGCAAGCGCTACGAACGGACTATCCCTGTTATCCATTCATCAGGCAAAAGGATTGGAGTTCCCTGTCGTTTACGTGATTGGCGCTTCAGAAACGATATTGCCACACGTCTCTGCACTTAACTCAATGAAAGATAAAGAAGCTTCTCAGAAGGAGCTATATATGAAAAATCCAACGGCTGATCTTGAAGAGGAACGTCGGCTTTGTTACGTTGCGATTACACGGGCAAAAGAAGAGCTTTATATTTGTTCACCAGAAAAACACCTTGGAAAACAAACGCCAGTCTCACGTTTTTTAACAGATGCTTTTAAAAAGAAAATAAAGCAAGAAGGAAAATTAGTGAAAGCCTGGGTATGTAGCAGTGAATTCTGCAAAGGATGGATGAAGGTTGAAGGGAATAAGCAGCCTGATCAAAAGTCATGTCCTCTCTGCGAAAAGCCGATGGTTATGTCACAAAAGTCCGTTAAATAAGTCTGAATGATGTCACCGTGTTAAGCATTGTTGCGCTTTGATTACAAATTATTTAAGAGACGTTTAACTTACGGTTTTCCCCCTTCAAACGTGCTATAGTAGAAAAAAACGCGCAACAGGAGGGCTCCGATGAGCAGCATTCGTTACGAAACCATCTTTCAGAAACAGCTTGGAAACGGTACGATTATCGGAATAATGGATTACCTTGAAGGCAAGCTGATCAGACTGAACTTAAATGACAAGGAGCCGGAGTACCTTAACCCGGAGTTAAAGGAATTCTTTCAACAAGAGCGTATGAAAGTGAACCTTCATCAATAATAGTTACAATAAATCAAACGGCTTCCCATGAATTATTTTGGGAGGCCGTTTTTGTATAGAAATGAAGGTCGATGACATCTTAATAACTAAGCAAACATTTCAGCACTTTCCCTATCTATCCTAGTCTTTTTTACCTATTCTTCATAAAAAAAGGTTTGATATAAAAAGTGAAAAGGGTATACAAGTAGTAGCAAAGAACATTGCTATATTGAAGGAGGAAGTCATAATGTTAAAACAAGTTCTAGTTATTGTCGGTATTGTTGTAGTCGTTGCATTTGTTGTCAGTGCTTTATTTTAGAAGACAACATAATTAAAGCTATGGATGAACTAAATTGACTTTATCAAGGAGGAATAGCAATGGTACGCACAATTCTTATGATTATTGGCGCAGTCGCTGTTATCGCAGCAATCATTTCATTTATTTAAAACCTTACATTTTATGATTTATAAAGCAATTGAAATCTTACTATTACTTATAATTAAAAGAAGTCGAGCCCACAAGTGGCTCGACTTCTTTTTAAGTTATCTATTAATCATTCTTTTTCATGTTTTTTTTGGCTTCATCAACTTTGGACTTTGGAATGTATATAAAGATCGCTTTTTTATTATTATTCATATAAATCTCCTTCAGAGTTGATTTAGTTTACCCTCATTCATTCTACTCGATAATGACGTCTATAAGCAATGATCCCTTCCAAAAGAAGTGAAAACACTGCGTTAGTACTAAATGTTCTGACAATCGTGATGCCTTTTATCGAAACTCGTGACTAAAACTGTCAACAAATCGAGATAACTTCGACTTCTATTTTTGGACGAGGATTGATATACTGTTTGTAAATTGTGTGATTCTGATCAATTAAAATGGGCCACAATAGCTTATTTAAAGGAGTGAACTCCATTTGTTGAAACAACCATTAAAACTATTCAGAGGGGTCGGCTATGCGGAAGGAATTTCGTTTCTATTGCTACTAGGAATTGCGATGCCTCTTAAATACTTGATGGACATTCCGATGGCCGTCACGATTGTTGGAGCCTTACACGGCGGATTATTTGTTCTCTATCTTGCCGTCATCCTTTACGTCACCATTGTCAAACGCTGGTCTTTTATTAAGGCGACGCTAGCCGTTGTATCTTCCGTCATTCCATTCGGACCATTTATCTTCGATGCACGTATTGTGAAAGATTCAGAAGCGTAAATGAAAGGCAGGACCTTTAACAGGTTCTGCCTTTTTGTATGAGCTTAATAAACCTCTTTCACAACTGTCACCCGTGATAGTTCTTTTCGGTTTAACTCGTACCCTATACCATTACCTTCTGGCACGTTAATGTATCCTTCCTCTACGGTCACTTCAGGATGAATGATATCCCGCTCCCAATATCGTGTAGAAGCCGAAATATCTCCTGGGATAACAAAATTAGATAAGCTAGAAAGAGCTATATTATGCGCCCTTCCGATTCCTGATTCAAGCATACCACCGCACCAGACAGGGACACCGCGCTCATCGCATAAATCATGTATCATTTTACTAGCAGTTAACCCGCCTACGCGACCAGGCTTAATATTTATCACCTGGCAGCTATTTAAATCTAGCGCTCGGCGCGCATCATCGAAAGAAGCAATACTTTCATCCAAACAAATCGGTGTCTTTAATTCCCTTTGAAGTTTAGCATGGTCAACGATATCATCTGCCGCTAATGGTTGTTCAATCATCAAGAGATTAAAGCCATCCAACGCTTTCAATTGATCGATATCTTGAAGCGTATAGGCGGAATTAGCATCTGCCATTAAAGATAGGTTTGGATAGCGTTCTCTTATTGCTTTTAGAATGGATATATCTTGAGACGGCTTTATCTTAACCTTAATCCGCTCATATCCTTCCAAAATTCTGTCGCTTATTTCTTCTAACATCGTCTCCTGATCAGAAGCACCAACCGCAACGCCTGCTTTAATTTTCTTTAAAGTTCCGCCTAATGCTTTTGATAAACTAATGCCTTCTTTTTTGGCGTATAAATCCCATATCGCCCCTTCAACCGCATACTTTGCCATTGGGTTTCTTCTAATACCTGACAACATGCCATTAACCTCAGACGGGTGTGCAATGAAACGTTTTTTTACTAGGGGGATCATGATATCTCTTAACATATGCCAGGACGTTTGGAGCGTTTCTTCAGTGTACCACGGGGTTGTAAATGCCACCCCTTCTCCCAAACCACTATTACCCTCAGCATCGTTGACCTCTACGATTATCAAATCTCGTTCAGACACCGTTTCAAGACTATTACCAAAAGGCGTTTTAAGGTTCATTTTAATATGATGGAGCGTTACCGACTCGATGATCATTCTGCTTCACTCGCTAACAAATTTCGCTGAAGTTTATTGGCTCCATTCCTTGGAAGAGCTTTAACAAAAGTAATCGACTTGGGCAATTTATACCGAGCCAGTCGATCTGATAGATAATCGAGTAACTGATGATCCGTTAACATTGGGTTCTTACTTACCACGAAAGCAGCGGGTACTTCTCCCCAATGTGGATCTTGGACACCTGTTACGCCTGCATCTTCAATATCTATATGTTCAAGGATAGCGGCTTCAATTTCTGCCGGATACACATTTTCTCCTCCAGAAAGAATCAGGTCTTTTCTTCGATCTAATACAAAGAGAAAACCATCTTCATCAACAAATCCGATATCACCCGTATGAAGCCATCCATCTTCAAATGCCTCACTCGTCGCTCCTTCACGTTTCCAATATCCTTTCGTCACCGTGGGGCCTTTCACAAGAATTTCGCCATGTTCTCGTGGTGAAAGTTCTTTATGATTATGGCTAATCTTTACTTCTGAAGGAAAAAGAGCTTTCCCAGCAGAACCCTGTTTATCAAGCATATACTCAGGTGAAAGCGTCACAATTTGTGATGCTGTTTCCGTCATTCCAAATGTTTGATAGACAGGAATTTGCTTTTCTTCACAAATCGTTAGGAGTGGATATGGAGCCGGGCCTCCGCCAAGCAGCATGCAGCGCAACGTTGCAGGATACTGATCGTCTCCAAGGTCATCAAGCATTTTCTTTAGCATAGCGCTTACTACCGATACAATTGTAATGTTTTCTTTTTGAATCGATTGATTAACGGCATGCGGATCGAATCGTTTTTGTATAACCATCGTAATCCCATAGATAACACTGCGTAACAAGATTGAAAGACCACTCATATGAAATAGCGGTACGGCACATAACCAGCGATCATGCATTTCTAAACCTATATTAAGGCTCGAGCTAATCGCACTCCACCAGTGGTTTCCGTACGTTAACATCACGCCTTTTGGTTTCCCCGTCGTACCAGAAGTGTACATGATCGTATGAAGTTGGTTTAACTCAATTGAGGTTTGTAGACTCTCCAAACAATATGCTTCTGGACGAATATCCTCCCAAATAAAAAGGTCGATAGTTAGTAAACTTTCTCGAGCTTTATTCGCAAGAGATCGGTCCGTTATTACGTAAGAAAGCTCAGCATCATTTAATTGGAACGCTAACTCAGGACCTGTCAATCGATGGTTCAGCGGTACAATAATAGCCCCGATATACATGAGCGCATGCAAGCAGACTGCCGACTCTATTGCGTTCTCCATAAAAAAACCAATATGCTTTCCTTTCGTAATGCCCTTTGCTTTTAGAGCATTCGCCATTTCAACTGCCCGTTCTTGCAATTGCTTATAAGTTAACTGATTATTCTTTTCAATCAGCGCCACTCGATCAGGCGTCATGAAAGCGCGTTTGTGTAACCAATTTGGCATCGTGTCCATCTTTACCATCCTTTCTTTAGCCTGAAAAAACAGCTTGATGGATATCCATCAAGCTGTTTTCGTGCAATCGATTTATGGAAAACGTGGGAACTGTTTAAAGTCAGGTTTGCGTTTCTCTTTGAACGAATCGCGTCCTTCTTTCGCTTCTTCGGTTGTGTAATAAAGAAGCGTTGCATCTCCACCCATTTGTTGAAGTCCTGCAAGACCATCTGTGTCAGCATTAAGAGAAGCTTTAAGGAAACGTAAAGCAGTTGGTGACTTATCAAGCATTTCCTGCGCCCACTGAACGGTTTCAGCTTCAAGCTGCTCAAGAGGGACAACCGTGTTAACAAGACCCATATCAAGGGCTTCTTGAGCATTATATTGGCGGCAAAGGTACCAGATCTCACGAGCTTTCTTATGCCCTACGATACGAGCAAGGTATCCAGCGCCGTACCCAGCATCAAAACTCCCTACTTTAGGACCAGTTTGTCCAAAGATTGCATTGTCAGCAGCAATTGTAAGGTCACATACAACGTGTAGAACATGTCCTCCGCCAATCGCATAACCAGATACCATTGCAATAACCGGTTTAGGGATGACGCGAATAAGACGTTGAAGATCTAATACGTTGAGACGAGGAATTTCATCGTCGCCGACGTATCCACCATGCCCTCGAACACTTTGATCTCCGCCAGAACAAAATGCTTTGTCTCCAGCACCTGCAAGAACAATAACTCCAATATTAGAATCATCTCTTGCAAATGAAAAAGCGGTAATTAATTCATTAACCGTTCTCGGTGTAAATGCATTGCGCACCTCTGGACGGTTAATGGTAATCTTAGCAATCCCATCATACGTTTCATAAAGAATATCTTCAAATTCACGTTCAGTCTTCCATTGAATCATTTAGAAATTCTCCTTTCCTATGTACCTAAATTTACAGATTAGAATCTGCATGCTTTTTTAGAAAAGCTACTACCATTTTAACAAAGATTTCAGGTTGTTCTACATGAATTGTATGCCCTGCGTCATTTATTTGCACAAAATCAGCTTGAGGGAGTAATTTTTCCATCTTCTTTCCAATAGAAACGAACTTTTGATCATGCTCACCTACTAAAAGAAGAACTGGAATTGACAAATCATCCAGCATTCCCCAATAGGAACGCTGTGCCCCTGTCCCCATTCCAATAAGACTGTTAGCTAGTCCTCTTTCAGTATTGCTCAAACGCTGTTTTCTTATTTCCTCTTTCTTGCGTAAAGGAAGCTTTTTCTGAGTAGAGAACAAAGGAACGCTTTCCCAAAAATCTACAAAAGATGCCATGCCTTCCTGTTCAATCCGTCTAGCAAGGCGATGATCATTTTGTATTCGTTCATCTCTTTCCTCTTTTGTGATAAGTCCTGGTGAACTACTCTCGAGGATGAGTGTTTTAACACAATCAGGATATTGTACAGTAAACGATAAGGCAAAGCGACCACCCATTGAATAACCAAGTAAATGGATGCTATCAATTCGAAGAATCTGTAAGAGCTTTTTTAAAAAACTTCCCATTGCTTCCATCGTATAGAGCGCGGGATCATCTGGTTTACCACTTGCGCCATGCCCGATTAAATCGATGGCGATTACCTTATAGAAATTTGATAGTTTTTTCATCAACGGCGTCCAACTTGCGCTTGACCCTGTAAAGCCGTGCAATAAAAGAAGAGGTTCCCCCTCACCTTCTATTTTAACGTAAAACGGTTGTCCTTCAATTGTGTAAATCATGATTTTAGAGCCTTCGCTGTTTCGTGTGAAATCTTTGAGAATAACCTCCGATGGAGCATAAGATTTTCATCACGATTGGTCGGGACTTCAATAATGCTTAGTCCTTTATGCTTCTTGCTTTTCTCAAAAGCTAAGCTAAACTCTTCCCAATTCTCTATGCGATCAAAACTTCCCCCGTAAAGCGCTGCGGCATGCTCGTAATCTAGTCCAAGCGGTGTTCCAAACAGTTGCTCGAAATGTTTCTCTTCCTGACGCTGCGGTAAAAAGGAGAAAATCCCCCCTCCATCATTGTTCACAACAACAATGGTTAAATTGATTTCATATAACTTTGCTAGAAGGAGGCCGTTCATATCATGATAAAAAGAGAGATCACCGATAACCAAAACACCGGAAGAATAATCAGTACTAGCACCAAGAGCAGTTGAAATAATCCCATCAATACCGTTCGCCCCGCGATTTCCCATTATGGTCGGTCGAGCTCCTTCAGGTAAAAAGAAGTTTTCCAAATCGCGTATCGGCATACTATTGCCTACAAACAAAAGATCGTCCTTATCCATTAATTGACCCAATTCTCTAAACACATATCCTTCAAAGAGTCCTTCTACTTCCAAATCCTCACGAAGCAGGTTAAGAGTGACCTCGTTTACCTCTTTCCACGCTTCTAGCCACTTGTTCTCACAATGTTCAAGCTGTTGTGAAGCAGGGAGAAGGCTCTTCACAAACTCTACTGGTGAAACATTTGGCATGTCAGAGCTTGAAAGAGTTGGGTCTCTCCATCCATTCTCATCTATTACGAGATGGAGAGGACTTTCCGCTTTATTAACAAAAAGCGTATAAGCTTTTGATACGGGCATTGCCCCAAAACGAATAATCACATCAGGATAAAGGGAGGAATCAACTTCACCTCTTAAAAAAGCATCATATCCTTCAATTAAATTAGGAGAATTCACATGTCGACACATGGACAGAGAATCAGCAAGAACAGGATATCCTAGTGCTTCCGCAAGAGCATACAATGGCTCGGCTAATTCTTCATTTTCCTGTGGACCTACAACGATAATCCCCTTCTTATTAGCCAACTTTTCGACATAACGCTTTACTGCTTTATCGTCTAAAACGCGTGCATAATCAGTAGATTGTACCCAAGGCTCGTGATCCTCTCTGCCATCAGAAAAAAGACCTGAATATGAAAGATCGGGTGTTAAAGGATCTCTAAACGGAAAATTAAGATGAACAGGTCCAGCTGGTATACTCGAAGAAACAGCAACGGCTCTTGAAGCGGCTGTCCTGATGTATCGCGTCAGGGAGGAGGATGGAAGCGCCATTTCCATAAACCACTTTGCATAGTCTCCATATAGCTTAATTTGGTCAATCGCCTGTGGCGCGCCATTGTCACGAAGCTCATGAGGACGATCGGCCGTTAATACAATCAACGGTACATTGGATTGAGCAGCTTCGATGACTGCAGGATAGTAATTCGCTCCCGCTGTGCCTGATGAACAAAGGAGTGCGACCGGTTCATGATGTGACTTGGCCATGCCAAGCGCAAAAAAACCAGCAGATCGCTCATCGATATGCATCCAGACTTTCATTAAAGGGTGTTCTGCCATCATCATAGCAAGTGGGGTAGACCGCGATCCTGGACTAACCACAGCATGGTTTACGCCTGATCGCACAAGTTCATCTACAAACGAACCAACGTAGCTTGATAATATTTCTTGATCAGTCATATTTTTTACCCCCAAGCGCCGTTAACATCGGTTTAAACTTCATTTTGGTTTCTTCGTATTCACTATCGGGATCTGAATCTCCTACAATCCCGCACCCTGCATAGAGCGTTGCTTGATCGCCATTTAATAGACCTGAGCGAATCGCAACCGCAAATTCACCATTCCCCTGGAAATCAACCCAGCCAACAGGTCCAGCATACCAGCCGCGATCCAAATTTTCGATTCGCTTGATCTCATTAACCGCCTCTACTTGAGGATACCCACCAAGGGCTGGGGTAGGGTGTAACCGCTCAACCATCCGTAAAAGACTTGTTCTTTTGCTAGCTCTCGCTACAACAGGTGTAAACAAATGTTGAATATGCGGCGTTTTTAGAATTTCAGGCGTAGAGGGTACCTGAACAAATTCACACTCTTTTTCCATAGCGGTTCGAATCATCTGAACAACTAAATCGTGTTCGATTCGATTTTTTTGATCATAAAGCAGTTCTTGTCCAAAAGCTTCATCTTCTTCTTCCGATACCCCTCGCTGAATCGAGCCAGCAAGACACGTTGAATAAACCTGTTGCCCTTCCCTTTTCACCAACCGTTCAGGTGAGGCACCAAGAAAACATTCCCCCCCGTATTCGAACGCAAATACGTAGCTATCGCTCTGCTGTTCTTTTAGATTTGATAGCGTTCGTGTAGAAGAGAAAGGTTGACTAGATTTGAGCTTGATTTCTCTAGCAAGAACAACTTTATCCAGTTGTCCTTCTCGTATATTTTCGGCTGCACTTCTGACTGTTTCTTTCCATTGATCAGGGTTAATTTCTTTTATAGAAAAAGCTTCAACATCCGATGAATATACAGTCGTTATTTTATTTAAGAGGTTGGCATGTTGCTTTAGAAGTGCTTCGGAAAGTTTCTCTGGATCATCTTCTACATTCACGACAGCATTAATTGTTAACCATGCCTGATCAAGAGCGGAAGTTAACATGATTTCCGGAAGTACCATACCGCCTTCAGGAAATGAACTCCATTCACCGCTTTCTGGCGCAGAAGGGTCAAAAGAAAAGCCACCGAGCAACACAGGTCCAACACCTGGACGAGATGGCGCCCCCTCTATAATGGCATCTTCAAGGAAACGCTGCCACTCTTCTTCTATTGTACGAAACCGATCGGAATTGGCCTGAAATTGGTTCATCCGTCCAAGCCCTACAATCGTCGTATCATTCTCTGGGTCAGACCAAAATGTTCGATCATTTTTATAAGTAGACGAACCTGCTGCATAAAAGGAGAGAGGATCGACAGCAGCTACTGATAGCACCTGACTAACAAGTACAGACGTTCCCCGCTTTTCTGCCTTACTAACACCTTGATGAAGCAGGCTAAATAATTCTTGATGTTGTAATGTAGACACCGTCTTCTCCCCCCAACTTTCTGTCCATGCAAAAGCAGACCGAGTTAGCCTCGGCCACAGTTACTTAAAGGATACACCTGTGTAGCTAAGACTGTCAACGAAGCTGTTTTACCGTTTTTATCGCCTTCATATGTATAGATTCCCTATCTCCTCAAAAAAAACCATTTTAATGCTCCGCAGATGCCCTTAGCAAAATAATTGATGAGCATACACTGATAAATGTAGACGACGGTGAATCGTTGTTTATACACTAAATGATAAGGGAGTGTCTCACATGTCCAGACACTATTATCATGGTGTTTGTCGTCAGCATATTGGACAATGTGTTGAAATCAAATGTCATGACGGTCAATTGCATAGAGGTCATATTGAAGATGTTGATGATGAGTTCGTCTACATTCGTCCTTTAAATCGCAATTGTGATGGACCACAACATCCCGAGGGACCAGGAATGTTTTTCTTCGGCGCTTTTGCAGGCGGCTTTCTTGGAGGACTATTAGGCGTAGGTTTGGGAAGTATCGCGTTTTTTAGGCCATATCCGTACTATTACTAATCACACAAATGCGATCACTAAAAGGTGATCGTTTTTGTTTTCACTACTCTTTCTCTCTACTTGAAAGAAATTAGGCAGATGTGAGGCGAAAGCATGTCATTCGACTTTTTTCTATTGACAGAGACTTCTTGATATTGACAAAAGGATTGACACCCTTTATCCGTTTTTTTAAACTATAATGGTTACAAGAGGATTTTTAAGAAGTTTATTATTTAAGGGAGAGACACTATTCTATGGAAGAGCGTATGAACACCAGCAACGATAAGCTGAATAAAGTGACGCCTTCAAAACCAACATGGCAGGTGTGGTGGCGACTATTAAGACCCCACACATTAACAGCTTCCTTCGTCCCGGTTTTTCTGGGCACAATGCTTGCCCTTCAAAGTCATACATTACATTTTGGATTGTTTATGGCGATGATGATCGCTTCTATCCTTATTCAATCAGCAACAAATATGTTTAATGAATACTATGATTTCAAAAGGGGTCTTGATCACGCAGGTAGCGTAGGAATTGGTGGCGCCATCGTAAGAGATGGAGTTAGTGCAAGAACAGTATTGAATCTTGCTTTTATTTTCTTTGGAATTGCCATTCTGTTAGGCGTTTACATCTGTATCCTGACGACATGGTGGATTGCGGTCATTGGTTCAATCTGTATGGCTGCAGGGTATTTCTATACTGGCGGCCCACACCCAATTGCCTATACACCATTTGGCGAAATTGCCGCTGGCGTCTTTATGGGACTCATTCTTGTCTTACTTTCTTTTTTCATTCAAACGGGAGTTATTACATTTGAAAGCATTCTTGTTTCGATCCCGATTTCCATTCTAGTTGGCGGTATCCTTATGGCGAACAATATCCGCGACCTAGAAGGCGACAAAGAAAAAGGACGAAAAACACTCGCAATACTTCTTGGACACGATAAAGCTGTGGCCCTTTTAGAGTGGATGTTTATCGTTTCTTACCTTTGGGTGGTCGCACTCATCATTACAATTGATTTATCACTTTGGTTGCTGTTAATTATTCTAAGCATCCCTAAAGCATTCAAAGCCATTCGCTTATTTGAAGGGAAAACGCAGGCTGCTCAAATGATGCCCGCTATGCAAGCAACGGCTCAAATGCATACTCAATTTGGACTGCTCATGGCCATTGGTTTATTGCTCGCTTATTTTATTTAATCTAGAGTCAGAGACGAATATAGTCTCTGACTTTTTTGCGCCGCTTTAGAGAGGAAAAGCACTTCTTTTTACTCTATTAGTGGAATTAATTAGATTTTCGCGGAACTATAGCAAGAATCAGACATAAAAGGAAAAAAAGCGAGCTTTTTCCCTGCTAATTTTCCCTTTTTATAGCCAATTGCTCGTGTATACTGTAAATAAGTACATAGAAAAAAGCGGAAGCGTCCGATTAACCTTGTCCCGTCTTCATTTTTTTGATAAAAGAAGCGAGAGGTTAGACGCTGCAGCTGAATTGGAGGAATAAGATGGAATTCGCAAATACAATGCTAGAGGCACTCGGAATCAAAGCTATTACATTAACACCTGAAAAAGTCGTTCTTGAAATGCCAGTTGGACCGAGCACTCATCAGCCACTCGGCTTTCTTCACGGAGGTGCATCCGTTGCACTTGCTGAATCAGCCGCAAGCATAGGTGGCACACTTAATCTTAACTCAGAAAACGAAGCCACATTTGGAATGGAGATCAACGCTAATCATCTACGTAGCAAAAAAGACGGCGTTGTCCGAGCCATCGCTGAGCCCATCCACATCGGACGTAGAACAATGGTCTGGGAAATCAACATCGTCGACGAACAAGAAGAACTAATCTGCATATCGCGCTGCACCCTAGCCGTTAAAAGGTATTAAGAAAAGCGGAGACGAGCGTTTAGAAACGGAGATATTGGAACTCTTGAACCAGAACACGCTTTTTGTGTTCTGGTTCAAGAGTGAAATATCGTAGTTTCTGCGAGTCACAGCTGGACACGAAAAGCGGAAGCATCCGTTTAGCCTCGACAAGCGCTGGAGCCCATAAAAAGAACACGGTCTTTGTGTTTGAGTTATAGGATGAAGTGACCAAGTCTCTGCCAACTTGCAGTTAAACACCACTACTCTCACTAAACCATAGAACCTAAAAAGAATCCCGTCACTATTGACGGGATTTCTGTTCTATTTTTCGTTCACCAATTTCTCGATAATCTTCATGATACGTGTCTGAAATCGCATAATGACATTCATCGCACACCATCCTTCTTCTTTCCCACGGGAAGAGCAATTCTTTCTCACAGTAAATACATCCGTGATTCAATTGGATCACCCCCCTTTTAGATTATGACGAATCAGTATGTCTAAGACCTAAAAGCCAGGAAAGGAGAACTTAACATGACACATAAACTAGTGCCTTACCTTTTTATCTTACTCTTTTTATCTGCCTGTTCTTTCAGCACTTCCAATAACGAAATTCCTGAAAACACAATTCCAGCAACAGTGGATCGGGTCGTAGATGGTGACACTCTAAAAGTAACACTTGAAGAGCGAGAAGAAACAATCAGACTTCTCCTTGTCGATACACCTGAAACGAAGCATCCTAGTAAACCTGTCCAACCATTTGGACCTGAAGCGTCAGATTTTGCGAAGGACCGGCTTGAAGGAGAGAAGGTTGGAATCGAGATCGATGTTTCAGAACGTGATAAGTACGGCAGACTTCTTGCATACGTCTGGATCGGTGATCAAATGTTCAACGAAATGCTTCTTGAAGAAGGACTCGCGAGGGTCGCATACATATATCAGCCTAATGTAAAATATGTTGATCAATTTCAAGAAATACAGCGACAAGCTCAAGAAGAAGGGAAAGGGATTTGGAGCATAGAAGACTATGTTCAAGAAGAAGGGTTTGACGAAGAATCGGAAACAAATGATTCTCCTATTGAAGAAAAATTCGCTTCTGAGGAGTGCCAAATAAAAGGAAATATAAATTCAAAAGGCGAAAAAATTTATCATGTTCCTGAAGGATCCTACTACGAAATGACCAAAGCAGAAGAAATGTTTTGTACGAAAAACGAAGCAGAAAAAGCTGGTTTCCGTCCATCTTCCAGGTAATCGTCTTGCATTACACTTTCTCTTTAGACAAACACATAATTTGTTACCTTCTGTACCATCATAGGCTAGAGGAGGTAGCGAAACGATGAAAACAATTTTAAAATCAATGCTTGGCATTCTCCAATCTCACACTGATGGTGAGCCTAAATCCCCGTTACATGTCGGTGAAGTGATGAACTGTTGGACAGCTTTTGCGATTTTTAAAGAAGCTCAAGTTTTTTATCGAATGGCATTAAATACAACCGAGGATGAACAATTAAAGAAAAAAACACAGGAGATTTTTGATGCGTCTGTTAAAGATCAAGATAAATTAAAACACTTTTTAATAAAAGAAGGTGTTCCACTCCCACCAACATCTCAAGCAAAGCCCGATTCATCCTCAGAAACGATTCCAATGGGGGTAAAGCTAACGGATGATGAAATTGCTAACGGGATTTCATTGAAGCTCGCTTCAGTGAATATTCTCTGTGCAACGACCGTTTCTCAGTCCATTCGAACCGATGTCGGGTTAATGTTTCTTGAGTTTCAAACCCACATCCTTCTATTTGCTGCGGATTTTAAAACGTTAATGGAAAAGAGAGGATGGCTGAAATCTCCGCCACCTTATCTTCCACCTGGCGCTCCAACTCAAAAGCCGTAGCTCCAGAAGCTACGGCTTTTATCTTATTTCTACACGGCTTGCTCAATCTTTTTCCCTTGTTGAAGCTGATACATTTGAAAGTACCTTCCTTTTTTCTTCATTAATTGATCATGATCGCCTCGCTCAACGATTTCTCCCTGATGAAGAACGAGAATTTGATCTGCCTCTCTTATTGTTGAAAGTCTGTGGGCAATGATAAATGTGGTACGCCCCTTTTTCAAAATATCGAGAGCGTTTTGAATAACCATTTCCGTCTCAGTATCAACATTTGAAGTCGCTTCATCAAGTATAAGGACAGCAGGATCAAATGCTAACGCTCTTGCAAATGAGATAAGCTGTCTTTGCCCGGAAGAAAGCGTGCTTCCTTTTTCTATAACTGGCTCATCATATCCGTTTGGAAGCGAACGGAGCAGCTGATCTGCTCCAACATCATTTAAAGCTTTTTCTACTTTTTCTCTTGAAATAGAGGGGTCGTCAAGACTAACATTTGATGCAATTGTGCCTGTGAATAGAAATGGATCCTGAAGCACAATGGCCATATGCTGTCTCAGTTCTTGCTTTCTAATATCCTGAATGTTTTTCCCATCAATGGATATTGTCCCCTTCTGATTATCATAAAATCGAAATAACAAATTCATAATGGAGCTTTTTCCTGAGCCCGTGTGTCCAACGAGCGCAATAGTTTGACCTTTTTTCGCTTCAAAACAAAGATTCTTTAACACATATTCATCTTCTTTATAAGCAAAGGAAACATGATCAAAAGAAACATTCCCTTCATATCGCGGGAACATTCCATCGGCTACATCTTCTCCTTCTTCATCAAGAAGTTCAAAAACGCGGTCTGCAGCAACCAATGCCTGCTCTAGATTGGCAAGTTGATTGACCATGTTTGTGACGGGTTGAAACAATCGATTTAAATAGTCGACGAAAGCATAGAGAACACCAAGACTTATCACCGCACCTGATGTAAGAGAAGCTCCTCCGAAATACCAAATCAATGCTACAAATGAGATATTCCTTAAAATGTTAACCAGGTTATGAGACATTAAAGAATTTAAATGTAAAAGCTTGTTTTGATACGTAAAGTGACTATCATTTAATTCTTCAAATTCTTGTTCTGTCATTTGCTGGCGTTTAAAAGCTCTTATGATTGACATTCCTTGAATGGACTCGTTAATCATAGCATTAATGTCACTCACTCTTGCTCGAATCACTTTATTAAATTTGGAAGCATATTTGCGATAAACAATGATCCAAACAACCAAAAGTGGAACAATGGTTAATGTAATAAACGCAAGCTTTACATCCAATAAAAACAAGGCAATAAAGATGCCTGTCATATAAAAGATGCTTGTGAAAAAAGTTGCGAGTACGGTTACATAAAGCTCACGTATCGCCTCTGTATCATTCGTAATTCTTGCCACTACTTTTCCAGCTGGCAAATTATCGAAGTAGTTGATGTGCAAACGCTGAATTTGCGCATAGACATCCGTTCTCATCTTCTGAATGATTCTGTTAGCTGAAGTTTGCAAAAGAAGTCCTTGCCCATATTCAAAAAATGAAGCGAAGACGAGAAGTCCGAAGTATAATGCAATGAGCCAGATCATCGGTTCAATCTGAGGTTGATAAAAAGCGAGCAGCTCTTCGTTGCTTATCTCTGATGCTCCGTAGGACTGTTGTTGCCCATCTTTTTCAATAGTGAGCGTATTTTCGTTAATTGATCTTTCACCGTCGAAAGCGATCGGTTCGTCAATGAAGTAATAATCACGTCCGATTTGAAGTATTCTTGCCTCTTCTCCTTTTGCTTCATTATCAAAATGATCGCTTCGCTTATACCATGCACCATCATATTGAACAGCGTCTTCCCCTTGATCTGATTCATACCATGGATACTCAATTCCAAGTATATGAACGTCGATCATCCGTTTAGCAATGAAAGGACCAGATAGTTCCGCTGTTACGGCAACTGTTAAAAGTAGAAGTGCAATTAAAATATTTTTCTTAAATCCAAGTGCATACTTTACTAAACGCTTTCCTACATGTCGGTTCATTTACAGCACCTCCTTTAGTGAATCTTCAAGTTGCTGTCTGTCATATTGCTCTCTGTACCAGCCTTTTTGGACAAGAAGCTCCTCATGTGTACCTTCTTCAATCACTTTGCCATCTTCTAGAACAAGAATACGATCAGCATGCTTTACACCCGAAAGCCGATGTGTCGCAATAAGCGTCGTTTTACCAGCACGTTCACTTCTTATATTTGCAAGAATTTGTGCCTCTGTTTTCCCATCCACTGCTGACATCGCATCATCAAGAATAAGAATTTCCGGATCAATCATCAGAGCTCGAGCAATCGAAACCCGCTGCTTTTGCCCACCAGATAGGGCTACCCCCTTTTCTCCTACAAGTGTTTCAAGCCCTTGAGGAAGAAGATTGACATCTTTCTTAAAATCAGATAAACGGAGGACTTGATCGACATCTTGGTCAGTTCCATCTTTCTTACCAAAAAGCAGGTTTTCTCGCACTGTTCGAGAGAATAGCATTTGATCTTGCGGAACATACCCAATCCAGCTTTGAAGCGTTCCAAGCGAAAACTCTTCGATCGGTACATCAGAGATTTTTATTTTCCCTTCGCCTACTGGGTATTCTCTCAACAATTGCTTTAGCAAAGTGGTTTTTCCGCTACCAGTTCGCCCAACGATACCGAGCGTTTGACCTTTTTCAAGCGTAAATGAAACATCATTTAAATTTGTAACTGAAGAAGTTGGATACGTAAACTGAACATGTTCAAAGGAAATCGTACCAGGAGACTCGTGATGTTTCGGAGCGTGATGGTCCTTCACATCTTCTTCGTGAGATAACGTTTCCAATACCCGATTAAGTGAGGCGCTTCCACGCTGCATGACATTAATTAGCTCACCAACCGCAATCATCGGCCAAATCAGCATACCGAGATACACGTTAAATGACACGAGTTCCCCTAGTGTAAGTACATTGTGAAAAACAAGATATGCCCCATACCCTAGACCAATTAAATAACTCATCCCTACGAGAACTTTAATCGTTGGTTCAAATAGGACATCTATCTTTGCTACATCAATGTTCTTTCTGTAAACATCTTCTGTTAAATTTTTAAATTTTTGCTGATCCGCTCTCTCTTGTACATAAGCACGCGTAACACGAACGCCTGCGATCGATTCAAGTACTTGATCATTCATATGACCGAAAGAATCCTGCGCAGCGGTAAAGCGCTTATGAATAACCTTTCCATAACGGTTCATCGCAAGAGCCATTAATGGAAGAGGCAAAATAGCGGCAAGCGTTAGTTTCCAGCTAATCAAAACACCCATTGTAACCAATATAAGAAACATAAAGATCGTTGAATCAACCAAAGTTAAAATACCGAAACCCGCTGTAAGCGACACGGCTTTTAAGTCGTTTGTTGCTCTTGCCATCAAGTCCCCAGTCCGATTTTTCTCGTAAAAAGACGGCGTCATTTTCAGAAGATGTTTCATGAATCTAGACCGAAGCATTCTCTCAACTAGAAATGCACCACCAAATAGTTGATACATCCATACATATGTGACGAGATAAACGACAATTAATAACGCACCATAAAAAAATAGATAATTCCGTAAACTATCCCAAGTTAAACTTCCTACATTAATTTCATCAATTGCCATCCCAATTAGCTTCGGCGGAATAACCTCAAGGATCCCACCTAATATCAATAACCCAATTGCAATACTATAACGCTTCCAATGCTGCTTAAAAAACCAGCTTAGCTTCTGTAAAATCGAGAACATTCTTTTCCCTCCAATCTTTTTCCGACCATTGTTTCATTAATCAAAAGCAACCATCACTTCCACCACCCTCAATAGGTTAATTCCTTTTCACCATATTTAGAAATTCAAAAAGACATAGCCGTATGCGGCTATGTCTCATCCATTCATTGGACATAAAAAAGGGCACACGTCTAAGACGCGTGCCGATTCCTTTTTGTGACAAAGGGGTTACTTCCCTGGCAAAGTGCGTCTATGAGTACATGAAATTGGTTGAATTATACCTGTTAAAACATGTCTCATCACACACACTCTCCTTTACCGTTATTTTTCACTTTGTCATCGTAGCATAATTGTCACAATTTTGTCAATATTATTATTTACTTAATGGATTTACACTTTCTTCACCAGTTAATTCTGCAATCATCTCAACTAACAAATCAATTTCTTCCTGCATGTCTTTTAGACTAACCGTTTCAACTGGCGCATGCATATAGCGAAGCGGCAAAGATACGAGCGAGATCGGCACGCCGTATCCTGTTAAGCGGAGCTTATCAGCATCGGTTCCTGTCATTCTTGGTGTTAATTCATATTGAAGTTTTAGATCAAGCTTTTTTGCAGCCTTTTCGAGCAGCTGATTAATTTTAATATTAATAGGAGCACCTTTCGCAAGAACAGGGCCGTCCCCGAGATTAACCTCTGTGTGTTTTCTTGCATCAATCCCAGGATAATCAGAAGAAAATGTCACATCACAGGCAATGGCCATCGTTGGCTGAATTCCTGCACCAGCAAAGTATGCTCCACCCATGTTGGTTTCTTCGTTCACTGTACTAACCGCATATACACCTACCTTAGGATTTCGCTTAGCGAGCTTTCGTAAAACCTCTGCAACAATAAACGAGCCAGTTCGATTATCTAGACCTCTACCACTAATTCTGTCATTCAATAAGTGCTCAACTTCACGTTTATAGACAGCCAGATCTCCGATTTGAATATACTTTTCGATCTCTTCTTTTGAAGTTGCACCACAGTCTATGTAAAGATCCTCGAAATTGAATTCTTTTGCTCCACCATGATGTTCAGCATTCACGCCAAATACCCCTGTTAATTTTCCATGCGTGCCAAGAATCGTTACTTTCATGCCGATAGCAGGTTTATGACTAATACCGCCTAACTTTTCCACACGAATGAAGCCGTCTTGATCAATTTTCTTTACCATAAATCCTATTTCATCACAGTGGCCAGCAAGAAGAACTTTAAATTCTGCATTAGGATTAAGAACGCCAATGGCATTTCCTGCATTGTCTGTTTTTATTTCGTCAGCAAATTCCTTCACATAGTCCATCCATTTATGCTGAATCTCCATTTCAGCTCCCGATGGTGAAGCAGTTGATAACAATTCAAGTAAAAATTCCTGATTCATACGAAGCACCTCCGAATAGTTGATTAGTTCCTTTTTCATTGTATCTTACAGCTAGTCTTCATTCTAGTTTTGGATGCAAGCTCAATACAAAAAGGCACCCCGATTGAGACGGGGCACCTCACTATTTCGATTCTTTCAATAAAATTTCTTCCACTTCTTCTTTCGTTGGCAGAGCTGTCATAGCGCCTTTTGTTGCAGCTGCTAAAGCACCAGAAACGCTAGCAAATTGCGTCATTCGCTCGAGCTCTTCACGCGATAATTCTGAGAGAGAGCCAACATACTCGTTAAAACCACGAAGAATGCCTGATACAAATGCATCGCCAGCACCTGTCGTATCAACCGCTTTTACTTTCATAGCAGGAACTCTGAGTGAATAGTTAGGAGTAAAAACAAGACTACCTTCTCCACCCATCGTAATGAAAATAACTGGTATACGATAGTGAGCCAACCTTTTAATTCCAGCTTCGACAGTTTCTTCACCAGTAATAAACGTTAGTTCTTCTTCAGAAAGCTTAAGAATGTCAGCCTCAGATAGCATGGAAACAATCGTTTCTCTTGCTCGATCTTCACTCTCCCATAGACCAAGTCGTAAGTTCGGATCATAGGAAATGAGCAGACCGTTCTCTTTTGCCTTTTCAACAGATTTTTTAGTAGCTGTTCTAGAAGGTTCACTAATCATAGAAATGGATCCAAAGTGGAGAATGCGATGACGCTCAAATAACTGATCGCTTATTTCTTCTTCACTTAAGAAACGATCTGCACTTGGATTTATGTAAAAGTCAAAGCTACGTTCACCATTTTCGGCATTGGTCACAAATACAACGCCTGTGCGTGCAGATTCAGTTAGAATCATCGTCGAAACATCTACACCGTAGTTCTTTAACGTTTCTTGAAGAAAACGTCCAAGCACATCATCGCCTACTTTTCCAAGAAAAGTGGAATTTACGCCTAGACGGGCAAGCCCTACTGCTACATTTGCCGGAGCTCCACCAGGGCTTTTTTGATACGTTAAATTGTCTTTGTCAAGAGGTATGAAATCAATTAATGCTTCCCCTAAACTAATGACACCTTTACTCATATCTACGTCCTCCTATGTCTATCAATTGTAGAGCTGCACCAAGGGTACAGCTTTTCCGTAATCATACCATGGCAAGGTAAAACACTAAAGAAGAAAACGCCATTATCCCATGATCTTCTTGATGATTTTCAGCCCGTTTTTGGCTGAGGGGTATCTAAAGGCGAAATCAAACTTCGTTGTTTGTTTCACAATGCTCTTCTCATGCGAGAAGGCTTTAAAGCTTGCTTTCCCATGATAACTCCCCGTACCACTTGACCCAACTCCACCAAAAGGCAAATAAGGAGAGACGATATGCATAAATGTGTCGTTCATACACCCTCCCCCAAATGAAATGGACGACGTTATTTCTTCTTGTTTTTCTTCGGATTCAGAGAAAAAGTAAAGTGCGAGCGGTTTGGGACGGCGACGAACTTCGTCAATAACCGTTTCAAGTTCTGTAAATTCAAGCACAGGTAAAATAGGACCAAAGATCTCCTCTTGCATTACTGGATCTTCCCATGAAATATTGTCCATTATTGTTGGAGCAATAACCCGATCACTTGCTTTGTGCTGTCCACCAATTAATACGTCTCCATCGGCTAAAAAACGTTTTAATCGGTCAAAGTGACGATCACTTACAATATGACCGTATTTTTCATCTGATAGTGGATCTTCTCCGTAGAATTCAATCAGCACATTGTTCATTTGTTCGATCAATGCCATTTTCACGTCACTGTGGACATACAAATAGTCAGGTGCGATACACGTTTGACCAGCGTTCGTGAATTTCCCCCACATAATTCGTTTTGCAGCTAGAGCTAAATTAGCGTCTTTGTCAACAATCGCCGGACTCTTTCCTCCCAATTCAAGCGTAACTGGGATAAGTTGCTTTGCAGCCGCCTCCATCACAATCTTCCCTACAGCAACACTTCCTGTGAAAAAGATGTGATCAACCGGTTGTTTCAAAAGTTCAGTACTCGCTTCAACGCCACCTTCAATAACCACAATATACTTTTCAGGAAAAACTTCTCGAATCATTTTACTAATAAGAGTTGAGACAGCAGGTGTTAATTCTGAAGGTTTTAACACGGCACAGTTTCCCGATGCGATTGCTCCAATAAGTGGAGCTAACTGAAGTTGAAATGGATAGTTCCACGGCGCTATAATTAACGTTACCCCAAACGGCTCACGGTGAATGACGCTTTTAGAGCCAAAGTGAGTAACAGGGGACTTTACTTTCTCCGGTGTCATCCACTCTTTTAGGTGTTTAAGTGTGAACTTAATTTCTTCTAGAAGGAAACCAATTTCAGTTGTATAAGCTTCCCATTCTGATTTATGCAGATCATCTTTAAGTGCTTGTAAGATCTCAGGTTCATATTCTTTTATCACGTCTCTTAACGTTTCAAGCTGTTTTTTTCTAAACGAATAGGATTTTGTTTCCCCTGTATAAAAATATTCTTTTTGCAGGGTTACTTTATCAGCAATATTCTCCATCTTATACTCTCCTTTTAACGACTTTATTGTTCTTTAGTTTAAACATTTAAACATAATATGTCAATTTTAAAACTCTTATATAGGTTTATTTCTTCCTGTTTGGGGGGAAAACCTGCATAAAAGCAATTCCTGTAATCAACACTATACAAGGATGTAGTTAAGAAGGAGGCAATTTACTATCGAAACGCTTGGTCATCATATCATCGCAGAGATGTGGAATTGTAACAAAGAAAAATTAAACGATTTAGTGTATATAGAAGAAACATTCGCTAGTGCGGCTCTTGAAGCTGGAGCAGAAATAAGAGATGTAGTTTTCCATCCATTTGAACCTCAAGGTATAAGTGGGGCGGTTATTATCGCTGAGTCCCATCTAACCATCCACAGTTTCCCTGAACATGGCTATGCTTCTGTTGATGTCTATACATGCGGAGATAAGATTGATCCTTCCGAAGCAGCAAATGCGATCGCAAGGTCATTAGAAGCAAAAACCATTCACACAGTGAAAATCCCACGTGGTACAGGAGAAATTACCGTAAAAGAAATTGAAAAAAGTGGTGTAGAATCACAATAATTGACTGTAAAGAGGCGGTATGGAACCGCCTCTCAATTATTGCTTTTATTGTTGAAGTTGTAACTTTTTATAGTGTGAAAGCGCAAGTAGTGGCCATATCACTTCATAACTATGATATCTGATATAAAACCCTCCTGGTAATCCCGCCCCTGTTGGATACGTGCGTTCTTCCATATCAAATGATTTCTTGAGAAGGTAATCCACACCTCTATTTAATGAATCACCTGTTTCTTTACAAACGGATAAAGCATCAACGGCCCATGCTGTTTGTGATGGTGTGCTAACGTGTAAAGGCACGAATTTCTGTTGACTATCACTTTGACACGACTCTCCCCATCCTCCATCATTTCTCTGTATCTTCTTAAGAAACTGTATTCCTTTTCGAACAGGAGTAAAATCAGAAGGATAGCCAGCTGCCTTTAAAGCCGTTAACGCTGCCCATGTACCATAAATGTAGCAAATCCCCCATCTACCTCTCCAAGAACCATCGCTCTCTTGATTCTGAATCAACCAGTTTGTTCCCTTTCTAATGGAAGGATGATTACGGTTTAGTTCAGCATAGTTACATAAAAACTCAACGGTTCTACCAGTTAAATCCGCCGATGAATCATCTGGAAAAGATGACCTTGCCCCGTCAATGGGTAAATCTTTTAATAGAAAAGCCTGACGATCCGGTTCGAAAGCTGGCCAACCTCCATCCTGATTTTGCATGGCTAGGAGCCAACTGACGCCGTCATGCCAACGGCTGGACTCATTTTTCATATCCTTCAACGCTCTTAACGCAACAGTTGTATCGTCTACATCTGGATGAGTGGTATTACCTTCAGAAAACCCCCATCCACCAGGGGCAATACCCTCTCTTGTAACTGCCCAATCCCCATACTTTGTCTGCTGATGTCTAACTAAATAATGATTAGCCGCTCTAGTTGAAGGTTCTGCATGAACTAAACCAGCTTCTTGTAACGAATAGGAGAGAAGGGCAGTATCCCAAATTGTTGAAGGTGAATTTTGAAGATGGGAATTAGAATGACAGAGCATTCCTTTCAGGCCATTAAAGGCACGTATAATAGAAGGAGCGTGTTTTTCATATCCTAGGGCCAACATCGCATAAATCATAAAAAATGTAGCCGTTGCATAGTTCATCAATGTCCCGTCTGATTCAATTCTTTGAAGCATGTATTGTTCCGCTTTCTTTCTTGCTTTATATAGCTGGTTTGATGGAAATTGACTTATAGCAGTCCATGCTTGTTTAATATCTTCTTTCATGGACCGATCTTCCATACTTAAATGAGTGAGATTTGGCGTCCATTTTGTTTTAATGGAGTAACGAAGGTCCTGGCATAGAAGGATTGGGGCGAAATGCGCTCTTGCATAAGAACTTAAATCATAGAAAGAAACTGGTGAAGCCTTCGGGATAAGTAGAAAAAGCATCGGAATGTGGAATAAGCGAGGCCAATTTAGATGACCGTTTAAAGCGAGAAAAATGGACGTCATCGAATCAACCCTTTCGATCCCACCCCATTTTTTAATATAGTGCTCTGCTTTTTTCATCTCACTATGTTTACAAGTTATCATTCCAGAATACAGAAGACTTTGGTAAGCCAGAACAGTAGCGGAAAGATCCCCTCTATCGTCTTCATATAATTTCCAGTATCCTTCTTTAGATTGTTTGTATAGAAGCCTTTTCACAAGAGCATCAAGCAATGATTTCTCTGGAAGATTAAGCATACGTATCAATACAATCATCATCGCATCTGTTAATAAACTATTCTCAAAACAAAAGTGAAAGGCACCATTCCCATGTTGATTCCTTAAAGCCTCACTTAATAGACCTTCTATTTTTTCATCTACTTCTTTTTCTAGCATGGCGCTCCCTCCTCAAGTAGGCTACCGTATTGTATTCACTCTACCTTTCGAAAATTCTCACTATTAACTATTGTAAATTTTTTGAAACTTGTGTAAAATTCAAACGTATGTAAGGAACAAGGAGGAATAGAATGAAAAAAATAGGATTTCCTATTCTCACTGGTTTGATCATTTTGCTTTTCGTTTATCTTCATCAGCTCTCCATTCTTCAAGAAAAACCGGCAACGGATTGGAGCAGGTCAGTCAATCTTGACGTAGCTGCAGAAGATAGCGAGATGTTTGTTCAACGTGAGGAAGATAGCAGCACTCTATTTTTTAGCGGTGATCCCGTTCGAAAAGTGGTCGTGAACGAACAGTTGGATACAACGACAGAAAAACTCAGCTACTCCATTCCAGACGGTTATTCGTTTTATGTTGATGATCAGCAAGCGATTTACAAGAAGAATGATGAATTAATTTACGCAACAGATGGGAAAGAAACAAGCATTTTAAAGGAAATTGAAGGAATGAACGTATCAGAAAATGGCGTAATTGCGTGGTCACGGCACACCGCATACACCATTTCACCAGAAGGAAAAGTTAAATCAGAAATCGAACTACCTCAATACATAAAAAGCGGCACTTTAACAGAAGAAGGTTTGGCATTTCTTTATGTTCAAACGGATGATGTGAACCAGTTTCTAACACTTGAAGCAGGTAAAGACCCGGTTGTTCTATATGAGACTCCTCTTACATCAGGAGAAATTTACAGCAATCTTCAAATGATTGAACTAGATAACAAACTTACGTTCACCTATACCATTAGTGCAACGAGACAGGGTACACGAGTTGTAAATACGTACTTTGGAGAAAGTGTTGCTGGTAAGGAAGCTGAGGTTCAGCTTTTGAAAATCCAAAATGCGGAAACTGGTAACAGGTTTGAGAAGCCAAACTACTTTTCATTAATTGAAAAAGACGGTGCGGCCCACCTTTTGTTTAGTTCGAACGGAGAAATCTCGCCAAAACGTTCCGTGATTAGTATCTATGAAGCATCGCAACAGGACGGTGAGTGGCTTGCCTCTCGCCGGAGTACGACAGAAGAGTTATCTATCCGTCCCATTGCAATTACCGATCAGTCTATAGTCTGGATGGATCAAGAAAAAAACGAACTCGTCTTGCACGGCGCATCAACAGATCCTACCGTTGTGAAAAGCAGTAGCTCCATCTCGAGCGATGATTTAACGTATGCCCTTTACTATACGTTCACAGCAATTGTTGGTATGTTTGCGATGTTAGCCTTCTCGTTTGGTTTTCTTATCCTTCCTGCCGTCGCATTAATGTACTTCTATTTCGCCAATACAACAGCCATTGAACAAGACAAAAAATGGGTTGAATGGACGATCATTCTTTTATGTGTCGCCTCTCAAATTATTTTCCTTCCATCTATTCTTGATGGACCTTTTCAATATCTCGCTCCATCTTACCTAACCTTTACAGGAGCTGCATACGTCTGGCCGCTAATTATCTTTGTTGTATCTTATATGATTAGCCGCGTTGCTCAGGATCAAGAATGGACCATTATGCAGCGAACCTCCTATCAGCTTGGATTAAATCTCGGCATGCTAATTTTCCTATTAGGACCTTATATCCTCTAACAAATGAAAAAGCATGTCCTCTGGCCAGAGGACATGCTTTTTTTACTTTGATTGTTCTAAAGCTTTATGATTTACTGCTAGTACCGCCTTATGCAAAAGTTGACTAAATTCAGCATTTTCTAGAACTTCAAGTCCTGCAGCTGTCGCGCCGCCTGGGGTAGTGACTTGATCACGAAGGTCTCCTGCCTTCCGCCCATCTTTAAGCATCGAAGCTGAACCAAAGATCATTTGCATCACGAGCTTTCTAGATACTTCCGATGATAAACCATAGGATTGCGCCGTCTTTTCTAACGCCTCAGCGAATTGGTAAACAAAAGCAGGTGCACTTCCCGTAACCGCTGTTAAGTCATGAATCTGTTCTTCTGTTAACTCTTCGGATTCACCAATAGCATCTAAAATGGTTTGTAGCACTTCTCGATGTTCTTCCCTTACCTCATTCCCGCAAGCAAACAGTGACATTGACTCGCCAATATCAGCTGCAGTGTTCGGCATAATCCACGCTGTTGGAACACCTGGCAAGGAAGCTTCTAAAATAGAAGGCCCAATCCCTGCAGCTACCGTAATCACAAATTGCTCAGTTACTTTACTAGAAAGTTCCTTGAGAACATTAGGATGAGCTGCAGGAGGCATCGCTAATATCACAACATCATGTGTCGAAATAACCTCTTGCCATATACCTGTTTCCACGTTATACGTTTCTTTCAAATGAGCCAATCTCGTTTGATCAGACTGATTTGAAATCGTAATTTTACCAATCGTATCTGACTGCTTAAGTCCAGAAAAAATAGCCTCGGCCATTCGTCCTGCACCAATAAACAAGATATTCGGTTTCTTCAACATAATCCCTCCTCAATTTCCTTCTTAACTATATCAAAAGGTGTCTAAATAGAAAAACACCGGCTGATCGCCGGCGTTTACCAGAACTTATATCCAGGAGAACCTGGGGGAGCGTGTTCAATCATATGAATGACTGGTACGGTATAAGCTACAAGGATAAGCACAGTTGCGATGCCAAGCCACAGCCGCCAATTTTCTAAAATGACTGGTGTTTTTTCGGCCGCCTCCGCCACTTCTCCAATCGGAAAGTCTTCTTTGCCTTTTGGAGCGAAAAAAGCAAGATCAGTAATAATATACATTAAGAGTAAAATAGCAATAAAAAGAATGGAACCACCCACCGCCATTGTTACTTCATAAGGAATCCACCCTAATGCATCAGGATGCTCCTGGTATGTCGTATAAGCTGTTCGTCTCGGTGCACCAAGCAAGCCAACTGTATGCATAGCCCCTGACATAAAGAACATGCCAATCGCCCATAGGATCGTTTGTAGATTTGCCATTTGATGCATTCTTCCTGTTAATACGCGACCGGTAAGATGTGGGATAAGCCAATAGGCTATTCCAAAAAACGTAAGCGCCACACTCGAAGCAACAGTAAGATGGAAATGCCCTGTAACCCACAACGTATTATGAACAATCTGGTTCATTTGGTTACTAGCATTAATGATTCCTCCCGCACCTGCAGGAATGAAGATGAGCATACCAACCATCGGTGCAAAGAATCTTGCATCCTTCCATGGTAATGCACGAAACCAACCAAATAATCCTTTTGCTCCTTTTTTTCGTCCTGCTATTTCAAAACTAGCAAACAGTGAGAAGGCAGTCATCAGAGAAGGAACGATAACCATGAACGTTAACACAACCTGTAAATACTTCCAAAACGGAGAGATTCCTGATTCGAGTAACTGATGATGGAAGCCTACAGGAATAGAAAACAGTAAGAAGAGCACGAAAGATAAACGAGCTAAAGAGTCACTGAAAATTTTCCCACCAATAATTTCTGGAATAATGACATACCAGCACACATAGGCAGGTAAAAGCCAGAAGTACACGAGCGGGTGACCAAAATACCAGAAAAGCGTTCGACTTAGTAGAATGTTAATTTCATCAACCCATCCAAATGACCACGGAATGAATTGAAAGATTACGGAAACGGCGACACCAATCGTAGCGACAAACCACAAAACCATTGTCATAACAGCCATAAAGCTGAACAAAGGAGATATCTTTTTATGAGTTACCTTTTTCCAAATGTAATATTGATGACACATCGCGCCGCCCGCTAACCAGGTACCAACAATAAATAACGTAAGACCAATATAGAACCACGGGGAAGCTTTTAAAGGGGCATAAAAGGTATAAAGAACCGTACCTTCATTTAAAAGAACCATCACTGTTGTAAGCGCCGTTCCAATTGTCATTACAATGTAACCAAGCCATCCCATCCGGTAAGGTTGGTCATAGAATTTCCCCATTGTTCTACTCATGCCGGCATAGAAAAAACCAATAATAAAATAAGTTGTAAATACAAGTGCAAGTAAAATACCATGAGCGGTTAACAGCTGATAATAACCTATCCCTGCTGGAAGTTGGATCGTCCCACTTCTAACAAGTGTTTGTAAAAGTCCTGCAATCCCACCTAATAGGACGGCTGCAAAAGCGATATACAAATGAGCCATACTAAGCTTTGCATCATATCGATCAACTACTAATTCGTTCTTCATTTTATCACCTCCAGTGGCACACCCATGGCCTGGTGACCAACTCCACAATATTCATTACATAAAATGAGAAACTGCCCTGCTTCATCAAACGTATGAGTAATGGTATTGATATGACCTGGTGTAATCATCATATTCACATTCGTTTTCGGAATTTGAAATCCATGTACCACATCTTTACTCGTTACTTTAAAATGGACAGTTGCCCCTTCAGGTATTTTTATTTCATCTTTCGATTGAAATGTGAATGCTTGAGCAACTAGAACCAATTCATATTCATTCTCACCTATCTTTTTTAAGCCTGGATCATCGAAAGGTGCCGTTAAATCGACTTGAGTTGGATCAAGAATCTCATTATCACTTGGCGGTGTATGACCCATTGCGAAAGCGTTCACACCAATTACCAATAAAAAAAGAATCAGTGCTCCACTTCCAATCATGAGCCACAGCCTTTCTAATTTATGCATGTGCATGCTACTTCCCCCTCTCTAAAGACGAACCATATATAGCCAGTAGACGCTAAACCAGGACAGGACAATAAAACCCCCAAGCAACATGACAGCAATCATCGTTCCTTTCAAGTTTGGTCCTTCCTTTGTCGTAACGACTTTTCGCACCGTTTCTTTTTTCTCCTCAAGAACCCCCATTGTTCCTCCTCCTTTGTATGCTCGGTATAGGTTTAGTTTAGGAGAATAAAAGGGTTCGTTCTGTGACTTTACTCACAAAACTACGTGCTGTTTTGGGTTTCGCTAAAAAAAAATTGAAATTGGATAATATAGGTTTTTTTAGCCAATAAACCTCAAAAAAAGTTCAGGACATTTGCTCCTGAACTTTTTATAACCGACATATGTTTTTAGGACAGCCTTCACAATGACATATTGCTTTTAGCTGTTTAAGATCTTTAATCATGATGGTGCCATTTTCGTAAGCAATGATGTGATCCTTCTTTAATTGATTTAACATGCGATTGACCGTTTCGCGCGTGGCGCCAATTAAATCAGCAATTTCCGTATTCGTAAACTTTGTAGTCATTCGAATGGTATCCCCTTCTTCAATACCGTATGTGTTTGCGATTCGAATCAATGTTGAGGCAAGAGCTCCGTGCTTTCCAAAAAACATTAAATCACGCAGTTTCGTTTGCGTAAAACGCTGCATATACCCCATCCATTTCATAAATTCAACCGCCAGATCACCGTTTTGCCAGAGGATTGTTTCAAGGTCTTTTTGTTGAATGACGCCAAGACTGCAATCCGTCATGGCTTCTGCACTAAAGCTATTAAGAACGTGGCTATCATCTCCAATTTCCCCAAAAAGATCGCCTGCCTGAAAGTGGTAGAGAACGAGGTCCTTACCCTCATCTGAACTTTTCGTAAGTTTCACTGCTCCGCTTTTTAAATAATATAGATGATTGCAGTCGTTTCCTTCCCAGTAGATCTTTTCACCACGTTTCACCTGCTGTTCATACATTAACTCTTCTAATTTCACAAAATTTTGATTAGAAAAAGACTGAGTATTGTAACTTCCATTATTCATCATCGCAACTGGACATGTAACCTTCATCGATTTCCCTCCTAGAACCCTTCTGTTGCTTTCATTATATGAGTTCACTTCTCATTCAGGTGTGATAAACATCACATCTCGCCCATTTTATTTAAAAAGATGTGACATTCCTTACAGTCTACTTTTCAAATACCGGTTACATTTAAACTAACAAACGAATTGGAAGGTGAAGAGCATGCTAACAGGAGTTATTTTAGCCGGGGGGCCAAATGATTATGTCTACGGTCGCCACAGATCCCTTCTACCACATCATGGTGAAACGCTTATTCAGTTTCAGATTAAAGAAATGCGTAAAATTGTTGATGAAATGATTGTTGTAACGAATACACCTAGAGACTTACTTCCCTTCGTGCCACCAGATACACGCATCATTACAGATTTTTTTCAAAACAAAGGTCCTCTAGGTGGTTTACATGCCGGGATTTCACTCGCTAGGACGGATGTCGTATGGGTCATCGAATCAGATAATCTTGCCCCGTCTACTCGCATCGCAAGTAGATTGATAAAGAACGTATTGAAATTTGATGTAGAAGGTGCTCTTCCTGTTTTTAATGGGGTTCTAAAACCATTTGAAGGAGTTTATAGGACAAACACAAAAACACGCCTAACAGATTTGCTTCAAGCAGAAAATACCACCACTTCCACTTTTCTAAAAAGCATTAATACTTCTTCAGTAATCATTCAACCTGATATGCTCTCCCTCAAATAGACATGGTGAATTCACCATGTCTATTTGAATCGATCCTTTCTCTTTTTCAATGACCCCTTTACACAAAGCGAATAGTCCTTTTTTCATCCACATGCTTTTCTTATGAAAAGGTGGTACGATAGCGATGATAACGCTTTAAGAAAACTTACATATGGATATAGGTGAAAACAATGAAAAGAAGGTCGCTATTACTCATCATTCTTTTGATTTCTGTTGGAGGTTTCGTCTTTTGGCTATCCAGTCAAAAGGAAGATCCAAAGAACACATCAGATCTCCTTGCTTATCGCAACCTAACACAATACTCTAATGATAGTACACTTGAAACTTCTTCTTTAACACTTGCAGCAATTGGAGATATTTTAATCCACGATCGCGTCTATGAAAAAGCAGTTGAGGCAGGGAAGTATAATTTTAATCCGATGCTTCAAAACGTACAAAACCAATTGCAAGATGCAGACATAACCATTGCCAATCAAGAAACAGTAATAGGCGGAACCTCAATTGGCCTTTCTTCTTATCCTTCTTTTAACAGTCCTACCGAAGTTGGCGACGCCCTAAAAATGTCCGGAGTCGATATCGTCTCAATGGCGAACAATCATACATTAGACCGAGGAGAAAAGGCCATCCAAAATGCGATTCAACATTGGAAAAAAATCGGTTTACTTTATACAGGAAGCTACTTATCCAAAGAAGATAGGAATCAAATTCGAACGATCGAACATAATGGCATTTCGTTAGCATTTCTTTCTTATACCTATGGAACGAACGGTATACGTCCTCCGGCTAATAAGCCGCACCTCGTTAACTACATTGATAAAAACGTGATGAGACAAGATATACAAAATGCCAAAAAGCAAGCAGATGGTGTCGTTGTAAGCGTACATTTTGGAACTGAATATGAACGCTATCCAAATAAAACACAATTGAAGATAAGTTCATTTCTAGCTGAGGCAGGAGCTGACCTTATTTTGGGCCACCACCCTCACGTGCTTCAACCACTAGAATGGATTGAAACAAAAGACAAACGAGATGTACTCGTCGCTTATTCACTTGGTAACTTTTGGTCTGGCCAGAAGGATGATTACAAAGATATTGGTGGCATTTTGAAAGTGGAGTTTTCCAAAGAGCAATTTAGAGGAAAAACGACGTTTTCAGTCACTTCTCCCTCTTTCACACCAACGTTTGTTGATCAGAACTATCACGTTCATCCTCTTATAGAAGCCAAGCCTGAGCGACTAGAGGAAATAAACAATCATATGAAAAAATGGATCCCAAGCCTAAAAGTCCCTAAACTCTAAAATAATAGGACTACTCTCTTAACGAGAGTAGTCCTATTTTTGATTTTTACGATAGCGTGTACCCACCGTCTACGACGAGATTGTGCCCATTAATATAACTTGCATCCTCGCTAGATAAAAAGTATACGGCTTTGGCGATTTCAAGTGGTGATCCAAATGAACCCCTTGGATGCTGTTTGAAAGCTCTCTGAAATACTTCTTCCGAACCATATAACTTTCTTGCAAGAGGAGTATCAATGGGGGCAGGAGAAATGACATTCACACGAATTTCTCGCTTCGCATAACGAATTGCCATTGATTTTGATAATGCTACTACCCCAGCTTTCGCAGCACTATATGCCGGGAGGGCTGAAGGGTATTTGAGTGTTCCCTATAGCAGCATTGTTTACAATCGCTGAATTTTTATTAAAAAGTCTTTCGCAATGATTCACCATATAATAGATTGACTTTAAGTTAGTCTGAAAAAGACGGTCCCATTCATCATCTGAAACACGACTCAGAGGTCCGATCGCGACATCTGCTACACCAGTATTATTAAAGAGAACGTCTACTTTCTCATAGGTTGTCTTAAATTCTTTAAAGAACTTTCATACTTCGTTTTCTTTCCCTACATCGACTTGATAGAAGGTAATGGAGCCCAATAGCTCTTCGCTATTTCGCTCTAGCCTTTCACCACGTTCTTTTGAGCGTCCAAGCCCAAGAACACTAGCTCCTTTTTCTGCAAAATAGCGCGCTGTTTCTTGCCCAATTCCTGACGTTGCACCAGTAACAATCACAACTTTATCCATATGTACCACCCCTTCTTCCTTGCCTAAATTAATCGTAATTGAAGAAGAGCGCGGTCCTAGTTTGAATCGGTTTTTAATGTGTTTTAGAAAATAATAGTCAGAAGTTGATAACTTCTGACTATTCCGGAGCATCACTGCTATCAACTATACCATTCATAAATCCTTCCATATCACACAACTGGATTACAGACGGAGAAAGGGCCAATTTCTCTAATACTCCCGCATAATACTCCTGGTTTGAATCATCGATTAATGTGGCTAACGCAGAACGGATCACTTCGGCATCTCGGTGAGTAATGTTCACAGGCATTCCTCCTCTCATTGTTTTTCTTATTTTCTCCTTCAATTATCATAATCATGTGGTTTTTTTGCCAGAATAACAATGAGGTGAAGAAAATGAATAAAGGTATGAACCTGGCACTTTCAGCGATTGTTCTTGCACAGGGACTAAAAATACTGACACACAAAGCAACGTCAGGCAAGTGGGATTGGCGCCCTCTCTTTCAAACAGGAGGAATGCCAAGTTCTCATTCTGCAGGTGTGTCCGCACTAGCTACTTACACAGCTTTAAAAACAGGAAAAGAATCGATTGAGACTGCTCTTGCTGTTGTTTTTGGAGTCATTGTTATGTACGATGCTCAAGGAATTAGACGACACACAGGTGAGATCGCTCGGCTTGTTAATGACCTTGATGAAGATTTTGAGCTCTTATCAGGACATTACCCCGATCTGTTTCATCCAAGGCGCGATGTAGAACTGAATGAATTACTTGGTCATCAGCCCGCAGAGGTAGGCGGGGGTGCCTTACTCGGCATAGCACTTGGATTTTTCGGGTATTTTTCAAAAAAATAACAAAGTTACATTTGACATATGTAATCTAGCGTGTATAATATGTAGTTGGGGTATCAATAAACCCGATATTAACAACTAGCTCCTTTAAAATAAGGAGAACTAAAATTCATAACTGGAAAGGTATGAACAGCATGATTCTAATTGGCTTGTATCAAGTTAATGGCCATACTACAATTGCTGTTGATCCTCCTCACTCACACTGGCGCGGCTTCGGAGCCGTAAGGATGGAAGAGAGGTAGGGCTTTCGTTGTTTGAGAGATCAACAGATCTCTATGGTATGTTTACCGCGGCAATGAAGGAGTTACTGTTAATAAATAACGATCGTTATATATAATGAAAGAGCGCATCAAATCGATGCGCTCTTTGTCAATTTCATGGAGAAATTTTTTCGTTTTTTTGTGCGACGATATCCGCTATAACACCACCTGTATAAAGAATAGATGAAATGATGCCACTAATTCCAAATGCTCCGATTCCAATTAGCCAACGCATTGGATAAGGCTCTTCAATCGTAGCGTAATTCGGTAAGTTTTCTCCAAGCGTAATGCCAATAAAAAGCGCAGCGATGATTCCTGAAAGTAATGTATACACTGCCATTCTTCTAAGTAAGTATCCATTCATGTCCGATTCCTCCCTCTTGCTTGCTTATTCCCTCTCATGACCCAATAAAACATAAAGAGACGCAAGGAAAGAAGCAAACGAAAAAGAAATGGTTAGCGTCCTGAGAAAATGACGACTATGTTAAAATAGAGATAAGTTGATGAAATAGGCGTAGAAACCGAACATTTATCCTGCCTTGCAGGTTGAACGTATATGATAATAAAGGAGTAACAATATGACAATGTTTAATCAACACCCCTTTCTTTCGGAAAACTGGCAAGCTGCCGGCTTTACAAATTTCTCAGATGTCCAAGAACAGGCAATTCCTCGTATCTTGAACGGTGAGGATTTACTTGTAGAAGCACCCACTGGTACCGGAAAGACGCTAGCTTACCTTTTACCTATTATGCAAAAGCTTGATCCAACCAAGAAAAATACACAGGCGGTCGTACTTGCGCCAACTCGGGAACTTGCCATGCAAGTTTTTGAAGTCGCTCAAAAGTTTTTAAAAGGTAGTGAAATGACAGCTGCTTCGATGATCGGGGGAGCTGCGATTAAACGCCAATTAGACAAGCTCAAAAAACACCCGCAACTCATCGTTGGGACGCCAAACCGAGTGGCTGAATTGATCGATATGAAGAAACTTAAGATGAATGAGGTTACCAGTATCGTAGCGGATGAAGCCGATCAGGTGCTACACCCTTCTACAATGGAAGATGTTTCTTACATCTGTCAATCTGCCCTTAGAGACTGTCAGCTTCTTTTCTTCTCAGCTACTCTTAGCGATAAAGTACTCATGCAAGCGAAAAAGCTGTCTGATAATCCATCAGTATTAAGCATTAAAGCAACTGCTGAAGAGAAGAAAGCCATTGATCATAGTTATTACGTAACCAACCGTCGTGAAAAACCAGAACTACTTCGAAAGCTAGCACGTAAAGATGGCGTTAAAGCTCTAGCCTTTGTTAACAATAGCAACTATCTTTCGCGTTTAAAGGACATTCTTGCAACGAAAAAAATTTCATTCGATGTATTGGATAGTTCCACAAACAAGACTGAAAGAAAAAATGTTCTAAATCGTTTTCGAAACGATCAGATTCAACTTTTGTTAACGACTGACCTTGCTGCAAGAGGTTTGGATATTGATAACATTACCCATGTCTTCCACTACGATTTATCCGAGGACGCAAGAACTTATCTTCATCGTTCAGGAAGAACAGGCCGAATGGGGAAAGAAGGATCGGTTGTCACTCTACTACTTCCTGGTGAAGAGAAATACCTCGAGAAAATCACCCAGAAACTAGATCTTGAATTAACAAGAAAGAATGCGCCAGCTCCTAAATCTCGCAAGCGTAAGTAACGCTTTACTATGCAATCTAAAAAAGCTGCTCTTCATCACCTATTGATGAAGAGCAGCTTTTTAGAATACAAAGTTTCTCAATCTCCATTAAACATATCAAAGAGTCCTTTTGCCATACTACCTTCCCCTTTACTACCACCTGGCGTTTGTGGCATTGCAGCAAACACGCGACTTGCTAAGCGACTAAATGGTAGGGATTGAACCCAAACCGTTCCTGGACCTCTAAGCGTTGCAAAAAACAAGCCTTCTCCACCAAACAAAGCCGTTTTCACCCCTTTTACAAATTCGATGTTATAATCCACATCGCCTGTCATGGCTACTAAACACCCTGTATCAAGACGGAGCGTTTCACCTGGTTGAAGTACTTTTTTATGTATGGTCCCTCCAGCATGAACGAAAGCTAAACCATCTCCTTCGAGCTTCTGCATTATAAACCCTTCTCCGCCAAAGAAACCTGTACCTAACTTCCTTTGAAGTTCAATTCCTACAGATACCCCTTTAGCTGCAGCAAGAAAAGCATCTTTTTGGCAAATGATTTTTCCTTCCCATTCACTTAAATCCATTGGGATGATCTTGCCCGGATAAGGCGAAGCAAAAGATACGTGCTTTTTCACTTTTCCTTCATTCGTAAAAGCCGTCATAAAGAGACTCTCGCCTGTAAGTACTCGTTTTCCTGCACTAAACAACTTACCTACTAAGCCACTTTGTCGTTCACTTCCATCCCCAAAAATCGTTTCCATTTCAATATGATCTTCCATCATCATCAGGCTTCCCGCTTCGGCTACAACCGTCTCTCCTGGATCTAATTCTACTTCCACAAACTGCATATCATCCCCGTATAATTTAAAGTCAATTTCGTGATTATTCATTTCATAATCCCCCCTTATTAATCATTGATTAGGATACGGATTGCCGCTAAATAGGTTTGAAAATTGATAGAAAAAAACCTGCTTTCTGAAGAAAGCAGGGGAAACAATCATTTGGTGCGTGCCATTTCTTTTGTATCAAGTGGAACAACACGTTTAACGGTTCGACATACTTCTTCTATGTCAAACGGTTTTGCAAAATGAGTGATCGCACCAAGCTTCATAAATTCTTGTACAAGCTGTAACTCACCATAAGCCGTCATAAAGATAACTTGAACACCTTCATTAAGCTTCTTCAGGTTTTTAAATACTTCCAATCCGTCCATACCGGGCATTTTTAAATCGAGGATTACAAGGTCGGGACATTCTTGTTTCACAAGCTCAATGGCTGTCATACCGTTCGCAGCTTGGAGCGTTTGGTACCCTTCTTTCTTAAATAGTTCGCTTAACAACACGCGAATGCCATACTGGTCGTCCACAATTAATATTTTCTTCATCGTATGCCCACCTTTTTTGCGATATAGTCTCATATCATGCGACTTCTTATCATTATTGTGCACCATCTTATCCCGAAAGAAAATAACTTCGTCGAAACTAGT
Source organism: Bacillus sp. Cs-700 (assembly GCF_011082085.1). Lineage (NCBI taxonomy): Bacteria > Bacillati > Bacillota > Bacilli > Caryophanales > Bacillaceae > Bacillus > Bacillus sp. Cs-700. The sequence continues at coordinate 1,588,130 of NZ_CP041063.1, forward strand.
CATGAGATTACAAATCTCGCACATATTCGCCTCTCGAACTGTTCATTATTAAGAAATGTAAGCGTTTAATCAAAAACGAAGGTTCTTTTTTACCATTTTATAACTTTTTCACCTTTAAGCTGTTTTATCTTTTAAAAGTGGGGAAAAGATAACTAGATTAAAATTAGGAGGGTTTACCACAATGACTGGTCCAACAATTCAGACCATTAAAGAAATCGAGAACAAAGCGAAGAAAGAGCAACTTGAAGCATCCAAAGCGAGAAGTGTTGTCCGAGAAGCGACAAAAGTTAACTCGATCCACCCGTCCTAATTTCATATTCAGACAAAATAAAAAACCGCCAAATGGCGGTTTTTTATTTTGAATCTTTATTATATGTTCTTTTTAACTCTAATTCAGCTGCTTCATCAAGTGTTTGAGGATGATCAGGATCTCTTTCAAGCGTACGTTCTACATCACGTTGAATCACATCGTTAAACGTCTCTGCACCTTCTGTTTCAACAATGATCTTTTCGATATCATGATTTACCACAGTTGAAGTTGGTACTTCTGTTTCATCAAGTTCAGCTGCTCGCTTGATTGAATAGCCGCTTACAAGTGCTTCTTCTTCTGGTTGTTCTGGTTGATTTGAATCATTTTTACGATTCTTTACTTTGCTCACAATATCATTCGACTTTGTTTTGACCGATTGTGCAAATGCAGTGGATTTGTATTTCACATTACTAGACACTTCAACACTTTTATCCTTCGCTTTGGTAACGCCGCCGCTAATATCATTCCTTAAGTCTTTCCCTGCTTTAGGAGCTAGCAATACGCCTGCAGCTGCCCCTACGACACTTCCAGCTAAAGCAGCAATCGCTGGGCCTTTAAATTGACTTTCTGACTTGATCGGATCGGAAGAATCAATGCGAATCACTTCTCTTGTTGAAGATGAATACCCTTCTGGTGCTGGTTCGTGTTCAACCTTTACATCATGGCTTGATTTAGACTCTTTCATATTTACCTTCCTCCTTAACAGCTTGTATGTTTGATTTTTTGATGCGATACTTCTCCCATATACTCAAAGCAGTACTTCCCCAATTCGCCGCTTCAGCTGCTTTTCCCTGCCTGGCTTCGACGCCTTTCTCAACTGATTTGCTTAATTTGGAAAAAGAACGGGATAAGTTTTGTAGAGAGGCACCTGTTTCTTGAACAGATTTGAAAACGGGTGAGAATTGACCAACTTTTGATTGAACTTCATCTGCAAGTACATTTGTTTTGTGCAACATCATTGTTGTTTCTTTTGATAACCCATCAATTTGTCCCTGCAGAGAATCAATCATTTCTGCTGTGTTAGAAAGTGTTTTTTCGGTTGACTTTAACACTTTAATTAAAAAGATACTAAGTACTGCGAATACAATTGCGATAAGAGCCACTGCTAAATAAAGAATAAGTTCCATTAATATACCTCCTACTTCTATTCGAATATAATTACTAATACCCCGAGGTAGGAAATGTAATCATGAAATTCATATGACAAACGTTTCAACAATCCCCAAAAACTGTTTCAATCATTTCATTTAGCTTTAAAAACAAAGGAAATTCCGCTTCTTTTGCTGTAAGACCAGCTAACAAACTTAGATAGATCGATTCATAATACCAGCGCTGCTTTTCTTTTCCACGATTAAATCGCTCCCAAATTCGTTCACCTTCTGTCTCGTAATCATAATTGATCGTCGTTAAGTTATGGAGTTTATCTGCACTAGCAATTTGTTTCACTTGGAACGAAGCTGTTCTTAACGTCTCTATCGTATGACTTTTTCTTTTTTCCCAACTAAGAGTTTTATCAGGCTCTGAGCACCCTTCAACTAATTCTGCGATGATTTCACCGAACTCTTCTTTAACGATGTCATAAGTCATGGCGGTATCTTCCACCACATCATGGAGTATTCCCGCTGCAATGGCTTCTTCTGAGGCGCCTGACTCTATTAAATAGAACCCTACTGTTACAGGGTGGGATAAGTATGGCAACGTGGAGCCTTTTCTATATTGTCCATCATGAGCGACTGCAGAAAATTCAATAGCTTTTTCAATTTTTTTCATATACAACCTCCTTTTCCTGATTTCTTTTTAAGAAAAAACGACGCCTATACGTCACCATTCGCCACACCCATTCAATCGGGCCGTAACGATATTTCAAAAGCCACCATCGACTAAATGCGATCTGAAATAAGAAAATACCTAGTAATAATAGAATTCCTGTCTTTACCTCAACTTCTCCGTATAAACTCAGACCATAGTTATAAAAAATGAGCGTGCTTACAATTGATTGGAACAAGTAATTTGTTAGCGCCATTTTCCCAACCCACTCAAGTGGCTTTAGCGTTTTTCCCGAATAGTAAATGAGAGCAATAGCCGCCATATAAAAAAGAGAAACCAGCGGTCCACCAAGACTATCTTGAAGATGGGAAAATGCATAAGAATCAAACAAAAAAGGCGAAATCTTTACAAAAAAGCCGATTGCTCCAATAAAAAACAATTTTCTCACCAATAACAAATTGTTCTGCTTCCCATTGAACCACTCTTCTTTCGCAAAAGCGGCACCTATTAGAAAGTAAGGGAAAACTGAAAACAAGAGAAACACACCATTTATCCCACCATTGACATAAGTCCAATCACTCACACGTTGATTTAAAATTTCCATATAGCTACCTGATCCATAAATAAGAAGTGACTGTTGAATCGCGTCAGGGTTATGCGATGTAAACTCATCTCCGTTAAATGGCAATAGTAATAAAAAGAAAATAAGGGCATAAAACAGCCACATACCGATTCCAATTTGTAACAAATGCTTCCCCTTTAGTTTGATAAAAAGAAGTAATAAGAAGCCACAAAGACTATAGGTAAATAAAATATCGCCATGCCAAATCAATACGAAATGCACAACACCAAGGATAAACAGGAAAACCAATCGCCTAACTATAACCGTAAGAAATCGGGTACTACGAGCAATCAAACGATTTTGTAGAATAATAAATCCATAACCAAACAAAAACGAAAATAAAGGATAGAAACTTGCTTGTGCGAGTACATCAATCACATTCATGGAGAATTGATTCCATTGATCACCCCAGTAGCTCAACTGATCGATGTACATCCATGGTGAATGGAAATCGATCATGTTCACAAAAAAGATACCGAGTAAAGCGAGGCCTCGCATCGCATCAATGGATTGAATTCTTTCATTCGTAGGTGTGGGAACTGCGGTTAATTTAGTCAACTTATTCCTCTTTTCATTCTAATGATATACCTCTAAAGAACTCGTTCCACATTAATCAAACTTAATCCTTCTTCAACCTTTCTATAAACGAAGTCGACTTCGTCATGTATTTACCACCGTACGTTATTTTTATATAATTCAAGGAAAATCTACCAAGTTTGGTTAAATCTATTCTATAATAGAAATAAACACAAATTATGGAAATTTAATATGAAACCCTTCGCGCACGTTACTCGTCTTTTTTTGAAGGGCCGAAGGAGGAAGACGCAACCTTGGGGAACAAAGAACCAACCAATTACCTTGATCTTACCAATAGGGAAGCGGTCCTTGAAACTATTATGGATGAATATGGCGATAGTGTTGTCTGGCTTGCTTTTAATTACTTAAAAGATAAAGATAAGGCAGAAGATATTGCTCAAGAAGTGTTTATTATTTGCTATACGAAACTAGACACTTTTAATATGGAATCTTCTCTTAAATCTTGGGTCCTAACCATTACCGCTAATAAATGCAAGGATGTTCTTAAGAGCTGGGCTTATCGTAACATCACCTTCGCTCAATCACTTTTAAGTACATTTAAACACTCGGCTTCTGAGCCTGACATGGTGCTCATTGGCTCAGAAGAGAATAATGAACTTGCATTAAACATCCTTAAGCTTCCTACTAAATATCGCGAGGTTATCTTTCTTCATTATTTTGAAGATTTGAAAGTACAAGAAATCAGTGAACTGCTTTCCATTAATGAAAACTCCGTTAAAACTAGATTACGACGGGCAAGAATACTTCTTAAAGAAATGTACTAGGGAGGGGCACGATGGAGAAATATTTAAAGAACCTTCGCACTAGGTTGCTTGATACAAAGGCTGTTACTTTTACTCATTCCCATAAAGACAATGTTTGGAAAACAGTTAGGAAAGATACTCCTCCAATAAAGAAAAGTAGTTTAGCGTTACATCAAAAAGCCCCTGCTCTTCTTACTTATTTTACTCTTCTATTTCTGCTCGTGGGAACCGGATTATTTGCCGCATATGAGATTGGCATTTTGCCAAAAAAGAATTCCGCTAACGTCCTCTCACTTACGGAAGAAGACTTATATAATGATGTCTTACACTCAGCATCTCTCATAAATAATGCCGATGATGAAGAAAAAATCCGCTCGATTGCCCTTTCTTACTTAGCTAACTATAATAATTGGAGAATCAGCAATCCAGAAGCTATCTATAAGGAACAGCCTGCAATTCTTGCTCAAGGTAGAATTACAGAAGGGTATTTTGAGAAAATGACGTTTAGTATATGGATCGAACCAGCTACGGGTCTTCCTCTCAATTTTGTTATTCGGAACCAACAAAGCAGCGTTCTTGAAGAGTTCACCTTACCAGGCGAAGCACTCGCACAGGTTGAGCTACAAAAATAAAAAAATAAAGGCATCCGATAATTTGCCGGATGCCTTTCTATGTTATTTACATACATCATTTAACACTTCTGAAGTATGGAGAAGAAACTCACGGTCAAGATCTGGTAGGTCGTTGAGATCAATACTAGTTAATAAATATTGATGAAACCGCTGAACATCTGCTTTGATTTCCTTACGTTGTCCATCTGCGGTTAAAATGAGTGCATCAAGTATCCCATTTAACATGGATACATCATCTTTTCCATAATGACGTATTTGATAGAACGATTTATAAAGATATTGAAAAAACGGTTTTGGCGTTGATAGAACGCGAAGGTTTCTTTCTTTATCAAAAAAAGCTTCTTTTGGATCATAAGTATGGCCGATTTTTGAAAGGATCGTACCAATTCGGTTCGTACAGTTAACTGCTGTATGCGGGTCATTCACTGATGGCGATATCGCTCTAAGGGCGATATCCACGAGTTTTTGTATTGAAAACTCCAGGTCCTGTTCATTGATTCTTTCTGTTCCGATCGCAATCGAATTCAAGAAATTATCAGCAGAAAAAGTGGAAGAACCTTTTATCCATACCGTTGCGATTCTTGAACCATCCTTCACGTAATTCCCTACATCAGAATCAAGTCGAATTATGCTTTCATTTTGAGTGGCGAGATCGACTAATTTCGAGTAGGGGATTTGCTGAATATAGCCCATCTTATGACTATATATCGGCATACCATCTTCTTCTCTTAGTTCACTTTCTTCCCAGCGATCCCACTTCTCGAACGTTTCACCTTCGTAAAGCTCACTTTTCTTTTCAACAATATAAAGGGATTTTCTTGTGATTTTTTCAATTAAGTTATTTACCTGAACAAACGTGGCCGAATGATGAATAAATAAGATGAAGAACAGTAAACAAGTAATCGCAAGAATAACCGTTAAAAGCGGTGATAGGATAATCCGACTGTCTTTACCTGTTAAAAGAAGCATGTTAACAAGTGCAAAATTGAATCCTGCAACGAAAACACCTAGTACATGTTGTGTAAAGCGATCGGATATAAAATCTTGTAAGGTTCTTGGCGAGAATTGTGATGAATATGTCGTCAGCACGACCATGATGGATGAAAATGAAATTGTCGTCATTGTTAATATAGCCGTTACAAGCGGGCCATAGAGTGCCTGCGCAACTTTTTCAGTTGAGAGAAATAGCTTAGGTAACGTTCCATGAAGCTGAGAAATATACATGAGATCAATCCATGTACTTAATCCCACTACCACCAAAGAAATGAAGCCGTATACGACTGGCAAAAACCAGAAGCTATTACGCAGGTTAATTAAGGTTTTGGAATAATTCATTAATGTCCTCTTTCAGTATTATGTCATCTAATTCTTGTTCCCTCTTTCCAGCATCCTAATCCCTTTATATGAAGATGGAGAACTTTTCCACCGAGAAATCAAACTCTTCATATTAGTAAATGAAAGGGATTAGTCGGTATCTTTCCTTTCCCCATTCGTGATAAGTTTCCCCAACAGAATCGAAGAGCATTCTTTCTTCGATTCGAATTCGATAAAGAAGAGCAGGAACAAGCAATAGAAATGATAATATCCCGCCTCCCCAGGTACCTATGTAGATTGGCAACCCAACTAAAGTAAGAAGCAAGCCTGTGTATAAGGGATGACGCAATAAACGATAAGGACCTGAACTGACGAGGTCGACTTTTCGCTCCACGATCACGTTTCTCGAAAAAAAACGCCCTAGCTCTTGAATTCCCCAATACCTTAAACCAATTCCACTTCCATATAGAAGTACCCCTAGCAATTGAGTAAACGGTGATTCATTAAAGACGAAAAGATTACGTTCACTAAAGATAATGGAACCCACAATAGCTAAACTAATCATACAAAGAATCCAAACAAAAGATCGCTTTTCAGAAGATGATGATTCCGTACTCTTTTTCCCTCGTTTCATCACAAACTCGCTAATCCATAAAACAGTCAATAAAACGAATAGTACATCGATTATGAACATGCCACCACCCTTTCAACATCCTTTTATCAGCAGTATACCAGAGTTCATTCCTTACTGACTGATCTGTGTCTGCTTCTTTTTGCATAAAGCTTAACTTTTATGCACACCACCCTTATGTAAGCCCTTACATGACGACGGATCTAATTAATCGTTTCATACAGCGAAACGCATAAAATGGATGTAATTGTAAATTTATATTGTTTTACAGTCTTTATATACCGTGATAAGCCAGCCTCTCATCTTCTAAGCTTATGTGAAACGAGTTTAGAGCGAGCATCGTCCATATTCGTAGTTATTCTCCTTGTATTCGGACTATTTGGGCATGTCGTGTTGTCACGATATGTCCGTTTGTTATACTCATTACAGTCAATTGATTAAAGCAATCACACATTTAACGGCAAGTTATATAGGAGTGAAATAATGAATCTAAACGACGGAAAAAAACGAATCGTAATTAAAATCGGAAGCAGCTCACTAACGAGCAGACTAGGTGACATTAGCCGAAGAAAACTAGAAAGACTAGTAGATGATATTGTCATGTTAAAAGATGAAGGCCATGAAGTTCTTCTTGTTTCATCAGGAGCAGTAGCCGCTGGTTACCGCCGTCTTGGATGCCTTGAACGGCCGACATCACTTTCAGAAAAACAGGCCGCTGCATCAATCGGTCAGGGACTGTTAATGGAAGCTTATTCAGAACGCTTCATATCTCACGGCTATACTGCTTCACAAATTCTGATTACGCGCAGTGACTTTTCTGATCGCAAAAGATACAACAACGCACGAAACACAATTAATGTTCTATTAGAAAGAGGAATTGTTCCAATTGTTAATGAAAATGACACTGTAACAGTAGAGCGTTTGAAATTTGGTGACAATGATACACTTTCAGCTAAAGTTGCTGCACTCGTAAGTGCCGATCAACTTATTATTCTTTCAGATATAGATGGGTTATATAGTGAAGATCCTAGAAAAAACCCGGATGCTAAACTATTAGAACATGTGACTGAAATTACACCAGAAATCGAAGAATCCGCCGGAGAACCTGGTAGTTCTGTCGGTACTGGTGGTATGAGATCCAAAATTGATGCTGTCAAAATTGCGATGGCTTCAGGTACACCTTCTTTCCTAGGTAACGCGACAACAAAAGGAATCATTTATAATGCGGTTCACCAAACCGCGACCGGAACGTACTTTACGCCAGAAGGTCAAGCTGAGCTTGATAATAAAAAACAATGGATTGCGTTTAATTCAGGTCCTGAAGGTGAAGTGATCGTGACAGATAAAGCAAGTTCTGAGATCTCTGAACATGAACGTAGCTTACAACCTGTAGGCGTGCATTATGTACACGGACACTTTAAACCAGGAGCTGTTGTAAAACTAACAGACATGGATGGTGAAGAAATCGGTCTTGGTGTGACAAATTATTCTTCCAAGCATTTGAAAATGATTAAAGGACTTTCTACTGATGAAATTTCCGAGCTTATCGATATATCAGTGAAAGAAGCCGTTCATATTAATGACTTTGTTTATCACGATCAGCTAGCTATTCCACTCGGCTCGTAATAAAATAAGAATAAAAAATTATAGGAGGCGTTTGATGACTACTCTAGATCCAATTCAAGTCAATGTAAAAGAACAAGCAAAGCAGGCACAGGGGGCTTCCAAAACCCTCTCCCTGCTAACAACCGAGGAAAAGAATCAAGCACTACTCATTATTGCAGACGAACTTGAGAAAGAAACGGACTATATTTTAAACGAAAATAAAAAAGATCTTGAGCGCGGAAAAGAAAAAGGATTTACAGAAGCTTTCATGGATCGCTTAAGTTTATCGAAAGAGCGTGTAAAAGACTTTGCGAACGGACTTCGTGAAGTAGCAGACCTTGAGGATCCAGTTGGAGAGGTTATTTCTGATTGGTCCCTTGATAACGGTATGCAAGTAGAACAAGTTCGCGTTCCACTGGGCGTTATCGGTATGATCTATGAAGCCCGACCAAACGTAACCGTTGATGCCACTGGTCTTGCACTCAAATCAGGAAATGCGATTGTACTAAAAGGTGGATCCAACGCTCTTAATTCAAATAAAGGAATTGTTCGCGTCATTCATGCAGCACTTCCAAAAACGAAAATTCCTGTTGAAGCCGTTCAATTAATTGCAACAACTGATCGCGAAGCAACGAGCCAGCTCTTTACGATGAAAGAACACATTGATGTTCTCATTCCTCGAGGAGGTGGCGCCCTCATTAACACCGTGGTGAACAATGCAACGGTACCAGTCCTTGAGACGGGTGTCGGAAACTGCCACATCTATTTTGATCAGTCAGCAGAAGTTGACAAAGCGATTAATATTTTAATCAATGCGAAAACGGATCGTCCTGCGGTTTGTAATGCCGTAGAAACACTAATCGTTCACAAAAAGTGGCTTGAAGAAAATCAAGATGCTCTTGAAAAAGCATTAGCTGAAAATAACATTAAAATTCACGGTGATGACCATATCGTAGTTACATTTAAAGATGCTGTCCTTGCTGACGAAGATGACTGGAGTAACGAATACCTTGGTCTTGAAATTGCAATCAAAACAGTCGAAAATACGCAAGAAGCGATCGATCATATTGAACAATATGGCACAAAACACTCTGAAGCGATTATTACAGAAGATGCAACATCAGCTTCTCTATTCCGCAATCTTGTAGATGCAGCTGCTGTTTATCATAATGCATCAACTCGCTTTACAGATGGATCGGCTTTAGGCTTTGGTGCAGAAATCGGTATTTCAACACAAAAGCTACATGCAAGAGGTCCTATGGGACTACCAGCTTTAACTACGATTAAATATTGCATGACAGGTACTGGTCAAATTAGATAATGTAACCTCCACCACCCTTTCAATGAAAGGGTGGTTTTTTTAATGGTTGGCCATTAATCCCCTCTTCCTACTTAATAAATAGCTCACTGCGCATGCTACCCATTGAGCATAACTTTCGTTTATTCTATTGGTTGCCTTTATAATGATAACCATAAATGAGACCGTTGAAAGGATGACTGGAATGAACCACAACAAATTATTTACTTCAGAAAAACTCGGAAAGCTTTCACTAAAAAATCGGTTTATCGTCGCACCTATGACTCGCATTACCGCAACAGATGACGGAAGTGCCACCACGACTATGCGCGATTACTATGAACGTTTTGCGAAAGGAGGATTCAGTGCTGTTATCACTGAAGGCATCTATACAGATGAGCTTTACAGCCAGGGCTATTTAAATCAGCCTGGTTTAACCAACCATAATCACATTGAAACGTGGAAAAACGTAACTTCATCCGTGCATGAATACGGAACTTCGATCATTGCTCAGCTGATGCATGCTGGGGGCCAAAGTCAGGGAAATGCCTACACAGATGTTACAGTAGCTCCTTCAACTATCCCACCAAAAGGAGAGCAGCTTGGGTTTTATGGAGGAACAGGATCTTTCAAAACACCGAAGTGTCTTTCTTTAGATGAAATAAAGGAAATAAGGCACTCATTTAAAAAAGCAGCTTGTCATGCGAGAGAAGCAGGATTTGATGGTGTTGAAATTCATGGTGCAAACGGCTATTTGCTTGACCAATTTTTAACAGACTATTTAAATGAGCGTGAAGATGAATATGGTGGATCGCTTGAAAACCGACTTAATCTTTTAGCGGAAGTGATCGAAGATGTTCGAAATGAAGTTGGAAAGAACTTTACTATTGGCATTCGTTTATCTCAAATCAAAGTTGCTGACCCAGCCTATAAATGGCCTGAAGGAGAAAAATCAGCAAAGCTCATCTTTTCAACGTTAGAAAAAGAACTTGATTATATTCACGTAACTGAGCCTGATGGCACTCAACCTGCTTTTGGTGACGGTACTAAATCATTAGCTGCTGCTGCGAAAGCCTATAGCTCTATTCCTGTCATTGCCAATGGACAGCTGGGTGATCCTGATAAAGCAAGTAAGCTTATCGAAAAGCAAGAAGCTGATTTTGTTAGTCTTGGTACAAGCGCTCTCGCTAACCCTGATTACCCAAATCGCCTTTTAAACGGAAAAGAATTAAACGTGTTTGATTTTGAAAGTACTCTCCTTCCTCTTGCTTATATAAAAGAACATGAAATTAAAGAGGATATTATAAGAGTCTAATGACTAAGAGATCCTACTCCTTGCAATTGGAGTGGGGTCTCTTAAATTATTCTTTTTTATTCCACTTACAACAATAGAACGAATGATTGTCACTCGGCCTCCATACAAACCGAAATAGGGTTATAACCTCTTTTACTTTGTCCGGACCTTTAACTAAAGTACACTAGAATTATGACGAACAAAGGAGGAAGCAACATGACATCCGTCTCAACAGAACATATTAAAAACACAAGAAACTATCTACGTAAACAAACGCTACAAATGATTATTGACCAATTTGATTCTACGTTAATGCAACTTACGAAATCTGAACGTAAAACGAAATATAGTAAGATGAGCGAAAATCCTTTTAGCTTCTTTCGTGGGAGCGCGTATTTGTATTATTATGATGTTACACAAATACCGTTTCATTACCATACACCAGATGATAAACCAACCTGGTTAATGGGAGATCTTCACTTTGACAACTTTAGTGCTTTTCGCAATGAAGATGGTGAGAATGTCTTTGATGTAGATGATTTTGATGAAGGCTATCTCGGTTCATATCTGTACGATTTACTTAGAATGACCGTTAGTGTTCGACTTTATGCGGAAGACTTAGGTTACTCAGAAAGCGACCAATCAAAGCTAGTCAGTACGTATATTAAGAATTATGTGAAACAACTTCAAGCGTTCGAAAATGGAGAGGAAGAGCCTGTTGCGTTTCAATTCACAGACAAAAACACTAAAGGACCAATCAAGAAACGCCTAAAAAAACTTGAAGATCGTTCTCCTACGCACTCACTGAATAAACAAACTCATCTTAACAGTGATGGCGAACGAAAATTCATCCGTACCGGTACTAAATTAAATGCAATTGGTGAAGCCGAAAAAACCCAAGTAAGAAAAGCATGGGAAACATACACCAATACATTGAAAGATGAGATTGACGAAAGCTTGAGACACTATGAAATAAAAGATATCGTTGAGAAAAAAGGAGCGGGTATTGGCTCTACCGGGCTAAAACGCTACCTTATCCTCGTTCACGGCGAAAGTGCTGAGGACCATTTAACTGATCTTATCCTTGAAATCAAGGAAGCTCGCACACCGATTCCAGCTTATTTCTTCCCATATGACCAGGCATTTTGGGATACAAATAAACATGAAGGTTTGAGGGTAATTAAAACGCAACAAGCCATGCACCATAAACAAGACCCTCACCTTGGTTATGTGACAATTGGCGATAAAGAATTCTATGTAAGAGAAAAATCGCCTTATACAAAGGAAATCGAGCCAAAACATATAAAAGAATTCAAAGATCTTAATCAAACCGTTAAGACGATGGCTCAAATTTCTGCAAAAATTCATGCTCGAGCGGATTCTGACATTGATCACCATTATTTAACCTACCATAGTGAAACGGAAATTCTTAGCGTGATTGATGACTGGAAAAACCTACGTAATGAAGTGGATGAATTGGCCACATTTTATCAAAAACGTGTAAAAAAAGACTATGATATTTTCATAGAATGGTGCAAAGAGAAAAACTATATTTAACGAAAAGCCTGCCGAATTCGGCAGGCTTTTCGTTAAGCAGATTCATTTGAGGACATTGGCTTTTGATAAGTTAAAACAGTTTCTAGTAATGCTTTACATTGAGGCATCGAAAATTGTATTATTTTACCGAGCATAAAAGCAATGACAATGCTTCCAATCCCAACAGGCCCTCCAAGTAACCAACCAAAAAACAACACAGCGATTTCAATCCCATTTCTTACCCAATCGATGCGCCAGCCCGTTTTTTCTACAATCAAGAGCATAATTCCATCTCGTGGTCCTGCCCCAAGACCAGAGGTTACATATAAACCAATACCATATCCGAGCACAACAATACCAACTATAAATACAATTCCCTGAGAAAGCAGCGTCACTGGATCTGGGAGAATATATAAGAAGAAATCAATGAATAAACCGAGCAAAAGCATATTTAAAAAAGCTCCTAATTGCGGCATTGCTTTTGTGTACAGTGATGTGAATGCAAGTATAATAAATCCAGTAATGATAGACCAGCTACCAATCGTTAAACCAAATTGCTTAAATAATCCATAATGAAAGACATCCCATGGACCAATTCCAAATGTTTTACCTTTAATTGTCATGGCGATGCCTAGACCAAGTACGGCGAGACCTACGAAGAAAAATCCCCACCGAATGATTTTATTTCGCACAAAAAAGCCCCTCTCAAACAGAACAATTTCAAACCTTTGAAACTATATCACAGGAACGAAAACATAAAAACCAATCGGTAAACTAGGGAATACTCCACTTAAATCTTTTCCATTACTCAAAGTGAAATGTACGTTTCAACGAATAGAATTAAAATAGATTACAAGACAAAAAAAACTGCCTGATGAAATCATCAGGCAGTTTTGATCTTCAATTAAATTAGTCAAGTACTGTTACAGTAACTGTCTTACGACCAAAGTCTAGTGCATCTTGACGATCAGCCATGAATAAATCAACTCGGTTACCCTGGATTGCGCCGCCAGTATCTCCAGCAACTGCTTCTCCGTAACCTTCTACATGTACTTTAGAACCTAGTGGAATAACATCAGGGTCAACAGCAATTACTTTTTGATTTGGATTAGCTCTCAAATCAATACCAGTAGCTGTTACACCAGAGCATCCTGTACAGAATGCAGTGTAAGCTGTTGCTTCCATTTGAATTTCTTGACCACTTGCCTGTGATGACTTACTTTCAGTGTTTGATTCTTTAGCAGGCGTGGAATTAGAAGTAGTAGATGTTTGAACTGCTTCCTTATTTGCAGCCTCTTTCTTAGCAGGTGCTTTTGGAGCAGGAGCACTACCACCGTTTAATACGGACCAAGTGTTCTTACCTGCAATACCGTCTACTGATAGACCGTTATCAGCCTGGAACGCACGAACAGCTTGTTCAGTGATCGGCCCATAAATTCCGTCTACTGTATAGTTATAGTAACCACCAAGCTCTTCTTGTAGCGCTTGTACTTGATGACCGCGGTCACCTTGAACGAGCGTACGCATAGCTTGTCCATTATTTACGCTTTGCATTGCTGAAAATGTATTTGGACCTGCGATGCCGTCAACTGCAAGACCGTGTTCTTTTTGGAATTGCTTTACAGCACCTTCAGTAATTGATCCGTAGTATCCTGTAGATTCATCATAGTTGAAATACCCTTTGGCAGACAGTACATCCTGTAACTCGACAACGTCGCCGTGTTTTTCACCATAAGAAAGTGTTTGATCTCCTAGTGCCGCCTCTGAAACTACCGGACTAGCAAACATCATTCCAGCTAGTGCTGTGGATGTAACCACGTTTCTTACAATGTTTTTACGAGCTACCATGTATACATTCCTCCTGAGAGTTTTAATATTGGTGTTGTTTTTTGTTTCTCTCAATCACCCATGTCCCACATGATAACAGGCAAATATAACACAACGATTTTAGTCCAATAACAAGTCGGTTACATAAATATGACAGATTAATACGGTTTTTATAAACTTTGCACAATATAGTACCATATACCCATTTACGTCATGTCTTTATTACAAATATGTCAAAAAACCAGTAAAAACCCTATTTTCAGGTTCTTTACAAAGAACGAAACTCTATCTAATCTTTTAAAACAAACTATTGCATTCAAACGATTAGGTCTTTTAACCTATCATTTTTTCTGTTACATGAGAGTTCTTTAATTGAAAAGGAGCATCTAATTCATAAAGTCTTCTGTAGCGGTCGCTCGACATTAGCAGTTCATCATGCTTTCCTTCCATTACGATTTCACCATCTTCCATAAATGCAATATGGTCCATTCTTTTCATCCCTACAAGATGATGCGTTACCCAAACGACCGTTTTCTTCTCAAGCACTTGAAAGATCGTAGAGAGCAAACCTTGCTCTGTTCGTGGGTCGAGCCCAACTGTTGGTTCATCTAGTAAAACAACAGCTGTCTCTTGTATAAGAATATGAGCAAGGGCAATGCGCTGACGCTCTCCTCCTGAAAATCCCATACCCACTTCTTACATAGACGTTTGATAATCTTCAGGTAATGCAACAATAAAGTCATAGCTGCGGATTTGTCAGCAGAGTGATATTCATCTCAGCACGGACATTTCCGAATCTCGAATTACAAATCCCGGCCAAATGCATATAATGAAGTTTCTTTGCGATCCCATCCAGAAATCCATAGCCTAATAAACGTTGATTTCATTAAGAAGACAAGCAACGCTTCAATCGCGAGCGAAGCTCCAAACACATCACCATTAAATCGAGAATACTCAGACCAGTTCATCCAAACTGAAATTCCTGGATAATTACCGTAACAACCCCAACAGCTTCAATTCTTTCAAGTGATTGTTCATACATGCACAAGAAAACTTTGTGTGAATAATCACGGTTTAGATAATTTCTTCTACAACAAAAGTCTCTTTCTGCTTCTTCGTTAGATTACATCAGGCGTTAAAAAGTGACGTCATGAATTTGAACGGTTATTGTCGGTCCTGTGTGCGGATTTCGACAGTTGAAACAGAAAGAAAAAGAACAGTGAGGGATGTCACAGACGGAAGGAAAAAGAGTAATAAATCGACAAAAAAAACATTATTCGGGTGGTGACAGGCACTTTTCCTCAATTAACCATTGCTTTATTGATCGTATCTAAGCTATATTTGAATTTGTGTTTTTCAATTCAAAAGCGCTTTCATCGAGATACAATAAAGCAAGAGTTTAACTGGAGGCAAACGTTCAATGAAAATGTATTTATATCCGTTGCTAGTCATTATCGGGGCTAGCAGTTACGGTGTTGTTTCAACCATCATTAAATTAGCAATGGGTAGTGGCTTTACAGCATCTGAAGCTGTTACGAGTCAATTCTTTATCGGCTTTTTGATTGCCGTGCTGATCTTTCTCATCACTAACCGACAAAAGCTAAGTTTCTCTGGAATTAAAATCCTAATTTTCGCCGGGGTTTTTACAGGCTTAACGAATATTCTCTATGGACAATCATTAAATTTTTTACCAGCATCCCTCGCTGTCGTCTTGCTCTTTCAATTCACATGGATTGGCATGCTGATCTCAAGTATTTCAAAACGCCAGCTTCCAACCCGGATGGAGATGCTTTCACTTATTATCTTAATTGGTGGAACGATTCCTGCTGCAGGACTCATTGATGCTGACTTATCAAATATCCCTTTGCAAGGCTGGTTATGGGGGCTTGGAGCAGCACTTTGTTATTCACTCTTCCTCTATTTCAATGGGAAAGCAAACGCCAAAATGAATACATCAAACCGATTAGTCATCGTGTCGTTTTTTGCGTTTTTGATGTCAGCGGTTTTTCAATCTCCAGAAATTATTTGGAATGGTACATTGCTCGCAGAAGGACTTTGGGTCTACGGAATTGCACTTGGCTTATTTGGAATGATCATTCCTGTTTTTCTATTTTCCATCGCGATTCCAAAGGTGGGCCTTGGAAAATCCTCCATCCTTAGTGCGATTGAACTTCCGATCGCTGTCATGGTTTCCGTCATCTTATTAAGTGAAACAGTATCCGTTCTGCAAGTCGCAGGTATTGTAATCATTATCATCGGAATGACGCTGCCAACTCTTTTCAGCGAAAACATAAGCCTCACACGGAAAAAAATAGTTGAACAACAATAGCAAAAACACCTCTTCCTACTAGGATGAGGTGTTTTCTCTTATTCTTCTATTTAAACTCCATTGGTCCAACATTCATTTCAAAGGATTCATCTTCATACAAAAGTGGCGATCGTTCCGTTCCACTTTTCGACTATTTCTCAACGTGACTAACGCTTATATCATCGCAACCCAGCGTCACTGTTTGCCCCATTTGGTTATCAACAACAGCTTTTGCTTCCATAGATTTAAAGCTTCCAATTCCATTTGAAACTGCACTATACGCTGAAAAAAACACATATTTTAATTCAGAAGGTTTATGAACAATACCCGCTCCATGAGCAAAAAGAAAAAGCTTTCACCAAGAAACACATGTGAATACTTTCTATTGAACACGACTATACGTTCGACGACCTAACCTATAACATTAAGACTCTTTCCCTTCATTTATCATTTCCACAATTGGGCGAATGGCAATAAACAGTCCTGCGATAATGAGCCAGCCTAGCGATACATACGTCCAACCTTTAAAGAAACTTAAACTGTATTCATAGCCTGTAATGAACATAATTCCTGGGAAGATGATGATGAAAACAGCAGTTAACCCGATGGCCCACCTTACACAAAGTTTCGCATCCTTATCGAGCTGCTCGTTCAAGTCGAATCTCCTCCTCTTCTTCAAAGTCTTCGTCATCAAAGCTTTTAAATTTATCTTTCAATGTATCAAAATCAAATTCTTGATTAGCCATTAGTCCGTGTCCAACAGAAATAACACCACTTACGATAAACACGGTAATATTCCCAAAGAACATCGATTCAAGCTGTCCGAGCGAACCAACACTCACTTCTCCAAACATTACATATGCGGACGTCATCCAGGCTGTTACTCCAAGAATAAATCCAGACAATGCTCCATAAAATGTTCCTTCATTCGTCGCTTTTTTCCACAATAACCCTAACGTTACAGGAATAACGGCTCCACTTACGAAGATGCCCATTGCCATATACACAAACCCTAAACTTATCCCTACATAGAAAAGGAGAATAGACAGAAGCCCCATCATTAGTCCAAAGCTTAACGTTACTTTTCGGGATACTTTGAGTAATTTTTGGCTACTTGCTTTTGGATTGATCGAGTGACGGTAAATGTCTGTGACGACAATATTCGTAATAGCTGTTAATTCTGCTGCTCCAGTTGACATTACGGCCATAAATAGCATTGCGAGAAAAAGGATTGACCCTACACTACCAAGAAGATAGGAAGCCATTTCAGGCGCAACGGAATCTGGAGTACTAATCGGCACGCCAAGACCAGCTGCACTTACACCTAGGAAAGTGGCAATCGCAAAAGGAATAGAAAACCAGGCAATTCCGCCATATATGTATGCTCGTGAAGTTGCACTATCTTTACTAGCAATCGCTCGCTGCCAGTAGGCCTGATCAACGAAAACGGCACCGAAGTTACCAATAATATTAATCATACCGAAAAATAGTCCAGGAATAGAAGCCATCGTAAGCATTGATGTAGAAGATGGAAGATCTTGAAGTCCTTCATAGATGGGGGTTGTTCCAAATTTCACGTAGATCGCTACTGCGAAAATGGTAAGAATCAAAAAAATCATAATCGTATTGAAGTAATCAGCGACAAAGGAAGCTTTTAATCCGCCAATCATGGTGTAGATCGTGAAGGTAAGGGGGATGAGAAAGGCTGCTACAAACAAATTCATACCTGTTAGGGAATTTAGAGCAATGGCTCCGCCGAGAATAACCATCGCTGTCACTAAAATGTTGGTCATAAGAGCAAAGACCATAATCAGTCGGTGATTTTTCTTATCAAAACGCTGACCGATAAATTCTAGAAACGTATGGGCATTTGGTGCCCTACGCTTCAATTGTATGGCTACAATCGCAAACAGCAAAACTTGAATACAAGCACCAGCAGCATACCAATAAGGTCCGCTTATCCCGTACTGATACCCAGTCGAAGAGGACATCATTAAGGTAGCCGCCCACGTCCATGCTGCAATAATTGACGCGCTCGTTAACCCTACACCTACGCTACGACCAGCGGTACTATACTGCTCCGCCGTCATCGCCTGTTTTCGTCTTCGCTGCATGAAAAACGTAATACCCGTAAAAAACACTCCAAAGACTAAAAGCAACAGATAACCAACACTGGATGATAACATATGATTCCTCCAAATCGTTGAATTACGTCATACGTTAAAGCATTACAATGATCCTATCAACTGATTTGTTAAATTATGTAACACGATTTCGTCAACTAAAAATATCAATGTCACTTTTCCTAACATCTCTATTTTTTAACTAACGAAAGCTGACTATATCAACTTCATCAATGTACATTGACTTTTTCTATAACTATTTTTATACTTAATCAAGTAAATAGTATGTGTAGCAACTAAAAGGGAGAGTTCTTACGTGAAGTTATCATTCCAAGAATATATTAGTATTCAAATTCATAAAACGGATCTTAATCTAACTAGTTTTATTAAACAAAAGCTAGAAGGGTTTAACTTAGCACCTGAGCAAAATTTAATTATGTTGCTTCTATGGGAAAAGGACGGCTTAACTCAAAATCAAATAGCTCAAAAACTCGGTAAGGATAAAACGAATATCGCAAGGATGGCAACAAACCTTGAGAAAAAGGGATTTATCAAACGAGTCACCCCTTCCAACGACCGCCGTTCCCTAGAGCTTTACCTTACTTCTGCCGGTAAAGAGCTTGGAGAAACAGTCCTTCCCATTTCAGAGGAGTTCGATGAAATTGTATGCAAAGGACTATCAATTGAAGAACTCCGAGAATTTGAAAGAATTCTTTCAAAAATCAATGAGAATGTTCAAACATCCAGATAATCTGGATGTTTCTCCCTAATAGTTGCTACAACAACAAAAAATGGAGGTTTTACTTTATGGCTAATGTTTTATTTATCAAAGCAAACTCTCGTCCAATTGATCAATCGGTGAGTGTAAAGCTTTATCATACTTTCTTAGAAAGCTATCAAAAGTCACATCCTAACGACACAATCACAGAACTTGATCTATTTAAAGAAAACTTACCTTATTATGATATAAATCAAATTAATGGGATGTTTAAGTTATCTAAACAATTAGAGCTAACGGAAGAGGAAGTTGTTGCAACTGAACAAGTAAACCATTATTTAAATCAATTTCTTGAAGCAGACAAAATCGTCATTGCATTTCCACTATGGAATTTCACTATTCCAGCTGTCCTGCATACGTATTTCGACTATTTGGGTCAGGCAGGTAAAACGTTCCGTTACACCGCTGAAGGTCCAGTCGGATTATTACCTGAGAAAAAAGTTGCCCTGCTAAATGCCAGAGGTGGTGTTTACTCTGAAGGTCCTGCTCAAGCGTCTGAAATGGCCGTTAATTATGTTAAAACGCTCATGAATTTCTGGGGCATTGAGGATACAACAAGTATCATTATAGAAGGGCATAACCAATACCCTGATCGCGCTGAAGAAATTATTGAAGACGGTCTTGAAAAAGCAACATCACTAGCAGTAGGCTTTTAATCTTTCTACTAGAGAAGCCCCCTACCGAGAACAGTAGGGGGCTTATTATATTAAATTCGATTAAACAGCAGGAGGCCCAAACTTCCCATTATGAAAATCACGGTATGCCTCTTTAATCTCTTCCATTGAATTCATGACAAATGGTCCATATTGAACAATATCTTCTTTAATTGGTGCACCAGAATAGACTAAAATTCTAGTACGCCGACTTTTTGAGGTGATTGTCAGTTGACTTGAATTATTTGCATTTCCTTCTTTTTCATAAGTTAACGTAGCAGCTCCATGTTTTTTCAGATTCACCTTCTCTGCTCCTAAGTCTACTTCACCGGATAGAACGTAAAGAAAAGCATTATGATCTTCAGGAAGTTGATGCGTGTATGATGCTCCTTCTTCAAGGGTTATCTCCGCTAACGTAATTGGCACTAATGAGCGAAGCGGTCCTTCTTCACCCAAGAGATTACCTGAATAAATCTTTACATTTCCGCCCTCTACATTCACTAATGGCGCATCTTCCCCATACACATTTTGATAACTTGATGTGGAGTACTTTAAATCCTTAGGTAAATTCAACCACAGCTGAAGCGTGTGAGCTATATCATCCTCTACGCCTTCTTCTGCATGTCTTGCTCCACCTCCAGCATTCATATACTGAACATCACCAGGTTCAAGAATTTCTCGAGCCCCGTTATTATCAATGTGCTCCAACCTCCCATCAATGACATACGTAATCGTTTGAAAACCACGATGCGGATGATCAGAAAAAGTCCCTCTTTTAAACCAATCCTCTGCCATCAGAATAAACGGATCAAAATCAGCCGATCGATCAGGAGGGAGTACCCAACCTTTCTGAATAGCAGGAAATTGACCTTCTTCATATGACACATACCAGTGATCATTTACACTTCTTTGGAAAAGTTGATTGGATAAAGTCAATGTTCTACACTCCTTTTCTATTAATAGTGTAAGGATAACACTTTTTAGTTGCTATAGCATCTATTAACAACCTTATTCATTATTCAGGATGAAACTACTCAACACATTCATCATTTTTCATGATAATCGTGAACTTTGCCACTTTGTCCTCTACATCTTGTCCAAAAAATCATACATATAAATATCCAGCAAAGTTCTTTAGCTGGTCACTAAAGATTTCATAAAAAAGGAGGTAGAAAAAGTTGAGTGAATTGAAAAGTGTTCTTTCTAATGGGTTAAAAAAAGAAAATAGAAATCCTTTGTTGGATCATCTTTTATCAGATGTACTAAAAAAGCACGGGGTATCAGAAAATCAATTAAATTTATCACTTGAACAAAAACAAAAAATCAAGGATATTTTTGCAACCATTCAGAAACAGGTTGACCAAATCACAAAATAAAAAGGGAGTTTTTAATATGAGAGACGTTTGGGTACGCCGTGTTCACGGTGGAAAGCCGGTTAATACGATTACTAATAATACGACAGTTAATAGAAAATGGAGCGCACTTGATGCTTCTTCTTGTCATCCATCTTCCACAGAAAAAACAATTGAGCAGGAAGCAAAGGAAACTTCTAAAACAGTTCAGTATTCAGAGGAGTCAATTACAATCGTTGATTCATGTGATATTAATATTACTTCAACAGACTTACAAGCTGCTATTTCACTTCAAGTTGCTCTTCAAGTCGCAATTGGTTTAGTGTTAAGCATCTCACTTGCAGATAACGAGCAAGCTGACCAAATTGCTCAAGACCTGTTTCAAAAAATTTCAATAAAACAAATTAATCGTCAACACACGTTTATTGAAAATTCAAGGAATGTCACTATTTCTACGACAGACGCTGATCTAACAATTAACATTCAAGTATTGCTTCAAGTATTAGTTGCCTTGCTAGTAAGACTGGATATTCTATAATTAGTATTCGTACCCTACACCCCATTACAGTGTTCGGGTATGACGCCCCGGAATATAAGATATCAATTATTATTTACAATGATTCACTCTAATTAAAAGATCACTAGTTTATTTAGCTACGCTCAGATTTTTAAGTGCGTAGCTTTTATATTGTATTTTCCTCTAATTAAATAAGTTACTAGATATCAATTATTATTAATATCTAGTCCTTAAGTTACAAAAAAGCGCTTCCGCATGGTTTTCTTAAATTAAAATTAAGTCATAGAGAACATTGACTTATTCCATATCTTATAAAATTAATCCATAATTTACATTTTTATGTTTATTAACTGGGAATTAAGGGGTATTATGTCATAGTATATAAGTTTCATTTTTTGACAATGTGTGCATTTAACCTATCAAGTTATTACAAATTATGCTAATTATATATAGGAAAGACTCATGCATTTTTATAGGTATAATGCACACATTACTAATTTACGAGGAGTGATTGTGAATGGCAGGTCAAATTCGCGTAACACCAGAAGAACTAGAAAGTATGTCTCACCGTTATTCAGCTGAATCTGACAAAGTTGGAGAACAAGTGAATAGCTTGAATGACATCATGGGCCAACTCAAAGCTATGTGGGAAGGTGAATCGAGCCGTGCTTTCGAAGAGCAATACGAAGCGCTTAAACCTTCATTTTATCAAATGCAACAATTATTAGAAGAAGTGTCTACACAGCTGAAGAGCACAGCTAGATCCCTTGATGAAGCTGATAATCAAATTGCTAACCAAATTCGCGGATAAGCGATAAAGAATTGATCAGGAGCGCTTAGGCGCTCCTTCCTTATGAGGTGAATACCATGTACATTGAAGTAACTGTCGATCTCCATCATTATAAAAAAGGTCGTTTTCTTGACCTCAGGCTATCAAACTACCATTCTGTCAAAAAACTTATTGAAATTGTGTGCCAAACAGAACAAATCCCAATTCCTCCTGATCAAACGCAGTGGGTTCGGTTAGCGAATAAGCACAAAGTTGTAGCTGCTAATGAGCGTTTAATTGATGCGGGGATTATGACAGGAGATCGCATTGAAATACTCTGAAGGAGATCACAACCATGGCAAATCAAGAGAAACCCTATCTTGAAACTCAAATAGATGCAAAGATTATGAACGATAAAGAAACAATTACGTTTCTTTTTCAAAAAGAAAAAATCAAATTTGATGAGTTAACAGAAGTTCATTTTCTAAGTGAAATCGATACTGGCATCCCCAACACTATTGATATGAATGAAGATGAGATAAGAATACAGCACATGCTTCCACCTTCCGTTTCCGCTCTTCCAGTAATCCTTAAGGAGATGACTGAAAGCGAGCGTCTCGCTAGTGCTTATCAACTAGTGCAAAAAGTAAAGGATCATCGCTTCAAGCGTCTTAACTTAATTATTTGTCCTGATAACCTTGTATTAGATCAAGGTTTGACGCCATATTTTTTACATTACGGTGTAAAGGAAAGTCTTCCACCGTACGAGGAAAATTCTGATCGTATTCTTGAGGAAACACGAGCCACTGTCGCAGCTATGATGAATCCAGAGCAATCATTTGAACAATACCTTTATTACTCTGACACGCTCACACTGTCATCAGAACTAAAACAGGTGCTTCAAGCAAAAACACTTCTTGATCTTCAGCCAATTATTCATTCCCAAATGAAACATTTACATAAAAAAGAAGCTGAATTCATTAAAGTAAATAAAAAGAAGTGGAAGGTAAGTCGCTATGTTCTCCTCGGCGTTTCCATTTGTTTACTCCCAGCATTACTTTACTCCCTTTACTCTTTGTTTCTTCTTCAACCAAAACAAGAGAATATTGTTCAGGCACAGGAGAACTTTTTAACAAATGAGTATAGTGAAGTGGTGAATTCGCTTCAATCTTATGAAATTGAAGATATTCCAAAAGTGACACAATATCAGCTCGCCCTCTCTTATATCATCAATGAGTCTCTTACAGATGACCAAAAAGAAAGCGTGCGTAACACGATCTCCCTTCAATCTGATCCAAGGTATTATGAATATTGGATCCATATTGGACGCGGTGAAGCAGAACAAGCACTCGAAATCGCACGTTATTTAGAAGATCGCGACTTGTTAATGTACGGCATTTTAAAGCGTAAGGAACAGGTAAAAGCTGATTCTGAGCTAGAGAGCGAGAAGAAACAACAGATGATCAATGAGTTAGAGCAAGAATTTGAAGAATATGAGAGTGAAATAGAAGAACAGCAGAAAGAAGAGCAAGAGGAGCAAGAAGCCCAGCAGGAAACAACTACTGAAGAAAAGCCAGAAGAGAAGCAGCAAGATGAACAGAAAAAAGAAGAAAAATAGATCAGAGGTGAAATAATGGAGCAATTATGGGTGTTCTTTCGAGATACGTATCAAACGAGTGAGCTTGATAAACAGTCTCTACCCATTACGATCGGAACAAGTATCAATCACTCTTTTACGATCCCTTCCTCTCATTCGGATGAAAACGTATTTTCAATAAAGCGTAAAGAACAACACTACCAATTGTTTAAAAATGATGATGAGATCATGACAGTGTCTCTAAATAAACAATCCTCTTTTCAATTAGGTTCTGAAGAAGTTACTGTCATAATAACTTCTAAAGCAAAGAGGAACGTTTATTATGTTGGTAACCTGCAAGAAATAACTCTTTCCAAGGCCACATCAGATATTCAAATGAAACGTCTAGCTGATGGCGTTGGTTTAACCCTCGTTCGCAAGAAGAAACATTGGACAGTTACTGCTACCAGTCCAACAACCGTGTACCAAAATGGTTCGCTTTTACATAGAAAATCACCGCTCCAAATCGGAGATATGCTTTTCCTACCGATGATGACACTGACACTAATTGCAGAAGATATGATTGAGATAACAAGCCCAGAAACATTTGAAACCTCTCTACCAGAAGCTACGATTGCGTCATCTGAGATGAAAAAGAAATACCCAAACTATCGTCGTACACAAAGGATGATGTATGAGTTACCTGAGGATAAAATCGATCTTTCCTTTCCTACGCAAGAGTCCGATCGAAACAATCGAAGCCTATGGCTTATTATCCTACCACCTTTAATGATGCTAATCGTAATGGGACTAGTGGCACTTCTTATTCCAAGGGGAATCTTTATCCTTATTTCTGTTGTGATGTTTGCGACAACGCTTGTTACATCAACAGTCCAATATTTCAAAGATAAAAGTTATCAAAAGAAATCAAAAGCACGTAAGAAAAGGATTTATAAAAGGTACCTTGAGGATAAACGACAAGAACTTCATGAATTGGCTCAAAAACAACGCAAAGTGCTAACGTTCCACTACCCCAGCTTTGAGCGAATGAAATACTTAACAGAGCAAGTTTCAGATCGTTTATGGGAACGTAGCCTTGAGAGCCCTGACTTCCTTCAATTTCGTTTGGGAACAGGATCGGTACCAGCAAGCTATAAGATTTCCGTCAATTCAGCTGACATGTCGACAAGAGAAATGGATGAGCTATTAGAAGAGTCACAGAACCTGAAGCAAGTTTACAATGAACTCCATCACCTCCCGATTACTGCAAACCTATTCCAGGGAGCAATCGGTCTAATTGGTAAAGAAGCGGTTGTGAAGAATGAGCTCCATCAAATCATTGGACAGCTCGCTTTCTTCCACAGCTATCACGACGTTCGATTTGTCTTCGTTTTTGATGAAGAAGAATATGCCAGTTGGGAATGGATGAAATGGTTACCTCATTTTCAAATGCCAGGTTCCTTTTCAAAAGGATTTATTTACAATGAACAAACACGAGATCAGCTCCTTTCTTCGATCTATGAAATGATTCGAGAACGTGACCTTGAAGAAGATAAAGAAAAGCTACGTTTCGCACCACACTATGTGTTTATTGTTTCGAATCACAACTTAATCTCAGACCATGTCATTTTAGAGTATTTAGAGAAAGAGCACACGCATCTAGGACTTTCAACGATTTTCGTTGCAGAAGCAAAGGAGAGTCTATCCGATAATATCCATACGCTTATTCGCTACATTAACAAAAACGAAGGAGATATTCTCATTCAAGAGAAAAAAGCTGCCGAAACCTCATTCGAACTTGATCAACACAAACAAAGCGGTAATGAACAGTTCTCTCGAATGCTCCGCACACTTAATCACCAACGTGGCATTACGAATTCGATTCCTGACAAAGTATCCTTCTTGCAGATGCTGAACATGGAAGATATTGATGAACTACCGATATCTCATAACTGGGTAACGAATCAATCGTCTAAGTCCCTTGCAGCACCTGTAGGACTGAAAGGACGACAGGACATTGTTGAGTTGAACCTTCATGAGAAAGCTCACGGACCCCACGGATTACTAGCTGGTACAACTGGATCCGGGAAGAGTGAATTTTTGCAAACGTATATTCTTTCACTCGCCGTTCACTACCATCCACATGAAGTGGCATTTCTATTAATTGACTATAAAGGTGGTGGAATGGCTCAGCCATTTAAACAAATTCCTCACCTACTTGGAACGATTACAAATATCGAGGGTAGTGAAAATTTCAGTACGCGTGCACTTGCTTCCATTAAAAGCGAATTAAAGAAACGACAAACCATCTTTGATCAGTATGAAGTGAGTCACATAAACGACTATACGATTCTTTATAAAAATGGAGTAGCAGCTGAACCAATGCCCCATCTCTTTTTAATTTCGGATGAATTTGCTGAGTTAAAAACGGAAGAACCAGAGTTCATTAAAGAACTTGTCAGCGCTGCAAGAATTGGTCGAAGTCTAGGTGTGCACCTCATACTTGCCACGCAAAAACCTGGTGGCGTCATTGATAATCAAATTTGGAGTAACGCTCGCTTCCGCGTCGCTCTAAAAGTACAAAATGTAGAGGATAGCCGTGAAATTTTAAAGAACGGTGATGCTGCATCACTAACCGTAACTGGGCGCGCCTACTTACAGGTTGGGAATAACGAAGTATACGACTTATTCCAATCAGCCTATAGCCGCGCGACTTATATGGAAGATACTTCGGATATGGAAGATGAAATCGCTCTTGTGACTGACCTCGGTCTCGTTCCACTATCAGAGCTTTCCTCTTCAGAAGAAAGCAAGAAAAAGAAGCAAAGTGAAATCGAAGTAATCGTAGATAAAATTGTTGATGTCCAGCAGGAACTTGGCCTGAGAAGATTACCAAGCCCATGGCTACCACCACTCGAGAAACGATTATATCGCCATGATTTTGAATCCAAAAAGAAAAAAATAGCGTTTGCCTTGCTGGATGAACCTGAAAAACAAGCCCAATCTCCATATCATTATGAATTAATAAAAGATGGAAATATTGGCATATTTGGCTCATCAGGATTCGGGAAGACGCAAACCATTCTAACGTTACTTATGAGTATCGCATCAACAAACACGCCAGAAGAGGCGCAATTCTATCTACTCGATTTCGGTAACGGGGGCTTATTATCGATTAAGAATTTACCCCATACGGGAGATTATTTTTTAATTGATGAGGAACGTAAATTAAATAAATTATTGAAATTTATTCAGGAGGAATTCACGAAACGTAAACGACTTTTTCAGCGTGAAGAAGTGAGCTCTATTACGATGTACAATCGGTTAAATGAAAAACCTCTTCCCCTTCTCTTTATTACAATCGATAACTATGATCTTGTAAAAGAGGAGCTGATGGATTTTGATCCGATCTTCACTCAGTTTGCGCGAGATGGACAGTCGCTGGGAATTTATTTAATTGTCAGCGCCACCCGTTTAAATTCCATTCGACAAGCTCTTATGAATAACATTAAAACAAAGATCGTTCATTATTTACTCGATAATTCTGAAGCTTACACCGTTCTTGGAAGAATCCCTTTTGCACCAGAATCCATCCCAGGTAGGGCCATTATGAAAAAGGAGAAAACACACTTCGGTCAAATCATCCTACCAGCTAAAGGAGAAGATGATTACGAACAGCTAGCTTCATTGAAGGAAGAAGTTCAAATGCTCCAAGAGAAATACCTTGATACGAGCAAACCTGAAGCAATTCCAATGCTACCGAGTGATCTTACTTTTCAAACATTTAAGACGTACATTCAAGCTTCCAAACCAAAAAATTCTTACTCCATTGGACTGCATGAAGAAACAGTGAAGCCCGTATCCCTTTCCTTTACGCAGACATCCCATTGTCTTGTACTAGGACAGGCTCAAAAAGGTAAAACCAATATTATGCGTCTTCTTACCCAGCAAGCGTTACAGCATGAAGGAGACCATATTGCCATATTTGATTCAATCGATCGCGGATTATTTCATTTAAAAGATGAGGAAAAGACAACTTATTTAGAAACAAAAGAACAAATCGAAGAATGGCTTGAACAAATCACATCGGAATTCAAGTCACGTGAGATGAAGTACCACGAAAGTATGAACAGTGGTGAGACGCTTCCTGAATTCTCTAGAGTACTCCTCTTTATCGATGGATATGGACGATTTTCTCAAACGCTCGGAAGTCTGCTACAGGATCGAATGACCGCACTAATGAAAAACTATAGCCACCTTGGCTTAAGTATAGTTGCATCTGGCAGCAGTAATGAGCTAACGAAAGGCTATGACCCGCTAACAGTTGAATTGAAGCAAGTTCGTCAAATCATCTTATTAATGAAGAAATCCGATCAAACGCTCATTAATCTGCCTTTTGACAGGAAAGAACCCGATATTAAAGCCGGATTTGCTTATTATGTGCAAAGTGAAAACGCGCAAAAAATCCAGATTCCACTTGTTCAAATAGAAAGGAAGGTACATGCGTGAAAGAAAAGAAAAGCATCCTTAAGCTCATTCTCGTAACAGCAATCATTTTAGTTCTCCCGCTCATTTACTTTACTTCCATCGGAGAAAATCCAATGAAAAAGAAAGAGAGCGCCACGAAAACGATCGCTGTCATCAATGAAGATACAGGAACTGAAGAAGACGAGGAACTCGTAAAGTTCGGAAATGACGTCCCTCCCCTTCTTAAATCTGAATCACAATACAATTGGGAAGTTGTTGGACGTAGTGCTGCAGAAAATGGCTTAAACAATCAGAAGTACGATGCCGTTGTTTATATTCCCTCCACTTTCTCTGAGAAGATTCTAACGTACGACGAAAACCAACCAGAGCAAACAAAGTTAGCATTTACTGTACAGAATCAATTAAATGCTCTAAATAAAGAACAAGTTTTGCTTGAACTTGAACAAGCAACGAATCGCGTGAACACGAAGATGTCTTCTCTTTATTGGAACTATGTTTCAAATGATCTCGTCAACATCCAACAAGAGTTTGACCAAATTGTAGAGAAAGAGAAAGCATTCCAACAAACGATGCTTTCCTTCTATACTCCAAGCTCAAAGGATTTGGCCGAGCAGATGGAGCAGCAAGTTTCGATGCTTGCGAACCTCCAATCAACTTCAGAAAATGCTGAAGAACGTGCGGCTGACCAAACAGATACGATGGAAGGATTTCAAGAAAATCTAGCAAACTTTGTTACTTATACAAATGACTATCGTGAGTATCAGCAGAAGCAGCAAGAAGTTCTAGAACAAATCCAAGCCGATTCAGTCAATTCGATTTCACAAGCTACAGAAATGCCTCAACCGATGTTTATGAACAATAAAGAACTGTTCGAAGGGAAATCTGAGAGCGTACTTGAAAACATGTCTCAGGTAGAAAACCAAATGATTCAGCAGCAAGAAATGTTCGCTGGTCTAAAAGAACTTCGGTACAACCAGGTCGAGCGTCAGGTTACCGATTTCTATACGCTTCAAGAACGAATTCTAAACTACTACCAGCAACTAAAAGATTCAATGATTTTAAATGAACTAGAAGGTGAAATCGCTACGCTTAGTAATAAACTTGGTGATGGTGACGAGATCATTATTCCGGACGATCCCGAACTTCCTGAAGTCTCGGAAGATCCAGAAGAACCAGTTGATCCAGAAGATCCTGGTGAAGAAGAGGATCCAACGGAAGATCTTACAAAACTTCTAAAAAGCTTACAAGATGAAGAGCCTCCTGTGATCGATGAAGATGGAGAAACAAATGGTTCAACTCCTGTTGATCTAAGCGCAGAACGGAATGAGCTATTAGCGATTGCTCAGGAAATTGTTACGCTACAAGAAACATTGATCGCCCTAGAAGAACCAAAAGTAGAAGATCTTCAAACCGCATCGACAACGTTGCTAACGCTTAACGATCGAATCAAGCAAACTGAACAACAGCTTCTAGCCAAAGAAGGCGGCGAAAACCCACTAGATGGCGAACTAGAAGAATTAAAGAAGCTTATAGAATCGCTCACAACAGAAAATAAAAGTTTACTTGAACAAATTGAAGAGTTAACAAAGGAACTGGAGAAGCTAACGAAAGAAAACGAAACGCTCTCTTCTCAAAAAGAAACGTTAATGGAACAGGTTGATGTGTTAAAAGAATCAAATACCGAGCTAAAAGACTTACTAGTGATGGTATCTGATAAAATCTATCGAATTTCATCAGGTATCAATGAGAAAGAAAATGCAATACTAGCATCTCCAGCTCTTTCACAAGCTAGAAAAGATACGCTATCCATCTATTTTCAACGTCCTATTAAAGGGGCTAACTTAACAGATGTTCTTCAATACTATGCCTATTTGGATCGTTACGAAGCAACGCTTAATAGCATGCTTTCTAAAAACAACGTGAAGGAAACTGTTCTACAGGACAATGACCTTCGCGAAGAAGTGAACAGCATGTTAGAACTAACCAACAAGGAAGAAGGTCAATGGGACGCGGTTGGCTCCCAAGTACCGAAGACGAGCGATGCCCTAACGACGTTACAAGATGATTTCACTGTCTTTTTAGCAGACTACAAAAACGTTCTCGACACCCAGCAAGCAAAATTACTTGAAAGCTTGAACGGAATTGAAGAAGAAGCAGATAAGGTTCTAAATCAAATGCAACAGTCTCAGCAGCAAACCCCTGATAAAACAGCGCAGGGCACAGAAATCATAAGTAATCATGATCAGGTTAAGAGCCAGATGGGTTCTTTGTATGATTGGATGGATTCTATTGAAGATAGCCAATCTGAAATTCTTTCTTACACAGATGAACTTCAGTCTCGGGTAGCTGAAGTGCAGACCGATGCCAACACACTAAATAACAAGTGGGAAACGAACGTCGCTTCCACCCTTATGATTCGTGATGATGTCTTTAACGTTATGGGGAATGCGTTTGTAGATGGCCAATCTAATGATTACGTCTATGATTTCCTTGCTACTCCAATTGACGTAACAGGAAGCGTGTTTACGGATAAGAAAGATACGAATCTTCCACCGGTGGTCATATTGTTTATTATTCTCTTAAGCAGCTTGTTGATTGGATATGCAAGTTACTACTTCCAATATGGTCCATGGTGGCTACAAAGTATTTTATTCTTAATGCTGACAAGTATCGTAGGGCTTGTGATTAGCCTCTACAGTTTATCGATTTATCCATTAGGAAACGATCGTTCTATGGAATGGACTATCTTTACGATCTTACTACTGTTAAGTTGTGCGGCGCTCATTCGCGTAGCCTTTATGAGTCACCATTTAATCGGATGGCTCATGACCGTTGGCCTCGTCGCCCTGTTTGTAACACCTTTATTAGCTCTTTCAACACCAAACTTTAGCTTTACTGACCCAATGTCTCGCGTGTATATGTCAATTCAGAACAGTACACAAACACTCTTTTCAGAAGGTGCGATGATTTTATCTGCCATTTTGATCGTCCTGATCATCCTTCAATATGCTTTAAACAAACGATCATGGACACAAATTAAAAAGGATGAGGCCCATGAAGCCTAAGATCCTTTTCCTGTTCACCTTGATTTTCCTTTGCTGTCACATCGTTCCAGTGGCAGCAGAGGGAAACACAGACATCAATGAGCTCTTACCGAATGAATACAAAAAGAACAAATTTAAGAAAAACACTGACTTAATTTATGATTCATCGAATACGAAAGAAATGGAAGAAATATCGGAAGAACAGCAAAAGATTTCTTTTACTGGAGAAAAGGTTTTTAATCCTGACAAAACTCAAAATGAATTATTTCTTTCAATGAGTCATGAAAATAGTACGATTAAAGATAAAGCAGAGAATCTCAATCTTTTCTCTGCATCAGAGGCGGCAGCTTTTACATCGACTAACTCAGAAGGTAACGAAACGACATCAACCTCTTTTCAGCTCCTAATCGGAATTTTAATCGGTGTATGTCTCGTTGTTTTAATCATTGTATTAGTGATCTATAATCGTCTTTCTTCATCAAAAAGCTAATCGCACAGAAAAAACTACGGTCCCCCTTATTCGCGGACCGTAGTTTTTTGTTTTTACGTATCTAATCGATGGAACATTTCTTCGAAGCCTTTCATTACATCAAATGCACCATCACCGTGGTTTGAAGGAATGGCGATCTTATATCCACTCTCTGGGTAGTAAGCAGAATGGAAGCTCACACCCGGATCATAGCCCATTACATGGTATTTAAAAACTTGGCTGTTCCGACTATTTATCCAAACACCGTAACCATAACCCACGCCTTCTTTCACATCCACATGGGTGGTTAATAATTCTTTTGTAAGACTCTCATTCAATAACTGAAAATCAATCAGTGCTTCCCAAAGTTTCACCATATCAGGTGCTGTCACATACGCACCCCCATCAGATCCACCGACAACTGGGATAGCATACGTATTCGTCCGCCACGAGCCGTCATCTTCATCAATGTAGCCTAGTGCTGTATTTTGCGGGAGACAATCTAAAGAGAAATAACCCGAATCATTCATGCCTGCAGGCTTAAAGATGTTTTCTTCAACATAATGTTGAAAAGTCATTCCAGTTTGCTGCTCAATGATTAAACCTAACACGATGTAGCCCGCATTATTATAATGGAACGCCTCCCCTGGAGAAGCGAACATTTTTCCATTTTGAAAAAGAGGTAAAAAGTCCTGAAGGCTTCTTAGAAGATACATTGGTGTCTGCTTCCAAAGATCTTCGTAGTCTTCCATGACGGCCTCATCAAAATAGTCTGGTATGCCTGAAGTGTGTGTTAAAAGCTGATAAATTGTAATGTTCGGATCGAAATGAGGAAAAGATACATTCAAGCAATCTCTTAACTTCGTTTTGAACGATAATTGCTTTTTCTCTACTAACTGAACAATCCCTATTGCCGTGAACAACTTGCAACCTGAGGCAATCCCGAATCTTGTATTCACCTGATTTAATCGCTCTTCAACTCGATTGGCATAGCCAGAGGAAATTTCTAAAAATTCATGACTATTTGTAATGGCGATTGATCCCGAGAAATTATGTTTTTTGGTTATTTTACTAATTTCAATTGGAAAAACTTCTTTCATCCATTCCTCCCCCTTTTCTTCACTCTCTTTATAGAAAATGGCGATATCTATTATTAGCGAGGTAATGAAAAAGTAACTGTTTTACCTTTGTAAAGATCTTTTCCATCCTCGCCAACAAATGGACCAAATTCTAAATCGAATTTTTTCATAGAGTCAAAATCGTCTTTTCTAAACATGAAAACATGATACTTTTCACCCGTTTCGCCCGCTTTAATTTCCTTAGGTTCTCTCGGCTCTACCATTAATTGTGATAAGACTGAACCACGATCCTCATCAATTAAAAGGTGCGATGATAAAAGAGATGTATTTATTGGGCTATCTGATTGATTATTTAGCGTAAATTTAACTGTTACAGCAACAATGCCAACATCACCAAAATTGCTAAATCGTTCTTCATTTCCTGCCGTAGGCTTAATATCAGCATACTGTACACCATCTAGCGTTATCTCAACATCACCTAGTTGTTTTGTTTCATCTATCCCTGACTTTTCGAAAATCATCTCTTTATCAGCCATATTTCCTGTTGTTAACTGGTCAGGGTATAACCCCGCTTCACTTTCTACTTGAGCTTTTTGTTCTTCTCCATAGATTAAATCAAACGTCGCATTCCCTTTAAAAGAATCTTTAAATTGATCGTTATCTGATGCTCCGCCTTCAATAACAAACTTCGGTTTCACATCAGTCATGACGGCATATTGATCATTTGTAAGTGTAAATGTAACGAGTCCCGATACTTTTTCACCCGCTCCAAATTTTGAGGGTTCATCTTCAACTTTTGATTTAGGAAATTGATCTCTTACGAACGTTTTCTCAGAACTTAAAAAATCACCTTCATTTACACCTTGAATCCGTATATAGCTCGGATAATAAATTGGTTCATTGCGGGTATTATCAATGGTTACTTTTGCAGTAACGACATACCCATCAGTTTGATCGTCAAATTGTATGTACATATCCTCATTCATATCCGTTACTTTCACAATTTGATATTGATCAATGGATACTTTAAATCCTTCCATATCATGTACATAATCAAGATTATTTTCACTTGTATAGACTTCTTCAACATCTCCTTGCGATTCTTCTGCAATGTTAGGATTCATGATTTCCCCAGAAGCTGTCGCAGGCGTAGATTCTTCTGCTGCTTCTTGATCATTTTTTGTTTCTTCAGCTTGGTCATTTTCACTTTGATTTTCCTCTTTTTTAGAATCTTCACTAGAATTCGTGCTTGCTTGCTTGTTCCCCATTACCACCACAAGCAACCGAAAGTAGTAACATTGCAATTACTCCGGTTAGTAAAATAGATCGTATTTTCATAGTTTCACAGCCTCTCTAATTTTTATACTGCTCTTATATGATAACCCTTTATATCAAATAAATCCCTTATTATCTATTTTTTAACTAATAAACACTGGAATCTATTTCAAATAGTAACTGGTATTAAATACAGGCCTTTAATATCAGTTCAAAATAACCATTTTACTTTTCTTTATTTTAAGATAATTACAAATACTCATGAGTTTCATTCATCTTCCTTATATAATTGTTAATAGATTACATATTAGGAGGAATTTATTTGAGAAAAAAGTTCATTGCTCCACTTGTTGTGACAACTGCTTTAATCACCGCCTCACTTCCGTATCATAATGTTCTAGCTGAACAGCCTGCTCAAGTGGAAAGTCATACCGTTAAGCAATGGAACGAGAAAGCAAACGTTCCCCTATTTGTAAAGGAAAAACAAGCGGTTAAACGTTCCTCTTCTACTACAGAGGATGCCCTAAACTACCTGCAACAAAATAACAAAAAAATAAACATTAAGAACCCAAAAGCAGACCTAAAAAAGAAAAAGTCCGTCAAAGATGAGCTTGGTATGACTCATGTTAGGTTTAATCAAACAAAGAACGGTGTACCCGTAGAAGGTGCTGAAATTATTGTTCACTACAATGCGGACAATGAAATTACAGTCGTAAACGGTGTTTATAATGAAGAAGTCGAAGCAAGTAAGCTCAATACATCGCCTACCTTTTCTACAGAAGATGCTTTGCAAGTCGCAAAATCTTCAACCAATGCTCCTTCTACCTTAGATCAAGATCCAACTTCTGAGTTAGTTATTTATCCTTTCGAAGGTAAAAATCACCTTACCTATAAGGTGAATGTAAACTTCCTAGGAGATGAGCCTGGTAATTGGTTTGTGTTTGTGGATGCTACTTCTGGGAAAGTAGTGGATCAGTACAACGCCATTATGGACGCAGGACATTACAAAACCCAAACGGGAACTGGTACCGGCGTACTAGGTGATCACCGTCTTCTACATGTAACAAAAAACAAGGTTGAAAATAAAGGAAGCACTTTTCAACTAGCAGATTACAGTCATGATGGGTTAGATGGAATCATTACCTATGATTACTCCAAAAACTACCTCGAGGTCTTTTCAAATAAAAGCGCGGCGTTCAAATCTGAATTTGCTGAACCTGCAGTGGATGCTCACTATAACTCTGAACAAGTCTATGATTATTATTTAAGTGAGCATGGACGGAACTCACTCGACGATAATGGTATGCCGATTCAATCAGTTGTTCATTATGGCAATAATTACAACAATGCTTTCTGGAACGGGACTTATATGGTATATGGAGATGGCGATGATGAATTCTTTATTCCTCTTTCCGCTAGTCTGGATGTTGCAGCCCATGAAATGACTCATGGAGTAACCTCTAATTCAGCTAACCTTATTTACCGCTTCCAATCTGGTGCTTTGAATGAGGCCTTCTCGGATATCTTCGGGGCATTAATTGATGAATCAGACTGGGAGATTGGAGAAGACATAATGGCACCTGCTGCCGTTGCAGATGGACGAACCTCTCTTAGAAGCTTAAGTGATCCTAGTAAATACCCTGTTGGTGCTGCTTATGTGCCATATGGAAATGGGGAAGGAAAATATCCTTCTCATATGGATGAATTCTACGATCTACCTCGTGACTTAGATAACGGCGGGGTTCACATCAATTCTTCCATTATTAATCACGCCGCTTACTTAACTGCACAGGACATTGGACGTGAGAAGCTTGGACAAATCTATTACCGTGCTTTGACACAATACCTCACACCTAACTCCAACTTTAGTGATGCCCGACAGGCAATCATTCAGTCCGCTATTGACCTATATGGTGAAAGCAGTGCAGAAGTAGAAGCATCTGCAGGTGGATTTGATTCGGTGGGCATTTTAGAATAGTAAAATTCATAGAGAACAAGCATGAAGAAAAATTCTTCATGCTTGTTTTTTCTTTATTAATAGTACCTTCATTCGCTCTTTACGTATCTAAAAACCCTTTGCCTTTTAAGTGCTTCAAAGATGTAATGAAACCTAAAAGTAATTGACCAGTATCCGTTAAATCTTTTAAATCAATCACTTCATGCGGAGAGTGCGTATACCTAGATGGGATTGAAACACCGCCAGTTGCGATGCCTTCTCCCGTCATATGGATAGCTCCAGCATCAGTACCTATCCCCATGAAAATCTCTTCTTGAAAAGGAATTCCATTCTCTTTCGCTACATTTAATAGCTGCTGGCTAACTAAAGGATGTGAAATAAGTGATTTATCAGCAAGTTTAATACACGGTCCCCCTCCCAATCTTCGAGTTCCCGTCATAATCACATCATATGTATCGCTTGTAGGGGTCGTATCCACGGAAATCGCAAAGTCGGGTTTTATCTTTGCTGCTACTACAGACGCCCCTCTTAAACCAACCTCTTCTTGAACGGTGAAAGCGAGAAAGACATCTCCTCGTTCGGTTTTATCCTCTTTCAATTGACTGATTAAATCAATTAGCAAAGCCGTTCCAGCTCGGTCATCTAATGCCTTCCCCATCGCTTTTGGTGCATTTTCTGGTCCTATTTTTTTCAACTCTGTTCCATAGCTAATCGGTTGACCTACTTTAACACCCACCCTAGAAACTTCTTCCTCATTTAAAGCACCAATATCTATGTACAACTCTCTATGATTGTTAACTCTTTTAGGATCATCCCACTTAACATAATGAGCAGAAATGGTACCGATTACGCCATGTACTGAACCGCTATCCGATTTTATGACAACGGGTTGAGATAAGAGAATACGATGATCGAAACCTCCAACTTGTTCAAACCGAATAAGGCCATTGGCTTCAATTTTTTTTACGACAAAGCCAATTTCGTCTGAGTGGGCCGCTATCATAAGGGAAGGATACTCCGAGTTACCATTCATTTTTGCAATGATGTTTCCTAGTGAATCCACCTTACATTCATCAACCTCATCTTTAATAAGATGATAGACTTTTCTTTGAATATTCTGTTCAAAACCTGAAGGACCGATTGTATCGCATAACTCTTTTAATAGAGAAAACATAACGTAG
Organism: Bacillus sp. Cs-700; assembly: GCF_011082085.1. NCBI lineage: Bacteria > Bacillati > Bacillota > Bacilli > Caryophanales > Bacillaceae > Bacillus > Bacillus sp. Cs-700. The sequence goes on from NZ_CP041063.1 coordinate 1,625,874, forward strand.
CTCCTTTTCGTAAGTAAATTTTCATAAAGAGAAGCACCCCGCTAGCTGGAAGTGCTTCTCACTTATTAGTTTGTCAAATACACATTCCAGAAGGCATCATCATTCATCGGATGCGCTTCATATCCTTGCACATAAGACATCTTAGCAAGCGGAGGAGTTGTATGGCCGATGAGTGCCCAGGGTGCGTCTTCATAGAAAATTTCCTGCGCCTTTTTATAAAGATTTGCTCGCTTATCTTCATCAAAAGTTGTTCGTGATTCTAACAATAGATCTGTAAATTCATCACTCTTATAAAAAGCCCGGTTATTTGCAGGCTTAGTCGCATTCGTTTTACTTAAGTTAGGGAACAAGAAGTTATCTGGATCCGCCATCACCCCTGTCCATCCAAATAAAGCCATATCATGTTCACCGTTACTTGTTTTATCTAAATAAGTTGCCCACTCATACGTTTGAATCTCCAACTCAACGCCAACTTCTGCTAAATCAGATTGAATGGCTTCAGCAATCTTTAACGGTTGCGGCATGTAAGGACGAGGATTGCTCATTCCCCAAAGTTCAGTTTTAAAACCATCTTCAAAACCTGCCTCTGTTAACAATTGCTTCGCCTTCTCAGGATCATACTCATATCCTTTTATATGCTCATTGTATCCCCAAAGAGAAGATGGAATTGGATTAACGGCTTTTTCAGCCATACCATTGTAAAACGCATCAATAATCGAATCTTTATTAATTGCATAGTTTAATGCTTTGCGTACTTTTGGATCATTAAACGGCTCTTTTTCCATATTGAATGCTAAATAACCAATATTAAAGCCCGGTCTCTTAATTAAATCGAGATTACCATCAGACTCAACAGCTCCAGCATCATCAGGACTTAGTCCGTCAATCATATCCACTTCACCAGTTTGTAACGCGGTAAATCGAGATGAATTATCAGGAATCACTCTAAAAATAAGTTTATCAAGATGAGGAATATCCTCAACATAGTAATCTTCATTTTTCACGAGTTGAATTTTGTCATTCCTGGACCAGCTTTCAAATTGAAATGGCCCTGTACCAACAGGATTTTCATTGAATGTATCACCGTACTTTTGAATCGCCTCTGGACTAGCAATACCAAACATTGGAATCGCTAAATAGCTTATAAATGGTGCGGTTGGCTCTGTTAATTTAATTTCTACCGTATACTCATCAATGGCCTTAACATGTTCAATCTTATGGTCTTTATCCCCTTTAAATCCTCCGTAAAGGAATGAATAATATGTAAATTCTCCGTTATGTTCAGGGTGATTAGGATCCATCCAACGTTCAAAATTATACACAACAGCATCGGCGTTAAAATCCGTTCCGTCATGGAATTTCACTCCTTCACGAAGTTTCAATGTCCACGTTAACTCATCTTTACCAAGTTCATACTCTGTCGCAAGACCTGGTTGGAGTTCCAAGTTTTCATCGTATTTAAATAACGTTTCAAAAATATTGTGAGTTACCCGAGTTGATTCACCATCTGTCACATTAATCGCATCCAATGATAACGAATCTGCCCCTCTAGCAAAAATAAGTGTACCACCCTCTTTAGCACCTCCCCCGTCACCTGAATCGGAAGCTGAATTATTCCCTCCAGAACAAGCCGTCATCAGTACAAGCACCAGTGTCAAAACGGCTATAATACCTTTTTTCATCTTTACTCCCCCTATTATTTGTAATGATCCCCCCTAAAGGATGTCGTGCGTATTTTTAAAAATGTCAAATTGATAGGTTGTATTCACCTTTCGAATCCCTGGTATGTCATAAAGTTTGTACACCATAAGCCGAATATCTTCTTGATTAGGTAAATTCGTTTGAATCATTAGTGGGTATTCACCAGACGTAAGCGTAATATAGCGAACTTCTTTATATTCCTTCATGACAGCAACAACTTCTTGCAGGCGGCTCGGTTCAACGTCTACTTGAAAAATTGCTGCCACTTTCACTCCTACCGCTACCGGATCCACAATGCCGACAACTTTTAGAACCTCAGCATCGACTAACTTCTTATATCTCAGCCGAACTGTTTTTTCTGTTACTTGTAACTCTTCAGCAATATCTTTGAATGACATGCGACCGTCGTGCGATAAACAAACAATTAATCCTCTATCAAGCTCATCTAATTCCATCTCCCTTACCTCCAATCAAGAAAATAAGCCCTACCAAAGAATACCTCGAACAAATCGAACTACCATTTTAGTAACAAAAATATTAAAATAACGACGAATAATGGTACTAAATTTGTATTTTTTACCTCAAAATGGATTAAAGGTAGTTTAAACCATATTTAGAATTTTCTCAATAGTAAAATACAAATTCCCCTTCCATAAATAAAAAAATTAGTCATAGCTGATGAATCACCAATTTATATGACTATACTCCTGTTTCCGTAAAGGAGGTTCCAATATTTTAATCTAACCATTAAACTTATACGTGAACCTCTATCACGAAAGGCTTTAAACTCTTTAATGCACTAGTTATAGTTTACTATTATGATTAAAAGACATTGTAAAAAGTTGGATTACCATACTTGTTTTCGGGGTAAAAAGCACTACATAACTGACAATTTAATAGAAAAGGGGCGGTAGATCAGTGAAGCTGTTACATACACATTCCTTACGTAACGCCATCGAACAAAACACACAACATCTGGAAACTCAAATACAGCAATTTCAAAACCTCGAAAATAGTATTCAAAATTTTATTAGTCTAGAGAATGCCTTTAATGGAAAAGGCGGAAAAGCCATTCGGCTTTTCTATCAAGACTGGCATGTTCCACTCGTTGAATACTTCCAACTCTCATTAAAGCAATACCAGCAAAAACTTCATGATCTGAAGCAAGCTACGATCGCTCTTGAGCCTGCAAAAGACGGAATGATCCGTGAAGATTTTCTAGACGGGAACTTAGCGAACGGTTTAAAAAATACAGAAACCAACACAATTAGTTTAGTAGATGATGTGAATGCTAGCCTTTCAACTGTAAGTGATATTGTCTCCATTCCAATGCTAAATGATCAGGACTTCCTAAACCACGTTCAGCATGCTAGAAATGAAATTGATGAAACCGTAAACGATTTGCAACAATTTGACCATCGTCAAACCTCTCACCTAGATGAAATGAAGCTAGACATACAACAGATCATTCAATACATTGACGAAATGAAAGGCTTAATGATCGGTGGTAAGATCAACATCTCAACCTATCAATCTGGACAGTTGGATCACCTTAAGAAGTACAAACAGCTTAAAGTCTCGCTTGAGCAGAAGCAATTACAAGAACTGTTAGCGATGTTTGGGAGTTATTTAACGACTTTCTGGAATATATTTGGTAAAAGCTTCATCTCAAGCTCCCCTACTTATTCTTATGAGCTGTTAAAAGGATACGAACGAGATTTCGCTGGTCTTGCTGAGCTAAGTGGAGCAGATCATCCTAATGCGCAAGAATTTGTTGATGGTACCCACCAGGTGGCTAAAGGAAAAGAAATGGATTTATCAATGCTAGAGGAGATGGATGGTGTCGCAATTGAGACATTCAATCTGCGCGGTGTACCAATGAATTATGCCATCATCAATGATCGTCTCGTTATTTTTAGAAATGAACCAGACTTGTGGTATTACACGCAGAATACAGAGTACGGTTTAACTGAGGAGATTTTCGGCCAAATCGGCAAAACCACCGCAAGTGCTTTTGGTGAATACTTTATCGATAAAGGAGCGAGTAAAATTCCTGGCGCTTCTGCATTAAATAACAAAATGGGAAATATGCCAGACATTCCAGGCACTGGCGCCAATTCAGGAGATCTACTAAAAGAACAGGCTTCGGAATCCATTCAGAAGCAAATTCCTTTCTGGAAAGAAATTGTTTCAGCAGAAGTACCAAAGTCTGGTACGAAACAGGTTCTTGTCTATATTGGTGGAGATGGCGAGAATTGGGATCGCCGTGCCATGATTACCATGAGTTCTGATGGAGTTGTTTCGATTGATGATTGGTATGTTGGTGAACTCAGTGAAACCGTGAAGAAAGACAAAGCAGAAACAACCTTTAGTGATATATGGAACTGGGCAACAGACACCGTTGATGAAAACAATAGTACGAAGGTAAACGAGACGCAACAGGAAGCAATCAACAACTACGGTCTATCAGAAGGTCATGAGCTAACTCCTGGTGGTGGATATGATCTTAATCATATTCAGAATGATGAAGGCTTGAATATTCATACGACAACGATCAACGAGCAGCCGATTAATTACACCGTGGTTGGAGGAGAGCTTGTGATTATCCCTGATAATCCAGATCTCCATTTTTCTCAAACGACCATCGATCATAATGCGTTAACTCAAAATATGGGAGAGTACGCAAAAAAGATTGCAGAAAGTGCCGGAAATAAAGCGATAGGCGAGGCTGTTGGTCGCGTTCCTGGAGCAGACAATCTTGATGGCTGGCTACAAGGAACACCTGAAGTACCTTTAACTGGTAAGTCGGCGGGCGAATTAATTACGAGTACTTCTTCAAAAACACTTCAATCAAATATTCCCGGATGGGAGAAAATCGTCAACGCACCAGTTCCATCTAGTGGAGAAAAGCAAGTCCTTCTTCAAATTAGTAAAGATGGAAAAGAAATTAGCGGGACAAAACTTTTCTATTTAAAAAAGGATGGAACAGTAGAACTAAGATAAGTACAAAACAATTTGAATCAGGAGACTTTACTTATGAAAAAAATATTTTTATTACTACTTATACTTTTTATCGTAGGCGGTTGTAATGCGAATGGGCAATCTGCTGAAGATGAGTTCAATGAATACAATAATGAAGATCGCATTGCCTTGTTTGAGAAATCCGAAAAAATCTCAGATATGGGAGCAAAGCTCATTGAAAAATATTCAGAGCCAGAAAAAGCGCAAGCCTACGTGGATGAAGAAATCCTTCCCCTGCTAGAGGATGTCAAATCGCAAGCTGATAATGTTGATGAAACGCTTGAAACGAATGAAGTACAAGAATTGCATCAGCTATTCCTTGATCAAGTTGCAACCTTAACAGATATGTTTGAGCTACAGTCCGACATGCTAGAACTTCAAATCCCTCCAGTCAGTGAAGAAGATCAACAAAAAACAGAAGAACTATATCCAGAGCTTCAACAATTATCTAATGAGGTTGATGAGATAGGCCAGAACTATAGTGAAAAACGGAAAGATCTTGAAGAAAAATATGAAAGTTCTTAAGTGATCGCCTTAACCGGTCACTTATACATAGAGGATTAATTTATGACATTTATTTTTCTTATCCTAGCATCCCTCTTAAGCACAACAATCTACTTGTTCGATTCAGAGGAAGCGAACATCCCTCTAAAATCGTAGTTAAACCATTTCATATTGAATAAGGAGAAAACAAATGAAGTACCGAACGTTATTTATTTGCACACTTTTCTTTATCTTAACTGCCTGTAGCTCCAATAATGAAGCTACTCAGGAACAGTCTTCTGCTCCTAAGAAAGAAAGCAGTGAATCGTATAACAAACAGCAGATAATCAATGAAGAGGTTAACCCTTCCGTTTCGTTAGATTCTCTTAAAAAAATGAGTGGTGGAACACTTACAAATGATTTGAGCTACGAAGAAGAAAGCGGTGACCTTGAAACAAATCCTGAGTTATCTGCTTCAACATCCGCAAAACTACCAGACTTGTTAGAAAAACTATCAAAAGAGGCCATGGATATAAACGATTATCAAAAGGGTCTTCTGACACTTCTTGCAAGTCCAAACTATCCAATGGCTATAGAGAAGGCTGAGAAATATAAATCTCCTTTCGAAGAACCATATCTTCCAGATCCGACTGTTCAGAAAAAGGAAGAAAATCAGCCAGCTCCTAATAAAGCGTTTATTTTACTAGACGCAAGCTCAAGCATGCTGTTAGAGAGCAATGGTGAACAGAAAATGATTACTGCTAAAAATGCTGTGAAAAGCTTTGCTCAAACGATTGGAAAGGATAGTGACGTTTCGCTCGTTGTTTACGGCCATAAAGGCTCTGAAGCAGATGAAGATAAGCAGCTTTCCTGCACAGGAATTGAAGAGGTCTATCCGATGGGATCTTATGATAAAGCTAGATTTCAGAAAGCTGTAAATGCATTTGAAAGTAAAGGCTGGACACCTTTAGCAGCTGCCATTGAAAAAGCTGATAAAATGTGCCAAACCTATGACTCAGCGATAACAATTTACATCGTCAGTGATGGAGCCGAAACGTGTGATGGTGATCCGGTAGCAGCGAGTGAAAAGTTAAGTGCGAATGGTCATACTGTCAATATCATTGGATTTGATGTAGATGCAGAAGCGGAAAACCAGTTAAAGGAAGTGGCTGAGGCAGGAAACGGAGAATACTTTCAAGCGGATAGTCCGGATGACTTAAAGCAAACGATTGAATATGAATGGCTCCCCTCTATAGGTGATCTTGCATGGGCACATACGATGGCTCCGAACGGATGGGAAATATCTGATGAATACAAGAAAGCAGAACAAGCGCCAAGAGAAATGTTTCACATTTCAAAGCGTGAAGCCTTCCGAATCGATGAATCGATCAAAATAATGGAAGAGAATGAATGGATCACAGAACAACATGCAACTGAATTGAAAGATTGGAGTACTGAGAGAAGAAACGCCTTCTATGAACTCTATCAACAGCTTGGAGAAACAAATCGCGAAAAAGTAAATACACATGCAGAACAGATTCGAAAGGATATTCAGACTTGGGTTGAAAAGATGGAAAAATTGAAGGAAGAAAGCGGGAATTGATTGATAAAGCATTTGCTCCGTTGGCAGATGCTTTTTTGTTATTTTAAATCGATCGTAACAGCAGCGATATGCTTAAACTCCTTCATGTTAAAAATCTTTTTAATCAATCCAGCATAGTCATTCTATTTCCACTAGTCATTCACCGCATTAAAATGCTATAATAACAATATTTTAAATATTAAAACAAAGGAAGGCGTTTTAGTCATGAGGTACGGGTTTGCTAAAAGAGTGCAGCATCTTCAATCATCAGCGGTACGCGATATATTAAAAATCACGAATAAAGGAGATGTTATTTCATTTGCAGGAGGATTACCGGATGACGAACTATTCCCTGTAGAAGCCGTACAAAATGCGTTCACAAAGACATTTGAGTCTGGTGGAAAAGCATTTCAATACGACGCCACAGAAGGGTATGCCCCACTTCGTGAAGTGCTTGTCAATCGTATGGGTAAGAAAGGAATTGCTTCAAGCGTAGATGACATTATGCTAACTACCGGCTCTCAACAAGCAATCGATTTATTTGCTCGGGTCATGTTCAACCCCGGTGACATCGTTCTTACTGAAAACCCTACATATCTAGCAGCTGTTCAGGTATTTCAGTCCTATGAAGTAAAGATTATTCCAGTTGAAACAGATGAGCATGGGATGGTCCCCGAGGATCTAAATTATAAAATGAAAAAGTACAAGCCAAAGTGTGTGTACGTTGTCCCTACCTTCTCTAATCCAATGGGAAAAGTATGGTCGTTAGAAAGACGACAGCATTTATTAGAAACCGCCATTCGAAAGAAAGTCATCATCTTTGAAGATGACCCTTATGGTGAGATCAAATTTGATAGTAACCAGACCTACACACCAATCTCGGCATTAGATGATGGCTCGCATACCGTCTATACGAGCACCTTTTCAAAAACGGTGGTGCCTGCGTTACGAACAGGATGGATCAAAGGACCTCATCAAATCATTCGCATCATGGCACAGGCAAAGCAAGCTGCTGACCTGCATTCGAACTCTCTTGCCCATCATGCCCTTTATCATCTATGCAAGGATTTTGATTTGAACGGTCATATCCAAAACTTAAGACGAACCTATTATGAGCGCATGAAAGTGATGCAGCGCTTGCTTGATCAAGCGGATTTGCCCGGTCTTTCCTATACGGTCCCTAAGGGTGGAATGTTCTTTTGGGTAGAATTACCGAAAGACATTGATACAACCCTTTTATTAAATACAGCTGTAAGCAAAGGCGCTGCCTACGTTCCTGGTGCACCTTTTTATGTAGCAGATGCAAAGCAAAATACAATGCGATTGAATTTCACCCATTCAACTCAGGATAAAATTGAGAAAGGGATGGAAATTTTGGTTGAGGTGTTTCAAGAGGCAGCTGAACTGGATTTAGAAAAGATTCATCAGTAGGTATTCTATCTTTTTTGACATGATCTTTTTTAGCTTTGTTTAAATGGAAGTGACCTCCTAATCATAAGAGGTCACTTGTTTTCCACTTGTATTTCACACCCATTTCACCTTTTTACCAGCTAGATTTTTTCACGCCAGGGATTTGTCCTTTATGAGCATACTCACGAAACGCAATTCGGGACATCTTGAACTTTCTTAAATATGCTCTTGGTCTCCCTGTTACTTCACAACGATTTGTAAGGCGAGTTGGTGAAGAATCACGAGGCAGCTTACGTAGTGCTTCATAATCACCTTTTTCTTTTAACTCTTTTCGAATTTGAGCGTATTGCTGAACGAGCTTCTGACGTTTCTTTTCTTTAGCTACTTTAGATTTTTTAGCCATCTAACTCTTCCTCTCTTAGTGGTATTTTGGTAAGTGGTCAGAGAATGTCGACCAATCTTCCTCCATCTCATGATCAGTCAATAGACAACAATCAAGTGACTGTTCGATTTGCTCCTGGTCCAAATGAAGACCAATCATCACAAGTTCCGTCATGCGATCGCCGTGAAGATCATCCCAGCGTTCTAGTAGTTCAGGAGCTTCATCAATCGCCTGTCTTTGCTCTTCAATCGAATAGGTTGCAACCCAGTTCCCAGCCACTTCAATACTGAGGGATGGACCTGCTTGAGACAATAATCCTGTGACATCATTTCGTGAAGCAAGCCAGAAGAATCCCTTTGCACGGACAATTTCGTCTGGCCATTGTTCAAGCCAAGATAGCCACCTTCCAGGATGGAATGGGCGTTTCCTCCGATAGACAAAAGAAGATATACCATATTCTTCCGTTTCAGGAATATGTTCGTTATTAAGTTCCTTGATCCATCCAGCACTCTGACTTGCAGCTTCAAAGTTGAATAACTTAGTGTTGAGCACTTGATCAAGAGAAAGATTGGCATGAGTGGTTGGTACAATAATGGCATCAGGGTTAAGTGTCCTTAAGACGGACACTAGTTTCCCTATCGTTGCTTTATCCATTAAATCTGTTTTATTAAGCAATAGAACATTTGCAAATTCAATTTGATCAATTAATAAATCCACCACTTCACGCTCGTCATCCTCTGACGCTTCTTCCTCACGATCTAATAAGGAATCTCCTGATTTATAGTCATGCCAGAATCGATTACCATCAACGACGGTAACCATTGTATCTAACCTGCACAAGCGACAAAGGTCAATGCCTAACGCTTCGTCCATATATGTAAAGGTTTGAGCCACAGGAACCGGTTCCGAAATGCCTGTTGATTCAATAACTAGATAATCAATCTCACCTCTTTCCATCAATTTTTTAACTTCAATCATCAAATCTTCCCTTAACGTGCAGCAAATACATCCATTATGAAGTTCCACCAACTTTTCATCAGTTCTAGCAAAACCACTTTTAATGAGTTCTGCATCAATATTAATTTCACTCATATCGTTGACGATCACAGCAATCCGACGCTTCTCTCGATTTGCAAGAATATGATTTAACAACGTCGTTTTGCCGGATCCCAAATATCCACTTAACACTGTCACTGGGACTATATTGGTCATACCTTCCATCCTCCAAATCGAAATTATTACGATTTAAAACGTGTGCTTTTCATAATTCGTTCTGTTGCTTTTCTCGCTCCAATAATATTGCGCGAAGCTGGACCGATCTCAAGCTCCGCAAGAGGCCCCATAACAAATAGGTGTGGGCACCATTCCAGGCTTTCTTCCACAATTGGATAACCGCAATTAGCACACGTAAGGTCTTCTTTAGCAATTAATTGAAGAAGCCAACGTTGATTTGTTAACGCTCGTTCAAACCCTGTAGCAAAGAGCACCGTGGCTGGTTGATAAACGATTGATTCTTTTGTCATTAATACATTGGATTCACTAGAAACAGTTTGAATTTCACTTTGAACAATCGATAATTTCCCTTGTTTTTTTTTGTGATGCAATCGACTGTAAAGTTCAGAAGGAATGGAACCACGATGTCTTGCTTGATGAATCATCTTTCTTCTAACATCATAGTTCTTAACCTGTGAATAAGCGTCCAAATATTTAGGCCCAAGCCACCCAGGATCGCTGTCAAAGTTATGTACACGAAATGGATGACGAGACATTAATGTCACTTCCCCAGGAAACCGGTGAGATAGACCAATAGCTGTATGGGCTGCCGTAATTCCACCTCCAACAATCAAAAAAGGCGGCTTTAGGTGGTCCATGTTTAGTTCAGAATCAAAAATGTGATACCCATTGTTCCATTCGGTTGCCCATGGCGGATAGTGCAGTTCATTATTACCGATTGCGATAACACAATTTCTTGTATAATAAATGCGGTGATCATCCGTTTCAATTTCCCAAAATGGTCCTTGTTTCTCCATTTGCTTCACCTTCGTTTGACACCAACTATCTTGTAAGCAACTTTCTTCAAAAACAAAGGTTGCATGTTGATTAAAGAGACCTAATGAGGGGCGATCATAGTAACCGTAAAAAGCATTGCCATAGTTCCTCTTTTTCGCATATTTGTCTAAACTGAAAGGAGCCACATCAATGTGGTGAACAGAAGGCGACCGAAGAAACGGCATCTGTATGCGCTTGGTTCTCTCTTTCCACCTTTCAAGAGGACCAGAATGAGGATCAATGATTAAAATCTCCTCTTTTTTGACTTTACCGCTTTTCAAAAGGGAGGTTGCGATCGTACAACCGTGAATACCTCCACCTATAATAATCCAATCATACATATGACCACCCCTAAATCGTAACTGTTACGATTTGTATTGTATACTAGATAAATTTATAATGCAATCTCTCATTCCAAATTGTGAGTATATTTGAAAGAAAAGAAAGGGATCTACTCCCTCTCTAAAATGGATAAACATATGGGTCTTTAGGGGCCTCAATTTGCTTCATTTCATCTGGTAGTAAACGCATCATTTCCTGACCGTTATAAGATGTGTTTGATATTGTTCCCGTTACCTCGACCCAAGTATCTTCTTCAATGGAATGAACTTGATTACTTTCAATTAAAGTTCCATAGACACTTGCATCTGCCACGCAACAGTTCATACCAAATCTAGCGACAACAATTTGCTTGTCATTAAAATCGGGTTCACGGTACACAAAACCCTTGATCGTCAATTTCTTCCCAATGAATTGCTTCAAATTCAAATCGATTGTTGTAATCACATCGAGGTAATTTTTATTCGTTATTTTAATGTGGTCCAATTTTGAATATTTTTCTGCAAGTTCATCGTATTTATTATAATCAGCAGAATAGCCAGAAGAGGTGTTAGAAGCAGTAGATTTTGCTGCTTCATTCTTCACTCGCTCATCCATTTCTTCCATGTAAGCCTCTGGATCTTCTAGAAATTTATCCGCGTCTTGAATAGTTGAATCTGACGGATCTTCTGACAAAGATGCTGAGCTATCTGGCGGTTTTGTATACAACCCTCCCCCATATTGAATGCCTCTATTTGCCGCTACTGTACTATCGATTACTTTTTGAGGAAGCCCTAATCCTCCTAGAAGAGGAAGGATAAATAACAGATAGATTATCGTTTTCCGCACAAATGACCCTTTCATATGATGATCAGCACCACAGTTGCATTCAATCTCCTCAGTCAGGTTTGAGGACATACTTTTAAAAAATTGAATAATCCCTATTAAAAAGAAACAGCCACAAGCAAAATAAACAAACGGAAGCATTTTCGGAGCCACATAAAGATGGATCGTGTCACTTAGAACTAGCTTTATGATTAATAAGAAAAAACCCATTAAAATAATACTTCTTAAAAACATATGAAATTGTAGGGAAGCTGTCGACTTGCTCTCGTCCAAGATTCATTCCTCCTCTCTTGATTTTATAAACGGTTTACTACTAATACAGAACAAAACGTAACGACCGTTATGGTGACCATAAGAACTAAAACAAACTTTGTCTTAAAGTACGCGAAATACAACAGCGTATTTTTCAAATCAAGCATCGGGCCATAGACTAGGAAAGCAAGTAGAGACGTACTAGAAAATTGATTCGAAAAGGACGCTGCTACAAAAGCATCAGCTTCTGAACAGAGAGATAAAATAAACGCTAGTCCCATCATAATCCCCGTTGCTTCTGCTTCATTCGTAATAAATGAAGCAAGGAGGTTGCGGTCAAGAAAACCATTGACCACACTGGCTAAAAACGCCCCAATGATGAGGTATTTTCCCATATCGAAGAATTCATCGCTAGCATGATAGAACGTTTGCTTCCACTTATTTCTTTTCATCGTCGTTATCGTTCCTATCTCTCCAATAAGTTCTTCCTTTGTCCATCTTAATTGATTTGTAGTACCAAAAATCCGAAACATCACAAAACCAATAATGATGGATAAGACAAATCCCAATCCCATTCTGAAATAAAGTACAGTAAGATCCTGTTGAAATGCATAATATGTAGATGCAGCTACGATTGGATTTAGAATAGGTGCAGCCATTAATAGAACAACGCCGAAATGAAGCGGCATCCCTTTTTTAATTAACCTTCTTACCACTGGAATAATGGCACACTCACATACGGGAAAAACGGCACCAAGTAGCGCTGCGGAAATTAAGCCAAGATACGCGTGTTTCGGTAACACTTTCTGAAGCGTTTCTTCAGAAACAAACGATTGAATTAGCGCAGATACAAATACACCTAAAAGAACAAAGGGGATCGCTTCTAACAGAATACTAATAAAAATAGCATTCACATTTAACCATTCACTAGGGAAATCAAACTGAAAATATTGAAGAACTTGTGTATTAAATAAAAATAGAATAGCAAAGACTAAAAACAATAGGATTGCTATAAAATCCTTTATACTATTGCTTACTGTATGAATCATATATCCACCTCCATACTCACCTTTTATTTGTCTTATAAGACTTTCCCTCTCACTTTGCAAATCATAATTGATTCGATTTAAAATCTATTAGTGCTTCTATCATTCTATGCCAATCCAGATAATTAATGATCATTTTAAGCTTCATCCAGACATTCTTGAATGAAAATTTTGGTTTAACTTTTCTTCGTTTAAAGAATCTCCTATAAGTATAATAATCGGTGTCTTTTCTTCATCAGTTTGTAAAAGCCTTAGCTTTCCAGAGGCAAATTGAAAATGATAGTTCATAGGCTCACCTTTAAATCGAACAAACCCTTTCCCTCTTAACACTTCCATTGGTAACTCAGCAATCCATTTTTCAAAAAGTAGTTGATTTACTTCAGTAAACCCTTCTATCTGAATACTTCGAAGAGATGAGTGATTATGACGATGGCCTACAGCGCTGTGATCTTGATTCGTCATGGGAGTAAGTAGATCATATCTTTTTTGAAATAATTCGGTTTCTTGAATGTTTCCAAAAGCTGTTCTAAAAACAGGAATATCCTCTTTCAACATGCCACTCAATTTGTTATTTATTTTCTTTATCAAGGATTCGTTTATTAAATCTTCTTTATTAAGAATGACCATACTCGCACAGGAAATCTGTTGTTTCAATAACTTACGAATTTCTTTACTACTAGTAAAGAAGTGTTGGTGTTCAAGAAAATGACTTCCATCTACAACCGTTATCATCGAGTTCAACTCATATATTTGAGTGAATTCTGGAGTCGTTAATGCCGTTTCTATATCGATTGGATTAGCAACCCCCGTTCCTTCTATTAACAATAAATCTATGTCTTCTTCGCTAAATGACCGTAGTGTTTCGTTTAAATCATCCTGAATCGAACAACAAATGCATCCATTTAATAATGTCTTTACGTTCTGTTTCTTAAAGTACGTTTCCTCCACATTCTTGGTACCTAACTCATTAAGAATGATGCCGGTTTTTAACCCTTTCTTTTTACATTTTTCTATCATATTTAGAAGTACCGTCGTCTTCCCACTTCCAAGAAAACCACTAATCAAATAAACTGGTATTTTCATGCTTATCCTCCTTTTCCATTCGACTCTAAAATATCTTAACACAAAACGTAATGATTTTGATTTACAAATCGAAATCATTACGATAATATTAAAAATAGAATTTTACGAGGGGGAAATAGTTTGAATTTAAATTACGGGAAAATTTTATTATGTTTGATGACTGTCTTGGTATTAGCTGCGTGTGGGGGAAAAGAAACGAGTACGACTGCTTCGAATGAAAGTAGTGAAGAAAAGAAACTAAGCATTTACACAACGCTATTTCCAATTGAGGATTTCACAAGGAAAATAGGTGGGGAACATGTTGAAGTTGTCTCGATTTTACCACCTGGATCGGATGCACATACTTACGAACCAACGACACAAACGATGATCAATATAGCTGAAGCCGATGCCTTCATCTATAACGGATTAGGAATGGAAAGCTATGCGGAAGCGATTGCTGAGTCGGTAGACAAGGATGTAAAAATGGTTGAAGCTTCTTCTGGAATTGAAGCCTTAGAACATAGCGAGGAACATGAAGAACATAATGAGCATGAACATGAAGAGCACTCTGAAGATAAACACGAAGAGCATGAACATGATCACGGTGATCATGACCCGCATATATGGCTTGACCCTAATAAAGCGATTCAAATGGCGGAAAACATTAAAAATACATTAATTGAACTTAACCCAGATGCAAAAGAAGATTTTGAAGCCAATTACCAAAAAGTTAAAAGTGATTTAACTAAGCTAGATAAAGAGTTTACCAGCTTAGTCGATTCCAAAGATCATCCAGAAATGATTGTTTCTCATGCTGCTTATGGATACTGGGAAAACCATTATGGCATTCATCAGATTGCGATTTCCGGGCTTTCTCCGTCAAATGAGCCATCTCAAAAAGCGCTTGAAGAAATTATTCATACGGCTAAGGAGAAAAAGTTGAATTATGTATTGTTCGAACAAAACGTCACGCCTAAGGTGGCAAAAAGCCTCCAGTCCGAAATTGGAGCAAAAGCACTTCGTCTTCACAATTTATCTGTTCTTACTGAGGAAGATATTAATAACAATGAAGATTATTTTAGCTTAATGCGTAGAAATCTTGAAACGCTGGATCAAGCATTAAAGTAAAATCACGAAAGAAACCCTTCTCCTTAAGTAAATTTATTGATTTCATTTCATTCCTCTACTTTTCTCTTCTTTTGCCTACGTAGGTAATTAACATATGAAAAAAGAACCAAGAGAATAAGTCTCTTGGTTCTTTTTTCATTCTAACTAATAAGCACCATCAGAATAAGTAAGCTCATAGCTATGAGAATAGATCTCGAAAATATTGCCGAATGGATCTTCTACATACACCATGCGATATGGCTTTTCGCCAGGATAGTACTCACGAATTGGCATACGCTGTTTCCCACCATGCTCTACGATTTTTTCAACCATTCCTTCAACATCAGGATCCTGAATACAGAAATGAAAAATGCCTGTCTTCCAGTATTCGAAGTTGTTTTCCGGCTTTTCGTTTTCTGGAAACTCAAACATTTCAACACCAATTTTATCTCCTGTTGAAAGGTGGGCAATTCGAAACGTATCCCAATCGTCGCCAAAGACGTCACGGCACATTTGACCGATTGGAGAATCATCATTTTGCACATCAGAAGGCTCCATTAAAATATACCAACCGAATACTTCTTTATAAAATTTAATCGCCTCTTCAAGGTTTGGGACAGATAGTCCGATATGAGAAAAACTTCTTGGATATGGTAACATAGTTTTGTACTCCTCCTTAGTGATTATGTTCTGTCAACATACGTTTATTATACTGAGAACAAAAAAATCACGTAAGACCGCACTTTTTTGTGCGATACTAACCAAAAGGTAAGAAAGGAGTCGATCCACTATGACTTCTCCAGTCGATCAAAACGGGAAATTGAAATGCTCGATTGAATATACGCTAAAGAAAATCGGTGGCAAATGGAAAACGGTGATCTTGTGGCACCTTTGTATGGATGGAAGTTTCCGATACAATGAATTACACAAGTTACTACCAGGTGTCACACACAAAGTAATGAGTCAGCAGCTAAAAGAATTGGAAGAAGAAGGCTTCATCAACCGAAAACAAGAAAATACCGTTCCCCCTAAAGTGGAATATTCGATTACAGAAAAGGGAAAAACGTTGATACCAATCTTAGAGCAGATGCATTTGTGGGGAACAGAAAATCAAGAATAATAAATGCCTGCTCCTCCTATTAGCATGGAGTGACAGGCACCTTTTTTCATTTGTCATGTCACTCTTTACGAAATCTCGTGAATTCCAACTTCACTTGCCACTAATGCTTTTGAAACTACCGTCGTAAAGAGTGACACATCAAGTACACCAGGTATTTCTTTCAGATTTGTTTCAAGTTGCCCAGCATTTTGCCCTTTCTCAAACCACACATCAACTAAAAAGTTTCCATAATCGGTAACTGTATAGCCATCCTTCACAGAACTTGAACGCACTTCTGCCTTTCCACCTAACACGGCCACTTTTTTTCGCACAAGTGCTAGAGAATCTTGCAAAATTTCCAACACGACTGGATGCATATAAGTTAACTCTGGCACAACTTTCGAATCATCAACAAGCAGAATATATTCTTTTGCCATATGAGCAATGAGTTTTTCCTGCGTATGAATGCCTCCTCCGCTCTTCATGGCATGCAACTTCTCATCAACCTCATCACACCCATCAAATGCAACGTCTATTTCCTCAACCGCACTTGTTGGCAGCACGTTCAGTCCTTGCCTAACGCACAAATGCTTTGTTTTTAGAGATGGGGTTACGACCTTTACATTTAACTTTTCTTCTTTAATAAAGTCAATTAAATAACCAATTGTACTTCCACCACCAAGACCGATGATGGTATCGTCTGTTATGTATGCTAGCGCTGCTTTTGCACACTTTTGTTTGAGATTCATGTGTAACACCTGACCTTTATATAGGATTGTTTTAGTTAATCTGATTGTAACAAACGTTGCCGATAAAAAATGATTATGTAAATTAATTGTACACAAAAAAGAGTTCTAGAAGACTAGAACTCTTTCCAATAACAATCATTGATTAGACCACACTGACTTCAATCGATTTATCTGAATCGCATTAATAAAAACCTCTCCACTACAGTAGAGCTCTAAATCCTTACTTTGCTCTGAAGGAAACACTAAATTTGTCATAACGGTTTCTCCACCATTCCCAAAAATTTCAATAGAGGAGCGATCAATTAACACGCTTAACTGTAAGCGCTTTCCGATAAGTTCCATGTTAACTGTCTGCTTACACGAAAAAGAGTCATGAAAGGAAGAGTCTCCTGATTGAGTTCGATCAAAAGTTAGCATTTCTGTTTCAGTATGATATTCGATAACAGTCTCTTCTTTATCAGACTTTAAGACCTTTAAGCCAACTACTTCTGATAAACCTAGATCAAGATCAATCGTTATCGCAAGGGTGTTTCCACGAATATCAGCTAGCACATTTTCTCCAGATTGTACCCTTTGATCTTTAAACATAGCGAGAGGCTCTTTAATCTTTTCAAGTTCTGTAACAGGCATTTGGATAAGTTCGATACCAGCGGAAGTGGATTTTAAGGCTAATTCCCTAGGGATTGTCATCGCGCTTCGCCATCCTTCTGTAGGCGTTTCATTCGCATAGCGCCAGTTACTCATCCATCCAATTAAAACCCTTCTCCCATCATGATCTGGTAGGTCTGACCACGTTACGCCTGCGTAGTTATCTCTTCCGTGATCAAGCCAGCGCCCATGATCTGGTTGATGATCATTTCGAAACGTTTCGCCATCAAATTCACCAATAAAATATTGTGTTTTTGAACCGCTTTCGACATCTGGATGGTCGCCAAGGCTAACGAGTAATACCCACTTTTGTTTGGATGGATCGTGATCCACTGGTAGTTTAAATAAATCAGGGCATTCCCATACACCCTGATGCGACCCTTCTTTCTCTCCAAACGTACTCGCAAACTCCCAGTCGATTAAATTTAAAGACGTGTAAATACTAATTGATTGCCCCGAAGCAATGACCATCACCCAGCGATTGGTTTCTTTATTCCAGAAAACTTTAGGGTCTCGAAAATCTAGAAGTCGAGGTTCTGTAAGGACTGGATTCCCTTTATAAAATGTCCAGCTCCTCCCATTATCGCTGCTGTAAGCTAGACTCTGTCGCTGCCGTGGTCTCTCGGATCCAGGATATGTATCCGCATGAGTGAAGATAGCTACAAGCCCACTTTTCCCATTAAAGAAACCAGTTGTATCATCCCAGTCCACAACCGCACTACCTGAGAAAATAGCCCCGTTTTGATCGGGTTTCAATGCAATAGGGAGGTGCTCCCAGTGAATAAAATCTTTACTCACCGCATGTCCCCAATGCATCGGTCCCCACACACTACTATACGGATGGTACTGATAGAATAAATGATATTCTCCGTTAAAATAAACCATTCCATTTGGGTCGTTCATCCAATTTGATTCCGGAGTGAAATGAAACTGAGGCCTGTGCTTCTCTGAATAGTTGCTTTGAGGAATCACTTGTTCAACATCCAATATTCAGCACCCTTTCCATCAACAAAGTTTTAACGAAACGATTAATTGATTTGTAGTTTACTAATGGCTTTAAGAAACCAGTAACTAATAAAATAAGCTAACATGCTTGAGATAAAGAATAGTCCTGCAGGATTATCTAATAAGAAATAAACTGTACCGAGGGTGACAACACCAATGATGATCGTTGAATAAGGACTTGCTACAACAAGAAAAAATGAATTTCTCACCAGTTCGTGCCACTTTGCTTTCACATGAACCATCATCGGAAATACGTATATGGTTATCAGAATAAAAATGATACTTAGTAAAACACTCACAATGAAAATGACAATTTCGACCACTGAGCCAGATAGAGATACGATTTGGAAATTAAGGTATAAAGAAAGTCCGACTAAACTCCAAATAAGGGATATGCCAAAGCTTTGTTTGAAATTCTCTCTAAATAACTTAAAGAATGTAATGAAAACACCCGCTTCTCCTTTTTGTAGTTGCCACGATCGCACAACTCCGAACATAGCCGCTGTTGAAGGGAATATCGTGATAATTGGAACACACATAATGGCCCATATGAAGCTGAGAAAGAGAAAATCTACTGCTTTTTCTAAAAATGAAAACACTCTGTATTTATGATCTCCCAACTCACTCTCCTCCCGTCGTATCAATCTACTGCTCTCCTAACATGAACTTCGGATCTCTAAGCTGGATGGCAAGCTCACACGTGAAGATTCTTTCTGCGGATTTTCTAAACGAGCGATCAACAATTCTGCTGCTCTTTCGCCTATCTCATGAATTGGCTGTTTAATAATGGTTAAAGGTGGGTTGGTTGCTTCAGTCCATTCGTAGTTATCATAGCCAATGACAGCCATCTGTTCTGGTACTTGAATCTTGCTTTTATTTAACGTTACGACTGCTCCTAATGTTAGAATGTTGTTCCCAATCATAACCGCCGTACATTTGGATTTTTCAAGTAAAGATGCCATGGCATTTTTACCAGCTTCCAATGAAGCTTCGTCGATCACAATCATTGATTCATCAACCTGAAGATTGTTTTCTAATAACGCATGCTTATATCCTCTAAGCCGTTCATCACTCGTTGTTAGGCCAAGTGGACCGGAAATATATCCGATTTTCTGATGTCCCTTCTGAATCAAATGATTCATCGCCTCATAAGTGCCTTTGAAGTTATCGACAAGCACACAATCACAATCAATCCCCTCTGGCTTTCGATCAATAAATACAATGGGTAACTGATCTTCATATTCCTTCAAATAGCTATGATCTCCAAAGGTTGGCGCCATAATTAATCCATCAATCATTTGGTTTTTAAACATGTTGATTTGTTGAATCTCATTTTCAATTTCTTCGTTTGAATTACTTAGAATTAACTGATAGCCAATTTCCTTAAGCTTTTTCTCAATGCTGTGAGCAATTGACATAAAGAAAAAACCCGAGGTATCCATTTCTTTAGCAGGAATGATCAAACCGATCGTTTTTGAACTGCTGCTTCGAAGACTTCTAGCTACGAAGTTCGGACTGTAGTTAAGATCCCGCATAGCCTGATAGACCTTTTTCTTCGTATTTTCAGAAACATACCTCGTGCCGTTAATAACGTGAGAAACGGTGGCCGTTGAGACACCTGCTTTTTGAGCGACATCTTTCATTTTTGAACGCATATTGCTTCCATCTTTAACGGTGCCCATATCATTTTCACCTACTTATTAAATTACTCGCTCCTTTAAAGCTGCGAATCACGTGATGCGTAATCGATTACGTTACATTTTATAAAAGAAGCTCTTAAAAAGAGCTTAAGTAAACGATTACGTATACTATAACATTCATTATAGTTATTAAAGTAAGCGCTGTCAATTAACTTTCTGCTTTATCTAACTGATAGATCGCTAAAGATTTGATGGTTACTTCACCATCGATTGCGTACAGCTCTAGCTGATCGCTCGTTAAATTTGGAAAGATTTGATCTGAGAATACGACCTGACCATCATTCCCGAAAACTTCAATAGAAGACCGATCAACAAGTAAATGGAGGGTAACTAACCCATCAGAAGGCATCATGACTGCTTCATGCTTCGCACCAAAAGACTGGCTAAAACTCGTATCACCAGACTTAGAACGATCTAACGATAATGTTGCATTTGTCATGTCGTAACTGACTTCTGTGAATTCATCATCCCCAACCCGAACTTTAAAACCAAATTCTTTTACTGTTGATTGTTCTGTTTGAAATGCAGCAACAATTTCTAACGTATCACCTTTTATATCCGCTAATAGATTCTCACCCGGTACAACGACCTCATTCGTCCAATAACGTTCTTCCCCTCTCAAACTCTGAAGCTCACTGACAGGAGTTTGAACGAGGCGAACACCTAAATCCGAAATGCTTTTTAAACTTAATTCTTTTGGAACCGTTAGTTTGCTTCGCCATATAGAAGTTGGGATTGCTTGACCATACTCCCAATTGTTCATCCACCCCATCGCAATTCGACGTCCATCAGATACATGATTAAAAGTTAGCGGAGCATAATAGTCAGCCCCATAATCGGCATATAGCACGGTACTTGCTAGATTGTCATTACGAAAGGTCGTTCCATCAAAATCGCCAATAAAATATTGTACACCTGATCCACCAGCAGGGGCACCTTTACTAAGACTTACTTGCATCACCCATTTGGTGTTTTGTGGATCACCATCGACAGGTAATGGAAATAGATCTGGCACTTCCCAAACCCCTGCATGTGACCCTTGATTTTCACCAAAGTCGCTCGCAAACGTCCAATCTTTCATGTCTTTTGAATGGTAGATGCGAACAAATTGCTTTTGAAATTGATCTTCCACTGCAAGAAGCATCACCCATTGATTGGATACTTCATGCCAGAATACTTTAGGATCTCTAAAAACTGAGAATTGGTCGATGTTTGTGAGGACGGGATTTCCAGCATACTTCTGCCACGACCGACCGTTATCATTGCTATAAGCGAGACTTTGACTTTGATTCCCTCCTTTTTCATGCGTAAACATCGCCACCATGGCATCTTTCCCAAACCCAGCCGTATTGTCTTTATCCACGACAACGCTACCTGACCATATAAATCCGTTCTCATCTTCTTCTAGCGCAGGCGGTAGTCGTTCCCAATTTACTAAATCCGTACTAACCGCATGCCCCCAATTCATTGGTCCCCATGTGACGCCAGTTGGATTATACTGATAAAACACATGGTATTCTCCGTCATGATAAACAAGCCCATTGGGATCATTCATCCAATTTTTTTTGGGAGTATAATGAAACTGTGAACGATACTTTTCGTATCGCTCACTTGTTAAAAGATCCTCTTCTGTATTGAACACATGAAAATCATCAACATTGATATGTCCCCATCCGCCAGTAGCCTTATCCACCACCTTAAGGAATACCTCTTCCCCTATATAAGAAGAAGCGTCCCAGTAAACCCTCTTGTACTGTTCATTCTCTGTACCGGTCGATTTAAATAACTCTTTCCCATCAGCTGCATTTACGAGAGAAACATATAAATGATCGCTACTTTTCCCTCCGCCAATCAAGAAGTCAATCCACCCACTTCCATAGAGTGTAAAGGGCTCTGATTGTATTTCACCTATTTCGGCGTCACCGCCATCTTTGAAGTTCCACAGGTGATAGGCGTCTTGATGATTGAAACAACAGTCCCACTCCCATCCTTCATCCTGCGTGACATCCTGGTCACTAAAGGCCTCCCCGGTAACCTTCCATCCGCTCAAGTCTCCTGTCTCAAAATCGGGGTTCGCTATCGTCACATTATTCGGAGGCTTCACAGGCGCATTCACATCGTCAATACTAATGTGTCCCCATGAATCTTTCGCACGATCAACAACTTTGAGATAAACTTGCTCTCCAATGTAGTCAGAAGCATCCCACTTAACTCGTGTATAACCTTCCTGGTTTCCACCACTTACTTTCATTAACTCTTTCCCATCGGAACTCCTTACTAGCGCGACATAAAGGTTATAAATATGGTTTCCTCCAGAAACGAGGAAATCGATTTGTCCATTTCCTCCAAGCGGGAATTTCTGTGAACGTATCGTTCCAGTTTCGGCATCATTACCGTTATGAACGCTGTATAGATGAAAAGCTCCGTTTTGATTAAATGGACCTCCCCAGCCCCAATCATCAGCAGACGTGACATCAAGATCGCTAAAGGCATCGCCTTCCATAACAGTCCAACCCGTTAAGTTACCGGATTCAAAATCATGATTCACTAACTCATCATGAGGGGGCTCTTCAACGACATTGATCGTACTCGTTGCCGTATGACCTCCGTCCCTTGTTTCAGCTTTAATCGTAGCAGTACCAGGAGAATGAGCCGTTACTTTTCCATTCACCACAGTCGCAACGCTCGGGTTGCTTGAAGTCCAGATCACCTCTTTATTTGTTGCTTGAGCTGGCGCCACTTCTGGCGTTAGTCGTTCTGTATCTCCAGCAACTAATTCTAATGAATCTGGATTGAGTGATACGCCAGTAGCGTTCACCTTTTCGTAAGCAGAGGTCATCTCCCAAACCTGTAATGACTTTACCGTTACGGATTCACTTTGTTCATTCGCCCAGAGCTGCACACCTTTCGCATCGTCTCTTGTCGGATAGGCCCTTGTGGTTAACCCTTTTTGTTCATTTAAATAGGCATTGATTTCAGAACGATCCACATACACATGTAGATTGATCGTCTCTGAATCAGTATCTACCTCTCCACCCTGGTACCATTTTTCCACATCGGTATCGAGACTTGATTTGGTACGGTTCACCCAAAATTCCTTGCTACTTTCTTTGTAATACACAATGGTTTCTTCTTCGCCATTCGGTGAACGTCTTAAGCTAATTCCCGCTTCATTAGCGGATCCAATGTCTAGTTCTAACTGGATCTCAAGCATGTCTCCTTCTATGTTAGATAGAAGTTGATTCGCTTCTTCCATGGACGTGTCCGATGTCAGATTAATAAGCTCTTCGCCTCGTAATTCGTTCAACTCTTGGATCGGCTTCATCCCTAGCTTTCCGTCATCTTGATAAAAAACCTCTGTTGGCAAACCATAATTGTGGGCATATCCCGCATCATAATCGTCGTTTGCTGGACGCCTGCCCTGCGTAATACTATGAATAACGGTTCTTCCATCAGGCGTTACCATTCCAGCTGGTCCAGTAAAATGGTCTCCAACATCAAGTAGTTGAGGCGCTTCATTATCTGGTGTAAATTTAGCCGTCTCAGGATTCCAGGTTCCAATCCAATAGTACGTATACCTCGACTGATACTCTTCTCTTTTCATTTTGGCAGGGTTGATTAAGAAAATATGCTTCCCGCTATCTCCTAATGGCAGCAAAATTGGCAGCTCCCAAACGCGTCCTGTTTCTGGATAGGTTCCATAATCTCCAACGAATAAGTCTCCTTCGAAGGTCCAATCTTCAAAACTAGCATCCTTTGTAGAATACACGAGTGCGGTACCTCCAACGGCTTTGCCATCAGTTCCTTCTTTACCAGAAGTCACTAGCATGTACCAGGTATCACCATCTTTAAAAACGTAAGGATCTCGAAATTCACCCTTGATCCCCTGTCCTTCTTCTTGATCTAGAATCACTTCTGAATTCTTCTCCCAACGGTTAAGATCGTTATCCCCATCCTGCAAAAAAGTACTTCTTGCTAAATTAATACGCTGATTAGGCTGATCACGATCATCACCTGCTGTGTAAAAGATCACAGGCACACCTTTATCATCGACAACAGCACCACCCGCCCAAGCCCCCTCGGGATCAACATCATATCGCCCGGGGATAACGGCATCATCAACATCTCTCCAATGAACCATGTCATCACTTACAAGATGGCCCCAGCGAATATGATTCCAGTATGGTCCTCTAGGATTACTCTGATAGAACACATGATATTGACCATTAAAGTAAATAGGACCACCTGGTTCATTTCCCCAATGATTTGGAGGAGACATATGAAACTGTGGGCGATGTTGATCGTCCGCTAAAAGACTGCGATCGGTTTTCACATCAGCGGTTGGTAGATTACCATTTAAAGCGCTTACATAAGATTCGTAGGAATCTTTCACATTCCCAGCATCCAATGCCTGATGGTAGATTTTCACTTCATCCATAAGCCCGCTAAACATATTTAAATCAAACCCATACAACCACATACCATCATTGTTCTTTCCAATTAACAAATCTCTTACACTCGGTTTAATCGTAGCTCCTGCATCAAAGTTTCGTGATGTTACCTTTTCACCATTCTGGTAGAGAACTGCTTCACCAGTTGTGCTATCGTACGTTGCGACGACGTATGACCACTCATTTAAAGGGAGTAGTGTATCTGACATCACTTCATGCCACTCGTCTCCTGTACCAAACTGTAACCCCCACGTACCATGGCGAAAATTCCCGAGTATGAATCCTTCTTTCTTTTCACGGTTATGCTGATTCACAATTGCAGA
This sequence comes from Bacillus sp. Cs-700, assembly GCF_011082085.1. Classification (NCBI taxonomy): domain Bacteria; kingdom Bacillati; phylum Bacillota; class Bacilli; order Caryophanales; family Bacillaceae; genus Bacillus; species Bacillus sp. Cs-700. The sequence continues at coordinate 1,651,111 of NZ_CP041063.1, forward strand.
TAAGCGACCTTCATCTCCATGTTCGAAATTTCTTGGCGCGACCCAGGCTTCAACCGTTAACGCTTCTGTAGGCGCTGGTAGTTTCGTGGGGCTCTGTTTAATCCAAGTAGAATACCCATCAAATAAGAGGGCACCGTTTGAAATGCCGTCCTTCCACAGTGGATCTTGTGCTTCCTGAAAAACGCCCTTACTAAGATGGTAATCAATTAAATTAGTCTCACCTGTAACTTGCTCGACAGTATCCTTACCAGTACCTTCATCTAAACTCCAGTGAGCCATTAACTCACCAGCAAAAGGAGATTTGGTTATTCGAAAGTCATCAACGTTGATATGTCCAAACGCCCCTTTAGCATTATCTACGATTTTGATAACCACTTCTTCACCAATGTATTCTGAAACATCCCAATAAACGCGCTGGTACTTTTCCGTATCTCGTCCGGTTTCTTTTCGCAACTCTTTTCCATCAGACGTTCTTACGAGAGCAACATATAGATTCTCCTCGTCATTTCCCCCTCCGATAAGAAAATCGATTGCTCCATTTTGGTCGATCGTAAATGGCTCTGAGTGCAGTTCGCCTACTTGATCGTCTCCACCATCACTAAAACTCCATAAATGGTAGCGCCCCTCATGTGAAAATTCATCGCCTTCACTCCATTCCTCTTCATGAACAAGGCTCTCTGGGCCAAACGCATCTCCGCTTACAATCTCCCATCCCCTTATTTCGTAAGGAGTTAGTGCCGTATATTCAAAATCATGATTATAAATAGAAGGCTCTACATGGTCATGTAAAGAAGGGGTCGCAGGAACATTCACATCATCAAGATTGATATGCCCCGTTGTCGTTGAATCAGCAACTTTAATCCTAACAACTGTACCTATATGAGCAGAGGCATCCCAACTCTTCTTGGAATATGTATCTGTCCCAGTCCCTGTTTCCTTCATTAATTCTACTCCGTCTGCTTCTCTAACGAGCGAGATCGATAAGTGTTCCGCATCAGAATCTCCACCTGTAAGAAAATCAATCTGACCATCTCCCCCAAGAGTAAAGGTTTCAGACTGCATAACCCCAACTTTTGTATCGTCTCCTCGCCCTCCCCATATATGCCAGAAGTTCTTTTGCTCAAATGTTTGCTTATCCCAATAGCTAGATTCATCTGTCACATCTTTCTCATTGAACGCTTTACCACTTACAATTTTCCAACCAGACAAATCTCCTGTTTCGAAGCTTGGGTTTGCAATGGTCGTTTGGGCATGAACAGGGTTCGAAATACTCATTGGCAACAAGCTACTTATGACGAATAAGAAAGTCAGAGAAACCATTTTCAACCTACTGCGATTGAGCATGAGTTTATAAAGCTCCCTTCAAAATAAGTGACTTATCCATTCCGGCAACTTGGGTTATCAGCTTTTATCCATGTGACGCCAGGGAAGATTGTGTTAAAATGCTGCACCCATTTCCCAAACTTCCATCGACTTCACTGTTACCGAATCATTCGCCCATATTTCTAATCCAAATGCTTCGATATCAGGGTATACTCTCGTCGTTATACTTTTTAATTCATTGGCATAACACTCGACGATCGAACAGTCGACGTAAATATGTAGCTTTAACTGCTCTCCATTGAGTAGAAGCTTTCCACCTTGAGCTTGGGCAGGGCTTGAATCATTTGTTTTCTTTATAACATTCAACGTCTCCTCTCGACCGTTATAAGAAAGGAGCGTTTCGACATTCCCACAATCAGACTTTAGAACCTTTACACCATATTCATTTGCAACGTCACCTTGAAATTCAACACAGATTTCCAGCATATTCCCTTTCACATGAGCTAAGATATGATTGGTTTCTTCAACGGATAGACTTTCTAACGAAACGAGTTTTTCCTTACGGAGCTTTGTTAATTCTTCGATCGGCTTCACGCCCAATCTACCATCGTCTCGTAACCACAGTTGTACAGGAAGACCCCCATTATGCGCCCACCCTGCTTCATATTCATCTTTAAGCGAACGTCTTCCCTGGGCGATTGTAAACAAAAGCAAGCGTCCCGTTTTAGGATCAATCATGGCACTTGGTCCTGTAAAATGAAAATCCCCCATATCAATAAGCTGCGGTTCTTTCTGATCTGGTATAAACCGATAACGCTGTTTATCCCATGTCCCAATCCAATAGAACACTTCAACATCGGCATTTCTTCCAACAGGACTAATAATAAATAGATGCTTGTCCTTTCCAAGAGGAAGTAAAATCGGCAGTTCCCACACTTCCCCTAAGAAAGGATACTCCTGATCTTTATCATCATAGAGAAGACCTTTGCATTCCCAATCAACTAAATTATCAGAAGTGAAAAGAATCGCAGCTCCACTCTCGCCTTCTATTCCAGTGCCGACGATTTGGTACCAGATCTCTCCTTCTTTCCATACAAAAGGATCTCGAAACCCATCATGATGCAGACCCATATGATTAGGCTGAATCGTTACGGGTACAGGATGTTTTTTCCATATCTTTAAATCGATATCATGATTTTCCTTATACGTACTTCTCGCTAATCCTGTCATCTGATTTGGCTTCTTTGATGAATTACCTGCTGTAAAAAATAAAACAGGGAATCCTTCTTCATCGTAAGCAGCATTTCCTGACCAAATGCCGTCCGGAGCTAAATCATCTGCTTTAGTTTCAATGGCAATAGGCAAGTCGCACCAATGCACGAGATCATCACTAGCCCAGTGTCCCCACTGAATGTTGCCCCAATAAGGACCCTGTGGATTATGCTGATAAAACAAATGGTACTTCCCTTTGAAATAAAGAGGCGCATGCGGCTCATTCATCCAATGACCAGGTGGTGTTAAATGAAATTTTGGGCGGTGCGGGTCACGATCATATACGCTTCTATCGATCATAATGTCCTGATAAGGTAAGGGCGGAATCTCTCCTTGATAAGGTGCAAGGTGATCTGTAAAGCTCTTTGTGATTTCCTCTACATTTAATGCTCGGTTATAGATTTTAATATCATCCAATAAACCACTGAACATATTTAACGAAAACACGTTTTCAATCGTCATCGCCTCGTTACTTTTACCGATCAAAAGCGCTTCATGACTAACAGACATAGACACGTTTTGACCGACTGTCTTCTCGGCAACTTTTTCACTATTTAAATACAATGTGATTTTTCCTTCTTGACCGTTAAAACTTGCGGCAAGATGCGACCATTTTAACTTCGGTATAGGAGCATTCTCTGCCCACACTTCGATCCATTCACCTTCTACACCAATCTGAAGTCCCCATTTTCCATGCCTATGAACACCTAAAATAAATCCTTCATTTATTCCTCGATTATGTTGATTTACAATACCCGACAGTCGTTCATCCTCCATTCCCCCAAATGAACGTGGTGCTAGCCAAACTTCAATGGTAAACGCTTGATCGATGGAATGAATACCTTCTTTTCGTTCAATCCAGGTTGAATAGCCGTCAAATAAGAGGGCGTGTCCGTTTATTCCACTACGCCACTGCGGTTCATCGGCAGGTAGAGCGGATTGGCGCTCATTAAACACATAATGAATGGCATCTTGATTAGACCCGTCATGGACAATACTTCCACTGCCTTCTGAAAATGCCCAATGCGCTACCAATGATTTTCTTAATGTCATATTCGCCATTAACCACACTCCCAATTTGGAAAGAAAGCTAGAACACGAGTGTTCTAACTTTCTTTCCTGTTCCTATTTTCTATTGATTTTCTTCAAAACGATCCAAACCTTCCTGGTAAATTTCCATTAAGCGACTTAGACCCATATCTTCAAGCTGCTTCTTGTAGCTATCCCACTCTTCGTCTACCCCGCCTTCCATTAGCCACTGAGCTTTCTTCTGATTCGTAAATTCTTTAATATCTACTTCTAGACGGTTAATTTCATCTAGTTCATCAGGACTAAAGAAAATTTGCGGGTAATTCTCTTCTTCAAGATACGGTGCATAGATCGAATTCAGATCTTCCAAACGCTGTTTTGCACGAGGCTCCATTTCAACTGTTTCTTCAAAGTCTTCTTTCAAAATCGCTACTGGTCCATTTGGTGCAACCTTTTGTCTTAATTCACCCATTACAACGTCGTCAGGTTGTTCTTTTAAGACAAGTTTTCCATCTTTTTCTTCAAAAATAGTGCCAATTGGTCCCCAATTAATTTGAGCTGACATCTTTGTTTCATATAACTGATCCACCCAACGCATCGTAATTTCTGGATTTGCATTTGCAGAAGTGATGGCAAACTCGCCACGAGAGTAGTCAGAGTAATTCGATCGTCCGACAACCTGATCGCCATTCGGACCTTCAAGCGGCGGTAAGAGGTCATAATCATCCTTCAATTCTGGGCCAACTACCTCTTCCGATTCCCACCAAATATAAGATCCGTATTTTTCGTTTTTCCCTTTAGCGAAGTACTGTGAGACATCTTGCGTGAATGATTCTTTATCAATCAAGCCTTCTTCCATCCATTGATGATAATAGTCGATAGCTTCTTTATACTCCGGCTGAATAGCTGTATAGATCACTTTTCCGTCTCTTACAATGCGATGATCGACGTTATCTGGCATATTAAATGCTGCAAACATATCACCGAAGTTTCCAGTCCAAAAGTTGAACATGAAACTTAACGGAACTTCATCTTGTTTACCATTTCCATTAGGATCTTTTTCTTTAAAAGCAACAAGAACATCATGATACTCCTCAAGCGTCGTTGGCATTTCTAAGCCGAGCTCATCTAACCAAGTTTTATTAATGGACATAAAGTTTGGTACAGCTCCAAGCCCAGCTTCTTCTGCACGAGGTAGCGTGTAAATGTGTCCATCTGGAGCGGTTACCATGCTTTTTAGTTCAGGGCGTTTTTCAAACAATTTTTGAATATTAGGCGCATGCTCTTCAATTAAATCTTCAAGAGGAATCAACGTACCGTTTTGTCCATACTTCACAATGTCAAGATCTGTGAATTTAGCCGAATAAAACGCATCGGGCAAGTCACCACTTGCAAGCATCAAGTTTTTCTTTTCTTCATAACCGTCATCTGGAATGTTACTCCATTCAATTTTCACATTCGTCTCATCTTCTAACGTATTAAAAATTTCCATTTCATCGTATTTTGGGGCAAGTGGTGCTTTTGGTGATACAAATTCCAAAGTGACTTGTTCGTCAACAATTGGAAGTCCTTCTTTATTAAACTCAGCAGATTCGGCCTTCCCATCAGAACTACTATCTTTCGAAGAACAAGCACTTAATACAAGAATGAAACAGAGCATTAAACATATGAACGGAAAAGACCAACTTTTTCGTTTACCCATCACTAAATTCCCCCCGAATGGTTATAATTTATGGCAAGCTACTTCGCTTAAGCAATTTGACTAGCGATCCACCTCCTAATAATGAAGTAAAACATATGGTCACCCTTTAATACTTCCAATTAAAGCTCCCTTCACAAAGTATTTTTGGATGAAAGGATAGAGTACGAGCAGCGGGATTGCTGCAACAATAATGACACCATATTTGATTAAATCAGCAATTCTTTGCTGAGCAGCAAACGATTCTACATCACCAACCATACTGGCAGAAGCTTCATTCTGAATCAGAATTGATCTTAAGATGAGCTGTAACGGATATTTGTCTTCATTATTTAAATAAATTAAAGCATCAAAGAACGAGTTCCAATGTGTAACGGCATAAAACAATACCATGACAGCAATGATTGGTTTCGATAGTGGTAAAACGATTTTCAAGAAGAATTTCGTATTGGAGCACCCATCCATTTTCGCTGATTCTAACAGCTCATCTGGGATCGTCGATTGAAAGAATGTTCGTGCCACAATCAGATTCCAAACCGCTACCGCCTTTGGAATTATGAGGGCCCACATCGTATCGACCATGCCAAGGTTTTTAACGACTAAATAAGTAGGAATTAATCCCCCTGAGAAAAACATGGTAAAGACAAAGAGAATCATGAAGAAATTTCTACCGACTAAATCTTTTCTTGAGAGCGCATAAGCTGCCATGAGCGTTAACGTAACATTCACTAATGTTCCAACGACGGTGTACAACACCGTGTTTTTATAACCTGTCCAAATCCGATTATCCTGGAAAATCCGTTCATATCCTTCAAACGTAATTCCCTGTGGCCAAAACCAGACGTCACCGTTATAGACGCTATCCGGGTTACTAATTGAAGCGATGATAATAAAATAGAGTGGGTACAACACAACGAGTGAAAGTGTCGTAAGAAAGAGAAGATTGATGAGATCAAATATCTTATCCTCTTTCGATTTTCTCGACCATAACTTTGATCGATTCATTACAAATTGAGTCATTCCATACTCCCCCTTACCATAGGCCTGAACCGGATAATTTCTTGGCAGCCCTATTTACTGCCCATAACAAGATAAAGTTAATGACTGCATTAAACAATCCAACCGCTGCAGCAAAGCTATACTGAGCTCCCTGCAAACCGACTTTATACACATAAGTTGGAATAATTTCACCGGCTGAAACGTTTAACGGCGTTTGCATTAAATACGCTTTCTCAAATCCAATGTTCATGAGATTCCCTACTGAGAGCACTAATAAAATCATCGCCGTAGGTAAGATCGCTGGAATATCAACATGAAGAATTCGCTGCCACTTATTAGCGCCATCCATAATCGCTGCTTCATGAACTTCCGGACTAACACCAGCTAATGCAGCAAGATAAATGATCGCTGCCCAACCTGTTTCTTGCCACAATCCTGAAGAAATATAAAGTGGTTTAAACCAACCTGCCTGTGACATAAAGTGAACTGGTTCGGCGCCAAAGATCATAAGAAAATTGTTAATGAGACCATTCGGTGAGAAAAACACATACACCATACCAACAAGAACAACGACTGAAATAAAGTGAGGGGCATAAATGACAGTTTGAACAAATTTCTTGTAACGTTGATTTCGTAATTGATTTAAGAGAAGAGCAACTATGATGGGTAATGGGAAGCCAAATAGTAACTGCAATACACTGAGCTCGAGGGTGTTCTCCAACAAAGTCCAGAACTGGAATGAATTAAAGAAACGTTCAAAGTGTTCAAAACCGACCCATGGACTTCCTGAAACCCCCAATGTGGGCATATAATCTTGAAAAGCAATGAGAACGCCATACATCGGAACGTAGTGAAAGACAATGAAGTAAATTAGCGTAGGAAGTAAAAATAAGTACAGTTCATAGTTATGTAAAACCTTTTTCCAGGAGCTGTTGACCTTTGGGGCACTACGGACATTTCTTCTAGGTAACGCTCTAAGTTTCGTCTCCATAATCTCTCCTCACCTATAATTAATCGTTTACGTAATCGATTACTTTTTGTGATAAAAAAAATGAATTCCCTGTGGATGATTCATCGTATCAGTCCATGATCATGAACTGAATAATTCATTTAATCGTTTACGTAGTTGCTTTGATTGACTTTATTGTAAGCGGTTTCTTATTGCGTGTCAACTGGTTTTTAGAAAATTGAAAACAAACGTTTCGCAATTTTGGCCAGAATAAACAACAGGAGTAATTAGGTTTATCACAGTCCAACAATTCTACTCTAGTATATTTTCTATTTATTAGCTGAACCTATTAGAGATGTACAACAAGAAGACAATTTAAATGGTTTGAAGGGAATGTAATTATGAAAGCTGTTACTTATCAAGGAAAACATTCTATAAGTGTAAAAGAAATAGAAGATCCTAAAATTCAGGATGCACAAGATGTAATCATTAAAGTGACATCAACGGCGATCTGTGGGTCAGATTTGCATCTCTATCAGGGAAACTTCCCACTTCCGGTCGGTTATGTCATTGGGCATGAGCCTATGGGGATCGTTGAGGAAATTGGACCAGATGTAACAGCGGTAAAAAAGGGTGACCGCGTTGTCATTCCGTTTACAGTCGCTTGTGGACAGTGTCACTATTGCAATCATCACCTAGAAAGCCAATGCGATAATTCAAATCCTCATTATGATTCTGGTGGATTATTAGGTTACTCTGAAAAGTTTGGTAACTATCCAGGTGGACAAGCTCAGTACCTAAGAGTCCCATTTGGAAACTATACGCCTTTCCTTATTCCGCAAGATTGTGAACTAGAAGACGAGCAGTTACTCTTCTTATCAGACGTTCTTCCAACTGCCTATTGGAGTGTTGAGCATGCAGGTGTAAAAAAAGGAGACACTGTTATCGTATTAGGGTGCGGCCCCGTTGGGCTGATGGCACAACAATTTGCCTGGCAAAAAGGAGCAGAACGTGTAATCGCGGTCGATTACCTTACGTACAGGTTAAATCATTCTAAAAAAATGAATCGAACCGAGATCTTTGATTTCACACAATATGATGACATGGGAGAAACATTAAAGGAGATAACTAAAGGTGGCGCCGATGTTGTTATCGATTGTGTAGGGATGGATGGAAAGAAATCTTCTCTTGAATACGTGGAGCAGAAGTTAAAGTTACAAGGAGGAACGCTGGGGGCAATCCAAATCGCAACAAAGGCGGTAAGAAAATGCGGAACTGTTCAGATCACCGGTGTATACGGTGGCTTATATAACATGTTTCCATTAGGTTCCTTTTTTTCTAGGAACGTTACTATCAAAATGGGTCAAGCCCCTGCTAGAGGATATATGCCTGAAATCTACAAACAAATAGTTAAGGGAGAAATTGATCCTACCGCAATAATTACTCATAAGCTTCCATTAAAAGAGGCTTCACACGGATATAATATCTTTAATAACCGTGAAGAAGATTGTATAAAAGTTATACTGAAGCCTTAAAAAAATAAAAAACATCTCTATCAAACGTTAGTAGATAGACCTCTATTCATAGCTAGAAAAGCCCCATTACTCGTTGCTTTTTCGAGAAATAGGGCTTTTAAACTTAGATACTATAGAGTACTTCTTTACTACCGGGTGACTAGTTCACGAGGTCGGGTGGCTCTAAACCAATGGAAACAAAGAATAAAAATAAGCACGATGTCAATCGCATCTCCCCCATAATACATTAGCATCGCACCGCTTTTTGCCTGTCCTATCGGAACACCTATAGGTGGATGAGCATAAATATACTTTGAAAGTACCCCATGACCGCCTAAAGCAACCACGAGCACAATCGAACGATACAAAAACGAAAGCCGATGAGATCTTGGATCAATATAAATAATTGAAACGGTAAAAAGATAACCTGCAATAAATACATGAAGATGGACGATAAGATAAAGCAGTATGTTTTCATGCATCAGAGAATAGAGACTAGTCGTATACAATAACCAGAGTCCACCTATATTGAGAATAGACGAAATGATAGGATTTGTAAGAAATCGTGACGGCCAGCTCTGTAAGACCTTAGAAACTTTTCTTGCCATAGGAATTCTTAACGTTCGAAGGATGAGGGTAACCGGAGCAGCAAGCGCCATAAGCAACGGCGCTAACATCCCTAATAACAAATGGCCTACCATATGAGCGGTGAAGTTCACATGAGCAAAGTTAGCCAGTGGGCCCGCAACCGAAAAGATAGCCAACATCACGCCTAAAGTCCAACACACCGTTCGATACTTCGGCCATGGTTTGTACCACCGGTTGGAACGAACAACAGCCATTATATACAGAAAGAAAACGATCGCAAAGAGTAAAGCTAACACAAGCTGAGACAAGATTCCCATTACTTCTAAATGTCCACCTCCACCGACGTGGGTAATAAGATAATGAGGGTTCATCTAAGATACCGTTTCTTTCGAGGTAACTTTCAATAAAAAGAAACCAGCTAGGATCATGAAAACAGCTGAAGCGTTCCACACAAGATCATAGATCAATATATTCTCCACATACCGGATTTGATGAAGTTGCATCCATTTGTGTTGAATGGTCCCATCATACAACTGAAAGCCACCTGCCCCTAATAATACACCACCCCACCATCTCTTTAGAAAGAATGCGTTCCTCCTTTTAAGATCGGCTAATAGAAACAGTCCGCCAATGGTGGCAAACCAACTGAAGGCGTGAAAAAGACCATCAGAGATCAGACCTATATCCGTAGTAGACTTGTCATAAAAATGATGCCAACGCAGCAATTGATGAAAAATCACCTCATCTAAAAATGCAGCAAGACCAATTCCAAATAGGATTCCCGAAAAGAGATTACGGTTCTTACTAATTGATTTACGATTTGATAAATTGGATTTAGATGTCATCATTAGTTTATTCTCCTTAGTATGTCATCATTTAACTCACTAATTTTTACCACGTACAAGAACTTAGTAAACAAAATGATTACTCATACAAATAAGAAAAAAAGGAAACATCACAAAATCCAACTCATGAGCCGCTTTTTTAAATTTATAGAATTTCAAAAGGGCTGCCCCCATTAATCAGGAGCAGCCTGCTTCATCAGTTCTTTTTTTCTAAAAAGTTACGCATATACTGGTTAACCACGTGCGGTTTCTCATGATGCGGAGCATGACTTACCCCTTCCATTCGGTGAATCGTAAGGTCACGAACGTACTCTTCTAACCCATCCAGGTTGCTGTTTTCAAAAGCTGGATCCGCATCTCCCCAGATGATTAGTGTTGGCGATTCAAACATTTGATACGGAAGTTCCAGTGGTTTTTGTACGTGTTCTTCGAACGGATAGAAAGATATAGCCCGGTAATAGTTAAGCATAGACTTCATCGCATTCGGTTGCATCCACGCTTCTATGTACTTCTCTTCATCTTCTTCAGTTAAATACCCTTTTTTCTTTCCAGGAATCGTCATCATGTTTCTTAATCGTTCTGCGTTATTCTCAAGCAGTGCTTCATGAGAATCTGGTCGCTGGAAGTATCCCATATAACGACTCGCTTCTCGCTGTCCTTGATTCTCTTCTAGCTCCCGTCTAAATGTATACGGATGAGGCGCATCAAACATAATCAACTTCTTCACATATTCAGGTGCGGTGTAAGCTAACGTCCACGCGACCGCTCCGCCCCAGTCATGGGCGACTAAAACACAATCTTTTTCTCCAAAAGCTTCAATTAGCTGCTTGACATCTTCCACGAGAATGGACATATCATAGGAAGAAATCCCTTCAGGCTTGTCAGAAACGTTGTATCCTCTCATATCTACAGCAACAACTCGATAATCCTTTGAAAACTCTTTCATCTGATGATGCCAGTTGTACCAGAAATAAGGGAAACCATGGAGAAATAGCATCAGTTCCCCTTCTCCCTCTGAAACATAATGGAGGTTCACATCATTCACTTTTACAAAGCCTTCGTTCATCATTTCATCCACCCTTTCTTTTATAGACTGTTAACATCGAGACACTTTACTCCTCTTCTATTTCTTCTGCAATGAAGAGCTCTCGTTTTCTGTATAAATAGGAAATATAACCTAATAGTTGATGGAATAAAAATGTGATGAAATTCCTACTAAACAGTGGAAGTACAAATTAGAAAGATCGCCCGTTCTCTTTCCTTGACGCTACATTTCTTACTATCTATTCTATTTTCAAGCCCCTCTAAAGCTTTAAGTTGAGCTATAATAATCAACAAAGAATATGAAGGAGGCGATGATTATGTTTTGTCCGAAATGCGGGACGAAAAACATAGAAAATGCTCGGTTTTGCAGCCAGTGTGGTCACTCATATACGAGGTATCAGCGGAGAAATCGATGGTGGTTGACCGGTATTATCCTTACCTTTTTATTAATGAGCGGTGTCTTTATTTACGTTTTCGTTCTTGATAAAGAACGAGTAAATGAAACAACAGTAGAAGAGACGATCCAACCGCCAGTGGAAAAAATCTCTGACTCTGCGAAACTAGAGGAAGAAGCAATAGATGAAAAAGAAGCGAATGCAAGCACATCTCAAAATGTTACTAAGGAAAAAAGCACGACAGAACAGAAAGTCCCTTCCCCTCAAACCTCCACAGAAAAAGATAAGAAAGAAATCATACGTGAAGCACAAACAAAAGTGTATACCATTTTAACCGATGATAGTCTTGGATCTGGATTCTTATTTCAGGATAATGGGGCAATTGTGACGAATGCCCATGTGGTAGCAGGTTATATTGATGTCATCTTGCGCGACCAGGATGGTCGAGAAATGAATGGCAAGGTGATCGGCATCTCAAATCAGTATGATGTCGCTCTCATTGAAGTCCAGAATCTAAAAGGGACTTCTCCTTTGGAGATGGAAATGAAAGAATCTGAAGTTGGAACCGAAGTGATCGCACTTGGAAGCCCTAGAGGATTAGAAAATACAGCATCGATCGGATATCTAACCGGTCTAGACCGTTCATTTGAATCCGAATTTCAATACGAAAACGTCTATCAAATCGATGCTCAAGTTTCCCCAGGAAGCAGCGGCGGACCATTGTTAGATGGAAAGACAGGAAAAGTGATCGGCATTAACTCCGCCCTGTTAACGAGCGATGAATCGATTGCCTTCTCCATCCCAATGTACACAATGACGGAATTATTAACGAACTGGTCGCAGTCTCCAATGGATGAAAATGAAGTCGCCAGTACCTTTAACTTCTACAATGAGACTTCAGCGTATGATGAATATGCAGAAGAGGAAACAGAAACTTATGATATCCCATATGATGAAGCAGGTCTTGCTAACTTTATTATTAATTTCAGAGGAAACTATGAAACGGCATTGCGAAACGAAGACTTTGGTTATATTGAAGACCAGCTTCTGTATGACAGTCAGGCCTATTATGAAATGGCTAACTACCTAGACGAGATAAGCGGTCAGGGCATGGTCTTTCAATTCACGTTAAATGATGTAACCAATATTGACATGCAGACCGATCAAGCGATTGTTAGCACCTATGAGGTTTTTGATTTCATGAATGCGGCTGGGGAATGGAGCGTGTATGAGCGAACCAAAGACTATTATGTTATGACTGATGAATATGGGGATTATAAGATTAAGCATATTGAGATTTATCAGTAGCTATTGAAAATCTTACTGAGGAACGAAAAAACCGGTCTAATCCAAAGGGGACCGGTTTTCTATTTTATACTAAATCCGTCCGCCTACTTATCACCCTTGAATCCCTCTCCAGAAAATACGCCAAGCATTTTGGAGACGCTCTTCATGCTCTACTTCAGAATAATAAAAGAGCTGTTCAAATGTGCCATCTAGTAGACAAATATATGCATCGATTACCACATCAGAATCGCCTTGAATATCTCCTCTTCTTATCCCCTCATTCACTACACCTAATAATACGTTGGTTAACGCTTCTTCTGATTGAATAAACTGTTCGTTAAATGTTTCTTTCAGTACTAACGGGGGAAAAAGCATGAACCTCTTAAAGAGAAGGCCAAGATCTTCATTTTCAAGATAGGTTGTATGGTCTTTCAATAAGCGATATAACTGTCTTTCCGTCGACAGTTCACGATACTGTTGAACTTGCATTTCTAGAAAATCGCGATAATCTCGATTTACTTTTTGAAGAATCGCGAAGAAAAGATCTTCTTTACTTGCAAAATGAGCATATAATGAGGGTTTTTTTATGCCAACACATTCCGCAATTTTACTTAATGATGTACCTTCGAAACCTTTTCTCGCAAATAACGGGAGAGCTGCTCGTTCGATCCGTTCACTCATCGGTAGCTTGGACATCCTGGTCACTCCTAACATAATTCAGGCTTATAAGTTCCCCTACTCCATTACAAATTCCCCATGTAGAATCTTTTTATTTCCATTATCCACTAATCTTAAAAGCCACGAAAATATAATTTTCACTACTAATAATTTATTTTGTTAAATATTTTTTTAACGTTTCCAACAATCTTAAATGCTATCATTTAAGATTAGATCTGTCAAAAAGGTTCCAAACTACCTTCTCTCATTTACAATTATAGGGAGAGGTATATCAAATTAAATATTTCAAAACAGCCTGTTTTTACGGTAATTACATCGATATACTTCTTCTACTTATGAATGTTTCTAATAGACAAAAATAAGAACGATCTCTTTTCAATCAATCCAGGCGTATTTGACAAGGAAATCTAATCATGTAATATTTATTATTAAATACGTTAAGAAAATATTTAACACAATTAATTTTCGTGAAAGGGGTACAAGAATTGAAAGTAACTAATAATGATATCCAGGAGCAACTTCCTTAAGTTTATTGAAAGAAAAGTGAACGTTGAAGTATCTTTAGAGTCGAACAATTGACGGCAAAGCAATAATAGCCGATGGCTTATGTACGAAAACAACACATTAAACGTATTCCTCAATCAGAATACGTTTCAAAAAGATTTTAACTTAAAAATTTTCAAGAGGTGAAGGTATTTGAGTGAAGGAAAAAGTAAATTATTAAAAATAGGTACATTTGTAGCAGCTATTTTAGTTATGTTTGTTTATTTAGGAACGACCAATTCGAATGTTAACTGGGGCTCTTTTATTGCCATGTTAGTATTCTACGGAATTATCTATTATATTGGAGCGTTTATGGCAAGTGGTAAATCGGAATCTGCATCAGATATGATGGTAGCGAAACGTTCTTTACCATTGTGGATCTCAATGTTTACAATGGCTGCCACATGGGTTGGTGGCGGTTACATATCAGGAACCGCAGAATCAACTTATTCACTTGGACTAGTATGGGCACAGGCGCCATGGGGATATGCGCTAAGTTTAATTGTTGGTGGTATCTTCTATGCGAGAAAAATGCGTCGCTATGAATTTATGACCATGATTGATCCACTTGAACAGCGCTTCGGAAAGAAGGTTGCTGGTGTCTTGTATATTCCCGCTCTTTTAGGAGAGGTCTTCTGGAGTGGTGCAATCTTAACAGCTTTAGGAACAACTTTTGGAACAATACTAGGTTTGGATTTTCAAACGTCTATTATTCTATCAGCCATTATTGCAGTGGCTTACACTGTCGTAGGTGGCATGTGGTCCGTTGCATTTACTGATGTCTTCCAAATGCTCGCTGTTATGATCGGACTGTTCTTAGTGCTTCCTTACGCACTATCAGAAGTAGGCGGGTTAAGTTCGGTTTGGAATCACTATCAAACCGATATGGGAAGCTATGCAAGTCTATTTCCTCCATTAGATGGATGGAAAGATCCTGAGTGGGGCAACTATTATTGGAACTGGTGGGATTTTGCCTTACTACTCGTTTTCGGTGGAATTCCGTGGCAAGTTTATTTCCAACGTGTTCTTTCCGCAAAATCGGAAAACACGGCGATGTGGCTTTCAATTATCGCAGGATTCATCTGTATTATTGCAGCGATCCCAGCCGTTATTATTGGGGCGATCGGATTAGATACAGATTGGGCAAGTCTAGGTGTAAATGCTCCTGATAACCCATCAATGATTCTCCCTTATGTGTTGCAATATTTAACGCCAGGAGTGATTGGCGCGATTGGACTTGGCGCTCTCGCAGCTGCCGTTATGTCGTCGATGGATTCTTCTATTCTATCAGCCTCTTCTATGGCTGCCTGGAATGTGTATCGACCATTGTTCAAGCCAAATGCATCAAGCGATCAGCTTAAGAAAATGATCAAGCGCTCGATCGTTTTGGTTGGAATTGCAGCCACGATCATTGCACTGAACGTTCAAAGCGTCTACGCATTGTGGTATCTTGCTGCCGACCTTGTCTATGTTATTCTATTTCCTCAGTTAACAACCGCTTTGTTCTTGAAAGATGCGAATAAATACGGTTCAATTGCAGGATTAGTCGTTTCTTTCATCCTTCGAATAGGTGGTGGAGAACCAATCATTGGACTTCCGGTTTTCCTACCTTATCCGATGATTGAAGATGGCATTGTTCTGTTCCCGTTCCGAACACTCGCAATGGTAGCAGGTTTGGTAACCATTATCGTCGTGTCTAAAGCGACCAAGAAAATGTGTCCACCAAAACCGCTATTGATGCCAGCTGAAAGAGAAAATGGTAATGAAAAGATTGCCTCGTAGATAAATCTAGACGAATGAAAACGGCCTCCTACATCGATAGCGATGTAGGAGGCCGTTTGTTATTTGCTAGTATTCTTATACTATTCTAATGCACTTAGAATGGTGAATCTTAAAAGCAAGGATTTCACACCCTTTTTGATAGCCTCTTATAGTGACACGAGGCTTTTTAAATCACATTTCAAGGAAACACCCTTCTCCTATAGCTTACTCTCCCAGAATCGGCTCTTAAGCCACTTCAGTGATTCCAGAAAATTTCTTCTCACTAAGTACTCACCTACCCTTAAGTATAGCAAGTTCAAAACTACCCTCATTGAACCCCACATCCAATTTCATCATTAAAAGACGTACCCTGCTTCTTACTATCATTCACTAGAATAAACCATAAGGAAGAACTACATGTATGGGTTAAAGACGATTAGATAACATTCTAAGATCAATTATCTATCATTTATAACATCAAAAAAGCATGCTTTGCCATCAGAAATTGAATGCTTCCAGTGAACTTAAAAACGTGAGCTCTATCAAAAAACAGAGTAGCCAAGGATAGAAGTAGGAAGCAAACGCAAAAAGAGAAGGCGTCCTCTCAATCATACCTCACGTTGAAAGGACACCTTCTCATATAGCTTTATTTTGTTACCGTACCTGCATCTGCCGGATGAACGCCATGACGATAGAAGTCAGCATCAATTGGATCGAGTGGTTTACGACCAAGGATCAGGTCGGCTGCCTTTTCTGCTAACATCAAGACAGGTGCGTGAATATTGCCGTTCGTTACATAAGGCATAGCTGACGCATCGACTACACGTACATTATCCAGACCATGAACTTTCATCGTTTTCGGATCAACGACTGCCATTGGATCAGAAGCCGGTCCCATTTTTGCCGTACAAGACGGGTGAAGGGCAGTTTCAGCATCGTTTCTTACCCATTCCAAAATCTCTTCGTCTGTTTGAACAGAAGGACCTGGAGAAATTTCTCCTGAGTTATAAGGTTTGATCGCTGGTTGCTTCATAATTTCACGAGAAACTCGTACGGCTTCCACCCACTCGCGTTTGTCCTGTTCAGTAGAAAGATAGTTGTAAACCATGCTTGGATGCTCTTTCGGATCTGTCGAACGGATCTTTAATGAGCCACGAGCGTCAGAGTACATTGGTCCTACGTGAACCTGGAATCCGTGAGCCGTATCCGCTTTTTGACCATCGTAACGGACGGCAACAGGAAGGAAGTGGAACATTAAGTTCGGATATTTAACATCCTCATTGGAACGAACAAAGCCTCCACCTTCAAAATGGTTTGTCGCTGCAGGCCCCGTTCTTCCAAGCATCCACTGCAAACCAATCCATGGCATACGAGCTTTATTCAAGTTAGGCTGTTCGGAAACAGGCTGCGGACAAGCGTGCTGGATGTAGACTTCAAGGTGATCTTGAAGGTTTTCTCCGACACCTGGAAGGTCGACAACTGGTTTAATCCCTAGAGAGCGAAGGTGTTTTGCATCTCCTACACCTGACAGTTGAAGAAGCTGCGGCGTATTGATCGCTCCACCTGAAAGGATCACTTCACCAGCTTGAACTTGATGCATTTGCCCGTTTTGTGAATAGGTCAATCCTTTAGCGCGCGTACCATCAAAATCGATACTAGCAACGAAAGCACGTGTCTTTACCGTTAAGTTCTCGCGTTTCATAGCTGGGTGTAAATAAGCACGAGAGGCAGACAAACGCTGTCCTTTGTACACATGCTTATCAAACGGTCCAAATCCTTCCTGACGGAAACCGTTCACATCAGGAGTTCGTGAATAACCAGCCTCTACACCAGCATTAAAGAAAGCCTGGAATAAAGGATTTTTCGCTGGTCCACGCTCCAATTTGATCGGACCATCGTGACCGCGAAGATCATCATCTGGTGATCCTAAAGCATTTTCCAGACGTTTGAAGTACGGAAGACAGTGTGCGAAGTTCCACGTTTCCATCCCTTCATCTGCTCCCCAGCGTTCGTAGTCCAACGGATTTCCTCGTTGATAAATCATACCGTTAATTGAACTTGATCCGCCGAGTAGCTTTCCTCGTGCATGCTTAATACGACGCCCATTCATGTGTGGCTCAGGGTCAGATTCATATTTCCAATCGTAAAGGCTCTTTCCTGCTGGAAACGGCAAAGCAGCCGGCATTTGAATTAAGAGATCCCAAGAATAATCTTTTCGGCCTGCTTCTAATACTAAGACACTTTTTGTGCCATCTGCGCTTAGACGGTCGCCGAGTACAGAACCTGCACTACCGCCGCCAACTATGACAATATCGTACTTTTCCATATTGTTGTATTCCTCCTTGAAGTTAAAAAAGGGAACTTACCTGTAGGTCTCATCCCTCTCTTTTTTCTAATAGATCGTTTTTCTTCCTATATATAGCTCGAGTTTGAGCTCTTAAGGGAGAAGTATATCTCCCATTATTGTGATTCAGTAAGTAGTGATGAACGATTCCATTAGAACCAATTAATCGGTTCAGGTTTAAGGTTTTGGAAGATATGCTTCGTTTCGGTATACTCTTCTAAACCTGCTTTACCAAGCTCACGGCCGATACCAGACTGCTTAAATCCACCCCATGGTGCATGCGGGAAATAAAGATTGAAATCATTGATCCAGACCGTACCCATGCGCATTTTTGCGGCACAGCGTTCTGCCTTTGCAATATCTTTTGTCCATACGCCGCCTGCGAGTCCGTAAATGGAGTCATTTGCAAGCTTGATCGCTTCTTCTTCAGCCTGGAATTTCTCAACTGTGATAATCGGACCGAAAGCTTCATCTTGAACAATGCTCATATCGGTTGTGCAGTCTGTGAAAATCGTTGGCAAGTAGAAGAACCCTTGCTGTAGTTCTGGATCTTCTGGGCGTTTCCCACCAACAGCTACAGTCGCGCCTTCCTGAACCCCTGCTTCAACATACTTTTCTACTTTCGCAAGATGCTCAGCAGAAATCAGTGGACCCATTTGAGTCTCTTCATCAAATCCGCTTCCAAGTTTGAATTTCTTCACGCGCTCGACAAGCGCCTCAACGAATTTATCGTGAATGCTTTCTTCAACAATAAGTCTTGTCCCAGCGGAGCAAATTTGTCCTGCGTGGAAAAACACTCCATTTAGCGCTTGATCAACTGCGATATCAAAATCAGCATCAGCAAAAATCACGTTCGGGTTTTTACCACCAAGCTCTAGCGCAAGATTCTTCACATTCACACTTGCCGCTTGCATAATTTTCTTTCCAGTCGCAATACCGCCTGTGAAGGAAATAAGATCAACATCCGTGTTATTTGATAGCTCTGCGCCAACTGTGTCTCCCGCACCGAGAACGAGGTTAGCTACGCCAGCAGGTACTCCCGCCTCTTCCATTAATTCAAATACTTTGATATGAGTAAGTGGCGTAATTTCACTTGGCTTAATAATCAACGTATTTCCTGTCGCAAGTGCTGGAGCCAGTTTCCAAGATGCTTGAAGTAAAGGATAGTTCCAAGGGGTAATTTGACCACATACACCGACTGGTTCATGTACAACTTTACTAATTGAATTTGCTACCGGAGCATCGATTAGCTCTCCACCATCTTTATCTGCTAGTTCTGCAAAGTAACGGAACACGCCAGCGATATCGTCCATGTCTCCACGGCTTTCTTCTACTGTTTTACCAGTATCCAACGATTCAAGATGAGCAAGTTCTTCTTTATCTCGTTCAATTAATTCAGCAATCTTCCTTACGATTACTCCTCGCTCAGTTGCAGGCGTAAACGCCCACTCACCGTGATCAAATGCTTCTCTTGCAGCCGCAATCGCTGCTTTCGCATCTGATTCGTCACCCTCTGGGACAGTTGCAATGATTTCCTGGTTATATGGGTTAATAATCGTACGCATACGTCCCGAGTTTGCGCCAACCCATTTACCGTTAATGTATTGTTGTAGTTTAAGATCCAAATTGATCAACTCCAATGCCGGATTGAATTAAGTTTATTAAGAATTTATTTAACACATTTAACGTTAACACGTCCTTTTCAGACTGTCAAAACAATTTCACGCGCAAATTTTAGAAAGGGTTAAGATCTATTAAAATGGTTATACCTATTAATGTAGTACTGATTTAGTGGAGATAATTAAAAAATCTTATATTTGACATTTCACCTGAACAAGTTAACATTAAGTTCGTAAAGAAAATTTGATAATTACTTAACACGATTTACTTTTCTATCGAAGGAGCGACCTAATGAGTGAATCTAATGAAAGACCTAGAATGAAGATTGAAGAAGCTAAAGATAAAGTGATTGGCGCCATTGCGGAGACGATGGATTTATATGGTGTCACGCCTGCTGCCGCTAATTTATACGCGACGATGTACTTTAAAGACCAAATGACTCTTGATGAAATGCGCACGGAACTCGGAATGAGTAAACCAAGCATGAGTACGAGCGTCCGCAAGCTTCAAGAAATCGAGATGGTGAAAAAAACGTTTACACGCGGCTCAAGAAAACATACTTACGTAGCTGAGAAAAATTTCTTCCGTTCCTTTATGGCGTTTTACTGCCAAATGTGGGAGCGCGAAGTGAAAATGAATTTGGAAGCCATTGAGGAAGCACAAGAAGATTTCATAGACGTGATTAAAGATTCCACCAGCACTCCAGAGATCGTAGCAACCGCAAAGAAACACTATGATCAATTAGAGGAATCGAAAAAATACTATCACTGGTTGGATGATTTAGTTGAAAGTATCAGAAGCGGTAAGATTTTTGAGTTTCTACCAAAAGATCAAGAGGATTAAACGTGACCAGGTAGTTGATCGCTAAGCTACGATTAACTACCTGGTATTATTTTGGAGACACACTTACATAAAAACGTAGGCTTAGTGTTGCGCTAACGTTAAAATAATTCTTAATATATTAAACTTTAAGTTATGAAAATGAATCATTTACATACAGGGGGAATACAACGAGATGATACAGAGAAAAAAAGGACTTAGCGTGATGATCGCGATCTTAATGGTGGCTGTACTAACCGCTTGCGGAAATAGCGGCGAATCGGGTGCAGAATCAGATGGAATAGATAAAACGATAGCCATTGGTCAAATTAATTGGGCCGAAAATATTGCTGTCACAAATATGTGGAAAGTGATTTTAGAAGATAAGGGATATGACGTAGAATTTAACTATTTGAACATGGGTTCTACCATGACGGCGTTAGATAGTGGGGATCTTGATGCTAGTTTAGAAGTATGGCTACCCGTTCAGGATGCGAATTACTTAGAAAAATATCGGGATACGGTGAACTTCTCAGAAGAAACGTGGTATGACGATGCAAAAGTAGGACTTGTTGTTCCAACTTATTTGGAAGACATTAATAGCGTAAAAGATTTAAATGAACATAAAGAACTGTTCAATAGCGAAATTGTTGGCTTTGATCCTGGCGCCGGTACGATGGAGGTGACCGAACAACTAATCAAAGACTATGATCTCGATTTTGAACTAGTCCCAAGCTCTGAATCTGCCATGTTAGCAGAGATTAAAAAAGCAGTAAAAGATGAAGAACCAATCGTAGCTCCACTTTGGAGTCCACACTGGGTATTCTCCAAATACGACTTAAAATTCCTAGAAGACCCGAAGAATACATTCGGGGGTGTTGAGAAAATCCACCATGCGACTAGGCAAGGATTTGACGAAGATTATCCCGAAGTAAGCAAATGGTTTAAAAACTGGAAGATGAATGATCAACAAATCGGTGAGCTGATTGACGATGTGGAAAGTAGCGAAGAGCCTGTTGATGGAGCTAAGAAATGGGTTGAGGAAAACCAAGATTTAATTGATGAATGGGTGAAATAAAGACTTAGATCGAAGAAGCTGGTATCTCATTTAATGGGGGCCAGCTTCTTTTGTTTTCTGAGATGTCGTCTCAGGAGATTGAGTGAGAATCATGGATTCGCTTATCGCCATTCCTCTCTATTCTTTTTTTTATTTACTCAAGCTCTTTATAGATTGGAAGATCTTACAAAGATAAAAGATTACTTAACTAATACTTCGGGTAGTGAGTACTATTGAAAGACAATCAAAGGAGGCTGAAGGTATGAATAACAAAATTATAGGTGGCGTTTTTTCTAATGTAGGAAGTGCCGAACAAGCCATAACAGAATTACAGCGTCATGGCTATGGTTCCAACGACATATCTGTTTTTGCTAAAGATAAAAGTAAAGTACATGTCTTAGAAGAAGAAATGGAAACATCCGTTACATCCAATAAAGGTGGGCGTGGAAAAAATGCTGGAAAAGGAGCTGGGTTAGGAGCTTTATCTGGCGGAGCCTTAGGAGGGATTGGCGGTTTAATTGCAGGTTTAGGTCTTCTCGCGATCCCCGGCATCGGCCCCCTTGCTGCAGCAGGTCCAATCGCCGCTGCTCTTACTGGTGCAGGAGTAGGTGCTGGTGGTGGTGGAATCATCGGCGCGCTTGTAGGTGCTGGAATACCTGAGAGAGACGCAGCACAGTATGAAAACCATTTGAAAGATGGAAAAATAATCGTAATCGTAGAAGCTTCAGAAAAAGTACAAGATAAGGTCTATCGCACCTTCCTTTCGAATAAAACAGAAAACAAGTCCATGTATCCTGATCATTATCAAAATCATGATCATGAGAATGCTCACACTTCACACGACCGCACTACTACAAACAATCATGATGAAAAAACAAATCCATTAAAAGATAACGCACATTCTGAAAGCCCAAATACGAACTTCACCAATAGATCGAATGAAACGCGCACAAGAACCTCTGAGAGACATCACTCTTCTCGCACCCGTGACTAACGCTCTTAAATTGATACTTGCAAGTACAAAGGAACTTCTCTACATAGGGAAGTTCCTTGTTTGATTCCACATACCTCTCTTGTTCAGTTATCATCATGGATTGTGAAAGCCCTATTGAATTCATTTCTCTATCAAGAAGTGGAAAAATGAATGAGATAAGTTACTTGTTTAGTATCCTTTGAACGGTTATCAATACTTGGTCAATATCCTCTTTAGTAATGCCATTGTTCGTTACAAATCTAATAATATTAGGACCAAATGGGCCTGCTTGTATAGAATTTTCTTTTAACAACTCTATGAAATGCTCCGTGGTTTTGTTAGATTTCTTGATATCCACTAAAATAATATTTGTTTCTATTTTATTTTTAACGCGTACTCCCTCAATATTTTGAAGGCCGTCAGCAAGGTGCTTTGCATTTTCATGATCTTTCTCAAGGAGTTTAACGTTTTCTTCAAGTGCAATAATTCCAGGTGCAGCGAGTACGCCAACCTGCCTAAGTCCGCCACCTAACCGTTTACGCCACTTTCGAGCTTGAGAAATAAAATCAGAAGACCCTGCAATCATTGAGCCCACCGGTGCACCTAACCCTTTAGATAAGCAAAACTGAACAGAGTCAGTATACTTCGCAAATTCTTTAACTGAGATTTGAGAAGCAACAGCAGCATTAAATAATCGTGCACCATCTAAGTGAACGGGGATATCGTGTTTTTTCGATATATGATAGATTAACTCCATATTTTCAGGTGGAACAACGGCTCCGCCTGCTTTATTATGAGTGTTTTCTAAACAGATTAGTCCGGTTTCAGGCTGATGAATATCATCGCCTCGGATGGCTGCTTCTACATCACTTGGTTTCATAGCACCATTCACACCATCTAAGGTTTTTATTTGAACACCCGCAAAAGCGGACAATGCTGCAGCTTCGTAAAGAAAGATATGCGCTTCGGCTTCCATGATCACTTCTTGACCAGGTTTACAGTGTACTAATCCTGCGATTTGATTTCCTTGGGTGCCACTTGTTACAAACAAGGCATCTTCTTTTCCAAGTCTATGTGCAGCGAGTTCTTCAAGCTTATTTACAGTGGGATCTTCTCCATAAACATCATCCCCTACTTCAGCCTTGTACATCGCTTTCCTCATCTTTTCACTTGGTTTTGTTACCGTATCACTTCGTAAATCTATCACGATTTCCCCTCCTTATATCGGCTAAAAAAACAAATAGGTAAGAAAGCCACCTTAAGACAAGGTGACTTTTCTCTTTTTATTCTAACTCTATGAGTAGCGCATTTCCATTTTCACTCACTTTAATGATGGCCATCGTTTTATCCTCAACCACTTGCCCATCCCCTTCTGGAATAAAGAAACTCTCTATGCCATATTGAACATCATGATCAGAATAGGTGGTGCCATTCACGACAATATGATCATCCGAAGATTCATATGGTTTATTCCAATGACCTTCGAGCTTGTAATACCCCCCATACTCATACAATCCCTCCGAAGTAGGCGTGAGAACAACTTTTATCTTCTTATTAGCTGGAACTGCACCAGGCAACGTTGAGATATCATAGCGCAGCGTCACATAATCCCCTTGTAACATCGAGCGAGGATCAACAGGCGCAAGAGCAAGTCGAACCTCTTTCCCAGATTGAAGCGCTACCTCGTTTTTTACGCCATTAAAGGTGACAAAGGAAACCATCAGAATGACAACCAACCAGATTGATTTCCATCTACCTGCTACGAAAGTAGGTTCTTCAACAGCTGCTTCTTTGTACTTACGTGATACCATTCTTGTCATTCCTAATACAAGAAGACCCGCTACCATCAGCGTGATCGATTTATGGACAAGCGACCATGCGATGTCATAGTATTTGTAGAACAGAAACGCATACCATAAAACGAGTCCCACCCAGTATCGAAATGGATTAGACTGCCATGGTTTGTAAAAGACGAGAAGCGTGGATAGAAGAAGAAACACACTATTTAAGATCCAATATAACCACTCGCCTTCAAAGAAGAACGTTAAGATAAACAGTGGCACGATACTATAGACGAGTGCGTTGCGATTAAACCAACCGTCACGTCCGAGAAAATGAATGAAGCCATTAACAAAAACAAGAACGAGCAACAGCAGCGGTTCATAGGAATTCATCGAAAGTAATGATTCTTCCACCTTAAATAAAAATAAGAGAAGTATTCCATTTGCGAGTAGATAGGCATACGAACCAATCCATGCGTTCGTAATAAGTTTGAGTACAGCAGCGGTCATACAGAATGAGATCAACATTACAGCAACCGTTTCAGGTTGAAAACCATTAGAAAATGCATCTATTAGATTTGCTGATGATAAGATTGATAATCCAGACAGCAGGAGGATATTTGATAAAAAAGGGATTTTCTCTTTTAGTGCGAGACCTGGTAGTAACAATAGAGAAAGAGAAGAAAAGACAAATGCAAGGGCATTATCCCAGCTGAAGATAAGAAACATGATGCCCGAAAAGGCTGAAATTAACATCACTGTACAGACTACCGATACAACAAAGAGGAAGGATGATTTAAACACCCGTTTCCAAGTATCCGAACCCTTTTCACTTCGTTCCAATCTAGGAAGGTACTTAGTGGTTAGAAACACAATGATCCCTACCACAACTAATAAGAAAAATGGCAAAAGGTCACCCAGTGCATCTCCTAATCCTTCTAACATTTTCCCGAATAGGAATAACCCTAGGGCAATTCCTGATAAGATAAACAGTTCCTTTTCTTCACGATGTTTCCAAAGAAATACGCTGGTCACCCCGTATCCGACGTAAATCCATGCCAAAATCGTACTGTATTCCCAGTAACCAAAACTTGAAGCGATAAAGACAAGATGAATGAAACAAAAGCTGCCGAACATGATCCAATTCGAACGTAACCATGGGGATCGCGATAGAAAAAACCACCCATGAGTGAACAGTAAATAGATGAATACAAGAATCAATGCTGTTTCTGGCTTCCAATCTGGAAAATAAGACGTTGGAAACACATAGAAATAAAAGGCGAGCTGACTTAGTAAAAAACCTAATACATAAAATGCTTTGTATCCCGTAAGTGCACCAAAAACTACAGCCGGAACCAACCAAATCAGATAAAGGAGATACGAATCCGCATGGGAATTATACGTTTGACCAATAAGCGCGACGCTAATCCCAAACGCAATCGTTCCAATCAGCCAGAGCCATCTTTCTAGAAATCGGTGTGAATGCTGGAAGCGACTAAGAATTGTCGCTCCGACAAAGAACAGCAACATCAATCCAATCGCCAGCCCAATCTTTTCCATCCGCTCGATTCCTTGCCAATTCGACGCGAAGAAATAGATGACGCTACTGATAAGCAGTGATAAGCCTAGTAAATAACCTGTATGAATCCGCCTAATCTTCATGAACTTTCCCCCTTTATCTTACGTTATGCCAGTAAGACCACGTTATATGGAGTATATGTTATCTACTTTGTGACTAACTCAAGTATACTAAAAATCTCACATCCTTTATCCCCATATGCCGAAAGAGAAAAAGAAGATCATCCGGCCTTCTTCAATTTTCTATATAAAAAAGACCCTCTTGCTTCTGCAAGAGGGTTTTCACCAACTTCATTTACTTAGTCGTTCACTGATCTAAAAGTAAAAGGTTAAGTACTATTTCGTTTTTTCATTAAAGTGGACAGTATCTTTTAAATCGTTGCCTTCTTCTAATGAATGACTACTGGTGACCTTTTTCACAAACTCTTTGACCGTCTTGACGTTTACTCCTGACTCCCAATATTCAGCGATTTCAGGGGTTACTTTAACCAATACAACATTCGGATCATCAGCAGAAGTATTTAGCAGCTTTTCGACAATCTTATTCATGTACTCCTTCTTCTTCTCGCTATCCTGAACCAATTCAGCAGTACCGCTAATCGATACATAAGAGGAACCTGCGTATGCTAAGTTCACGGCAGGATTAAGCTTAATATCCTCATATTTATCAGTATCTTTTTTTGTAATAAACCAGATCTCTTCCCTATCCAATTCGACTTCCTGCGTTTGCATTGGACGGGACATCAGCTTGCCATCTGGAGATATAGTGGTCAACATGGCCACCTTCTCATCTTTAATCAAATCTTTAATGTTTTTAAGGGTTTCTTGATTTTCTGAATTTTGGTTTGTCATTTGTGATTCCTCCTTCATATAGTAAAACTTGATTTAAAAGAATTGCTTAGAGGCTCTCCTAATTTAGGCTTTGTCCGCCACTTAAACTAGGAAAAAATTATACTCCAAAGGTGTTCCCACCATTTACATTGATATTTTGTCCTGTAATAAAATTAGCTTCGTCACTTGCTAAGAAACGCACCATATAAGCAATATCTTCCGGCTTTCCTAACCTATTCAACGGAAGGCCTTTGATATAACTACCTGCACTTGTCTCTGTAACTTCCCCATGACGTTCTACCGGAGTAAAACCTGGATGCACAGCATTGACTGTGATGTCATGTTTCCCTAGCTCATTGGCCCAGGAGCGAGTCATTCCAATTACCGCAGACTTTGCCGTTACATAATTTGAAAAATCGCTATTTCCTAATTCCACAACTTCGCTACCAATATTAATAATGCGACCCCACTGGTTTTCTTTCATGGGTTCGATAACCTCTTTTAAAAGTAATAAAGGGGCTTTCACGGTAAAGTGTAGCTGATCCAGGTAATCTTCCCACGTCACTTCTTCCAATGAAAGCTCTGGCTGTGGACCGGTGGCGTTATTGACAAGAATATCAATCGGTTGCTGGAAAGTCTCTCGTGAAACAGCGACTAACTTTTCAACATCTTTTTGATCTGTGATGTCTGCTTGAATAGCGATGGCTTCTCCGTCAAGCTCTTGAATATCACGAACCACCGCTTCTGCTTTTTCTTGATTGCTACTGTAATTAATAATTACCTTTATTCCAGATTCAGCAAGTTTCTGTGCAATCACTTTGCCGAGTCCTTTTGAACTCCCTGTTACCAGGGCAACTTTTTTACTCATCATCTCCTCCTATCACGCTAATTCACTTGTTTCTTTTCCTGAATTAAGAAACGACCAAAGCCAGAAACCTTTCCTTTCGTCTCTACTAATCACCTATACTTTCGTTTCCCGCTTAGCCACAAAGTTACACGTTTTTCAACAATCAGTAGTCTGAACAATGACTAACCTTTTAAACAAGTCGGCTACTTTACGCGGATAGGGATAGGATATGCCTCAATATCGTGAATACTCGAATTTGGGATATTTCTTTGCTTCTGTCTGTTTAAAGCCTTTTAATACTCCACACTAAAAAAGCCCTTGTTTCCAAGGACTTTTGTAATCTGTAGAGGTGAAACATAGTGCAGATCGCTCCTGCTATTTACGTTCTTTTAACAGGATCAGTTATTGGGATTCACCATCTATCAATTATTCTTTCATTTCATTAAGACTAAAAGTGGTAAATCCATAAGATCCTTTCATTTCTATGAGCCTATTTATTTAAAAATTACGTTAGAACCCGCCTAACCCTGCTCTATCATTTTTTCAAATTCTCTTTAATCGAATCGATCTGTGTGGAATAAGTTTCTATCTTCTCGGCCAGCTCCTTCAAACGCCCTTTCCGGTCCACCACCATTCGCTCAACAACATGTGGACTTGGCCCGCCTGTTACGTTCCTTCTCTCAATAAACTTAGAAGGGTCACAGATGTGTTTCCAATCTTCTTCTGAAAGTTGCACGTCACTGATCCACTCGTTTACTTCAGAAAGGCTTACTTCATACAACTCTTTCTTTGCCTCGCTTGCTTTTCTACTAACAAAGCTCGAAATTTGGTGAGCTTTACGAAATGGCACATCATAATCTCTAGCTAGGACGTCAGCTAACTCAGTGATCGTAATCATATTTGTTTTGGCTTGTTGGAGTGCGCGTTCCTTATTGAATTTCATCGTCGTAATGACAGCCGTTAATAGCTTCGTGACACGATTCGCTTTATGAAAACCGTTATATAGGTGAGGTTGCAAATCATCTTCTGTATCCACAATATCGCCATATGGCGTGTTATGGATCATCTGGATGACACTTAGTCCTTCGCCAACTGCGCTGCTAGCAAGCGCTCTTGAATGTTCCAATGATACCGGGTTTCTTTTTTGTGGCATGATGCTACTCACTTGGACATAAGCGTCAGAAACTTTTAGTAAACCTACTTCATTAGAGGCCATGCGGAGAAGCTCTTGAATCCATCTCCCCATGTTTGTCATCATACTAACGAGTGTAAGTGCCGTTTCAAGTAAATAGTCTCCTGTCCCAATCGCATCATAAGAATTTTCCATCACGTCATCAAACCCTAGTAGCTCGACCATTCGTTCTCGACTAATCGGAAAACCAGTCGTTGTAATCGCCGCCGCCCCCATTGGAGAGCGATTGACTGTATGATAAGCTTGCCACAAGCGCTCCACATCTCTTGATAGATTATCAGATATGGCGAGGAGATAATGACCAAATGTGGTTGGCTGAGCAGGCTGCGTGTGCGTGTGGGCTGGCATTATTGTATGAACATGCGCCTCGGCCTGTGAGACCAGTGAGTTTCCTAACTTTCTTACATTACTTAAGAGATCAAGAATATGGTCTCTTAGTACAATACGATACATCGCTTCACCCATATCATTTCGACTCTTCGCGATATGCATCTTACCTGCTAAATCATCACCAATTAACTTCGCCACTTCGGCTTCCACAAGGAAAAAGAAATCTTCGTATTCTGGGACATAGTTTAATAGCTTCTTCTCCATTTTCGCTACTTCATTTACCCCGTCCAATATTTTTTTTGCTTCAACATCAGTGATAATTTTCTGTTCTTTCAGCATCGTCGTATGCGCGCGATGAATCATAAACATCGCATCAAATAAGTAGTCACGCTGGTCTTTAAAAACCGGTTTAAGGAGTTCATCGACATAGGTTTTCCCGGGAAAAATAGCCCCATCTTCTAACTCAAAATCTCCCTTTCTCATCGTTATATCTTCACCTCTTTTAAAGCGTATTTTCTGATTTCACTCCAAAGAATTTATAAGAAATAAGCATCACGATCGCGATAAGACCAACCTGAATCATGCCATATGCTGCCGCCTGCCCAAGATTAAACATTCTTAGTTGGTTCATAATCTCAATGGAAATCGGTCGATTGTCTAGTGTATACAATAGAACAGAGGTTGGAAACTCTCCGACAGCCTGCACAAAAGCTAGCAGGGTTCCACTTAGAACTCCTGGCATAATAATCGGTAAGACAACTCTTCTGAATGTATACAACCACCTTGCCCCTAAATTCTGTGCAGCTTCTTCAATCGAATCATCCATTTGTTCAAGTACAGCATTCGTCGATCGAACGACGAGTGGTATAAACCGAATAAAATACGCGAGAGGCAAGATCCAGAATGTCCCGACAAGTACCTGACCAAATGAAAAGATAGATTTACTGTTAAAGGCTAAAATAAGATTCATTCCAACAACGGTTGCAGGCAGGGCCCAAGGAAGCATAACGAGAATATCAAGTAGGTTCTTACCGAAGAACTTTCTTTTCACAAGTGCATAAGACGTAATGATTCCAAACACAAAACAACCTAAGCACGCAAAGAAAGCCATGATTAAACTATTCCGAACCGGATCCCATATGTTCGGATCCTCAAAAAGCAAACGATAGTTTTCAAGATTGAAAGAAGAAGGATACTTCTGCCACGTCCACGCTCCTTCTGGAACAAAGGACAGAATCGCTAAAACCGCATGTGGGAGTAAAAGAACAATCATCGCTACAATACCAAGAGATACCATCACCCATTTTAGGAAAGGATTATTGACTTCACTTCTGTGAGCCCCGATCCCCTTTGACCCCATCCGATAGTCTTTTCGATTTTGGAACCAACGCATAAATAATAAGAAGGTAATCGAAACGGCTGAGAGAATAACAGATTGCGTTGCTGCCATTTCTAAGTCGCCATTAATTTTAGAAAAATAGATTTGGAGACTTAGCACTCGATACCCTCCTGCGAGTAGAAATGGCGCACTAAAGGAAGCCATCGAAACCATAAAGACGAGCAGAGACGCTGCCACTAAAGCAGGTGTTAATAATGGAAATGTCACTTTCCAAAACACGCCGAAACGTCCTGATCCAAGATTGGCTGCTGATTCTTCCAGCGACGGATCGACATTATTAAGAGCTGAAGAAACCGTCATATAAAAATAAGGGTACATCGTATAGGCGTGAACAAGAAGAATCCCCGTCACACCCCCGATGCTGAATGGAACTTCCTCTAAATTCAGTAAGTCTTGAAGCGCTACTGGGATAAGACCCGCTTCCCCGTATAACCACATAAATGCCATTACACCGACAAGGGAAGGTAAAACAATTGGCATAATTGCAATCCCTGAGAAAAAGGAACGTCCAGGGAAATTATATCTCGTAAAAATAAACGCAAGGGGCACGCCAATACATGCACTTAGTAAAACAGATAATAAGGATATGTAAACCGAGTTCCATAGTGCTTCTAAATTTGCCTGTGCTTTCGGTCCAAAGAAGTCTACATAATTTTGTAGCGTAAATAACCCATTTTTCTTAAAGCTTTCAATAAATGTTTCAACTGTTGGATAAAGAACATAACCAATGAGAACCAGGATAATCGGAATAAGTAGAAGGATTGTTTTTCTGTTTTCAGCATTTAACATTCAATATCACTCCTTCGCCACTGGCACAATTCGAACCTGGTCAGGTGGTAGTTGAACATAAATATCAGATCCTTCTTGGAGATATGTACTCGGTCCACGGTTTAAATCGGTTACTTTTAATGTGGCGTGACCTTCATTAACTTTGATGAAGCTATGAACAGACTCACCTGTGAATTGAACAAGATCCACTTTTCCTTTTAAAACATTCACACCTTCTACAATTGTTTTTGATAAGATAATAGCTTCTGGACGAACGGACATTTTAAAGTTTGCATTCTTATTGAATACTTTCTCGCCAGGGGTATCAGCATGAACAAGTAAATTCAAATCCTCACAAAAAATCCCTTCATTCTTTTTCTTTACTTCAAACAAGTTCGTTTCTCCAATAAATTCAGCAACAAAATCGTTCACCGGTTGATTATAGATTTCCGTTGGCGTTCCAATCTGTTGGCAATTCCCCACATTAAAGAC
The DNA here is from genome assembly GCF_011082085.1 of Bacillus sp. Cs-700. NCBI lineage: Bacteria > Bacillati > Bacillota > Bacilli > Caryophanales > Bacillaceae > Bacillus > Bacillus sp. Cs-700. The sequence goes on from NZ_CP041063.1 coordinate 1,683,068, forward strand.
AGCGATTCGATCACTCATCGTAAGTGCTTCGACCTGATCATGCGTCACGTAAATGGTCGTGATGCCATACTCACGCTGAAGACGAAGAATTTCATTTCTCATTTCATCTCGTAATCTCGCATCAAGATTACTTAATGGTTCATCTAGTAATAAAATATCTGGCTCAATGACAAGCGCCCTTGCTAAGGCGACTCGCTGTTGCTGTCCACCACTTAATTGACTCACCTGACGTTCAATGAAAGGCTTTAAACGAACTTTTTCTAACACATCTTCTACTCTTCTTTTCACTTCAGCTTTATTCACTTTTCTTACTTTCAATCCAAAGGCCACATTTTCAAAGACAGTCATATGAGGGAAAAGGGCATAGTTTTGGAAAACCATGCCCGTGTTTCTTTTTTCCGGTGACACTGTCGTCATATCGCGATCATCGAATTTCACTTTCCCAGCTGAAGGATAATAAAATCCTGCGATCATCCTAAGAGTTGTTGTTTTTCCGCATCCACTTGGACCAAGGAAAGTAAAAAACTCCCCTTCTTTAATCGTGATATCCAACTCTTTCACGGCAGTGACATCACCAAATTGTTTTGTAATATTAGATAAGGTTACTGCTGTCATAACCAACAACTCCTCTTTCTGGCGATCTATTCCTCTTTTTGCTTATCACTGTTTTTAATATTGTTGTCCCAATATTCCATCCACTCATCAGACTTCTCCTGGAACACTTCCCAATCGATCTCCATCGCATTAATTTCTGTTTCTTCAATCCACTCCGGAAGATCACTAATATCATCACGCGTTGGAATTCTATAATATTTCTCAGCTAGTAGCTTAGCTGCTTCCTCAGAATTAACAAACTCATAAAAAGCTTTCGCTGCTTCTGGATGCGGCGCACCTTCAACAATCGCAATTCCTTCTGTTAAGACCGGCGTTCCACTCTCAGGAATCACATAGCTAAACGGATACCCCTTCTCTTCAGCTAGCATAACGGTATCCGGCATATTCCAAACGGATAGATTACCTACGCCTTTCGCTACCTGATTGTACATAATCTCTGGATTGGCAGCATACTCTTTCGTATTCTCGTCTAATTTCTGCAGCCACTCATACCCAGCATCAGGGCTATCCGTCTCTTTGTAGTCCTTATAGATGATAGAAGAATAAATCGTACGCATTGTACCTGAAGCAAGTGGATAACGAATGATTAATTCATCTTTCCATTTCGGATCTACGAGATCATCCCAATCTTTTGGAGCCTCTTCTTCGGAAATTTCTTTATTATTATAAAGAATCACTTCAGGTGTTTGAGAAGTGCCTGTCCAATACCATTCTTCATCATGGTACATATCATCTAAAGAACCGGCATAGCTTGGCTCATATTTCTGTAAAAGCTCATCCGTCTTGGCTTCATCGAACATCACTTGAGGCGCACCCCACCATATATCCGCTTGCGTATTATTTTTTTCAGAGCGAACCCTGTCTAGGATTTCCTGTGAACCAAGGTCGAGAAATTCCATGTCTACATCATATTCCGCTTCAAATTGTTTCTCGAATTCACTCAAAATATCTTTACCGTGCGGGGAATAGACGACAACCTTGTCTTCCAAGTCACCTTCACTTTCAGAGCCAGAATCCCCATCACTACTCGCTTCTTCATTCCCTGCCATACACCCTGTTAGGATGATGCCGAACACTAGCATGGTAATTAACATCATCCATCGAAATTGACGTTTCATACGTTCATTTCCCCCTTCTCATAATTGGATAATTGAATCATTTTCTTCAAGGAATAGCGCCGCTGCTCCAACGATTCCGGCTTCCTTTCCAAACGTTGACGGAACAATTTTGCAACTCTGTGGTGTGAAATGCTCTACAATTTCAATTAACGAATGCTTATAATCCTCAAATGACTCGCTTACACCACCTCCTATAATGACGAGATCAGGATCGAATAAAGACACATAATTAGCGATGCCAAATCCTAAATGTTCGATTGCTTTTTCAACCACTTCACTCGCATCCTCATCCCCTTTTTTCCAACTAATAAAAGCTTCTTTTGCTGTTAACGGCGTGTTCTTTATATCAGAAAGTTTATTCCCGATAGATGAACCACTTGCGACACTCTCAAGAAATCCATAGCCCTCATAGGTGGGATGATAGCTCTTTGCACTTTGAAAATCTGTCACTAAATATCCCATCTCGCCCGCACTGTAACGACTACCTCGAAATAGTTTTCCGTTAATGATCATCCCACTGCCTATTCCTGTACCTATTGCGATAAAAATAAGATTTTGTAGCGACTTTCCGGCACCAAGCCACTGCTCACCAAGAACGCTCGTATTGACGTCGTTTTCAACATAGATTGGAAACGGAAAGTACTCACTCGCTATTTTCCGAACGGGATACCGCTTCCAACGTAAGCTAGGGGCATCCAATACAATGCCATGTTCCACGTTCGTTACACCTGGAACACCGATGCCCATCCCAAGGATTTTCTCATTACTTAACTGTAAATCATGAAGCATACTATTTACGTCCCTTTGTAAGCGCTTAAACAAATCTTTTTCAAGGTATTCACTTGTGGAAAATTCCCGATAAGCATGAACCTCTCCGTTTAAACATGTCACCCCAGAAGCTACTTTTGTGCCACCGATATCGACGCCAATCACATAAGCTGCTTTAGGATTAAAAACGAGATGAACAGGCTTTCGCCCCCCACTAATTGTCGATTCCCCCGGTCCTTTCTCCTCGATCCAGCCCTCTTTTAACAATTGTTCAACGATCAGTGAAACAGAGGGTTTACTAATTTGAGTCCTTTTGGAAATCTGCGAGCGAGAAATCGGTTCAAAATCTCGAATACACGTCAACACAAGTTGTTTATTTATATTTTTGATATATGCGGCATCGCCTTTTTGCATAAATGTGTACTCCTTTATAAAAGATAAAAAACAAGCAGAAACATCTTTAGTTAGTTAAGATTACTTACTAACGATTACTTTCATTTATAAAGGCTGATCAAATAAATGTAAAATACTGTTTATCCTCTTTCTCATAAACTGAGAGTTATAATGCTCAATGATGCTTCTAATTGCTATCTTATAATATGAATTTAGAAAATTTTATTTATTTTGTTAAATTGTGACTATATAACCATTCAAACGGTACAAAAGTAGGTTCCATTTATTGGATTAATCTGCTTATAATGGTTTTAAGTTAGTTATATTCTGTTACTAACTAAATTCATTTAGGAGACGAAGGAGGATTTATTTGAAGAACCTGGGGAAGATTTTATTATCGTTGGTTTTGATCCTTTCTGCCTTTGGTACAAGCTCCACACTTAGTTTTGCAGAAGATTCATCTACACAGGATGCAAATTTAGCATTGTGGGAATCTGTCGTTCCATTAACTACGACAGCAAGTTTTATGAATACTGGTGCACATCCTGATGATGAGCGTAGTCATTTCCTTGCTTATTTATCACGTGGACAAGGTGTGGACACGTCGTTTCTACTCTCCACTCGTGGTCAGGGTGGTCAAAATGAAATCGGTAGCGAGCTTGGCGATGGACTTGGCATCATCCGTACAAACGAACTGCAAGCTTCATCTAAAGTCCTTGGAATCGAAACCTTTTTCTTAAACGAAGATTTTGAAGACAGCATCAAAGACTTTGGCTTCTCTAAAACACCTGAAGAAACGCTGAACAAATGGGGAGAAACGGAAACCTACGAACGACTCATTCACGACATCCGAACATTTAAACCAGACATCATCATGCCCTCTTTTCGCAACGTTGACTCCCAGCATGGTCACCACCGCGCCATGACATTGCTTACCCAAAAAGCATTTGAAGACGCAGCCGACTCTTCTGTTTTTCCTGATCAGCTTGAAGATGGCTTAACCACCTGGCAAGTAAAGAAACTCTACCTCCCTGCTGAAACGGAAGATCAAACCACCACTTCTATCCAAATCGGAATCTATGACGAACACTATGACATGACTTACCCGCAACTTGGTGAAAAAGCGCGTTACTTACACGAATCCCAAGGAATGGGAAGAGATGTTGGAGATGGCCCAGAAACCGTCAATCTTCAGCTAGTTAAATCAGCAGTTGGCGATATTCCCGAACAGGAAGAAAGCATTTACGAAAACATTCCTTATGATTTCTCGGATTACGCTAACACCCTTTCAAAAGGCGGCAATAAATACAAACAAAAGCTGATCCATCTCCAAAAGGATCTTGAAAAGGTGAAAAGTGCCTATCCTAACCACGAGAACGTATTAACTCAAGCTGAAAATGCGTACAAACAGCTTCAAAAGCTCATGAAGCAGATGGAGAAAGACAACAAGCTATCGTATGATTTACGAAACACTCTAATTCATAAGCTTCAAGTAAAAGAAGAACAGCTAACAAACACGGTGTTTACAGCTGCCCAGTTGGAAGTAGATGTTGAGGTTGCCGATCCACAACTAACTCCGGATGATACAACAAATGTAAGCGTTTCGATCACAAATAATGGCTCTGAAAAGCTGAAAGATCTTTCTGCTACGCTTTCCATCCCAGAAGACTGGGTCGTAAAAGGACAGCATCATTCTTCCTCTTTAGCACCGGGAGAAGAGGTAACGTTTGATTATAACGTAAAAGCTACGTCAAGAAACTATTATGATGCTTACACACCGGATGCGATTAAAGCAAATATCCGTTTTAAAGTGAAAGGACAAACTGTTACAAAAGCCTTCACACCAACAAAACGCGTTGCCTTGCTACCCGAGGTATCAGTGAAACTATCTCCTGAGAATTTAGTGATTAACACAAAAGACATTGAAGAAAGTGTCACAATGGATGTAGAAGTTGAAAAATTTGCGGAAGGGACTCTAGAAACGGACGTCTCCCTTCAATTACCAGAGGGATGGACAGCCGAACCTGAATCGCAGGAAGTTTCATTTGGATCTGATGAACAAATGAAAACCATCTCGTTTACACTTACGCCTCCACAGAATGTGGAAGAAGGCGAATTCCAGATCGTTCCGCAAGCCCAGATTGGAAACGAAACGATTAGTAAAAACGTCCAAATTATTCAGTACGACCATATTGGTACAAACTATTATGTATCAGATGCCGCGGTTAACGGCGTAGCCTTCCCGCTCGACTATCCTAAGGATCTTAAAATTGGCTATGTCGATAGCGGATTTGATAAGGTTGCTGATCAATTATTGAATGTAGGCATGGATATTACACAGCTAACCGAGCAGGACTTAGCATCAGGAGATCTCTCGCAATACGATACGATCGTCACTGGAATCAGAGCGTATCTTTCAAGAGAAGATTTGCTGCAGCATAACGAACGTCTATTAGAATACGTTAACAATGGCGGTCACCTTGTCGTGCAATACAACAAACCATGGGATAACTGGGACACAAACACGACCGCACCATATGAACTCGAAATCGGACAGCCTTCCATCGAGTGGCGCGTTACCGATGAAGACGCTCCAATTAACGTATTAAAACCAGAAGCGACGATCTTTAATTACCCGAACAAAATCAAGCCATCAGACTGGGATGGCTGGGTCCAAGAAAGAGGCCTCTACTTCCCAATGAACTGGTCAGGTGAATTTGAAACGTACGTTAGCGTCGCCGATCCAGGGGAAGAGGCATTTGAAGGCGGAATTTTGAAAGCAGACTATGGTGAAGGAACATACATCTATACGAATTTAGTCTGGTACCGTCAGATTCAAAATCAGGTGCCTGGTGGGTATCGGATTTTTACTAACCTGGTTAGTTATCCTTTTTATGAAGAGTGAGGTAGATAGAGGAACCGCCTGGAGATTTTCCAGGCGGTTTTTTTATCGTAATTAGCTGTATCGATTTTTTTGCAATCAATACTATTCTAACGTTTATTATTGCTCTAATCCTGCTATCCCGAAGCCACCGGCTCCAGAATGAGTCGAAATCATACCGCCCGCTTGGATCCACCTTATGTTTTGAAAACCGTTTTCTTTGGCGACCTCATCCACCCGCTGCTTGATCTTTTCATCGAGTCCGATGGAGTAGATAAAATAAAGCTGCTCTCGATCGATGTTGAATTCATTTAAATAATCTCTCAAAAGTTTTTCACTAGCTCCACTCATTTTCCCGCGGTACTTCTTTGTAGACATCAGCTTTCCATCCTTCAACTCGATGCATGGCTTTATTCTCAACAGAGCTCCAATCAGAGAAGCCATATTACTTACCCTTCCTCCTGCTTTAAGAAAATCAAGGCTGCCTGGAATGAAAGCCAGTTTTGATTTAGGAACGATTGCATCTATTTTTTCAACTAAGCGTTCCGGTTCAATGCCAGGTTCTTTTTCTAAATCTTTAGCGGCATATAATACAACTGCAGCTAATCCACCAGTAACGTTCAGAGCATCAATGAGAAAGATGTCTTCAAATTCTTCCGCAGCAATGACAGCATTTTGAAAAGAAGAAGACGCTTTTGATGTATAACCAATATGTACAATGATGCAATCTGGGAATTTCTCTCTTATAGTTGCAAAAAACTCTTGATACTCATGAGCATTTGTAGAAGTAGTAGAAGGGATTTTCTTCGTGCGTTCGTAATAGTCATAAATATCCTGGACCGGCAATGAACCGTCTAAATAATCCTTACCATCCATAATGATGTGCATGGGAACGACTTGAATATCGTACTTTTCAGCTAAATCAACAGGTAAGTCGGCACCGCTTTCAGTAGATAAGATTATCCTTCGCATTCTAATTCCCCCTTGGTTATATTTAGGCCTTTCACTCTTTCTCATTATGCTTTAACTATACAGGAGAAAACCACGTTAGCAGTGTGATTCTTTTTTATTTGCCTTACTATTAGTGCAAATTTGATTTGAATACTACTGCAGATGTGAAAACCTTCTTCTTTTGTTTCCCTCAAAGTCCTGCCTACACCTCAAAACCACTAATCTGAAAATAAAAAAGACCTAATCCCGAAAATGGAATCAGACCCTTCTGTTATTCTGCTTGATCACTTTTCCTTTCATTTAAGAAGGTTGACAGTCACTGAGTTTAATCCCTTTCTATTTTAATGTTCCAAGGTTTCCTTTGCCATTATCTACGGTTAAGGAGTAATCATCGTCCCTTACCGAAGCATAAAAAATATGCTTTATACTTGAAACACCTGCTGCTTTAATTTCGTTTAACAACCATTCTTTATCTTTATGAATGAGTTCTAAATTTTTATATTGTATTTTCCCCTCAATAACAACCGCAATAGGAAGACCACTATAATCGACTTCACAATTTAAGATTTTGGGTGTCACAGGCATAGACTCTTCTTTTGGAAGGACACTAATTTCTCCATTTGGTTCAAGAATAGCGTATTGAATATTGGTCACGTCAGCATAGCCTTTGCTTCTTATACTTGATAATAATTCTGATAAAGAAAAGCGGCTTTTTTTAAGGTTCATTTTGATTAACTTGCCATGTTTTATCAATATCGTTGGCTCTCCTATTACAAATCGGTTGAGGTGCTTGTATAGACTTAATTTTGATAGTGAGATATGTATGATAATAACAATCGCAATTCCTACTAATGCTTGAGTAACCCCTTCAACTTTGATGGCTTTAATCGCTAGGGTAACAATAAAAAATAAGGCCGTTAAATCATGTGGGGTAAATTGAGCTAAGGCGGATTTCCCCATAAATCGTATAACCACAATGGTCACTAAAACTAATATGAGTACTGTTCCGATAAACGAGAGCATATATACACCTCTTTATATAAACCAGTTATTATAAAAGAAAAAACACAACAAATCATTCTACTACTAAAAAATACTGTGTGTTTAATACGATTACACTGTTCAATTATTTTTTATGTTAGCTTCCATATACCGTATCTCTCATATTGTTACCATCTTTGTACACAAACTTTCCATTTCCAAGATTCTAATTGTGAAAATGTGAAGGAGAGGAAACTTTTCATTGTGGAAAACGATCCCTTTTAAAAAAAGTTCTTAGTAATATTTTATTGTTACGTAGAAGGCGTGATTCTGAATTAGACAGCGGTACACGGAAAAAGGTGCCTGAGCCTCGATACGCTACTAAACTAACGTATCGAGGCTCAGGCACCAGATTCACACATATTGTTCTATATTTGATCATATTTACCAGGGTAGCTTCGAATCCATTATTTCTTCTGCCCAAATACCCTTTAACTCATTGATCATTTCTATCCATAAGCTGCCTTCTGATGCAGCTATATTCTGGTTGAATTGTTGAATATCTTTGGCTCCAGGGATAATGGTAGACACCTCTTGATAATAAAGAATAAATTGCAGTGCTGCTTGTGCCATTGAACGATCATTTCCCAGTATACGTCGAACTTGTTCGACTAACCTTCCTCTTCGTTCAATTTCTTCTGCACTCCATCTGCTTCTAATTCCGCTAAATCGACTATTCCTATCATACTTTCCTGTCAGCCAACCTGAATCGAGAGGAACCTTGGTAATCACGCCAACCCCTTGATTTTCAGCTGATTGTATAGCAGCCGCTGGTTCTTGATGAAAGATATTAAACATAACCTCAATCACCTGACTGTCCGTTTTATTTAATAGTTCATCCATCTCTACTCCAGTATCTACCGAAGCTCCATATGCTCTGATCTTCCCTTGCTTCTTTAGTTTTTCCAATACTTCAAACTGCGAGCTCTTCCCATTAAGTGTTGAGAAAGGCGGGTTATGAAGAAGTAGACTATCAAGATAATCGGTATGTAACCTTCGTAAACTATCTTCTACTGATCTCATCAGTTTTTCAGGTTCGAAGTTTTGTTCACCATTCGAATGATGTCCACATTTACTGCTAATAACCACCCGGTCTCTTTTTCCTTTAAACGCTTTTCCAAGCAGTTCTTCACTCTTCCCAGCTCCATAGTTAGGAGCAGTATCAAAGAAATTACAACCGGAATCCATCGCATTCCTCACTAAATGAATCGCTTCATCCTCTGTCATCTTTCCCCAGTCTTTTTCATTACCTAATTGCCATGCCCCAAATCCAACCTCGGAGACTTTTATTCCTGTATTTCCTAAGTTGCGGTGTTTCATGAAATAGTTCCTCCTTCTCCTCATTCATATTTCTTTTGAAAGCTGTATGTTTACTATAGTTTTTAGTAGGTCTAAAAAATAATACATTGTGCATGAGTGATTACCCTTCTTAGTTATCATACTAACAATATTTCCCTGAGTTAACCTAATAGCAAACGAATAAATAGAAGGCAAAACAAAAACCGTCACTAAAAAAAGAAGCATTACAAGCCTTTCTAATTAAAGAAAGAGGCGCCATTCTTAACAGAATAGCGCCTCTCTTATAAAAAAGATCTTTTATCCCTTTTATCATCTAATACTAATAGGCTGGAGGGATACTTTGCGGAAAGTGAAATACGTTCATCGGGTCATATTTTGTTTTTACTTTCCGGAGTCTATCAAAATTCGTTCCATAATAAGCATGGCCATAGTTTTCAATGTTAAAATCCGGAACATTAACATAGGATCCCTTGGAGAACGGCTTTAACATCTCGCGGGTTCTTTCTACTAAAGCAAGATTTCTTCGGGCATCTGAAGGATTTGTCCAAGTTGCACTCCACTCAAAATAATATTTTGGGTCACGCCAGAAGAATGCTGTGTCTTTTGGAGAAATTCTACTTACTTCACCACCCCAATTTAGAAAAAAGAAATTGGATTCGGTTCCGGTTGCTTCCTCAAGAAAACGGCGCATGACTTTTATAGCTTCATCAGGAAATGGTTGAAAACCATATGATGATGAAAATTTATTCGCCATGTCCGACGGAATTGGGTCAGGGACAAGCCATTGGTCAACGACTGATGGCCAGGATGAAGTCTGAATGTTAACCTCTGTTGGCGTACCCGTTCTTAATAATGGTTTTAATAAATTGGTTAACTCCCCTTTTGAACCTAGAAACAGCCCTGTTGCTTGCAGCAACCCATTGTTTTTACTAAAAACCTCCAATATAGCGCCTAATCTATCGTCAACAAAAGGAGCCCACCTTTGCCAAACCTTAACTACCTCTTCCATTTGGTTCCATGGCCATGTAATACTATATATCGTAGCCTTAGTAGGTGCACGATGCAATTTCAACGCGTATTCTGTAGCGATTCCGAAATTTCCTCCACCACCGCCGCGCGAGGCCCATAAGAGGTCAGAATGATTATTATAATCAGCTTTTAGTGTTCTTCCCCTGGCATCAACCATTTTTACTCCAACAAGGTTATCACTAGCTAAACCGATCGTGCGTTGAATTGGTCCAATACCACCACCCAGTGTAAGACCGGCAATTCCGACGGAGGGACTATCCCCAAAAGGAAACATAAAGCCTTTTTGGGCTAAAGTCTTTACAACCGGACCTACATCGTTCCCGGTTTCTACAAGAGCTATTTCCTTATTACTATTTAGGCGAATTCGAGTCATCTCGCTGACATCGATTGTGATGCCATCTTTTACAGTAGCCATATTTCTTTCCAAGGAATGGCGCCCGCCTCGAGCACGAATAGGAACATTGTTTTCTCGTGCCCATTTAATTGCATTACACACATCATTATGATTTTGCGCGAATACAATCACTAGAGGAAATGTGTTAGTATACGGATTCCAATTTAGCCGTGCCTCTTCATACCCGGGTTCGCCTTTAAAAATCACTCGACCCGTCAATTTCGTTTCTGATTTCAATCTATCCACTCCTTCTATTATCACTAAATATCAATACAAAAAATTTAGTAATACTATCTTATGCACGGTTATGAAGAGGGGAGTAAGCAACTATCAGGTGAATTTTGATTTTAAGAGAAATCGGGTTCTTATATTATTAAATTAAGTGGGCAAGATTGTTTAATACCAATTACTTCAAATCGATATTACTTTCACAAGTACTTGCTCTTTTTACTGATCATTTTTATAAGAATAATACAAGAGTTTTAGTAGTAGAAAAGTTGCATTGTCAAAACTTTCCCATATTCTTAGAATTGGGTGCTTTTTATGATAATCTATTACCCAAGGAGTTTCCCTAACTCCTTCCCCTTGAAATAAAATGATCCAAGCCCCCACACTCTAGAGTGTGGGGGCTTGCTGTATGTGTATTACTCAGCGCTGAGAAGGGTCTATGTTCTCGTAAAATTGATATTATACACGAAGTTTAATTCCCTAATGAAATCCCAGACTTTTGGTATAATAGTGGTAATTTAAGAGGAATAAAATAAAAGAGCTTGGGTCAAATGCCAAGCTCTCTTTCACTCACGTTGTCAGGTTCTAACTTTATTCATTATTTCAACGTAGTCCAAAATATCAGGTCTAAGGTTATTATCTGAACCAGAATTAAGTTCAGTTATTCTAATATCTTTCTCAAATAAAAATCTCTTATGATAGATTAGGTTTGCTCCTTTTATTATCTTATTCATGGTATATGTGTCTGACATAGCTCCAATAAATCCACTAATAACAGGTACCGCTTTTTTTCCAGTTTCTTTGCTCATTTTTTTACCAATCTGTTCAAGTAGATTCTTAAATATGCCTGCTTCTACTCCTTCTTTACCCGCTTTTTCCAGTGCTTTTTTAGCTTGTGCATTTGCTAAAGCACGTATCTGAACATATAGTAATTCAGCCCCACCTTTTTGAGCCATTTTTTCGTATGATAATTTCCTTAATGACTCTTTTAAAGCTGTAACGTTTGTAGCAAACATCATCCTACTAACTATTGACCCAAGGTTCTGTGCATCTGACGCTATATGGGGAGATAGACATTCAATTGTTACACTGGATGCAAATTCTAACTCACTTGGATCATCAACAACATCGTAACCATAGTATAAACCCACAGCTTGAACAGTTCTATAGTACATAAAAAACGTATAGGCTAGGTTAAATGGGACACCCCATAAACCAAATATTCCTGTTAGCCCTCCACCTACAAATGCCGTAGGTAAATCAAACATTTTTCTCCTGTTGATTACATTCTTTTCGATGTAATAACTTCTTAGTTCACATATTCTTTCAAAGTGATCAATCTGAAGATCTTCATTACTTAAAGATTTTATTACTTGCTTTTTACTTAAAGTGTATCTTGCAGAATTTTCATTTACGACACCAAAACCCTTACCAGCACTTTCCATAACCTTTTTAATTACCACCAAATCACTCGCACTTTTAATAGCATCCGATGTGATATCCTTCACTTTTGCTGGTAAATATTCAGATACTTTATCTTTTGTGTTAATTAGATGTGTTTGCAAAGGACTCGGCTGTATGAATTCCTCATATTTCTTTGTAAGAGTTTTTAATAGATCTATTTCTTTTTGATTTAAAGATGTGAAGTTATCATTATACAATTCCTATACTCCTTTCAGTCATGGATACCACCAGCATTAAGAAAGGTAGTATTAAAATGACCATTAATATGTTGATTTCGACAGTTTTATCTTCCCCTTATGGACAGAGGGGCAGATTAACCGTCCTAACGATGAATTAATAAACCATAATGCACAGAAAAATTTCTTGCGTAATCAAAATCAAAGCGACTAGTATTTGTGGTAGTAATAATCAAAACGTCAACTATTACAACTATATATGGTGGGGCGAGGAACCTGTTTCCCTTACTGAATCCTCAATAATATTGATTACATGACTAGCAAATTCTTTAGTAAGTTGAATTTTATCAGCCCCAAAATTTAAAGCCCCCAGAGTTTTTCCTTGATTGTTTTTTGTAATTGGTAGTGTTGCATTATATAAAGACTGAATAGAAGAAATAGTATTATTAAACGTATTCCATCTTTCGCTATATTCGGGACAGAGGTTTTTGGCTTTTACTTCCCACGGCCATCTACTAGACGTTCCCTCCAAAAAATATGGACCTTCTATAACCTCAAAATATCCCAATAGCTTTGCGGTTCCCACACCATAACAGATTAAAATATCTCCCTCTCTTACTGCAGTAGGTTTTCGTTTAGAAAAGTGAAGTTCCTGTATATCTGGTGATAATTTTCTATCTTCAGAAAAAGGATTGTCCGATACTCCCACAGGCTTAATAAAATATCGTTTATCAGACGTAACTGTATTCTTTTGTTTATTAAGTATATCGCTAACACTTAAACTTATTTTTGGTTCTCTAGGCTTAGGAGACGCCTGTAAAAAGGCATCTATCCTTTTTATTATTTCTTCTAATTCTTTGTTAGATAAAATTTTACTTTCAACACTATTGATTTCACTAATTAACTTTAATAGTTGACTATTATCGTCAATTAAAACTCCCCACTCATGATTAGTTTCTAATCCGTAATTAGTAAAATTTGCAGAAGTAATTATACCTTTTAAGGGTGCTCCGGAATTTAACGATATGTATATTTTTCCATGCAATTTATTGTCAATAGAGACGCAGTAACCAATACTATTTTTTTGACAATTCATGCAAAAGGAATAGAGTGAGTTTGATTTTTTTAATAAATCGGGATCATTATCTTTTAGGGTTGTTGTCAATGAAATATGTTTAATATCCAAACCTTTTAATTGACTAAAAAAATCATCAAATGATTCCATTAAGAACGGACTTACTATTTGAAGCTCATCAGCATTTAAAAGAATATATTTAATTTCATTGTAATGATTAGAATAAATATTATTTAAAAGTTTCATTCCCTCACCTCACATAGGCATGTAATATTTCACATATATAAGTATACATCATTCCCATTTCCATAATTAGTAATATAAAACTCAGGAACAGAGAAAAAGGTAGACCTTCCCAACAATGAATTGATAAACCATTCATGGTGTAATTCCTACGAAGCAGAATTATAGTGGCTGGAATGTGCGTTAGTAAAACTCAAAAACGTAATATATTTTAGACACATTGGGAGGTGCAAGGAACCTGTCCCTACTGTATCCATGATAAAGCCGTCGCTGAAGCGATGTTAAAGGTTATTAAAAATGAATTTGTGAATGATTGCCCATTTTAAAAAACAAGCACAACTCGATATTGAACTTTTTGATTATGTGCATAAATTATGTAATAGTCTCTTTAGTAGCATTACGCACAAAAACCCTTTTATTTTCTAATGAACTAAAGAAAGGGATAGCATTACTTTTAACTGGATGTTCAACTTTGTATAAGCTAATATTATTTAAAAGTTTGAGATCCATAAACGAAAAAGGTGAATCTATCTCCTCAAATAGATAGAAGTTTCCTTGCTTTGAATTACAATGCTCACAATACTGCTGTGCATTCTTCTTTTTTGCAAGGTTAACACACTCTTGTGCTATAGGATGGTTTATTGATTCCAAGACTTGAACTGTTTCATCGGTTAATGTGGATAATGGGGAGAAGAAAGGTTCGTATTCATCATGCCATACGTTAACCTCTATTTCTTTTGAATCAATAATATATGAATCTGGCATTAAGTTTTGATAGTTATCATATAGCATTCCTAATACTCTATTGTTTTTTTTACATTTCCAGCAACACCTAACCGATTCAGCTAAATAAAATCTCGTAGCAAACAAAGAATAGTCTTCTTCATAATTTAACCATTTACAAAATTCTTCATTATCTACTATCTCTCCTTCAATATACCAACGTCTTCTCTCTCGATGCCATCTTGCTCCATAACTTTTAGCAACTTCTTTTTCCTTATAAGGGACGTTTAAATAATATCTTTTCTTATCTTTATATTGAACATTTTCAGTAATATTTTTTTTATGCAATTTTCCAATGAATTTTTTAAACAAAAACTCATCCCCTTATTTAATCTAGGATTAAAAACCTTTAATTCTTCAATCCTACAGAAACTATTAGAATAAAATGACCTCCAAAGGGATTTTTATAATATTTGTAGAATTGAAAGATTTAATTTACACTAATACACCTACTCGTTAGAATCAATTAGACGAATACCAAATCTCTTTTGCTCTCTTCGATAAATGTTTCTTATATTTTCCAAAATCTCGATGGTTCTTTCATTTATATTATCATCAACAAGTGGAAATATAACCTCTTTCCAAGTTTGATTATTTAGCTGGTAATACATCTGAAATAATTCCAAGCCAAAGTTCTGAATTTGGATATAGTTTTCTATTGGATTTACTATTAAAACTAAATCTTTACTTTTGGTTGCATAAATTTTTTCTTTTTGATTCTTTATACCAAATATTAGAAAAGTCTCAAACAATGATATTATTTCTTTTTCAACTAAAGTTATTATCAATATACAATCACCACTCTTCTAAATAAGATGATAATACTAAAAATGGAATCTCATAAACAAATCAATTAGGTAATAATCACAAATACTTATCAAAGTATTTTCAAGTAATTTAGTTAGGATTAACTCTTATAACTATAGTATCTTCATGAAGCCACATAAAACTTCCAGCAATATAACTACCATCAGTGCTTGTTTGATTTATTGTAGCAGCAAAAGAAGTACCTATCCTTCTACCTCTTTCTAGTTTGAAAACTACATCCGTACCGTCTATTTTAAACAATTGCCCCTTTTTAGTTAAATACTCCTTCAATGCTTTAGGAGTTACAGATTCCTCCACCTCGTAATACTTCTCTAGATCGCTATCTAAAAATGTAGATGAAGAATATTCAAAAAAGCTTCTAATGCTGATTGCTTCTATCTGTTCAGCAAATGTAAAAACCTCATTTTCCATTCCTGAATCTATTAATTGCAATATCTTATTCCTTTTCTCCTTGTATTCAAGGGTATTAACTTTCCATTTTACCTTGACTGATACCTCAATAAGCTCAAGAGCATACTTTTTTATTTCTTGGATACTGTTTTTTCTTTCAAAGCTCATAAGATTATCACTCCAATCCAGAGAACCTTTCCAGTGTTTTTTTAACAGTTGAATGCTTTTTTACTTGTAAATTCAGTAATATCGTTACTTAGTTAAACTCCATGTTCAAAGGTAAGCTATTGGCTCTAATCCCTTTCTTAGATACAGCGGATGTCTCGGATGGTTTCCACTTACTGTTTTCTTAATACACTTGGGTTTAAAATCCCTCAGTAACTCGATTGTTTCTGAATTTCTTTTTTGTATATTACAATGCTTTTCTCCCCAAGCAAAAACAAGTAGATCCGATTGCTCAACAGCACCTAATATATAATCATTATTATTTTCTCCAACTGGAGAGGAATGACTTCTTAATAGATTTGGGTCTGTTGAGATTAATGCAAATAAGTTTACTATTTTCATCTCCCCATACCCCCAGGATTTCGTGAAATTCACACACCTATTTAGTGTTCGATCACAAACATTTAAATCTGCATATATTTAGCATAACGAAAGTAACGGAACCTATCTCCTTTTTCCAAGAACACGTTAATTGATATCGATAAGTACCTGACGGATCAAACTCTGCACTAACTTTTTCTTGATTAGTCCAATAGCGACACCCTGGTTTCGAAATCAATTCGACATCCTCCTTTAAATTCACAATCACACTTCCACAGTTGCTCTCCTACTTAGTTAACTTCAATTTGTGCCTGCAAAACTCCTTTCAAATCGCTTACAAATGGAAAAATTGAACATCTTAAAGTTCAGAATTAATGATTCCATCAAAAAACGCCAGGATATACCATATCCAAGCGTCTTTAAGGCAATGACAATTATTAATCTAATGTTCATCTAATAGGATTGGGCTTTTTCAATCCCCAACTCTTCCAACTTCGCCCACAAACTCTCCATTGATTTGGTTTTGTCGAAATAATACTCTCTTCCTCTAAGTCTCCAAAACTTCCAACCTATCCGTTCTAGATCGTATTGACGTTGCATGTCTTCTTCCCATTTTTCAGGACCGTGCCATCTCTCGCCATCACATTCGACCGCAAGTCGATCTCTAATTCCTTCAATGACTAAATCAATACGATATTTACCAACTTTGACTTGTGGCTGTACCTTATACCCTTTCGCTACGATCATGCGAAGTACTTCAATCTCAAAAGGGGAATCGCATAGCTCTTCCAAATTCTCGACAACATCATTTACTCTTGTAGGGTTCTTACAATAACTTAGTAACTGGTAGCGGTAGCAATCTTTCTTTAACTCATCTAACTCAACTGAGTGATACAACCTCATTTGTTTTTTAGCGCGACTTGCAGCTACGTTAAACGTTTGCTGTTGGTCTTTTTTAGTCATCGCAACAAATCTTCTGTTTTCAGCTACGACCATTGATAAGAAAACGATATCTCTCTCGTCTCCTTGAAGACTATAGGCATTACCACAAATGATTTTCCTCTTAACAAATTCGTTTTCGGATATTTTTTCGCGAATTTTATTCTCAATCAGAGCTGCTTGTTTATTTCCTTGTAGTGCTATTACACCAATCGTCAAATCTTGAAATTGCGGATCTGCGACTATAGCTTGAATGTCTTCTACAATCTTATCTGCTTCAGGAATATTAACGAGAATTTTTCCTTCTGAGGCATATCCATCCTGTACTTTTATCGCCATGACTGGTGGATCAACTTTTTCTTTTTCAAAAGGTAATCTTAAAGGAACCATCTGCCCGCCGTAACTCAGATCATTAGAAAATTGAATAATCTCTGGAACGCATCTAAAATGCTCTTTTAACATCAATCTACCGCTCTTAGGGAAAATTTGATCCGCTATTTCATAAAGCGAAATTTTATGATCAAATAATCGTTTGTTCGGCACTCCTTCTAAGTAACGTTGAATTAACTCTTCAATATCAGAGTCCTTTGTGCCAATTCCATAAGGACTGATTTGTTCGTCATCTCCGACCACTACAATCTTTTCACCACGTAACAGAACAGGAACTGACATAATATCGCATTGACTGCTTTCATCAAATATGATCACATCAAACTTTTCATTGTAAACAGGAAAGTTCTCAATGACTTGATTCACTGGCATTATCCATACAGGAATAGCTGATTGAGCATTTTCCATTTCCTTACGTGCATCAGCAAGGTAGCGTTTGTTGTTTCCTGTACCTTTTCCATATCGCTTAATGAAATTTTTCCATGCGACCAAAGCCCGTTTTTGTGATTCAGTGATACGGTTAATTTGATTTAACCAAGTAGAATTCGAGACAATTTCAGTAATTAATTTCTTTTGATATTCCTGCTCTATCTTAATATTATTCTCTATCCGTTCGGCTTCGAACTCCTGATTTTCAGTCATCCAATCGTACAACGATTTTAATTCCCAGGCCTTAATAGGATATTGTGGAACTAGCACATCCTTGTCTAGTAAGCTAATGATCATACTTGCCGTATTAGGAGCATGATTCTGGAGTCGGTTTAACAGCGAATAAAATTGAGTCACTTCGTTTTTCTTGTTCATTAAACCGGTTAGTTCATTTATAACTGATTCCCATCTTGTTTCATCTTTTTCATGAAGAACGTCCGAGAAAGTTTGAACAATTGGATGAATTCCTTTTTCATTTAAAAGTTTTTCTAATGTTTCAGTGTATACCGAGTATTCTTTTTCCCACTCTTGATAATTTAGAACGTCAAAGAGATAGCTAATTTTTGTATCTAAATCACTGTAGAGTCCAAAGTCCAACCAGTTTTCATTAGGTAACGTTAAACGACTAGTTGTTTGTTTAAATGTCTCAATTAGCTGTCCTAATCGAATTGTTTTCTCATAAGAATCGATTTCTTTATCGATCGAATTGAAGAGACGTTTATCCTCAGCATCAATGAGTTGTCCATTGACCTCGTCAAGATTAGCATTCCATGTCCGTACAGCTTCTTCTTTCTTTTTCGTTAATAGAAGATATTGCTGTAAGATGTCGATTTCTTCTATTGCTCTGATAGGCTGTCCATTTAATATTGGAGTTTGCCATAAGTATTTGGCATTCTTTCCTTTCGATAAAGCAAATAGAGCATTCGGCTTCTTGTTCTCTCTTAGTCGTTCACCATAGACATAGATGTCCGCTTCTAATTCAAAATAAGATTTGTCGGGTAGCTTAATATCATGACTAATAATAGTATTATAGATGGAAACCATTTCGTTATTTATTGCTTTCATACCATCGAGAAATGAAATCCACCGCTCTTTTCTTGTTTCTCCAGCTAATACATCTTCCAGTATCTTTTGATGGGGGGTATCTTCTTTAAAACATTCCTTATATTCAAGAATTCTCGAAGTCTCTTGCTTTAATTTCTCAGCGTATTCTCTTTCATCAGGAAATTGCATCTTATCTGTATGCAAAATGGCCGTATCATGCCGATGTTTTAAGTCTTTTCCAAGAGATAACCATTTTTTCATCTCTTCTGGACTTTTTAACAATTGAACATGAGGAAGAATCGAGTCCTTTAAATAGAGATCTTCATCCTTCAATCTTCCTCTAAGATCCCAAAGCGACTTAAATTCTTCTTCTGATAATGGGAAATCGGTATTCAATATCACTTTATCTAGTATCCATTGATAATCTAATGTTTCTTCTATCAACATTTGAGCTACATCGGCTTTGGAGATTGAATTACCTTTAAACTCAATTTCTGTTTTTTCGCTTTTACTATATTCTAAAAGCTGATGTTTGAATTTCGCTTCACTTCTTCTACTTTTATCTAAGTCTTCTTTACTCCTTGCGATTTCAGTTTCTAACTTTTCAGTAGAAGTGCTTCCTAGCTTTTCAGAAATCGTTCGAATCGATTTTTCAATTTCTCTAAGGGAGTCTCTTCCTCCACCAAGTACAGGTACACATAAATCACGGATCTCTTCAGGAATTTTATCCTTGAGCACTTTTAATGGATTTTCTTTTTGACTTGTTATGAGTATTTTCTTCCCATGTGCCAATAAATGAGAAACGATGTTTGCGATTGTATGCGTTTTACCCGTACCCGGGGGACCTTGCACCGTTAACCCGTAGTTAGACGATAATCTCCTAGCAATTTCTTTTTGTTCCTCGTTTGCCGCTAATGGGAAATATAAATCTGTCGCTACTTTATCCCATTTAAAGCTATTCATTTCTTGATCAACACTTACTTCATTTCCAACAATTGAATCAATTGTTGCGGGAACTTTATAGTCTTCTTCTTGCATCGTCTCAATAATCTGTTCTAAATCATTTTTAAGTACCTGGTTATCCTTACGTCTGAGAATAAGTACATATTCATCCAAATGGGCTACCGCATCTTTAGATGGATGTATCGGTTCATCTTGTACAGCTATTCGTCCACTCGCGTCAATCAACTGCATAAATTGTTGCGATAAATCCTTTACATCTTCCTCAAATACATCTCTATACCGGGCTTGCTTCCCAATATTTTGTATCTCTTCCATGTTAGGAAGGGATATCACACTTAGTGTATTTAACTCAAGCTTGTAACCTTGATTAGTTGGCGTCACAGAAATGATTCCTTGTTCGGTGTCTAACTCAATATCCAATTTAGTTGTAAACAATGGATGGTGGATGGAACCAACTTCATGTTTCCAAGTAAATATGGTTTCCCCTAACAAGAATTCAAGACCTTCTCCTTCTTTCTGAAAATCTTGATTAATCCTAAAAAATAGCTCATATAGAGATTGAACTTTTTTCATCCGTTTCACTTCAGCAGCCCAATCATTCCACTCTTCCAACCACTCTTTAAAGTGACTTAATCGTTTAGAGTCTTCGTCAAAACGGACTTCAACTTCTTCCGTTCCCTGGATCATCACTTTAGGAGCTGGCATTTGTGGTGGCTTATCTTCTTTATAATAGGAGTATGTAACCCACTCTCTAATGGATGCATCAGGACGAGGAGGAGTCAAAATAGATTCTGTGAATTTCTGTCGATGAATTTCGAGAATTGCTGCTTCATCCTCCCCATCTCCTAATACGTAGACCCCATCTCCATAATCTTCAAGGGAAGATCTCGTCCAATTTTTTTCATACTCTTTATAATCACGAACAACATTAAATCGCAAATTATTTACCGCTAACAAATACTCAAATAGTTGTCTTGCTTTGTCACTCAATTTACTGCACCTCTTTATTTATTCATAAGGTAAATATATCACATTGTATGTATGTTTATGGAAATTCAAGTCATAAAGATGAGTTTGATAAAAATGAAAAATCCAAAAAAGTTCACTAAATAGGTCTAGTGAACTTTTTTGGAAAGTAGTAGATGCTTCCTCTCAGAATAGCTATTGAGATAGAAGTTTGTGAGATACCCGTTTTTTCCCACTTCATACTTGCATTTTCACAATTAGGATCTTGAAGAAAAATACCTATTAATTCTTTATTCATTTTTCTCATAACTCACTAAACCATTCAGACGTCTTTATTTCTATACTAATATAGAGTCAGGGGAACCCTCCCACCTATTCCTGATGAAAACTGTTTACTATAGTTTAGCGGTTACAGTAACTAACCCTAATAAAAATGAGATTAATCTCATCACTATAACAATCGAGTTGATTCCATTACAAAACTTTAAAAAAAAACAAAAAAATCATTTTAACTCACCCTATTTTCGATTAAAATAGACTAAGGATATTTAATTCATGAATTGGAGTGATAATTGAAATGGATCAATACAAATTTAATTCAGATCACAGTAAGATGATAGTCGAGGCTATAGTAGAAGGTTACCGTGAATATATTGATCATCGAAAAGATAGAAGAGACAAAATGAAGATTAGTTCTGCCTTTGCATGAACTAAAGGGAATTTTATAGAAAGCAAAGTTGCAGAAGAATGTATCGATCATGGATTTACCTACAAGAAGTCTAAGGCAGGATTAACGTGGGACTATCTTCAATTTGTACATGGAGATTCAAAAATACTTTTTCTAATTAAAAATGCTGCTTACTTTAATAAAGAGAGTTTCTCTCAAGCAAAACTGCCTACAAAAAGTGGGCGAAATGGCCGTACTCGCACTTACCTTCATGAATTATCCCAAATAAATAAAGACTTAATCTTTACTAACAAACATAAAGATTCATCCGAAATGGCTGCTGAACAATCTGAGCAACTATCGTTCTTAGTTCCTGAAAAGCAAGTAAAGGAGGAATTAGATTATTTCAAATCGTCTTATAATGAATTTCATATCCTTACTTACGCACTTGATGAGGCTTATCAAATATCTGAAATAATACATTATTTACCGAATCCAGGAGATAATGTAGCCTACGAGGTAGAAAATCTTTCAGATTATATCTCTGGAGCAGACTTGACAGAAGATGAGCGTGAGGTAGTTGCTCCAGATGCAAATGATGAAATATTGGATCCAGCGGCATTTGACATTGGAATCCTAGAAGAAGAAGAAAAAAATGAATGAATTAGCAATACGTTATAGATAAGGAGGGAGCGGCATGTTTATTGGTGAAAATCTAACCAATCTTCGTATCATGCATGGATATTCAAGAAAACAGCTCTCTGATATGATTGGCATAACAGAACAGGCAGTTTGGCAATACGAAAACAACTACACATCACCAAAAATGCAAGTTATTAACGAATTAAAAAAGATATTCAATGTTAAAAATAAGTATTTTTACACTAATGACATTCTGAAGAAAAAAATGAAATCAGATAACATAAATGTATTGAACATCGCTTACCGTTCAAAGGTTGTTAATGTTATCTCAAAAACACAGGCTGAAGCTAAGCATATAGAATATTTAGATACTTTCGTTGACTATTTAACTGCTAAAATCAGCTATCCAACCCTGAAAATTATTCAGTTAAGGGATGAGGTAATTAAGTACTTAAATACTTCAGATGACAGTAGATTGGTTCAAATTAATAAAGTAGCTGAACTAGCTCGAAATAAACTTGGTTTTAGGAATGACACCAATGATGATTTGATGTTTCTAGTTGAGAAAAGTGGAGTGTTTATTTTCGAAAAGGCGATTGGTGAAGAAATTGATGCATATAGCTTATGGACCAATAATGAACGCCCGTATATCATTTTAGGCAATATGAAACGTTCAGCTGTTCGAAGAAACTTCGATATTGCGCATGAGCTAGGTCATTTACTACTTCACTACCGTCTTGAATTCACTAGTCTGGATCGTAAGGAGCATAAAACCATAGAAAATGAGGCAAATATTTTTGCAGGTGCATTCCTATTACCTGAGAATGCATTTAAAAATGACATGAAAGACATGTTATATGTCACTAATCCAGATGCATACATTGATTTAAAAAAGAAGTGGTGTACATCTTTACAAGTATTGGGATACAGAGCAGCTAAGTTAGGAATAATTGACCCAAAAAATCATAGGAACTTTTATGCTGCCCTTCATAGAAAGGGATACCTAAAAAAAGAACCTCTAGATGATACAATATCACTACAGAAACCGATGAAGGTAAAATCAATAATTGATTTACTTTCCAAAAAAGGCCTTGTAGATGTTCGTCACATGATTGAAAATGATTGGAAAGTAGATGTTTCCTTTTTTCATCGGATGACTGGTATTGATCCAAACTTCTTTAGTAAATATTTAATTAGTAAACAAGATTTTGGACTTGAGAGTGTCACTAACTTACCTCTAGGTAAAGAAAAGTAAGAATTTTGAATAAAAAAATTTACCGATACTTATGATACGGTTCATCGTGGTTATTTAAAAGGCAAAAAGACGAGAAAAATTTACTTTTCTCGTCTTTTATCACTTGATTAAGAAATTTATTTTCAGATATTGGAAAATTAACCCTATTTATTATCCAAAAACTATTCCTGACATTGAGTAAAAAGGCAAACTTAAATCTTTAGTCACTGAATTCCTAATACGTTCAACTAACTGCAAATCCACATTAATTTCTGACAATTCCTCCTCAATTGCTCCATTCCCTTCGCACATAATATTAGAGGCATGTTTTAGTGATAAGGCTATAGAATTACCTTCTACCAATCCTTTTAATATAAAAACACCTAGAACGGCTGAGGCAAGTGTGTCTACATACCATAGATGACCTAGTACTGTTTGAAATTCGTTAGTGATAGAAGGACCTATCCCCAGAAATCCCATACTATTATATCTGACTCCCGCAGTTCCACTTTGGCATGCATTCAATATTAAATAACGTCTCTTTGTAGTAATTGGTGTGTACTTTTTTAATTCCCATGTTGTAACTGATTCGTTTTCAGCCACATATAACTCTGAAAAAGGAGGATTATCAGAATTAAACGCCCCGTGAGAAATTATCCAGATCATGTCAAATTCTGCGTCCGAATATTTTTCAAGAAACAAGTTTTTAGTACATTGGTTACCTTCATAATGTTCAAAGTGAATTTTCTTACATGATAAAATATACTTTATTGCTTCAACTTCAAAGGTAGATGTAGGTAGTGATCCATCTGGATCACTCCATATCAGAACTTTTTTAATTCTCTTGGGTACAGGTAACTTTACACTATCTACTGAAACTGAATAGGTTTGTGGAGTAACATGTGATAATAGGGCTGGAATTGGAGCATTTGTCCACGATAACTCGATGTATTGAAAATGGGTTTCCTCCGGTATTCCAGTTAATAGTTCTTTTAATGTGTCAATGTCAATAAATTCTGATATGGTATTAATGTATTCTCTTGATAGTTCTACATAATTTCTATTATCATTTTTCGGAATCAAAGTAGCTTCTTCATTTAATAATGCTGTCCAACTTGACTCAACTTTATCTTTTATTGACATAATATCAGCTAACCTCTTACTACTTTTTGAAGCTAATGAATATACCTTTTCTTTATCATATATAAGGAAGTGAGATCCCGTAGGATGAAGATTAGGTATTGAAATTATTATTGCTTTTTCTTCTACACTTTGCAGAACGGTATCACCTGGTTTATGGACCCACCATGCATATATTAATTCTACCGCTAACTGATATTTCTTATTAAAGAGACAAGAAGTAACCATTAAGTTTAAAAAACTACTATTCTTTTGTTTACATAAGTCTAGCATCATCCGATCTGAGTGAATGTTTCCTGCCTGAATTAAAAAATCAGCTAAAAGTTCCCAAAACTTTTCTACTTCAGTTTTTCTTGAAAGAGAAATGATGAACGCTTTCATAAAAAGAAATTCTGCCCAGTATGGTTTAGATGGAGATGAAGAAACTGCCTTTTCGGCCCAATCAAAACTCTCTAATGACTTAGCCAAAACTGAAGCAATCAAGAAACACCTATCATGCGACTTTCTTGCATGTTCAATTTCAAATTGATCTTGTAAGTATTTAACTATTTCATCGAAACTTTTGTTCTTCGTTTTTTCACCCATAATAAGTTCTAAATATGAAGTATAGAAGCAAATATCTTCAAATGTTGCCTCTACACCATGCTTCACATATCTTCTATATTTAGTAAATATATCTCGAGCATCGTTGTTTACATGTCCTACTATACTTAAGTTAAAAAAATTTGCAGCTGCTCTTCCAATAAGAGTTTGACGGTTTCCTTCTATCCCTAAGTGAATTGTACCTATTAAAAAGTTATCAAATAAATCAATATTTTTTGTTTGTAAGTCTCCTATTCCTGTATCTTTATCATAAAATTCAACCCATGGATCCAAGGATTTAACTATTGCGTTGAAAGCTTCACCAGGTAACCCTAAGTCATCTAATCTAACCGCTAAATTAATATATAGTGCTATAGCAAACAGGTGCGGATCACCAAATTGCAAGTACTTTTTAAAAGAGTAATGATTTGAATCAAAAGTAACTCCGTCAAAATAGTGTGTAACACGTTTATGTTTTTTTCCTAATTCAATTAACGCATTTGAAAAGTCATACACAATATCTTTATGTATATAATATTTTTCATCTGGTAAGGAATGAACAATCTTTATACATAAACGAAACATCTTTAGAAGATCTTTTTGGCTATGATCAATCCCTGCTTTATTAAAAAGCTTTGTTAACTCATTGACTTCAGCGGAAGCATAAAATATAGCTTGCCGTAGAGTATCAGCTGCTTTTAAAAACCTTTCTCTAATCATATTCCTCGCTCCTAGTTATAAATTTGTTAAACATTACATATATTAACATAAATACCCACTCACAGTGTGATGCTAGTCTTAAAAGTGGACAAAGTGAATAGAGGTTTTTATACTAGACCAATCAATCTCTAGGAGTTTTTCATCATGGGCAAACGTTATTATAAAGAATTTAAGGTTTACGCTGTAAAGATGGTGGTTGAAGACGGCAAGACAATGGCTGAGTTGGCAAGGGAATTTGATATTGCTTCACAGACCCTTAATTAATGGGTGAAAACATATAAAGAACAGAAAGAAGACGGCTTTATTGGAAGTGGTCATCGCACACCGGAGAACCGTTGGAATATGAAAAGGAGGGGCTATTTTCTGAAATAAGAGTCCTCAGTTTCTCCCACATACTATACTTTTTGTTGAAATTTTCCTGCACCTTCTTTATAAGTGCTACGTAAATCACCCAAAAATAAACGTATACACCAAACAAACCTACAAAAAGCTTAACAATTATATCTAAAATATAGGTGATTCACGATAGAACATAACTCTTTGGAATGTTGTAATAACGATATTTTCCTAATTAGCTATTAAAAACAATGACGCAGTGATAGTAGCCCAAGCAGCTCCATTATCTTTAACATATTCAGCTAATGCCATTTTCCTCTCCCTATTACTTCACAAGTATTCTTATAGCAGACTTAATATTTATTAATTTCATTCTTTAGTATTTCTTTTAACAACATCATTGCACTATATTCGCTTTCATTAGTTGTTTGAAGTTCACCAAGGGACGGAGGGACAGGTAGACCGTTCTAATAATGGATTAATAAGCCATAACGAACAAAATAATTCCTTTAATAACTTAATTATAGTGGCTGAAATGTCTGTTAGTAAAACATAATAGACTTTAAAGCATTAGTAGGGGCAAGGAGCTTGTCTCTACGTGCATAGGGCTACTTCTCATAGGGGTGAGTCTTTGGTTTTACTTTGTTACTAAGAAGCCAAGAAGCCGAATTCAACGATGGTGCAAATCATCAGGCATTCGTCCATCGAAGTAGCCACCTATGAAACAGATGATAACAATCTGAGTAATCATGAGAGCGAGTGGTTCGAGTTAAACCAAGTGAAAGAACTAAGCGCCTTAAATGAATCCAGTCTTGAATTTGCGTTACGAAATCAAGAAAAGACGGCCTCGAATATTCTAGCATGCTTGGATACGACCAAGAAGGGAGACGTCAGTTATTTAGGATTGGCGCATGTTCCATTGGTGTTTCTACTTGGATATCAAGTAGCGGATAAGACATTCATGAACTTCTATGAATGGAACCAGAATAAATTGGTATGGCAAAGGCTTGCCGACAAGAAGAAAAACTATCCACCTCTACTACTAAAAAGGGATGAAGAAAAGCAGAAAATAAAAGAAGTTACTGATGTCATTGTGAAGTTCGGAATCACCTATCCGTAGTTGATGAGAATCTTGAGGAACTTCATTTAGATGGGCTAAACGCATACTACTTTCATTTAGAGAAACCAGAACGTAACTCAGTGGTTTCAAAAAAGCAATTGAATGAGGACTACAAGCAGTTTAGAGACTTACTTGATGAGTTTAATAAGATGTATCCTCAGCTTACCAAGATTTACCTATTCTATTCTGGTCAATCTTCTATCGCTTGGGAAGTTCAATCTCTCCAAGGATGGATAAAGAAATCATTGTGTATAACTTCATCCAACAGGCATCACCCAAATACAACTGGTATCTGAACTTAAAGAAAGTCGGAATTCCAATCACGGCACACTTCACTAAAAAGGGCGCAAGTGATTATGTATAATCTTCATAGCAGATTCAAAACGTTTTTATGGGAACTACGATGTCTTACAGAAAGATAAAAAAACATCTCTCTTTCCCAAGAAAAATTTGAATACCAATCGACTTAAAGAAGTATTAAAAGAATACAACGAAGAGAAAAAGACGAGTTACAAATTAGCAGAAGAACCAATTGTTCAGGGCCGTGTAGCTATGTCTTCGGTTACGCAGAACGCTGACAATGACTATGATATTGACGTGGCATCGTGTTTGAAGCTGATTAAGTTCCAGAAGGAACTATAGGGACGAAAAACATGGTCTTGAATGCCTTAAAGAGAAAAGCTAAGAACTTTAAAAAAGAACCTGAAGCGAAAACAAACTGCATTAGGGTCGTATATAACGATGGCTATTTGACTCGGCCTTTAACTCGATGAATGTAGTGCTCTATTTTTTTTATTATATATATATTAATATAGAAAAAGAAGGAATCAACGGGCCGGTTCTACTGATTTACTCATATACATTAAGAAGAAACCCAGATAATCTAATTGATATGAATAGTTCATCCGGGTTTTCTTTAATTATATTTGCAGAGTATCTATTTAAATTGAATCTTAAGAAACGTTAATGAGACTAGTATTGCTATATCTGATCCCGAACCACAACGCCACCATTGTTATTTTTAGATAGTATCAGGAGAACTGTTCTTACTGATAATGATAGGCTAGTTAAATTATTTTAACGCTGCTACCTACCATTTAATATTTCAGTTAAGCTTTTTAAAGAGTTTTCTTCTCTCAAGTCATTAGTCCCGAGTTTTCCTTTAAATGCTTTAGATAAAATATTAATTCGTAAGTCATCTAATCTCTTTTCAAGATTTATTAAATTCATTGAGTTCTCTTCTGCCATTAACAATTTTTCAGCTTTATTAATAACTTCTTTTTGTTCAATAAGTGGTGCCATGGGAATTTTTATGTTTTTTATATCTTCCAAACTTAATACAGGACGCCCAATTCCATAAGCTTTTTCTTTTAATTCTCCCCCTCCCCCGTTAGGTGATATTAAGCTCAAATGAACATATTTGCTTAATCGCTTATCAACTAACTTCGTTAAAGCAACTGATTGACTTACATAAGCTTCTGAAATATCAAAATCAACTAATGCACACTTTCCAACATTCGCCCCTGTAATAGTCGTAAGTATGTCATTCTCCTCAATTAAACTACGTTTGCCTTCCACTTTTTCCGGCAAATTCATATGTGCAACATGGTTTAAAACCAATTTATTTGTGTTAATATCTTGTGTTCTAATAAAAAGTGATCCATCTTCTGAATAATACTTCGACCACCCTCTAGACCCGCTTGTTACATAATAAGCTAATTCGCCTAATTTCACCCAAGACCAACCTTCGGGAAGAGGGTAAGGGTACTCTTTGTGGTTAACTTCTTTTAAATCATTTGTATTAATTTTGATATTACTACTTTTTTTCTTTTCACTAATATATTTCAATAAATTATCCGCATTTTGTGTAGGTTGATTTTCCTTTCGCCACTCCGCAGTCAACTCCCCACGAAAAGCCTTATCCAAAATCGCCGCTCGACGAAACTCAAACGTTTCCTTTGCTTCATCAATCAATCGCTTCGCTTCATCAATTTTATTTGAAAGTTGTTCAACTTTATCAGCAATTCGTTTTTGTTCATTTAATGGTGGCAAAGGGAACGGTAAAGAATTCATAGTTTTAGGAGAAACTCTCGGTAAATTTATACCGCTACTATTAGCATTAGCGAATTGCAAAACATGTGGTAAACCAAGATAGTGATTTAAGAGCTTATTTGAAATCAGGTTTTTAGAGCGATATACGAGTATATCTGTTGAAGCTATACCATCAAAATCCACATATGCATGCTTGTTTAAATAAGGACGTAGTTTACCATAAATTACATCTCCAGATTTAAACACCACTTTTTTGCTTTTTAGACCTTGGGCATTACCCCTTTGTATTATTCCGCCACCTTTTTGCAAATCTTCTAAACCAATATAGTCTTCACTACCATCAGGTTGAATTTGTTCGTTCACGTGATTATAGAATGAATTTAGTTTTATCCACGCCCAATTCTCTGGTACTTCATAAGGCTGCTCCTCAACAGGCACCAAAGCTTCCTCCAACAATTCCTCAACGGTTTTCTCCTTCTTAACCTTCTTACTCATCACTACCCACCTCGGCAGTTTCCGCAACCATACTAACTACTTCGTCTGATTTTTCATACGTAGTACCACGATCAACCGCACGAAGCTCATCCACTACCTCATTCAACAATCCAACAGCTTGCTCCAACTTCGCAATCGCTTCTTCCGCAGAATCAATCGGATCCGGCAGGTTTTCATACACAGATAATGACTCATCAGCGATTAGCCCAATATCCAAGCTGTTTTCTTTCTTCGCAATCTCTTCGCGGGTAAATACGTTAAACCGTTCATCATTAATACTCGCACGGTCTTCTGTCTGGTAAGCTTTCACAAACTCTTCAAAGTGCTTTGCAGTTAGCGGATTGCGCTTACCAAAGCTTGGCATGTTTGTCCGAAGATCATATACCCACACATCTTTCGTATTGTCTTTATCAACTGTTCCGCGATTAAAGAACAATACGTTTGTCTTAACACCCTGTGCATAGAAGATACCTGTAGGTAAGCGTAAAATCGTATGTAGGTTACACTTATCCATTAAGTCTTCACGGATTTTGGCTCCAATGCCACTTTCAAAAAGGACGTTATCCGGTAAAACGACCGCAGCACGCGCTTTTCCATCAGGCTTTAAGGCACGATAGATATGCTGTAGAAAGTTTAATTGTTTGTTCGTTGTTGCATATGTGAGGTCATCACGAGTTGGTCGTTCTCCACCTTGCTTTGTTCCAAATGGAGGGTTGGTCATGATCACATCGTAATTCTTAAGATCTTTTCCAAGCTCGGATAGCGTATCTCCAAGGATAATATCACCCTGGATATCGTGAAGCATGGCATTCATAAGAGCCAAGCGGTGTGTATCTTTAACGAGTTCGACACCACTAAATGCTTTATATTTTTGAAATTCGGCTTCTTTTTCACCAAGGTCAAAGTAGTCATCGGTTTTTTCACGAACGTGACGATCTCCTGCAATCATAAACCCAAATGTTCCGGCAGCAGGGTCATTGCATCGTTCGCCTGGTTTTGGATCTGTTAACTGAACGATCACGTCAATCAGTGTACGAGGGGTAAAGTATTGTCCCGCTCCAGACTTTGTTTCACTTGCGTTCTTTTCAAGCAAGCCTTCATAAAGATCGCCAAGTCCTTCTTCTTTTGCGCTATACCAATCCAATTCATCGATTGAACGGATGATTTTCTCAAGGTTCTTCGGTTCATCGATATTTGTATTTGCGTTTGTATAGATCTGATTTAGAACTGGGTTGCTTTCTTGACCTAGATCAATCAGTAGCTTTTGATAGTGTGTTTTCAGTTCAAGTCCGTGAAGGTTCGTTAAAGAGTCCCAACGATAGTCTTCTGGGATCGCTGTTTCATTTTCCGTTTCTTTCATCATCTTTAGGAATAACAGATACGTAAGCTCTGTTACGTACTGGTGATAGGTAATACCGTCATCTCTTAACACGTTACATAAATTCCATAGCTTCTGTACAATCTGCTGGTTGCCCATTCTTATGCTTGCTCCTTCTCATCATTAACGTATAGTGCATAGTTGATTTTACTAACGATGTCATCTAGTTGTCCACCGAATATCTTATTTAATTGTTTATAACCGCCTCTGCTTTTAAACGGTTCAACGTTAAAAGCCTTTTCCGGATCGGGATCTAATACACTTTCATTGATCAATTGTTTCTCGATTCGTTCCAACCATGCCTTTTGAACTTTCGGCCATGGTTTCATGGCATAGATCTTCTTCATCGCATTTTTGATCCGTTCTTCATGATCAACCAACGGATCGCCAATGGCCTGCTGGCGAATGAAGCTAATGATGTCAGCTGCAATATCCTCATTTTTCGTATCACGCCAGGCGGTTTGGAGACTTTTCTCTGTAAAGCCTTGCTGATCGAGTGCAATTTTCAATTCTCTTAATTGTGCACGTGTTAATTCTTTCGGTCGGGTGCAAACGACTTGAAGGGCAGGAATCAAGTTCATGTTTTCTTGGATAAACTCATTAAAGCTCTGCAAGTAGTCTTCTGGTTTCTCCGCTTTGCCATAACCACGCGTCACTTCTTTCACTTCATCTTTGTGTTGAGAGATATACTGAAGGACCGGTCTCCCCCGATTTTCATCAATGTATTGGAGAACGGTTTGATTGGCAGTTAGTTCCTCCACAACTTCTTCAGGTTTCGATTGCTTCATCCAATCGACAAACTCATTAATCGATTTGCCACCTGAAATTACTTTAAAATCATCCTGATCCTTTTCCGTCCATCCCTGCTTTTTCCGCTGCACTTTCGCGATCAGTTCTTCTTTATGCTGCGTCTGGTGTTCGGTGTTCTTTAACTGTTCGAGTTCTTCCACTAATTGACGAACAGTTATTTTTGGACTTCTCACCACAGGCTTCATCGATGTGTATGGTTTTAGTGATTCATACAGTCCAACGGCATCATAAATGGAGAAATGGTCTTTTCCAATGTCATCACTTCTTCTCGTTGCTCGCCCCAACATTTGCTCATATAGAATCCGAGAACGCACTCGTCTTAAGAATACAAGATTCGAGATGTTAGGAACATCAATTCCAGTCGTTAACAAATCTACAGTGACAACAATATTTGGCAATCGTTCATTTTTAAAAAGGCGAATCGCCTGAGATGGATCTTTAATCGATCCTGTTACCTTCATAACTGTATTGTCACTTATCGGACCGTGGATCTCCTCTAGTGCCTCTTTGAAGATCCGAACAACCATATCGGCATGGTCGTCCGATGCGGCGAAAATCAAAGTTTTCCCTAAGCTCATTGGATCAATGTAATTGGCTAACTCGGATAAAATCGCGCGATTGAAGTTTTCAGTAATCACCATTTTATTAAAGTTGGCGACCTCAATATTGACTTCATCTTCTAGTAGCTCTGTCTCTATTTCGCCCGTTCGCGTATTGTAGACTTCAACCGATTCACCGGCAGACCATTGAATGCCATTCTTCTTTAACGTTGTTTCAAATTGATAGGGGGGCTCATGGTCGATGAGATATCCATCGACCACCGCTTCCCGATAAGAATAAGTGAAAACAGGTTTTCCGAAAATATCGACGGTGTGTAAAGCAGGGGTCGCTGTTAGTCCAATTCGAACGGCATCAAAGTAATCCAGCACCTGACGATATTTACTCACATACTCATTATGATCTCGGAAAAGCTCTTCTACTTCTGACATTTCCTTATCAAGTGTATATCCTCGGTGCGCTTCATCCACGATAATACAGTCATACTGATCGACCGTAGGTGCTTCTCGACCTTCCTCGGTCTCGGAATAAAACAATCGTTTCACCATTCCCTGGACAGTCGCGATCTGCACTTTCGTTTCAGGATTTGGCAATGCATCCTGAAGCGATTGAAGCTCAAAAATCTCTGTAAACGAATGATAGCTTTCAAGCTTTGAATCTTTAAAAGCCGCTTCCGCCTGTTCCCCAAGAGCCGTTCGATCCACTAAAAAGAGAACGCGATTAAAACGGTTAAGTTTAATCAGTCGATAAATCAAGCCAATTGCCATACGCGTCTTCCCTGTACCAGTAGCCATAGCTAGTAGAATTTCTCTACTGTCATTTTCAAGGGCATTCTCTACAGCTTTGATCGCTTTTTCCTGATACGGACGTAATTGCAAATAGTCTAGCGTTTCATCATGAAGCTTCTTGTTTGCCTGATCAACATCTTTCTTTAGTAAATCTTTTAACCCCTGTGGGGAATACCAGGCTTTGAGTGGTCGTGGGTGATTCGTTTCCTTACGAGCATCCAAAAACCAGATCCCAGACTTCTCTTCAAATTGCTTCATATAAGGCCGTCCATTCGTAGCAAACAGAAAAGGAACAAAGTAATCACCATATGGCATATGAATTAATTCCTCATCATGCTTGACAACCAACCTGGCATAGTTCTTCGCCTGTTCAATGTCAGAGATGATATTTTTACTTGTCCTTTTTGCCTCGACAATTCCGACAAACTCTAATCCGATAAAGAGAGCATAGTCAGCAAAGCCTTTCTTTAGTGGCCACTCTGCAATTGCCATGTTCTTTCCTTTTTCAGGACGCACTTTCTTCCCAAATCTAAGCGTTTCTGTGTCAGCTTCCCAACCCGCTTTTCTTAGTTGCTCATCAATCAGAACGCGAGTCTCCGCTTCGGTCAGTTCAAACCGACTACCAAACGACTTCGCTCCTTTTTTACGCTGCAATTTATCGTCTGATGACACATAAGCCTGTTGCTGTCTTAACTTCTCAAGCTCACTTTCAAGCTGAGACACTTTTTCCTCATAAGTACCTGATAGCTCTTCAAGTTCTTTCTCATCCACTACTTGCTTTTGAACAGGTTCCTGAAATGCTGGCTCTTTAAAATCCCAGTCGCCATATACTTGCATTAACCAAACTGCTAAGCGAAAAGCCATATGTAAGAGGGCATGAGCTTCCTTCTCAGTGCCAAAACCAGCTTCATGAACTGCTTTGTTTCCTTTACGCCTTATCGTATCTAACATCGTATATATTTCTTCTGTAATCAGATCGTCTCTTCGAAGTGCCTTTAACCGATCAACCTGGTTGGTATCATATGTTTCTTTAATTTCCTCATAAGCGAGAACATACTTCGTTAATGTTTCCGCAAACATGCGTAATTTTATTAGGGTTGTATTTGGATCGCCAAATACATTTTGCTCTGCTGTTTCCCCTAAGTTCGCTAATAAACCCCATTGATCATTTAGAAAATGAAAGTTGCTGCTTTTCATGTGAAGCACCCCCATAAATTCCGAAACCTTGTTATGGTTTAATTGTAACAAATTTAACCAGTTAGGGGTTAATAGCTGTTTAAAAAGCAGTAAGTGTCCATTTATTTCTGCTCTTTAATTAATTTTTCTGATAATATAAGGTATATACATATATTGTAAGGAGA
The DNA here is from genome assembly GCF_011082085.1 of Bacillus sp. Cs-700. Lineage (NCBI taxonomy): Bacteria > Bacillati > Bacillota > Bacilli > Caryophanales > Bacillaceae > Bacillus > Bacillus sp. Cs-700. The sequence goes on from NZ_CP041063.1 coordinate 1,717,904, forward strand.
GGTTACTGCCATGTTCATAGTAGAGAAAAAGAATAGTGACCAGCAATACTGGGGATACTTTGAACGTATTCAACGTAAAGATCTCCCACATATGAAAAAACCTCCATGGGGGTTCGCATGGAGAAAAGAATTGAATGATCCTAACCGTGAAGTCTATAAGCTACTAGTTGAAGGGTCAAATGATATACAGGCAGGTCTATCATTTGAGTATCATGAAGGATTTGTACTTGTAGAAGTAATTGAATCTGCTCCTTACAATCGAAATGACACTTATGGTCTGAAAGTTGCTCCTACCTTACTTGCTTTCGCTTGTAAAGCAAGCTTCGACAAAGGATTCGATGGCTATGTGGCCATACATATTAAAAGAGGTAATCATAAGTTAATAAAGCTTTATTTAGACTTGGGAGCTAGTCACCTTTCGAATGATCGTTTGGTTCTTGATACGTTTGCATCAAGACAGCTAATTAATATATACTATAGATAAAGGAGTGTGATGATATGTTTGGAAATAATCATGTCACCACCGATAAAGAACGTGATGAATTAATTGATGATATTGATAAAAACCAGAAAGGAATCTACGCTCATCCTCATACTTCAAAAGAGGATAAGGAAGAAACCATCCGGTTGATGAAAGAATTTATTGAGAAACAAAGACAACGTTAGCATGATAATATGAGTCCTCCATTTCGAGGGCTCTTTTTGTTACGAGAAGATACAAAAGCTACTACATTAACCACACTACTTAATATTCAATTCTTAATAAATTGGTCACACCTAATACCTTTCATTCCAAGACCACTAAAAACCCCTCTTGCTTCCGCAAGAGGGGGTTCCATTGATGGAGCATAGCGGGCTCGAACCGCTGACCTCTACACTGCCAGTGTAGCGCTCTCCCAGCTGAGCTAATGCCCCGTATAATGACAGCGATTTCCTGTCGACAAGATTTATTTTATCATAGCTTATATTGTTAGGGCAACTTGTTTTTTAAAATATGCGAGAGTCTGATAATCACATTTCCATTTGTTTAATTTTATGAAACTATTGTTTATTCAGCATCTCATTCATATTTGAAATAACAGTCAGTATATCTAAATCTACTCACCATACTGCCAAAGTATAGAGGGTATATTGAGTGGCTTTAATCATTGAACTCTTTTTAAATCTTTTCATCTATTTGTTCCTGAGGTTCTTCATTGATTTCCAACTTTCTCTTTTCCAACTCCAACTTCTTTTCCTCTACCTCTAACTTCTTCTTTTTCAAGTCAAAATTCATTACAAAATATAAGAAAATAAACGTTATTCCAACGATTACGGATATAAATAAAAATAGGTCCATTCTGATCTCCTCCTAGGTGTTAGTTGTTTTTAAAGTATACGGGTGCGTAGTCACAACATATTCATATTACTTTAGCGAATAACCAGTTTTAGCACGCCACCTAACTCTTTTTTATCGTGCTATACTAAAGAATAATGAGAATTGGTAAGGGAGATGAATACGATGAAAGATGTCCTTATCCAGTATATGAAACGCTTCTCGGATCTCAGTGAATCCGAATTAAGAAAACTGACAGTAGATATTCCGGTTGCTACGTTTAAAAAAGGAACGGTACTTTTACATCAAGGTGAAGTTCCCGATAAATGCTATTTTGTTTTAGAAGGTTGTTTGCGGCTTTACGGTGTCGATAGAAAAGGAAATGAGAATACGTTCAATTTCTATATGGAAGAACAGAGTGTCACGATTTTTAATCAGCATACTCCTGACAAAGTTTCTCCCTACTCTCTTAGCTGCTTGGAAGACTGTACGCTAATTGTAGGTGATTTAGCGACTGAGCAGGAAGCTTACGACATGCATCCGGTGTTAGAAGAACTGACTCGCAAAATGATGGAAGAAGATCTTGGTACGATGAGGGATGAATTCTCCTCCTTCATTTCTTCGACGCCAGAAGAACGCTATCAGAACTTGATGAAAAAAAGACCAAATTTAATTGATCGAGTTCCCCAGTACCTACTAGCAAGCTACCTGGGAATTACGCCAGAATCTCTAAGCCGGATTAAGAAACGGTCCGTAGCTAATCTCAAGATTGTTGATTAGTCTCTCGTCAACTTTCTTCCTTTTACCAATAACCAGATCCCAAAGCCTAATTCACCAATGATCATGGGAAGCATAAGGATTAATTCCACTAGCCCAATAACGTTTTCAATTTGGGGCATGAAATGGTACATGAAATGAATAATGGAGTAGCTGAAGCCTGCTAAAACGACAAGAAAGCTGATCACTTTTGGTATTTTGGTGGATTTCCATGCGACAAAGCCGACTACGATCAGATGAAGCCCAAAAATAATTAATCCAAATGACCACGTGGCTTCAAAAGCTGTGATGGCATCCATTACTTGCTGTGCAACACGATCCACTGCTGTACTTCCCACTGAATTTTGAACAATCGTGTTGGTTACTACCAGATGTGACACCGCAGTGGCTAGCATGGCGGTATAAAGGAAGCGAAGCCATCCGGCTAATAATGCGTAACCAGGATGGAACGGTTTCAAGAACAGATAAAACCCCCATGATACAATTAAATCCATGATGATAATGATGAACCATCCAAGTACCTCAAGACGAAACAAAACTTGAGATTCTTGGATATTTTTTAATGTCGTTACCGCATCTCCATTAACGACTAATGTACTGTGCGCATAGCCCTGAGCAAAAACCGCAGCAACTGTCATGACAAGTAAGGCAATACCAGAAAAGACTGCTGCTTTCTGCTGCATGTTTTGATTCGTTGTTCTCCCTAACCCCATATAAGAGCCTCCTCGGCTTTGATGTTAGATCTATTGTATTTTGTCTGAGGAAGACTTTCATTGACTTAAATCAAGGAAATTGCCCTTTTAGAAATTTAAGGATGGACTATTCTATTCGACTGTGAGCTTTCATGGATAACTACACTTAAGATCACGACTCAACTTTTAGAACATAGCTCTATCCTCCCAAGCCAATGGTTCTATTAAAAGGTTTAGCAAAGGGATTTGTGATGATCTGTTTAGGTCGAAATCCTTTTGAACCATGTTATGTGCTTTGAAATAATTGAAGTACGCGTTTGTTAACGAACTAAAATGAGGTTGGTGATTAAGCTACATGTTAAAAAAAATTAGTCCTGCAGGAGTTTTATCATTGGCCATGCTAATGGGGTGCTCCGCTGAAACGGAGAGAAAAATCGATGAAGATCAAACGGAAGACGTCACATGGTCATATGAAGGAGAGACAGGGCCATCCAATTGGCATACGCTGCATCCTGAGTATGCGACATGCGGTGAAGGAGAAAAGCAGTCTCCAATCAACATTGACGTTTCAACTATTGAACTGAACGATGATTTAGAAGAACTTGATGTCACGTACCAATCCACTCCGTTTACATTAGAAAACAACGGACACACGGTTCAACTGACGGATCCAACTGGGGAAAACAGCATGGAATTACAAGGAGAAGAATATACCTTACAACAACTCCACTTCCATATTCCAAGTGAAAATACATTGAACGGTAACCATTTCGAAATGGAAGGCCACCTTGTTCATCAGAATGAAGCGGGTGAACTGGCTGTTCTCGCTTTCCTTATTGAAGAAGGTAAAAATAATCCAGTCTTAGCTGAAGCCTTTTCAAATATTCCTTCCGAGAACATTAAAGAGGAGCTTAATATAAAGCTGGATTCATTATTGCCACAAGACCTGTCTACATTCCGGTACAGCGGTTCGTTAACGACTCCACCTTGTTCTGAAGGTGTTAGCTGGGTGGTTCTCGAAGAACCAATCGAGCTGTCAGAACAGCAGATTGAGGCATTTTCCGAACGTTTTCCGCATGGGAATGCAAGAGAACCCCAACCGATAAATAAGAGAGAAGTATACGCCGAATAGTCTACTCTCCATCAAACAAACCCTCTTGCGGATACAAGAGGGTTTTTCGTGTTCAATAAACGTCCAAACAACAAAAGAAACGCCGATCACCAGCGTTTCTCCTCTCTTACCTTCTCTCACGACTCGTTAAGCCCATCGCCACAAACCGTACGATTAATGACGCCACAATACTATACACAATCAGTGCGAACACCGCAGAGAATTCAACGACATACTGTCCGGCGAATTCTGTGGTTGGAAAGATGTTTCGGAATGGATACAACAGCGGCGCTGAAAAGTCATAGATCCATTGCACGAATGGAGCTGTTGGATTTGCGCTGAATAGTTTCAGCAATATGCGAATTCCGAGAATCGCTTCGATGATGCCGAAGATGAGGCGTACGAGCGATACGAGGAATGATGATAGTGCTCTCATATTTCTTCATCCTTTTTGTCCTGTCATATCCTTTCTTTACCCTGTCGCGAAGGATCACACACGTGTCGTTTTTTTCCAGTGATTGATGGGCATAATGGAAGTGGAGAAAGGAGCGTTTTGTTTTGAGATTACGTGACTTAGTTTATTATATATCGCGGTATCCCCCTGTATTACAACTCGGTGCGCTGATCGTTGTGATTTTAATTACGATGGGCTTTATTATGCATCTGGTGGAGCCGGAGATGTTCCCGACTGTTTTCGATGGGGTTTGGTTTGCGATTGTCACAGCTTCTACGATTGGGTACGGTGATACATCACCTGAAACCGTAAGAGGAAAAGCGTTTGCGATGGTGTTTATTATGTTTGGCGCTGGATTTATGACCTTTTATATGGCAAAGCTTGCTTCTTCGTTTGTGATAACGCAGGGAGCGCTTGGACGCGGAGAGCGCAGCTATGAACGAGCGAATCACGTCGTTGTCGTTGGCTGGAATTCGCGGAGCAGGCATACGATCAAAGCGCTTTTATCCAATCAGCCGGAGCGATCTATTGTCCTCATTGATCATTCGCTTACGGAAAACCCTTTGCAAAAAGAAGGGATTCATTTTATTCGAGGAAATCCTGGTGAAGACAGCACATTGCGAAAGGCAAAGGTAAGCGAGGCGCATACCGTCTTGATTACAGCGGATCAGTATAAAAGTGAAATGGAAGTAGATATGCAGACGATTCTTACCCTTTTAACCGTGAAAGGAATCAATCCTTCTGTTTATACGATTGTGGAGATTTTATCACCAGAGCAAATTGTGAATGCCGAGCGTGCGGGTGCGGATGAAATTATTGAAAGTGCTCATCTACTTAGTACAGTCATGACGAATAGCGTCTTTTCACATGGGATTTCTACAACACTGCTTGAAATGCTGACTCATTTGAAGCCGAACCAGCTCGATTTTATGAAAGCGGAGGCTTTTAATGAGAAATCCTTTTGTGATGTGGCTCAACAGTTAAATGAAAAGGATATCCTGATGATTGGCGTAAAAAGAGGAAGCGATCTTGTCATGAATCCCTCCCCTTCGTTTCTTATCGAGTCAGATGATCTTTTACTTGTGATTCACACGTAAGACGAGAGTGCTGCGTCGAACTCTTTCACGTAACGCTCTCCGTATTTCAACCACTTTTCATCAATTTCAGCATCTTTATCGGTTGGTTCCTGAAACTGATTAAAGGACGCTGAGATATTTCCGATGTTTCCTTCAGGATCGACTCCTGCCTGGTACATATGAGAGAGCATGAACGGCTGGCCAATTTCAACAATGGCGCCATCCGCATCAAGCTCTTTTTTCACAGCTTTGATTGGTACTCTTAGAAAAAGGTACCCATCTTCATCATCGATTTTATAGTCAAAATAGCCGTGATCATATTCCCAGCCGCCTCCGTAGCTATAGCCTAGTTGACGAAGCTTGTCTTCCATAATGCTAAGTTCAATTGTTTTCCCTTCGAGCTCGGAATTCATTGGAATCATGTGTACTTCCTCCCTGTTTACGTATTCTACGCTTATCGTGTCCAAACAGCGGGATTTCATGATAAAAAAAGCGCAAGCGCCTCGATCACCCGCTATAAGCTTAAGACGAGCCTCAATGTGGCGCTTTTTGCCACAATGAGGCTTGACTTAAGACCTCGAGCGGGTAGGCGCTGGAGCTAGATTAAAAAAAGAGAGCGCCGCGGCACTCTCTTTAGTTCGTTCTATTCGTTTGTCTTAAGGCGATCCTCTAGCTCAGCTTTTTCTTTTTCGAATCCTGGTTTACCAAGAAGCGCAAACATGTTTGTTTTGTATGCTTCTACTCCTGGTTGATCGAATGGATTCACGCCAAGAAGGTAACCGGAAACGGCACATGCTTTTTCAAAGAAGTAAGCAAGGTAACCGAAGTGATAAGGCGTCATTTCAGGGATGTTCACGATCAAGTTCGGAACGTCACCATCTGTATGAGCAAGCATAGTACCTTCAAATGCTTTCTGGTTAACAAAGTCCATTGTTTCTCCAGCAAGATAGTTTAGCTTGTCTAGGTTCTTGTCGTCTTCTTCGATTATAATTTCATGACGCGCTTTCCCTACATTCAATACGGTTTCAAACAGGCTACGACGGCCGTCTTGAACGTATTGTCCCATGGAGTGAAGATCAGTTGAGAAGTCGACAGATGCAGGATAAAGACCTTTGTTGTCTTTTCCTTCACTTTCGCCAAAGAGCTGTTTCCACCACTCAGAGAAATAGTGTAGAGATGGCTCATAGTTCACAAGAAGTTCGATGTTCTTGCCTTTGTTGTAAAGAGCATTGCGAACCGCTGCATACTGATAAGCTTCGTTTGAAGCGATGTCAGATGTGTTCAAGTCATCTTGTGCGTCTTGAGCACCTTTCATCATCTCTTCAATGGAGATTCCGCTTGCTGCGATTGGAAGAAGTCCAACAGCTGTCAGAACAGAATAACGTCCACCTACATCATCAGGAATCACGAAGCTTTCGTATCCTTCTTCGTCAGCAAGTGTTTTAAGTGCACCTTTTGACTTGTCTGTTGTAGCGTAGATGCGACGACGCGCTTCTTCAACGCCATATTTCTCTTCAAGGAACTTACGGAAAATACGAAACGCGATCGCAGGCTCTGTTGTTGTACCTGACTTAGAAATAACGTTAACGGAAACGTCTTTTCCTTCAAGAACGCTAAAGAGATCCTTCACGTAAGTAGAGCTAATGTTGTTTCCTACGAAGAAAACTTGTGGTGTTTTGCGCTCTTCTTTTGTTAGTACGTTATAAAAAGAATGGTTCAGCATTTCAATCGCTGCACGAGCGCCTAAATAAGAACCACCAATCCCAACAACAAGAAGGACGTCAGAATCTGATTTAATTTTCTCAGCTGATTTCTGGATGCGTGAGAATTCTTCTTTATCATAATCATGCGGAAGCGTTAGCCAGCCAAGAAAATCACTGCCAGCCCCTGTTCCATTATGTAGCGCTTCGTGTGCAGCCTTCACTGCATCCGCCATGTATGTTACTTCATGTTCGCCAACAAACGACAATGCTTTTGAATAATCAAAACTTACTTTCGAAGTCATAGTTAGCCTCCAATTATCATTTTTTGTTCAGTACCCACATTTTACTTTAGCCCAAGACCTATTCGAAATCAAGAACGCCGACCCATGTAAGCGATTACCTGAGAAGATTTCTTTTTAAAATTTCTTAAGCTCTTTAGAACTTTAACTTTATTTCTCTTTCGGGCAACAAATTAATACGCTCGATTTTTGACACATTCGATTGAAACCAGAGTTTCAATCGCCTTTAAGCGGAGCTTAAAGGTCGCTGTGTTCGGCAGCCCAGGTGAGCAAATTCATTTGCTCTAACCAGGGCTGCCGAACACAGCGTAAATGGGTCAAAAATCATTCAAAGCTAAACCGCATAACAAAAAGAACCGCTCCAAATCGGAACGGTCCTCATCATTTCTACTTATAGAGAAGCTTTCAAAATCGCCATCACGTCTTCGCGCTCAAGAGACTTGAAATTACCGAAAGCGCCATTAGCCATCGCACGGTCAGCAATCAAATCAAGCTGGCTATCGTCGATGTCGTAATCAGCAAGACGGTTTGGTGCACCAAGGCTGCTCCAGAACGCGCTTAGCTTGTCGATCCCTTCAAGAGCGATATCGCGGTCAGATTTACCTTCTTCGCTTACCCCAAGAACTTTGACAGCAAGACGCTTGAATTTATCAACGTTCACGTCAAGGTTGTGTTTCATCAAGTTCGGGAAGAGAATCGCCAAACCACCAGCGTGTGGAATATCATACACAGCTGATACCGCGTGCTCAATGTTGTGAGAAGCCCAGTCACCGCGAACACCCATCTGTAGTGATTGGTTTAGTGCTACTGTACCACTCAACATGATTGTTGCACGGTGGTCGTAGTTCTGCATATCTTCAATCAATTTTGGAGCTGTGCTCATCACTGTTTCAAGTACAGAGAACTGCATGTTTTCTTGAAGCTCTGTATTTGATTCAGGGTGAAGGTATTGCTCAAGTACGTGAGACATCATATCCACCATGCCGTAAACTGTATGGTTTTTTGGCACTGTGTACGTGTTCTCAGGATCTAGAATAGAGAATTTCGGGTGAACAAGTGGATGTCCCCAACCGTATTTCTCTTGCGTTTCCCAGTTAGTGATAACAGAACCTGGATTCATTTCTGAACCAGTTGCTGCTAGCGTTAGAACTGTACCGAATGGAAGAGCTGCTTCAGGGAATGCTTTTTTCGTTACAAAGTCCCAAACGTCTCCATCATATTTAGCTCCAGCAGAAATCGCTTTTGTGCAGTCAATAACACTACCGCCACCTACTGCTAGAATGAAATCAATATTGTTTTCTTTACAAATGTCGACACCTTTATGAACAGTAGTTAGGCGTGGGTTTGGTTCAACGCCGCTAAGTTCAAATACTTCAGCACCGATTTCGTTTAATGTGTTCATTACGCTATCGTAAACACCGTTTTTCTTGATGCTTCCTCCGCCATAAACAACGAGGACTTTTTTTCCGTATTGTGGAACTTCCGTTTTGAGCGCTTCAAGCTGCCCTTTACCGAAGATCAACTTTGTTGGATTTTGGAATGTAAAATTATTCATTGTTATGTCCTCCTTTATTTCAAATCAAGTTTATCCCAGCCTTAAGGTGCAGTAAACGCTCACCTTCAGCCTTTAGTAAAACTAGAGGTTAAGGTGAAAATAAACTGCCCCTAAAGGTCCGATTCGTTCAACTAACCGTCAGACGACGGAAGTTTCACTTTATTATGCCTCATCCAATTTTAAAAATAAAGCAATCTGCTTAAAGGAAGTAAGTGGAGATAAAATGTATAATATTGCGGAGTTTTTCTCATCTTATAAATGAATCATTATGTTTTCTAACAAAAGGAGGGTGTCTTTTGAGCACACTACAACGAGTCGCACTTGGGTTGGTTATCATTGGAGCGATCAATTGGGGACTCATTGGATTTTTCCAATTTGACCTTGTAGCAGCGATTTTCGGTGGACAAAACGCTGCACTAGCACGGATTGTCTATGGTCTTGTTGGGCTGAGTGGACTTTATTGCCTAACGCTACTATTCAAACCTACTGAAGAGCTTTCACATGACCCAGATCGTGCGACAACATAAATCAAAAAAAGAAGGCAGCCGATTGGCTGCCTTCTTTCGTCATTACTTACTTCTTAAGGCGCTTGTTCAATTGAGCTTGACGGTCGTTAGATTCTTTCAACCAGTCTTTAAGCTTATCTTCAAGCGTGTTGAAGCCTTGTGGAGAAGAAGTTTGTTGTGGTTTCTTGTTTCCGCCGCTTGGTGCTGCCGGGCGAGGCTTTCTTTCCGGACGCTCAGGTTTAGGCTGAGTAGCACGGATTGAAAGAGAGATTTTACCGGAACCTTCTTCAATGTTAAGGATTTTAACCTTAACTTCGTCTCCTACAGTAAGTTGATCTTCGATATTTTTTACGTAGCCGTGAGAAATTTCAGAAATGTGAACTAGACCTTGCTTTTGGTCGTCAATTGCAACGAAAGCACCAAAAGGCTTAATACCAGTTACCTTCCCTTCTACGATATCACCGACGTTATATTGCTCTGCCATGAAAACACTCCTAACAAATTTTTTCAACTTAACTAGTATAACATAGATGTCGAATCTAGACAAAACATCATACTGGCCTTTTCTAAGAATCATACCCTTCCAGTGAAGGAATAGCAAGACATGTGAATAGTATAAAGCATTTGTATTCAAATTAAAATAATCAGATACGTAAGTGATCATGCCAATGATAGCAACGCTTCAAGCAAGTGGTAAATAAATACATGAATATTTGATATTGACTGAATTCTTTCCGCTCGCTATAGTGTTAAAATGCCATTCAATTGGACTTACTATATTGTATGAGGTGACAAGAATGAAATCAAATGATCAATGGTCGTCAAGATTCGGATTTATTCTGGCTTCAGCTGGGTCAGCAATCGGGCTTGGTGCACTGTGGAAATTTCCATATATGGCAGGTACAAACGGTGGAGCAGCGTTTTTCCTTGTTTTTCTTCTTTTCACTGTTTTAGTCGGAGCACCGATGCTACTTGCTGAATTTGTCGTTGGCCGACACTCCCAACAAAACGCCGTTTCTTCTTATCAGTCGATTTCTGGTAGTACAAAATGGAAATGGCTCGGATATCTCGGCGTAACGGCATCCTTCATTATCTTATCCTTCTATAGTGTTATTGGTGGATGGGTGATTACGTACTTAACGAGAAGCTTCTCAGGATCTCTTACCGGACTTCCGAATAGCCGCTATGAAGAACTATTCGGAGAAATTATCGGCAGTCCTTCAACAGCACTCCTGACACAAGCGTTATTCCTAGCGATAACCGTAGCGATCGTGCAATTTGGGGTTCAAAAAGGAATCGAAACAGCAAGCCGTTATATGATGCCAGCCCTTTTTATTCTTTTTCTAGTGCTTGTTGTTCGTTCTCTTTCTCTTGACGGTGCAATGGAGGGCGTTTCTTTCTTCCTGAAACCTGATTTCTCGATGCTATCAGCCGAAGGCGTTCTAGACGCGCTTGGTCAATCGTTCTTCGCGCTCAGTGTCGGTATATCCTTAATGGTGACGTACAGCTCTTACCTTGATAAAAAAGCTGACCTCACCGGTTCCGTTGTTTCAGTCGTTAGTCTAAACGTATTAATCTCATTTCTTGCTGGACTTGCCATCTTCCCTGCTGTCTTCGCATTTGGCTTTGAACCAACAGAAGGACCTGGACTTATTTTCACCGTTCTTCCTGCAGTGTTTAACCAAATGGCGTTTGGCGGATTGTTTTTTACCGTCTTTCTAGCGCTTTTGCTCTTTGCAACGTTAACTTCTGCTTTTTCTTTGATGGAGATTATCGTTTCTACGGTAACGCGCGGTGAAGGAAAGCGTAAAAAAGCATCCTGGATCGCAGGATTATGCGTATTCTTACTTGGAATTCCATCCGCTTTGTCATTCGGTGTTCTTGGAGACATTTCCGTATTTGGCAGAAGCATTTTTGATACGATGGACTTTCTAGCAAGTAACTTATTAATGCCGATCGGGGCTCTCTTGATTTCTGTCTTTGTTTCTCGAAAAATGAAGCGAGAGATCCTGGCGGATGAAGTGATGATGTCTTCCAAAATAGGACGCGTGATCTTCCCCATCTGGTACGGACTCATACGTTATTTTGTCCCAGCAGCCATTACGATCGTACTGATTACATCGTTACTTTCATATTAATTTTAAAAAAGAGGTATATTCTTCATATGATCTGGGAATAACAGAAGTAGTAAGCTATCTATATTCCCCCTTTTGAAAGACGAGGCCAACGCCTCGTCTCTTTTTTTGTCTTCAAACGATCTTCTCTCATACGTCAACTAGGATAAACTTCACCTAAGTAAGCCAAACTTTAAATAGCTAATGCAGGAGAGGAGATGAAGAGTGTGTTCGAAACTAGGAAAGAAAAAGTACAACTCGACAAAGTGACATTGTCTTATGAGTATTACAAACACCCGAACCAAAAAGCTCAAACACTGGTCTTCATCCATGGATTCCTTTCCTCTTCTTATAGTTTCCGCAAACTTTTTCCTCTTCTTCATGATCATTACAGTTTATTGAGCTTTGATTTACCTGGATTTGGTGAGAGTGAAAAAAACTGTGACATCCATTACTCCTTACATGAGTATGCCGCTCTCACCAACCGCCTTTTAGAAAAAATGCAAATTTCTAAAGTGGTCTTGATCGGTCATTCGATGGGCGGTCAAATCGCGCTTCGTACTTGTATCCAGCACCCAGAGCGCGTTGAGAAACTGATTCTTTTATGTAGCTCAAGCTATATTAAATCATCATCGCTAGGACTGAGAGTTTGTTCTTATCTTCCTTTTTTTCCATACTGCCTCAGCTTATCAATGAACGCCATTAATTTAAGAAAAAACTTCGAACACCTTGTTTATGATCGGAAGCTTCTGACTCAACAAGTGATTGACGGCTATACGATAAGTTTTAATGAAAAAGGATTTTTCTTGGCACTAAGTCGACTGATCAGGGATCGGGAAGAAGATTTAGCTTCGACAACGCTAAACAAAATCAACTTTCCGATTCTATTAATTTGGGGAAGCAATGACCGTCTTGTCCCACTTCGGGTAGGAGAACGCATGAAAAAAGACCTGCCGGACGCAGATCTCCTTGTTTTCTCTCATACCGGTCATTTAATACCGGAAGAAAGACCTCTCGAAACATCAAAGGCAATTCAACATTTCCTTCATGAAAAATAACGGCGCCTCGAGGCGCCGTTATTTATTTGGAACCAATTGTGGTTCTTCTTTTAGTAAGATACTTAAGAACCCAGAAGTTACGAGAAAGGCAGCTGGTATAATATAAAAAATCGACAGAAATATGATTCCGCCTGCCGCTGAAACAAGCAGACTGAAGCCTCCTATAATCGGTCTTGTTTTCACAAAATAACAGCCCAATACGGCAAATGCGGGAAAAATAAATGCAGTTAGAAATGAAATATCTTTGACTTGAATTAGAGGTATCACATTAAACCTTGAGAGCACTGCTGCGATAATGCCAAGAACACATCCTGCAACGGCCAGTTTAAACATGCGTTTTTGTTTCATTTTATTCCCTCTCTCATTTTAAACCTTACTCTTCTTATATCAATCTATTCGAGTTAAAAGCGCTTCATCCTTCTGTTATTCTATATTTCCACTAATCGTTTTTATTTTAACATGAAATTTCAGTCTTAAGGCGGAGTAAACTTCAATCGGAAGCAACTCCCACTGTCCTTCATCTTGATATACACTAGAGTTAACAGGCTGCCATTATCGTAACAGTGTTTCATGCTAGATACTAGTATCAAATGAGACCAGTCTATCTCAACATTCCCTAAAAAGGAAAGTATTTCTTTAAGATTATCGTAGTATAAAGACTTATTCAGAAATATGGCAGGAAATAAACATACTGCTGTCAAATATGTTCACTCATAGGAGAAAGCAGGAATTGGGGAGATTACATGAAACGAATTCAAACAGGACGATTCCTCGTAGCAACTTTCTTTGTTGGTCTCGGAATTTTTCTTCTTCTTATAAATCTCGGCATTATTTCCATGGAAATGACGGAAGCGATTGTCTTCTTTTATCCTTTTTTGTTGCTTCTGCTCGGAGGGAAATATCTTTTGGAGGCATTAATGCCTTCCATGAAACGAAAAAAATGGACAACAGGCACCCTTCTATTCATTATAGGACTTCTTCTCGTTCTTGATCGTTTTGACGTGATTCAGTTTAGTCTTTGGAACATCTGGAAATTATGGCCACTTATTTTTGTTTTGATTGGTTTAAAAATACTCGGACAGTTTCGAAAAAGCCAGGGATTTAGTCTAGTCAGGGACCATTCTTATAACAAGCCAAATTGGGAAGTTCACTCGTTGAATGACTGGAGCTTTGTATGCGACTACGATTTTGATTTTTCGACAACCCTTATTCCAGAAGAAGAAGTCGTCATTAATCTATCCGGTTTTGTTGGTGACATTAATGTGATCCTTCCAGAAGATCTTCCATTTCGAATCGATGGAAGCGCCCACGTGTTATCCGCAACAATCGATAAACATAATCAGGACAACGTCGGTAAAGGACATGCGATCACTTACAAAACGGATGATTTTGACGATGCGCTTCAGCGAATCGTGTTTTATCTTGATTTTTCCGTGCTTGATTTACGAGTTGATCGGATTTAAAGGAAGGTGCAATCAATGTGAACAAATCCACTTTACGATGGAAGTTACTTAAGTCGATTCTTTTTACAGCTCTTTTTACAGGAATTCTTTATTTCCTCTTTGTCCAAATAGGGTTATTTCTTCATCCCGGGTTTGTATCGCTCTGGTTTAGCTTACTTTCTCCTCTCTTCGTCATGTTGCTAGTGATCGTATTGGGAAGTTACTTTAGCTACAAAGATACGCTCTCGATCCGAAACCGTCTTGAAGATATTTCCACGCAAATCATCACGCTATCGAGAGGAAGATTTACTGAAAAGATAAAACTTAATGAAGAGGATGAAATTGGACGGATTAGCTTCGAGTTAAATGAACTCACTGACAAACTACAGAAGCAGGTAACCTCTCTCCAAAATTTAGCGAATCAGAAAGCTGACTTAGCCGAAAAAGCGAGGGGGGCTGCCATTATTGAAGAACGTCAGCGCCTTGCTCGAGACCTTCACGATGCTGTTAGTCAACAGCTGTTTGCCTTAAATATGATGTCTTCTGCTTCTATTAAAATGATGGACCGCGACATCGAAACAGCCAAATCCCAAATGGTCGATGTGGCAGACCTCGCTAGTAAAGCACAAGTCGAAATGAGAGCGCTTCTCCTTCACCTTCGTCCGATTCATCTATCAGAAGATACTCTCTGTGTCGGCATCAGAAAGCTTGTAGATGAACTCGAAAAAAAATCTGGCGTCACTTTCCACCTTACACTTGATGAACTACCGGAACTTCCTGGTGGAATTGAAGAGAACTTATTCCGTATTGTCCAAGAAAGTCTCGGAAATGCTTTGCGCCACGCTGAAGCTTCTGTGATTCGAATTACTGTGAAACTTAAGAAAAAACAATTTTTATTACATATCAAGGATAATGGAAAAGGGTTTGAAATGAATGAAAATAAAAAAGGTGCATACGGCCTCGATTCAATGCAAGAACGTAGTGATGAAATCGGTGGGCAGTTTCGTGTCTCATCTCGTCCAGATGAAGGCACATTAGTCGAAGTAAGTGTGCCATTGGAGGGATAACCTTGACAGATCAAATTAAAATGATGATAGTGGATGATCATGATATGGTACGTAAAGGGTTAAAAGCGTATCTACTAACGGAGCCTGATTTCCAAATTATTGGCGAAGGTGCAAATGGCAAAGAAGCAGTATCGCTCGCAAATGAGCTTCATCCTGACGTGATTTTAATGGATCTCATTATGCCGAAAATGACGGGCATTGAAGCGACAAAAGAAATAATGGCCACTCTTCCAAATACAAAAATTATTATTATCACGAGCTTCTACGATGATGAACAAGTTTTCCCTGCCATTGAAGCAGGCGCTTTTAGCTACTTGCTTAAAACAGCCTCAGCAGATGAAATCATCACTACGATTCGAAAAGCGATTCAAGATGAAAGCGTCATCGAGCAGAAAGTGGCGCAAAAAATGATGAATCAACTACGTTCAAAACCTAAGACACCCCTACATGAAGAATTAACTAAAAGAGAAAAAGAAGTTCTTCTTTTAATTGGTGAAGGAAAAACAAATAGCCAAATTGCAGAAGAATTGTATATTGGATTAAAAACGGTTAAAACCCACGTTAGTAATATCCTTGGAAAACTCGGTGTAAATGATCGCACCCAGGCCGCTGTATACGCCATCCGAAACGGTATGGTTCGATAAGCAAACCTGCTTGTTTTTGACACCTCTCTCAATCCCTACGCATTTACTATAATGAGTAGCGATTTAAGGAGGAAACAAGCAATGGCAGACGATTATAAAAAATGGTCAGAACTTCCGTATGCTGGTGAACAAAAGCCCCCTCATAATCCAGAAGAACCATATGCGGGATCGTGGCCGGACTACTACCTTCGTAACCAGCCACCAGGACGTTTTACTACCCTTAGCGGAAAACCAATTCGACTCGATATCCAACACCCTTCATCAATTGATTGGGATAAGGAACTAAAAAAGGTCAAGCGTGCCAAGAAGCACCTTACACGAAAACAGGCAACGCTAGCAGAATATTGGGGAACAGGAGTAGCGAGTAAGCAATGGACACCAATTATCGATAAACTTATTGACACATATGGTGTGACAGCTCCACGCGCAGCAAGAATTCTAGCCGCTACTTCAGCAGGTATGAATGATGCATTTACAACAGCCTGGTATTTAAAGTACCGCTGGAATGTTGCAAGACCAAACCAGCTAGACCATGAGTTAGAGACACTCCTCTGCACACCGAGACATCCGACATACCCATCCGGCCACGCGACGATTAGCGGAGCAACAGCCGAGATCTTATCCTACTTCTTTCCTACCGAAAAGGAGCGATTAGTTGAGCTCGCCAAAGAGTGTGCTGACTCAAGACTGTACGCTGGTGTTCATTTCCCTGTTGATAATGAAGAGGGGCTTCGTCTCGGGAAGCAAATTGGCTCGATCGTAGCTTCAGAGCTAAAGAAAGAAGAAAATAGTCGTGGTCAATCCATTGACGTTCCATACCGAGAAAATCGCCATGCGAAATTAACCCCTCCGCCATACAAACAGGTGATTGATTACAAATTTGATTCAACCTGTGATTCAAGTACAGAAAACCCATTTATACATCAGCATGGCACACAACCAAAACCTAAACTCTTTTTCTAATAGTTCAATTGACCATTTAAATCGAGTAAAGCTCGCAAAAGGAGCTTTACTCGATTTCTCTTTGTTCTTTCCGTACAAAATGAGATGGTTTCGTTATAATAGATGGAAGATTAGCAGATGAAAGGACTTTACATATGAAGCGCATATTTCTCTTGATCGCGTTGATCATTTCCGGATGTCAATCGCCTCAATCAGAGCAAGTCAATATAACCGTTGCCGCAGCTGCAAGTTTAAGCGATGCGATGAACGAGGTTAATTCCCTTTATGAAAAAGAACATCCTAATACAAACATCACATTAAATCTTGCTTCTTCAGGAGTACTGGCCAACCAAATTAAACAGGGTGCTCCAATTGATGTGTTTGTTTCTGCATCCGAATCTCATTTTCAATCTGTGAAACAGGAAGATTTACTAAACCCTGACTACCAGACTCCATTACTAAAGAATAAACTCGTACTTATTAAAAGCCGTTCATCTAATCTCGCAAATTTTGAACAATTAGCTTCCGGAAACGTGAAGCGAGTAGCGATTGGAATACCTGAAACTGTCCCTGCAGGAGCTTATGCGAAACAAGCACTAGAATTTTCGAACGTATGGGAGACTTTAAAAGAAGAGCTAATTTTCGGTAAGGATGTGCGTCAGGTATTAACATACGTTGAAACAGGCAATGCAGACGCAGGGATTGTGTATGAAACAGACTATCGTTCTTCTAAAAACGTAGACCTTGTAGAAGAAGTTCCTGAACAAACTTATTCAACAATCATTTATCCAGCTGGCGTCGTCCGTGGTGCTCGTGAAGAAGCAACGAACTATTATACTTTCCTTCAAAGTAAAGAAGCAAAAGCGATTTTTGAATCATACGGTTTCCAAAGTGATGTGAGTGCCGATGACTGATTTCCTTGATCCTATTCTCATATCCTTGAAAATTTCGCTTGTGGCAAGCCTCATCGTAACGGTGTTAGGTATTTCGTTAAGTCGTCTTATGGCTGGAAGAACGTTTCGCGGAAAAAGCATGATCGATACGATCATTATGCTACCACTCGTTCTTCCACCATCTGTCGTTGGGTTTATCTTACTCGTACTTTTTGGCGCTTCAAGCCCGGTCGGTCAGTGGATTGAAACCATATTTCAGCACCCGCTTATTTTCACTTGGCAAGCCGGCGTAATCGCCGCAAGCGTCGTTGCGTTTCCTTTGATGTATCAATCTGCCAAGGTCGGTTTTGAAGCGGTGGATCGCGATATTGAAGACGCTGCTCGTGTAGATGGCGCAGGGAATTGGACCGTATTAAGAATGATTTCGATTCCGCTCGCTTCTAATGCTCTTATTTCTGGCATCATCTTAAGTTTTGCCCGCGCTTTAGGAGAATTTGGGGCAACGTTAATGTTCGCGGGCAACCTTCCTGGAAAAACACAAACAATGCCAACAGCGATTTATGTGGCCATTGATTCAGGTCAAATGAACCTTGCCTGGTCATGGGTTTTGGTCACCATCTTTCTTTCAACCGTTATGCTTTTACTTTCTTATCGTGTAACCGTCAAAATGTAAAAAACTCGCTCAGCTGAGCGAGTTTTTTATACCATATGAGAGGCTTCATTTATACTACTAGCGCCTATCATTACTCTTCCGCTTCGGCATCCGTATCTCCTTGCGTCGAGTAGAATTCCTTCCTCAAGTAGATTTTTTCAATCAAGGCTTCCTCTCCACCATCTTCTGTACCATAGATTGTGACGTCTGAGAAACCTTCGATAAGGTAGAGCGTAACAGGCGTTTCAAATGGATTTGAACCTTTACGTAGCTCTTCTACCTCAAACCCCAAACTAGCAAGCAACAATCGATTATCTTCTAAGTATTGTAACCCTTCAGGAAAGTATGTCATGGAAATAGCGATATTATCTTTAAATAGCACTTCTCCGTTTTCAAACGTCATTTTCAGCGGGTCCTTTTCATCTACCTCAATGTTCTTAGGAAATTGAGAAACAAATTCTTCTCTGGATAAACCGAGCAAGGATTTGGCATCGACAATGAACTCAATCGAAGCAGGATCAAAGTCAATCTCTTCTTCAATCTGTGCTTCCTCTTCTTTTACTGCCTCAGGCGCTTCATCTTCATCTTTCTCAGCCTGTTCTGTCGTTTTATTGTCGGCAGAGCTCGATTCACCTGATGAAGAATCGACGAAAGCCGGAATGCCCCATACAACAATGTATAAAAGAAGCCAGAAACCAGCAAAAACTGCCGCTCTTTTCCTCGAAGATGTTACGAAGGGTTTCACTATGTTAGCGGCCATCAGCAAAAATGCGATAATGACCACTGCTTTCAAAAAATCCATGTTCCTTCACCTCACTATTAACTATAGAACCAATCGTTTCCCAAATACAATAGATTCTTCTTTAACTACTAAAACTTTTTCATGAGAATGAATTATTGGTAAAAAGAAGGAAAAGCGTTCATTCTATCTAACTACACAAAGAGTAGTTATCATGAATAAGGAGGTTAATCATGACAGCCGATCGCTATGTTAACTTAACCGTTAAAAACTATCAGTCTGTTCGCAGCGCTATTCAAACGGGTGATCTACTCCTTTGTAGCGGATCTTATCCTGTTAGTAAAATCATTCAAAATGTATCCAATTCGAAATTCAGTCACGTCGCCCTCTTATTTCATTGGATGGACCGCTTAATGTTGCTTGAAAGTGTTGAAAGCTTTGGGGTTCGAATGGTTCCTCTCTCTCATTATTTTAATGATTATCGTAATTCTGGTCAGCCTTATAAAGGAAAACTGTATCTCATTCGCCATAACCAGGTAAAAGGCTTAGACGACATCAAACGAAATGCGATGTTAAGAAGAGGCGCCGATTTAACAGGGAAATTCTATGATATTGAAGAAATTCTTAAAATACTTGCTAGCGTCGTTATTGACGACCTGGAATCTATTCCAAATGATAAATACATTTGTTCCGAGTTTATCAAAGAATGCTACCAAAAAGCAGGGATCTCGTTCCCAGACGATGGTCGTGGATTCATTTATCCAGAGCATATTGCAAGTGATCCGGATGTGCGACCACTCTTCGAACTTGTCCCTTAAAACCCATTTTCATAAATCCCCTCGCATTTCTATGGTTTGTCCAGACAAAACCATTCGGGATAAATATACTATTATTATCCAACTGTAATGGAGGGAGCATCATGACATTAATTGTCATTGATCCAGGGCACGGCGGTTCAGATCCGGGTGCTACGTATAAAAACTTTCAAGAAAAAAATTTTAACCTAGCAATTTCTCGTATGGTGAGAGATCGTCTTGTTTCGAAGTACGAAGTTGATGTGGTATTAACGCGCGATAGGGATAAAACACTTTCACTAAAACAAAGAACTGATCTTTCAAATGCAATAAAGGCAGATTTCTTCCTAAGTATTCACAATAACGCATCTGGTGGAAGTGGATTTGAAACATTTATTTTTAATGGGACTGTCCCAAATGAGACGGTGCAACTTCAAACGAGCATTCACAATCGAATCGCTAAAGATATTTTAAAGAAATACAACATACTGGACCGTGGTAAGAAACGAGCAAATTTTCACGTGTTGCGTGAAACGAAGATGAACGCTTTACTTATTGAAGTTCTCTTTATTGATAATGAAAAAGACCTTAACCTTCTAACAAATCCTGCGTTTATCATGGATGTATCGACAGTTCTTGGGGACGCTACGGCTGAAACCTTGAAACTTCCATTAAAGGCCAAGCCGATTGAGGGTACATTGTATAAAGTGATTGCCGGATCCTTTAGTGATCGAGAAAATGCTGAAATCCATCTTGCTAAACTAATTCAAAACGGGTTTGGTGCATTTATTTCAACAACAGTCATTAACAAGAAAACATTTTATCGCGTTCAGACAGGCGCCTTCAGTGAAAAAGAAAATGCTGAAGCCTTAGTTGAAAAACTAACGAAAGCAGGATTTGACTCCTTTATTCTCATTGAAGGAGATGCGCCTCCATCTCCACCTCCTCCTGTGCCAGACAAAGGCTACAAAATCCAGGGAGATGGTGTATTAACAGCCAAACAAATGGATGCTTACGCAAGAAGCATTAATCCAGGAGCACCTGATTTAGCTGAACTGTATTTGTCACATAGTAAAAAGTACAACATTCGAGGCGATATCGCTTATGCGCAGGCGCTTCATGAAACAAACTTTTTCCGTTTTACAGGCGACGTGAAGCCTGAGCAAAATAACTTTGCTGGAATCGGCGCAACTGGGGGAGGAGTTCGTGGCGCAACTTTTCCTAATGCATCAACTGGCGTTCTCGCTCACATTCAACACCTTTTTGCTTATGCGTCGAAGTCACCACTTCCTGCTTTTGACCAAAAAGTGGATCCGCGCTTTGACCTCGTAACACGAGGCTCCGCAACAACGTGGCAAGCATTGAATGGAAAATGGGCTGTTCCGGGAACAACCTACGGTCAACTCATTCTCTCATTGTACAAAAAAATGGTGGAATCTGCTCTAAGAGAAGTTGAAAAAGAACGGAACACGTTGAAGACGACAGTCGAAAACTTGGAAATTTAATAGCCAAAAGAAAGAGCGCTTCCTCTTCGGAACGCTCTTTTTATCTACTATTTTTATATGTCGAAAGAGCCGCCTGTACATGAGGATGATAGGTTGTTTTTATATAATCCGTACCCGAGGACACCCACCTTAGCGCAGTCTCAGGTCTAACGCCTGTGATCATGATATCCACACCAACCAGATTTAACGCTCCACAAAGCTTTGCAATCATCTCTGTAAAGTCGTCATTTAAATATGTAATAGATGATAAGTCCATAATAAGCGTATTGACCTTCATGTCCGCTACTTTTTGAAGTCCTATATCAAGTAGATAATGAAAGCCCACTTCTTCCACGACAGGTTGAATCGGTAACAGTCCAAGTTGATCCATGAGCGGAATAACATTCACGGCCATATCTTCCATTCGTTCAATCAACTCTTCTTGCTTTTGATAAACGTGTGTCATATCTCGAAATTCCACCATTGCGCCATACATTATGTTCGAATCCATTAACGCCTTCGTCTGGACCGTTAAATACATATTGAACTTCCCCCATTTGTAGGGCATAGCTTCAATAAAATATTCTTCTCCTGTTTGAACCGTTCGCTCCACATGACGCACTTCTTCTGGAGCCATGGGAAAGATATCGTACACACTTTCACCTA
Organism: Bacillus sp. Cs-700; assembly: GCF_011082085.1. Classification (NCBI taxonomy): domain Bacteria; kingdom Bacillati; phylum Bacillota; class Bacilli; order Caryophanales; family Bacillaceae; genus Bacillus; species Bacillus sp. Cs-700. The sequence goes on from NZ_CP041063.1 coordinate 1,739,887, forward strand.
ATATCTCGTTCCGATTCACTTTTAAAATCTTCTCCCCCACTTCATTCACCTGAATTACACGATAATCCAGATCAATCGCCAGAACGCCACATGATAAATGATTCATTATATGATCCTGCAATTTACTCAATTCATCACTCCTATTCATTTCTTCTCATGTTTGATAAGGAGAGTGCATCAACCTATATCCTCTTCTGGCTCTTGTTCAGCTATGTCCCTACTCTTGCATTATTCATTCTAAATTATACTTTCTACATTTAAACGCATATCCCTGTTTCTTCAAATGAAACATTTTTTCATTTGAAGATAATGCTTGACGAGGAATTTCTTCAGAACTAAAAAACTGCCGGAATCGGCAGTTTTTTAGTCCCATGCAAAGCGCTGTTCTTTCCACGGGTCTCCATACATATGATAACCATTGCGCTCCCAAAACCCCTGCTGGTTTTCCGAACGAAATTTAATGGCCCGGATCCACTTTGCGCTTTTCCAAAAATACAGATGTGGAATAACTAGCCTAAATGGATATCCGTGTTCTGGGGTTAACAATTCTCCGTTATGTTTGTAGGCAAGTAAACTTGTTTCGGCAAGAAAGTCCTCAAGCGGAAGGTTCGTTGTCCATCCTTCTTCTGCTTCGACCATAACAAACTTTGCTTCCTTTCGAATCCCTACATGATCCGCAACAGTCCTTGTAGCAATCCCTTCCCACTCATTATCAAATTTAGACCAACCTGTTACACAATGAATGTCATTTCTTTTTGATGCTTCAGGTAAAGTAAGCAACTCCTGAAACGAAAACACAGTAGGACGATCCACTAGTCCTCCTACTCTTAAGTCCCAATTAGACAAATCTTTCTCATAATACGGAACGTTACCAACGTGAAGAACAGGCCATCCTGTCGTGACGCGCTGATTAGGCGGTGTGCGATCACTGTTCTGTTCCTTTTCTTTTCCAAAGTACATGCTGCACCTCTTTTCAACTTCTTTTCTATTAGTGTAACAGAATGTCTCCATTCACTTTTTATAGAATGCACCATAATAGGGAGTATGATCGAAAAAAAACACGAAGATCGCTCTTCGTGTTTTCTTACTTAAAATATCATCGCGGCTATCCAGCCAAATATGATGAGTGGAATGTTGTAGTGTAAAAACGTTGGCACTACTGTGTCCCATATGTGATTATGTTGGCCGTCGGCGTTTAATCCTGACGTTGGTCCAAGTGTACTATCAGATGCAGGAGAACCAGCGTCACCGAGTGCGGCAGCTGTTCCTACAAGCGCAATCGTTGCCATCGGGCTAAACCCAAGTTCCATTGCGAGTGGAACGTAAATGGCTGCGATGATTGGAATTGTGGAGAACGATGAGCCAATCCCCATTGTAATAAACAGTCCAACGATTAACATCAGAAGTGCAGCTAATGCTTTATTGTCTCCAATTAATCCTGATGCCTGTGTCACAAGAGATTCAACTTCTCCCGTTTGTCTTAACACTTCAGCAAAACCATTCGCAGCAAGCATAACAAATCCGATAAACGCCATCATCTTCATTCCGTCAGTTAAAATGGCCTCTGACTCGGATAAGCGGATACTCCCTGTTACGTAAAGGACGATAATTCCTGATAGCGCGCCAAGGATCATAGACTCAGTTGGTATTTGAACGGCTAGTGTCACAAGAACAGCGATAGCCGCAAAGATGATCGACCTTTTTGAATAGGTATACGTTTCAGGTGATTCCTCCTGAGCAATGGAAAGCTGTTTATACGTTCTAGGTTTGCGGTACGAAACGAATACAGCAATCACGAGACCTACAACAAGGCCAGATGTTGGCAAAAGCATCGCCGTTGGAATCGAAGAGAGTTCAATATCCATCCCGCTATCCGCCATATTTGACTGAAGGATTTCATGAAATATTTTCCCAAATCCAGCAGGCAAAAGAATATATGGTGCAGTTAAACCAAATGTTAGTACGGCTGCAACGGCCCGACGATCCAGTCCAAGTTCATTTAATACTTGAAGAATGGGTGGAATCAGAATCGGGATGAAGGCAATGTGAACAGGAACAAGGTTTTGTGAGAAACAAGAAATCAAGAGAATGATAAAAAGAATAAGTACTTTTGCGAGCCCTTTCTTCCGATCGCCACCCTGACGATTAACGAGTTTTAACGCACGTTCTACGATTAATTCAGGTAGTCCGGTGCGAGTAAGACCAACGGCAAAGCTTCCAAGTAATGCATAGCTCAATGCAACTGTAGCTCCGCCTCCAAGCCCAGAACTAAACGCTGTAATGGTATCATCAAGAGATAAACCTCCAAGTAGACCACCAGCGATTGCGCCGACAACAAGAGCGACGACAACATGTATACGAAATAGGCTAAGGCCTAGCATAATTAAAACAGCAAGAATAACGGCATTCATCGTGCAACAACCTTTCAACAAATCCTTTAGTTTGGTAAATCACTAATAAGTTAACACGAAAGAGTTTTTGTGTCAATGGAAGACGTTGCCGTTTGGAGCTGAACGCCAACTACAAATACAGTGTCATATGGTATAATAGACTGATCATTTACATATCAAAAGGCTTGTTTATCTCGCATTACACAGTCCAATTCACATCTTAGTTAGCCTCTTTTTCACCATTCGTTCGATTTAACTTCTAATTCTTCGGGTACACCATTCATAGGAATCATGTAGAAAGGAAGATGTTGTCACTCATGGATATTTTGTTAAACTTTCCGCTCTGGGCAGCGCTTTTCGGTGTTGTGTTTGCGCAGTTCTTAAAAGTACCGATCTACTTTATTGCTACAAAACAAATTAATTGGTCCTTATTTAATGCCACTGGTGGGATGCCAAGCTCTCACTCCGCTGCCACAACAGCGTTAGCGACTGGCGTTGGCCTTGAAACAGGTCTGGATTCACCTATTTTCGCCGTTGCTGCGATGTTCAGTATTATTGTCATGTTTGATTCCACAGGCGTTCGTAGGCAAACGGGTGAACAAGCGATTGTCTTGAACCAGCTTGTGATGAATTTTAATAGATTTGTATCTGAAGCCAAAAACTGGCAGCAAAAACAGGAGCGAGAAAAGATTGAAGAATTAAAAGAACTGCTTGGCCATAAGCCTATTGAAGTTCTTGTCGGTGGTTTACTTGGAATCATCTCAACTATAATTCTCTATTACATTTTTCAACTTGCTTAAAGAAGGAGGACTTTGATGCGCATTGTTTCGTTATGTCCTAGCAATACTGAATTGTGTGCCTATCTCGGCTTAACCCATCAGCTCGTAGGAGTTGATGACTTTTCGGACTGGCCCGAGCAAGTAACAAGCCTTCCAAGACTTGGCCCAGATCTTTCAATAGATTTGAATCGTGTGAAAGAGCTCGAGCCAGATCTGATCCTTGCTTCTCTAAGCGTACCAGGGATGGAAAAAAACATTGAAGGTCTCGACGAACTTGGGCTTTCATACACCATCTTAAATCCTAATTCGCTTGAAGACATTTGCAATGATATTGTTACCCTTGGGGAACTTACGAATAAGACGCCCGAAGCCGCTTCTCTTTCCAATCGTTTTAGAGAAGTGATACAACAGTACAAAAAAATTAGTGAGCAAATTCCGGACAAACCAGAAATTTATTGGGAATGGTGGCCAAAACCAATTTTTACCCCAGGGAAAACAAACTGGCTAACTGAAATAAGCGAGCTATCGGGTGCGAAGAACCTATTTCGAGATGTAGAGCTCGCTTCTGTGCAAACAGACTGGGCAGACGTCGTGAATCGTAAACCTGATCATATTTGTCTTGCATGGGTGGGTGTTCGACAAAACAAAGTGAATCCAGCTATCGTAAAAAAACGACCAGACTGGGAGCAGCTTCAGGACCGGCCAATTCATGTCCTTGAAGAATGGTTATATTGTCGTCCATCTCCTCGTTTATTGACTGGACTTGTGAAACTAGCTGCGATCCTTCATCCTGAACGCTATCCTGCTTTTGAAGGTGAAGACATGTTTCTAGAAAAATAGCACGATACAAAACGTCGGAGAAGCGCTTCTCCGACGTTTTGCTTTTCCTATTCTTTTTCGCTCATTAACTCTTGTCTAAACACTTGCATCGATTCTTCTTCATTCAAGGTTTGGAGCATTTCTTCTGTTAACGTCCCCTCTCCTTTTTGAATGAGATAAACGTCCAGTTTTTTCTTTCCCCATTCCGTATAAACATCATGAACGGTGTCGTAATATAGATCAATACGATCCCCTATAATAGCACTTCCTGTATCCGCGACCACACCAAATCCGTATTCTGGAATAAATAGAACACTTCCAATTGGAAATACAGACGTATCAGCTGCAATCGTGGAATAAAGATCACGTTTCACTTTTACCCCTGAAAAGGTAATTCCATAAGCAGGATGATCAGGCGTTTTCCCCGTTGACTCTTCTCCCGCAGTATAACCAGTTGCCGTTACTGTGTGAACGGGATACTGCGACCAATCCTGGGACTTCGCAAGCGTCAAGCGATCCTCTTTACTGAATACGACCTGTTCAGGAAACAGCCATTTTGAGACATCATTAATCGAAAGACCAGATAATAATAAATAAGTTGATAGCAAAGCTGCTGCAAAAAGTCCGGTAAACGCGACACCTTTTGCGATCAGCAGAATGACTCGCACATCTTCCACTCCTCTCATGGTCTATTCATTTCCAGAGAAGTGAAAAGCTATTCATTCCGTTACTCGGATTCTATGACGCAAAAAAAGCTTCTGCCAACAAATGGCGAAGCTTTTAGAACATTTGATATCCTCTTACACGAAGCATTCGAATTGCAACACCTGCAAAGACTGCTCCAACAAGGCCAGCGGATAAAATAATGGCATCAGCACTTCCAAGAGAAAGTAGGTCAGTTCCTAACGCTTTAAAAGAAGAACTGGGTGACGAGAAATATTGAAAGAACGAAACGTTATCAATGATCATGATAACGATTACAGGATAAGCAACTGCCATGATCCAAGTTGAACGAAGGAGCATATTAAGCAGAAATCCAATCCCAAAGAAAAGAACAATAAACAACAGCATCGAAATAATCAGCTGTGGAATAGCCATTGTTTCACCCCCAAGTAATCATTGTTAGTTTACTGGATTGTCCGTTTATAGTCAATGAACGGAGAGTGAACAAAGAAAGCGGAAGCGACCTGGTAGGTCCGATAATGAAAAGCGAAGACGAGCGTTTAGAAACGTAGATATTGGAACGCTTGAACTAGAACACGCTTTTTGTGTTCTGGTGAAAGAGTGAAATATCGGAGTTTCTGCGAGTCGTAGCTGGATCTTAAAAAGCGGAAGGCTTTCAATTGAACACGTCCTTTGTGTTCAACTGAAAGACTGAAGCGACTCGAGGACCTGGGCGCTGAAGCTAGATCATAGAAAAGCGGAAGCGCCTGGTTCACCTGCGACAAGCTTAAGACGAGTCACAATGTGGCGCTCTTTGCCACAATGAGACTTGGCTTAAGACCTCGAGCAGGTAGGCGCTGAAGCTAGATCAAGAAAAGCGGAAGCGCCTGGTTCACCTGCGACAAGCTTAAGACGAGTCACAATGTGGCGCTCTTTGCCACAATGAGACTTGGCTTAAGACCTCGAGCAGGTAGGCGCTGAAGCTAGATCAAGAAAAGCGGAAGCGACCTGGTAGGTCCGACAATGAAAAGCGAAGACGAGCGTTTAGAAAAGGAGATATTGGAACTCTTGAACTAGAACACGCTTTTGTGTTCTGGTGAAAGAGTGAAATATCGGAGTTTCTGCGAGTCGTAGCTGGATCTTAAAAAGCGGAAGGCTTTCAATTGAACACTGAATTTAGACTTCCATGAGTGATATACTTTCTTATGTTGAACAAAAAGAAAAGCTAAGCGCATTTAAGCGCTTAGCTTGTTGGATTTTGTTTAGCTCCACTACCACCACAATTATCACATGTTTCCGATCCACCAAGAAGCAGTTGAAAGTACCCCTTCCCCTGGCAATAAGGACAGTCTGTAGCTTTCGCCTTATTTTGTTGTCTTCTCACATCAACCACTCCTTTGTTGTAATTTTCTGATAATATATCAAGAATCGTTGAAAAAGAAAAACCCCAAATTTCTGCCTGACAGCCTGTGTAAGCGGATACATCTATTATTATCAGATTATTTCGTTAATTATCAAATCATTTCAGCTATTATGATAGAATCCTATTTTGCCCATTCTTGTTCACCTACGCTACTTAGGCGTATGATACATCAATTTATATGTGGTGTACTGAAACTGATTACCGGGGTTCATTTCTGTCATAAACTGTTCCATTCCATTTAAGAAAGAGGGGATCATCGAAGAGGTTCGTGGATCTGCAAGAAGCTCTTCCTTTGTTAAAAAGGCACAAGTTGCAATTTCTGCCGTCTCCGCTATTTCGGTCCCTCCCGTTCTTTTCATATGAAAAACAACTAAATTATCACTTATATCGTGATTAATCACACCTGAACGAATACCGGCAATTCCAATCGTTTCGGCTACGATGCCTGTTTCTTCGTAAACTTCCCTCACAGCGGCTTCGTCCACTGTTTCTCCTGGATCAACAAACCCAGCCGGAAAGGACCACTTTCCTTTTAAGCCACCATATTTCTTCATCACAACAAGATACTTTCCTTCATACTCAACGATGCCTGCAGCAGCAAGCCATACTTTCCCTCGTTTATTCAAGACAACATCCTCCCAGGTATAAATAAAGTCCATCGCTCATAAGCTTTACCATAGCCCCTATTCGATTGAATAGATTAGAAAAACGTGGCTAGTCGTCCATTCCTTTAAGACGGCAGCCATCGTTTTTCTTCTAAACAATGATTCATGCTAGCGTTTAAAAAACACTTAATGATACGAAAAAAAGGCAAAGACATCATGTCTTTGCCCTCTTTATCTGATGATCTTAAAATAACTTAAGCTTTCCTTTTTTCCAGACAAGCCCTGGTCCACCAAGCATGAACAGGTAACGATTATCAATCACTTTTTTCATAGCAGACGCTGTGCTACCATAAAGTTTCTTGTTTCCAACTTTACCAATTGCTTCGCCTTTTCCAAGTGATGCCACTGTCCCTTTGATGTCCGGTGTAAAGCTTTCAAGCTCTTTACCGCGTACAAGGTTTAATAAGTTCTTAGAAACAGCTCCAGCAGCTTGGATCGCAACTTGAGCCGTTGGAGGAAACGGACGATCAATTTCTTCGTTAATGAGAAGCGCACAGTCTCCAACAACGAAAACATTATCGTAATCCGGTGTACGCTGATCTTTACGAACAGGTACGCGACCACGGTTTGTTTCGAAACCAGAATTAGCAACGATCGAATTTCCTTGAACACCACCAGTCCAAACAACTGTAGCAGCTTTCACTTCTTCGTTCTCACCGAGGATCACACCGTCTTCTGTAACTTCTTTAATCATCGTACTCGTACGGAACTCTACTCCTTTTCGTTCAAGAAGGTTCATGCCGTATTCCACAAGCTCTTCGTCGAATCCTGGAAGAACAGTTGGAGAGGCTTCCACATTAATAATCTTAACGCGATCACGTGGGATATCGAACTCTTTACAAAGTTCAGGTACACGCTCGGCTAATTCACCGACAAACTCGATTCCAGTGAATCCAGCGCCACCAACGATAATGGTTAGAAGATCATCACGACGATCTGACTCATTGTTGTAGCTCGCAAACTGATACTCTATATGCTCACGAATTTTACGAACAGAGTTTACGCTGCGAATACTGAAGGCGTTTTCTTTCAAGCCTTTAATACCAAATGTAGCTGGCTCAAAGCCTAGAGCTAACACAAGATAATCGTACTCAAGTTCACCATTTGAAAGGATAACGCGTTTTTCGTCCGGCTTCACTTCTACAACCGTGTCTTTAATAAATTTAATTTTGTTCATATCAATAACGTCTTTAATCATAATACGCGTTTTGTCATGATGCATTGTGCCTGCAGCTGGCTCATGAAGCCACGTCGTTTGATAGTGATAGTCATGCTTATTCACTAGCGTTACTTCCACTTCATTTGATCCCATCTCTTTTTGAAGACGAGCTGCTGTCATAATTCCGCCGTAACCTGCACCTAGAATTGCTATTTTTGGCCTACTCACTTGAATCACATCCACCTTTTATCGGTATTTTTTTGGACATATTGTTAATTTCCCTGCATAGTCCTATCGTGAAACGTCAATAAACGCTGATTATAAGAAATCTCTTGGTTTAAAATAAACAATCCTTCATATGTTCAAAAGAGATTGTTAAGTATTTCACGTTCTAGACCAAAAAAATGTTAGTCCAGCACGCACTTTGTCATAAAATTTTCAAATCTGACGCTCCATTCTAATCATATTCTTTTTTATTTCCTTTTTCAACCTTTATAATGAAAGTTCTAGAGGTGTTTTCACCTTAGGGGTTTAGTTCCGTTTTCATTATGATTATAATAATGAAAGCACAGTATTAAATTTTAGGGGGACTGACTATGACAGACCAACAAGAACTTTATGATATAACGATTATTGGTGGAGGTCCTGTTGGCTTATTCACCGCATTCTACGGTGGTATGCGCCAACTTAAGGTTAAAATAATTGAAAGTATGCCTCAACTTGGAGGGCAGCTCTCTGCGCTCTATCCTGAAAAATACATTTATGACGTTGCCGGTTTTCCAAAGGTACTCGCACAAGACCTTGTGGACAATCTTGTTGAACAGGCTAATCAATTTAATCCAGACGTTGTGTTGGAACAGTCTGTTGAAGAAGTGTCTACGCAAGAAGACGGCACACTCTACCTTCGTTCAAATACGGGTGATGAGCATTATACGCGCGCAGTGATCATTACTGCCGGTGTTGGCGCATTCCAACCAAGACGTCTTAAAGTAGAAGGCGCCGATCTTTATGAAGGGAAAAACCTTCACTATTTCGTGAATGATCTTACTGCGTTTGCTGGTCAAAAGGTTCTGATTGCCGGTGGTGGAGATTCTGCTGTTGATTGGGCGAACATGCTTGAGCCAATTGCTGAAGAAGTAACGCTTATTCACCGTCGCGATAAATTCAGAGCACATGAGCATAGTGTGGAACAGCTTATGAACTCCTCTGTCAACGTTCAAACGCCATATAACATTACCGAGTTTATTGGGGACGGAAACCGTATTAATCAAGTCGTTCTCGAGCAGGTTAAAGGCGAAGGGTCAATTACGAAAGACGTTGACGCAGTTATTGTAAATTACGGCTTCATCTCTTCTCTTGGACCAATTAAAGAGTGGGGTCTAGAGATCGAAAAGAATTCAATTGTGGTTAATTCCAAGATGGAAACAAACGTACCCGGCATTTACGCTGCTGGTGATGTGGCTACATACGATGGGAAAGTAAAGCTCATCGCCTCTGGATTTGGTGAAGCACCAACAGCTGTTAACAATGCCAAATCCTATATGGACCCTGATGCTAAGGTACAGCCGCTTCACAGCACAAGCCTCTTCGATAAGAAAAAGTAAGTCCTACGAAAAGGAGGATACACATGGATCAAATTCTTTTTATCATCGTTATGGTCGCAGGTCTTGGTTATTCTCTTTATAACAGTTTAAAAGAAACGCCAAAACCGAATTGGAAAACGGTTAAACAGAACCTCTTTCATTCTTCTCACTAAAACGTTAAAAACCCCGTACAAAGCGTACGGGGTTTTTAATATGTATGCGTTTTTACCATCCAAGCCCAACTTTAGTAGTCAAAATTTCTTCACCTGAATCTTCTTTTAACGAAATTTCGTAACGACCTGTTTGGTTTGAGTAAGCGAGCGTTTTTTCTTTAAAAGCGACATTTGCCTGGTAGCGAACATCAAACGTTTCGGCCTCCAGATCTCCAGCTCCCTCTTCATGTATCTTTACTGTAAACAATCCAATCCCCTCCTTCTACAGTCATTTTATCACTGCTAGAAATCATGAGATATGACAAATAGTTTACACAATAACCATTTTTTTCCACGAAAATTATTTTCGTATTTACACATTTCAAATGATTATTTTCTTCTAGAAATGGGTAAACCCGAAGTAGACTTAAAATACAAGTGCAGGAGGATTTACTCATGAATCGATTACAAAATAAAACAGCCGTGATCACAGGAGCTGCGACTGGCATAGGACAAGCAACAGTCGAACTTTTCGCAAAAGAAGGTGCAACCGTATTATGTGCGGACGTGAATACGGAAGAAATGAACAAAACGGCTGATAAGCTGAATAGTGACGGGGCTAACGTAAAAACCTACCATGTTGACGTTTCAAGTGAGGATAGCGTGACAAGCTTCGCTAACAAAGTAAAAGAAGAGTATGGCACGATCGATGTACTCTTTAATAACGCAGGAGTGGATCAAGAAGGCGGTAAAGTACACGAATATCCGGTTGAATTGTTTGATCGTATTATTTCTGTTGATCTACGAGGTACGTTCTTAACAAGCAAATACTTACTCCCGCTAATGATGGATAATGGCGGTTCAATTATTAACACGTCATCGATGTCGGGTCGAGCGGCTGACCTTGATCGTTCAGGCTATAATGCGGCTAAAGGCGGAATTACGAACTTTACAAAAGCCATGGCAATCGACTATGCAAGACAGGGAATTCGTGTGAACTCGCTCTCTCCTGGTACGATTGAAACGCCTTTAATCGACGAACTTGCAGGTACCAAAGAAGAAGAAATGGGTCAGAAATTTAGAGATGCCAACAAGTGGATTACACCGCTTGGAAGACTTGGACGTCCTGATGAAATGGCAAAGGTTGCTCTTTTCTTAGCATCAGACGATAGCTCATATGTAACAGGTGAAGATATTACAGCTGATGGCGGCATTATGGCTTATACTTGGCCTGGTAAAATGCTGATTGATGAGCAGTGGAAAAAAGAAACGGAATAAGTGAGCAAAACCCCGATGCTGGTTGCATCGGGGTTTCTTTGTAGTTAAGCCCACCACATCTCCGTTGGCTGTTCAACAATTAAGACAGACTGAAGGTTCTTAACTGCCGTTTGAAATCCTTCGTTAATCGACATGAGTGGATCTTCGTGTTCAATGCTAACGACATGGTCATAGCCATATGTGCGGAGTGCACTCATCATATGGGACCATTCTTGATTGCTATGTCCGCAGCCGACAGAACGGAACGTCCATGCGCGCGTTTTCACTTCGCCATAAGGCTGCATGTCGGTTAAGCCGTGCATATTTACATTATCCTGATCAATATACGTATCTTTCGCATGGAAATGATGGATGGCGTTTTCTTTTCCAAGAATTTTAATGGCTGCGACTGGATCGATTCCCTGCCACCACATATGACTTGGATCGAGGTTTGCACCAACAGCATCGCACGTTAACTCACGAAGCTTGAGCATTGTGTATGGCGTATGAACCAGGAAACCTCCGTGAAGTTCAAGACCAATTTTCACATTATGATCCTTCGCGAATTGCCCCCACTCTTTCCAATAAGGCACTAGCTTCTCTTCCCATTGCCACTTCAATATATCTGAGTACTCAGCTGGCCATGGTGTAACAGGCCAGTTTGGATTTTTCGCGTCTTCACTATCTCCGGGCGTTCCCGAGAATGTATTCACAACTGGAACGTTCATGGCCGATGCTAATTTCACAGTCTTAACGAACGTATCATGGCACTCCTTAGCAAATTTCTTATCAGGAGAAATCGGGTTTCCGTGACAGCTAAACGCACTAATCTCAAGTCCTCTTGAATGAACTTTATCAAGATATTCCGAGCGCTTTTCTTCACTTTCGAGCAATTCATCTAGATTGCAATGCGCATCACCTGGATAGCCCCCCGTACCAATTTCGACCGCTTTCAGTCCAGACGCTTTCGCATGATCGAGCATTTCTTCAAATGACTTATCTGAGAATAGAACGGTAAATACACCTAGTTTCATAGGATCACTCCTCTTAAGTTATTAATCAAGTCGAATGCTTCTACCAGTGGAACAGCTTTCATAGATCGCTTCAATTACTTGCGAGACGCGTCTCGCTTCTTCTGATTTCACGATCGGTTGTTCGAGTCCAAGGCAGCTGTTAACGAAGTTTGCTGCTTGAGGCAATCCTGGATCTTCATCTCCAGGTGTCCACTGGCTACTCGTGTTTAATAGCATGCCGTGCTGTGCTTTATTTAATTGAAATGGAAAGACATCAATTCCTCCATCGCTTCCCGAAATACTCACCGCTTCTTTGTCCTCTGCGATGTTAGCGGACCAGGATGTTTCAAAAAGCATGGAAACATTATTATCAAATCGAATGTATGCCGTTACATGATCATCTACATTAAATGTCTCATGATCAAACGTCCCCCACTGATTTACTTGTGAAGGCGTTTTGCTAAGACGATTATAGGTAGTGCCAGTCACTTCAACCGGTTTCGCATTCCCCATCAACCACATGCTTAAATCGAGGAAATGACAACCGTAGTCTATTAAACTACCTCCGCCTTGAAGCTGTTTATTCGTAAACACGCCCCACCCTGGTACTTTTCGACGACGGAGAGCTTGTACTCTTGCGACCATTGGATCACCGATTTCATTCTCTTGAATGAGTTGACGTGCAGCACGCGGTTCTTTCATAAACCGATAATGATACGCAATGGATAGTATTTTGCCCGAGGTTTTCTCAGCTGCGATCATGCGATCACATTCTTCTACAGTCATAGCCATTGGTTTCTCACAGAGAACATGAACACCTGCAATAAGAGCCTGTTCAGCAAGGTCAGCATGAAATTTATTCGGTGTGCAAATCGTTACAGCATCTACTTCTTTAAATAGAGCTTGAACGTCATCATAGACATTCGGAATCCCAAACACGAGCGCGGCTTGCTTCGCTTTCTCATAATCGACATCATAAACACCAAACAACTCTACTTGTTCAGAGAGCTGTTGGTACGCTGGAATATGACGGGACTGAGCGATACCGCCAGACCCGATAATCCCCATACGTAATTTATTCACTTGATCACCTCAGGTTAATGATTTGCTTCGTTTCATTTGATTCTAGTGCTGCGAGAACAACTTGTAGTGAATTCATTCCTTCCGTACCATTTACAGGAACTTCTTTATCAACTAGAATGCTGTCTACAAATTGATCGATAACCTTGGAACTCGATTGTCCTCCGCTATCATTCGTTTGAATGCCACCAAGTTCATATTTCACCACTTCACCTGTCTGATACTGCACAACTAGTGAATTCACCGGATCGTCTTCAAGTCTTAGAATCGCTTTCTCAGCATAGATAATCGTTGAGTTATCTTCACTTGCTGTGTAAGCCCAGCTTGCAGCTAACGTTCCAATAATACCGCTCTCAGACTTTAAGATACAGACCGCATTATCATCAACCGTTGCAAACTCCTTCGCGCTTGTTTCAACAAAAGAACCGACTTCTACGATTTCTTCATTTAACAAATAGCGAATAAGGTCTGTCTTATGGACACCAAGATCTCCCATTGCTCCAATAAATGCTTTATCTTTCTCAAAGAACCAGCTCTCTTTGCCATCCACGCTCCATCCTTCAGGTCCAGGATGGCCAAAAGCAGTTCGGAAGCTATACACTTTGCCTATCTCACCGCTGGCTAATATCTCCCTTGCTTTGGCATGAGACGGGACGAATCGTTGATTGTGCGCAATCATTAACTTCTTCCCACTCGTGCTAGCCGCTTCGATCATCTCTTCAGCATCTGCCCGTGACGTTGCCATTGGTTTTTCGCAAAGCACATGCTTTCCTGCTTTTAATGCAGCAATAGAAACCGGGGCATGCAGGTAGTTTGGCGTACAAACACTTACTGCATCAACCTCACTATTTTGAAGCAACTCCTCATAGCTTTCATAGGATTTCGCACCATAAAGGACGGCCGTTTCATCCGCTCTTGATTTAACAATGTCGCATACCGCAACAATTTTTATTTGTTTATTTGCTGCGTATTCTGGTAAATGACGGTGTTTCGCAATACTCCCACATCCGATAACACCAATTTTCAATTCATTCATGGTTTCTCCTCCTCAATTCATTTCTTATTTAGACGCGATGGTTTCAAGCGGTTTTGCGTTTCCATAGACTGGCTTTGGTATCGTTGTAGGCTTAGCCCACGCAACCGCATTTTTCATGACGCGTTGAATATCTTTGTGGTAATAGGTTGGGTACGTTTCGTGCCCTGGTCTGAAATAGAAGACCTTCCCTTGACCACGCTTATATGTACAGCCACTTCTGAAAACCTCTCCGCCTTCAAACCAGCTTACAAACACAAGCTCATCTGGTGCTGGGATATCAAAATGCTCGCCATACATTTCTTCTCGTTCAAGTTCAATTTTTTCCCCTAGACCTTCTGCAATCGGATGCGTGGGATCTACAATCCACATTCTTTCTTTCTCATCTGCTTCACGCCATTTCAAATCACAGCCGGTTCCCATTAATTTCTTGAAGATTTTCGAAAAGTGACCGGAATGAAGTACGATAAGGCCCATGCCATCTAGAACTCGCTGATGAACGCGATTCACGATTTCATCTGATACTTCTTCATGGGCGATATGACCCCACCAGAGAAGAACGTCCGTGTTGTTTAGCACCTCTTCAGATAAGCCATGTTCAGGCTCGTCCAAAGTTGCTGTTTTCACTTCAAAATCCTCTTTGAGAAATTCTGCAATCGCACCGTGAATTCCGTTTGGATACACGCTTCTTACTTCTTCACTACTCTGTTCATGACGATTTTCATTCCATACAGTAACGTTAAGCATTCAAATCCACTCCTATTTTATCTATTCTTTTACTGAACCTGATGTTAAACCTGATACAATTCTTCTTTGGAAAATCAGTACCATAATGACAAGCGGCACCGTTACAACAACTGTCGCTGCAGAAATCTCGCCCCATGGGATCGTATACTGTCCCTGGAAAAGCGCAATTCCGACTGGTACGGTTTTAAACTTATCTGCCGTGTTAATTGTAAGAGCAAACAAGAACTCATTCCATGCGGCAATAAAGACAAGAATCGCGGTTGTGAAAATACCTGGCACGGCAAGTGGCATGATCACTTTCCAATACGTTTGCCATAATGAAGCGCCATCAATTTTCGCTGCTTCTTCCAGATCGAACGGAATTTTGCGGAAGAACGTAACGAGAAGCCAGATCGATAATGGTAGCGTGATCGTCGTATACGGGATAATTAGCCCAAGATAACTATTTGTAAGACCTAAGTTCTTTAGAAAAATGTAAATTGGTGAAATCGTCGCCACTTGTGGAAACATCGAAACAGATAGCACCACACCTAGAATAATCGGTTTCCCTTTAAAATTCAGACGCGCGATGGAATACGCCGCAAATGAGGCAACTAGCACGGTGTAAACGGTTGTGATCGTCGCAACAACGGTACTATTCCATAGATAGCGAGGAAACGGATAGTCTACGAAAACGGATACATAGTTTTGTAGAGTAGGGTTATTCGTAAACGGATTGAACGCTTTTTCACCAAAGAGCTCTGTTAGCGGTTTAATCGAACTTGCAAGCATCCATAAGAACGGAAACATGACAACAAAGACAAACACAACGAGGAAAACGTAAAACATCGGTCCCGCTTTCTTATTCATCTGGCTGGCCCTCCTTCTTCATGATAAAATACATTCTCATTTCTTTCCAGTTCCGTCGTTTATTAATTCAGCACCGAGTAGTTTGATAAAGATTCCAGATATGATCGCCACACAGATGAACACTACCACTGAAATCGCTGAACCTTCACCAAAATTAGTCTGGGTAAACATCAACGTATAAGCGAGCATTGAGATTGTTTCGGTTGAGTTCGCTGGACCTCCACCAGTTAATACGTAAATTAAATCAAACACACGGAACGCATCTAGCGTTCGGAATAAGAGGGCAACAAGAAGACTAGTTTTCAAAAGTGGTAAGGTAATCGTTACGAACTGCTTCCACTTATTCGCCCCATCAATCGATGCCGCTTCATAAAGAGAAGATGGAATCGTTTGCAGACCAGCTAATAAAAGTAGCGCCATGTATGGTGTCGTTTTCCATACGTCAGCAAAGATAACAGAGAACATGGCACCAGTATCAGTTGTAAGAAGCATGGCCATGCGATCAATTAAACCTACATCTTCAAACAGCTTCGCTACGATACCGTTTTGACCATCATATAGAAACTTCCACATGAGGGCCGCAACAGCGGTTGGAATTGCCCATGGGATTAGGATACTTGCTCGAATCAATCCTCGCCCTAAGAAAGCTTTGTTAATAAGGAGGGCAATCGCTAGACCGAGAATGAGCTCAGCTAGAACAGAAATAAATGTAAACACAGTCGTGTTCCAAAGAGACTTCCACATCCGCTGATCAGTTAAATTTTCTTTGTAATGTTCAAATCCAATAAAGTTCGGTTCAACAACAATTTCTGTTAGTGCGGAAGATAAACCAACAATTTTATCTCCTTTTTCCAAACTTCCATTTTCGTTGATTGCCATTAAGTCGTTGTTAATTGCTTTTACCGAAGTCGTGAAATCTTTTGCGACATTTTCATCAATTTCTACATACTTCATGTCATCAGGAACGTTTTCAAAGCTATCAAGTTTCTCATTAATCACATCGTAATTTTCTTCTGCCTTCGGATTCTCTCGAATACTTGCATCAAGCTCTTCAAGCGTTACCTTCATTTCTGTAAGCTCTTCGCTTGAGTTTCCTTTATCAATTTCAGAATTAATTGCTCCGACAAGGAAAGGGTAGTTTTGTAAGTAGCGATCCAGGTCAATTTGATAATCGAGATGGACTTCTGATTTTGTTGGTTCATTAAGACGAAGGTCGAAAAGACTAAAATAAAATGACTGGAAAACTGGCCAAATAGAAATCGCTAGAATTAGAATCAGTGCTGGGGCAAGAAGTAAATAACCGACAACCGCATCGTTTTTTTTCTTCTTTTTTGGCTGTTTCTCCACTTTAATAGGCTCTTTTGGATCGATATCTGTTTGCATACCAACGCTCCTCTCTTAAGAAAAAGGTGTCTTATTGTTCCGTTACATTGCTACAAGACACCGCTTTTGATAATTCAAATTTTCTTATAGCCCTCTTCTCAAAAATATGTAGGAAAGACATTAGCCTTCGTGTGGAAGGCTAATGAACTTTTCTATTATTTTTCTAACTTTTCATTCATTTCTTTTTCCATCGCAGCTGCTGCTTCTTCAGGAGTTTCTTCTCCTGCAATGGCTTTAGAAATGTGGATTTGAATGATTTCAGAGATTTCAGGGTAGTTTGGAGCTACAGGACGGGAAACAGCTGCTTCAAGTGCTGTTTGGAATCCTTCTTCCCCAAAGAATGGGTTTGCTTCGATAATTTCTTCATCTTCAAAAAGAGCTGGTAGCGTTGGAGCATGTGAGCCTTCAATCGCATCGATCTTCTGTCCTTCTTCACCAGTCATAAACTTCAAGAACTCCCACGCTTCTTGAGGATGTTCAGAGAAATTATTGATGGCTGCCATCCAACCGCCTAGCGCTGATGCTGATCCTGCATCACCTTCAGGAAGTGGAGCGACTTCAACATTCCCTACAATTTTAGACTGTTCTTCATCATTAGCTAGAGAGTACTGATATGGCCAGTTACGAATAAACGGAGACTGTCCTTCAATAAAAGCGGTGTGAGATTCTACTTCAGTGAACGTATTGATGTTACCTGGAACAAAATCAGAGTTTGCGATTTCAACCATTTTTGAAATACCTTTGATTGCTTCAGGGCTATTGATGACAACTTCTCCATTCTCATCAATAAATGCACCACCGTAAGAACCGACAAATTCAACTGCATTTGTCACGAGACCTTCATATTGCTTCGCTTGCATAAGGTAACCAAACTTCGTACCGTCTTCACCTTTTAGCTCAGAAGCTTGTGTCATTAAGTCATCCCATGTTTTTGGAGCTTCAGAAACCATGTCCGAGCGGTAGAAAAGCATTCCAGTATCAATGAATTTTGGCATTGCCCACTGCTTACCATTAAATGTTGCTGCCGTAACCGGTCCCTGATTATAGTCATCCATGTTGATGCCGTCTTTTTCAATAAAGCGGTCTAGAGGAAGAACATACCCTGCTTGAGCAAATTCGGCAGGCCAGATCACATCGATATCAAACACATCGATTTCAGATGATTCTGCGTTCAGCATTGTAACATATGCGTCATGCTGTGCACCCGTATCTGTTGGCATTTCACGGAACTCAATTTCAATATTCGGGTTTTGCTTTTCGAATTCCTCAACCATTACATCGGTTGCACCTGTTGCATCTTTACCTCGTGCATAAACGAGCGTTACTTTTTCTTCATCACCGGAACTCGCCTTTTCATCGCCAGAATTGTTGCTAGAATTACTTGAAGAATTATTTGAAGAACTACATGCTGAAAGAACAAGGATAAGGGCCAAAACGATAAAAAGTAGTTTACTATTCTTCACTATTCGCATAATACGAAATCCCCCTTAAGTTTTGTTGAAATCGATACCAATTTTGAAATCGATTTCAATAAAGATAGCGCTTACAACATTTGCGAGTTAAGTAGACTTACGAATCACGAGTGATAACGGTAACTCCATCACACTCTGACTAACACGATCGCGCTTTCCTTTTAAACAATCCATAAAAATAGTCATCGCACGACCGCCAATTTCAGCACCAGGTTGATAAATTGTCGTTAGCTCTGGTTCAATCATACTTGCAATCGGCTGATCATCAAATCCGAGAATCGCCATATCTCCCGGAACATCCAGCCCATTTCGCTTCGCTTCTTTCACCATTGCAGCTGCTACTTCGTCTCCACCAGTAAAAATGGCCGTTGGTCGTTCTGTTAACGTTAGAATTTTGTTAAATGTTTTTACACCGTCTTCCATCGTATATGTATCATGGAAGATCCATTCTGATTTCACTTCAAGACCAGCTTCATCCACTGCTTGAAAGAATCCTTTGCGGCGATCATTGGATAATCCACTTGTTGATCCCATACAGTAAGCGAGTTTTTGATGACCTCGTTCAATCAGATGCTTTGTCCCTAAATAACTCCCCTGAACTTGATTCAATCGAACCATCGGTACTGTCGCATCGTGATGATACTCGTTGCATAGAATAATCGGTCCATGATCGGTATATGGCTGAATTTGCTCCCAATCATTTTCTATTGAAGTGAAGATCACACCATCAACCTGCTTCGTTTGCAAGAGATTGAGGAATTCAAGTTCCTTCTTCTTACTTGATTTTGTCTGACAAATAATAAGCTGAAAGCCATTTTCCTCTGCAACTTTCTCAATGCCATCTAATATCAACGTGAAGAAGGGATTGGTTAACCTTGGGATCAAAACCGCTACAAGATTTGTTCTACGATTGCGTAGATTTCGAGCAGACGTGTTTGGAAAATACCCGAGTTCCTTCATCGCCTCATGAACTAATTGACGCTTGTCTTTCGATACGTGCGGATAATCATTAATAACACGTGACACAGTCGCTCGTGATAATCCGGTATAGTCTGCGACGTCAGCAATTGTTGCCATGTTACATCCTCCTCTGAAAGTACAAAAGACCCTCCCTTCTTTTGTAATCGATTTCATGAAATCGATTACAAACATCATAACGCAAGTTCACAGAATGTTCAACTTTATTTTCGGAATATTTTTACGCTTTTATTTTTTTAGCTGAATTTCACGTAAGTATTTGTAACTCTGTGTCACACTTTCAATCGGATCGAAGTCACAGTCATCTTGTTCAACAACCCACCACTGCACACCGCATGCTTGTCCCTGCTCAATCACTTCTTCAATTGCGATGTTTCCTGTACCAAGGATAACCGTTGCTTCTCTTTCATCATCTGACCGATCCTTCAAATGGATGATTGGTGTTCTTCCTGCAAATTTTTGCATCCATTCAACAGGATCATGCCCAACTTGATTGAGCCAATAAATATCAAATTCAGCCTGGATAGCATCATGTGCATCTAAAATGCGATATAGGTCACTACCTTCAATGCTACGACCAAGTTCAAAATCATGATGATGATAGGCAATTTCCATTCCCTGTTTACTACAAACGAGCGCTGCATATTTCATGATCTCTGCTACATTCTTATAGTCTTCAGGACTTCTTCTTTCAGGAGGTAACCATGGGCAAACAATCCTCGTATTCCCTAACACTTTTTGTTCCTCAATAACCGCTTCTAACTCATTTTCAATTCGTTCAATTGGCACATGGTGTGCGATGACAGACAGACCAAGCTCATCTAACTTGTTCTTCACTTCTTGCGGTTTGTGACCATGAAGTCCAGCAAGCTCAACACCTTCATAACCGATGCCTTCTACCCTTACTAACGTTTCAAAAAAATCTTTTTCACATTCGTTTCGTAGCGTGTAAAGTTGTAATCCAACGCCAATTTCATTCATTTTATGCCACTCCTTTTTTTTATAAAGCTCTTTTCGTAGATATTGTTGGTTTTAGATAAGTGGTTAATTTCCGCTCCTACCCGCTTTCCGCGGGGCGGGCGGTGAGCCTCCTCGTCGCTTTTTGCGGGGTCTCACCTGTCCCGCTAGTCCCGCAGGAGTCGAGCATCCTTCCGCTACAATTAGCGAAGTGTGGTTTTTTATTCAATAATTAATTCAAAAGCAACAATCTATTAGAAAAGAGCCTTTTATAAAGACTAAATCAGAAGTTTAACCCCATCGTTATATTAAAAAACAACTGGTTCACTTTCTCAAAAACCTTTAGAGATAAAACTTCTCCATCATTCACTAATTTTCGATAAAACGACGGAAAACCCTTTTTTGTGACAAAAAACAATTTCTGTTATCTTTCTTGAAAATTCAATTACTCACTCAATTCTTGACCGAGTAAATGCTAGACCTTTTGTGATCCATATGTCCCGTGACTCACATTGTTTACATCTCGTCTCTTCCCGTGGTGGTAAAGAAGACAACATTTCAGCTGTTTTCATTAAAAGATTAATTAAAATATATCATAAAAAAACTTCTCTAT
The DNA here is from genome assembly GCF_011082085.1 of Bacillus sp. Cs-700. Lineage (NCBI taxonomy): Bacteria > Bacillati > Bacillota > Bacilli > Caryophanales > Bacillaceae > Bacillus > Bacillus sp. Cs-700. Next base: position 1,760,902 of record NZ_CP041063.1, read on the forward strand.
TTGTTCTATAAAAACAGAACAATAGAGAAGTTTCAAATTCATTCTTAACAATTCTCCGGCGTACCAGCATTCGTCGCTGTCTTAAACGAAGAACCGCAGCCACATGATGCGATCGCGTTCGGATTATCGATTGTAAACCCGCCGCCCATCATGTTTTGTTTATAATCAATCTTCACACCGTCTAAAACCGGTGCGCTTTCGTTATCCATAATAATCGTGACGCCATGCTGAGGATCTAGCGCTTGATCATCGGCTTTCATTTCAGTATCAAAACCCATACCGTAACTTAAACCAGTACAGCCGCCACCTTTTACACCGACACGCAAGTAAAGGTTGTCACCTTCTTCTTGCTTCATCATTTCTTTTACCTGTGCTGCTGCAGCTTCAGATAAATGGATCATTAAAATCCCTCCAATCACCGTAATGCTACTTCTAGTATACCGCGTGAGCGAACGAAGCTCAACAATTGAACCTCAGGTGCTCTCCCTATATCTGAATTTAGTATCATATGCTTCTCATCAAGCTTTTGACTATAAGCAAACTCTATTTCACGAAGTATACCCCTGTAGAAATGGTAACAGCCGGTCCCGTCATCCACACGTGGTCATCACTATCCCAAGTTATATCCAGGTCACCACCAGCAAGATGAACCGTTACCTTTGTTCCTTTAGGTGTTTTATTATTTAATACACCTGCAACGACTGCGGCGCACGCCCCCGTTCCGCATGCTTGTGTGATACCTGAACCTCGTTCCCATACACGAAAATGATACTCACTGCTTGATACGACCTCAACGAACTCCACGTTAATACTTTCTGGAAATAGCTCATGATCTGTAAAATAAGGTCCTGCCGTCGTAAGAGGTACAGAATGAATATCTTCGACAAACATCACCATATGAGGATTTCCCATCGAAACTCCCGTCATACATAGGGATTGACTTTCAAAATCAATCGGTTCATTAATTACTTTTTCTTCCGCATTCCCTTTCATCGGAAGACTCCCTCTTGTCCATTGAGGTTTTCCCATATCAATTGTTACCGTTTCAACCACATCGTTAACGAGATGAACTTCTGCTTGCACGAGCCCTGCTAGCGTTTCAATCGAAAATTTCGTTTCAGAAACAAGCTTATTTTCATAAGCGTATTTGGCTACACAGCGTAAGCCATTCCCACAGTTTTTACCTTCTGATCCATCTTTATTAAAAATCCTCATTTTCACTTCAGCTTTATCTGATGGACAAATCAAGATCATGCCGTCTGATCCGATGCCCGTGTAAACATCAGACACTTCTTTTGCATATTGAGGAAGGTTACATTCGTTTAATGGTTGCTCGAATGTGTTGATGTAAATGTAGTTATTGCCAAGGCCATGCATTTTTGTATACGTAATTTCCTGCAATGCTGTCACTCTTTCTCTCTTTTTATTGGTTTTTCCGAACGGCTTCTGTCGTCCAGAAATAGTCGCTATCGATTTTTTCAATCACGAGCTTGCCGTTACAACAAGGCATCACGAGTCTTGTTTTTATTTCTTCACAGCCTTGCTGATAATCTCGTTCTGTCATCGGTGTTAATACATTCTCCGTCTGACAAAATGGGCATTCTGGAACGTAAACGTCGCCCATCATACGATCATACGGCAATGTATGTTCAAAGCTACTCATCAGTGATCCCTCCTGCCTTTTAATTAAACAAGTATATCGTAAAATTATAAAAATACAACAATGCTTTGCTTGAATGATCATCACAAAAGGATAAAACAACCATAAAAAAAAAGCCCCTTTAAAAGAGGCTTTCAACTTAGAAAATAAGCATACCCGCAATTGCTGCGTTTAACAGGTTTGCAAGGGTACCCGCTAAGATCGCGCGCATTCCAAACTTTGCAATTTCCGGACGACGTTTCGGTGCGAGACCGCCTAGTCCACCTAATAGGATTGCAAGAGATGAGAAGTTTGCAAATCCACATAGAGCGAAGCTGATAATCGCAACTGATTTATCAGATAGGTTCCCAGCACTGATTTCCGGACCGAAAGAAGAGAAAGCCACAAATTCGTTCAGAATTAACTTCTGTCCAATGTAGTTACCTGCTTGGACAGCATCTTGCCATGGAACACCAATTACAAACGCAAGTGGTGAGAAGATATACCCAAGAATTTGCTGAATGGTTAAGCCACCAGCACCAAACCAACCGCCAACTGCACCAAGCAAGCCATTTAAAAGCGCAATTAAAGCAATAAATGCAAGAAGCATAGCTCCAACGTTTAAAGCAAGTTTCAGTCCGTCTGATGCACCGTGTGCCGCAGCGTCAATCACGTTAACGTGATCTTCATTTCTTTCCATTTTAATTTCTTTAGCTGTTTCTGGTGTTTCTGTTTCAGGCATAATCAGCTTCGCCATTAATAGACCACCTGGCGCTGCCATGAAACTTGCCGCTAGGAGATACTCAAGCGGTACACCGAGCAGAGAATAACCAATTAATACAGAACCGGCAACGGAAGCAAGTCCACCTGTCATAACGGCAAATAACTCAGATTTTGTCATTTTATCCAAGTAAGGTTTAATGACAAGCGGTGCTTCTGTTTGACCAACAAAGATATTTGCTGTTGCTGATAAAGATTCTGCTTTACTTGTTCCAAGTGCCCATGAAATCGCTCCACCAAGGATACGAATTACCCATTGCATAATACCAAGGTAATAAAGAACAGAAATTAGAGATGAGAAGAAGATAATAATGGTTAGAACTTGAAAAGCAAAGATCATCCCAATATCTTCATTTCCAATTAAGCCACCGAATAGGAAGCCAATTCCTTCATTGGCGTATCCAATAATATCTTGAACGAATAAGGATAGTTGTTTTAAAGCTGCCTTACCCGCTTCCCATTTAAGTACCACAAATGCAAATGCGACCTGTATCGCAAGTGCTCCTAACACCGTACGAAGGTTAATCGCTTTGCGGTTTGTTGAAAAGATTAAGGCAATGGCAAAAAGTACAGCCATACCACCAAATCCCCATAGTATTTGCATATTTTACACCCCTCGTTAAATATTGTATCCGTTTATAAGCATAGGCTACCCCATTACCAGATTTAAAATAGAAATATTATAGCATTGAGCTAAATACAGCGCTTACAAACAGTGTTTTTCGTCGTCTGAAAATTCGACATTTTTCGCAGTTAAGCGGAAAATAAAAAGTCTGCTCTCTCTCTATCAGACTTCAATGAACCTTTGTCATTATAACACAGAATATGAGCAATGAAAGCCCTTAATTGTCTTCATTTAATTTTTGCGTGATTTTTTTTATTAGCGATTCAGACGTTTCAGCATTGATTAAGCGACCCTCAACAATCGCAAACGCCTCACTATAGCAGTTCCCACAATAACCAAGACAACCATAATCGATCAACTCAACTCCTGGTTCCTTTTCGAATACTTCCCATACCTTTTTGTTATCCCTTAAATTTCCTGCACAAAATTCAATTGTTTTCATTTTCATGTCACTCCCCCAGTTACGCTTTTAAGAAATGTTATTGTACATAAGTCTCAGTTTCGCTATACTTTTAACTGTCATAAAAAATTCAAATGTATAAGTATAGTATAGCGCGTGTCGCTTCCTTATTTCTTCCTAAATCTTAACTTCTTCTTTTGCTTCTCTACATTATATAGGAAGACGGCGTTATTGAATTTTATCAAAGGGGACCTCTTATCATGAAAAGGCTAGTGCTATTAGGCGGCGGATACGGTGGTATGCGCATTCTACAGAAATTATTTTCATCTGATTTACCAGAAGACCTCACGATTACGCTTGTTGACCGAAACCCTTATCATAGTATGAAAACGGAATATTACGCGCTTGCTGCCGGAACAGCAAGTGATCACCACATACGCGTTCAATTTCCAGTTCATCAAAAACTTGAAATCAAATATGGTGAAATTAATGGCATCGATCTAAACTCAAATGTGATTCACTTAAAAGATGATGACGACCTTGCTTACGACACCCTGGTCATTGGTCTTGGTTGTGAAGACAAATATCATAATGTGCCAGGCGCTGATCTTCATACATTAAGCATCCAAACCATTGATTCTTCAAGAAGAACGTATGAAACTTTGAACAACCTTGGTGCTAACTCAATCGTTGGAATCGTTGGAGCTGGTCTGAGTGGCGTTGAACTCGCCAGTGAACTACACGAAAGCAGACCAGACCTTCAAGTCAAACTATTTGATCGTGGTCATACAATCCTCTCAGCCTTTCCTGAAAGACTCGGAAAATATGTACAGTCTTGGTTTGAAGAGCGTGATGTTGAGGTTGTAAGTGAGTCCAACATCACAAAAGTAGAACCGAATACCCTTTTTAATCATGGAGAACCCGTTCACTGTGACTCAATTGTTTGGACGGCCGGCATTCAGCCAAACAAAATCGTTCGTGAGCTAGACGTAGATAAAGATCCACAGCAGCGGATTATCCTGAATGAATACCACTCTATTCCAAATCACGACAATGCATTTGTTGTTGGCGACTGCGCAAGTTTGCCACATGCACCAAGTGCTCAGCTTGCTGAAGAACAGGCTGAACAAATTGCCCTTGTGCTACAAAAGCAATGGAAAAACGAAACACCACCAGCACTCCCACCGATTAAGATCAAAGGAACACTTGGCTCACTTGGAAGCAAACATGGCTTTGGCGTCATGGCGAATCGACCACTCACTGGGCGAGTACCGCGTCTACTTAAGTCAGGGATCTTATGGATGTATAAGAATCATAATGGTTAAAAAAATAAAAAGGAACCCAGCGCACATCGTCGCGGGTTCCTTTTATTATGCCGTAGCTGATTGATCTTCCAATACAGCATAGAGATCTTTCAACCTTGGATTTCCTTCTGAAACAATTTCATTTTGAACGACGATGACGGGATAAAATAGATCTTCATCAATTACTTTAGCGGCAAAAATCGCTTCTGCTCCTGAAAGTTGACTATGAATATCAATATATCGAACGGTAATTTGTCGATCCGGGTATTTCCGATCAAGAGCAGCTTTTAGCCATTCAGCCGTTTCTTCCGAAGAAGGCAGGTTCACACAGCTTGCACAACGTTCGCCCGCTCCATAGACGAGTACTTCCTCCATGATGAAAAACGTCCTTTCCATTCAATCCATTTACCTTTATTGTACCTTATTCCATTGAGACAGAAAAGAAACATTCGCCTTTTTTAGTACAAGCAATCATTTCCCTAGATGTTCCATCTTGAATCTGTTTTCATACCATGATAAAGTAAGATGAGAATAATAATCATTCCACAATAACACATAGATTTTTCACATCATCATTAGTATAATGGAAGTATGAAGGGAGTCGATGAATGATGCAAGAGCAAGTACAAGATGTATTGAATAAACTGCGTCCATTCCTCCTGCGTGACGGCGGAGACGTAGAGCTTGTAGACATCGAAGACGGCGTAGTTAAAGTACGTCTAATGGGAGCGTGCGGCAGCTGCCCAAGTTCCACAATTACACTTAAAGCAGGAATCGAACGTGCACTACTTGAAGAAGTTCCTGGTGTAACAGAACTCGAGCAAGTATTTTAAACCAAACACATCCATCCCCTCAAGACTAGAGGGGATTTTTTTATGTTTTAACTTAACCAATCCACTCTTCTCATTTGGCTCCCGTAATCCCCCATTAACTCTTGAAATAACAAACGATAAATTTCCTCTCGCTCGCCTTCTCTTCTCACAAATTTCTTTAAGTTTAGGAAGCTCCGTTCTTTCTCTTTCAAATTGCCATCACTATAATAATGCTCAACCGTCTCCACGTAAGGTAGCGGAAAAAGCAAACGTGCATATAAGAGATTCCAGTCCATTTGATTCAGCGACCGACGTTCATGATAATCCCACAAGAACTGCCTGATTGTTTCAAAGTTCCCTTCTCCTTCTACTAACTCATATCGAATCCATTCGGCAAGATCTCTAGCTGGATGGTCTAATATAAAATCATTTGGAAACAGTCCTTCTGAATTCCGACGATATTTCGCTGTATACCGGTTAAAAGCGAGCGTTCTAACTTGAAATGGATTTGTTCCTGTGTCAATCCCGCAGTCTACGATGTACTGAATCGCATTTTCTGCTAAGCCAGAGTAATAAGGAAACGTTTCAATAAACCATGTATCAAATTCTCGATGAGGCTGCGCCTGATTTTTCAATTCTTCTCGAAAGGATTCAAGTTGATCCATTCTGAACTGCCATCTCATTTGCCATGGTTGGATTTCCGGTAAATCATTGTAAGCCACTAGAAGATTACCTGCTTTTCGATGAAACAGTGCTAGCCGATTGCCATCACTATGATGAGTGTGACGTTGATACGGTTTTTGATAAAGAACATGTGCTTCATTTTGTATCGTCTCAATATACTTTCCTCTCCTTGAAGCAATTGGCAACATCGTCGGTTCATTCTGCTGATTAAAATAATTTGCCACCATAACATACCAAGGGAATTCACTTTCCTGCTCCAATTGCGCCCGTTTCAATATAAATTCTGATTGATCTGAACCCCTAAGTAAGTAGCCACCTTTTTCCTCATTCTGCTTCTCCACAACAATCCCATATTGATGAAAAATCTCCCGCTCTAGCATGCTAACCCTCCGACATTTCGTCTTTGTATTTGTACTATATGCCTAAAGCGCCCAATCGGTGTAATCAATTCAACTCAACATCATTGTCATATTTCTCTGCCCTTCACCATATACTAATATAATCAACTCTATCCAATACCAATTTACTATAAAGTTAGGTGGGACAAGAATGGGCCAAGAACATATGGACCTTGTAGAAAAAGCAGCGAGAAGTAAATTAAAAGAACGTGGAGTCGAGATCAAAGATATCGCAGACCTCGTTTTTTACCTTCAAGAAAAATATCACCCTAACCTTAAGATAGAAACATGTATCCAGAACGTAGAACGCGTGTTATCAAAAAGAGAAGTTCAAAATGCAGTATTAACCGGCATCCAGCTTGATGAATTAACGGAGAAAAAACTTCTTGATCAACCACTCCAAGATATTTTAATGAAAGATGAAGGTTTATATGGTGTCGACGAAATTATTGCTTTATCAATCGTCAACGTGTATGGTTCGATTGGTTTTACGAACTATGGCTTTATCGATAAGCAAAAGCCAGGTATTCTAGAACGATTAAATGATAAGACGACAGGAGAATGTCACACGTACCTCGATGATATTGTTGGAGCGATTGCAGCAGCAGCCTCAAGTCGTCTGGCACATCGAGCACAAAAAACGGAATAAGACAATATAAAAACGCCCTCTGAGGGCGTTTTTATATGTTCCATTCATCTAATGTTTGAACGGTATACGTTGGGAGCTTTTCCACTGACTCCAAGTGTTCTTTCGTCGTGACACCTGTATGCACAAGCAGGGTATCTAATCCTGCATTAATACCTGCAAGGATATCTGTCCGATAGTTATCCCCTACCATTAACGTCGCTTCCATAGATGTGCCGAGTTGCGCCAAAGCTTGTTCCATAATAATCGGTTCAGGCTTTCCAATAAAAATCGGATCCGTTTCAGTGGAAACAGAAACCACTGAAGTTAATGAACCATTACCAGGTAGCAATCCACGTTCTGTTGGAATCGCAATATCGCCATTAGTCGATATAAACGTAGCCCCGTTTCGAACAGCAATACAAGCTTTAGCAAATTTTTCATAAGTAATTGAACGGTCAATGCCAACGACAACGTAATCTGGATGATCATCTTGAAGGGTTAGCCCCTGATCCGTTAAGGCATCACGAATCCCTTCTTCACCGATTACATATATCGATGCATCACTCTTCTCATGTGAGATATAGCTTGCTGTCGCCATACTTGTTGTAAACACGTGATTTGGCGTACAAGGAACACCAAATGCCTCAAGCTTTTCAGACACTTGCTCTTTCCGTTTTGATGAATTGTTCGTCACAAATAAATAAGGAATATTCGCTTCATTTAGACGCTTCACGAATTCAACTGCCTCATGAATCTTTTCAGTGCCTCGGTACATGGTACCATCTAGATCAATTAAATATCCTTTATAGTTTTTCATTTTTGCTTCCTCCTTCTATTTATCCAACCCACAAGAAAACCGCTTTCATTTATCGAAAGCGGTTCCTTAGTCGTGTTTTTGAAAGGATAACATTAACTGCTTTTCACGTTTTTTACTACCTCTCATTAAAAACACCCTTCTTTCATTTCATGCTTCGATTATTACAGATTTAACGATGATTGTCTGGAAGAAATGCTGAGACTGCGCCCAATTCTTGCGTTAAGTACTTTCTGATATCAGCAGGAAATTGCTCAAGTGCACCGAGATTTTTACGTAGGTTTTGCTCCAAAGCTCCATGTTGAAGGTTAACATACTCCTGCATAAGCGGTTTTCTCATACCCACAACTTCTTTTAACCGCAAAGCATTCTCAGAGGAAATCACTTTTTCATCAGATAAAATTTCAATAATATCCTCATAACTACCCGGATCTCGCATAATAAAACCATCGATCATGCTGTTTCCCACATCGATCATGCTTTCAATAAAAACATGATGAAGTCTCTCTAATCCAAGCATTTGAAGTTCCGTCTGAAAAGAACTTTCTTTCAATATCTTAATCATTTTATCAAAATAAATGAGCTGTTCTTCAATTTTCTTACGATCCACAAAGTACATAGAAATACACCTGCCTCTAATCCAATCGATATAAATACTTTTCTTTAGTGTATCATATCCTAAAATGCAATAGCTTACATTTTCTATCGAAAGCTTGTATGACAACGCTTCATAAGATGGTATGATAGCGTTAATTAGAAAAGGAGGGTGCTATGATGGAAGATGAACGACTCATCTATGACGAACAGGAGGCTACTGAAGCCAGGTTCGTGTGCTTTATGGGAAGCAATCATCGGTTTGACCTTTGTATTGTAAAATCAGATCGCTTTTATGGAAAATCCTTAGTCCTCGATATTCAAGGAGGCAAATTTGCAATTATCGGCCACGATGATCTAAATGAGCCAGGAAACCTCGAGCATGCCTACTCTCTCAATGAGGAAGATGCCGAAGAACTTCGCAACTTCTTGAGAGAAGTTCTGAGTCACTAATATTTTAGTTAGCAATGAATACACTACCTCCTAAGGTGGTGTTTATTCATGTTTGATGATGAAGATTATCAAGACTTTGCTAACGTAGAAAAAGGAAGAAATTACGTCCTGCCGGAAGATACACCGGAGGGTCCATATGGTTCACCAGTAAATAAAAAGCTGGGTAAAACGACTCCATGGCGAGAAGGCCAGCGATCTTACAGTGCGTTTAACTACGAGAATAAAAACCTTCACCAACACTTACCTCGTCAGGACCCTGGTTCCCATCCACCTCATGATGATCCAGACAAGGACTCTGAAAAACCATACAAAGCATAAGCCTACTCGGCTTATGCTTCTTGTTGTTGCTTCTTAGGATTTTCTTTTTTTTGCTTTCTTAATACAAAGTAAGGACAGCCAAAATTGCAGTATTCATATAAATAATCCAGCACCGTGCTGAATTTTGTATCAAATGTCGCTTTCTGATTGCGATCATCAAAAAATCCTTTTAATCGAAGCTGACCGTATCCCCAGTCTCCGACAATATAGTCGTATTTATCTAGAATCTCACTATATCGAGCAAGAAAAGCTTCTTCGTTCCAGCCTTCTCTTTCATCTTTCATCAACTCAAATGTATGTTGATTCACTTTTATCATGCTACTTCCCTCATTTCAAATGGGCTCATTAGTCTAATGATACCTTTTTTATTGGAATTGTCCAAGTAATACCAGGAAAAAAGAAGCTTAGTTCGGTCATGATAACAGTATGGAGGTGAAGACATTTGAAAAAACACATACTGCTTATCCTGCCACTTGCAATCGGAATTACGGCATGTCAGGGAGAAAATGCGACTGACTCCTTCGATCATGCAGATTTAACACCGGTCAAAACCGATCCAGAAGAGTATGGAATGAATACTGCAAACTCTCAGGAAAAAGCCAAAAAAGGCGGATTTGGTTACATTCGCCACACACGAAATACAAACAACATGAATTCTCAAAAGCAACCTGAAAACATTGCTTACCTCGATCGTGATCGTATGTCTGATATGATCGGTTCGATGGCCATTGTGCTTCCTTATGTGAATGATGTGGCAACGCTAGTGACAGATGAAGAAGTGTTAATCGCCTATAAATCCACTTCGAAAGACCGTGATGCAACCGCTGATCAAGTTAAGAAAACAGCTCTCTCCGTTATCCCAAGATATTACCATGTGTATGTTTCAGACGAAGAAGGAATGATTGCGGAAGTCGAACGGTACCAAAATGCCTCTGCGGCAACAGGGGATTTAGATAAAAGCATTGAAGAAACCATTGCCAAAATGAAAAAAGCACCTCAGGGCAAAAAAGTGAGTGATGGAGAGAATGAAAACGGTGAAATGAAAGGTGAAATGAATGAGGATTTAAACGATACAGGCGGAAAAGAAATGATGTCGAAGTAAAAAAATCGGCCCTCAGCAGGCCGATTTTCATTTATTTAAGAGTAGCTTAGTTAGTTGCTTGTTTTGCAGCATTGACTTGTTCATCAGCATGATATGAAGAACGTACCATTGGACCTGATTCACAGTGCTTAAATCCTTTTTCCAATGCGATATCCTTTAACTCAAGAAATTCTTGAGGTGTCCAATATTTTTCAACTTTTAAATGTTTTTTCGAAGGTTGTAAGTATTGTCCAAGCGTAACAATATCAACGTCGTGTGCGCGAAGATCGTCCAATGTTTGAATAATTTCTTCTTTTGTTTCACCTAGTCCCAACATAATGCTTGATTTTGTCGGAATCTCAGGGTTCATTTCCTTGGCACGCTGAAGAAACTCAAGAGTACGACGATATTTTGCACGTGCACGCACTCTTGGCGTTAAACGCTCCACTGTTTCAATATTGTGATTCATGATATCCGGTTTTGCATCCATAAGGGTTTCAAGCGCTTCGTATTGACCACCCATGTCAGAAGGAAGAACTTCAATTGAGCAGAATGGATTTTTTCTACGAATAGCTCGAACCGTTTCAGCAAATACAGCTGCACCGCCATCTTTCAAATCATCTCGCGCTACTGCCGTGATAACGACGTGCTTTAAGCCCATTTGTTCAACCGAATCAGCAACACGCTCTGGTTCAGCCCAATCTAGTTCTGTTGGAAGACCTGTTTTAACGGCACAGAAACGGCACGCGCGCGTACAAACATCACCAAGAATCATAAATGTCGCTGTTTTACGTACAGCCCAGCACTCATGAATATTAGGGCAACGCGCTTCTTCACAGACCGTATGTAGTTTCTTCTCACGCATCATCTTCTTAAGACCTTTATAGTTCTCGTTCGTATTTAATTTTATTTTCAACCATTCGGGTTTTCTTAGATACTCTTCTTTCTTACTCAATACATTCACCTCACCTATCGCTTTTCTGTATTAAAGAATACCATAGATACCACTTGGATTTCCATAAAAAGTGTGAATCTCGTGACGATTAAGACTTTAGACCTTCCATTATTTAGATCTAATGATTTGCGATTTGAAATGCAAACTAAGTGTAATGACAAATAACGAAAGGAGAAGAAACGATTGATAAAATACAGTTTTCTTATCCTTGTTCTTTTCTTTCTCATACCAGCTTCTGTTTTCTCTGCTGAAGTAGATGAAGATAAATTAAGGAACGAACGCATGATGCTGTTTCATAAGATGGAAGCCGTTACCCAAGTTCCTTGGTATCTTTACGCCGGAATTGATCAATATGAACGAAGCATTAGACGATCTCAAAAAGATATTCCTCGTGAAAAAGGAGCTGTAGCCATTTACATTGCCCCAGAAAAATGGACGGGCGCAGCAAATCCGAATAAAGAAGATACAAGCACAGAGTCGATTTCGTTTTTTGGCGGCATTGGACTGGATGGGAACGGAGACGGAAAAGCAGAACAAACGAATGATGAAGATCTTCTATATACGATTGGTGACTTCTTGCAAAAATACGGAACTTCATTCGAAGACCTACAAATTGGGTTATGGGACTTTTATCACCGTGATCAGGCGGTACGAACCATTACAAGCAATAGTGCTGTTTACAAACGATTCGAAACGCTAAAGCTTGATAAACATGCCTTTCCAGTCCCTCTGCACGCTAACTACAGCTACAGAAGCACGTGGGGTGACCGACGTGGTTGGGGAGGCCTTCGTATTCATGAAGGAACAGATATTTTTGCTTCTTATGGTGTTGGCGTTAAAGCCACAAGTTATGGAACCGTTGAAACTAAAGGATGGAATGAATACGGTGGTTGGCGTATTGGGATCCGGGACATTGATGGGAATTACCACTACTATGCACACCTAAACGGTTTTGAAAAAGGGATTGAGGAGGGAAGCGTTGTTCAGCCTGGTGAAATCATTGGCTACGTTGGTAGCTCAGGATATGGACCTAAAGGAACAGCCGGGAAATTTCCACCGCACCTGCATTATGGCATTTATAAAGATAATGGAAGGACAGAATGGTCATATGATCCATATCCTTCTTTACGACTTTGGGAACGCCAGGAAAGAGCACGAAAGAAATCCTAAAAAAAGAAGAACTAGCGCGCTAGTTCTTCTCTTCTTTTGATTTTATTGTTTTTTCGAGACTCTAACAGCATTAAGAATACTTGCTGCAAGACCACCCCAGATAATAACCATTCCAAGAATCATCATAAAGATCGCGCTACCACCCATATTAGCTTACCTCCTTATACTTTTGCTGCTCTACTTTCGCATCCCATTTCTTTAGGCTGAATAGAATTCCAACCAGAATGGCGAATCCTGCGACAGCCCAGCCGCTATAAAGGATAAAGCCGTTTGAGTAACCTTCATAGTTTCCAGTAGGCGTATCAAATTGACGAAGAAGATTCGTTTTAAACAGATCAAACATCATGTATCCAAGTACTAGCGGAGTAATGACGCCAAGACAAGCTTTCCACCAGTACTTCAGCGAAATATCTGAAATGCCGTTAGCATGTGTTTCAAGCGTATTAAGCTCACGAAGCACCCAAGCAACTACGACTACTTCTACAAGACCAACAAACGCAATACCGAACTGGTTAATGAAGTAATCTGCTGCATCTAGGAAGAACAACCCACCTTGAGTCGCAAATAAAATCGAGATAATGGAAGAAATTCCTCCACCGATTAATACAGCTTTTGTACGAGAAATTCCGAACTTCTCAGAAACTCCTGCAACGTACGTTTCTGAAATGGAAATAAGTGAAGACAATCCAGCAAGAACAAGTGATGCAAAGAACAAGAATCCAAATAAACCGTTCAATGCTGGGAACTCATTAATAATTTGTGGGAAGACGACGAAAGCTAGTCCTACGCCACCGCTCACTACTTCACCTACGCTAAGTCCTTGCTGTTGCGCCATAAAACCTAGTGCAGAGAATACACCAATACCAGCAAGAAGTTCGAATGCCGAGTTACCGAAACCAGTAATAAAGGCGTTATTCGTAATATCTGACTTCTTAGGTAAGTAACTAGAATAAGTAATCATAATAGCAAAAGCAATCGATAAACTGAAGAAGATTTGTCCATAAGCAGCAACCCAAACACTACCAGATGTAATGCTGTCAAAATTCGGTGTGAAGAAAGCATTTAGCCCTTCAGCAGCACCAGGAAGCGTCACTGCTCGGATTACAATAATTAAGAAAAGAACAATTAAAGTAGGAATGAAAATTTTGTTTGCACGTTCAATTCCTTTTTTAACACCGGCAAGAAGAACGCCTAATGTGATAATCCATACAGCAATTAACGGAAGAAACACGCCTGGTACGATACTACCTGTTTGTCCAGGGTCAACCGTCAATTTCAAATAGTCATTAAAAAGGAACGCTTCTGTATCTGAGCCCCAACTCTGGTTAAAAGCAAAGTAGCTATACGAGATCGCCCACGCAATAATAACGGCGTAGTATGTCGAGATAACAAAGGCAACAATAACACCCCACCAGCCAAGCCATTCCATCTTTTTATTCATTCTAAAGAACGAAAGTGGCGCTGATCCACGGAACTTATGCCCAATTGTAAATTCAAGAATTAAAATTGGAATTCCAGCTGTTAGTAATGCAAATAAATAAGGTATAAAAAATGCCCCACCACCATTGTCATAAGCAACAGCCGGAAATCTCCAAATGTTTCCTAGACCTATTGCGGATCCAACTGCGGCTAAAATGAATCCAGCCCTCGTTCCCCATTGCGCACGATTTTCCAAATGAATTACCCCCTTAAACAAATTAAACCCTTTTCACTATAAGCCCCCTTCCAGAAAAAGGTTAAGACTTTTAAGTAAATTCAGATTATTTTGTTTATAGTATATCTAGTACGTATGGCCTTGTCAAAACAATCTTTTTTCTTTTTTGGTATGATTCGTTCAATTTTTCATGGAAATCTCTCTATTTTTGTGTAAAAACATAAAAAAAACAGGAGAAAATACCTCCTGTTTCATTATTATTTTGCCGCTTAAACCGGTCTGTTGGCATATTTTGTTTTCAGGATAAAAGCGAGAATTCCAAAGAAAATAGCTGTTACAATGAATCCAATAATCGCACTACCTGTAAATCCTAAAACAAGGTAACCAAGCAACGATATTCCTGCTACGAGCAAGGCATATGGCAACTGAGTCATCACATGATCGATATGGTGACTTCCTGCCCCTGTGGAAGAAAGAATGGTTGTATCTGAGATCGGTGAACAATGATCACCGAATACAGCTCCAGCAAGGACAGCTGCAAGAACTGGCAGCATGTAAGTAGGATCGGTTGCCGCAGCAATCTCCCCAGCGATTGGAAGCATGATGCCAAACGTTCCCCATGATGTACCTGTTGCAAAGGCCATTACTCCTGCAAGCAAGAATAAAATGGCAGGCAAGAAGCCAATCATAATGTGGTCATTTACTAGTCCTGCAAGATACTTTCCTGTTCCAAGACTTCCAATAATCTCAATTAGCGTCCAAGCAAAGAAAAGAATGTATACCGCCGGAAGCATTGACTTAATTCCTTCCCATATTCCTTTACCAAGCACGGCACCGCCCATTCGTTTCATAAAGAAGAAAATGAGAGATGTTGCAAGCCCAATTAATCCACCATATAGAAGCGATGCGGCAACATCCGTGTTTTCAAAAATCGACAAAGCCGTTACTGCTGTATCTGTTCCGCTCACCGCCTGAATTCCTGTGATAACCATAAACGTCACAGTTCCTGCAATCAGCATGATGATCGGCCATGCAAGATCTCCTACTTTACCTTTTTCACTTTCAGGAAGACCTGTTGTTTGACCAGGTACGGCACCTTGATCGGGATCAAGAACCTCTCCAGTTTTCTGGGCACGATCTTCATGAACCTTCATGGCTTTTAAGTTGATATCAAAATAACTCACAAAGAAAACCATGGCTAGAGCAAAGAGAGCGTATAAGTTCATTGGAATCATTCTGATAAACGCTTCTAATGCGCCTACGCCTGTAATGCTATGCGTCGCTAGTACGCCACCAATCAGCGCAATAATATAAGCACCCCAGCTTGAAATCGGGGAGATAATACACATTGGTGCTGCTGTGGAGTCAATGATATAGGCAAGCTTGGCACGTGATACTTTATGCCTGTCCGTAATAGGTCGACTCACATTACCAACGGCTAGCGAATTAAAGTAATCATCAATAAAAATAATAATACCAAATACGGCTGTTACAAGCTGTGCGCCAACTCTTGTTTTAACGCGTTTCATCGCCCATTCACCAAAGGCACGACTTCCACCTGAGATCGAGATAAAGGCTGTCATCATTCCTAATAAAAGTAAGAAGAAAATAATGTACATGTTCCAAGTATTTAAGCCACCGCTCTCGGAATCAATAAAAATCCCTTTAACGATTGTATAAATTTCATTTAACGATCCTGGCACGCTCCAATTGTTGATCATAAGTGCACCAAGAATAATGCCCACTCCCAGTGAAGGAAGCACTTTCCTTGTCACCACTACCATTAGCAAAGCTATGAGCGGTGGAATAATGGATAAAATTGAATTCTCCATGAATATCCTCCTAATAAATGATTGTCATGCATAATCGGAATGGACACCAATCCTCAGCCGCTTGTTTCTGAACGCAAAAAAGCGAGCAATGATAGGATTGGTCCTATCATTGCTCGCTTCACCGAGTCAATGTTAAGTGTCCACCCCGATCAGTAGTTCTCCATTACAAGTTAGACTCATAATGACAGTTCGACACTTTTTCAATGCCGCCCCAACATAAATAATGTGACCGTTATTTATGCTTCGGCAGATCTCCCTTTCGATGCTGATCATTGGTGTCATTCTCCCAACACGTACTCATGAGGATCTGCTCCTCTACCTCATCGTATAAGATAAGGAACAATATTAAGTTCAGTTTTAAAGTATACCTTACTTTCTCTCATCCTGCAATTGTAGATTATTCCATATCATCAATTTGAATGGATGGAGTAGGTAACCCACCTTCTGAACCATTGTTATAGAAATTTGGTACTTCACCTGGAATAATCGTTAACAAAACAGGGATATCTGTCGTCACCACATCAGAATCCGTAGCAAATGGGATAACGATTTTTACTTTCACTTCAATGTGAACCCGAATGTCGACAGAAATATTATTAATGCCAACTGGTTCAATTGTACTTTTATAATCAGATTTCACTTCACCGATCGCTGTGAAACGGACAGGAACTTTTGGTCCCATATTGGCAAGTAACGTGTTATCAAACGCCTGACCAATTGGAATATAATGAATGATCCCATTATCCAACGATGTTTGATCATCCACTTCAAGCTCCACACCATTTTGTTCCGCCCAGTAATCTAACGTTCCGTCTTCCACACTTTTTAGAAATCGCTGTACTTTCTCCGTTGATTGAGCAAGCACCTGAGTAACAGCTCTTTGATTAATTTGAACTCGCACCAATTTCCCTTCATTGTCAGTCACTTCTTTTATTAACGAATCTTGATAATTATCTACTTCTTCAGCCATCTTCTGATTAATGGCTTCGTTAATCGCTATTGTTGCGATGCGATTCGTCTCTGTACGGGCAATTTCAATCAGTGTAGGCTTTATTCCTTTTTCAACGATCCATAGTCCCTGGACCGTCATAAAAATGAATAGTAGGAAGGAGATGACAAACACATAACGAAAGGGAAGCGGCCCCTTTCTAAAGAATTTTCTACGAGTTCGAAACAACATGAACCCTCCCTTCTCTTCCTCATGTATATGCCATGAAAGAGAGAAGTATGGACAATTTCTCCAGAATGCTGCTTCCCTAGTAATGTGATCTTCTTAATACAAAAGAAAAAAGCCTAAGCAAGGATGCCACGGCTTTTTTCACATCATCTTAAGCATGGCATCTCTGCCCTTTGTGCCGACCTTAATGCCTCGTGCTTCTGCTTCAAGCGTAACAGATTCAAGTGGGGCATCAAGCAGCTGATCAATCGATCTTACGCCTACAGCTCTTCCTGCAATAATCTTCCGGTCACTTAACTTCTCATTAAGCAAGGCAACATCCAGTGCGCCGCACATGATATAGCCATTTTCATTCATGACCGCTAGAAAATTTGTTTTTGGAAGCTGCATACTAACTGCTGTAAACGGATGACCATCAATCATGATTGGTGTCATAGTGATCACGTCATTCCCGCCTCCTGACCTGAATGAATATCACTATATCTATATGAAACCAACAGCATGTTTGACATCATACGTACAAAGTTTTAATGCCTATTCTCAAGACGCCAGGCAAGAAGATCACGAAGCATTTCAGGAAGATAATACTTCTTCTTTGCGTGCTTCATCTGTGGATAGAATTTACCAAACGTGAACATATCAGCTGTGGCCACGGCATATTCTTGCTCAGATATGAGTGGATGACCATTGTGAAGAACGTCCGTGACATGACGAAGTCCGTCTTCCATCTCAACCGTCGTCACTTCAAGACCGTCGAATGCCATGATGCCCATCACTTCTCCTCTGAATCCTAGTCCTTTAAAACTTAAGTTCACGATTTCATCTGACATGGCGTGGGAAATGATTTCGCGTAACTCACTTCCTCTAAGGATCACTTTACAAGGATTTACAGGATGAGGACAAATACGATGGAGATCTTCTCGTGAGACGTGACCTTCTGATAATCCATCAAGGAGCATACCGGCATTAATCATGCCAATATCTGCATGACACCATTCTCGAAGGGCAGCGGCTAATTCATCCGCTAAAACCGAACGTTGAAACCACTCAGATTCAAGAGGCTGCTCAAGTCGACAGACAACTTCTTCTAGCATCGATTGCGCTTCTATACTTAATCGTTGAATCATTTCAAAAGTTAGGCGATCTTCTTTCCGATTTCGAACCGAAATCGCATAAGCCTCTTTATCCGTAATCTCCCTAGTGTCCATATCGATGCAAACGGTCACTTCTCCAACGTAATTCCCGTTTTTCCCTGCCTGGGTAATGAGCGTGTCCTCTACAAGCATCCCATGCTTCAATACATGATGGGTATGAGCACCGATAATAATATCAATGCCATTCATCTCTCGTGCCATTTGTTCGTCATTGCCTAGTCCCATATGAGACATCAGCACGACAACATCTGATTGTTGACGAACTTCATCAATCATAGCTTGTAGAAAATCATATGGCGAATCGATTTTCCAACCTAATAGAGAGTAAAATTGCTCATACGGAATCGTAACGCCAATGATCCCCACTTTCACACCATTTAACTCATGAATTTTATAAGGGGCCGCCCATGCGGGCCTTGTGCCATCTTGATGATAGAGATTCGACACAAGTACCTCAAAACTAGCTTCCGTATACAGCGCTTCTAGCTCTTTTTTTGAAAACGTAATGCCCTCATTATTGCCAATTGTAGCGTAGTCGTATTGAAGATCATTCAACAGCTGAACGTTGCCCTTTCCAACCATTCCCTCAGTCATTGGATGCACCTTGTCAGAATGGTCTCCTAAATCGAGAAGGAGGTAGGGTGTGCCTTGAAGCTCGTGCATGCGCTTCTTCTCTTTGAGATAAGACGACACCTTGGACCAGTTTTCGAAATGACTGTGAAGATCGTTCGTATAATAAAATTGTAATGTTCTAGAAGTCAAGACACTCTTCCTTTCTTACCCCATCGTTCCCTGCCAGATAAGACGGACACCGACAATAATTAACATCCATCTTAAAATCACAACGATGGTTTTGTCCGAAAGTTTCTGGTTAATAAACGAGCCGCACTTTGCTCCAATCCAGGCCCCTGGAATTAATCCGAGTAGTAAAAACCACTGAATGTTACCAAGCGCTAAATGCGTCAGGGTACCTGTTATACTTGAAAGAAATATCATAAACATCGAGGTCGCAACCGCAACTGTTGTCGGAAATCCAAATAAGAGAATCATCGCCGGTACCATGAGAGACCCGCCACCTATTCCAAAAAGACCGGAAATGACGCCAACAACGAATGAAACGATCACAGCTGCAAGAGCAGAAAAGGTATAGTTTACTTGCACTCCATCTGAATCCGTATACGAGCGTTGAAATTTCCCATTCAACTCCATCGGACGTAAACGGTTCCTTACCATTAATAATATGGAAACAAGCACCATAAATACCCCGAAATAAATAGAAAAATAATCAACCTGTATAAATTTATTCAGCCATGCCCCCAGAATTGCTCCTGGACCACTGCCTAGAAAAAAAAGAGCGCCACTTTTATAATCCACGCTTTTCTTTTTCATATATGCGAGGGTAGAAGAGAGACCAATGGCGACAAGGACAACGATTGAACTTCCGACAATTTTTTGTGGTGATAAGACTGGAAGCCAGTTTGTGTACTGGTCAATAATCAGAAGCACAGGGACGATAATAATGCCCCCGCCAAGACCTACAAGGCTACCAATCGTACCAGCAGCTAGACCAATGATAAATAACAGTATCCACATCAGCATTGTATAGCTCCTTAGAGGTCAAAAAGATCAAGTTGCTTTGGATTTAAATTCGTATACTCAATTCCAAGCATTTGAATCATCCACTTTGCATTATTAGCAGCGTGACCACCCGAGTTATTGTTAAATAAAATAAACACATCTTTGCATTCTTTTTCTAATTCTAGGATTCGCTCTTTCCATTCAAGCAATTCTTCTTCATTATAATCATACAGGTAACGCACTTCTCGCCAGTTATGTCGATTCCCTGGGTTCGTCCATCCATTCGTATTTCGGCCATGTAGACGCACAAGAACGTGATCCTTATGTATGGTTTCCATCACTAATGGAACGGATCCTTCTCCTGCCTGAGGTTCATCACATATGGTATGAATAAATCCTTGCGCTTCTAGAAAGCTCAGCGTCTTCTTACGGAATGCTTCATGATACCAAGACTGATGCCGAAATTCGACAGCACATGGAATGTCTCCCATCCGCTCTTTGCAGTCTCTCAAGATGTTCACATTTTCTTTGTTCACGTCAAACCATGGTGGAAATTGAAATAGCACCATCGCAAGCTTTCCTGCATTTTGAAGCGGGCGAAGCGATTCCTTATACGCTTGAAACATTTCATCACGCGACTCAAAAGGAATATCTCCTCTTTGATGACCCGTCATTCCCTGATAAGCTTTCACAACAAAACGAAAGCCCTCTGGTGTTTCATCAGCCCATTTTTGAAAGTTTCGAGCCGGTTGCACAGCATAAAAAGACGAATCGACTTCAACAGTAGGAAAGTGTGAACCATATATCGAAAGTTTTTCATTGCTTTTTACACCTGGTGGGTATAGATCATCATGATCGCCCCATCCTGTTACACCTATGTAAATCATGCAATACTTCCTCTCTTCATTGATTCTCTTACTTTATTCTCATATCATTACCCGAAAATAGCAAGGAAAAATCCCCTCTACTATTTCAAGATAACGTCAATCGTGCCCACTTTGAAGCCGTTCTAATAGAAAAAAACGAACCGGAAAATCCGGTTCGTTGGGAATGGAATTTTAACCGATTGAACCTTCCATCTCAAATTTAATGAGACGGTTCATTTCAACAGCATATTCCATAGGTAGTTCTTTCGTAAATGGCTCGATGAAGCCCATTACAATCATTTCAGTTGCTTCTTCTTCAGATACACCACGACTCATAAGATAGAAGAGCTGCTCTTCAGAAACCTTCGATACTTTCGCTTCGTGTTCAAGTGAAATGTTATCGTTTAGGATTTCATTGTAAGGAATTGTATCAGAAGTCGACTCGTTATCCATGATGAGCGTATCACACTCAACGTTTGAACGAGCGCCTTCAGCTTTACGGCCAAAGTGTACGATACCACGGTACGTAACTTTACCACCCTGCTTCGAAATCGACTTTGAAACGATTGTTGAAGACGTGTTTGGTGCTAAATGAATCATTTTAGCGCCTGCATCCTGATGCTGCCCTTTACCTGCAAGAGCAATGGAAAGTGTCATACCGCGAGCACCTTCACCCTTCAAGATAACAGCTGGATACTTCATTGTAAGCTTAGATCCGATGTTACCATCGATCCATTCCATTGTTGCATTTTCTTCCGCAACTGCACGCTTCGTTACTAGGTTAAACACGTTATTCGCCCAGTTTTGAATTGTAGTATAACGGCAGTATGCATCTTTCTTAACGATAATCTCAACAACCGCACTGTGAAGAGAGTTTGTTGTATAAACAGGTGCTGTACACCCTTCAACGTAATGCACAGAAGAGCCTTCATCCGCAATAATAAGCGTACGCTCAAACTGTCCCATGTTCTCAGAGTTAATACGGAAATAGGCTTGTAGTGGTGTATCAACTTTCACGCCTTTTGGTACGTAAATAAATGATCCACCTGACCATACAGCCGAGTTAAGTGCAGAGAACTTGTTATCCGTTGGAGGAATTGTTTTCGCAAAGTATTCTCTGAAAAGATCTTCGTTTTCTTTAAGAGCCGTATCGGTATCTTTAAAGACAATCCCCATGTTCTCAAGGTCTTCTTGCATATTGTGATACACAACTTCAGATTCGTACTGTGCAGAAACACCTGCAAGGTATTTTTGCTCAGCTTCAGGAATACCAAGCTTATCAAATGTTGCTTTGATTTCTTCTGGTACTTCATCCCATGAACGTTCAGACTTCTCAGAAGGCTTTACGTAGTACGTAATTTCATCAAAATCAAGATCAGCAAGGTTTCCGCCCCATTGAGGCATTGGCATGCTGTAGAAATGCTCAAGTGATTTCAAGCGGAAATCAAGCATCCACTGCGGTTCATCCTTCATGCGAGAAATTTCTTTCACAATTTCAGGAGTCAGCCCGCGCTCTGAGCGGAAAATCGAAACGTCTTTATCACTAAAACCATATTGGTATTCGCCAACTTCAGGCATTTTTTTAGCCATTCTATTTCCCTCCTTGACATTACACATGTCAGTGTTTGGCTGTTGTTCTCTTTCCATCATTCTAGTATGAAAAAGAAGCGGTGACAACACCTGGAAGTGGGTTAAGCTTCATCTTGTTCCTTGAAACCCTTCTCCATTGCCTTCCAAGAGAGTGTTGCACATTTGATTCGAGCAGGGAACTTCGAAACACCTTGCAGTGCTTCAATGTCGCCAAGATCGAAATCTTCTTCGTCGTACTCTTTCCCCTGCATCATATCTGAGAAAATCCCCGATAGTTTTAAGGCCTGATCAACTTCAAGTCCTTTGACTGACTGTGTCATCATCGACGCTGATGCCAGGCTTATAGAGCAACCTTCTCCAATAAACTTCGCATCCGAAATCTTCCCATCATCTACTTTCAGCTGAAGCTGAATTGTATCTCCACATGTAGGGTTATTCATATTTATTTTAAGGGCGCCTTCTTCAAGCTCCCCTTTATTTCTTGGATTTTTATAATGATCCATAATGACCTGTCGATACAACTGGTCTAAATTATTAAAAGACATTACCGAAAAACTCCTTTGCTTTTCGTAATCCGGCTACAAATGTATCCACGTCTTCTTCAGTATTGTATAAATAGAAGCTAGCACGCGCAGTAGCCGATACCTCTAGCCACTTCATTAGCGGCTGAGCACAATGGTGTCCAGCGCGGACAGCGATGCCTTCTGTGTCAAGTACGGTTGCCACATCATGTGGGTGAACGTCATCACTATTGAAAGTGACAACCCCAGCACGTTTCTCAGGTCCGTAAATGGATACGCCTTCGATTGTTGATAACTGCTGCATAGCATATTTTGCAAGATGAGTCTCATGCTGTTGGATGTTATCCATACCAATGTCATTTAAGAAATCAATCGCAGCTCCAAGACCAACCGCACCTGCAATGATTGGTGTGCCACCTTCAAATTTCCAAGGGAGCTCTTTCCATGTCGAATCATACAGACCAACAAAATCAATCATTTCTCCACCGAATTCAAACGGCTCCATGTTTTCGAGGAGCTTTTTCTTTCCGTAGAGGACGCCTATCCCAGTAGGTCCACACATCTTATGACCAGAAAATGCAAAGAAATCGCAGTCGAGATCCTGAACATCAATGTTCATATGAGGAGTGCTTTGTGCTCCATCGACAACCATAACAGCACCATTTTGGTGTGCAATCGCAGCAATTTCTTTAATCGGATTAATTGTTCCTAGTACGTTCGAAACTTGCATAACAGAAACAATTTTCGTGTTTGCTGTTACCGTTTTCTCAACGTCTTCCAGCGCAATTGTTCCGTCTGGTTGAAGGGGAATATATTTAAGAGTGGCTCCAGTTGCTTTTACAACCTGTTGCCATGGAATAATGTTGCTGTGATGCTCCATCGGTGTGATGACAACTTCATCACCTTCTTGAAGATTTGCACGTCCATAGCTTGAAGCGACCATATTAAGGGCTGTGGTTGTTCCGCGAGTAAAAATCACTTCTTCCGTTGAAGAAGCATGAATAAATTCACGAACTTTTTCACGCGCGCCTTCATAGGCATCTGTTGCATGTGTTCCAAGCGTATGAACACCACGGTGAACGTTTGAGTTAATTTCCTTGTAGTAACGCTCTACTGCGTCAATAACTTGAGTAGGTTTCTGAGACGTTGCTGCACTATCAAGGTAAACAAGAGGTTTCCCATTTACCTCTTGATGTAAAATGGGAAACTGCTTGCGAATGTCTTGGACATTCATCATTTAATTAACTTTCCCTTCAGTTACCTCAACCGCACGTTTACGAACGCCTTCGATCGGAAGTTCGTTAATAACTGGAGCGAGGAAACCGTGGATGATCAAACGTTCAGCTTCATGACGGGAAATCCCGCGGCTTTGCAAGTAATAAAGCTGAATTGGATCAACTTTACCAACAGATGCAGCGTGGCCTGCCATAACATCATCTTCGTCAATAAGAAGGATCGGGTTTGCATCTCCACGTGCTTTCTCATTCATCATAAGAACACGCTGTGTTTGCTCACCGTTTGATTTCTTAGCACCGTGTTCAATCTTTGTAACACCATTAAAGATGGCACTAGCACTATCTTTTTGAACACCGTGTACAAGAAGAACACCCTCAGAGTTTTGACCGTGATGGAAAATCTGATTCGTGAAGTTCTGACTCTGGCTTCCGCGACCGATCGTTACGGTCTTAGAATCCGCATAAGAACCATCACCAATAAGGTGCGTTGTATTTGTAGAAACCGTGTTACCATCGTTCATTTGAGCAAGAGCCCAATCAACTTTACCGTCGCGTGCCACATTCGCACGGCGGTTCACGTAAGTTGTGACACCTTTTGCCAGGTTATCAACAGAACCGAACGTAACGCGCGCATTCTGTCCAACATGAACTTCAGCAATAATATTCGCAACAGAGTCCACATCGTGACCATAAGATAAGAAGTTCTCAACATATGTTACTGAGCTATTATCTTCGGCAACGATGATCACGTGGTTGAACAAACCAGCTTCTGGGTCTTCTTGCCAATAGAGAGCTTGGATCGGCACTTCAACTTCTACATTACGAGGGACATACAAGAAAGTACCGCTATTTAGAAGAGCTGCGTGAACGGCAGTTAGGCGGTTCTCATCAACCTTCATAACGTCCTTCATGAAATACTTTTCTACAAGATCCCCGTGATTTTGAAGAGCTGTTTGAATATCTGTGAAAATCACACCTTGTTCTTTTAGCTCATTCGATAGCTGACTAAAAACAGGCGTTGTATTACGGTGCACAAGAAGATTTCCTGACTCTTGATCTTTAGCAACAAGATCGCGCACGTCTTCAGGAAGATCATCAAGTGATGAAATCGCTTCTCCAGCTACATCATGTTTAAATGAAGTGAAGTTCCACTTATCGATTTTTGTTTTATCAGGCTTTGGCATTGGAAGGTTTTCAGACTTCTCTAATGCCTTCAAACGTAGGGCAGCCATCCATTTCGGCTCCTGACGCTTTTCTGAATAAGCTTTAATATATTCTTGATCGAATGCAATTTTCGTATCCACTGACATTGTCATCCTCCTTACTGCTTACGCTTCTTGACCAACTGTTTCGTCTTTAATTCCTAGTTCTTCTTTAATCCAATCATAACCTTCTGCTTCAAGGCGCTGTGCTAGTTCTGCGCCGCCAGATTTCACAATACGGCCTTGCATCATAACGTGTACTTTGTCAGGCGTAATGTAGTTCAATAGACGCTGATAGTGAGTGATAATCAAGCAACCGAAGTTCTCATTGCGCATTGCGTTAACACCTTTAGAAACAACTTTAAGTGCATCGATATCAAGACCAGAGTCAATTTCATCTAAAACAGCGATTTTTGGTTCAAGCATCATAAGCTGAAGAATTTCGTTACGTTTCTTCTCACCACCAGAGAAACCTTCGTTCAGGTAACGCTGTGCGAATTCTTCACCCATATCAAGTTCAGCCATTTTGCCGTCTAGTTTTTTGATGAATTTCATTAGAGAAATTTCATCGCCTTCTTCACGACGAGCATTAATTGCAGAGCGAAGGAAATCAGCGTTTGTTACGCCGCTTACTTCACTTGGGTACTGCATTGCAAGGAAGAGTCCAGCTTTTGCACGCTCATCAACTTCCATTTCAAGTACATCTTCATTATCAAGGAAGACACTGCCTTCAGTGATTTCATACTTCGGATGGCCCATAATTGCTGAAGCGAGGGTAGATTTACCTGTACCGTTCGGCCCCATTACTGCGTGAATTTCTCCACCATTTATTTCAAGGTTTAATCCTTTGATAATCTCTTTTCCCTCAATGGAAACATGAAGATTCTCAATCTTTAGAGTTGATGCTGCCATTTGTGAATACCTCCAATAACGTTTATACTATTCCTTCCTTATTGTAGTACCTATAAGGTGTATGTCAAGGAATGTGTGCTGAGTCATTCTCAATCTATTTTCATTCTTATTTTATAACAAATCCAAACTAATATCAAGGAACGCAGGGATCATACTTTATAGCGTTCGCTACGAATTCGATTGCTATTCAAAATGAGAATGAATCGTTGATTTTTTCGTTTCATACCCTTCTTAGCCTACCATTTAATCCGTACACCTACAACGGAATCCTCATACAAAAAACCAGTCACAATGGACTGGTTTTCATTATATCTGGTTATTTTGGATGCTGATTCATCTAGATAGTTTACGGTCGAATTCACTAACCATTTTGAGACTCCGACGGTGGTCCATCTCACGCTCTTTTTCTACTTGCATACGCTTGTTGAAATTTTGGCTATATTCTGCATAACCTACTCCGTGAGACTGGTACATCGCCTTTTCCATTTCAGGTGTGTGGTTTAACCGCATGGGGCTAATAATGAATCAATCCTTTCAATATCGTTTTACTTACAAGAAATACTTTACCACGTTACATCAACAGTCCACAAACAGCATATGAAGGGATGAGAGCGAGTGAAAGAGGATGAACCTTGTTCTGAATAGTTAAAAAACATCGATTCTTATCTTTACTTCCAAATCCACCCTCATTCACTAGAATAAAAAACAGCCTATAATATAGGAAGAAACTTAATTTACTTAGTGCTTTGGTTGATCCAAATCTTTTATGCATTCTTGCACAAGTGTAACAGCCTGACTCATGGCAGCTCCACCGCCGAAAGCTGCTGTTACCCCTATCGTTTCAAGAATTTCCTGTTCGGAACAGCCTTGATCAAGGCAACCTTTTGTATGATAAATAATGCAGTATTCATCCTGTGAAAAAATCGAAATCCCAAGCGCAATCATCTGCTTCTCTTTTTGACTAACTTTCCCCTCTTTAAAGCATGCTTCTGTAAATGCCGAATACTTTTTAGCAAGCTGGGGCATTTTCTCGGTAAATGTGCCTAATCCTTCTTTATAATCATGTAATGCTGCTTCTGCGAAATTGTTAAATTCCTGTTCCTGTTTCAAAACACAGGCCTCCTTTTATCTTAATTGTCCATACTAGTATGAGAAGCGGTTAAGCTTGCTATCCATTCTTTTCTATAGAAATGTTTTTTGTATCGCTTACATGTGATGTATGTCACACTAATAACGATCGGGATACGTTATGATGCTTGTGAAGACAATATCTACTAGCAGAGGTGAAGATGATGTACGAAGGAAAAACAACACGCGTTGCATTAATTGGAACAGGATTTGTCGGGACAAGCTACGCCTTCTCGTTATTGAATCAAGAACTAGTAAATGAACTTGTATTAATTGATGTAAACAAAGAAAAGGCAGAAGGAGAAGCGCGTGATTTAAATCACGGTCTACCTTTTGGCGCCCCTATGAAAATTTGGGCTGGCGACTACCCGGATTGTAAAACTGCTGATATCGTTGTAATCGCTGCTGGTGCGAATCAAGCGCCTGGCGAAACACGCTTAGACCTTATCGATAAAAATACAGCCATTTTTAAAACGATTGTATCAAGCGTAATGGAAAGTGGATTTGATGGTATTTTTATCGTCGCAACGAATCCAGTAGACGTACTTACTTATGCAACATGGAAGTTCTCAGGGTTACCGAAAGAACGCGTAATCGGCTCAGGTACGATTCTTGATACAGCTCGATTCCGTTATTTACTAAGTGATTATTTTAATGTCGATTCTAGAAATGTACATGGTTATATTCTCGGTGAGCACGGCGACACGGAACTTCCAGTTTGGAGTCATGCGTCTATTGGTAGTCGACCAATCATGTCACTCATTAAAGATAAACCAGAGGCTAAAGAAGACCTTGAGGAACTCTTTGTAAATGTGCGCGATGCCGCTTATCATATTATTAATCGTAAGGGAGCGACATACTACGGCATTGCAATGGGGCTTGTAAGGTTAACGCGAGCGATTATTCGAAATGAAAACTCAATCCTTACTGTGTCTACGCTCCTTGAAGGTGAGTATGGGTTAGATGATTTGTATATCGGCGTACCTGCGATAGTGAACAACAACGGCATACGTGAAATTATTGAACTTGATCTTGATCAAACTGAGCTAGATCAATTGCACCACTCTGCCAAAACGTTAAAAGAAGCAATGAAGCCAGTATTCCAGCATTAAAAAAAGGTTCTCCGTCAAATGACGGAGAACCTTTTTTCTTATTCGTCTACTGGTACGACAGCACCATCATATTCTTCTTCAATAAAGCTCTGAATTTCATCAGAATGTAGAACCTCAACTAATGCTTGAATCGCTTCGTTATCTTCATCACCTTTGTTTACAGTAATCACGTTCACGTAAGGTGAGTCGGAATCTTCAAGAGCAATCGCATCTTCTTGAGGGTTTAGACCCGCATCGATCGCATAGTTTGTGTTGATCATAACCGCATCACCTTCACCTTGCTGGTAGATCTGCGGAAGAAGGGAAGCTTCTACGTCTGTTTTAAAATCAATGTTTTTAGGATTCTCTGCAATATCTTCTACTGTTGCATCAGAAGCCTTCACGCCTTCTTTTAGTGTGATAAGTCCTTGAGCTTCAAGTAAAGAAAGCATACGTCCATGGTCAGAAACAGAGTTACTCATAATGATCTGAGCACCATCCGGAAGCTCATCTAAGCTCTTATAATCTTGTGAATAAACACCGATTGGTTCAATGTGAATGCCTCCAGCGTTAACAAAATCATAATTATCGTTTTCTTCCATTTGCAACTCCATATAAGGAATGGTTTGGAAGTAGTTTGCATCTAATTCACCATTCGCTAGCGTCTTATTCGGTAGAATGTAGTCCTGGAACGTTTTAACTTCTAACTCCACGCCTTTTTCTTCAAGCATTGGCTTTGCTTCTTCAAGAATTTCAGCATGCGGAATGTTTGAAGCACCTACTACGATTTTCTTCGAATCTTCACCTTCTCCAGATCCTTCACTGTTCCCACCATTGTTGCCACAAGCTGCAAGTACTGCAAGAGTAAGTACTGCAAATAGGGATAAAAATTTCTTCATGTTATCTCTCCTTTTCCTTATCGTTTATCTATCACTCTCGTTGCTAAATCTCCAGCAATTTGAAGAATCGCAACTATAACCAATATTAAAACTGTCGCAACGAGCGTCACGTCAGGATTATTTCTTTGGAAACCTTCAAGGTAAGCGAGGTTACCAAGTCCACCTGCACCAACCACACCAGCCATTGCGGTGTAACTTACTAGCGCAATCGCCGTTACCGTAATACCTGAAATAAGGGCTGGCATTGCTTCAGGTAGAAGTACTTTAAATATAATCTCCCCGTTCGATGCCCCCATAGATTGAGAAGCTTCAATAACGCCTTTGTCCACTTCGCGAAGAGCAATTTCTACCATTCGTGCATAAAATGGAGCAGCACCTGCAATAAGTGCTGGAAGAGCTGCATTCGCTCCAAGCATCGTTCCAATAATGTAAACAGAAAGCGGAATGAGTAGAATGATTAAAATGATAAACGGGATCGAGCGGAATAAGTTTACGATTCCAGCAATAATGCTATTAACAAACTTGTTCTCCCATATGTTTCCCCTTCCGGTTAGAAACAATAGGAGGCCAAGCAGAATACCGAGAATAAACGTTGCTAGTACAGAGATCGCGGTCATATAAGCCGTTTGAATAGTAGCTTCCCACATCGATTCCCAGTTCACATTCGGAAATAGTGATTCAACCATTCGAAATCACCTCCGCTTCTACTCCTTGCTCACGAACATACGTTAGCGCACTTTCAACGACAGTCGGTTCACCTTTAAGAAAGACAGATAACTTACCATAAGGGCCATCTTGCGTATGAGAGATTTTCCCCTGAATAATGTTTACTTCAATATCAAACTGACGAATTAACTCTGTTACAAGCGGTGATCCCGTTTTACCTTTGAGGAACGTAAACTGGACAAGTTCCCCCTCCTGGCTTTCTGCTAAATGTGCAATCGATTCCTTCATTTCTTCAGGCTCACTTAACTGATTCACGAAATCTTTTGTTATTTCTTCTTGCGGATGATGAAAGACTTCAAGTACTGAACCGTTCTCAACTACTCTACCGTTCTCCATCACTGCCACTCGGTGACAAATTTTGCGGATAACGTGCATTTCATGGGTAATCAAGACAATAGTTAAACCAAGTTTCTGATTAATTTCTGTCAGAAGTTCGAGAATGCTATCCGTTGTTTTAGGATCTAGAGCAGATGTTGCTTCATCACAAAGCAATACCTTAGGGTTATTCGCAAGCGCTCGCGCGATACCAACACGCTGCTTTTGTCCCCCGCTTAACTGTGATGGATAAGCGGCTTCTCGCCCTTCAAGTCCAAC
Organism: Bacillus sp. Cs-700; assembly: GCF_011082085.1. Classification (NCBI taxonomy): domain Bacteria; kingdom Bacillati; phylum Bacillota; class Bacilli; order Caryophanales; family Bacillaceae; genus Bacillus; species Bacillus sp. Cs-700. The sequence continues at coordinate 1,791,716 of NZ_CP041063.1, forward strand.
AAGCTTAATTAATTCATCGACACGCTTCATTCGTTTCTCTTTGGAAACACCTGATATTTCAAGTGGAAACGCGATGTTGTCACGTACCGTTCTTGACCAGAGAATATTAAAGTGTTGGAAGATCATTCCGATTTCCTGTCTTGCCGCACGTAGATCTTTTCCTTTTAGAGAGGATAAATTATTTCCTGCCACCGTAACCGTACCGTCCGTCGGTCTCTCAAGCAGGTTGAGCATCCGAATTAGCGTGCTTTTTCCGGCACCGCTGTATCCGATAACGCCGAATATTTCCCCTTTTTTAACTGAAAGGTTAACATCCTTAACGGCCTCTACCTTTCCAGACTTCGAAAAGAAGGTTTTATTAATGCCTTTAAGCTCAATCACATGTCTCACATCCTTTATGCATTTGCATGTTGTACCAGCTTCCTGAAAAAGGACTTCAGTCCCATGCTGTTATTCTTTACCTTTAAGCACTTAAAAAAAGTGGTATAAAAAATGCCCTTCTACTTTGAGTAGAAAGGCATTTCATCAATCAATGTCTTCCTCTCATTTCTCAAAGCAATCGCTTTGCAGGAATTGGCACCTTTTCAAACGAGTCGTTTGACGGTTGCCGGGCTTCATAGGGCCAGTCCCTCCACCTCTCTGAATAAGAGATTATAAAATTAAAATTACTTTACTGTGGTTAAGTGCTAAATTGAATTCTAGCATGGTACTTTATGAGTGTCAATTACTGAGCAAAAAGTCACAATAATCAAACATATACACGATCATTAGCCAAGAGAAAACCATCAGCTGATTCGCCTGATGGTTTTTGCTCGCTCAGAAAGTTGTTTGTAGAGAGCTAATTTCTCAAGATCAGCATTTCCTCCACTCACAACAGCCCCAATTTTGCTACCTTCCAACCGGCTTGATTTACACAAGACAGCAGCGACAGATGCCGCACCAGCGCCTTCAACAAGTGTCTTATGTCTTTCAAGCATAAAGACGATTGCAGCAGCGATTTCTTCTTCAGAAACAGTCATCATATCGTCAACGAGTTCTTCGATAATCGGATACGTTCGTTTTCCTGCTTCCTTCACAGAGATACCATCAGCAATCGATTTCACTGATTGAAGAACGAGAGGACCAGTACCTTTAAATCGATTCCATGTCGCAGATGCTTCCGAAGCCTGGATTCCAATGATTTTGACGTGAGGAAAGAACGACTTTATTGCTAGCGCCATTCCTGCTAATAATCCTCCACCTCCAACGGGAACAAGAATCGTCTCTAAGTCAGGACATTGTTGCATCATTTCAAGTGCAACGGTTCCTTGTCCTGCCATCACAACAGGATCGTCAAACGCATGAACAAATGTTGCCCCTTTTTCAACACGCTCTCGATCGGCTCCACTAAACGCTTCGTTATAGGATTCGCCTTCAAGGACAACCTCTGCGCCATAAGATCGAGTCGCTTCAATTTTACTTGTTGGCGTATGAATCGGCATATAAATCTTTGCCTTGATGCCTCGCTCCTTCGCAGATAGCGCTACTCCCTGAGCATGGTTACCTGCTGAAGCGGCAACGATTCCTCTAGCGGCTTCGATTTCCGTTAGAGAGGCAACCTTATTGTAAGCACCGCGTAATTTAAACGACCCCGTTCGCTGGAGGTTCTCCATCTTTAAGAAGACATCTTTATTTGTAAATCCATTGAGCGTTGTAGATTGCTGAAGCGGGGTACGATGAACCGCCTCCAGCAAATTCTCCATTGCTTCTACGACATGAACGTTATATTTCTCCTGGTAATTCCCAACGTCATTCACTCTCCTACAAGTTGTTTTTCTTCATACAATTTAATCTTTTCTTCAAGGGACAACGTACGAGATACTTCATCCCAACCATTTAGCAGCATTTCTTTCCAATAAGGATCAATTTTGAAAGAAGCATGAATGCTATCTCCATCACGAACTTCTTGTTTTCGCAAGTCGACTTGAAGTTCGTATCCGTCTTTTGCCTTTTGAAAAAGCTCAGCGATAACTTCTTGATCAAGCGCAATCGGAAGAATACCATTTTTTACACAGTTATTATAAAAAATGTCAGCAAAACTTGTCGCAATGATGACGCGAAAACCATAATCAAGCAGAGCCCATGGCGCGTGTTCTCTTGATGATCCACACCCAAAGTTTTTACCAGCTACGAGAATAGAGGCATGCTGATATTGCGCCTCATTTAAGCTGAAATCTTCACGAGGCTTTCCATCATCATCAAAGCGCCAGTTATAGAAAAGAAATTGGCCAAAGCCTTTTCGCTCAATTCTTTTCAAAAACTGCTTTGGAATAATTTGATCGGTATCGACGTTCACTTGTTCAAGGGGATAAACAATCCCTTTGTATTCATTAATCGGTTCCAGGGCGTCTCACTCCTTCTTACATCACAAGTGGTTTTATTTTTCTAGCATCAGTAAATCGTCCTTCAATAGCTGCAGCTGCAGCCATCGCTGGGCTTACAAGGTGTGTTCGGGAACCGTTGCCCTGGCGACCTTCAAAATTCCGATTAGAGGTCGACGCGCAGCGCTCTCCCGGAGGAACAATATCATCATTCATCGCAAGACACATGCTACATCCTGCTTCTCGCCACTCAAATCCAGCTTCTTTGAAAATCGTATCTAACCCTTCTGCTTCAGCCGCATCCTTCACTGATTTAGAACCAGGTACTACGAGCGCCGTTACACCTTCATGAACTTTTCGACCGCGAACAATTTCAGCCGCAGCTCGCAAATCACTTAATCGTGAATTCGTACAAGATCCGATAAAGACATATTGAATCGCAATGTTTTGAATCTGCGTACCTGGTTTAAGATCCATGTAAGCAAGGGCCTGTTTGATCGCTTTTTGATCACCTGGATCTTCATAATCTTCTGGGAAAGGAACTCGAGCATAGACAGAAGAGCCCATCGAAGGATTCGTTCCCCATGTCACTTGTGGTTCAATTTCTTCAGCGCCAATTTCAAGCACTTCATCATATGTTGCACCTGGATCAGTTGCAAGCTCTTTCCACTCAGCGACTGCTTCATTGAACGCTTCGTTTGCTGGAACATGTCTCTTCCCTTTTAAATAGGAGAAAGTCGTTTCATCAGGACTAATAAGTCCTGCTTTTGCACCAGCTTCAATGGACATATTACAAACGGTCATCCGCTCTTCCATTGACATGTTTCGAATCGCTTCACCCGTATACTCAACAACTGCACCCGTCCCTGCATTCACACCAAACTTGGCAATAACGGCAAGAATTAAGTCTTTAGCTGTTACTCCAGCACCAAGACGGCCGTTCACGCGTATTTCAATGGTTTTCGGACGCGATTGCCAGAGCGTTTGTGTTGAAAGAACATGCTCTACTTCGCTTGTTCCGATTCCAAAGGCTAGAGCACCAAACGCACCATGTGTTGAAGTATGGCTATCTCCACAAACAATTGTTTTTCCTGGCTGAGTTAACCCAAGCTCAGGACCGATGACGTGAACAATTCCCTGATCTGGATGATTTATATCTGCAATTTCTACACCGAACTCGTTGCAATTCTCTTCTAACTTCTCCATTTGCACCTTAGATACTGGGTCATTAATAATGTGGCGTGCAATCGTAGGCACGTTATGATCCATCGTAGCAAAGGTTAAATCCGGTCTTCTGACACGTCTATTGTTCATCCGCAGACCTTCAAAGGCCTGCGGAGAAGTAACTTCATGTACAAGATGTAAATCTATATACAGGAGATCCGGGCTACCCTCTTCTTCATGCACAACATGTTTATCCCAAATTTTCTCAATAATTGTTTTTGGCTCCACACTGATCCCCCTTTTACCTATTTGTCATTAAGCGTACGCTTCCATGATGCCTGCCGTAGCACCGGCTTCTTCTAATTGATAAATCACTTTCTTAATCATTGCATCTGTTCCAAGTGCTTTTGTTGGGTTACTTGTTAAATCACTTGTGTAGTAGCCGGCATCAAGAACTTCCTTCACTGCCTTTTCAATCGCATCGGCTTCTTCATTCATATCAAATGAATATTTGAGCATCATCGCTCCCGATAGCATCATCGCAAGTGGATTCGCAATGTTCTTTCCAGCGATATCTGGTGCTGAACCGTGAACGGGCTCATACATGCCAAATCCATCACTGCGAAGACTTGCTGACGGTAGCATGCCAAGTGATCCTGTAATCATGGATGCTTCATCGCTTAAAATGTCGCCAAAAAGATTTTCAGTTACAATCACATCAAAATGGGCCGGGTTTTGAACCATCTTCATTGCAGCTGCATCGACAAGCATGTGTTCCACTTCAACATCCGGATAAGCGAGTGCTTTCTCTTCCACAACTTCTCGCCACATTCGGCTTGATTCGAGAACGTTCGCCTTATCGACGCTTGTTAGCTTCTTATTTCGCTTCTGGGCTGCTTCAAAGCCCTGATCAACAATTCGCTCAATTTCATCCCTTGTATAATGAAGGGTATCGACGACTTCTTTCCCATCATTTCGACGCTCGCTTGGCGTACCAAAATACAATCCACCTGTTAATTCACGAACAATCAGCATATCTACGCCTTTGATTCGGTCGGGTTTAAGAGGAGAAGCATCAATTAAACTGTCAAATGCCGTTACAGGACGAAGGTTTGCAAACAAGCCTAGCTCTTTACGAATTCCAAGAAGACCTCGTTCAGGACGAAGGTGACCAGCAAGGTTTTCCCATTTCGGCCCACCGACTGCACCAAGAAGAACCGCATCACTTTTCTTACAGATGTTTACAGTCTCTTCAGGTAATGGCATCCCCTCTTGATCAATGGCCGCCCCTCCGATTCTTGCAAAGTGAAATTCAAACGTATGGCCAAATCGATCTGCCACGGCATTCAGAACTTTCATCGTTCCTTCCATTACTTCTTTACCAATCCCGTCACCTGGTAATACCGCAACTTTTCTCTTCATCCTACTAACCTCCCTGTTAGACGTGCGCTTGTTTTTTAACTTGATAGCTTTCTCGAGCAAGAACGCGATTCACTGCGTTTAAGTAAGCAATTGCTGATGACTCCAGAACATCTTGAGCAGTGCCTCGACCATTCGATTCAATTCCGTTGTACATCACACGAACATGAACTTCAGCAAGAGCATCTCTGCCACCGCCAACCGAATTAATGCGATAATCTTGAAGTTGAAGCGTGCCTGGCATCATTTCTTCAAGCGTGTTATAAATGGCTTCCACACTACCTGAACCTGTTCCAGCTTGCTGAATCATCGTTCCATCCGGCTTCTCGATTGAAATCGTAGCCGTTGGAATATTTGCTGTTCCATATTGAACTTGAATGCTATGAATCTCATATTTATCAACAAATTCATCTGTTTGAATGTCCGTTAATAGTGCGAACAGATCATCTTCTGTTACTTGCTTTTTCTTGTCAGCCAAATCTTTAAAATCAGCAAAAGCTTCATTAATCTTCGCTTCATCTAGTTCAAAACCAAGCTCCTTCACTTTATCTCTGAAGGCATGTCGACCAGAATGTTTTCCAAGAACAAGACTATTGGACTGTACTCCAATTAATTGTGGGCTAATAATTTCATAGGTCGTTTTCTCTTTTAATACACCGTCCTGGTGAATACCAGATTCATGAGCAAATGCATTTGCACCAACTACCGCTTTATTTCCTGGCACTGCCATGCCAGTAAGTTTACTAACAAGGTTGCTTGTGCGCTTAATTTCATCTAGTTTCAAACCTGTTTCTGCCTGGTAAAAGTCATTGCGGATTCGAAGCGCAACGGCTACTTCTTCAATAGCAGCATTACCAGCCCGCTCTCCAATACCATTAATCGTTCCTTCTATTTGAGTTGCTCCACATTCAATTGCAGCTAGGGAATTTGCTACCGCCATGCCAAGGTCGTTATGGCAATGAGCAGATAAATCAACACCTTCAATGTTCGGAACATTGTTTCGCAAATACGTGAAAAGCTCCCCATATTCCTGTGGACTTCTATATCCGACTGTGTCTGGGATATTAATGACAGATGCACCAGCATCGATCACTTCTTTAATAATTCTGGCTAGAAAAATTCGATCAGATCGACAAGCATCTTCAGCCGACCACTGCACTTTCGGAAAGAATTTCTTCGCGTATTTCACTGCACCAACAGCCGTTTCTACAACTTCTTCTGGCGTTTTCTTCAGCTTATGAGTCATATGAATCGGGGAAGTGGCTAGAAAAACATGGAGTCTTGGATCGGCACCACCTTTAAGGGCTTCCCAGGCTGCATCAATGTCTTTCATGTTAGCTCTCGCAAGACCTGTTACAGAAACATTTCTTACGGTTTCAGCAATGTTTTTCACACCTTGGAAATCACCTTTGGAAGCAGCAGGAAAGCCTGCTTCCATGATGTCTACCCCAAGACGTTCAAGTTGCTTTGCGATTTCCAGTTTTTCTAATGCATTCAGATTGACTCCGGCTGACTGCTCTCCGTCACGAAGCGTTGTATCGAATACATTAATCTTTTGCACTGGTAACCACTTCCTTCTTTGATTTTGGTTTCACAAATGGCATCATCGCACGAAGCTCTTTCCCTACTTGTTCGATTGGATGATTTTTCTCTTTCTCGTTGATCGCGTGGAATTCTGGACGATTTAGTTTATTTTCTAGGATCCAGCCCTTCGCAAATTTACCGGTTTGGATATCTTCAAGGATATCTTTCATACGTGCTTTTGTATCAGCATCAACGACACGCGGACCTGATACAAAGTCACCCCACTGAGCTGTGTCAGAGATGGAATAACGCATTCCAGCAATACCATCTTCATACATTAAATCAACAATAAGCTTTAGTTCGTGCAAACATTCAAAGTACGCCACTTCCGGTTGATAGCCAGCTTCTGTCAATGTTTCAAATCCAGCCTTCACAAGTGAAGACAATCCGCCGCAAAGAACGGCCTGTTCACCGAAGAGATCTGTTTCGGTTTCTTCTTTAAAGGATGTTTCAAGAACACCTGCACGAGCACCGCCAATTCCTTTTGCGTAAGCAAGGGCTAGTTCTTTTGCGTTACCAGATACGTCCTGATATACACCGAATAGAGCCGGAACCCCTGCACCATCTTCAAATGTTCTTCTTACAAGGTGTCCAGGTCCTTTAGGAGCAACAAGGAAAACATCGACATCGGATGGAGGAACAACCTGGTTGAAATGAACGTTAAAGCCATGAGCAAAAACAAGTGCATTACCAGCACGAAGACCCGGCTCGATTTCCTCTTTGTATACTTCCGGCTGATACTCATCTGGAAGAAGAATCATGATCACATCGGCTTCATCACTTGCGTCTTTTACTGTTTTTACTGCAAAGCCATCTTCTTCTGCTTGATTCCAGGAGCGTCCTTTTCTTAAGCCAACCGTTACATCAAATCCGCTTTCACGAAGATTTAAAGCATGGGCGTGACCTTGAGATCCATACCCAATTACCGCGATTTTTTTCCCTTTAAGCGTGCCCTCGTTGATATCACCGTTATAATATACTTTTGCCATTTTCATTCATCCCTTCATTATTAGGTTTATTTTTTTAATTTAAGATGGAATATTGCTTCAAATCTGTTACAGATTTTTGACTTCCGCGAGGGAAAGCCGTGATGCCTGTTCGAACCATTTCCTTTATGCCATATGGCCTGAGAAGATCTAAGATTGCTTCAATCTTATCGGAATTACCTGTTACCTGAACCGTGATGCTTTCACGACTTACATCAATAATCGAAGCCCGAAACGGTTCAATTATGCCGGAAATTTCACTTCGTATTTGAGCATTACTAATGACCTTAATTAAGGCTAACTCCCGGACCACAATCGCCTGGTCCGTTATATCAGTTACTTTCAACACATCGACTTGCTTATTGAGCTGCTTGATGAGCTGCTCAATTTTGGCATTGTCGTCGACATTAACGACAAAGGTCATTTTTGAAACTCCTTCTTTTTCGGTATGACCAACCGTAATGCTTTCAATGTTAAATTGCCGCTTTGTCATGAGTCCTGTGATGCGATTTAGCACCCCACTTTGGTTAATGACCGTTGCGGTTACAATTCGTTTCATGGTTTCACCCCAATCATCTGATGCAGCCCTTTACCAGGGGCAATCATTGGATAGACATTTTCCTTTCCACTGACGCGACAATCGATTAAGACCGGCTCGCGGTGAGAAAAGGCTTCTTCAAAAACAGCTTTCGCTTCTTCTTCATTCGTAACTTTAAATGATTTAATTCCATACGCCTCACCTAGCTTTACAAAATCAGGCTGTACAGGGATTAGTGACTGGGAATAGCGTTCCTCGTAGAAAGCTTCCTGCCACTGTCTTACCATTCCAAGCGTCTGGTTATTCATAATGACCACTTTTACAGGAAGATTAAGTTCTTGAAGTGTGGAAAGCTCCTGCAACGTCATTTGGAATCCACCGTCACCTGTTAGTGAAACAACCGTTTGTTCTGGAAAGGCAAGCTGGGCTCCTATAGCGGAAGGGAAGCCAAATCCCATTGTGCCAAGTCCTCCTGATGTTACCCATCGATTTGCATCCGCAAATGCATAATATTGGGCTGCCCACATCTGATGCTGACCGACATCGGTCGTAATAATCGCATCACCCTTCGTATATTCGTGTACGAGTTCTACGACGCGCTGTGGGAGAAATTCAGTGGTTGATACTTTCTTCCACAGCGGAAAATCTTCACTATTTTGTGTTAGCTTCTTACGCCATTCTTCTGTATCAGGAAGAGGTGATTCAATCTCTAGAAGTTTCTTCAATGCCTCTCTAGCATCAGATACGATTGGAATTTGCGTTGGAACGTTTTTCCCGATTTCGGCAGGATCAACGTCGATATGAGCCACCGTTGCATGAATAGCAAAATGATCAAGGTTACCAGTTAATCGATCGTCAAACCGTGCCCCAATACTAATTAACAAGTCACATTCATATAGAGCCATGTTCGCTGTGTACGTTCCGTGCATGCCTCCCATCCCCAGGAATAGTGGATGATTGCCAGGATAACTTCCAAGGCCAAGCAATGTATTAATCACTGGAATATGATGTTTCTCAGAAAAAGCAACGAGTTCTTTTCCCGCATTCGCATGAAGGACACCTGCTCCGGCTAAGATCACCGGCTTTTTTGCTGCACCAACCGCATCTGCTAGTTTCTTAATTTGCAAAATGTTAGGCGAAAAGGTTGGCTGATAGCCTGGTAAATGGATAGTAGAATCATAGTCGGGTGAAATGGTTTTGTTCGCCACATCCTTAGGGATATCAACGAGAACGGGACCGGGACGCCCCGTTGTTGCAATATGGAACGCTTCTTTAATAATTCTTGGTAGGTCCTGAACATCACGCACCTGGTAATTATGTTTGGTGATTGGTGCCGTAATCCCCATAATATCCGCTTCTTGAAAAGCATCTGTTCCGATTACCGTACTGGCCACCTGACCTGTAAAGATTACAAGTGGCAGGGAATCCATCATTGCATCCGTTATTCCTGTTACAAGATTAGTCGCACCAGGTCCTGAAGTGGCAATGACAACGCCCGGCTTTCCGCTCACTCTTGCGTAGCCTTCAGCCGCATGAATTGAGCCCTGTTCATGCTTTGAAAGAATGTGCTTAATCGGTGATCGATATAATGCATCATAGATTGGAAGTACTGCTCCTCCTGGATACCCGAAGAGAACTTCAACATTTTCTTTTTTTAAAGAATGGATTAATACATCTGCCCCGGTCATTTCCGCTGTTACCGCTTCGGCTTCTGGTTTTGCCTTCGCCCGCATATTCATACCCTCCAATGCTTATTTGCCCGCTTCCGTCTTAACGTTGAAGCGTTACTAACTATTAATAAAAAAAAGCCTTCTCATCCCTACGCCGCTTATTACGGTCCATAGGGGCGAAAAGACTTCACGGTACCACCCTACTTTTACGACACTAAACTGTCGCCTTATGAGCAAATTGCTCGTTTTGATAACAAGTGTTTAAAGAACACTTGGTTGATCCTATGTTACTAAGTTCAGATCAACACTCGGAGGGGATGTCGATACAGGGGGTAATACCGGCTTCCACCACTACCGGCTCTCTGGTTATTACCAATTCCTGTTTCTTTTGCCTCGTCATCGATTATAAATATTTACTTTTCACCCGGCCTGCACATCACGTTTTGAAGGATAAACAGTGACACCATCCACTGTGACAATATCTCTAAACGCTTCAAGAAGGTCATTTGTCGTTTTACCTGGCTTTCCTTCTCCAATCTCACGACCGTCTACTTTCACAACGGCAATGACTTCAGCAGCCGTTCCAGTTAAAAAGACTTCATCTGCAACATACACGTCGTGACGCGTAAACGTTTCTTCGCGCATGTCATACCCTTTTTTCCTCGCGAGTTCCATAATGGCATTTCGCGTAATGCCTTCTAGCGCACCTACATAGCCTGGCGGTGTTTTAATGACGTTACCTTTCACGATAAATATATTATCAGCCGAACCTTCAGCGACATATCCCTGATCATTTAACATCAGTGCTTCACTGACACCAGCTAAATTGGCTTCAATTTTGACAAGAATATTATTTAAGTAGTTTAATGATTTCACCTTAGGACTTAATACATCCGATCGGTTCCGTCGGCTAGCCACTGTGACAATTTCAATTCCTGTTTCATATAATCGCTTAGGGAACAAGGCCAGTGATTCTGCAATAACGATCACTTGTGGTTCCTTACATGTGAATGGATCAAGTCCTAGATTCCCTACACCGCGAGATACAACGATGCGAATATAGGCATCTTGAAGGTTATTTTTTTTCAGCGTCTGCACAATAATGTCAGTCATTTCCTCCATCGTGTGCGATATTTTTAGCATAATTGAATGAGCTGAATCATAGAGGCGCTGCAGATGATGTTCTAACCTGAAGACATTCCCATCATACATGCGAATTCCTTCGAACACCCCGTCGCCATAGAGGAAGCCATGATCGTACACCGATACTTTGGCATCTTCTTTTTTCACAAATTCTCCGTTAAGGTAGATCCACTGTTCACTCACCTTGTTCACTCCTTTCTATGTGTTAAGTAGACGCAGTAAAGCGTTAGTGTCTAATGATAGGACCAATCATTTTCAAGGTCCCTGTTGTCGTTTTTGTTTGATTTATTAGAATACTTTGTTTGTTTAATTGAGGATTATATTACGCCGGTTTGGACGTAAGGTCAACACCTAAAAGCTAAGTTTTTTGATAATTAAGATATATCAGTTTATTTGTAAACGCTTACAATCCTATCGTGCGTGAGATTTGGTCACACGAAATTTTTTATTGTAAAATTAATAAAAGCGCTTACATAAGGTCGTTCACTTAAACCAGCGTGGCGTTAGTGGATTTCTTACCTTTCTCAATAAAGTGAAAGAACTCCTTTACAACTGCTAATTGTCATTTCTTATCTAGCTGACGACGATAGGCAGCTACCCTTGCATAATTATTTAACCCTCCTAGTTTTTCTACTTAAACCAACGCACTTGAATTATGCCGACACCTTAGCAAAAATTGGTCGATTTTATAATGCCTCCATTGAAAATACGTGCTTGGTTCCAACTTACTCAACGATCGATCTTTTCTTTCTATAGAAACCTTACGAATTTTGTACATTTATGCAGAAGCATAATTATCAAATTCCATTATTAAAGTTGCATACTTAATAGCGTACGTTATCTTTAAAGGTGTTTATAAACATTTACAGATGTCGTGTCATAGACAAACTTTACTTGAACAGAAAATAGGAAACATGCAAAAACCCTCTTCTAAATGAGAAAAGGGCTTTCCACTACTATTTCTTAGACGCTAGCTTCGACTTTTGCTTTTGCGATCGCTTGATCTAAATCATCAATTAAATCATCAATGTGTTCAATTCCGACAGAGAGTCGAATCAAATCATCTCTTACACCAGATGCCACTAGTTCATCAGCACTTAGCTGCTGATGAGTGGTACTAGCTGGATGGATAATTAAGCTTTTCGCATCACCAACATTTGCAACGTGAGACCAGAGATCAACGGCATTAATAATCCCTGCACCTGTTTCACGACCTCCTTTAATGCCGAATACAACAACAGCCCCGGCACCTTTGGGAAGATATTTGTGAACAAGTCGATGTGAAGGATGATCCTCTTCCTCAGGATAGCTCACCCATTGGATGGCCGGATTGTCTTTCAAATAAGAAACTAGCTTTCGCGTGTTAGCAATGTGCTCTTTCATGCGTACATGTAGCGTTTCCACACCAAGAGCTATTTGAAAAGCGTTAAATGGACTAAGCGCAGCACCCGTATCTCTTAGCAATTGCACTCTTGCCTTTACAATGTACGCAGCTTCTGGGAGTGCTTCAGCAAAAACGATGCCGTGATACGTATGATCCGGCTCTGTGAATCCAGGAAATTTAGGGGAGTTCCAATCGAACTTTCCTCCATCAACGATGATGCCTCCCATCGTTGAGCCATTTCCACCAAGCCACTTTGTCGCAGAATGAACGACGATATCTGCTCCGTGTTCAATTGGTCGGCACAGATAAGGTGTTGCAAACGTATTGTCAATAATCAGTGGTATGCCCGCTTCATGTGCAATTTCAGCAACTTTTTCAATATCCAATACGTGAAGACCTGGATTCCCAATCGTTTCAGCAAAAATGGCTTTCGTGTTTGGTGTAATGGCTTGCCTAAAAGATTCCACATTTTCAGGGTCAACAAAGTTCGTTTTTATTCCATATTTCGGAAGCGTTGCAGAAAAGAGGTTGTATGTTCCACCATATAGAGTAGAAGCTGAAACAATTTCATCTCCACTATTTGCAACATTTAAAATCGCTGTGGTAATGGCGGCCATACCACTTGCTAGTGCAAGTGCTCCAACGCCACCTTCAAGCTGAGCAATTCGTTCTTCAAGTGCTCCAACAGTTGGATTTCCAATCCTTGAATAGATAAACCCTTCTTCTTTTAATGCAAATAGGTCTGCAGCATGATCCGTATTGTTAAATTGATAAGCATTGGATTGATAAATTGGTAGTGCTCTAGCTCCCGTGGCAGAATCAGCTTGTAACCCCCCATGAATGCCAATTGTCTCTAAATGATATTTTTTATCGGCCATTTCACTTCACTCCTTCGATTTTGTTTATCATTGTAATTTGTTCTTTTATAAGTGGTCCCCATTTATCAAACTCAACGAGAAAGCCATCGTGACCAAATTTTGTATCGACAAGATAAAACTGAGAGGATGAATCTTGTTGAAAAAGCTTTTCTAATTCATCTGGTGGGTAAATCAGATCCCCTTTGAACCCAATTGCGAGGATGTTTGCTTTGAATCTTTTGTTTACTAAGGTAAGATTGCCTCTTTCAATGCCAATATCGTGGTTATCCATCGCCTTTAACAAATATAAGTAGCTATTTGCATCAAATCGACTTACAAGTTTATTTCCTTGATAATGAAGATAGGATTCGACATCGTATTGTGGTTCTTTATGGCTAACTGAAGCCCCTTTAACGCCTCGACCGAATTTTTTTTGGAACATTTCATCCGTTCGATAGGAGATCATTCCAATCATTCGTGCAGTTGCAAGTCCAGATGTTGGCGCTTGATCACTACTATAGTAACCATTCCTCCAGTTCGGATCATTCGTAATCGCAAACCTAGAAATGGCATTATAAGCAATTCCATAGGCATTCAGGGTTGGTGTGACGGCAAGTGGGATAAGGTGATCCATCCAATCTGGATAGAGGAGCCCCCATTCAAGTACCTGCATCCCTCCAAGAGATCCACCAATGACAGCATGCAGGTGCTGGATACCAAGTTCCTCAAGCGCTTTTTTCTGAGAATGCACCATGTCTCTTACAGAAACAAACGGAAAATCGGCTTGGTAACACTTTTGCGTAACTGGGTTGATCGATTGTGGTCCTGTCGAGCCATTACATCCCCCGAGGACATTGAATGTAATAACTTGAAAATCAGAAGTATCAATAGAAGCACCTTTCCCAATTAATCCTTTCCACCAGCCGGCTTCTTCATGACCGACGGTATACTGATTTCCTGTTAAAGCATGACAAACAAGAATCACAGGCGCTCCCCTAGGACCCACACGTTCGTAGGCAAGTTCGACGTCATGAAGTTCATTGCCAGATTCGAGCATTAACGAACCAATCGATACCGTCTGATCTTCGTATTTCGTCTCTCTATCCAAACCCCTATCACTCCTTTCAAACAAATACTGCTTGTTTTTACTTAAAATAAAAAGCCTCTCTGAAAGACAGAGAGGCTTGATTTATTCATCAGCTCCGCTTATCTTTCAGGATTTCTCCTGCAGGATTTGGCACCTTTTCAAACCAGGATTGGTTTGACGGTTGCCGGGCTTCATAGGGCCAGTCCCTCCGCCTCTCTAGATAAGTAAGAATATTTCGTTTTTAATTAATTGTGTTTATTTTAGCAAGGTGGCGCATTAGTGTCAAACATTTTTCGGAATTTTTATTCTTTTAATCACAAGGATAAAACAGTCTATGACCAGAAATCTTTCGTTAGAATGAACTTTTTGATAAGGTAACGATAGACCATTTAAAAGAGGTGAACAATTATGGAAGCACCCTTCTTTGCATTAGAGGATATGAATAGTGGCGACGTCATTCGCCTTACTGACTTTGTTGGAAAACCAGTGATGATAACGTTCTGGACCTCCTGGTGTCCTGACTGTATGAAAGATATGCCGATGAAAGAACAATTTTACCACCATGCTGATCTTGAAAAGCTAGCCTTCTTAACAATAAATGTAACTGGACGAGAACGATCAGAAGAAGCAGGAAAAGAATTTACGATAAAAAACGACCTTCCTTTTCCTGTATTACGTGACAATGGTAGAGAAACGTATGATGATTACGGATGTACTGGAGTTCCAACAACGGTTCTGCTCGATAAAGATCATCAAATTGTTAACGTTTTTAATGATCAATCTTCTTTCCTCGATATTGCGAAAGCTCTTCCATCCATCATGAAGTAAAAAAAAAGCCAGAGGAATCCCTCTGGCTTAAATAATGAATATAAAATGAATAATAGCATGATACTTCACGAATCTTTTTTCTTTTCTTCGGACTTGCCTTTATGAGTTTTTGTGTCTTCTTTCTTTGGGGCTTTTTCGCTCTTCATTTCCTCTTTGTCTTGCGCTTTTTTGTCTTTCTTCTCAGCCTTTTCGTTAGCTTTTTCGTTTTTCTTTTCAGAATGCTTTTTAGCTTTTTCATTTTTCTTTTCAGAATGCTTTTTAGCTTTTTCGTTTTTCTTCTCAGACTGTTTTTTAGCTTTATCTGCTTTACTATTTTGTTTTTCAGCCTGCTTTTTTTCTTTCTCTTGTTCTTTTTCTACTTTAGTTTCCGTTTTTTTTTCTGTTTTATCTTGTTTATCTTTTTCATTTTGATCTTCTTTGTCATCTTTTTGTGTCTGCGTGCCACTAGATGAATTGTTTTTCTTTGGCTCACTAGAATTAACATTATTCGATTGGTTGTCTTTTGATTCAGGAACAGGTTTCTTTTCTGGTTGTTTGAGGATAAGTTCTCCGTTTTCATCCTCTTGATCAGGTACTTTTTTGTCGTTTAATTGGACAACAGAATCTTCAATAGGTGTTGGCGTATCTTTCACTTTGGATTCATCAGGATCTTCCGATTCTTTCGCCTCAGCGGCGGTCATACTTTCGGGTTGCATTTCATCCATTTTTTTCACAGATAGATTACGTACTTCGTCCACTGACAAAGAAGCTCCCCGATCAATGGCTGCGAGGTAGGCCATATATTTCCCTTGAGATATCCCGTGTTCTATTGCTTTTTCGCGCATACTGTAATCAGCATCAAGAACGGTAGTAATTGCAACTGCTTGATTAACAAGTGCGTTATTTTTTTCTATACCTTGGATAACAGCTTCTAGATCCCCGGTGATCCCTTTACTTTCTTTTGCTTCAACGTTCGAAGCGACAATGAGTAATTCCCGATCTTCTTCTAGATAGCCTTTTTTATCGAGTTTCGAGACAAGTAATCCTCCAAATTCGCTAAGTGGCATATTCATTGTATCCCGTTCTAAGTTCAACCCTTCACCGTCTGAATTCCATGCTTGATATTGAATAACTTCAAGATCAGAATTAACTCCAACCTCAATACTTGGATTGATATCGAAGCTTACATAGGCTGCAACTACATCATTCTGTCTAACAGGAATAACGCCTGTTACGATGACGACTAACAATAGAATTGCTGCCATACCGGCCAGGGTGGGCATAGAGGGGGTAAAATAACCTTTTTTCTTATTTAGTGGTTTTGGTGCAAGTTTAATTTCAGAGCCGATTGTTAACGCATGATTTCGCTTCAGATTGATGGTTGAAAATTCTCCATCAGGAGTTAGTACAACTGCCTTTCTTCCACGAATGTCCATAATGACCCCTTTTTTCATCCCCTGGCCCCCTTTTTTACAACTACTGTATATAAGATTTCAGAGCATTAAATCCACCCAAGTGAATTAATGCAACTGCTATTATATACTTTCGATTACGTTCAATCGTTTTGCGACTGCATGTAACGAGCGCCAGCAAATCTTTTATAGGGAGCTGCTTTTTCTCTAATAAATATCCTGAAAGAACGTGATCATCCGCGATTAATTTTGCAATCATCTTGGCATTTTCTCTTGCATCAATATGTTTCGGACAGTTTTTGCTAAGAACTTTAAACGTAATACTAAATTTCTTCAGTAACTGCTCATATTCTTCAATTTCAAACATTCGTACTTCACGTTGTTTATCAATCTCATATACATCAAGGGCGGCTTTTTGTTCTGCAAAGCTATCTTCTAGTCGACCTTCCTCATCAAGTTCCTCAGGTTCAAGGTAAATATACTTATTTTGTCGCGCTTCTTTTCGAATATAATCGATCACTCTTCTTCTAATTACCATATCAGCAAATGTTAAAAATCTGCTTCCCTGGCCTTTTCGATACTGATCCATAGCTTCATTAAAAGCGGATAGTCCTATACTGAACTCATCCATCGAATGATTTATATAGCGATTGCAAACTTTAGACGTGATTTTCTTAATAAAAGGTTGATAGTCTTCTAAAAGCTGATTTCGTAACGCCTGATTACCATTCTGTATACGATCAACTTTATCTTCTAAAGTAATAGTCTCTTTTTTGTTTTCATTTTTATTAGCGAAATTTCCCATTGCGCTGATTGAAATGGTTGTCATGTTATACACCTCTCATATTGCAGTCAATCTCAAATAGACCGCTTTTCGGGTTGAATTCTTAGATGTTTTTAAGTTTTGGAAATTCTGTAATAGGTTAGAAAATGAAATGCGTCACCATCCGTACGAAACAGTGGAATGGTGACTCTATTCAGTTATACCACTCAATCAGCATCAACGAAAATACAATTTTATGACAATGTTACTGTTTCTTTACTTCCTGTTATATTATCTTATCATTATTAATCTTGCTTAATTTTCAGCAAATTAAATGTTCAATTTTTCCTTTGCAGACAGGGTTTTTGCAACTTATAAAAAACGAGTAGATGGTCAAAATTCATCAAACGAATTTACTTTAATTAAGAAATTTATCGATTGTTACCACGGATTCAAATGCAAAAAGGATCCGATTTTCATCATTCCTACCAATAACTGTTAATGCAGGAACACTTTGTATTCCAAGCACTTCTGCAACCCAAGGAAAATAATTCAAGTTGCACGTATATACAACTGAGTTCCTCTCTTTTGCTTCTGTAACAATATGTAACATTCGCTCTGCTATTTTACATGTCTGACAAAAGGGAGTATAGAAGAAAATAACACTACCCTCTTTTTCTAAAAGCTCTTTAATCAAAGCTTTGTCAGTAATCTCTTGCATCCATATGCCTCAATTCCTTTAAGACCAAAAGGAAGCTTCTTAAAGCTTCCCTTCGTTAAACTTTTACTTACATTATACAGTTAATACTTTAAACTTAGCTGCTCTTAAAATTCTTGTTAAGTAATTTAGCGGTGTCTCTGCTACTTCACGATGAAGCATTGTGATATATAGATGTTCTGCATGGGGAATTTCCTGTGTTAATTGTCGCCTTAATTTCTCACCTGCATCATCTGCATCAACTAGTACAAACACGTCTTTCTCTTCAAGTTCTTCACTTAATTCTTCAAGTCGTTCAAAGCTAATTGTTCCATAGGTGCAAATAATATGAACAGGTTCATCCAACACTCTCATTAGCTGCTGTTTATCTGTTTTTCCTTCAACAATAATTACTTTATCATTCATGGCACAACGCTCCATTTCAAGCTGTCGTATCAATGCTTTGCTATAGCATATGGTGGTTGGAAGCAAATCGTTTCACTTTAGAAGTACATCAGCTAACGAGATATGATTACACAACAGCTATTGAGCCAGGTAACGGTTTATTACTCCGTTTCTTTATCAGGATCTTCTTCTTCTAGATACGTTTCAGAAGTCGAATTACCGTGTTCTCTTTGAAGATCATCAACTGTACGTAAACGATCATCTTCTCTATTACCTGCGGTCTCAAAAGTAGCTTCATCATCTGGTCGGCTATCTTCTTTCGCCTCTTCTAAGTTATCCTGTGCTTCTTTCGTACGAATAGCATAAGGAATGGCTTCAAGGCGTTCCTTATCAATCTCTTCCCCAGTATCCACACAAATGCCATAGTTTCCTTCACGAATACGATCAAGTGCTGTATTAATTAAACTCAATCGTTCTCTTGCTGCATCTTCTAAAGTAATATCCTTCTCACGTTGGTCCAACTCAGAAGCCATATCAGCAAAATGATTATCGTACGACGTTAATTCTCCAGTCTCATCGGATAATGACGCATTTTCATCACGATGACTAGCACCACTATCTAAAAGCTCTTTCTTTAAATCAAGTAACTGTTTTTTAAACTGCTGTAATTCTTCCTTCGACAAAGCCATTATCATTACCTCCATAGGTGATTTTCTTTTCCAATACCTATTTTCCCTTAACCACCGTGCAGTTAAACCATGCAATTATGTTTTATCATGCTCAAATCGTGGAAATAAATTAATATGATTAAAGAATGGAGTGGTAAAAATGGCTAAATTAAAACTTGGAGACCAGGCACCCTCTTTTTCACTAATTAACACAGAAGGTGAGCTGTTCCAATTTGAGCAGCACCAACAAGAAGATAACCGTTGGCATATGCTCGTCTTCTTTAGAGGTGAATGGTGTCCTGTGTGTAATGAACAGTTAGAAGAACTACAAGAACATCTAGGCGCTTTTCAAAAACTAGACGTACACCCAATTGCTATTGCGAAAGACGAATTAGAATCGCTTCGAAAAATGAAAGAAAAACACAGCCTTGAGTTCCCAGTTTTAAGCGACAACGAAAACGCTGCAATTGACTCTTATGGCGTTATGATGCATCGCGAAGACGACCCATATGAAGATCATGGTGAACATGGCGAACCAGCCATTTTCCTAATTGACGAGAACGGTAAACTAATGGCACAGTTTCTCCAGTCCAGTCCATTCGGACGACCTTCAGCTGATGGATTAATTACGACCATTAAATACATTCGTAAAAATAAAGCATAAAAAAAACGGCCAATTGGCCGTTTTTTTTTTTGAAGACATTAAGCTTGTCGGGGATAAAACAGGCGCATTCGCTTTTCTTACTAACACCAGCCTAGGTCGCAGTCTTCGACATACTTTGCCTTTTGCTCTAAAACTTGTTCATAGTGGTAAATTTTATCTTGATCAAATTCGTATCCGTCTGATAATTCGTAGCGATTGCCCTGATCAGAGAATAAAATACGGCCGATTTTTTCTTTGTTCAGATACAAATCCATTGCTTTTTGATCAAATTTACCATGAATCTTGTTCGTGACATCAATTCTTACCATAGGACGAGAAGTATCAATCATTTGGATCATCTCCTCTATATCGTTTCTTTCCATAAAGCCTCTATGTGACTAACAGATGACTAAAACAAAAAAGAACCACTAATTAGAGTGTATGATGAACCGTTCCATCTCATCATTTATTTTGTGAACGGGTGATGCCACAATACATTAAGTTAATTATTCGTCTTCGCTTACCATTTTTTCGTAAGCTTCTGCAGTCATAAGTTCTTCAATTTGAGAAGGCTCAGAAGGTTCTACAACAACCATCCATGCTTTTTCATACGGAGAATCATTAACATATTCAGGGCTGTCTTCTAAATCTTCATTGACAGAAAGAACTTTGCCTGAGATTGGTGCGTACAACTCGGATACAGTTTTTACAGACTCAACGCTACCAAATGGCTCGTCGGATTCGATTGTATCGCCTTCTTCTGGAAGCTCAACAAATACGATGTCTCCAAGTTCTGATTGAGCGAAATCTGTAATACCGATTCGGATGTTTCCGTCTTCTTGTACTTGTACCCATTCGTGTTCTTCTGAGTAACGAAAATCTTTTGGTAAGTTCATTGGTAATTCCTCCCTGAAATAATTCCTCTTAATTAAGGTCAATTATATTAATTACAATAACTATCGTATAATAGTTATTATTAATTAAGCAACTATTTTATCGTTTCCACATTTCCTCGAAAACATCTTCTTTAAATCCGACTGTCACATTCTCTCCATCTGTTACTAATGGGCGCTTTATTAACATCCCATCAGATGAAAGGATATCGAGCAATTCATCTTGAGAAGATGAGGCAACTTTATCTTTTAAACCAAGCTCTCGATACTTCTGACCACTTGTATTAAAAAATTTCTTGATTGGTAATCCACTCTGATTAACCATTGCAGCTAATTCATCTTTCGACGGCGGATTTTCTACGATATGAATTTCATTTACTTCTACATCGTTTTGCTCAAACCATTTTTGGCTTTACGGCATGTCCCGCATTTAGGATAGGCATAAAATGTAATGGGCAAATCTGTTCCTCCTTAAAGGCATCATGTGATTCTATGGATAGTTTACCACATGACAGGATGAGGACAAATACAGACGCTTCTCTAAAAAGTAGCTTTCGGCATAAAAAACTAAAATCCTTTAATAAATTCACTCTTTATATTACCTAATAAGGAGAAAAAAATCCCCCCATTGTTGGAGGGATAAATAGAGAGTTTGGTTTGGAAGTGATTTTAAATCATTGATTTACATAATCTTAGACAATTAAACAGTAAAGCGTTGTTGTTCCAGTACAGTAGCAGCAATTTCACGTTTCTTTGCAATTACGTTAATTGGCGTGTAGCGCGACAGTTTACGAAGAGCAGAAATCATCATACGTAGAGAATCGCCAGTTTCAACAGCCACTAACGTTTCTTTCGCATGTGCCTCAACGCGATTGAACGCTTCCTGACAGAAAACTTGTGTAAGAAGAAGCTTTTGGTTCTGCTTTTCTGCACTCGTTTTGTTGATCGCTTTTTCAGTTCGTAGGACAGCTGATTCCATTGAGTAGATTTCACTTACGATATCTGCAATGTTTGATAAAACTTCTTGCTCTTTATCAAGCGCTTTTCCATACTTTTGCACCGCTGTTCCAGCAGCCAATAACATGATTTTCTTCGCCATCGCAACAAGGTGCTTTTCTTGTTCAAGTGGCGCATCTCCAATTTCTTGAGGTGTAAGCATCATGAGTTCTTCTTGAAGAGCTGTTGCTTTTTCAAGAAGTGGTAATTCACCTTTCATTGTTTTGCGAATTAGCGTTCCAGGAACAAGAAGGCGGTTAATTTCATTCGTTCCTTCAAAGATACGGTTTATTCGAGAGTCACGATACATCTTCTCAACTTCGTATTCCGACATGAAGCCATAACCACCGTGGATCTGTAACGCTTCATCAGCAACATAATCAAGCGATTCAGAAGCAAAAACTTTGTTTAAAGAACACTCAACTGCGTATTCAGCGATTGCTTCAGCTACTTTAGCCCCGTTTTTCTGATCTTCATCAGAAAGTTTTCCTAACTTTTGCTCGAAAAGGCCTCCTGTACGGTATGTCGAGCTTTCAGTTGCATAAGTGGCAACAGCCATGTTTGCTAATTTCTCCTGAATAAGAGAGAACTTTGCAATTGGCGTGTTAAATTGCTTCCGCTCAAGAGCGTATTTAGCTGCAAGCTCAATCCCTCGCTTCATTGCACCAATTGTACCCACTGCAAGCTTATATCTACCTACGTTAAGAATGTTAAAGGCGATGACATGACCTTTTCCCGCTTCGCCTAGAAGGTTTTCTTTTGGCACCATCACATCGTCAAGGATCAATGTTCTTGTAGAAGAAGCTTTAATTCCCATTTTCTTTTCTTCTGGACCTGTAGAAAGTCCTTTAGAGTCACGTTCCACGATAAAAGCAGAGAAATGCTCCCCATCAATTTTCGCATACACAATAAATACATCTGCAAAAGCTGAGTTTGTAATCCATTGCTTCTCACCATTTAGAACATAGTGCGTACCTTCTTCATTAAGTTTCGCTACCGTTTTCGCTCCAAGAGCATCCGAGCCCGATCCAGGCTCTGTTAGGGCATAAGCTGCAATCTTCTCGCCTGTTGCTAAACCAGGAAGATATTTTTTCTTTTGATCTTCATTGCCGAAAAATACGATTGGAAGGGACCCAATTCCCACATGTGCACCATAGCTAACTGAAAAACCACGAGCACGAGAAAATTTTTCTGTTATAACAGAGGAACTAATTTTATCAAGCCCTAGGCCGCCATACTCCTCAGGAACATCCGCTCCAAGAAGACCAATGTCACCTGCTTTTTCAAGCAGCTTACGTGAAATGTCGAATTCATGATTTTCAAGCTTCTCAAGCTGAGGAACGACTTCTTTCAGTACGAAGTCTTCCGTTGTTTTCCCCATCATGACATGCTCATCGGAAAAATCCTCCGGTGTAAAAATATCTTCAGCTGTTTGATCCTCTACTAGAAAACTCGCACCTTTGATTGTTTTATTCATTGTATTCGACATGCTCATCATTCCTCCATTTTCATTGTTTATAGGATTTCAAACACACCAGCAGCACCCATGCCGCCTCCGATACACATTGTCACAACACCAAACTGCTCACCGCGACGCTTCATCTCATGAATTAAACTAAGCGTTAGTTTCGTTCCTGTGCAACCAAGAGGGTGCCCTAGAGCAATAGCGCCTCCGTTCACATTCACTTTATCTTCATCAAGACCAAGCTTACGAATAACGCGCAGCGACTGAGAAGCAAAAGCTTCATTCAGCTCAAACAATCCAATATCTGAAAGCTCAAGACCTGCAAGGCGAAGTGCTTTCGGAATGGCTTCAATTGGGCCAACTCCCATGATTTCTGGTGCTACACCCGCCACAGCAAACGATCGGAATTTTGCCATTGGCGCTAATCCTTCGCTCTCCGCTTTTTCACGATCCATGACGAGGACGCTCGCCGCTCCGTCACTTGTTTGTGAAGAGTTTCCTGCTGTAACAGAACCTCTTACATTAAAGACCGGTCGCAATTTTCCTAGAACGTCTAGAGATGTATCCGCACGTACTCCTTCATCCTGTGAAAAAAGAAATTTCTTTTCTTGTAGCTTGTTTTTCTCATCAATCCACTTCTTCGTCACTTCAACCGGGACAATTTCATCCTGGAATTTACCGTCTTTGATTGCTTGAGCAGCACGCTGATGACTTCTTAGCGCAAAAGCATCCTGATCTTCTCGGCTAATTTCAAAGCGACGAGCCACTTCTTCAGCAGTGTGACCCATTCCCATAATGTATTCTGGCTTTTCTTCTACAAGTGCCGGGTTAGGCTTGATGACGTGTCCTCCCATTGGTACAAGACTCATAGACTCGACGCCGCCAGCTAGAATTGCGCCTGATTGCCCGAGCATAATTCGCTCAGCTGCATAGGCAATACTTTGCAATCCAGAGGAGCAATAGCGATTGATCGTAATCGCTGGAACCGTTTCTGAAAGTCCCGCTCTTGCCCCGACCATTCTTGCTACGTTTAGCCCCTGTTCCGCTTCAGGTATGGCACATCCAATAATGACGTCATCTATTTCACCATCATAACCACCTGCCCGCTTAAGCGTTTCCGCCACGGTGATCGCCCCAAGATCATCAGGACGCATATTTGCAAGCGTGCCACGATTAGCTTTTCCTACAGGTGTTCTAGCTCCAGATACAATAACTGCTTCTCTCATCAAACTTCCCTCCTCCATACTAGTTACGCAGCGGCTTTCCTTTTACTAACATGTGCTGCATTCTTGCTTGCGTTTTTGGCTCTCCTAGCAGGCTGAGGAACGCTTCACGCTCAAGATCAAGTAGATACTGTTCATCAACAAGTGTTCCTTCTTTTACTTTCCCGCCTGCAATAACGTGAGCAAGCTTCGTTGCAATCGTCAAATCATGATCTGACAAGTAGCCGCTCCACTTCATCGTTTTTGCTCCCATTAGCATTGCAGCATAACCTGCTTCTCCTGCAACTGGGATCTTTTTAGAGACAGGCGGCTGATAGCCCTGTTCAGCAAGGAATAGCACCTTTTCCTTCGCATCATGAAGGACATGATCTGCATTCGCACTGATCCCATCCTGAGGGCGAATAAACCCTCGTTCCATTGCTTCATGTGCGGAGGTTGACACTTTCGCCATTGCAATTGTTTCAAACACATTCGCCGCAATATCGGTAAGATTCACATTAACTCCAGGAGGTGTTTGTTCTAACTGGCGAAGATAAAGCTCTTTGTTTCCGCCTCCGCCTGGAATCAAGCCAACCCCTACTTCTACAAGACCCATATAGGTTTCAAATGAAGCTTGAATGGAAGCGGCCGGCATACATACTTCCGCTCCACCACCTAGTGTCATTTGGAAAGGTGCTGCAACAACAGGTTTCTTTGAATAACGGATACGCCCCATCGACTGCTGGAACTTTCTTGCAACCATTTCAATTTCAAAGAAATTATCATCCTGCGCTTCCATTAACATGTAAGCAACATTGGCACCAACACAGAAATTTTTACCTTGGTTTCCAATCACAAGACCTTCAAAGTTTTTCTCTGTTTCATCAACGGCTTCATTAATCATTTGGAGGATATCCATCCCGATCGCATTGTTTTGGGAGTGAAACTCAAGCCCTGCCACCCCATCACCTAGATCAAGAAGCGTTGCGCCAGTGTTTTTCTTAATCACGCGATTCTGAGCTTTTAGTCCTTTAAGATGAATAATTTTCTTGCTTTCTTCAACTACTTTCTGATCACCTTTATGATAGAAAGATTGAGTGGCGCCTTCCTGCTTATAGAAAGACATTTGCCCTGAGGCAAGCATCTGATCAACCCACTCAGGAATCGTTTCACCTTCTTCTTTCATTCGAGCGACTGACTTCTCTACTCCAAGTGCGTCCCACGTTTCGAACGGACCCATTTCCCAGCCAAAGCCCCATTTCATCGCGCGGTCGACGGCATCAATATCGTCTGCAATTTCATAGGCTTTCTCTGCAGAATAAAGAAGGACAGGTTTCATAATGTTCCAGATTAACTCACCAGCGCGATCATTCGCATAAGCAAGCGCTTTCAGTTTATCCGCTTTCGATTTTGCTTGTTTGCTTGCCTCAACAGAAGCGGTTTTTAATTTCTGTCTTGGCTCATAATCAAGCGTTTTAGGATTTAGCTCTAAAATTTCGCTACCTTTTGGACCTTTTTGCTTTACGAAAAAGCCCTGGCCTGCTTTTGCTCCAATCCAGCCTTTTTCTTTCATCTGCTGCATAAATTCAGGGATGCGGAAAACTTCTTTTTCATCGCCTTCAACCTGTTCAAAAACATTGTTTGCTACGTGAATAAACGTATCGAGCCCCACAACGTCAAGTGTTCTGAACGTTGCGCTTTTCGGACGGCCAATTGCTGGACCCGTTACAGAATCTACTTCACCAACTGTAAAGCCGCGGTTTAGCATTTCTCTCACTGTTACAAGAAGTCCATAAGTACCGATGCGATTCGCAATAAAGTTTGGTGTATCTTTCGTTTCTACGACACCTTTACCAAGAGTATCCTCACCAAATGTCTTCATATAGGAGAGAACTTGTGAATCAGTATCTTTTGTTGGAATGACTTCAAGAAGCTTTAAGTATCTTGGTGGGTTGAAGAAATGAGTACCAAGGAAGTGTTTTCTAAAATCTTCTGATCTTCCTTCAGCCATCGCTTCTACTGAAATACCCGAAGTATTCGAGCTAACTATCGTCCCAGGTCGTCTAAATTGATCTACTTTTTCATATACTTTTTTCTTAATTTCAAGGTTCTCAACGACCACTTCAATGATCCAATCAACTTCCTCCAAGCGTTCCATATCATCTTCCATATTTCCTGCTTCAATTAATTGAATGTGATCTTTTTTCGAAAGTGGTGCAGGCTTTTGTTTTTTTAACTTCTCAATCGCTTCTGATGCAAGTCTATTTCTGACCGAGCGATCATCTAGCGTAAGTCCTTTTGCTTTTTCTTTCTCATTCGGTTCTTTTGGTGCAATATCCAATAACAAACTTGGAATTCCTACATTCGCCAGGTGGGCGGCAATGCCTGATCCCATTACTCCTGCTCCTAATACAGCTACTTTATGAATGCTACGTGTCATAGCGAACCTCCCCTGTTGAATGAATGCTCATTCATTTTTGTCTCAAAAAAAAGAGCGAGATCATTTCCTCTGTCTATACTATAAAATATATTCTGAAATTTAGCAATATATCACTTATATTTTTTTAACAAAATTTTACGAATTTAATCACAACTTGTTGAAAGCGGACGATTGTCCGCTTCCTTCTATTTCATCATTCCTTTTAACACAAAAGCTACGTTTGCCGGCCGCTCTGCAAGTCTTCTCATAAAGTATCCGTACCAGTCTTTACCATAAGGTACATAGACGCGCATCTTATAACCTTCTTTAAGAAGCTCCTCTTGTTTTTCCACACAGATTCCATAAAGCATTTGAAACTCAAATTGTGTGTGTGGAATAGTGTATTCTTCAACAAGTTTCTTTGTGTATTCAATAATCTGGTTATCGTGCGTGGCAATCGCAGTATAATTTCCATTTAATAAATGCATTTTAATAATCTTTTTAAAATTTTCATCGACGTCTTTTTTGTCTGGGAATGCTACTTTATGAGACTCTTTATAAGCCCCTTTCACAAGTCTAAGATTAGGAGAAAGCTCATTTAACTTCTCAATATCTTCAGCTACCCGGTACAAATACGCTTGAAGAACAGTACCGATGTTTGCAAATTCTTTCTTAAGTTCAGTGAAAATTTCAATGGTTTTACCGCACCTCTCGAAATCTTCCATATCGATTGTGACAAACACGTCGTGGCGATCAGCGGCTTCGAGAATGCGACGCATATTCTTTATTGTCATCTGATCATCAATATCAAGACCCATAGATGTTAGTTTAAGAGAAAGCTGAGAATCAAGGTTTTCTGCTGCAATTCGCTCAATCGCTTCAATACAATGATTTGTCATTTCATCAGCCTCAGCGGCATTATCAACAAATTCACCGAGATGATCGATTGTAACGGACAATCCTTTTTGATTTAACTTTCTTATTGCGTTCACAGAACTATCAAGAGACGCACCGGCTACAAAGCGACTTGCTCCAAATCGCATACCATATCGCTTGGCTACTTTCGTTGCTACCCTATTCTTCCCCATGTATAAAAAGAAATTACGCATTACTTGTTCCATCATAACCCCTCCATGAAAACGCATACAAAGCGCTATAAAAAATATATTCTGGAGAAAATCGGCATATAGTATCAAATACCGCCATATTTCGCCTTCAATGCTATTTTACCATGACATGCTGTAGATTAGTCTAGTTTTGATAGATTTTCTCTCGAATTAATCTTGTTAAATTTTAACTATCTCTATACTCTATACCCCTCTAAACAGAAAGTAAAAGTCATACACTAGTATATTTCCGATCGTCTCTTTCGGATACTTTACTTTTGTTCACTTGTTGCTACACTTATCAAAATTTCTCTATGAAAAAAAATGAAACCAGAAGAAATCCTGGTTTCATTGATCAGTGTCTTTATTTGACGCTTGAGCTTTTCGGTGCTCTTCGTTCATGGTTTTAATTTCAGCCACTAACTCTTTCATGGCATCTTTTGCATCAGGATATGTTTGGTTCCAGTGCTTCGCTAGTGGAGGCATCGTTTTTGAGAGATGCGTGTACATGGCCCACAGCTTTACTTTCTCCTTGAGCTCAGGGCTTGTATCTCCAAGGAGAAGCTCGGTGTATTTATCCATCAACCCATCAACTTGTTCCTGAAGTGTTTCAAGACTCATTTTACTCACTCCAATCACACGCAGAATACCCCAATTATAGCATATTTAATGCGATACCCGACCATTCATCTGTACATCTCTTAATCTTCCATAATCGATGCGTTCCTGGTTTTCTTTGATCGCTTTTATTAACTCGTCTATCAGTACCTTTTCATCCGTCACAATAAAGAAACGACAGGATATCATCGCAAAGTCTCCAAAAAATGCACGACAACCCTCATACCGTTTTGCATCACGAAGTGGCTGATATGGAAAAATAAAATTTCCGCTTTCTTCAAAAGCTGGATCAAGAGGATGTTCTTCAAGCTTCTTAATAAGCTCTCGAATCGTCAACTCTCGTCCATACTCATTTTTTCCGATTTCAATTATTTCAAGCAAGGCTAATTCCCCCTTCTTTACAAGGTTCGAACACAAACGGCTCTGATAGAGGGCCGTTGAAAGAAACAACCCGTTTACTAAAATAAAAAAAGAGTCAGAATAAATTCTGACTCAAACTTATGGGTCACAAAGAGTGAGTATATACAAGGGGGGACCTGACCTCACTCTTTACCTTATCTTATGTCGATTTAATCAAGTTGGCTGGACAAGTACCACGGTACAAACATGGAATTTTCCTTCGCTTGTATAGGAACGACACACTCATACATGATTTGAACTTCGATCGCCATTATAATAGAAAGAAATGGCAATCGGAGCATCATGGAGGGAATAAGATGGAGATTATTGTAATTGGTGGAGGTATTGGCGGTTTGACGACTGCTGCCCTGCTCACAAAAGACGGCTATCATGTAACCATTCTAGAAGCTTCGAATGAATGGGGAGGATCTGCTGGAAAATTCAGCAGAGGAAAATTTCTTTTTCCAGTTGGTGCAACGATGGGAATGGGGTTTGAGGAAGGTGGACTACACCACCGAATTTTAAGAGAGTTGGGACGATCCTTTCCGGCCATCGCAATGGATGAAATTATGCGAATATACCAGGGAAGTCGTGTAATGCCATACTATTCTGATCGAAATCGTCATTTATCAGAATGTGCCACCCAATTCCCCGATTATGCAGCCAAAATCGTTTCCTTCTATAAAGAGGTATGGAAAATTGGGGCAGAAATTCGAAAGTTAATTGAACCGCTTCCAGTTGTTCCACCGGTAACTTTATCAGAATGGAAAGGGCTACTTCTATCTCTAAAACCCGGTACACCTCTCCTTATGCCTTATTTAAGGAAAACAATGGGAGATCTCCTTATAAAACATAACCTTACAGAAGCAACTGATTTTAAGCATTTTATAGATGGACAATTAATCGATAGTATGCAAACAACTAGTGATAATTGTTCCGCACTGATGGGGTCGCTCGCTCTCGATATTTATCATGAAGGTGCTTACTATACGGAAGGCGGATTATATCGTATTGCTGAAATACTTCAGCAATATATTGAGGAGAACGGTGGAAAAACCTACCGCAGAAAACAAGTCCAAACGATTCGTCGCGAAAATAACCGCTGGGTAGCCATAGATCAAAAAGGAGAGCAGTGGAAAGCAGATCACCTTGTTAGTAACCTACCTGTCCAAGCATTTGTGCCGCTTCTACCAGAACCGCTCCAAAAACAACTACCTGCAAAATTAAGAACCAGAAGTCAACTTGCACAGTGGGGAGCGTTTACGATGTATCTCGGTTTGGATGAAATGGTGATCCCTGACTATACCGCGCTGTTTAGCCAGGTCCTCTCCTCGGATGGAGACATGACGGAGGGGAATCACCTCTTCTTATCCCTGTCGAAGTCCAACGATCTTAATCGTGCACCCGCTGGCTTTCGCACGTTGACCGTTAGTACACATACAGAACTCCATCACTGGGATACAAAAGAGAAATACGATCAATATAAAGAGAAACTTACTGAAAAAATGCTAACAGGCATCGAACGCGTCATTCCAAATTTAAGAAGCGGCATTGAAATACAGGTGACTGGAGCTCCTCGAGCATGGGAACGCTTTACGAAAAGACCAAAAGGTATGGTAGGCGGCTTTCCCCAAACAAACGAATATAGTCTTTTTAACAGCCTATCCCATCGCACCGGTCTAGATGGACTATGGCTTTGTGGTGACAGCGTATTTCCAGGTGCTGGTACCATTGGCGTATCGACGAGCGGTTACCATGTCTACCGATCTATATTGAAAGATAAAAAGAAAACAAAGCTTTTTTAGAATAAATTCGGTTATCTTTGGCAGAATGATACTATCATTTCATGTTGAGGGAGCGAATGGCCATGAACGAAAAGAATAAATTAGTAACTTCTGATAGTGAAAAACTTCTCACTTCTATGCGAGAAGAAATCGCGGAAGAATTCCTTGTGATGGAAGCCGTCACCGAACAAGTAGAGGAAAAAGATTTTTATACGTATCATCTTTTAAAAGAAGCTGAAAAGCTTCGAGATCAAAATAAATAGTCTTTCACAACAATGACGTGTGGAGAATCCTGTAGTATACTTCTAGTAATTGATTTAAAGGAATGGTGCTTATGACAACTCATACGTTTACAGTTGGTGAAGAACGCGCAAATTACATCACCCATGGAATTGGAGCTATTATCAGTCTTGCTGCTCTCGTCATATTAATTGTCTTTGCATCTCTTTACGGAACGGCATGGCATATTGTGAGCTTTACGCTTTTTGGCGCAACGATGCTACTGCTTTATACAGCTTCTACCCTTGTGCATAGCTTTCCCGCTGGAAAAGCAAAAGACTTTTTTGAAATACTTGATCACTCTTCCATCTATTTTTTTATCGCAGGAACGTACACTCCCTTTTTATTTATAGTCATTGAGGGCTGGCTTGGGTGGACATTGTTTGGAATTGTGTGGGGCCTCGCGATTATTGGAACAGTTTTCAAAGCTTATTTTGTCAAAAAGTTTCTCTTTATCTCAACGATTCTTTACGTTTTAATGGGCTGGCTCATCGTTCTTGCCTGGAATCCACTTACCCAGAACCTGCACCCAAATGGAATGATGCTACTAGTGATTGGCGGAATCCTCTATACAATAGGTGCTGTGTTCTATGTATGGAGAGCTTTTAAATACCATCATGCTGTTTGGCATTTATTTGTTGTAGGTGGAACGCTCGCTCACTTTTTCTGTGTTCTCTTATACGTTTTACCATTGTAAAGCTATTCCTCTGCACGAATCGTGCAGAGGTTTTTTTATTTTAAATCGAGGCGAAAACTTTTTACGAACACTATTCGTCATAGCAGTAGACTAATGTTAAAAGGATGAACGTTTGTGATTGAAGTATCTCATCTTACAAAACAATTTAAGAAAAAGAAAGTTCTCCATGATCTCAATTTATCTGTTGAGGGTGGTATGGTTGGGCTAATAGGCCCTAACGGTGCTGGAAAAACGACGTTTATGAGAATGCTGGCTGCTGTATCGAAACCTTCTTCTGGAGATATCATCGTTAATGGGTATTCTATTCAAAAAGAAGCTTCAAGCGTTCGCAAAGAAATTGGCTACCTCCCTCAGCACTTTCAGCTTTATCCGCAGCTTACTGCATCAGAGTTTCTCGATTATACCGGACACCTTAAGCAAGATCGGGACTATGATCATGAAATGGAAAAGAACCGCTTGCTTGATGCTCTTAACTTAAGAAGTCAACAAAATCAGAAAATCAAGACGTTCTCGAATGGGATGAAACAGCGCCTTGGTATTGCACAGGCCCTCTATGGGGAACCTTCGCTTATGATCTTTGATGAACCTTCTGCAGGATTAGACCCTGAAGAACGCTTACGCTTTCGAAACATCATGGCAGATGTTTCAAGTAGAAGGACGGTCATTTTATCCACACACATCGTAGAAGATATTGAATCAAGCTGTGACACGTTAATCGTTTTAAATAAAGGCGAGATTTTATTTATCGGAACACCTTTTGATCTACAATGCAAAGGAAACGGACTTGTTTGGGAATTTGATCTTGAAGATGACGACTGGAATCAACTTGCTGGACTGCAAATGACGCTAACAAAAAGAAAGGCCAAGGGATTACATTGTCGTGCCATTTCACCTGTAGCTCCGTTTGACTTCGCAGAAGCCGTCAATCCCACACTTGAAGAGGGCTACATGGCTTTGATTGGGCGTGATGATACATGAGAAAATGGCTCGTTCAATTTAAACTTGAATTATCGTTTTTGTTTAAAAGCTGGATTTTTACGCCTCTTCCGTTTCTTTACTTGATTTGGTTACTTTTTAGCATGAATACTAATCAGGATGGCATTCATGGGAATCTCTATCGAACGACCTATGAAACCACCCACTCGCTTATTTTCATTCTTGTTACCGGCTTATGTATTCTTATCGGAGTTTATCTCATACGTCGTGATGTTGGAAATGAATCTTTTGAATGGCATCAATCCTTCCCTGTGTCTAATTTCATTTTCATATCGGCTAAATTTGGTTCGGCTCTTCTCTATATGACGATCTTTACGATTCTCATGACGACTACTTACTTTATATTTGCTACAAATGAGAACATTCCTATACCAGAAACGCTGACGATTTTACGCTTCTTTTTCGTTCAATATGAAGTAACCTTCTTTATTAGCTTATCTCTTGGCATGCTTTTATCTGTGTTAATAAAAAATCGATTTGTCTATTTAATTGCGTTCTGTGCCTGGATGTTTGGAACGCTTTTCATGGAAATTTTCATTATTAATCAAGGGGAACTTTTCTATCTAAAAGCGTTTCACCTCACCTACTTATTTGTTGATTCAGTACTAATTAACGGGACGTGGGGCATTCAATTGATGAAAGAAGAAATAGCATTGCAACGTCTTTTTGTTACGACAGTAGCCGGCTTTCTTCTTGTCCTCATTATCTTTATTCTTAATATTCGTAGACCTCACCAATACGACAAACTTTGGAGAGGTATGCTGATTCTAAGTGCTGGAATCGTTATTGTTTCTTACCTTCCATACGCTTCTTTATGGAGTGAACGAATGAGGGAATTTAGCGAGATAAAAGAACAATCACCTTTTATTACAAATGGCGAAGACGGTGAACATCGCTACATGACATTTCCGCCGCTTCCTCACCCAGATGGACTTTTGGATGGCGAAGGTGAGCTCTATCAACCAGAACGCTTTAACATTGAAAAGTTCGACATTTCGATCGATCAACAAAAAGAGAATTCTCTTTCAGTTGAAGCCAGCCTCACGCTTCCGGAAGAGGAATTTTCAACGAGCGAGGTGATCAAATTCACATTGAATCAAACATTTACTGTAAAAGATGTGATAATTGATCACCAGACGGTTCCGTTTACAAGAGAAAATGATTTTATTACGATTTCATTACCTGATCATACGCACTCACCCGTTATTCAGTTGAATTATGAGGGAACTTATGAACTCTGGGCATCTAATTACGGGCAAGAATACTATCCAGGATACGTCGGTGGAGATCAGATGATCTTGCCTTCTCAATCAGCATGGTACCCGTTGCCTGGTCATCAATATCTTTACGATATGAATGGCCAGGCTCAGACAAATGTAGAACTAGATAATCGAGCGCTCTTTAACGTTATGGTGAACATGTCTTCACCGATATATGGAACAATTGAAGAACATCAGCTAGCGAACGGCTCTTATCAACTTAAAGGAAAAACTTCCAAGCTCGACCTATATTCAGGCGATCTTGTAGAAGTTCCGTCGGATTATTTTCCATTTTCGATTGTCACAAATAGCTATAATCAGACACGCGCTCAAACGTTCATGTCCGAATTAGACAAACGACTTCTTTATACCGATCGATACCTTACAAAAGAGATTGAACCAATGAGTCATCTCTTTCTATTGCCTGTCGAAAATATTCGCTGGGCAAATTATATGAGACAACAGGGGTTTATTGACCAAAATTATCTTCTAAGTGAGTCGTCCTTCTATCAACTAGATGAGGCATACTTATTGAAGCTGTTTCTTCAAATTAACCTTTTGCATGACAGTACAGAAATATATGGCTACGAAGAAGGTGAGTTAGTGACAAGCGCCATTCTAAGTGCTTACGCTTACCTCTATGAAATAGAAAATGGAAATGAAGAAAAAGCATCCGCTACTAGAAGATTAGTCATTACACTTAATGACGACATTCCAATTGAGAACTATAGTGAAGAGGAGATTAAAGCAAATCGAATTTTCACTATGATTAAAACGGCAGTAGAATCTGGAAAAGAAAAGCAAGTAAAAGAGGTGCTTAACCGGATTTATAGCGAAGAATGGATTGATCCGGGGTTCCCTTCCGGTTTCTCTTTATTCCGTGAACCATCGACACTTCTCTCCTTTGAAGATTGGGAGCGAATATGGGATGAAGTGATGCAAGAAAGTCAGAAACGAAAGGAGAAGGTTTCATGACAGATGAAGAATTAGTACTGGCAATGGCTCGTGGAAATCAAGCTGCTTTTGAAGCTTTCGTTCATCGCTACCACGCACCGCTTCTTGGCTACCTTGAGCGAATGTTGCGCGATCGAAAAAAGGCAGAAGATGTCGTCCAGGATACTTTTCTAAAATTAATCAAACAGCTGAAATCAAATAAAATTCCTGAAAAAATAAAGCCGTGGCTCTATCAAGTAGCCACAAACCAATGCAGAGACTACTGGAAAAGCGCAGGGTTTAAATCGGAAAAACAAATCCTCGACTTTATACCTGATCAACCTGATAAAGAGCCATCAGTCGTTGAGTTATTTGAGCGTCAGGAATCACGAGTAGAATTTCTTAAAAAGCTTGATACATTATCAGAAACACAAAGAGAAATTGTTTATTTACGTTTTTATCAAGAATTAAAATATCAAGAGATTGCAGAAACATTAGAACTGCCGCTTGGCACGGTAAAATCAAACTTATTTCATGCCTTAAAGAAACTAAAAGCATCTTTAGCTCGAAAGGAGGAAGTTAACCATGCAAAATATTGATCTTGAGTTAGAAAAGCTAGAAGAAGACTTAGAACAGCCCCTCAAGTCCTATCTGGCTACGTCACCCCGTTCAGAAGATACGCAGAAGCTTCTTTTGTCATTACAGGATTCTTTTGACGAACTAAAACCGTCTCAGGTCGAATTTCAATTCGATCAAGATACGGAACCAGCAAAGCCTTCACTCGCAAAACAATGTCTCAATCAATTAAGCTCTTATCACTGGGCTTACTGGTTAATAAGCTTTCTCATTTTTGCCATGCTAACGGTTATTTCATCTGGCAGTATGGAATCAGATAGTTTATTCCCGATTGTTGTACCGATTTATTTACTATTTGGCGTTCTTTATAGTTACAAAACGTGGAATAAAGAAATGCGCATGG
The DNA here is from genome assembly GCF_011082085.1 of Bacillus sp. Cs-700. Taxonomy (NCBI): domain Bacteria; kingdom Bacillati; phylum Bacillota; class Bacilli; order Caryophanales; family Bacillaceae; genus Bacillus; species Bacillus sp. Cs-700. The sequence continues at coordinate 1,827,328 of NZ_CP041063.1, forward strand.
TCGAATCGATTACCCCATTCCCACCAGCTCTCTTACTATTAAGCAAATTACTTGTGGTTCTCGTAGTAAACATAGGCCTTTCGCTGTTATCAACGCTTTATATTGTCCAAGATAATACGATGATTAATCCCGGTACTTTTCTGTTGCATTGGTTTGCACCGCTTCTCTTCTTAACGGGCTTGCTTGCTTTCGTAATGTTTCATAAAGGGGTCATCGCAGGATTTATCGCAGCGCTGCTCGGATGGGTTTTGACATTCCTTGTTTTACCTTATACGGTGTTCGCCATTTCGGGTGAGGCGTTTCAACAGAACTTCTTATTTGTTGTCTCTTACCTCGTTATTCTAGGTCTAGGTGTAGGTATGCTTTTCTTATCATATCGGAAAAGTTTACGCCTTTCCTACTTATGAGGTGGAAGGAATGATCCAGGTAAAGAACGTCAAACATGACCGAAAACACTTTTCTCTGTCCATTCCAGAATTAGCGTTAGGTAGAGGCATCACCATCTTAGTTGGCAAGAACGGGTCCGGTAAATCAACGTTACTTCAACTAATCGCAACCGCTTTAAAGCCTCACAGAGGTACGATTCAATACGGCGGGAAAACCATTGATGATTCCCTGCCCTTCATTCGTAAAAATATCGGATTTCTTCCAACCGGTATTGAACTATATGAAGAAATGAGAGTAAAACGATTTCTACGCTACATGAGTGAATTAAAAGGTGTTGTTAATAAAGATGCTGTTGAACAATCGCTTGTTGGCCTGCACCTTCAAGACGTGAAAGGTGCCAAAATCAAAACCCTCTCACAGGGGATGAAACAAAGAGTTGGAATTGCCCAGGCAATTCTGGACTGTCCACCTATCTTGCTACTTGATGAACCATTAAATTACCTGGATAGTCGTGAACGAAAAAACGTCGTCTCACTTTTAACAAGGTATGCACAATCAAGACTCGTCCTCATTGCCACACATGAGTTAAATGAATGGGAAGATATGGCGGACGAGGTCATTTGGCTTCAAGAAGGAAAAGTTCTTTTTAAAGGACCAATCAACCTTTGGAAAACAAGTTTACCTTTACGTGTGTATAAAGGTCATATTCCTCTCTCTAAAATCAAAGATCTTGATCAAGAACGAATCATTCATATGAAGCGGGGACATGATCATTATTTAATTAAATATATCGATGAAACAAAACCATTTGAGCATTTTAAAGAAGCCGAAGTTACGATCGAAGATGCTTACTTTATACGAAAGAAATCTAGAGATCAAGGAACCCTCCCTCCTCATCATTTGATATTCTAAAAAAGTAGCCCTTATTGATCAGGGGCTACTTTTTTTAGCAGGTGCTTTCCTCTCTATAGCGAACTAATGGTTAACCGAGTAAAGAAGGTGATTTCCTTGCAAAAGCAATCTCTTGGTATGATCTATGAATTTATTCTCGCCCTTCTTCTTATCTATTCACTCGTCGTTGATTTGCCAGATCCTGAAGGAGCCGCACTCGATTTCTTTATTTGGATCCTATTTTTGATTGATTACGCGACACGGCTTTTCTTAAGCGAAAATAAGTGGACTTTCATTAAACAGCACCCGCTTGATTTAATTGCCATTATCCCTCTCGATCAGTTGTTTCGAACTGCTAGATTTGTTCGATTCATACGCGTTATTCGTTTAGTGGCCCTTATCAATCACCGCACTTCTATGTTTGAACTATTTTTCACAAAATACAAGATTGATCGCGCCTTTGTCTATGTGATCTCGCTTCTATTTGTTTCTGCTCTTTCAATGAAATGGATCGAACCGGAGTTTGAAACCTATGGTGATGCACTCTGGTGGGCAGTTGTCACAACGACCACTGTCGGCTATGGTGACTTATATCCTGAAACAACGGTCGGAAAAATTGTGGCAGGCGTTTTAATGATCGTCGGCATTGGGACGATTGGGGTGATTACAGGGACGGTTGCAGCGATGTTTTCCAATAATAACCGAAATAACCTCCCATCTGAATTAGAGGAAATAAGAAGAAAAATTAACAGCTATCCTAACATTAACCAGCTCGACTACAAGCATATGATTGAAAAACTTGAAGAAATCCAAAAAAGAGAGGCGAGAAAGGATTCTGATGAACATAAGGAAACGAAACATCAAACATCTTAATACGCTTAACTAAATAAAATTCCCCTAAAAGGCGTTTGAAAGAACAAACGCTTTAGGGGAATGAGACAAAAATTTTGTTCAAATCAACTTATCCGCTACTAAAGTTTCTTGCTTTCTTGAAGAAGTTTCGATTCTCCAGTCCGTTCCCATTCTTCCACGACTTCGTACGCTTTCTCAGGTGAATAACCCTTTCCTACTAGCACTCCCATTAAGATGAATTCTTGCAAAATATGCTTCGCATTTATACCTCTTTTCACATCTTCTAGGCCTTCATTTACGAGGTATTCCGTATACTCCACCCACTCATCTGGCGTTTTACCAAACACCTTTTGAGCTCGATTATTCTCGCCTTCTTCCGCAGCTATCGCATCTGCTTTCGTTTCATGAACCGTTCCAAACGGATGGTTTGGTGGCGCATAGATGGAATAAAGCTTTATTGGTACATCACCAGTATTTGTTAGGTTATGCCATGTTCCTGCAGGAATGAAAACCGCATAATCGTCATAAACCTCTCTCTGATAATTCAAAGCATCTTTTCGTTTCCCCATCTGAACCTTTCCCTGACCTTGTTCAATCCGCAAGAACTGGTCTAAATTGGGATGTCTTTCAAGTCCAATATCTTCTCCTACGTCGATACTCATTAAAGTCAATTGTAAGTGGTCGCCAGTCCATAAAGCCGTTCGAAAGGTATCGTTTTGTTTCGTCGCTTCCTCAATGTTCGCAACAAAAGGTTTTGGCCCATAATCTTTAAACTCTCTACTCCCCATACTGCTCGAGAAACGAAAAGAACCCGTGTCATTGTGCATTATAGTCTCAATCCCTTCACAAATCATAAAATATCCTATGCATTTGTTCTGGGTGTGTACGTTAATTTTAAAATATTGACCCATTTTTTTACTTTATAACGAGGAAAAAAATCGCACTGTTAAAATTCAGTGCGATTTTCAATATCAAGTCTCTTATGATTTAACCACTTTTTCCGCTTTCACTTCAGTTTGGCTCCATGTAGTCGTATAAATATTGAAGAGGGATTCAAGTTGATTCACTAAATCAAGTGCGAGAAGCCCATTCCCCTCTGCTTGCTTCGAACACCCTATCGGCACAGTTCTCTTAATTAGCTGTGAATAAATTTCGGCTTCACTGAGCGTTCTCTTAAATTCCTTTTCAGCCACGTTCATTAACAAAGCAAGTGCTCCTGATACGTGCGGAGCAGCCATAGACGTGCCAGAAAGTACGGCATACTCCCCACCTGGATAAGTTGATACAATATCAACTCCTGGTGCAATTAAATCAATTTCGTTATTCGTATTCGAAAACGGTGCAAGCGTACGTTGGAAAGAGGCTGCTCCTACTTCAATAACCTCATTATACGCGCCTGGATAAGCGTATTCTGACGTATCTTCTCTACCGTCACCTTCATTTCCAGCGGCGCACACGATCGAAATATTTTGACTCACAGCATCTTTAATTGCTTCGTAAAGTTCAGGAACATTAGACGGGCCACCGAGAGACATCGACATGACATTTACCCGCTCACCATCTGGTCCCCGCCAATCGATCGCATAGCGGATGCCATTTATGATTGATTGATAAGAACCGCTCCCCGCTTCATTCAGTACTTTTACAATTAATAACTTCGAATCTGGCGCCACACCTTGAACACCTTTTTCTCCGTTTGTCGCCGCAATTGTTCCGGCTACATGCGTCCCGTGACCATTATTATCATCGTAACGATCTGAATCTCCACCAAAATCTTGCGTGAAATTCTTACCACCGATGATGCGGGATTGTAGATCAGGATGATCAATCTGACAACCTGTGTCGATAACGGCAATGATTCTTCCCTTTCCTTTTTCTGATTCCTCCCATATGGCTGGTGCTTGGACCATTTCCACTCCGTCGGGCAGAATTCCCGCTTGTTTAACGACCGCATTTACTTCGAATGGGATTAGTCTAACTTCGCTCATGTACAACGCCCCTCTCTTTTACCTGAATTATCTGATAAATATTCGAGGTTTGTCTAGTTCCATATGGTCTATTTTCCCATTTTTATTTTATAGAAAAATCGTTCTTTCGTACTAGAGAAGTCGGGCCGCTATTTCTGCAAGCTTACTTCGTTCTGTACTCGTTAAATGAATAATACCAACTTCATCCTCTTGCTTTAACCGCTCAACCGCATAAGTTAATCCATTATTTACAGAGTCAAGGTACGGATGATCAATTTGTTCAGGGTCACCAATTAGAACGATTTTTGTTCCTTCTCCAACCCGTGTTAGAATCGTTTTCACTTCATGTGGTGATAAGTTTTGTACTTCATCGATAATCACAAATTGATTTGGAATGCTTCTCCCTCTTATGTATGTTAATGCTTCAACCTTCAGAGTCCTCAGTCCTGATAAAATATGATTTAATTCCTCTTCGTTTTTTGCATCGAATAAAAATTCCAAATTGTCATAAATTGGCTGAATCCACGGCCTAAGCTTTTCTTCTTTTTCACCTGGTAGAAAGCCAATATCATTGCCAACTGGTACGACAGGCTTTGAGACAAGGAGCTTTTGGTAATATTGTTCATCCTCTGTCTGGCTAAGTCCAGCAGCAAGGGCAAGCAAGGTTTTCCCCGTACCAGCTTTTCCTGTCGCACAGACGAGGGAGACGTTTTTGTCCATCAATAGCTCCATGAGCATGCGCTGCTGAACATTTTTTGGCAGCACTCCCCAAATATGTTCACTCTCTCGATTCAGTCCTTGTATTACTAATTTCTGATTGTGAATCAACACTCTTCCAATTCCAGAATGACTGCTGCCAAAAAGATCTTTTAATAGGATAAAATCTTGACTATAAACTTCTTCCGTCGAATACTCTCGCACAATATCCATTGAAAGTTCCCCGCTCTTGTAAAGAGAGTCAATCAGTTCAGGAGGCACAAGGATTTCATGGTATCCTCGATGAAGTCTCTCAACATGATCAATGAGTCGATCATTCTCATATAGTTCTGGAAAAAATACAGGTAAATCAAGCGACTTCTTTAGCGCATCTGCTTTTGCAATCATTAACGTATCATTTGAAACGAGGACGACATCGCCTAGTGAATCCGTACTTAAATTAATTGCTACTGCAATGATGCGGTTATCATTTGAATCTTCACTAAATTCATTTCGCAATTTGTCAAAAGAGCGATGATTCAACTCAATTCGAAATGTTCCTCCGGAGTCAAGCGGAATCGCTTCATCGAGCTTTCCTTTGTTTGTGTCTCGCAGTTTTTTATACATTCTGCTAAATTCTCGCGCATTTCGACCTACCTCATTCATTAATCGCTTCTTAGAATCGATTTCTTCAATAACAATCGCTGGGACGACAACGTGGTTGTCTCCAAACTGAAAGAGTGAATGGGCATCATGCAAAAGAATATTGGTGTCTAGAACAAAGGTTTTCAACAACAGAACAGCTCCTTTTAACGAAAGTATAAGAAGGCGAAGGAATGTTCCTTCACCTTGAGCTATTCCCGATTTTTTCTTTCGGATCCTTCCTTTTTACACAAACACAATCTGATTTACAGTTTCTTCATATTTCGTGGTTTTCTATTCTCGCACATATTGTTTATAAGTCGCATATTCAAGAAAACCAGATTTGCGGAGAATGGGTTCCGACGTTCCAAGTCTTGCCTGCGTCACCGCTAGCTCACATCCTCTTTTTCTCGCTTCAATTAGACGATCTGCTAACAAACTACGATAGATGCCTTTCCCTCTATGTTCAGGTAGAACACCCGCCCCGTTTAAATAGAGTACCTTCCCATCCTTGCTATAGCGATAATTCGAATAACCTACAGGCTTATTGTTATCTAAGGTAATTGTGTATCCGCCTCTTCGATCAGGGAATTGAAGGTAAGATGCTCGTTCAGTAACAGCAGCCTGAATCGCTTCGTCATCATATCCCCAGATCTTCGCTGCTACTTCCACATGCGCTTGCACGTCTTCTTCCGTATTCACTTCTCTAAACGTAAAGTCCGATATAGCCGCTTCTTCTTCTGTTAGCTTCTTCGCTAAACCTCTATATGTATCGTAATGCTGAAATCCTACTGTGAGAAGATGCTTTTCAAGTTCACTAGAATCAGAGCTTGATCGCACCCACCACGACAATGGACTTCCTTCAAAATAAGCGATGACATCTTTTACTTCGTGGATGGTTCGATGATATCGAACAACTTTATTCGCATAGACGCTAGCTGATTTTTTATTTTTGATCGTCACGAGGTCATCTTTTTGAATATAGTGAATAGATTCAGGTACAAGAGCTTCTTCGTAATCCCATTGAATCGCTTCAATTGCACGTATAATCTGTTCTTCATCCATTGTATTTCATCTCTTTTCTCCATTATTTATTTCGATTGTTCCCCCCGCATCTTTTATCACTAATCCGTCACATCTGATTGTGATTAAAACGCGTAGCACCCGGACATACTGGGAATAAAAATGTTAAGGAGGGTGTGCTGATGGAAACCAATCAGCTTAGAAAAGCACTAGAGCAGCGCAGAAACTACTACATCTCAAAGCTTATTGAGGCAGGAGCCTATTCCACCGCTGATCACCATCTCTATCACTGTACACTAACGGACCTTGAAAAAGAGTACAAACAACTATCCAACTATTAAAACGTTAACCCGAGATTCGATGAGAATCTCTTTTTTATTTGATTGTATACGTATAAAACAGCTATAGACTGGTCAAAATAGAGCCATAGCATGAAAACTAGCAATATAAGAAAGGATGAAACATGATGAATAAAGCGGAACTTTTATCGACTGTTGCGGAACGTGCAGCAATGTCAAAGAAAGATACTGCCAGAGTGGTAGACACCTTAATGGATACGATTGCCGAAGCACTTGCTAAAGGTGAAAAGGTGCAGCTTGTTGGATTTGGTAACTTTGAAGTGAGAGAACGCTCTGCTCGTAAAGGTCGCAATCCACAAACTGGCGAAGAAATTCAAATTCAAGCATCTAAGACACCTGCGTTTAAACCAGGAAAAGCATTAAAAGAAAAAGTTGTTTAACATTCAGAAGAGCTGGATCCATTTGGTTCCGGCTTTTTAATTGAGGAGAAATCGATGGAATTTATGCAGATAATCAAATACACGGTTACCATCGTTACGATCATTATGCTGATCGTTTTTTACTACCGGATGGCTAAAAAGTAAAAGCGCGCTAACTGAGCGCGCTTAGCTGTTTGCTTAATTTATGATACCAGCTCTCATTAAGTTCTTTGGCAAGTAGCGCCTTCTCAAGTCCTGCGCGATCTGTTCGATCCTTATACGTAACCCGGTTAATCAATGAAACCGTCACACCATGGTCAGGCCGATGTTCAAGTATAATGTCATCCTGAACAGTGACGTGCCCCTCTTCTAATACTCTTAGATAATACCCGCTGTACCCATTTTCCATCACAAATAAGTGCATATTCTCCACTTCAAACTTTTTTGCTAGCTTAAAGCAAGGCTGTCTTGGTAAACTAACCTGAACTTTTATACCACCGATTTGATAAATATCTCCAATCCGCGCTTCTTTCTCATCTAGCCCGGACACTGTGAAATTCTCACCAAATGCAGCTGCCCTCAATTCGCATCCAAGTTTCTTTTCCCAGTACTTATAATGTTCAACGGGATAAACACAAATCGCTTTCTCTGATCCACCATGATGGACGAGATCTGCCTGGCCATCGCCTTCTACCTGAACATTTGAAACGTATACAGATTCACGAACAGGCTGTTTGTAAATACCAGTAGAAATTGGTTTTCCTTTGTAAGTCGTTTCAACGGGTTTACCAACATTTACGCTTATTAATTTCCCCATTTAATCCCTCCTTCCTTAAGTTTAGCATAAGAAAGGCCATTCCCTTTACAACGCAAAAAAACAGCCGCATGACGACTGTTTCCTTTGATTTATACGTGACGATTATCAATTCGTTTTTCTATCTCAGCAAGTTCTTTTTCATTTTTAAGAAGTTCTGCTTTATTTTGATCAACGAGCTGTTTAAAAGTTAATTTTTTCAGCTTTTTCAACAAAATTCACCAACTTTCCCTCTGCATGATTTCATTATACAACAGGAATACGTTAGATAAGTTAACAAACTATTAAAATTTTGTGAAAATTAACACACATTTCAGTTTATGAATGATATTCAGATTCATTCCTATCGGATGGAGGGCCACCACTTAAACCATAAAAGAATAATTGCAGCACGTCGTCCAAAAAGTCTTTTCGCTCTGACCAGGTTTCAGCTGAAACTTGCTGCACCTCTGTTTTCAGGGCATTGAGATAAAACATGATCGCTTCCATTGACAGTGAAGCATTAATCTCCCCTCGCTCTCGTGCCCTTTCAAGAAGCTGAACGAACAGTGGAAGGGTTTGTGTTCGGTAAAAATGGTCTACATATTTTTTCAACTCTTCGTCTGTCGTTAACATCTCTTGAAGTAGCGATGGGTCAAGACTCTGAACAGCTTTATGTTTTTCAAAAACAATTAACTCAACCAATTCAGGGAACGTACGCTCTTCCTCAACACTCTCTTTAAATATTTGAAACTGTTGATGCATGTATTCCTTCATCACCGCTCGCACAAGCTCTTCTTTACTAGTGAAGTGATTGTAAATCGTTACTTGAGAAACTCCTGCAAACCGCGCAATGTCACTGATTTTCACTTTCTTAATGCCCTCTTTATTAAATAACGTAAAAGCAGCATTTATAATATCTTTACGCTTTTGTTGTTTTCGCAATTCAAATCCATTCATTTTCATCACCACTCTTAGTATAGCATTTATTGAACTATTTATTAAATTTAAGTTCAATAAATATTGATTATTTCCATGCAGTCATTTATGATAAAAATGAAATATATATTAGATAATAGTTCAAAATTTGACTGAGGGGGAACCTCAATGATCGAATTAAACGGCTTAACCAAAAAATTTTCAAATGGAAAAGGAATTTTTGACGTTACTTTCTCCATTCCAAAAGGAGAGGTATTTGGCTTTCTCGGACCGAACGGTGCTGGAAAATCAACAACGATTCGTCATCTGATGGGATTTATGAAACCTTCAAAAGGCTCAGCAATGATAAATGGGATGGATGCATGGAAAGATGCGGCTAGGATCCAAGAAAAGATAGGATATCTTCCTGGTGAAATCTCTTTTCTTGATGGCATGGATGGGATGGAATTTCTTAAACTTGTCGGTGGCATGCGAGGAATGAAGCAAACAGACTATCGCGACGAGCTCATTCATCGCCTTCAGTTCGATGTGAAAACACCGATTCGTAAGATGTCAAAGGGAATGAAGCAAAAAGTCGGTATCGTGGCAGCTTTTATGCATGAACCGGAAGTCATTATTCTAGATGAACCGACATCAGGCCTTGATCCACTTATGCAGCGTATTTTCATTGAAATTGTGATGGAACAGAAGGAAAAAAGGACCACATTTCTCATGTCCTCTCATAGTTTTTCAGAAATTGAACGTACGTGTGATCGAGCCGCGATTATTAAAGATGGCAAAATTGTTGTCGTCGAAAATATTCATGACCTCCAGCAAAAACAGCGTCGACTCTTTGATGTGACGTTTGCAAGCGAGGAAGAAGCTAAGCTCGTAAAAGAAAGTAAACTTGACGTTATTTCAGTCACCGAGAACCGTGCAGAAATTGCTGTACAGGGAGATTACAATCAATTTATTCGGGCTTTAGCAGATTATCAAATTCGAAATATTGATATTCATGAACAAAACCTTGAAGAAGTCTTTCTTAACTATTACGATAGGGAGGCGAACCCATCATGAACATCACGTTATATGCAAAGATGTTAAAGGTTCATGCCAAATCAATTTCTAGCTATGCGATTGGTTCTGCTCTCTACCTTCTGTTAATCATCGGCATTTATCCTTCGATTGCGGATGCACCTGGATTAAATGAATTAATGGAGTCGATGCCTGAAAGCTTTCTTGCGGCCTTTGGGATGGAGGGCGGCTTTCAACACGTGAGTGACTTTATTGCAGGTGAATATTATGGGTTACTGTATGTGGTGATTTTGTCGATTTTTTGCTTAATGACAGCGTCTCAGCTAATGGCTCGGCACATTGATCGAGGCTCAATGGCTTATATTCTTGCGATGCCGAACTCTAGAAAAAAAATCGCCTTTACTCAAGCACTTGTGCTTATGACAGGACTTCTGATTATCGGATTAACGACAGCTTTAGCAGGAGTCATTGGGACAGAGATCTTAATTGAGGATAAACCTTTTGAAGCAATGACGTTTATGAATGTTAACCTTGTCGGCATTCTATTATTCTTTGTTATTTCAGGCTACTCGTTTTTATTCTCTTGTTTGTTAAATGATGAGCGACAGGCTCTTGGGATTTCCGGATTACTGACAATCGTCTTCTATGGAATGGATTTAGTCGGAAAAATGAGCGAAAAGCTTGATTGGATGGTACACCTTTCTCTCTTCTCAACGTTTCGCCCTGTTGAAATTGCGAGAGGTTCTGTAGACGTCTGGCCAACTGCCACATTCTTATTTTTACTAGGTACAGTGCTCTATGCTGTTGCCATTCTCATTTTCTCCAAAAGAGACCTTCCTCTATAATAGGGAACGAGATAAGGAGTGATCAAAATGAATTATGTAAAGGAACTCCGTGAGTTCGTTGGGCAACGTCCGCTCATTTTAGTTGGCGCTGTCGCTTTAATTTTAAACGATAAAGATGAAGTTCTTCTCCAACAACGGAACGAACGAAGAAAGCGATGGGGATTACCAGGCGGGTTAATGGAACCAGGTGAATCGACTGAGGAAACCGCCATAAGAGAGTCTTTTGAGGAAACTGGCATAACGATTCGAAACCTCGCGCTCTTCAAGCTTTACTCCGGAGAGGAATTTTTCACAAAAGCTGATAATGGTGATGAATTCTATTCTGTCACAACGGCTTATGTTACGAAGGAATACGAGGGGGAGCTTACCTTAACACAGGAAAGTTTAGCATTTGAAACCTTCTCTTCTACTAATCTCCCTGCTCAGATGGTTGGTAGCCATAGACGAATGATTATGGATTATTTTAACGAAAAGAACAAGTAATCTTGAAGCAATGGGGAGGTCTCCATTGCTCCTTTTTTTGCAATAAACTAGTACTGATTACCTCTTTTTCCCTTTTCATTGTCTTCTATCACTCGATAATTCTTTTCTTATGTTAGAATGAGAAAGTCATTTTGACAAAACTATGAATCTCATTAACTTACATAAGGAAGTGAACACCATGAGGAAATTATTCCTTTTCCTTCTCGTTGCTTTAGTCGCTCTGGTTACAGCTTGTTCGAACTCCGCATCCACAAACGAGCAGACCGATGAAAAGACAGATCAGCAAGCAACAAATGAAGATGAAAGCAAAGAATCAGATAAGAAGGCTGAAAAAAAGAATGAAGAAAAAGAAGTGGCTCAACCTTTTGAAGCACTGGCGCCGTCTAAAGATGCGAAACCACTTAAGGAAACAATGACCGAAGAAGAATTAGCGAAAATGCCTGTTGTCGAAGCACACGGCGAAGATCGTACAAGAAAGACACCCGTTGGCGAAACGTTAATGGAAGGCACAACTGATGAAACAGACGGTATTCTAAAAGATTATCGCCTCGTTGCTTACTATGGTCAACCAAACTCTACCCAAATGGGAATTTTGGGCGAGATGGAACCTGAAGCATTGATGACGAAATTAAAAGAACAGACTCAAGCTTATTCTGATGCTGATCCAGACCGTCCTGCCATTCCAACGATTGAGTTAATCACTACAATTGCTCAGCGTGAGCCAGGTCCAAATGGAAAGTACTATCACATGACTTCAGAAGAAGATATTGATGAATACGCCGAGCTTGCAAAGAAACATAATGCTATTCTAATGCTAGATGTACAGCTTGGTCGTGACACTGCTCTTCATCAAGTACAGCTTCTTGAAAAATGGCTCAAGCTTCCTTACGTTCACGTTGCTATCGATACGGAGTTCCATGTTAAAGAAGGCCAAACGCCTGGGATCGATCTAGGAAGTGTCGATGGTTCTGAAGTTCAGGAAGTTGTTGACTATGTATCCAAATTTGTTGAGGAAAATGATCTACCTGATAAGATTGTGCTCGTCCACCAGTTCACTGACCACGCTGTGACGAACAAACAGGCAATCAAGCCAACAGATAACGTAGAAGTTGCTCTAAACTTTGACGGCTATGGTGATTATGGAACGAAAATGTCACTCTACCGTAAATTTGTGCGAAATGAGCCCGTTCAATACGGCGGATTTAAAATTTTCTATAATAAAGATAAACCGGTTCTAACACCTGCTGAAGTCCTTCAGCTTGATCCGAACCCAGCGATCATAAATTATCAATAATCCGTAGCGCTTTTCCCTTCCCTTTTAAGGGTAAGGCGCTTTTTTTGTTCAATATAAACCCTCCGCGCCCACCTTCCCTACGCATACTTTTTCCATGATAAGCCAACCTAATCAATGGAGGTGAGTATCATGGACAAAAAGACGCCAAACAAAGAGGAAATCAGCCAGAACAAATTCACGAATGAATATGGTGCTGATTTAGATGAGCAGGCGATGAATGGCGATTACGGCATGTTAGAAACAGAGGAAGAAGATCGAGCGAACAAAAAAGGGAAGAAATAATGAGAGCCACCTTGTCCATCCAGTGATAAGGTGGCTTTCCATTTTTAGATAAATATTCTATTTAGGAAAGCAACCTCTCACTTTTAAATCGTCCATCACAATCGTATTTACGTATTTTACATAAGACAACCGCTTGTGTTTTTTACTATTTGAAATGAATCATAATGATGCCCCAACTAGGGTCAAGCACTTTATCCTTTAATCCACTTGCTTAACTTCCTCAGTCTCTGAATTTACAGTAAACTTCTTTATTACGTGATGTTGACCGTCATGTACCCTTATGTAGTAGAACGACTGCTCTTCTTTAACAAAATCCACGGTATAGGTTCTTTGCTCCTCACTCGTTAGCCGTTCATATATGAGAACTTCAGCATCGTCTCGAGACAATCGCCCTTCCGTTTCAGCCATATTATCCTCAACTGTGAGCACGTCTAAATGGGCTGAACAACTAACCAAACCTAGCACGGCAAAAAGGAGGAAAGTGATCTGAAAGAAATGCCTATACATGTAACGCCGCCTCCCCATTTCTCGTCACGTTGCAGATTGTTAAAGCTTGGAACCCTCATCATTCTTTACTTCTAGTTTACTTTCTACTTTTCTTAACAAGTCATTTTGCACCTGTAGTTGATCCGTGATTTTCGATCCAACTTTTTCTATTGTTTTCGTTAAAGACCAGAATAAAATAAAAATAAAAACAATCAAAATCATGCCTGTACTCATCCTTCTCTCTTTTTCTAATAGCCTTAGCCGTTTCAATTTACGTTCCTTGTTTGGACGATTGTAGAAATGATTTTCTAACGTAAATGGTATACATCAAAACAACGAGTGAAAAAATCATATTTCCGAGGAAAGGCTGCGGAGATGGATTGGAAATAAGGAGTGCACTAATACATCCAAAGAGTATGGAATAAGCGATCATGAACCAGTAGCCCCAGTTTGTGAGCCTGATGTATCCATATACCAATACAAGAGAAAGAAGAGCGATGAGGAATCTCATCATCCTTTCCGGAACATATGGTAATCCAAACCGTTCCGCAATCCCAATCGTATTGGCGCCTGCGTCATAAAAAATGGCGGAGATGAATAAAACCGCCGCTCCAAATAAGTAAAAGTAGCTAATGAGTGTTACGCCTTTCGGTCTTTTCAATATTCTCCTCCTGATTTCTTATGTAGCTAATGTTATAGCTCTTATCTTACTTTTCTTTTTCGTCTTGCTTGATATCTTCGTTTTTAATAAATAGATAAAGATGCATAACCACTCCAAATACTATAATGCCAATACCTAACTCTTGAAACCACATGAAATAAAAATTATCAAAGTAAGTAAACGAGAATAAAAGAAACCCTAACGTTACATAAATAGCCGCTACAACGTGACCCATTTTTCACACCTGCCTTTTCGTTCAACTACAACTACAACCAATTATTTCAAAATGCTGTGTTACTGGCAATGTTTTCTTTGAGCATTTAACCGGCAACAAAAAGTCTACGAAATGCATCTCACCCTAACAAAGTGACGTCTTATCTTTATTCAAATGACATCCTGCTTTTCCAGATCTATACTATTCTTAAGAAAGCCGCAAAACAAAGGATGTGAACAAGTGAAAATTTCACTCGATGTTGATCGGAAGTATGAAGAAACGAGCGTAACGATTCACTGTAGAGAAATGGATAATTCAATTAAAGAGATATTGGACTATCTAAACTCACAGAAAACGGAATTCATTGTAGGTAAAAAAGGCGAGCAACAGCACATCTTAAAACCAAATCAAGTGCACTCTTTCCATTCAGAAGGAGATCAAGTAATGGCTACGACATCTCAAGGCGTTTTTAAAGTGAAAGAGAAATTGTATGAGCTAGAAGAAAGTTTGCCAATGAATACATTTATACGGCTTTCCAAGTCTGTTATTGCTAACTTGCATGAAATCAGCCACTTTGAACCATCATTTAACGGCACGCTCGCTGTACACTTTCAATCTGGTAAGAAAGAATATGCTTCGAGACATTATGTAGGCAAAATAAAAGAGGTTCTGAAAATGAACAGGAGGGTAAAATAAATGAAAACATTTTTGTTTAGAAGTATGGTTGGGTTATTTTTCGGAGGGTTTTTAGCTGTTTTACTAACATATGGAATTATTTTCATAGGTGATCAAACAACGCTTGACTCTAATCTTTTTGTAACAAACTCGTTAGGAGCGATTTTCTGTGGATGGTTATTTACGGTCACTCCACTATACTTTGAAATTCATTCCCTTAAACTCCCACAGCAAACAGCATTACACTTTTTCACCGTGATGGTTGTCTACTTTATTTTGGCGTATGGCATTGGTTGGATCCAGCCAGATCTAGTAAATATATTACTCTTTATTGCGATTGCTTTTGTAACCTACAGCATCTCGTGGACGGCTTTCTACTTGTACTTTAAGCATGAGACTAAGAAATTAAATGACGATCTACAGCAAATAAAGTAGCCTTTTCTTTAGTATCAATAACCGAGCGCATTCAAATGGGATGCGCTTTTAAAAGTATTTTGTATAGAAGTCGTGACGGAGTTTTCCACTAAGCTGAGCATATAACTTTGTTGTTTCACTTTTCTCATGCCCCATCAAACTCTGAATCACTTCAAGAGGAGCTCCGTTATTGATCATATGCGTTGCGTAACTATGTCTTAATTGATGAGGGTGAATCACTTTATCAAGTTCTGCACGTCTGGAAATTCGTTTAATGATATAGCGAACAAGATCAATACTCATCCTTCTTTTTGGCCTTCTCTCCGTTATGAATAAGCAAGGTTCAAGGTCATTACGCTCATCAAGATAGCGTTTTAACCAGATAGAACACCGCGTGTTAAAATACACTTCTCTTTCCTTATCTCCTTTTCCATGAACAATGACAGAATTTGAATGAAAGTTAACATCTTCACGATTAAGCTTCACAACTTCACCAATACGACAACCAGTTGAGTAAAAGAATTCAAACAACGCTTTTTCCATGGTATTCTGACAGGCTTCTCTCAAGTGTTCAATTTCTATTTCATTTAGAAACTTTGGAATTCTTTTACCAAGCTTAGGTTCTTTCAATTTAGCGGCTGGATTTTTCTGAATAAGTCCCTCATCATAAGACCATTTAAACAGTGAACGGATGCAGCGAACACGATGTCCTAAACTAGAAGACTTTAAATGACTCCCCATTTTCACTAAATAAGCTTTAAGCTGATCTGTCGTAATCCCATTTATATCAACATTGCCAAAGTGACGTAAGAGCTGATTGTACTGAAAGTTGTATGTCTTGAGCGTTAACGGAGAATAACCCTCAATCTGCTTATCAAGATTATACTTTTCCCAAACAAGTGATAACAACATTCACTCCACTCCCCCAGGTTACGAATCTAGTAATCTTGAATCTATTATGTCCAGGAAGTGTAGAGTTTATGCTAGAGTTATTCCAAATCTTCTGTTCGATCCTTAAAGCGAAAAAAAACACTTTATGGTAATTTTTTTACTATTTTATTTTAGGACTCTGGCATAATCCAAATAATTTCGCATATGCGAACAAAGAAAGTTGAATCATGTTCTTTAACCACAACATGATCTGGTTTGGCATCAATAACTGTTCCATTTACTGGACCACGTGATGTATCAATAACCCCTCTATTTCCAATCAGGCTGCGAAGAGCTGCATATAGTAAGGCTCTAAAACCACAACTTGCATAGGGGCATTTGGTGACATGTGGGAATACATCATTCCACTGGGATTCATCTTTCTCCTCCTAGCATGTTACTCTACATGTTCATTTTATTACATACTAGCTTGACTCGTTCCCTCCTAACATTCTACCCTTCAATTTCCATTGCTTGTTATGAAAAAAAAACTGCATGAAATTAGCCGTCCATTTCAGAATACAATTTCATAAAATAATAGGTTTGATTAGTAGAGTCTATATGGCCAGGACACATAAAAATGCTTAAGGCACTACTCGTTTTTTTGGAGAGGCGCCTTGATATATTAAACGATTGCCCCGAGTTTGCTGAAGATACCCTTATTAAATTTGACGTGAATATCTCAATGATATGTAGTCCTCATCCTCATTTCCAAAACCATTTTGCTCGTGCTTGTAAACGAAGCCTTTAGCTTCGTAAAAAGGGATCCCTTTCTGGTTGTCCTTTTCCACTGATACCCATTGCTTCTTTGCATTAAATTCTTCTTTCTGCTGGTGAGTGATAGCATCTAACAGAATCGTACCTATCCCTTCATTCCGCCTATTAGGATCTAGATATAAGACAAAGATCTCGCCCTCATCCTCACCGATCATTCCTCCTCCACCTGCTCCAATTACTTCATCATTTTCAACTGCTACAAAATAACCGCCCCAATGTCTATCTGAAGTTGTTACTTCATCGAGTATTCGTTCATTGTTATAAAAATCTTTTATAACTCTCTCAATATATTCCTTTGTATGGCTATCTCCATAAGTTGCCCAGTAACCCGTGGAACAGACTTTTTTTATTCCTTCTACGTGAGTTGCATTTGCTTTATAAACGCGTATTATGATTAACCCTCCATTCTCTTCTCTACACTTATTCAATAGGCTCCCTGTAATAAAAAATTAAAGAAAACGAACGTAAACCATTTTCGTTCCGAGATTATGGAGCAACATCTTATAGCTACTTTTTAAATGGGTGTCTCGGAAAATTCTCTAATTACTTCCATAATGAAACCCCACATAATAATAATTGCTGGAGATAAATTTACTATGAAAGCGAATATTCTTTTTCCTAATTTATCTTTACTAAACATTGAAACAATACTCAGCGGAATACCAAACAAAGACAAAAGAAAAGTAAGAAACACATAGACCCTTAAAACATCATCGATCTTATTGGCGCTCTCTTCCGAAGTTATTCCGGTGTAAATGAGTACTATAATTCCTGTAACAGTAACCCATCCAATAAAATAGGAAATTCTCGTAAGGAAGTTAAGACTATTCCTATCCATTACTTCCACCTCTACAAATGAAAATATAGGAGAACATACTTATATAATAATCGCTGCCATTCGTATACTGGAAGATACACTTAAACAGGATTATCAAAAACGTTATTCCAGATTTTCTCCGAGATAATTAAATAACATTTTTAAATCAACTCTTAAGTACACTCCTCTAAAAGCTGACCTATTTCCTCCCAATCTTTAACTCTTCTAATATTATTGTGGAGACAATTTTGATTGTATGGTTTGTCGAGTAACAAGACCTCAATTCCATTCTCTGCTAGGTTCATTGCGTGATCAGGCTGGTCCTCAATAAATAGTGTAATATCTCTGAGATCAACACATTCCACTTTGCCATTTCGATATTGTGAAGCACATACTACCTCTTTTACTGGTAACTGGTTCACTTCAGTCCAAATATCCAGTCGTTTGGGCGTCCTGTAATTATTGTGAACTTTGCCTCCTGAACCGCATTATTTAAAACTTCTTTTACATATCGATAGGGTTTTTCAATATGAAGTTCAGCTTGGTTATTTGAAAAAAACTCTATGAATTCATCAAATGTATAGCCATATAAATCCGAAACTCCATATTCTCTAATTTCTTCATAGATTAGATCTTATTGATGCAATTCATTTAGCAACCTAATAATTGATTTCCTCATATCAATGAGAGTGTCATCAAAGTCTAAGCCTATATGTATCAATTCTTTCCTCCCATATTAGTATTGTCATTATATATATTGATATTGCCATTTAAGTAAGTGACTTTGACATATCCATCATATCTTTAAACCCTAGATTTCCATAAACCTTTCTTCCAGTGGAACTTGACCATAACCTTGCTCGGATTGCTCCTTTTCCTTTAAGCCACCCACAAGTTTCATCGACTAATTTATAAGCTAACCCATTATTCCGATGATTTTCTTTCGTATATACTGCTATCACCCAACCAAAAAGGCTCTGTTCTTCTGCAAGCGGATATGAATACTCTGTCCTAATCAACCCTCCTGAACAAGCAACAATATTATCATTGCTATCGGTTGCAACTCTGAATACTAAATTACCTAATTCAAATTCTTTTAGAAATAAACTCTTAACTTCCTCAAGCCTCTTTACATCTGGCTTTGGAATGCCATCTACATCTCCCATTTCACAGGCCATTTTGTACCATAAGTCAGCCATAATAGGAATTTCTTTATTAGTATTCCATCTTGTTTCGTACATTTTATTACCTCCTAATAAACAGGATATGTGGCTATATTTCTACCAAAATCCATTTTTGTTCAATTCCAATTATTTCAAAACCTAACCACTTACTCAACCTTACTTTGAAAGAAAAGACGTAATTCCTTAGTGCGGAATTACGCCCGATAAATGAAGATCGTTCTTCAACGTTTGCGCTGTTATGATATTACAGAATTGCTCCGATTTAGCTTAATAAAAAACCTTTAATTGATACAAATAATGAGAAGGCAAAAACACCAACAAGTAGTATACCAATTGTTTTTCGCTCTTTTTGAAATTCCTCTATTCCCATAACTAACATTGTAAGTCCTAATAGAAATATCATTATATGATTAAACTCAAAATTACTTGTAATCAACCCATAAACAGCAAGTGCAAAAGTTGATAGTGATAGAACGTATCGTAAAATTTTCAACCAAATTCCCACTTTCATCTTCCTCAAAAATACGGTCATTATGTTTAGTTACAATTATTTCAAATCATTGAGAACAACACAATCTTTTATTTCAAATTAAAAGAGCCTATCTTATTACAGATAAGCTCCGAATTTAATCAAATAGAAAATTACCCACTAATCCAATTAATAGCATTAATATAAAACTCCCAAACAGAAAATATCCGATTAACTTAATGGGTAAAGGAAGTCTTCCTCCACGTGTTTTTGGAAACCCTTCGATATTTTGTTTATGTGCTATGGCATCATTGAAAGGCTTATTTTCATTTCCATTGTTCATAGACAATTTAATACCTCCAATATTTCTGATCTTCTCTAACGAAAGAGTCTCCTATTATATTTACGAAGTAGCCTTTGATTTAGTTTCAAATCGTCTATTATCTCGAATTCAAGTCTTCCATAAACCTGCCCTTTAATTGAACAATTCCTCTAATAACCTTCACCACTAATTTTAACACAATATTCCAAATCAACTAAACTGAACAACCTTCATATCGTATTTTCCCAAGTATATCCGTTTAAGAAATACAGAAGCGCAAATACTATGAGAAAACTCTTGAACTGGAAAGGAATTCAGCCATGACATTTCCTGTTATCCATACAAACTTTTGGGATGCTGTACTTGCGATCCCTTTAGTCATGATACTCACACAGCTAATCAAAATATTCACACCTATACCTCGGACCTTTGTTCCAACACTAGCGATTATTTTAGGACTTCTCATATCAGTCTTTTATAGTCATCGTCATCACCTTGTTGCCGGTTTGTTTATGGGGTACTTTTATGGATATGCGGCGATTGGAAACTATGCATCGTTGAAGACAACCCTTCTTGCATTAAAAAAGAAAAGAAGAAAAAAAGAACATTTTTCATAAACGAATTTCGTTCCAATCCAAAAAAAAAGTGGACTTCCGCTATTCGGAAGTCCACTTTTTTGAATTTCAATTATTCTTCTCCTAAATCTACATTGTGATAAACCTGCTGTACATCTTCCAACTCTTCAAGTGCATCGATCATTTTCAAGAACTGCTCTTGATCTTCTCCTGAAAGCTCAACGTCATTTTGTGCAAGCATCGTAAGTTCAGCTACCGTAAACTCAGTAATACCTGCATTTTTAAATGCTTCCTGCACTGCATGGAACTGATCTGGTTCAGCATAGACAATTACAACGTCATCCTCTTCCATAATGTCACGTACATCAAGATCTGCTTCCATTAACAGTTCAAGAACTTCATCTGCTGATTTGCCTTCAATGCCGAATACGGCTGTTGCATCAAACATGTAAGCAACAGAACCGTTCACACCCATGTTTCCACCGTTTTTACCAAAAGTAGAGCGAACATCAGAAGCTGTACGGTTTACGTTGTTTGTTAATGTATCAACGATCACCATAGATCCGCTTGGACCAAATCCTTCGTAACGAAGCGTATCGTAATTTTCATCTGCTCCGCCCTTCGCTTTTTCAATCGCACGGTCAATGATTGCTTTTGGTACGTTGTATGTTTTCGCCCGTTCAAGAACTAAGCGCAACGCCTGGTTCGCTACTGGAT
Source organism: Bacillus sp. Cs-700 (assembly GCF_011082085.1). Lineage (NCBI taxonomy): Bacteria > Bacillati > Bacillota > Bacilli > Caryophanales > Bacillaceae > Bacillus > Bacillus sp. Cs-700. The sequence continues at coordinate 1,848,395 of NZ_CP041063.1, forward strand.
CTGGTTCACCTTGCTTTGCCGCTACATAAATTTCACGACCAAACTTTGCATAAATTCGACTTGTATTCGCATCCTTAGATGCTTTCTTTTCCTTAATATTATTCCATTTACGACCCATTCTATTTCACTCTTTTCTACTAGTTATCTGTTCACACATTCTCTATACGTCTCGTCAATTATACCATATTTTACAGTTAACATTTGCTTTAGGGACTTGGATCAACTAGAAATAATAGTAAACTAATAAAAAAGAGGAGTGATCATTTGAATCAGAGAAGATTGCGAGATTACGGAGTCACAATTGGAGAAATGGAGCCTGGCGATAAAAACACCATTACTGATGTCGAGGGAGTAAGCGTCGGCCATACTACTATAAGTAATGGACAGGTTCAGACTGGCGTTACAGCCATCCTGCCACATCAAGGAAATCTTTTTCAGCAAAAAGTAATCGCATCGAGCTATGTTTTAAATGGGTTTGGTAAAACAATGGGTACCATCCAACTCAATGAGCTTGGTACACTGGAAACCCCGATACTTCTAACGAATACGTTAAGTATAGGAACGGCTGCAGATGCGATGCTTGATTATATGCTTGAACAAAACCATGAAATTGGCGATACAACTGGAACGGTTAATCCGGTTATTGGCGAATGCAACGATATGTTTTTAAACGATATCCGAGGACGTCACGTTCAAAAGCATCATGTTCACGAAGCGATTGCAAATGCTTCGACTACTTTTGAAGAAGGTTCCGTTGGGGCTGGAAGGGGGATGCTGTGCTACTCATTAAAAGGTGGAATTGGCACTGCTTCGAGAAAAGTGAAGCTCCAGCATGGAAGTTACACTCTTGGTGTCTTAGTTGTAACCAACTTTGGTATTCTTCGGGACCTACAAATAAACGGAAAGAAAGTGGGCAAGAAATTAAAGGAAGCCCTTCTTCATTCCTGGGAAGAAAAAGATAAGGGATCCGTCATGGTGATCGTTGCAACAGATCTCCCCGTTTCAGAACGCCAACTTCAGCGTATTATTAAACGGGCATCGACAGGACTAGCTCGAACAGGATCGATTATCACAACTGGTAGCGGCGAGATTATCATTGGTTTTTCCACCGCCAACAAAGTCGCCCATCAATATGCACCACAAACTCAAACACTGGAAACCATTCATGAGGAAGAAATCGATACCGCTTTTCGTTCAGTTGGTGAAGCGACAGAAGAAGCGGTACTTAATTCTTTAGTAGCCGCTACTCACGTGATCGGCCGTGATGGAAATGAGAGACCGACGTTAATGCATTTACTCCAGAAATTTAGTATGAAGCTTACATAAAAAAATCCTCCTGTCACGACGACAGGAGGATTTTTTTATGATTAGCGGTTACGCCCGACATACGGATAAATTGGATTTTTCAATTGAAACTCGTATGTGTTGCCATCAACGATACCAACAACTTGATTGCTATCGTAAAGATCTAGCATGAAGTCTGCCATTTCTTTCGCTGTATGGAACTGCGGAACAGTTCCTTCATATTCGAAGTTATCAACGTCCATTGAACGGTTCGCAAATTCAGTTTCTGTTGCTGCAGGTGCCAATACTTTTGCCTGCATTTTTGCACCTTGTCCTTGTAGCTCCTGAGCAAGTCCTTCTGTAAAGGCACTGACAAAGAATTTCGTTGCACAATACGTCACGGCATCCGCTACGATCGTATAGCCTCCACCGGATGATACGTTAATTAATTGTGTTCCTTCTACATTCGCATAATCGCGAACATACAAAGATGAAAGAATTGTTAACGCCTCATTATTCAAGCGAAGCATTGTTTCAATCTTAGGAAGCTTCTGTTTGCCGACTGGATCGAAATTACCGAATCCTGCATTGTTAATAAATGTTTCAATTTCAATATTTTCAAGACTTTCATAGAAAGCATATACATTTTCGTTAAGTGACAAATCAGCTTCACGAATTATGACATCAAGATCAGCATTGATCTTGTGTACTTCGTTTTTCAATTCTTCTAATTTTGTTGTCCGACGTGCTGCCACAACAAGGTTCTTCCCTCTTGCTGCAAACGCCAATGCTGCTTCATACCCAATCCCTGAACTTGCTCCTGTAATAACGGTATACTTCATGCTAATCCCTCCACTTATTCATTATGATACAATTTTATTGTAGACGTTTGAGTGCACTCTAAGTCAAACAAAACGAAAAAGCAGGGGGCGATTGAATGTACTCGATAAGTGAAATAGCCGAAATGGTAGATATAAGTGCGCATACCCTTCGTTATTATGAAAAGGAAGGAATCATTGATCCCGTTCGGAATGAGAATGGGATTAGACAGTTCGACGAGCATCATTTGCAATGGTTGCAATTCGTTAAGAAATTAAGAGAAACCCAAATGCCCGTCTCTCAAATCAAAGAATATACGCGGTTATTTCTTGAAGGAAAGCACACTGCGAATGCACGCCTTAGACTCCTTGAAGATCATCAGCAGTTTATTCGTGATCAAATTGAGACCCTTCTTGGAACGGATGATATGTTATCGAAGAAAATTTCAACATATAAAGAACTGATGGAGAAATCCATGATGAAATAACCAAAAGTCCCGTTCCTTTAAGGAACCGGACTTTTGGTTATTTTTTTCTACTTGCCTCTTCCGCTACTCCAGATACGCATCACTTGCTCCGCTGAAAAGGCTAGCTGAGATTTTGTGACGTCTGGGTTAAGCGCATGTTCTAATGAATGACACCCTTGCTGAATCGAAAGGACTCCCGATAATGTTTCATACAAGTTATCCACCGGTTCAACAACCTGCCCTGCTAATGCATAGCATGGGACGTGGTGTTTTTTCGCAAGTTTTCCAACTCCAGACGGAACTTTCCCATAAGCGGTTTGATGATCGATTTGCCCTTCCCCAGTGAAAACAATGTCGGCCACGGATAGCTTCTCTTCGACTTTTAACAATTCAAGCATCCACTCAATACCAGGTACATAAGTCGCCCCAAGAAAATAAAGTGCTCCTCCGATTCCTCCTGCCGCTCCTGCTCCTTTTTGAGTCGATAGAGAAAGAAGATTTGCTACTCGAAGAAGAGCAGCATCATAAGTCGGAATTTCTTCTTTCTTCATGCCTTTTTGTGGTCCAAAAACAGCAGCAGCTCCACGCTCACCTGCATAAGGATTGTCTACATCCGTTATGATATAAAGATTTGCATTAAGCTTACTACTACTTTCACGGATGGATGTTGTGTGTAGCAAAGGATTTTCATGGAGGGGTAATTCTTGCCCCCACTCATTCAAACACGTATATCCGAGTGCTTGTAATAACCCAAGTCCTCCATCAGTTGTACCTGTTCCACCAAGGAAAACATAAATGTCACTAGCACCTTTAATCTCTGCATCATGAATTAGTTCCCCAACACCATAGCTCGTTAACCGTGAAGACTCTAGCTCCTCAGAAGAAATTAAGTGCAATCCAACCGCTTCAGCACATTCAATATAAGCAGCCTGTTCTGTGCGGTAGTAACGAGCCATTTTCTTTTTTCCATCAAGCTGGTGAATCGAAACAAACTCAAAATGACCAGGGAGGATTTGAACGGCTTCAAGAGAACCCTCTCCTCCATCCGCAATCGGAATGACATCCACCTTGCTCTCTGGATAAACTCTTTTAACACCTTGCTTCACAGCTTCTCCAGCAACCTTTGATGAAAGAGATCCTTTGAATGAATCCATTGCAACAAGTATATTCATCCTTTTACCACCTTTATTTATAAACAGTTCCTACCCATTGATCTCGGTGTATCACTGCAACGTTTGGTATATCTGTGACTTCATTCCATTCGTCCTTATGAAAATGCAGAATCTTTTCCAATAACGCAGACGAATATCGAACCTGTCCTTTTCCAAGTTTCCCATTCTTTCCGTGTACCTCTACAACATCCCCCACTCCAAAAGAGCCAACTACACGATTGATTCCGTTATAAAGCAAACTTTTACCGTTTAATACAATCGCCTCTTCCGCTCCTTCATCAATATAAAGCTGACCTGCTACGTGAGAATGCATCGCAATCCATTGTTTTTTAATTGGGAAAGATGTGGCTTTCTCTCGACTGATATAAGTTCCGTCTCCGACACCAGAGAGAATTCGAAGTAACTTTTCACTACCAGTTTCATGACCGATAAAGACGCGAATGCTCAGGTTTAAAGCCGTCTTCGCTGCGATTAACTTTGACTTCATGCCTCCTGTTCCAGCGCTCGATCCAGCACCACCGGCTTGTTCAATCATCGTATCATCAATCTTTGCCAGAGCATGATATTTAACAGCATTCGGATTCGTTACAGGATTCGAATCGTAGATACCGTTCACATCCGTTAATATGATGAGTTCATCTGCGTGAACGAGCCCGCTTACAAGAGCTGAAAGCATATCGTTGTCACCAAACTTTAACTCTTCCGTTGAGACCGTATCATTTTCATTAATAATCGGCATCACACCTCTTGCCAGCAATTCAGACAGCGTATCGAACGCGTTTTTGTATCGTGTCTGATCTGAGAAATCAGGGCGTGTTAACAAAATTTGAGCGACTGAAATGTTCCGCTGGTTGAATTCCTCGATATAAGATTTAATGAGTAAACTTTGTCCAAGAGCAGCTGCAGCCTGCTTTCCTTTTAACGTAACTGGTCTTGCAGGATAACCTAATTCTTTAAACCCTGCCGCCACTGCGCCTGACGAAACAAGTAACACTTCATGTCCCTCTTGTCGAAGTAATGTAAGCGCATTGACATGATCAATGAGCTTATCTAGATCAATTTCTCCCCGTCCATTTGTTAATGAACTACTTCCAATCTTAACAACAATACGCTTCTTCCCCATGTTACATCTCCTTATCAAAACACGTTCTAAACGATGATGAAATTTCTAAAATTTTAACACAAAAAGAGGGCGATGTATCGCTTTACGTTACTAAAAACCCGAATGTGTCTCATTATGTAGTGATACCGATGAAACGAAGTCTACAAAATAAGAGGAACGCTTTGTCAATTAGTAAACAAAGCGTTTCCTTTGTTAAAAACCTTAACAGTGAGAAGGTTCAATCGTTGGTGTACCTAAAAGCCCCCAGGTTTGCGTTCTATGATTAGCCGGTAAATACTGATCAGATAATAGGTTCCATTCTGCTAGACGTTTTTGATCTTCATAGGCAACCCATTCCTCTAACTTGTCAGGGACAGTATTCTCCATTCTGTTTACTGTACTTTCTCATACAATAATGAGCACATACTTGATACATCTGATTATTTAAAGCATAGGTCTGATCGTATTGAGTCAACCGACCGTTATTGTGTTGAGTAGGCGGCAATCCCCTAGATTCAGGCTGTTGATGATTGAAATAATTAAGCAATGACTAATCCCCCTTTTTTCATTCATCCCTCAGTTCATTATTAATTTAGTAGAGAGACACGCCTTTTGTGCGTTCTCGTAATAACTAAAAGGAAAGAATCTGAGGATTCTTTCCTTTTTCAATCTATCTATAAGTCGTCAAATCCATTATCATCAGACACTTTCGTGTACTGGCGTGACTTCTGTTCAAAGAAATCACTTTTACCAGCATTCACATCGGCATACGCTTTGATCCACCTCATTGGATTCTCTCGATGCCCTTCAAAAGGACGCTCGATTCCAAGCTGGTTCACGCGCGTATTAGCCATAAATTTAATATAATCGCTTAATTCATTCATCGTAATACCAGGAAAACGATCACCGATGATGTATTCTCCCCATTTGATCTCAAGTTCAGCCGCTTCTCTGAACGTATTTGTAATGAAAGCATGGTTCTGTTCCGTATTAAGCTCAGGGTGCTCCTTGAACAGTTCCTTCACAATGTTTACGAATAACGTGACGTGAAGCTGTTCATCACGATTAATGTAGTTAATCATCGTTGAAGTTGATACCATTTTTTGATTGCGGGCAAGGTTATAAAAGAAAGCAAAGCCAGCATAGAAGAAAAGTCCTTCAAGGATAATGTCATACACGATCGATTCAAAAAACGTTTGCGGTGATGGATTTTGAACAAATGATTCATATCCAGATGCAATAAATTGATTACGTTCTAAGAGCACATTATCATGCTTCCAGTATTCAAAAATCCGGTCCTGCTCCTGTTTATTGACAATAGAAGAAAGCACATAGCTATAAGACTGATTGTGCACAACTTCCTGAAAGGAAAGTACCTGCATGAGCGCAGAAAGGCTTGAATCTGTTAAATAATCTGCTACTTTGCTCGAATAGTCGGTTTGAATCGAGTCTAAGAAAGCAAGAAGACCAATGACTTTTTTAAACGTATCTTGCTCGTCTTCACTTAGTGCTTCCCATTGCTTTACGTCGTTTGACATGTTGATTTCAAACGGTGTCCAAAAGTTTCCTAGCATATTTTTATACATCGGATAGGCCCAGCTAAAGCGGACATCATCCCAGTTTAGAACGTTTGAACTTTCGCCGTTAATAATCCCTGTTGAGCTATTCGGTGCAGACACGTCATAGAGCTTTCTTTTCTGTATTGTTGCCACTTTGATCTCCTCCTTTAACTTGCGCAGCTTTCACAATCATCGATTTCGACTGAAGTACTTCTTGTGTAATACGTTGTCTTTAATCCTTTTCTCCACGCCGTCATGTGAATGTTGAGCAAGTCCTTCGCTTTCACCGTGCTCTGCACATAAATATTAAATGAAATCGACTGATCGACGTGGCGCTGTCTGGCCGCATTTTGCTCAATACTCCACAGTTGATCGATATGATACGCCGACTTATAATACCAGGTTGTTTCAGGAGAAAGGTCAGGTGCCGTTACAGGGATTTTATAATTCTTCTTTTCCTCTGAATATTCTTTTTGGAAAATCGGATCAATCGAGGCGGTTGATCCGGCTATTAAACTCGTTGAACTGTTTGGCGCAACAGCTAGTAAATAAGCATTCCTCACACCACTTGAATGAACCTTTTCTTTCAGTGCTCTCCATTTTTCATTCGTATAACCACGCTGTGTAAAGTACTCCCCATTTTGCCAATCAGAGCCTTCAAAAAGAGAATAGCTCCCTTTTTCAACGGCAAGCTCATGGCTAGCCTGTATTGTTAAGTAGTTAATTGTTTCATATAGTTCATCTGCATAGTTTGCTGCTTCATGACTTTCCCAAACTATCCCCTTTTTCGCCAGTAAGTGATGCCAACCAAACGTACCTAGACCAATGCTTCGGTATTTCTCATTTGTTAACTGCGCTTGAGGTACTTCAATCGTATTAATATCAATAACGTTATCAAGCATTCTTACTTGAATTGGAATTAATCGCTCTAGGGCATTGGCTGTAACCGCGCGTCCTAGATTTACACTAGATAGATTACAAACGACGTAATCACCAGGCGTTTTCGTAATGATAATTTTACCGTCTTTCGTAATCTCCTCTTCAACGGTCGTCGCACTCATATTTTGCATAATTTCGGTACAAAGGTTTGAAGCATAGATCATCCCAGCATGCTTATTTGGATTTGCACGATTAACCGTATCACGATAGAACATGTACGGCGTACCTGTTTCCAATTGAGATTTCATGACTCGCTTCATAATCTCAATCGCTGGTACCGTTTTTCTAGAAAGCTCAGGATGGTTCACACACTGTGTATATTTCATACGAAACTCTCCTGATCCTTTTTCTTTGTCATAAGCATCTTCAAGAGAGAATCCCATCACCTGACGGACTTCATGCGGATCAAACAAATGCCAGTCTGCACGGTCTTCTACCGTTTCCATAAAGACGTCTGGAATACACAACCCAGTAAAAAGATCATGCGTCCTCATGCGTTCGTCCCCGTTATTAAGCTTAGCATCAAGAAATTCAAAAACATCTTTGTGCCAGACATCGAGGTAAACCGCAACAGCGCCCTGGCGTTGACCTAATTGATCCACGCTAACGGCTGTATTGTTTAGTTGCTTCATCCAAGGTAAAACTCCTGATGAATTTCCTTTAAACCCTTTGATATCACTTCCACGCGAACGAATTTTCCCAAGGTATGCGCCAATTCCTCCACCATTTTTTGATACGGTAGCGACGTCCGTATTGCTGTCGTAAATGCCGCGGAGGCTGTCATCCACTGTATCAATAAAGCACGAGCTAAGCTGTCCATAACTTTTGCCAGCATTGGAAAGCGTCGGTGTCGCTACGGTCATGTAGAGATTTGATAGTGCCCAATAAGCTTCTTTAATGAATTCCAGTCGCTTTTCTTTCGGTTCATTCATCATCAGTGTCATCGCAATGACAAGAAAGCGTTCTTGCGGTAATTCATACACATTTTTTTCATGATCGGTAGCAAGATAGCGGTCTGCAAGTGTGCGAAGTCCAATGTATGTAAAAAGACGATCTCGTGTTGGAGCGATGAACGTCGCTACCTGATCCACTTCGTTTTTGGAATAAGATTGAAGAAGTGCTTCGTTATAAATCCCTTCTTCCGTTAGCTGTTGTAAAAGCCGATACAAGTTTCCTTTCCCGTATACTTCTTTTTCATTTCGGTTACGAAGAGAATTCCGATAAAGCGAACGTAGATGAAAAGCAGACGCCACATATGTCCAATCAGGCTCCTCTGCCGTAATTCGTTCCAATGCATTTAAGACAAGGATATTGTCAATCTCGTTTGGCGTAGCGTTTTCTGTTAGGCCACCTATTGTTTTCGTAAGAAAGCTTTCACTTGTCTGCAAATGATAGTCATTTAGAATAACGTTTACTTCCTCTATTAGTGTTGTTAACTTCGTATTAACCACTGTGCTCATTAACCTCTCTCCTTTATGAATCCATTATAAAAAGGCTCACTCTTAGAAGAGTGAGCCTGGAGAAAACGACAAGTTAGACGTGCACATCCGTGCACATTTCCGATGCCATCTCTCACCCTCAATCCCCGAAGAATAGAAACGTTTTTGAGTACACGGCAGGTCTACTGGCTTGTGCTTCGTCCTTGGCAAACCTTCCCAGATTATTCTCCAGTGGTTTCTTGCCTCGTCCACACGACAGTTGCGGGGACAGCTCCGGATTCAGACCGGATTCCCTTTTAAGTCGTTCTACGACACCGCATACTCAACTATTTGATTATTTAAGATTTACCCCATATATAGTATACAGGATATCTTCACACTACTAAATATTGATAACACCATCTTACATGACCCATCGTTTTTGCACAAGCTCTATTGTTACATTGACGAGAATTTATTTCAACTCTTAAGACAAACACCTATCACAATCACTTCGTTTAAGCATATATTGTTAACACCTAAAAAAGTTTCCTTAAGGAAAGAAAGGTGAGTATGATGAAAAAAACGACATGCTTTAAGAAGTTAGCTGGCTACACACAACTCTGTCAGAAATTCGGTCTTCTAAGCGAAGAAGAAAGCAAAGAAATTCTTCAAAAATTATATGAACACAAAACTTAATACCCTCATCCTGGTGATAAAGGAAGCGTGATGATAACCCTTCCTCCCTTTTTAAGATTTTTTGCATAAATTTCGCTACGATGCTTTTCTACAATTGTTTTTGTAATCGCCAACCCGATTCCAGAACCTGACTGATCCCCTGTATAAAATCAGTCAAAGACACGTTCTGGATTCTCTCCAAATCCAATACCATCATCTTGAATTTCGATCGCAACCTGATTTCCCTCTTTCCGCATGCGAATTTCGATGAGAGATGAGGCGAATCGTAGGACATTCCCAATTATATTACTAGATCAGGCGGACTAAATGGTCTTGTTAAATAATCATCCTCCCCCGTTCGAGCCCCAGGATCCGAACTAGTTCTTCATCCCTTGCAGAAACGACGATACCAGGTATAATAGAACGCTTCCTTAACTGTCGAAGCAGTTCCAGCCCATCGATAGTAGGCATCATAATATCCAAACAATAAATCGGATTCACTCGTTTTAAGAGCACTTAACACTTTAACTTCATCCTGAAAGATTGACACTGTAAAACCTTCTTTCTTTAAATACTAGTAGCGACGTAAATAAAAGAGATAGGGGGCTTCCCTATCTCTTTTGATGACTAGCTAAGCTTTTCAATTAGCTGATCAAGAACTTCATTTTTTTGTTTAACAAGTTCGGAAGCCTGTTCTCTGTTTGCCTTCATTTTTTTATGAGCCTCTTCACGTGCGGCTTTCTCTTCTTCGGTTAATTCCGAACGTTCTCCACTATCTATCCACTCTTGCATCTTCGCTTCTTTTTCTTCATGAGCAGCTGTGAATTTCTCGTTTAGAGCATCCAACTGAGCATTTAGATCGGAAAGCTCTTTTTGAAGCTCATCAACGCCGTTAACGCTCGCATCCTGATCAAGTAAGAGATTAATTAACTGATCTTTCTTTTCAGCCGTTTTCATTCGCAGTTCGCGCTCCTCAGAGTGACCTTTAAAGTAACCTCTTTTTCTATGATGACCATCATGCCCCGCCATTTCCTCCTGCCCCATTACTGCTTCGTTTATTTCAGTTGATTCATTATCCGCTGCATAAACATTAGCTCCAGCAATTCCTCCCGCAAGCATAACCGATGCAACTCCAATCATCCATTTGATCAATGTCATCAATCTCCCTTCGAAGGTATGTTCTTACACTACCTATTATGGACAGCAACCTACGAAGAAATTTGTAAGAATGAAGTGAAAACGATGTGAGTTTCCGCTATCGCTTTGTTAATTGCTGAATCACTTTTTCATCTAAGCTACGTAGATGTAAATCTCGCTGTGGAAATGGAATTTCAACATTGTTTTCTGCGAGAATCCGATTGATGCGGAAATTCAAACTACTTTTGGTTTCTACTGCTGCTTTTGGGGACGAGATCCAAATAAATAGTTGAAAATCTAGCGAAGAATCACCAAACCCAAGAAAATTCACAAAAGGCGGCGGTGTTTCAAGAACATACATTGAATGTTCCTTTTCTTCTTCAGCTACTTGTAAAAGAAGTGAGCGAACAAGTTCGACATCCGATCCGTATGCGACACCAATTGGTAAGACAAGCCGCAATCGAGAATCACCATAGGAATGATTGACAACCTGTTCTTCGATGAAGTAAGAATTTGGCATTATAATTCGTTCATTATCTAACGTCCGAATAATGGTTGCACGCATATTGATTTTCTCAATGTCTCCGATAATGTCGTTAATAATGACACGATCGCCTACTTTAATTGGTCTTTCAAATAAAATGATTAAACCAGAAATAAAGTTATTTGCGATGTTCTGCATGCCAAAACCAATCCCTACACCTAGAACACCTGCAAATACTGTCAATGCACTAAGATCAATTCCTACTGTCGTTAAACTAATAACGACTGCTATTACCATTAACGTATAGTGAAAAATCCGATTAAACGTAAATTGCAATCCTGTATCTAAGCTATACCGATCATAAACAGGAGGCATCAGAAAGGAGGTTGCGATTTTTGAAATTCGATTCGCAAGCGTAATAATGAATAAAGCAATTAAAATAAGAAAGAGTGAAATTTCTACCTTTCCAATAGCAAACAAAGAGCTAAACATCCAACTGTTATTGGAAAAATAAAGTAATACAAATAGTAGAATTGCGTAACCTGTAGTCCAATTGATAAACGACAAGAAGGCTGGACGAATCCCATTTGGATAGTCCTCTTCTGTTTCTCTTTTTGTAAGCCATAATTTGATTAAAAACCGAATTAGAAAAAGACCTAGTATGACAGAAACGGTTATGATTAAATCAACAATATTCGCATTTTCAAAGATTGAAGGCACAAAAGGCAACTCCTTTTTTTGAGTCAGTTACCTTTTATCATATCACGGAAACTGTAACCGAAGCAGTTTCGATCTCGTCTAACATATAAATATCGGAATTGGGGGCTCAGCTATGAATAGATGGCTTTCTCTGATTTTTGCTTCTATCCTTATCCTAGCTGGATGCAGTTCAAATGAAGGGAGAAACTCATTAGAAAGGAGTGATCGGGTTACTGACCATTCCTCTGAACAGAATAAAGATAGTGGTGCAATTGAAGGAAACAGTTCATCTGCTAAATCGACATCTGAATTGCCTGAATTGCAACAGGAACGTAAAGTGATTTTTAATGCGGATCTTTCCTTAAGCGTGGAAAATTTAACATTAGCGATGAATGAAATTAAGGAATCGACTAAAGCATTTGAAGGTTATGTAGTGGAAGAAAGCACTTTTTCGGAGGACAACGCCTTTATTGGCTCAATGACCATTCGTATTCCCCAATCTCAATTTGACGCTTATCTACGCAAGGTAGAAACTCTCTCAAAAGGAGAGCCGCAAAAGTCCATTACTAGTCAGGATGTAACGGAAAATTACGTCGATCTTTCTTCACGATTGAAAGCAAAAGAAGCTGTTCAACAGAGACTCGAATCATTTCTAAACGAAGCAACGAAGACAGACGACTTGTTAGCTATATCAAATGAACTTTCTCCTGTACAGGAAGAGATCGAACAGCTGAAAGGGCAAATCAATTATCTCGATAATCAAAGCGACTATTCTACTGTAACAATCTCGCTTGAACAAAAGAAACGACTCGTTACCGAAAAGGATTTTGAAACACTTTCTGAAGCCAAACATCTCTTTACAACCACATCAAACGGGCTACTTGCTTTTTTCTCCAAAACAATCGTTCTATTAATTGGTCTTTCTCCAATTCTTTTACCACTTCTGATCATCGGTTTATTTTTCTTATTCCGCTTTCGAAAAAAGACATAGAAAAAGCCGGTCAAATGACCGGCTTTTTCTATGCAGCTACATCTCGTTTTGTGAACAGTAGCCATGATAATAATAAGAAAACAATAAAGTAAACAAGTAAGGTCATTAAGGAAAAACCAAGCGTCATGCTTTCGATAATGGGAGATCCATCGAAATAAACCCTTAAATCCGTATTGGCAAATAAGATGTATTTCACCCAATCGTACTGACTTAAAATATACGTAAGCTGACTTCCTGTAAACATTAAGAAAATCGCCAATCCAATTGCAAGTGATGAACTTCTAAAAATGCTTGATAGCATGAAAGCAAACGTCACCATCATAAGCAAGTTCACACTTGCAAGCGCATATTCAACGATATAATGAATCGCCATACTTGTTTCGGCCACATCACCACCTGAATAAGTCAGGTATGGTTGGTCGACGGCATTAAAACCAAGGAATAACCCACCGATAATAAATGAAGAAATGTATAAGATGACCAGAGATAATAAGGCAAATAATAGCGTTGCAATAAATTTAGAAGCAAGAATTTTCGTCCGTGAAGCCGGACGAATTAACAAGAGCTTAATCGTTCCCCACGAATATTCACTCGCAATCACGCCCGCCCCGATAATGATTGTGAAGATGGAGATTAAACTCACCACGCCAGTCGAGCTATCCATAAAACTCCAAATCGAATCACTTTCTAGAGGGGGAATATCATTCTCCAACCGGTATTCATTAATCGCAATCGAACGTTCCTGACTGTCTTTAAAGGCTTTTGGCATTCCTTCTGAATTAGTTAACGTTTCTTCCGCTTGTTGGATCGCATTTTCAGAATTCGCACGCCAGTTTCCTGTCTCATCACTTGCATTCATATTGGTGAAAATAGCTGCCACAAGAACGGCCGCCACCACAAGTCCGATCATCACCCACGTTCCAACTCTTCTATAAATCTTCATGTTTTCATTTTGAATTAAATGTAGCATACTAGACAACCTGCTCACCTCCAGTTACTTCAAGGAACACATCTTCTAACGTTTTCACAGAGGATTGAATACCATAAACGCGGACGCCTTTTTCCACCAGAACGGCTGCTACCTCTGGAATAAGCTCATGCTCGATTTTAATCGTCAACTTACGATCCGCCTGTTCAATCTCACAATCAGGGAAATTCGCTTTAACAGCATGAACCGCGTGTTCCACTGGATCAACTTCAAAAGAAACCATTACTGCTTGATCATTTTGAACAAAGTCGTTTACCCGCTGCACATCGACCATTTTACCAGCCTGAATAATGCCAATTCGATCACACATAAGCTCGATTTCGGATAACAAATGACTTGAAACTACTACGGCGACGTTTTCTTCTCTGGCAAGCGTTCTTAAGTATTGTCTGATTTCTCGAATGCCGGCAGGATCAAGACCGTTTGTTGGCTCGTCTAGAATGAGTAGCTTAGGTCGATGGAGCAGTGCCTGCGCAAGTCCAAGACGCTGCCTCATTCCAAGAGAATATCCCTTCACTTTTTCGTGAATACGTCCTTGTAGGCCGACGAGCTCAATCACTTCTTGAATCCGTTCTTTAGAAACCCCCTTCACCATGCGAGCATAATGCACGAGATTTTGATAACCCGTTAGAAATTTGTACATTTCAGGGTTTTCAACAATAGCCCCTACTTTAACTATCGCATTCTCGTAATCTGTTTTAATACTGCTTCCATCAATGAGAACTTCGCCTTCTGTCATTCTCATTAGCCCAACCATCATCCGAATCGTTGTTGTTTTTCCTGCTCCATTCGGTCCTAGAAACCCAAACACTTCCCCTGGATAGACATCAAATGAAAGCTGATCAATGATTGTTTTCTTTCCAATTACCTTTGTTAAGTCTCGAATCTGTACAACTGGTTTGACAGCCATGTTACGCCTCCTCCTGGTATATCTTCTTCAACCAATCCACTATTCTCATACGATCTCGCTCACGAATGGTTTCAACATCTTCGAGAGCCAGTACCTTACCATTTCGAATCGCAATAACCGTTTCAAGCAAAGGTTCGATTTCTGTTACTTCATGTGTCGTAATGATGACCGTTTGTTTTTCTAAATCAATAAATGAAAGTAAACCTTTCACAATTGAATCTCGCACCATCGGATCAAGTCCTGATAATGGCTCATCCATCAAGATAACCGGCACTTCTCTTGCCAGGGTGAGCGCAATCTTTAACCTGCCTCGATTTCCTTTCGATAAATGCTTTACCTTTTGACTCGAATCTACCTCCATAAAGTCAACAATATCGTTCGCTTTTTCTAGATCAAAGTCCTGAAATTGTGAAGCAAAGAAATCGATTGTCTCTTTCACTGAAAAGAATGAATAATAAGCATCCAATTCAGAAAGATAAGCCACTTTATTGGCCGTTCGCCTAGAAACCGACTCCTGGTCAATCATTACTTTTCCTTCAGAAGGTGCTACAAGACCTGCGATCATTTTCATGAACGTCGACTTCCCGCTACCGTTTGATCCTACTAGACCAATGATTTTCCCTTCTGGAATGGTTACGTTCACATCCGAAAGGGCATGTTTTCTAAGATATCGCTTTGATACATTCTCAAATGTAATCATGATTGATTCTCCTTTTCGTTCGTAACGTAAGTTCGAATACCTTCAATCATATCTTCTGATGAAAAGCCCATCTGCTTCATTTCTTCAATAAAATTCTGGATGTGGTTAATCTTAAGCTGTTCTCGAAGTTCGACCAGTTTTTCTTTTTGCTCTGTTACAAACGTTCCTTGTCCTCGTTTCGTCTCCACGATTTCCATCCTCTCCAGTTCATTGTAAGTTCGCGATACTGTATTAGGATTTACTCCAGATTGAATGGCCATTTCCCTCACAGAAGGAAGCTTTTCACCAGTTTTACGTTGACCTTTAATAATTTCCCAGCTAATGCGATCCACTAGCTGCAGGTAAATCGGCTTTGAGGGATTAAATTCTTCTCCCATCCGTTACACCTCCACTTTTCGATCAAGTAACCAACAAGTAATCAAGAATATAACGACTAAAGTGATGATATCGAAAACCACGTTACCAACCGGAAATGGAAAGGTTGAAACAGTTAAACCAAACTCTTGCTGACTAACTTCCATATTTAACGGTGAAGGTAGTTGCACATACCCCCACTCCACAAGTACTTCTGAAAGACGGGTTCCACTAAACCACGAACCTAGCCAACTAATGAAAGCAACCAGTACGAGGACAAGAAGAAGCGCCCATTTGCCAATATAAGTTTTCAACACTTGATAAAACGTCCAATAGAAGATAAGCCAAATCCCCATGTAGATAGACCCTGTCACAATGACGGCTAAAAAGTAAAACCCGAACAACCATACGTTGTCAATTGGAAGCTCTAAAGCACTTGTCTCTATGTTGTAAGCTAGAAGTGATAAGCTACTTACAAGACCAATTGAAATTAGTATTGCTAATAAACCATTCAGGAATTTAGCCCCAAGCAAGCGAGCTCCAGATTGAGGATTGTGGAGCCAGAGATGCAGGTTTCTTCCTTCTGTGTTAAGACTAATCAATAAGTATAGAGGCAGAAAGAAAACATGTATCGCTGCTAAGACACCACCAATAATGGCGGTTAAATAAGGGAATTCCCACCTTTCAGATGCTAAGTAGAAACCGATCATTACCAGTAAATCAAATGTTAGGACGCCTAAAAGAAGAGTTCTTGTTACACGAAACTCTTTTCGTAACAACCCGCTCCAATTCATCATTTCATCACTCCTCATATTGTGTTGGTGTATTAGTTACATAGTACACCAATACTTTGAAAAGGTCAATCATTTTTAGATTAATTTTTTCTTAAAAAAATGATCTAAATTGACGTTTTTTTCGTTAGCTTTGTAAGACGATTATCAGTAAATGCTTATATGATAGAAATTAACTAAAAGAGGTGAAGAATGTGAGGAAGATCCTGTTGCTTGTCGTTGGCGCAATTATCTGGCTCGTTCTTGCTGGTTATAACAATAATTATACTGAGCCGGCGCAAGAAGCCGTAACCAATACAGCTGAAGAAAACCAATCTGAGTTAGAAGTAGAAGAAATTAAAAAACCGGATGTCTTATCGGATGAATTTTTACTTCTAGATGATCAGAAGAAAAAAATTGAGAAAGTAAAAGAATCTCAGGACGTTCAAGAAGGAATTGAACCAGTGCAACTTGAAATTCCCGCCATTGATGTGAAGGCCGATATCGAGAATGTAGGCGTCTTAGATAACGGGCAAATGGGCGTACCAGAGGATATCAACAAAGTTGGTTGGTTTGAGCCCGGCTTTAAGCCAGGTACAAAAGGAAATGCTGTCCTTGCCGGGCACGTCGATAGTAAAACGGGACCAGCGATCTTCTTTTATCTTGAAAAACTTTCAAAAGGAGACGAAATTATTTTAACTGGTCAAGATGGTGAAACAATGACCTTCGTTGTAACCGGTAAAGAAAGATATCCATATGATGATTCTCCAATTGAGAAAATTTTTGGAGCAACGGATTCACGCACATTGAATCTCATTACATGTGTTGGCACATTTAATCGGTCGAAAGGGACACATGAAGAAAGACTTGTAGTGTCTACCGAATTAAAAGAAGACGATGCTGATAAAAAGGAACAAGTAAATCCTGACGAAGTACCAGATGCACCAACTAACCTAAGTGTTAGCGGCAACTTTCTTTCATGGCACGCTGTTCGTGATGAAAATGTGGTAGGTTATCGGATTTATAAAGCCGATGCGTACGGAGTATACAAACAAATTGAGAGTGTATCAAATCTTGAACGAAAGAGCTTTACAGATCCAGATGCCTCAAGCTCTTCCTACTATGTTACAGCAGTTAATATTTTTGGAAATGAATCGGCTCCTTCTAAAAAAATCACGTCAGACGAATAAGAAAGAGCCCAGCTGAAATATTCAGCAGGGCTCTTTTTTGGCTATCTAAAACTAACTCGCTTTCTTCATTTCATATTCAACAAGATATCGGTTAAAGTAGTCGTCTGTTTCACTTTTAATGACTTTATAAAGCAACAATAGCGCAATTAAGTTTGGAATCATCATTAAGGCATTGGCCATATCCGCAAAGGCCCAAACGGTTGTTAAGTTCGCAACTGTTCCAACAAAGCACGCTAGTATATATACGGCGCCATAATAAATCGTTATTTTTGTACCAACAAGGTATTCAAAACACTTATACCCATACACGTACCAGCCGATAATGGTCGAGAAACCAAAGAAAATAACAGAGAACGTAACGATATATTCACCAACCACACCGAGACTTGACCCAAAGGCAGCAGTCGTTAAAGCACCCGCTTCCAGGTTTGGATCATGCACAACTCCTGAAAGCTCTCCACCTGTTGGATCCCAAAATCCTGTAATGAGGAGAACGAGCGCGGTCATTGTACAAACAATAATTGTTACAATAAACGTACCCGTCATCGCAACGAGCGCTTGTTTTACGGGGTGATCCGCTTTTGCATTTCCTGCAATTAGCGCTGCTGTACCCAGACCTGCTTCATTAGAGAAAATCCCTTTGGAAACGCCGGATTTCACAGCTTCCATAACGATCACACCAGAAAATCCTCCCACAGCCGATAGAGGAGAGAAAGCATACGTAAAGATTAACTTCATTGCTGGAATAACCGCATCGAAGTTTAGGATAATGATGATGACCGCTCCTACTATGTAGAGGACTGCCATAATTGGAACAAAGAAACCTGCAACAGAACTAATCCGTTTCACACCACCAAAAATAATAAGTGCTGTAAGCGCAGCAAGAATGACTCCTGTCACCCATCCATCAATGTTAAAACTTTCATCAACAACGCTTGCGATCGTATTCGATTGAACGCTATTCCCGATGCCAAGTGAAGCGATAGCACCAAATAATGCAAACGAAATTGCGAGCCACTTCCATTTTGGACCGAGTCCCTTTTCAACATAATACATTGGTCCACCTGCATACTCACCATTATCATTTTTCACTCGGTATTTCATAGCAAGCAGGGCTTCACCATATTTGGTTGCCATACCGACGAGACCAACGACCCACATCCAGAAGATAGCGCCTGGTCCACCGATCGTAATGGCCGTCGCAACACCCGCAATATTCCCATTCCCGATCGTTGCCGCAAGGGCTGTCATCAAAGCTTTATAGTTACTAACATCACCTTCAGCACTGCTGTCCTCTTCTTTTTCTTTTGAAAATGCCAATTTAAACGCATACCCTAGTTTCCGAAACTGCAGTCCTTTTAAAATTAATGTGAGAAAGACACCTGTTCCAAATAACAAAATTAGACTTGGTGCTCCCCAAAGAACGCCGTTAATTTTCTGTAGCCATTCTAAGATGTTCATTCTCTCTACCCCTTTATGTTAACGCTTTCATGCACTGACCTATACCACATTATCATTAGTTCGCCTTCATCGCAATTTTTTCGTCGAAAAATGATGAAAAAGTCACTAATTATTTTTCTATATCTATGTAAGAAATACAAGGAGTAACATTATCCAACAGAAAAAAGAGACTTAACGGACGTTAAGTCTCTCATAAAATAAACACTATAGCTGACCAATCGCATCACTGATGCTATGGTCACCGTCTAGAACCTCAAATGAACGATTAAACGTATGCTCATTCTCTAGAACTTCAGCTAGAACAGCCGCTACATCTTCGCGTGGAATTTGACCAGATTTATCTTCTAATGTTTCAGAAGCTCTAATCTTTCCTGTACCTGGGTCATTTGAAAGACGACCCGGCCGAAGGATGGTGTACGTTAAGTTTGTAGCTTTTAAGTGCTCATCAGCACGTTTTTTCGCATATAAGTAAGGCTTCATTTCATCTGGTCCTTTTTCTGGGTAATCGGACCCAACCGTGCTTAGCATTACAAAGCGCTTAATGCCTTGTTGCTTCGCTTCATCAACGGCTTTAATTGCACCTTCCTGGTCAATCATGATCGTTTTATCCGCACCAGTGTGTGGGCCTGAACCTGCAGCGAAGATCACGGCTTCACAGCCATACAACGCTTGTGAGAAATCTTTCTCAAGATCACCGAGTACTGTTTTGCCTCCAGCATCTTCAATCGCTTTTACTTGGTCTGTATCGCGAATCATACCAACTGGTTCGTGACCGCGTTCAGCTAATTTCGAAATTAAATGTGTTCCTACTTGTCCATTTGCTCCAATAACGAGTACTTTCATGATAATTCGTCCTCCTTTAAAAACCTTAACACTTGTTATATTCCGCAAATTCATCTTTTTAAACCAACGAATGTGCAAAGTGCTAAAAGCAGACCTGGTTTCGCCCATTTTTCTTCGCTTTATAAAGACACTTGTCTGCTCGTTCCACTGAAGCCATGAGAGGATTTTGTTGGTCGAGCTCAGCTAGTCCAATGGAAACCGAAACATTTTGTATTTCTTCTCCCATTTCAGTAATGAAATGTTGTTTACTCAAACTTCGCTGCAAGGTTTTCATCCGATCGTAAGCCTCTTCCTTGGTAGCCGCTTCGAGCATAACAATAAATTCCTCTCCTCCGTATCGTCCAACAAGCCAATCATCCTGTTCTGAAAGAAAAGCGGCAAAATCAGCAAGAACACGATCGCCATTCAAATGACCGTATGTGTCATTAATTTGCTTGAAAAAATCAAGGTCAAGCATGGCCACCACTTTTAATAAATGACTCTCATGGTCTCTCGCTTTTCTAAGAAAACTTCTAAGGTTTAAAAGGCCTGTCAAAGAGTCGTGTTCCGCATAAAAACGGAGTTGCTCACTCATCTCAAGATTTTTTGTACTCGTTTGTATAAAGAAATACATGATTAGCGCAGATAGCTGAAAGGAAATAAACCGCATTAAATACGAATAGACCGTAATGTCTTCTGAAATAATATGGCCAACGATCGCATCCGAAATAAACCAGATGCCAATAAAATAAAAAAACACCTTTAAATATGTAAGGTTTTGAACAAGCTTCCGTCTTACTAGCATGGTTACAAAGGTCGGGATTAACAAGGTGAAAAAGAGTTCGAGGTAAATAAATTCACCTGGAAAAGCAAAACGAGCTAAGATAATGATGATTAGCACGGGAATGCCAAATTGATAGCCATGGTACAAAACAAGTATCACCATTGGAATGGTTCGCAAATCGAACAGATAACCGTCTAACGAAACTGGAAGCATATAGAGACAGATAATACCGATGGCCACAATGAGGATATGCGAGACTGCAGCAACGTGATTGGGCCACCGTTTTTGAAAGGTGAGATAGTACAAGCTCTGAATGCAAAGATGCATAAACAATAAGATTGAGAAATTAGCTAATAAAGATTGCATCGGGCGTGTCACATCCATAATGATTATTTTTATGTTTCTTACTTAAAGATTCTACACCTATTTTATCTGTTTTGGAAAATAATAGCATGTCTTATTCTATATGTTATGAAGAAAACCAAGTATCACTCCTTCTGGAGAAATACTTGGTTTTCATAATAAGCGGCCAGGTTATGACATCTATTTAGTATAATTTTTGCAAAGCTTCTTTATCAAAGGGTAAAAGGTCATCTGCACGACCATCGCGTACTTTGCTTACCCATTCAGGATCCATTAATAGAGAGCGACCAATGGCAACAAGGTCAAATTCCTCATTTTCTAGCTTTCCAATCAAGCCATCAAGACTAGTTGTATTAGCACCTGCGAAACTTGTAAATTCTCCATCAAGTCCAACGGAGCCTACTGAAATAACTGGCTTACCAGTCAGTTTCTTCGTCCAACCTGCTAGATTCAATTCGGAGCCTTCAAATTCTGGCTCCCAGAAACGACGTGTTGAGCAGTGGAAGATATCTACTCCGGCTTCAACGAGCGGCGTTAGGAACTGTTCTAATTCCTCAGGTGTAGTGGCAAGCTTCGCTTTAAAATCATGCATTTTCCATTGAGAAAAACGGAATATAATCGGGAAGTCTGGACCAACTTTCCGACGGCACGCTTCAATGATTTCAACTGCGAACTGTGTTCTCCCTACAAGATCGCCACCGTAGCGGTCAGTGCGCTGATTTGTTTGTTCATAGAAAAACTGATCAATTAAATAACCGTGTGCTCCGTGAAGTTCGATCGCATCAAAACCGAGTCGCTTTGCATCTGCAGCCGCCTGAGCGTACGCTTCAACGAGCTGTTCAACTTCTTCTGTAGTTAAAGGTTCGTTTACTTTCTCACCCGAAAGTGCTAAACCGGATGGCCCAACTGGTTGTGCTTCTTCGTTTGGCAGTTCACCCATTTTTCGAGTCATTCCAACGTGCCAAAGCTGAGGCGCAATTTTACCGCCAGCTTCATGCACTTCTTTGACGACATTCTCCCAGCCATTAAGTGCTTCTTCACCATGAAATACTGGAATACTTGCACCTGAAACAGAAGAAGGATGGTTAATACCTGTTCCTTCTGTGACGATTAAGCCAACACCATTTTCAGCTCTACGGCGATAATATGCAGCTACATCTTCACCTGGTACATTTCCTGGTGAAAAACCTCTCGTCATTGGAGCCATAACCGTACGATTTTCTAAAGTTAATTTTTCACTATTGAACGTTTTGAATAACGCTTCAGTTGTTTTTGTTGTATGTGTCAAATTGATTTCCTCCTCTATCCTTCGTGCACTTCATATTATTTCAAAATCGCATTTTAAATGAAAGCAATCTGTTTGTGTGATGTGCTGGTGGCATGATGGAACCTGAAGAACGCTATTAATTCCGCGATAATCACCATAATTCCGCGAAAAGGCGATTTTTTTCCGCGATTTTTAAATTAATTCCGCGATCTGCCAAATCACAAAGAAATCATAGGCAAAGCGCCTATGATTTCCTCTCTGTACTACTTATTCTCATATTTAGCTGAAAGAAAGCCTAAAGTTGCCCCCAATATGGCGCCACCTAAAACCTCAACAGGTTGATGTCCAAGAAGCTCTTTCAACTCTTTTTCTCTTTCCACGAATTGCATGCTGGGATAATCACCAGAGATCGTGGCCAGGTTATCTTCTAAATCGTTTACTAGAGCAGCAATTTCTCCAGTGTGACGCCTCACTCCCTGAGCATCATACATCACAATCACTCCGAATATAGTCGCGAGAGCCGTTTCTGTATGACGAGATCCTTTGTGTGAGGCAATGTAAGAAGTAAGGGCTGCAACACCAGCGGAATGCGAACTCGGCATTCCACCGGTTGTCGCGACTTGTTTCAAATCCCATTCTCCTGATAGCTTCTTATGCGTCAAAATCTTCAACCCTTGAGCAATTGCGATTGACGACACCGCCGTTAAAATTCCTCTGTTCATTTTTTGCATCTCTCTCATCCTCCACTTTGCCATCTTTTCTGCCCGAGCAGAATGTTCTATTACACGCATTACCCTTTTCAGAGGAATTCTACGCAGAGAGAGTGTTATTTCAGAAAACAAGTTACATTTATCTATGCTGATCAACAAGAATAGGATTTCCATCCGGGTCTTCTATTGTAAAACTCGCTGGTCCTTCAATTGAATCGTCCGCTTCAGAAAGGATGTTTACACCGTTTTCTTTTAACGTATTTTGAAGGACCCGAACGTCCGTAAACGACTCAATATTTTCAGCATTCTCATCCCATCCAGGATTAAACGTAAGCATATTTTTCTCGAACATTCCTTGGAAAAGGCCAATAACTGTACTTCCATTCTTCATAATCAGCCAATTATGAGAGATATCTCCCCCTAACGATTGGAAACCTAATTTTTCATAAAAATTTTTTGACGCTTCAATATCCTTCACACTTAAACTGACAGAAAAAGCCCCTAACTTCATATTTCTACCTCCTCATAATAAAGTTGCTATAAACGGTTCTTCTCTATGTCCTAGCCTCTTACCTTTTATTACTTGTTTTAAAATAGCATTTACTTATGAGCCGAGCGTGGTTCATAAAGACGAATTTTCTGTTGTGCTTTTCACTACTCTTCATAATCAATTTTCAAGCCGTCCACATGCTTTCGATTCATCAATTTCTTTTTCTTTCTATTCTCAACCGATTCAAAAAGGATATCAAAATCATAATTCTCAGGGTAAAGTTCGCTTGCAGGCAGAAGGAGTTTTAATCGCTTCGCATGAATCGTCTCTTTTTTGCCATTAATCATGACAATCACGTTCCCAAACTCATCAATCGGTTTGTAAACAATTCCTTTTTCCTTCATAGAAGGTATCGCCACGCTGTCTCCAATGGCAAACTGTTCAAAGTGCTTTTCAACCTGTACTTTTTGCCGTCGCGGTTGATCGACTTTTTTACTTTTCAATTGTTGCTCATAGTGCCAATCGCGCTGATCACTCTTATCGTAAGTTTCCTTCTCCTGATAAGTAATTTCATGAGCGCGCTCGATAATCTTCGGATGCATGCCAAGCCTGAGGGCAATTGCAAATGCCTGACTTTCACCCGGTATGCCCATTCGCAGCTTAAACGTTGGCCTCAGTGATTCTGGATCAAACTCCATCGACCCGTTCTCGAAATCAGGATGGGCAGATGCAAAATTCTTCATCTCGCTATAATGCGTTGTGGAAAGAATGGTTGCACCAAGGCGATTTAATTGTTCTAAAATCGATACGGCAATTCCCATCCCTTCACCAGGGTCTGTTCCTGAACCAAGCTCATCTAGAATGACAAGAGCATCAGGGCCAGCATCTTGTAAAATGGTAATGATATTCGAAATTCGTGAAGAGAAAGTACTTAACGATTGTTCAATACTCTGTCCATCGCCAATATCAACGAGTATGTTGCCGAACATTCCAAACACAGAAGACTCTTCAGCCGGAATGTGTAAGCCGCATTGCACCATCATCGCAAGAAGACCGACTGTTTTAATGGCAACGGTTTTCCCTCCTGTATTTGGGCCAGTAATCACTAATCCTTTATATCCTTTCCCAAGTTCAAGAGTTAAGGGAACAGCTTCTTTAGCTAACAAAGGATGGCGACCGTTGCGTAGTTCGATCATCGGCTCAGGTGATAGCAGAACGTGACTGCCATCAATCGCTACACTATATTTTGCTTTAGCAAAAATATAATCATAGTGCGTCATCGTTTCAATGTTAATGGAGATCTCCTGTGCATATCGCTCCACTTCTCCAGTTAGCCTGCTCAGAATGCGCTGTTCCTCTAGGTATTCATCTGCTTTTAATTCATTTAAATCTACTTGAACTTTTCGAACTTCCTCAGGCTCAATATAAACCGTTGAACCACTAGATGATTGATCGTGAACCGTTCCTTTGATTTGTTTACGATATTCCTTTTTAACTGCTACAACATAATGGCCGTTACGATCACTAATAATGGTATCCTGGAGAGCTTTTCGTTTCGATGATGAACGTAGAAGTTGGTTAAGTTTCTCCTTCACCCTTTCTTCATATACAGTTATTTTCTTTCTTATTCTCCCTAACTCTTTACTCGCAGTATCGTCAATCTCCCCATTTCGTATCGCTCGCTTTAACTCTTCTTCAAGATCTGTAAGGTCATAAAGAGAATACACATAGCTTGAAATTGTAGGAGCTAACCACTCTTTCCCTGCCATGAACTGCTTCATTTTCCGTCCACTTTCAATCAAATCTAGTACGGTTGTGAGCTGGTCAGGTCGTAATGCAACTCCTTTGTTTAGTTGCTTCATCACTTGAATAATGCCATGAAGACCATGAAGAGGAACGCTAGAGCTCTTCTTTATAATTGCTTTTGCCTCGGTTGTTTCATTTAATCTATTTTGCACCACTTTCGTATCATGTGAGGGTTTCATTTTCTGAATCTCCTCTTTCGCTTCTTCGGAAAGCGCATAGTGGGCGATCTCGCTCCGAATTTTATCAAATTCAAGTGTTGTCATCGTTTGTTCGTTCAATTTCTCTTCCTCCTCAGTCGTTTGTTCCTCCTATAATGCGTTCGTTCAATTAACATACATACACACCTTTCCTCCAACGAAAAAAAGAGCTACAAATGAACACAGGTTCACTCGTAGCTCTTTTATAAAAGGGTAGACTTCCCCATTCCTATGCTTAAAAAAGCATATAAAAAGCCGCGCACAGAGGCGCAGCTGGAATGGTCGTCATCATTCATGAGCTTAATCTGTGTTCTTAACTAAATTGACAGAAGGCATAATTAAATAAGCATAGTATTTATGCGTCTTTAAAAACCAAACTGTCTATAAAATTACGTTAGTTAAGAATCACCGATAACATAAACTTTTCCCCTTTTTCTTTTCAGGTTACACTTATTATAAAGGAGGGCGTCACTTCTTTCAAGCCCAGATTTAAAAGGCGTGAGAAGTAGTCCCACCATCAATGATAAGATTCTGCCCTGTTGTATAGCTAGAATAAGGTGAAGCGAGATAAAGAACAGCAGGAATTAGCTCCTCCAATTGACCAATACGATGCATCGGATTACTGTTCTTAATTTTATTTAAAAGAATCGGGTTCTCAAGCGCTTTTTCGTTAAATGGTGTTTTTATGAAACCGGGACTAATCGCATTCACGGTAATGCCAAGCGGAGATAGCTCTTGTGCTAGCTGTTTCGACAATTGGACAACTGCCGCTTTACTTGGACCATAAGGTGTGGAAAATGGCAGGCCAACTTCACTTGCCATTGATGCAATGTTAATAATTCGTGATCCTTGTTGTTCTTTCAAATCAGGGAGAACTGCTCTTGTCATCATATAAACAGATTTGACATTTGTTTCCATAACATCATCCCATTCACTAGGTTCCAACTCTTCGATCGATTTCCGCACCGTTTTACCTGCATTATTAATAAGAATAGTAATAGAACCAAGTTTCTCATGGATATCAGTTACGAATTCTTTAATACTCTCTTCCTTTGTAACATCATAAACAAATGGAAGAACTGTTCCATTTGTTTCTTTGCTTAATTCCACTGCCGTTTCTTCAAGTATATTTGAGGTTCGTCCTACTATAGCAACTTTAGCACCAGCTTCAGAGAGAGCACGAGCCATTGCTTTTCCAATCCCTCTTCCTCCACCCGTAACGACGGCTACCTTGTTTGATAGATCAAAATACTTCATTTTCAACCTCCTCCTCTACTTTCTCTACCATACAAAAGAAATTTATTTTCTTCGACTCAAATGCATTACGCCGAACAAGAAAGCGCTCTTTTCTATCATTCGACAAATGTCAGAAAAAATTTATTTGGTTTTATAAAGGTTATTGTGGTAATTTGTTAGAATATTTAGTATTAACATACATAAAGGAGGAGTTCTTATTGGAAGCAGCATTAAATAGTATTAGTGGATTTGTGTGGGGGTGGCCCTTGCTCATCCTGCTCGTTGGAACGGGTATTTACCTCACGATCCGTCTTGGTTTTCTCCAATTCACCATGCTTCCATATGCGTTGAAGCAAGCCTTCACGAAGAAGCAAGATAAAACATCTGAAGGGGATATTTCTCATTTCCAGGCTTTAATGACAGCCCTTGCTGCTACAATCGGAACAGGTAATATCGCCGGTGTTGCAACAGCGGTTTTCGTGGGGGGACCTGGTGCTGTTCTTTGGATGTGGATCAGCGCGCTCTTTGGAATGGCCACAAAATATGCAGAAGCCATTCTCGCAGTTAAATACCGGTCTGTAAACGCAAAAGGTGAAATGTCAGGTGGACCGATGTACTACCTTGATAAAGGCCTTAATATGAAATGGCTTGGTATGATCTTTGCATTCTTTGGTGCTTTTGCTGCATTTGGTATTGGTAATATGGTGCAATCCAACTCAGTTGCTGATGCAGTGGCTACTTTTGGTATTGCACCTTGGATTACCGGTCTTGTCTTAATGCTTTTCACTGGAATGGTTATTCTTGGTGGAATCAAAAGCATTGGTAAAGTAACAGCTTACTTCGTTCCTGTCATGGCCTTATTTTATGTTATCGGAGGACTAGTTGTTATTTTCATGAACCTTGAGCTTGTGCCTGCTGCTGTATCGCTTATTTTCTCAGATGCCTTTACAGGTGAAGCAGCTGCTGGTGGTGCGATTGGTGCCGTTATTCGTTACGGTGTAGCGCGTGGGGTATTCTCGAATGAAGCTGGGCTTGGTTCCGCTCCAATTGCTGCTGCTGCTGCGAAAACCGATTATCCAGGTCGTCAGGCTCTCGTATCAATGACCCAGGTTTTCATTGATACGATTGTTGTCTGTTCCATCACTGGAATCGCGCTCGTAATGGGAGACCTTTACGGAGGCGACTTGAATGGTGCTGCGTTAACAACGGCAACATTTGAAAAGTTCCTTGGAGTTCCTGGTGCACTCATTGTTACGATTGGTCTTATTCTTTTTGCTTATTCTACTGTTCTTGGCTGGTCGTATTACGGAGAAAAGTGCTTCTCTTATCTGTTTGGAGACGCATCGATCAAATATTATCGCTTCGTTTTCGTTTTAGCCGTTTTTGTAGGAACAACGTTAAAACTAAACGTTGTTTGGTTACTTGCAGATATCTTCAATGGCTTAATGGCACTGCCAAACTTAATCGGCCTACTCGGTCTATCTGGGGTTGTGGTTGCTGAGACAAAACGTTTCCTTGAGAAAGTAAAGGAAGAAAAACGCGAGGCGCATTCCACAGGCGTTTCAAATTAAAAAGGTGTCGGGGGAAATGCCCCCACACCTTTTCTTATGAGCTTTCTTCCATTTGAAACTGCTGTTGAGCGAGTTCCTTATAAAGATTGCTGTTCATAAACAATTCTTCATGAGTACCTTGAGCGGATACTCTTCCATTTTCCATTACCAATATTTGATCTGCATGGACAACCGTTGAAAGACGATGAGCAATCACAATGGTCGTTCGATCTTTCATTAAATTGTTTAAGGCACGTTGCACTTGAACTTCTGACGTACTATCAAGGCTAGACGTCGCTTCGTCTAACAAAAGGATAGAGGGATTTCGTACAATTGCTCGAGCAATGGCAATTCGCTGGCGTTGACCACCTGAAAGCTTGATTCCTCTTTCGCCAATTTCAGTATCAAGTCCATCCGGAAGATCGTGTATGAAAGGAAGGGCATAAGCCTGGCTGGCTGCGACTTCAATATCCTGATCCGAAACCTCTTTCTCCAACCCATATACAATATTTTCTTTAATCGTTCCGGCTATGAGTGGACTTTCCTGTGAGACATAGCCGATTTGCTTCCGCCAGGACACAAGTGAAAAGCGACTGATCTCATTATCTCCTAGTTTGATTTCTCCTTCTTGTGGTCGATAAAAGCGTTCAATCAAAGAAAAAGTCGTTGTTTTTCCGCTACCGCTAGGCCCAACAATAGCCGTAACCTTACCTGGTGGCACTTCAAAAGATGCTTTTTTCAAGATCATTTCTTTCCCATATGAAAATTCAACATTATTAAATGAAAGGACTTGGGCCGGGTTTTTGACTTCTTCTCCATTTAGTCGCTCTTCACTCTCATGATCTAGTAAGAATTGGAGACGTTCTGTTGCCCCCATCGCTTTTTGAATGGCTGTGAGAAAACGCGCCATCGAACTAAACGGAATAATGATTTGAAACAGGTATAAAAGAAAGGCAACGAGTTCTCCTGCAGTTAATTCTCCTGTCGACACACGTACGCCGCCATATCCAACAATAATGACGAGCACCCCCATCAACAGTAGTGTCATAAGAGGCATGAGAAGCGCATAAATTTTTGCTTCTTTCATACTATAGCCAAAGACATTTTTTATGCCATTCTTTCCATTCTCCTCTTCTACATTTTCTGCCATAGAAAATTTCACGAGCCGAACTTCTGATAAAACTTGAGTAATCGTTGCCGTGAATTTGGCCGTTTCTTCCTGCAAACCTTTTGATACTTTATACATTCTCTTTCCGATAAAACGAATGCCAATCATCATAATTGGAACGACAGCAAGTAAGATCGCCGTTAATTTCCAATCTAAGTAAAGTAAAATCCCTATCGAACCGACAATAGAGAGCGTACTCGTTAACAAACTAATCAAATGATTTGATACGAGATCTTTGATAACCCCTGTATCGTTTACAATCCGACTCGTCGTATCACCCACACGGTTTTGATCAAAGTAGTTAACTTGAAGAGAAAGTACTTTCTTCATTAAACGCTCCCTTAAACGAGCCACGACTGTTTCACCGATATATAAGAGCAAATACATGGATAAACCCGAAAAAATCGCTTGAACGATAAAAGCAGCAATTAATAACGTAATAACCCCTGATGAAAGCGTGCTTCCTGAAAGTTGATCCACTAGATTTTTCGTGAAAAATGGAACAATTAATCCAGCGATCGTTCCAATCATACTCATCGCAATGGCTGCTGCTACGAGAGGTTTCGACGGGTTTGTATCTCGGATTAGTTTTGAAAGTCCACGCCAGTTCATCTTTTTATCTTGATCGACTATCTTTGCCATTCTCATCCCCCTTATGCTCTCTTCTTAGTATACCGCCTTTACATATAAAATCATGAAGATAAATTCGTTTTTAAATGTACCGTCACGCATCTACTATTCCCCCAATAGAAAAAGGAAGGGACGCTGCCCTTCCTTTTTCATTCATCTTCAATTAAAAACTTTCTTTCACTACCATACGCTCAATTGGAAAACGTCCTGTTCCATGCGCTTCAGCAGCGGCTTTCCCAACAGAAATAAGCATCGTCGGAACATACCGTGCAGGGATGTTAAATTCTTCAACAAGTGCAACTGGATTAAATCCGCCCATTGCAACTGTGTCATAATCTTTTGCTTTTGCAGCTAGCATTAACTGCATCGCAGCTAGTGAACTATTTTTGATTGCTTCACTTAATGCAAATCCTTCTCGCTCATAAGCACGGTTTATTTGACCAACTAGCGTTTCCTTCACAGCGTTGTCCATATAACCTAATTCAACAGCCTGGCCATATATTTCTTCTGCATGCAAGTTAGCTTCAAGGTCACCAAGGATCACAATGGTAGCTGAGCTATCAACAATTTGTTGTTGATTAAAAGCAATCGGTAGAAGCTTTTCTTTCTGTTCGTCACTTTCAATAACAAGGAATTTCCAATGTTGTAGATTCCAAGAAGACGGTGCTTCAATCGTAGCATTTAGCATTTCATTCATCACATCTTCAGGAATCTTGACACCTTTTTCAAACTTTCGTACAGAATGACGATCTTTCATTACATCTAAAACATTTTGATTTTCCTGTACACTTATCGACATGTTTGTTTCTCTCCTTTGAACCTATCAATAATTTTCTCTTTGTCTACTATCTTTACCATTTATACAGTAACACATTTATTTACAGTTAGAAAACAGAAATTGCTAGCAGTTGTGGCAGTATCTACCCTTCTTGCCATTGTTTTTATTTACCCAGTTTTGAACCCCGTTCTTCACATGTTGGATAAACGAAGGTGCTTTTCGTTCTGGAAAATCCAGCGTTAGTTTTAGCTTAGATAATTCAGCTGTTAACTTGATCGCTAATTCAGGATAAGCTAAATATAGTGCACGGTAAGACGTTTGATCTAATTGAATGAGCTCAACATCAGTAACCGTTTTGGCATACAAATTTTGATGTACAAAAATCGAGCGGTTTCCGAGAACATCATTTGCCCCAAGAACGGCAAGCGGCTCTTCCATATTATCAGCATGATAAATTGCAATGCTTCCACTTCTAATAATGTAGACATCACGATTTGTATGCTCTGGCTTAATCAAAAACCTACTTTTGTTTCGCTTCATTAACTGACCCGATCTCTCTAATCGATTCCAATCTTTCATATTAAGCTTACTTTCGTTTTTTGCCACCAGACTTGTACTCATGTCTGCTCACCCCCATTAGGTTATTGAAATATTTTTTATTACAGTTACAATATAAAACAAAAACAATCGTTTATAATTGTTTTTGCTTCAGGCTTTGGATAATATCACGAATCGTATATTGTTTCAAGAATGCTGTTAAGTGGTTCTCAGCATCTGTAAAAATATCGCCAAGTACATTTGACAAGTTCGCTCCAACAAGACAGTACTCATTCGAATCAGGGCACCTTGGTTGAAGTGAACCGATAGAAGTGAGGTTATAGATCTTATCAAGCGTTACTTCTTCCACTCGGCAAGATAACGTAAAACCTCCACCAGCACCTTCTTTTGAAACGATATATCCGTTTTTCTTGAGTAAACTAAGAATTTTCCTCATACGAACGGGATGGACCGAAGCACTTCCGGCAAGATAATCACTTGTTGCCATCTGCCCTGGCTTAATTGCGAGTAAAGCCAGACTGTGTACGGCGAGAGTAAAATCACTATTCATTTGCAGCGCCTCCCAACACTTTCTTCCACTTCCATCCTATCGTATTTCATTTATTGCTGGCAAGAAAATTTTAACAGGGAACTACTTCCTCCGACTCATTTCGAAGTTCTTTTAGTTGTGTCGAAAGTTCCATAAACCATTCCTTGTCTTTCGTGATCAAGGCAACTTCAATAAGATTTAACAAGAAGGATTCATCCTGCTCTAAATCAGGTTCTTCCAGCTGCGAAATACGATTCTGGAAAGTTTCAATTACTTTTCCAACAGTTTCTGGATTATCACATTCTAGAACAAATACTTTAATCGTTCCAAGATAATTATTAACAGATTCAACGTAGCCATGAATGAGTTCATCATGGACTGATTTTCCTTTTACCCAATCACCTTTTTGGTATTGTGTTTGTTGATGTAATTGATTCATCATTTTATTACCTCCTTATTTGGAAGACTAGTTTGTGTTCCAACTTAGTCAAGGTATAGTGTAATTTTAAATATTACAGTTCGTTTTGTCAAGAAGAGACGCTTTCAGTTAATTGAAATGCTTCTGCAAGTAGTTTATACGACTTCAGTCGGGCTTGAAAATCATGTGTAATGGTATTAATAATCACTTCATCCGTCTGGTATTGATTGGCCAATTCCTCTATTTGCTGTTTCACCTGGGTCGGATTACCTACAATCATTCTTTTTCTGTTTTCCCGAATCCGCTCTTTATCAAACACGGTATATGGAAAGCTTCGTGCTTCATCAGGGGATGGAAATCCGTCTCCTGATTTTCCTTGTTCAATTAATAAAATAGATAAATCCAAACTAGAAGCAAGATATTCTGCTTCTTCTTCTGTTTCACCACAAATGACGAAGATCGCAACGTTTGTTTTAGGCTCCTCGTTAAATTCAGATGGTACAAAACGAGAACGGTATTTGTCAACCACGTTAGTCCCGCCATATCCATTAATGAAATGCGCAAAGGTAAACGCTAGTCCTCGCTGGGCAGCCATCATTCCACTAGCTCCACTTGACCCTAATAACCACATTTCAGGTGTCGTACTGCCAAGGGGTGTTGCCCGTACGTTCATTCTCTGTGGGTCTTCCCCATTTAGATAGGCGGCTAACTCATTAACCTGCTCTAAATAGTTGTCCATCCCCATACTGTTTCCCCCAGCCAAGGCTTTTGTAACATTCGGCATACCTCCTGGGGCACGTCCAAGCCCAATGTCAATGCGGTTTGGATTTAAGGTTTCAAGCATTCGAAAGTTTTCCGCTACCTTATACGGACTATAATGTGGTAACAATACACCTCCAGAACCGATCCTCATCCGCTCTGTATTCGCTGCCAGGTGAGAAATAAGGACTTCAGGACTAGATCCAGCAAGGCTTTTCGTGCTGTGATGTTCAGATACCCAAAAACGGTGATAGCCTAGCTTTTCTGTTTCTTTGGCAAGTGTCGTTGTTTCTCTAAGTGCTTCAGTAGGCGTATTGCCTCTTGAAACAGGTGATTGATCAAGTACACTCAATTTCATATTTTGTCACTCCTTTAATGTAAAAAATATCATTACAGTTAATCTTATCAAAAGAAAAAAGGTAGACCAATTAATTTGCTTGCCTGTTATTAGTTGTTACCCTTTTTGCAAACAAAAAAACGGACTGTCACGCCCAAATGGTTACGCCAGTCCGTTTTTAACTATATAAGCTATATTCGAGGTTGTTACAAAAAATCTTACTCTTCTGCAACAACAAGCTTAACTTGGTGATTGCGAAGCATTGTTTGAATGTTCTCTTCTGGAAGTTTGTCCGTAATAATCAAATCAATGTGTTCCAGCTGTGCAAATGTAAAAAATTCCGAACGGTAAAACTTTGAATTATCAGCAAGAGCGATTACATATTGAGATTGTTGAATCATCTTTCTTTTCACCATGCCGTCTTCTTCATGAGCAATTGTTAATCCATTATCTGATATGCCAATTACACCAATAAAAGCAATGTCAGCATTATAGGAGCCGACTTTTTCGACGACTGCAGATCCATAAAGAAAACGATGATCTTTCTCTAGTTTTCCCCCAAGAAGATGAATATCGAGGTACGCTCCATTTGATAAAATATCTGCCTGGTGAATAGAGTTTGTGATAATAGTCGCTTGCTTTTCCACAAGAAATTCGGCACATGCTTGAACCGTCGTAGATGCATCAAGAATAACCACGTCTCCCGGATTCACATAGTTTGAAGCCATCTTTCCGATTCGCTGTTTTTCTTCGGAAACCACTTTCAGCCGATCGTGATAAGACTGGATCTCATGACGTAACTCAGGAAGCACAGCGCCACCTCTTGTCCTCGTGACAGCTCCTTCTTCTTCTAGCTTTACTAAATCACGTCTAGCCGTATCTCTTGATACGAGAAATAGCTCGCAAATGCGTTCTACTGAAATCCGTTCATATTGCTTTAAATAATCCAGAATCGCTAGCATTCTTTCTTCTTGATACATCAGTACACCCCATTTCCATCCACTTACATTGTAAGTTTTTATAAGTGTATTATCAATAGTAAATAAGTATTATTAATTATATTTACTATTTAATAAGTAAATGTAAGTAATAAGTTCTTTCCCCACTCATAACCCCCCCTTCGAAATATCCTTTTGCGCTTTACATCGAAATAATGTATTATTTAAAATATTTACAAGATAACGGGAGGCAAATCATGAAGGTAAACTTAGAAAAAGGCATTTTATTAATTTCCTGTCCGGATAAAGAAGGAATCGTTGCAGCAGTCTCAACGTTTTTATTTTCAAATGGAGCAAATATTATCCACTCTGATCAGCATTCTACTGATCCTGTGCTCGGGCATTTTTTTATGCGAATTGAATTTAGTCACCCTCATTTGCATCAACAGCTAGATGAGTTGAAACAAGATTTTGAAGAAACGGCAAAGCCCTTTGAGATGGAATGGTCCATTACGGCTTCTTCTAAAAAAACTCGCCTCGCTATTTTTGCGACAAAAGAAGACCATTGCTTACAAGAACTACTCTGGCGGTGGCAATTAGGGGAATTGCATGCAGACATTGCTATGGTCATTAGTAATCACCCCGACTTTAAAGAGCTAACTGAGAACGCGGGGATCCCTTTTTATCACGTACCGGTGACAAAAGACTCAAAACCAAAGGCAACCGCCGAACATCTTCGCCTTCTTGACGAACACGATGTCGATACGGTTATTCTTGCTAGGTATATGCAAATCATTCCTGAAGAGCTTATTCACCTCTATCACAACGAAATGATTAATATTCATCACTCTTTTCTCCCAGCCTTTATCGGTGGTAACCCATACCAACAGGCGTTTGATCGAGGAGTCAAACTGATTGGAGCGACGGCGCATTATGTGAATGCTCAGCTAGATGAGGGCCCAATCATTGAACAGGATATCACTCGGATCACTCACCGCTATAATGTGACTGATTTAAAAAGACATGGAAAGGATATTGAACGCATTGTGCTCTACCGGGCCGTGAAATGGCACCTTGAAAAGCGCGTGATTGTTTACGGAAACAAAACAATCGTCTTTCAATAAACTTCCAAAAGAAAAAAGCACCCCATTCGGGTGCTTTGCTTATTTTAGTAAGCCCATACTGCGCCAACGATAATCAAAAGAATGAACAATACAACAATTAGCGCGAAGCCTTGACCATAACCGTAACTCATGCGTATCCCTCCCTTCATGCTAATTTAACAAGAAAGGTTTAGTAGCCATATCCGCCGTAACCGCCGTAGCCACCTTTTCCGTAACCACCACATTGACCGCCGTAATTAGCTCCGCCAACTGCAGCAGCTCCAACGATAATCAAAAGAATGAACAATACAACGATTAACGCAAAGCCTTTACCGTAGCCTCCGCCACGTACTTGCTCTTTTCCACCACTCATTAGAAAACCCCCTTTCCTGGAAGGTTACTAACACTATATGTCGCAAAGGAAAGGAAGGGTTAGGCTAGTGTCCATAGTTCTTTAGAAATATCATTTCAACTTATCTGTCACGTTCAAATAATGCCTGCAACAGCTAGTAAAATAATGACAAGAAGAATGAAAAGGATAAGAAACAAAATCAATTCATCCATTGAGATCCCCCCGAAATCGGTCATTTACTATTTTATGTCACTCTGGGCACCTAGGTGAATGAAACCTTGCTGACGCAAAAAAAGAAGCCTCTTCCGAAATGAAGAGGCTTGCTAAATGTTTATTCCATTGTATTCCCTTTCGCAGGTATCGGGTTTTCGTTTAACATACGCGCAAAATGAATTAAATTATAAGCCATTGTTTTGGCATGACCTGTTGAAAAATCATTTTTCTGTCCATTCGCTTCGATATAGGAATCGCCTGGTCCAGCTTCTCCTACCCAATAGGCATCCACATTTGGCGGAACTGTTATGCCGATGTGAGAAAACCCATATAGGATTGAAGCGGCAGCGTGTTTAGCACCATCTTCATTACCTGTAATCACAACGCCGCCTACTTTATTATAATAGAGGGACTGGCCTTTCTCATTTGTTAAGCTACTTCCTCCGTATAAGCGTTCAATGGCAAGTGTCGC
The DNA here is from genome assembly GCF_011082085.1 of Bacillus sp. Cs-700. Classification (NCBI taxonomy): domain Bacteria; kingdom Bacillati; phylum Bacillota; class Bacilli; order Caryophanales; family Bacillaceae; genus Bacillus; species Bacillus sp. Cs-700. The sequence goes on from NZ_CP041063.1 coordinate 1,884,996, forward strand.
AATGCTACTTTTTTCACCTAGCCAGAGAGGTGTTCCTACTATCAGAATATCAGCAGCCTTCACCTTTTCAAAAATCGCCGGCCACTCATCTCCATGACCTTCGTCATCCGAAACTCCATAAGCGATCTTATAATCAGCTAACCGAATATTTTCAGACTCAATTCCTTCTTGTTGAAAAATTGCTTCCGCTTCCCTGTAGAGAGCATCCGTATTTGACGCCGTTTCACTTGTTTTAAGCGAACAATTTAAAAATAATGCTTTCACCTCTAAAACTCCTCTCCAACCTATGGTTATTCCTACCATCTTTTTACCTCTTCTAGAATTATTTAAACAAATCGTTATGCAAAAAACACTTGAACGAAAGTTCAAGTGTTTATACTTTTTATTCTGTTATAAGTAATTGCGGTGGCTCATTTAAAAACTTCATCATGTTTTGGCCATCTTCCGATACTTTTGCCCATGCCGGTGACTGCATGGCGTCTTCTAACTGCTCTTTGGATGCAAACGCAATCGTAGCAGTTAAGAAATACTTTTTATCGGTGTTCATTGCAGCTGTAACGTAATTGACTTCTGCGTGAGTGACATTAGGAACATCTTTCACTAAAGCCATATGATTCTTTTCATAATAGTTCTTAAATTCTTCTACATGTTTCGGTTCCTCATAAAGGACAACAATTTTAGCCAAGATTCATCGCTCCATTCATTTCATTTCTTATACCATAAGCTAAGTTAAGCGGATTAGAAAGTAATATGCACCTGGTGTTCACTCATTTCTTTTTTCGACTAGCTACTACTTTACCAATAATAATCAATAGAACAATGATGACACTTGTCCAAAGAAAACGGGTTTGATATTCGTCCAAATTAGCAACGTCATGTCCAACAATCGTGTAAAGGATCGTCCCAGGAATTTGTCCAAGAGCCGTCGCTACAAAAAAAGAGCGAAACGAAATCTGACTAAGCCCTGCAAGAAAGCTTATAAAATCAAATGAAACAATTGGAATCAATCTTGCGACAAAAATTAAAAAGAAACCGTTTTTTCCGCTGTACCGATTTGCTTGATGTAATAGACGATTCTGTTTCGTAACTTTCTCAACAAAGTCGGCACCTAGAAGTCTTGCGAGCCAGAACATCACAATGGCAGCTGCCATTCCTCCTGTCCAGCTGATTAAGAACCCAAATGGAATGCCAAATGCAAGCCCATTTGCTGCGGTAATGACGAATGAAGGCAGCGGAGCCAGTATGCCCTGAGCAATCATTAACGCTATGCTAATGATCGGTGCCCACACTCCCAAAGAGCGAAAGTAATCAGCTAGGAGAGAAAGTGATTCAAGTGAAAGCATGGAGCGAACTCTCGCCAACCACGGTGGATTGATTAAAAAAATCATTAAGATTGTAAGTAAAAGGGCTATTCCTATCCATAGGAAAGGATTTACGGACTTTTTCATAAATAACTCCTCTTTTGAAAAAACTATAGCATATATGCACTTAACAAGAATGTTCCATTGACGAAATCAAGTGACAATCATATCCATTGAGTATACTGTAAGAAAAATAATAGTTGTTTTACGTTCCAACAAAAGAGGAAAACATCGTTATAATAAGACAACTATTACATAGGAGGTGAACCCTTACAACTCTGTAAGGGCCTTATTGGAACTAATTAAAGTAATTGCTGTTCTATTGTTAATCGTCTTAACGGCATTTTTCGTAGCATCTGAATTTGCCATCGTGAAAATTCGAAGGACAAGAATAGACGCGCTCGCAAGCGAAGGGAATAAAAAGGCAAAATCGGTTCAAAAAGTATTAGGTAACTTGGATGGCTATCTTTCAGCCTGTCAGCTAGGAATCACAATTACTGCACTCGCTTTAGGTTGGCTCGGAGAAGAAACCGTAGAGCAGCTTTTACACCCACTGTTTGAGCTCATCAATTTACCTGACTCCATTGCTACACCAGTTACCATAGCGCTAGCTTTTGCGATTATTACGTTTCTTCACGTTGTTCTTGGTGAGCTTGCTCCGAAAACATTTGCCATTCAGAAAGCAGAAAGTGTTAGTTTACTTCTTGCTGGACCACTTATCTGGTTCTACCGTATCATGTATCCATTTATTTGGGCATTAAACGGCTCAGCTCGTGGTATCGTAAGGTTATTCGGACTTAAATCAGCGAATGAGCATGAACAAGCCCACTCTGAAGATGAGCTTCGCCTCATTTTGTCCGAAAGCTACAAAAGTGGTGAAATTAATAAATCCGAGATGGAATTCGTGAATAACATCTTTGAATTTGATGAGCGTATGGCTAAAGAAATCATGATCCCAAGAACAGAAATGACATGTCTCTTTTTAGATAATACAACGGAAGAAAACCTTGAAATCATGAAAAACGGCAAGTATACACGTTATCCTGTGGCAGATGGAGACAAAGATAAAATCATTGGCGTCGTTAACATTAAAGAAATTTTAACACAGTATAAATGGGGTGAAGAGCTTGTACTGAGAGAATACATTCACCCGATTAACCACGTTATTGAGACGGCTCATATCAAAACACTTTTAGCGAACATGCAAAAAAGCCATAATCATATTGCCATTGTTGTGGATGAGTACGGAGGTACGGCAGGACTCGTCACTGTTGAGGATATCTTGGAAGAAATCGTTGGTGAGATTCAAGATGAATTTGATTTTGATGAAAAGCTTCCCATTCGTAAAACAGAGAATGGTCAAACGATCGTTGATGGAAAAGCACTGATAAATGATATTAACGAATTGCTTGGCACATCAATTGACCATACAGATGTGGATACAATTGGTGGTTGGATCCTTACCCATGACATTGAACCTAAACAAGGCACCACATTTACAGTAGATAACTATCAGTTCACAGTTCTAGAAGTAGACGGACATCAAATTAAAGAACTTGAAATAAAGCAAGAATCATAAATAAAAAAGCTGTCTCAGTGTGAACCACATCGAGACAGCTTTTTCGCTTAAGATAAGAGATCAATCCAAATCTTAATGGACGTTCCAAGAATAAGGGCAGCAAGTACCCACTGAAGGATTTTCGTATTGATTTTCTTACCAGCATTGGCACCAAGCGGTGAAGCAATTAAGCTTGCGACAATCATAACTGCGGCTGGTAGTAAAAGAACTTGACCAGTTGCCAATTTACCTACCGTTGAACCGATTGAGGAAATAAACGTAATCGCAAGAGAAGAAGCAATTGTCATCCGTGTCGGAATTTTTAACACGACGAGCATAATCGGAACGAGAAGAAATGCTCCGGCCGCGCCAACGATTCCTGCACCAATCCCCACGATAAAGGCAAGAGCAGCTGACAGAAATTTATTAAATTTCACCTGATCAAGTGGAATATCATCGATGCCTTTTTTCGGTATAAACATCATAACCGCTGCAATGGCTGCAAGAAGACCATACACGACATTAATTCCTTGCTCTGACATAATGGTGGACCCATATCCTCCGATGAAACTACCGATCAGAATACTGACACCCATGTAGAGGATCAACTGCTTATTCAGATAACCGCCTTTCCGATATGCCCATACACCACCGATGGTTGCAAAGAATACCTGAACCGCACTAATCCCAGAAACTTCATGAGCACTAAAGGCAGCAAAACCGAGTAGTGGTGGGATATAAAGCAGCATTGGGTATTTAATGATCGAGCCACCAATCCCAACCATTCCAGAAATAAAAGATCCTATAAATCCAATTGCAAAAATCGTTATGATAAAACTAAAATCCATCTTGTTCACCCCTTACATTAAAAAGGAGGTACTTATTCAGTACCCCCTATCATTTTACTAAGCTTTTTTAATCCAGAAATAGAACACGCCGTCTGTTTCTTCAGACTTCATTAGTTCATGACCGCCTGATTTTGCCCATGCAGCTAGATCACTCTGTGCACCTTTATCCGTTGCTTGCACTTCAAGTACTTCACCTGACTCCATATCCTTCATTGCTTTTTTCGTTTTAACGATTGGCATTGGGCATGCAAGCCCTTTTGTATCTAGTGTTTTTTGTGCATCCATTTGTAATTCCTCCTTATTAGTTAACCGCACAGCGGTTTGGTCCAATTTCCATTTCTCTTTTTGTTTCTTCATCAGGAGAGATTTTCCCCATGTTTGTTTCACGAATTTCTTGATAAGCATTTGGCTGTGGTGGAAGATTTTCCGTCACCATTTTTCTAAAATCTTCTTCTTTTTCTACGTTAAGACCATCATTCTTTTGGTAAAGATCCTGCAGCTTTGCAGATACCAGTCCTTTTTCATCAAGCTCCGCCATTTTTGAAAAGTGAGCTGGAAGAACAACTAATTCTCCGGCCATTTCTTTGTAACGGTCATAAAGTGTTGTGCGTAAGTCTTGCACCCAGTCTTCAGCCTTACCAGCTAAATCTGGTCGTCCAATAGACTCTACAAATAGAATGTCACCTGTTAGAAGGTAAGCATCATGAATCATAAGTGACGTACTTCCAATTGTGTGTCCTGGAGAGTAGATCGGTTCAATCGTAACCTTTCCAACCGTTAGTGTGGTTCCTTCTCTCAATGCCGTATAGTCGAAAGTTACTTCACCAGCATCCTCTTCAGGAAGATAATACGTTCCATTTACGCTGTCAGCTAACGTCCTACCGCCAGAAATATGATCAGCATGAAGATGAGTATCAAACGTTGCTTTTATTGTAAGGCCTTTGTTTTCCGCAAACGTTGTGTAATTCTCAATCATGCGGTTAGCATCCACAATGGCCGCTTCTCCATTTGATTCGATCAAATAAGAGAGGCATCCTTTTCCAAGGCGAACAAATTGATAAAGAGCTCCTCCTGGAAGGTCACCAACCTTAACTGGCTCAAGGTATTCACTCCATGCTTTCATTCCACCTGAAAGATAAGAGACGTTCTCAAGTCCTGCTTCAACGAGTTCTTCACCTACAAAGATCGATGAACCTTCTTTCGCACATACAACAAGAATTTCTTTATCTTTCGGAAGCTTCGGCAGAATTTCTTCTACGCCGTCAATTAAATCGAAGTAAGGAACATTCATTGAAGTAACGGATGCACCTTCGATTTTCCAATCACCGTATGCTTCTTCATTTCTTACATCGAGAATAAAAAGTTCATCCTGATTAATCACTTTTGTTGCAACTTCACTTGCCTGTTTTTGTTTCAAACTCACTTCATATACCCCCATCCGTATTTGTTGATCTAAAAAAATTTAGTCATACTTCGGGGAATACTCCCCGCCCTTTATTTTCTAAAGATCAGACGTTGTAGGACCATCCCATTTGGACATTCCTGGTACAACATTGATTACATCATAGCCATTTTCAGCTAGCTTTTGCGCAGCAAGATCACTTCTTGTACCTGTACGACAAACAACATAGATTTTCTTCTCTTTATCTAACTCTGTCATACGATTATCTAGATCACCCAGTGGCAAAGAGATCGCATTTGGAAGGTGGCTAAACGCATATTCCGCTGGCTCTCTTACATCCACGATCGCCATATCTTGTTCTGCTAGTTTAGCGGTAAGATCTTCATTTGAAATAACATGTGGATGACTCTTTTCAAGCGTTGTTTCCCCTTCTGAAGCCTTACGAAGATAATGTTTTAGTACATCGCCTTCTTCAACAGTTCCAAGATAATGATGCCCAACTTTGTCAGCCCACGCTTTAAGGTCAGCTTTAGAGCCTTTGTCTGTAGCCAGAATTTCTAGAACGACTCCAGCTTCAAGATCCTTCATCATTTTCTTCGTTTTTACAATTGGCATCGGGCAAGCTAGCCCTTTTGCATCAAGTACATGATCAGTTTGTATCATAAGTCTACCTCCTGTAGGATTTATTCTGTTTCTCCAGTCCATTCAAGCATGCCGCCTGTCATATTTAACACAGAATACCCGTTTGATTTTAGAACCATTGAAGCCATACTACTTCTGCCACCTGATCGGCAGACAATGATATGCTCTCTATCCTTATCAAGTTCATTCATCCTGTCCTGCAGCTCATTGACTGGAAGATTATAGGCACCAGGAATTTTGCCATCGGCTACCTCCTCTGGACCTCGAACATCGACAATACTAATGGTTTTATTGCTCTTTAACAGTTCATTTACCTCAGTTGGTGTTACATCTTTTACATAACCAGACATTCTTTTTCCTCCTCTTATTTCCACATATTCATTCCGCCGCGTACATTCGACACAGACGTGAATCCCTGTCTCCTCAATTCACCACAAGCTTTTGAACTTCTCATACCACTTTGACAGATCACAACAACTTCTTTATTTGGATCAAGTTCTTTTGCACGTTTGCTTAGTTGATGAAGCGGCATATTTTTAAATTGCTTTACTTTTTGACCTTTATATTCACCTGGAGTACGCACATCAATAAATTGGACATTGCGATCATTAAACTTTGCTTTCGCCTGTTCAGAAGTTATCGTGGCTACACCTTTTCCAGGTCCGAATTTTTTATAAATGAACCATGCAGCTATCACGATGATAGCAATTAGAATTAGTTCCATTCTTATCGCTCCTTAAATAAAGAGATTGACGTTTCCATCTTCAGCATCACCAAGGTAAGCGGCCACACCTGCATAGTCGATTTCTTCTAGTAGCTCATCTTTTTGTAGACCAAGTAGATCCATCGTCATCGTACAAGCAACAAGCTTCACTTCTTGTTCTTGTGCAAGCTCAATTAGCTGCGGAAGTTCTGTTACATTATGCTTTTTAATCACGTTCTTAATCATTTTTTTACCCATTCCACCGTAATTCATTTTGGAAAGGCCCATTTTGTCTGCGCCGCGTGGCATCATTTTCCCAAACATTTTCTCTAGAAAACCTTTATTAACGTCTACTTGCTGATCTTTACGAAGTGCGTTCAAACCCCAGAATGTATGGAAAATCGTTACCTCATGATCATAAGCAGCAGCACCATTTGCGATAATGTAAGCGGCCATTGCTTTGTCATAATCTCCACTAAATAATACAATCGTTGTTTTCTTCTGTTCACTCATTTTATATCCTCCTCTTATACACCCACGGGTATATAACATCTTAAATTTTTTTGTTATCGACTTCTTACTAAAAGGTTAACAGCTTCTTTCACAACATCATCAGTAGATTCTCCCTGCTCAATCTGTTGATGAAGACACTGTTCAAGATTCGAACTTACGATTAATCCAATGGAACGATCAATCCCAGAACGCGTTGCGGAGAGTTGGGTGACAATATCTTCACAGCTCTTCTCTTGCTCCATCATCTGGATCACTCCGCGTAATTGACCTTCAATACGCTTCAATCGATTCATAACGGCTTTATCGTATTTCATGTGATACCCTCCTCACTATATACCCCTGAGGGTATAAAATCAAGTAAAAAAATTTATCGGTAAAAACAATTTCGTTTGTGTTTTAAATACCTATAGGGGTATTATAACGTATCTGTATAGAATGTCAACACCCTGGTTTTAAGAAAGCCAATTGATTTGAATAATAAAATACGTAGCAATTAATGCAATCATTAACAATACGACTACTAGTAGAAACACCACGATCCATGAAGAGGAAGGCACCTCGAATTTTAAAATGCGTTTTTTCGTGCGATAGAACTGCACGGCTCCGCCTGCGATCGTCAACAATCCAAAAAATAACGAGGAAAAACTAATGAAGACCGCTACCTGGTCATCTGCACGTTCTCCCGCGGCTCTTGTAAAATGTAAGCTTGCTGTTAGAAAACCAATACCGATGATAGCAATCGAAGTGCGAACCCACGCTAGAAACGTTCGTTCATTTGCTAAAAGCTGCTGCACACGTCCATCTGCTTTCTTGTTTTCCAAGTTTCTTCACCTCACATGATTTGAATTATATACCCCACATCGTATATACGCAACTGTTGACTACTGTTATTGTATCCTTCTAAAAACAAAAAAAGCAGAATCGCTTACGATTCTGCCTGTTCATCAAAAATGTTTACAAATTCTCCGTATCCTCTCTCTTCCATTTCCTCTTTTGGGATGAAATCAAGAGCAGCAGAGTTCAAGCAATAGCGAAGACCTGTCGGCTCAGGGCCATCTTCAAACACGTGACCAAGGTGAGAATCAGCACCTTTACTTCGGACTTCCGTTCGAACGGTAAACCAGCTTTTATCTTCTTTTTCTACAATGTTCTCTGGTACTAGTGGCTTCGTAAAACTAGGCCAGCCTGTGCCGGATTCATATTTATCGATCGAACTAAAAAGCGGCTCGCCTGAAACAATATCAACATAAATTCCTTGTTTTTTATTATCCCAGTATTCATTATCAAATGCTTTTTCCGTATCATCTTCCTGCGTCACACTGTATTGAATGGGCGTGAGCATTTCTTTTAATTCTTCATCAGTATACGTAACAGCTGATTGCGTTTCTGGCACGTCTACCTCACGATCATCTCCCCATGCTTTCTCGAGAAACTGATCGCGCCCTGAATTTTCACGATAATATTTATAGCGAAATTCATTTTCTTTATAATAATCTTGATGGTAATCCTCCGCTACGTAAAAGGTCGTTGCTTCTTCAATCGGAGTAACAATCGCTTTATCAAACCGTCCTGAGTCCTCAATCTCCTGTTTCGACTTCACCGCAGCCGATTTTTGCTCTTCGTTATGATAAAAAATCCCCGATACATATTGATCTCCACGATCGACAAACTGTCCTTCATCATCTGTCGGGTCAATTTGTCGCCAGAATACATCTAAGAGTGTCTGATAGCTAACAACAGAAGGATCATAGTACACCTGAACGGCTTCAACATGACCGGTCCCTCCTGAAGATACTTCTTTATAGGAAGGGTTTTCTGTTTCTCCACCAATATAACCAGAGACGGCTTCTCGAACGCCATCTAGCTTTTCAAACGGTGGTTCCATGCACCAAAAACATCCTCCCGCAAAAGTAGCGATCGCTTCATTATCCTGGACAGCCTGTGCCGGCTCGCTCCCATATGAACGTTTAAAGATCACATCATATAATTTGGGCAATGTGAAAACTAAGACAGCCGCTATTCCAACTAACAAAATCCACCTTGTTGCTTTCATACGTTAATCCTCCTTTATTTCTAATGGAAGCAAAACAAAATTTGCAGCCTCACCTTACATCTATTTATTGACTTTTCACCATCTTCATCGATTCACTCTTCTTTAGTTTAACTCATTTTAGATATTTCGTTGATTTTGGATGGGTTTTCACAAAAACACCCGGGTGTATCATCATATTTCTGGTTAAATAATGCCAGAGGTGATAGGCTAAGAATAGAAAAGAAATTATTAATGAATTGTTAGGAGTATATACGATGAAAAAATATAATATCCCTGTCGAAGCCGCCCTCGAAGTGATTGGAGGAAAGTGGAAGGTCGTCATACTCTGTCACCTTATCGAAGGTACGAAGCGCACCGGTGGACTAAAAAAATTAATGCCTGGCATTACGCAAAAGATGCTAACACAACAGCTCCGTGAATTAGAAGATGATGGTGTGATTTTAAGAAAGGTGTACAATCAGATTCCACCAAAAGTTGAATATTCACTGACTGACTACGGATGGTCTTTAAAAGAAATACTCGATTCACTTTGCTCATGGGGAGAGCAGCACATCGAAAAAACTTATCCTTGCAAAGAAGATGTGCTCTTACAACCTGAAGAACGAGATACAATGAAAGCTTAATTCAAAAAAACGGTCGGCACGTGCAAGCGTGTCGACCGTTTCTTTATCTTCGAGCTGATGTCAATTTATCTGGTGAAGGTAACCATCGATCGAATGCCAGCAGTTTCGAGAAAAACGGCATGGCGAATACTGTAGAAACGAACAGCGTAAAGATCAAGATAAATGGTATCCCCCACATGGTCGCAATGACTTCAGATGACTGTTGTTCAAGGAACCATTTAATGACAAATCCATGGAACAAATAAATCGCAAACGTTCTGGATCCTAATGGTGTAAAGACAATAGGTCCTTCTGGAATCACCGAAAAGAACAGAAACATAACAATCGCCGTTCCAATATAATAGGTAAAGCGAATCAACAAGTCTGTGCTTGATTCATACACATACGTACCGTAAAGGAGATCAGCTAGTCCTTCAATTTTGTATAAATAAAACAGTAAAAACAATCCGCCAAGTACCACGGGAGCAATCCATTTCATATATGGGAAGCGGATCGGCTTCTTTTTACGCCCCATTACCATGCCGAGTACGAAGAACGGCAAGAAAACGAAAAGTCGGTCAAGTGATAGAAACCTTTCAACATCAAAGTAACCAACAACAAGGCCAGCCCCGATACTTAAGGGTAGCAAAATACTTGTCTTCATTTTAAGCAATATAGGTGATATCAGCTTATAGGCAGCGATACATAATAAAAACCACATGGCCCATCTTGGGGTTAAAAATTCAATTGCAAATGATTTTTGATACAGGTTTGTGTAATAAATTGAATAAACGACCTGGAAAATGACATAAGGAAGCAAAAACGTCGTAAACACTTTCCAAAAATATTTTGTCCCAGATGCCTTTCTAGTAAAATAGCCAGCTAAAAAAATAAAAGCAGGCATGTGAAAAATAAAGATCACATGATACAAACTGTAAATAAAACGAGAGTCATTAATGAATGGCGTTAGCAGGTGACCACCGACTACTAACAATATTAAGATAGCTTTACTATTATCGAAGTATGCAATACGTTCTGACACGAAAAACAACCTCCTCAAAGGATTGAAAGACGATATCGTCCTTCTCTATATACCCTCATTTTCATATTTTCATCCTTTATATTGGTAAGTTATTCGCACCTTAACCTCATAATTCTGTCAATCTCACCAAAAGAAAGAATATTCCAACACTAATTCTGGTCATAAACACAACCTTTTTACTACCTAATTCCAGGTCTATTGACTCAAATTAGTATGAAAACGCTTGAATTAATAGAAAAATATATTTTTTCTGAATAATCCTATTGTTTTTTGGTGCCGCGATGAGTAGAATGAATGTTATATTTTCACACATACAAAAGGAGGCGAGAGACATGATCACATTTGTCGGAGCCATTTGTTTATTGATTGTTGGGTATTACGTTTATTCTAAGGTGGTTGAACGAATTTTCGGCATTGACGATGATCGTGAAACGCCTGCATATACAAAGCAAGATGGCATGGATTATATGCCGATGAGCTGGTGGAAAGGAAGTTTGATTCAACTTTTAAATATCGCCGGTCTTGGTCCAATCTTTGGTGCAGTGCTTGGAGCACTATACGGGCCTGTTGCTTTCATCTGGATTGTCGTTGGCTCAATCTTCGCAGGAGCTGTTCACGATTATTTCTCAGGTATGATGTCACTTAGGCATAATGGGGAACAGTATCCTTCACTTGTAGGACGCTATCTCGGAAAAGGGGCAAAAGGAACGATTAACATTATTTCGATCGTTTTGATGATTCTAGTTGCTGCTGCTTTTACAGCTGGTCCTGCTCAGCTAATGGCGCAAGTAACGCCACTTAGTTTTACGATGAGCTTGATAATCATTTTTGCTTATTTTGTACTAGCAGCCATTTTACCTGTAAATAAAATCATCGGTCGAATTTACCCGATTTTCGGGGTTATCCTTATCGTGATGGCTGTTTCCATCGCAATTGGATTATTCTTTATGGACAATCCTATTCCAAATTTAACTTTTTCAAACTTGCATCCGGATAATTTGCCGCTATGGCCACTCTTAATGATTACCGTATCGTGCGGAGCAATCTCAGGATTCCATTCGACTCAAAGTCCAATCATTGCAAGAACAATGAAACGTGAAAGCGATGGAAAGAAAGTCTTTTATGGAGCGATGATTGCAGAAGGAGTAATTGCTCTTATCTGGGCTGCGGCTGGAATGACTTTCTTTGGAAGTACGGGTGGACTTCAGGGAGCCCTTGCTGCTGGAGGTCCGTCTGGAGTTGTAAACGAAATAAGTTCTTCTTTACTTGGTACATTTGGTGGCGTTCTTGCGATTGTGGGTGTTATCATTCTTCCAATCACAACTGGCGATACGTCGCTTCGATCTTCTCGTATGATGCTTGCTGATCTATTTACAAAAAAAGAGACGTCAAAAGCTGCTGACAACAAAGGAAAGACGCTTCTTTTAACAGCAGCTGTTGCAACACCGACATTCCTATTAACGCAGATTGATTATACGTTTTTATGGCGATACGTTGGTTTTACAAATCAACTCGTGGCAACTGTCATGCTTTGGACAGCAGCGATGTACCTTGTAAAAAAACAAAAGTTCCATTGGATTTGTAGTTTGCCTGCCCTCTTCATGACAATGACGGTATCAACGTATCTTTTCCTTGCACCAGAAGGGTTTCAACTTCCATACAACATCTCAATGGTCTTTGGTGGCATCATTACTTGTTTAACAGCGGGATGGTTTGGTTATCAATTATGGAAAGCCCGCAAAAGAAAGATGGTTACAATCGAACAAGTGGCATAGAGAAAAGCAGCCTTCCTTTTCAGTTAGAAAAAGGAAGGCTGCTTTTTTGGTTGCGTATCGTAAATGGTAAGTTTGTTCTTAATAGATTTACGTTCTTTCGGATTGGGGATAAACGCTGGCTTCCCAATATGAAGCATCCCAACGATCACGTCACCAGGCTCAAGTCCCATCGCTTCTCGAAAGATCGGATCGAAAATAAATCCGTTTGTTTTCCATACAACGCCTAATCCTTTGGCCCAGGACAGTAGTTGTATGTTTTGAATGAATGCACACGTAGCCGCAAAGTCTTCATGACGCTCTTTTTCAGTCGTAGCCGCTTTCACAGTCACAAGGAGATGAATCGGTATGTTACGTATGAATTGATTGATCTTTTCCTTTTTCTTTTCCGCTTTTTCTTCATCAAATTCTGTGCGGACAATACTTTCTTGGATATGCTCAATGAGGTGTTCTTTGCCGTCACCCTTATATAGCATCACTTCCCATGGTTCTCTTAGTTTATGGTTTGGCGCCCATTTTGCATCTTCCAGAATGTCTACGATTGTATGTAATGGGATATCGTCGGGTTGAAATTTGCGAATCGTTCTTCTTGAAACAATTGTATGTTGAATCGTATCATTCATTTTTTATAAGCACCCTTTCTTAAGACAAATGGTAGACCCGAGCCTTTTAAACTCATCTTACCTCTATTCTATTGATAATGATTATCAATGTCAAATAAAAAAAGAAAGCCTATGAGAGACTTTTCTTTTCTAGATGATAATTTGCAACGAGCTGATCCATTACTCTACTCGTTCTAATGGCCGTGTTTCCAGTGCTTGGTGATTGACCTATACCGTTTAGCTCATTAACAATAGTCTGAATTAACGGCTGTTGAACATGTTCAGGATACACCACTTCAATTTCACGTTCACCAGATTCAGTTTTGAGAATGATTGGACGCTCTTGAAGTGTTGAATAAACGATTGATCCTTTATCACCAACGATTTCATTTAAATCTTCATTTTTATAAGATTGAAAACACCACTGACCTGTGCCGTGTACACCTGATTGAAAAACATACGTGCCTGATACGATGTCTTCTGCTTCATAAAGACCGCCTTGATTACTCGCAAAACCATCCGCTTGTTCAATAGGACCAAACAGATAGTCAAGAAAATCAAGCGTATGACTGGCCAGGTCAAAAAAGTGGCCCCCACCCGAAATTTCCGGTTTCACTCGCCAGGGAAGATCACCTTTTAATTCTTGTTCAGAAGCTTTTTTATGATGCACGGTCCTTACAAATCGAACATTACCGATCTCCTCATTCTCCAACAACTCTTTTACTTTCAAAAGAGCAGGCATGGCTCGACGATAAAAGGCAACGAATAAAGACACATCGTTGGAACGGCATGCATCAATCATCTCCTGACATTCTGCTGTGTTTAATGCCATTGGTTTCTCAACATACACCGGCTTCCCAGCTTGGGCTGCAAGAAGCGTATATTCTTTATGAGTCGAAGGTGGGGTTGCGATGTAGACAGCGTCCACTTCGTCATCCTGAATCAATTGTCCCGCATTTGTATACCACTTTGGCACTTCGTGTCTCCTAGCATAATCTTGAGCTAGCTCTGCATCTCGGCGCATAACTGCCACGAGCTCCGAATACTCTGCTTTTTGGAAACCCGGTCCGCTTTTCTTTTCAGTAACATTCCCGCAACCAATGATCCCCCAACGAATGGTTTTCATATTAGCCCCCTAGCTAAAAGTTTTTTCTCCTCAATTTCATGCTCCTTAAATTCGTTTACTTCATCTTTAATTCGCATCATTTTCGCATCAAGGTAATGAACGATTTCTGCCGCTTCTTTTAATTCATTGCTTAATTTATCCGGAATCTCCCCTTCAAACTTATAGTAAATCTTGTGCTCTAAACTTGCCCAGAAATCCATGGCGATGGTACGCAATTGAATTTCCACTCTCACAAGTTCTGGTCCTTTCGATAAGAAAACGGGAATTTCAACGATTAAATGCAAGCTTTTGTATCCATTTGGTTTTGGATTTTTCACGTAATCTTTTACATCAATCAGTCGGATATCGTCCTGACTTTCAATCATGTCATAAATACGATAAATATCATTAGTAAAAGAACAGGTTACGCGCACGCCTGCAATATCATTAATATGTTGCTTTACATTTTCAGTCGTAACTTCTAGTCCTTTACGTTCTAGCTTTGCCATAATGCTTTCTGGTGACTTTATTCGTGATTTCACGTGTTCAATTGGATTATGCTGATGAACAAATTGAAATTCATCATTTAAAATTGTTAGTTTAGTGTTAATCTCATCGAGCGCAAATTTATAAATGAACAAAAAATTCTTCCATTCTTCTATTCGTTCTTGGAATTCCTTCTTCATGTTCAAATCATCCTTTCACCTGTTACCGTACCATACTTTTATGAACGGCGTATGAACGGACTTTGACGAACTCTGAACAAATCCCAATGTTGATATGATAAGATATAATGAAAGGAGGTAAATAATGGATAAACCAAAACTTCATTTTCTAATTATCATAAACCTTTTCATAAGCGCGCTTACCATGGCCTTGTATGCATTCACTATGTACCAGGATCAAAAGGTAGGATATTCCTTCACCTTTGTCATCCTTTGCTTTTTTTTCATTGTATTGGCGATGTATGGCGTGATACGAAATCAAAAGCTTCGCGCGAACGATAACCATTAAGACCTCAATGACAATAAAGAATAGAAGCCGCTTAAACAAGCTTCTGTTCTACTTATACTCACCGCTCCTAGCCGATAAAGACAAGGCCAAGCGAAATCGCCACACCACTTACAATCAATACGATAAAGCAATACCCCATAATGTCCTTTGCCTTTAACCCTGCAATTGCAAGAGCTGGTAAGGCCCAAAACGGTTGGATCATATTTGTCCACGCGTCTCCCCATGCTACAGCCATCGCTGTTTTGGGAATCGATACCCCTAATTCCTTTGCGGCATCAAGCATGATCGGTGCTTGAACCGCCCACTGCCCTCCACCAGATGGGACAAAGAAATTCACAATCCCCGCGCTTAAAAATGCAAAGAACGGAAACGTAAATTCATTTGAAATCGAAACAAATCCCTGTGAAAGTTGAGCAGCTAGGCCAGATGCCACCATCATTCCCATTATGCCTGCGTAGAAAGGAAACTGAATGATGATCCCGCTCGCTCCTTTCACCGCA
This sequence comes from Bacillus sp. Cs-700, assembly GCF_011082085.1. Classification (NCBI taxonomy): domain Bacteria; kingdom Bacillati; phylum Bacillota; class Bacilli; order Caryophanales; family Bacillaceae; genus Bacillus; species Bacillus sp. Cs-700. The sequence goes on from NZ_CP041063.1 coordinate 1,900,713, forward strand.
TCACTTACAGCTTCTAGAAAATGGCGAGGTGTCCCGTGAAAAAGTATTCCTAGAAAAAGAAAGCCAAAGTTGACGATGTTTAGATTCAATTCAAATCCTGCATTTACAAAATAATAAGCCAAATAAGCGAGCCCAACAATTGAAATAACCAAAGAAATGATGCGACTATTCTCAAGTCTTTCGGCTGGCGTTAATTCTCCTTCAAGACTCGCCGCCTCTATGTGCCCTTTTTCAAGCAAGCTTGGATCAATATGTACACGCTCATCTTCTGAAGGTGACATGAAATAATTGATAAGAGGTAAGAGAAGAAAGAGAGACGCTACAATCATTAAATTAAACAAAGAAAAAATCGTTTCATTCGTTGATACAATGCCGATCAAATCAGCTGTAAAATGATCAGGCGTGGCAATGGTAAGTGGGATGGAACCTGCAAGCCCGCCATGCCACACAAGAAAACCACTATAAGCACTCGCAATCAGCAAACGATAATCGACTTTCTTCACCTGTCTAGCAAGTTCTTTTGCATAGAGCGCTCCAATAACAAGACCAAATCCCCAGTTGATCCAGCTTGCCAGCAGAGATACGAGTGTGACGTATACAATCGCTTGCCCCGGTGTTTTCGCTCTTTTTGCAAGAAAACGTAGACCCTTCTTAAAAAGTGGACTACTTGCGAGAACATAGCCTGTGACGAGCACAAGCACCATTTGCATGGAAAAAGCAAGTAAACTCCAAAACCCTTCTCCAAAATATTGAACCATCTGAACTGGTGAACTTCCGGTAAAAATCATTCCGAACGCAAATACAACAAACGTTAAAATGATTACAAACAAAAACGGATCTGGCAAATACCGTTGCATGATCCGATTGGACAATGCGATGGAAGATTTCAGCATACATTCAACTCCTTTATGTAATAAGGTACTTCAACTTCATTCGGTAACAAATCTATTGTTTCCTCCCAAATAAGAAAACGTTTTCAAAATATAAATTTCTTAAAAACAAAAAAAGAGCCGCAGTATTGCGACTTTACTTTTCCCTTTCCTTCAAAAACGCTTGAATCATATCAACATAAGGTTGAGTGAAATATCGGTTGTAATGAATCGTTGAAAGCCGTATTGGATCTCCAAAGAAAAACCGTTCAAATTGCGTTTGACGAGAGCCAAATGCACTCATCCCAAAATCCCACGCCATTCGAAATAGCTGCACGCGTTCTTTTGCATTGATGTTCGCACCTTGAAGATATTTCGCCAAATCTTCTTGAATGCTTGAATTAAAGTCCTTCTCAGTAGGGATTGAAATCAGCCCGCTGGCACCAAGTAGTTGTATGATCTCAATTAATCTTGGATAAACACCAGAAAAATATTGAATGGCAGCCTTCAATGGCTGACTCTCTGGAACAAGTGTACCAAATTGATTTAATCGACTATTGACTTCAGAAGCAATTAGCAGTGCTTTCATAATTTCAAGTGTCGTGATAATTTCACTCATTTTTAACTTAATATGTTCGTACTCTTGAATTTGAATCGCTTCTCCCATTAACTCACATAGTCCAAGAATATATTCTACTTTCACTACCTGCCTGCACACAGCTTGAAATTGTAGGAACGTGTACAGACCAGTCGCTTCTTCCATCTCCCCAACAATTTGGGCATCTTTATAAAGAAAGACACATTCCCAGGGGACAAGAACATCTTCAAATACGACGATTGAATCAATTTCCTCAAACTGAGAAGCAAGGGGATGATCAAATCGCGAATCACGATAACAAAACGATTCCCTACATATGAATTTCAGTCCTTTAGTATTAGATGGAATCATAAAACCGAATAAATAAGCATCATCCAGTGTGTAGCCCCCTGCAGGTAGAACGAGCAGTTCATCTGTTAATCCGCCCTGAGTAGCTAACAATCTCGCACCTTTAATGACGATTCCTTCCTCTTTTTCTTCAACCACTTTGGCAGCTGTGACATTCGTATCATCAAAGTACTGGCCAACCGACCGATTAACCTGTGGATTAATAAACGTATGTGTGATAGACAAATCTTTCTCTCTTGCTTTTTCATATAATCTCTTAATGTTGTCTCCAAATGCTTTCTGATCTCGTGCAAAATGCGGTGCTGCATACCCAAGCGTCATAAGTAGTGTATTCATATAATCCGGTGACCTTCCCATCAGTCCAGCACTTAATCTTGCCCACTCCTGGGTTGCCAAGCGGCGCTTCGTAAGATCTTCAACCGACGTAGGCTGATGATAAGAAAAACCATAGTCTCCTTTACAATCAGGTGTTGAATATCGAAACAACTTTTGATTAGCAGGCTGACATTGATAATCATAAAGGGCAGCTTTGCTTTTTAAAATGCCTTTAAAAGGCGCCAATTCCGATAATTTGCCTGCACACCGCCCTCCTTCAATCCATACTTCATTTTGGAGCGCGTCAATTCGTTCAATATACTCTCTTCCGTTAATCATGCCGTCTCCCCTTTTCATAAAACTACTTATTAAACTATGCAACAGTTGCATAAGAATGTAGTGCTTATGCCTTCTTCATGAAAGATTGTAATAAGAATGTGGTTTTTATCCCATACTTACTGATAGGGGTTTTCAAGTCGACTCTTTTGTGGAACAATAGACACAGCCTTTTGAAAGGAGCATGTGAATTGCGTAAATTAACTTACCTATTTATAACAGGTTTATTAATCGTAGTATTAGCAGCCTGTGGAGGAAATGAAGAGAGCAGTAATGACAAAAAACAAGAAGATACAAAAACAGAAGAAAAAGCCGGTGAGCAAAAGCAACCGGAAGTTGATGAAGTCGATGCAGACAAAGTAGTAGCGACCGTCAACGATAAAGAAATTAAAGGGGAAGAATTTAATGCCCTTTATACTCAAAGCCAAATGCAATATGTGCAAATGGGCCAGGAAGTACCAAAAGATCAGCTAGATCAAATGAAAAAACAAGTCGCTGAAAGCATGGTTGGTCAGGAACTGATCCTTCAAGCGGCTCAAGAAGAAGGCATTAAAGCTTCCGATGATAAAGTTAAGGAAGAGCTTGAGAATGTCAAAAAAGGCTTTGAAGATGAGAAAAAATTCGAAGCAGCACTTAAAGAAAGTGACATGACGATGGAAGATCTTGAAAAAGAAATCGCGAAAAACATTCAATATACGAAGTACATTGATCAAGAAATTAAAGTTGATGAAGTAAGCGAAGAAGAAATGAAAGAATACTATGAGAAGGCAAAAGAACAGGGTAGTTCTGAAGAGATGCCAGCTTATGAAGATGTGAAACCTCAGATCAAAGAAGGTCTAGAAGGTGAACAGAAAAATAAGAAAACACAAGAACTGATCGACAAACTTAAAAAAGATGCTGATGTTAAAATCAATATTTAAGTTCCTCGATGAAAAGCCACTAGCGAAATTACTCGCTGGTGGCTTTTTGATTGTCATATAGATGGTCTTCAAGCTGACTTCGAATCTCATCTGGAATCGGCATGCTTTTTTGTACATCAAAATGATAGTTCACGTAAGTCGCGCTTCCTTTCACACAAATGCTCTCGTTCTGATGAATTTCCTCATAGACTTCAAAGCTTGTTCGACCAATTCGCTTAATCCATGTGTAAACAGTTATCGGCGTTCCATAATAAATTTGAGACATGTACTCGGCATTCATTTTTAAAAGAACGCAGTGCCAGTCATGGAAACTTAAATCTGGGTTAAACAAACGAAAGATCGGATCGCGACCAGATTCAAACCATACCGGAATGACCGTATTATTAATGTGTCCTGCTCCGTCTGTTTCTGAAACTCTTGGATCGATTGCTTTCTGATACATAAAGCACCTCCTATTGTTTGACTAATTCGCTACGTTGAAGTGATCTTCCTTTTTATAAGTAGGGTGTTCATACTATTAAGTAGAAATGTGGCATTTCATGACGAATGTCCGTTCTTTGTTATTCCTCCTCATGCCGTTATACTAGAAGTAGATAGACAAGTACTAACTTACTTTAAAGGAGAGTGAAAGCTATGAAACACCACCCGATTCCTTATTTCTCATTTGAAGGCACAGCGCGTGAGGCTCTGGAATACTACAAAGAAGTCTTCGAAGGCGAAATAACCGATGTTCAAACGTTTGGAGAAGCAAACTTCGAAACGCCACCAGAACTGGACGACCACATCATGCATGCACGCTTTAAAAAAGATGGCCTCTTTTTCATGGTTTCCGATGTTTTTTTGAATCAAAACGTAACTGTAGGTAATAACATCTCTCTTGCACTCGAACTGGATAGCGCTGAAGAAATCGAGTCGCTCTATGCCCGCCTGAAAGAAAAAGGAACGGTATATATGGAGCTTCAAGATACCTTCTGGGGAGCAACGTTTGCGAAAGTAAAGGATGCCTATGGGGTGATTTGGGATCTTAATTTTGAGAAACCTGGGTCACGGGAATAGTGAGTGAGGTCCTCCACGCGTGTGGGAGGCTTTTTTTTGGTTGTTTGGTCGTTGTTTGGTGAAGGAAAACATGTTAATTCCGCGATTTTCTGGATAATTCCGCGAAAACACGTATTATTTCCGCGGAAATTCAATTAATTCCGCGAAACCTCAAAATCCAGCTTATAGCGCCTTCCTTTTGTTGATCCAGTTGACTCTAAATTTAATGATCTTAATAATCTTGTAGCAGCATCCCCTGAATCCATCCTCAAAAACCGCCTCGCCTCCTGATTCGTAATCTCTTTAGAGACAAGTAGCGCATAATCTTGTAGCGCCCTTAAGTGGCATCACGTGAATAAGTGCCACATGTTTCGCAATACCACCTCCCATGCAGTCTCAGCATAGCCAGACGATCACATGAAGAACACGCGACACCAATAAGCAAAGCGTCCCGAGAAATTGAAAAGCGCTTCAGAACGTCACGGTCAAGTGGCTCATGTAGCTTAATAAAAGTACGCCCGATTTTTCGGACTTCTTTCACCGTCAAACGTTCATCACTATATTGCTTGTCCAGCAACTTCACTTTTGTCGGCAAGTACTCGCTCCGAATGACTTTTGAAGAAATGAACTGAACCTCCTCTGTCGCTTTCAAAACGGCCCTTCGGTTAGCCACCACAATAAGCGTTTCAATAGGTACTTCTGGGATATTCATTTTTTGAAGCAAAGCTCGAAGTTGGGAACGCTGCCGCTCCACCTGTGTGAGGGGGTTAGGAAAAGCTTCTTCTTTCGTGTCAGAAATGCGAATGAGCTGGTTGAAGGCGGGATCAAACATAAGAGTACCTGAAATATTTTTCACTTCAAGAATGAGAAGATAGCGCTGAGTCACAACAAGCGTATCAATTTGAAAATAATGGACTTCGTTAAATATGCGCAAGTCATGATAGATGAAAAACCGCTTATCGTCTAAAAAACTCAGCGGGAAATCTAGAGATTTCTCACCTGAAATTCCTGCTTGGTACATGGCAATTTGCTCCTTCACTTCTTCAATACGTAGATGGTGAAAAGGCATGCGATTTAATAACGCACTTAATTTGTGGAGGTGTAGCGGGGGATCGTGTTCTTTCATTATCAAACTGGTACTCACTCCTCTAACTTATATTTTTTCTAATAAAACCCATTCTCCACATACCCACTATCTCCTTTCTAGAATAAACACCAATCAAAAAAGCCAGCTCCTCCACATAGAAGGAAGCTGGCTTTCGCAATACCATTTACTCAAGATCAAGATCTGTTACTGCACCTTTTGCAGATGAAGAAACGAGTCTTGCATATTTACCGAGAATACCTGTCTTATATCGAAGTTCAGGTCGTACCCATTCAGCACGGCGACGCTCGAGCTCTTCGTCCGTTACATCAAAATTGATTTGTTGCTTGTCACTGTCAATCGTAATGGTGTCGCCTTCTTTCAAGAGGCCGATCGGTCCACCAACAAACGCTTCTGGTGAGACATGGCCAATCACAAAGCCGTGCGATCCGCCTGAGAAGCGTCCGTCAGTCATAAGGGCAACTTTCCCATTCAATCCTTTCCCAACAATCATGGAAGTAATGGAAAGCATTTCTGGCATACCAGGTCCGCCTTTAGGACCTACATTACGAATAACGACAACGTCACCTTCTTTTATATCATCCGCTTCGATTGCTGCCGTTGCTTCTGCTTCGTTATTATAAACACGAGCTGGGCCTTCAAATTGACTAATTTTCTGACCAGACATTTTTGCAACAGAACCTTCCGGAGCTAGGTTCCCTCTTAGAACAACAAGTGGACCACTTGCTTTAATCGGATCATTTAGAGAGCGGATAATTTCTTGTCCTTCTTTTAGCGATGGGGCTTCGGCCAAGTTTTCTGCGACCGTTTTTCCAGTTACTGTGAGACAATCGCCGTGAAGCAAGCCATGCTCATGAAGAAGCTTCATGACAGCAGGTACGCCGCCAATTTCATATAGATCTTGCATCACATATTTACCGCTCGGCTTCATGTCTGCAATGTATGGAACACGTTCGCGAACGCGTTCGAAATCATCCAATGATAAGTCGACACCAGCTGAGTGGGCCATTGCCGTTAGATGCAAGAAGGCATTTGTTGAACCACCAAGAGCCATGACAACCGTGATCGCATTTTCGAATGCTTCTTTTGTCATAATGTCACGAGGATAGATGTCTTTTTCAAGAAGGGAAACCACTAGTTCTCCAGCTTGACGACATTCAGTTTCTTTATAATCATTCACTGCAGGCGTTGAGGATGATCCTGGAATACTCATTCCTAGTGCTTCGACCGCAGATGCCATTGTGTTTGCCGTATACATTCCGCCACACGCGCCAGCTCCAGGACAAGCAGAACATTCAACTTTGTGCAACTCTTCGTCGTTAATTGTTCCAGCTTGATATTGTCCAACCGCTTCAAATGACGAAACGATGTCAATATCATTTCCATTCAGTTTACCTGGCTGAATCGTACCACCGTAAACGTACACGGACGGAATGTTCATACGACCAATTGCGATTAAGCAACCTGGCGTTGTTTTGTCACAGCCGCCAATTGCGACAATGCCATCAAGACGTTCTGCATTTGTGACCGTTTCAATTGAATCCGCGATGATTTCGCGACTTGGCAAAGAATAGAACATTCCCTCATGACCCATCGCAATACCATCAGAAACGGTAATCGTGTTAAAAATCATTGGCGCGCCGCCGTTATCCTTAGCACCCGCTTTCGCCTCACGCGCAAGAGAATCAATATGTACGTTACAAGGTGTAACTTCACTCCAAGTACTCGCTACACCAATCATTGGTTTTTTAAAATCTTCATCTGTAAAACCGACTGCTCTAAGCATGGAGCGGTTAGGTACTCGATTTACACCTTCACTGATGACTTTACTTCTGATTCGAAGATCTTTTTTGCCTTCCATTCCAATCACCCTTCCACTTCACATATAAAATTAGACTATTTATTTAATTCAAAATTTATATTCTTTGATGATACTAGTTTTCGCACTTTAACGCAAACAATTATCTGAATTTAATTGTAAACTTTTCGCGAACGCTATCTTCCTATAAGCACTCAAGCTTCAAAAACAATGAGAAGCCGCCCTCTAAGGAGGACGGCTTCATTTTTTATCGTAACGCTTGGAAGAGTTTAAAGGGTACCAGGCTCAAATGTTTTACAATCAGTTTCTTCACTATTACGTGCTTTATTCCCCTGATGACTGACAACATAGATTTCGTCTGCTCCACAGTTTTTCCCATTACGATTGTGAACGCAGTTTGTGACTTCGCACAATACATCTAATGCCATTCCCTTCACCTCCTTCTTTCTAGCATGAACAGAAAGGGGGGCTGACATACCGGTGAAAAAGCGATATCTCTTTTTTTATAAAAATTCTTTCGAGATTCGTAATTTCCAACTGCAAACTCATGGTATGATGATAAAAAAAACAAGAAAAATTGAGGTCGGCATGATGTGGCAAAATAAAAATGTGTGGATTTTACTAACCGGTGAGTTCGTGGCCGGGTTAGGCTTATGGCTCGGGATTATTGGCAACTTAGAATTTATGCAGGAAAAAGTACCATCTGATTTTATGAAAGCCGTTATTCTGGCAATTGGACTCCTTGCCGGGGTTGCGATTGGTCCGTATGCCGGACGCGTGACAGATCAGCTGAAGAAGAAAACCGTGATGATCGTTGCTGGACTTGCCAGAGCGATTAGCGTCATTTTCATGCTGCTCGCTATTCAAACTGGCTCTGTACTCTGGATGGTTATTTTTCTGATTCTCATTCAATCCGCTGCTGCTTTTTACTTTCCTGCTCTACAGGCTGCTATTCCTCTCGTCGTAAAGGAAAAAGAACTCCTGCAAATGAATGGGATTCATATGAATGTAGCCACGTTATCAAGAGTCCTTGGCACTGCCATTGCAGGAATCTTCCTAGTAATCATGTCACTATCAACGATGTACCTTCTTTCTTTAGGGGCATATCTTCTTCTTGTCGTATTTACATTCTTCCTTACTATTGAAGAAAATGACGTTACTGAAACCAAGCGTTCAAAAGCAGAAAGTAGCTTTACGCTTTTGTTTCCGATAATAAAAGAGCTACCAATTGTGATGATGACACTGATTATGACGTTAGTTCCACTCTTATTTATCGGTGGATTTAATTTGCTTGTGATTAGCATCAGTGAGCTTCAAGACAATTCGCTCATTAAAAGCTGGATTTACACAGCTGAAGGCCTTTCGTTTATGGTTGGGGCTTTCGCTGTTAAAAGAATTTCAAGAAAACAATCGCCTTACACCATTCTATTTTTATTTTCCTTTATTATCGGACTTTCCCAGCTATTGCTCTTTTTTGCAAACAATCCTGTTCTATCGGTCATTGCCTTTATAGTATTCGGTTTCTCAGTTGGCTGTTTTTTTCCAACGGCCGCTACCATTTTTCAAACAAGAGTACCAAAAGAATTTCACGGACGATTTTTTTCATTCCGAAATATGCTGGATCGGATCATTTTTCAAATTGTGTTGCTTTTAACAGGGTTGATGTTAGACCTGATCGGCCTTCAAATGATGTCTGTCATTTTTGGCATTATGTCAATTACAATAACAAGTATCTTTTTCCTAAAATATCGTCAGACCAATTCTACGTCTCTAAACATGGATGTGCGTTCATAACCACGCTCGTTTCATTAACGTATTTTTCTTTTTTGTATAGAATACGGTAGGACGACTTTTGAAGAGGCGATAGTTCATGGATAATGAAGTAAAAGGTGTCTTTGGCTCATGGGTACAGGCAATTGGTACAATCTTAGCTGCTATTGGTAGTACACCTATAAAAGAAATTCCCTCCTCTATCCTTGATAGTTTAAATCTTATTGGAAATGTGATGCAAGGAACAGGAAACGCTCTAATCGCTGATACCATTACTCCACCTTCACTGGATAAATTGGGAAATCAGCTTCAGGCAATCGGAAACTCCACAGTCGTAACTGGAATTTTGATCGACTTTGATGATAAAGTGAAACAAATTCTAGATATTGATGGAAACTGGCTTCAAGCTCTTGGTGGAGGGGTATCTCTTGCAGATGCCTTAGGAGGAGAAGTTTCTGCATCAGCGTTATATAGCATTTATGGAAACTTTCTTCAGGCGGTTGGTAATTCTCTTCAAGCAATCTCAGGAATTAAAGAGCTTAAGAATGAAGAAGCAACAAACATTAATGTCGTAGGAAGCTGGATTCAAGCGGTTGGTTCTGTTATTTCAGCTATTGGTCAAACGAAATATCCCTCTTCTTAAAGAACCCCCCTGCTCTGATAATCAGGGGGGTTCGTGTGTCATTATTTTAATAAACGAAGGAATTCTTTCATGAACCCTGGTAAGTCAGGCCATGCCTGCCCTGACACGAGATTATCACGCGTATGGACCTTCTCATCAATGTATGTAGCGCCGCATGCAGTTACATCTGGTTTACACGCTGGATAGGCGGTATATTCGCGGTCTTTCATAATATCCGGCACTACATTAAGGACCTGTGCCGCGTGACAAATCGCTCCTACTGGTTTATTTTCTTCAAAGAAGTGTCTCACGATATCTGGTACATTCTCATCCATTCGAATGTATTCTGGTGCTCGTCCGCCAGGAATAATTAACCCGTCATACTCCGCTGGATTGATTTCTGAAAAGGAAGCATGTGATTCAATACCATAAGCCTGCTTCTCAACAAACGTTTCCATTTCATCTGTAAAGTCGTGGCAAACCGTTTGTAGCTTTTTCGCGGTAGGGGATGCGATTGTCACATCAAATCCTTCCTCAAGGCAACGATAGTAAGGGTAGAAAATCTCAAGAGCTTCAACAGCATCACCGGAAATAATTAATACTTTTTTACTCAAAACGAGCACCTCCATAAGAATTTTGATTCCCTTATTCATTACCCCTCTTTTTTACATCTCTAACAGATCTCTCAAAAAATACGTCTAGAATCTCCGTCTATGGTTGAATTCGTAGATGACTTGCGACTACAATAAACCATAATGCATTTCCCATTCTGATGGGAATAGAGACAGGAGCTTTCATATGGACATTAAGCAATTAGCCTATTTCGTTGAAGTCGCCAAGCAAAAAAGCTTCACGAAAGCCTCACACTCCCTCTACATCTCACAGCCAACGTTAAGTAAAATGGTAAAAAGTTTAGAAGCTGAGTTAGATGTTGAACTACTCGATCGCTCGGCACGATCGAGTGAACTAACCGATGCAGGAAAAATCGTATATTTGCAGGGTGAAAAAATATTAAATATGGTCGACGATCTTTCTTCTCACTTATATGACATGATGAATTTAAAGAAAGGGCACATCAAAGTCGGCCTCCCGCCACTCATTGGCGCTCTCTACTTTCCTAGTATCTTAAAAGGGTTCCAAGAACTCTATCCTGATATTACGATCGAACTAATGGAGCATGGAGCCAACATTGCGCAACAAAAAATCCTCGACGGTGAATTGGATTTTGCAGTTGGACTTTTGCCTGTCGATGAAACAAAATTCGAAACTCTTCCTTTCAAAAAGGAAGAATTAATGCTGTTTGTGCACAGTTCACATCCATTCGCAGAAAAAAATTCGGTCTCAATTAGCGAGTTACGAAATGAGCGAATCATCCTATTTAGTGAAGACTTCATGTTACATGACCAGATGATTGAACAGTGTCGTCAGGCGGGATTTGAACCTCACATTTCTTACGTGAGCTCTCAATGGGACTTTATCAGCGATATGGTTAGTCACAATCTCGGCGTCACCTTTTTCCCTAAATCCATTCTTACTAAAATCAACCAAAACAACGTGGTCTCCATTCCACTCATAAATCCAGAGATCCCATGGGACCTTGGCATTATTCTAAGAAAAGAAAAGTACATTTCTTATGCTTCCCGTGCATTTATTAACTATATTAAGTCTGCAATCTAACCAGCATAATCTCGAGGTAAAGACACAAGTAGCATTAAAATGATTAACACAACAAGTCGTCCATGTGGGCGGCTTGTTTTATTGTTGATATAAAAATCAGAAAATTAAAAATTAGTACTATCCATATGTTTGAAGGTCATGTATTATATATCTAAATGATATACATCAAAAAGATACAGGAAGTGAAGAAGTGGAAAAACAAATACATACAAAGTACGCGATTCTCGGCTTATTAACAATCGGTTGCCAAACGGGGTATTCAATGAAAAAAATGATGGATGGAAGTTTAAATCATTTCTGGAAAATCAGCTATGGACAAATTTACCCTACACTTAAAAGTCTACTTGAGGAAGAACTGATAACTGTTCAGGAAGAGAGTGAGTCTGGAAGACCTGATAAAAAGAAATATGAATTAACCTCATTAGGTTGGCAGGCTCTTTACAATTGGATGGAAACTCCTATTGGAGAACTTGGAGTAGAAAAGAATGAGTTGTTGCTTAAACTTTTTTTCAGCCATCACCAGAACAATGAAACAACTTTAAAACAATTGAATCACTACAAATTAAAACTGCTTGAACGTTTGAATACTTATCAGGCGATCGATGAAATGATACGAGAAACGTATGGCGATCAAGAAGATGCGAAATTCTGGCTGTTAACATTAGATTATGGGATAAGGACAACGCAAGCAGCTAGTGAATGGGCTGACGAAGCCAAACTGAAACTCACTCTAAGGAGGGAATAGGCATATGGCGAATCAAGTTTTTACCGGACGCTACACGGTGGATAAAGGACAGGACGTTGTAGTATTTCTCATTGGGATGCGAATCAATCAATGGTGGGCTGTGCATAAATGGCTTCCTGTTTTCCTTGCGATGCCTGGCATGATTCGTGAGCTTAGCATCAATAAACAGTTAGGATGTCTCTCCATGGAAAATTTCTTTAGCTTTCGGACAACTCTACTCCTTCAATACTGGCGTTCAGCAGAAGACCTTCGTCAATACGCTCATGGTAAAGCCCACTTAAAGGCATGGAAAAACTTTAATCAAAAGATTGGAAACAACCGTGCTGTCGGCATCTACCATGAAACATACGTCCTTTCGAGCTCTCACTACGAAAGTCTCTATGGCAATATGCCTGCTTTTGGATTAGGGAAGGCGATCGGACATATCGAGGTTACTTCTCAAGCTGATTCTTTTAATAAACGTCTTCATGGAACGCTTACTGAAAAGGCGAACAAACACTAAAAAAGCCCGGATCGTGAAAATTCACGTTTCTGGGCTTCTTTATTGAGATGATTTTTTGCAAATAAAAAACCACCAAATATGTATTTGGTGGAGACGGTGGGAGTCGAACCCACGTCCAGAAGTATCGGCACTTAAGCTTCTACGAGTGTAGTCGTTATATTAGTGTTTCACTACAATTCAGCCCAACGACAGGCTTCCTTGTAGCTAGTCTGATTAATCTCTTCCAACTTTCCTCAGACGGTGGATTGTTGGCGTATCCCACTTAAGTTGAGTCCCTTACCCTACCACATGGGCGATGGAGGGAGGAACCGCAAAACAGCTTACGCTGCTAGTGCGAAGTTGTTGTTTTCTTTGCCAGTTATAGGCATGGCGTTTTTAACGTAGCTCGCCAACTCGACTCGCGACTTAAGCTCGACCTACCCCTGTCGAATCCGTAACGTCCCCATGTAAGAAAATGAGAACCGAAAACGGCAAAGCAGTTAAGCTTAATATATTGTTTCGGTAATTTTAATTATAACATAGATCAGCTTCCATTCAAATGGAAACTATATCCGCTGACGTTCTTTCAACGCTTTGTCCACTTCACGCTTCATCGTCTTATCTTTGAGATCCTGGCGCTTATCATACTTCTTCTTACCCTTAGCAAGGCCTAAAAGTACTTTCGCATAGCCATTCTTGATATAGACTTTCAGTGGAATTACCGTATAGCCCTGTTCTTTCGTTAGGCCAATGAGCTTATCAATCTCTTTCCGCTTCATCAATAGCTTACGAGTACGGGTTGGATCGTGGTTAAAACGATTCCCCTGCTCATATTCATTAATGTGCATATTCAGAAGAAAGATTTCTCCTTTACGAATAATGGCGTGAGAGTCTTTCAGGTTTACGCGTCTTGCCCTGATGGATTTAATTTCAGTTCCTTGTAGAACCAGTCCTGCTTCATATGTTTCAATAACGGAATAATCGTGTCTTGCTTTCTTATTTTGTGCAATGAGTCCACCATCACCTTTTGGCATGACCGTCCCCCCTCTCAAACGTCGAACTCCAGTATATCAATTTGGTCAGAATAAGTCAAGGTGACTTACACTGACCAAATGATTAATAACGCGAATTAAGAATTGTTATTGCGACGTTTTTTCTTTTTGTTTTTTGGTTTCTTTTTTGTTCCCTGACCATCTTTTGGCGGAGAGAACTTACGCTTTTTCTTCCCAGCATCAGTTGTTTTATTTGAGGACTTTCCACGCTTTTTGCGCTTTCCGCCTTCAATAACTTTTGGACTTTCTCTACGACGACGCTCTTTCGGTGGCTTCATACCAACAATTTCGAAGTCAATTGCTCGCTCATCAATGTTAACATTCAAGACGCGAATGGCGATTTCATCACCGATACGATAGACGTTACCAGTACGTTCACCGATCATCGCATAAGCACCTTCGTCGTAGTGGTAGTAGTCATCGGTTAAATAACTAACGTGAACGAGACCTTCGATCGTGTTCGGCAATTCAACAAACAACCCGAAGTTCGTTACACCACTAATCACACCTTCGAACTCTTCCCCGATTTTATCTTTCATAAACTCAGCTTTTTTCAGATCATCGGTTTCACGTTCAGCGTCAACCGCACGACGTTCCATTGCAGAAGCGTGCTGAGCGATTTCACCAAGCGCTTCGCTCCATTTGGAAGTTGTTTGGTTATCAACTTTTTTCTCAAATAAATACGTACGGATCAAACGGTGCACGATTAAGTCAGGATAACGACGAATTGGTGACGTAAAGTGCGTATAGAAGTCTGTCGATAAACCGAAGTGACCGAGACTTTCAGGGAAGTATTTCGCCTGCTGCATCGAACGAAGCATCACCTTACTAATTACCGCTTCTTCTGGCTCTCCCTTTACTTCTTCAAGAAGCTTTTGTAGCGCACGAGGGTGTACCGTGTTCGCATTCCCGCGTACAACGTAACCAAAGTTCGTAATGAATTCGAAGAACGTATTTAGTTTATCTGCATCCGGATCTTCGTGAATACGATACATGAACGGTACTTCCATAAAGTGAAAATGCTGGGCAACGGTTTCGTTTGCGACAAGCATAAACTCTTCAATTAAGCGTTCAGCCACTGAGCGTTCTCGTTGCACGATCTCTTGCGGCGTCCCTTCATCATCTACAAGTACTTTTGCTTCTGCGAAATCAAAGTCAATGGCGCCTCGTTCAAAACGTCCTTTTCTTAAAATTTCAGCCAGTTCACCCATGCTATCGAAGAATGGAACGAGAGACTTGTAACGTTCTAGCACTTCATCGTCTTCACGCTGGAGAATTTTTCGTACATCTGTATACGTCATACGCTCATTTGTACGAATCACACTTGGGAAAATCTCATGGTTTACCACTTCACCCTGTGTAGTAATTTCCATCTCACAAGAAATCGTTAATCGATCTACTTGAGGATTCAAACTACAAATTCCGTTTGATAAACGGTGTGGAATCATTGGAATCACTCGGTCGACAAGATACACACTCGTCCCACGATCAAGCGCTTCTTGATCAATCGGAGAGTTTTCCGTCACATAATACGTTACGTCTGCGATGTGTACACCGAGCTTGTAGTTTCCATTCGGAAGTTTGACAACATTAACGGCGTCATCTAGATCCTTTGCGTCTGCCCCATCAATCGTCACAATGGTCTCTTCACGGAGGTCACGTCTTCCTTCAATTTCTTTTTCATCGATTTGATCCGGTGTTTTATGAGCTTGCTCCATTGCAGCGTCAGGAAACTCGCCTGGAAGCTCATGCTTATAAATGATCGACAGAATATCGACGCCTGGATCGTTTTTATGACCTAAGATTTCAGTGATGCGTCCTTCCGCACTCATACGTCCTTCAGGATACTTCGTAATTTCAACTACAACTTTATGGCCGTCAACGGCACCGGCAGTAGCTCCTTTTGGAATGAAAATATCGTGTGGAATTCTCTTATCGTCGGCAATTACAAATCCAAAGTGCTTGCTATCAGAATATGTACCAACTGTGCGTTTTACACCACGCTCAATGATACGGATAACGGTACCTTCTGGACGAGTGCCAGATGATTTTTGGTGCAGTCTTACAATGACACGATCTCCGTTCATTGCTCCTTCTAGATCACCCTGATTAATGTAGACATCTTTCTCGCCAGTATCGCTATCGGCAATAAGGAAAGCAAATCCTTTTGCGTGTACTTGTAACTTTCCGCGAACAAGGTTCATTTTCTCAGGAATACCATAGCGATTGCTTCTTGTGCGAACGATTAATCCTTCATCTTCCATACTGTTTAACGTTTTCACAAATTCCTTAAATTCACTGGAGTCTTTCAAACCAAATACTTCTTCAAGCTCCTGAACGGTTAGCGGTTTGTACGCTTCGTCCTTCATGAAGCTCAATATTTTTTGTTCATGTTCTTCTGCCATTGTCTTCCACCTTCCTTCTTCTTAAATCAGTTCTTTGTTTATTCTGACCAGTCAAGGCTATCAAGAAAAGCATGAACGTCTTTATGAAGCTCGTCTTTTTCTTTGCCTAGTGTGATCGCATGCGTTGAGTTTTCGTACCATTTCAGACTTTTCTCATCTGATTCGATGTTATCGTGAATGACGTTGGCACTTTCTGTATTAATCATTTCATCATGTCTCGCTTGTGCCACAAATGTAGGAGCATAAATCATATCCACGTTATCACGCACCTCATAGATCAAATCGCGAAGTTCACCAAGTGTATTCATCGGTGTTTCTTTAAAGGCTTCCATTTCCTCTTCAATTTGTTCAGGTGATTTCCGTTCAAATTTCTTGTATTCCTTCGCATAGGAAAGGACACCCTGATACATCGTTTCTTCATCTTTCATATCCATCGGGGCGCACATGGGCACGATTCCCTTTACAGGAACAGTATAACCGAGCTTTAATGAAAATACGCCTCCAAGCGATAAGCCGACGACAGCAATTTCGTCATGGCCCATGCTTTTCAGCTTTTCATATCCTTCAGTGACATTTTTCCACCAATCTTTTGGCCCAGTATGTACAAGCTCTTCAGGCGGAACGCCATGCCCTTTATATTGTGGCGCATGACACGTATAGCCTCTTTCCTGCAAGTAACGTCCCATCATTCGTACATCTGCTGAATTTCCTGTAAAACCATGCAACATTAATACCGCGCGATTGCCTCCCTCGAATGTAAATGGCTTTGGTGCTACTACTTTCATGATGTGATCCTCCTCTAAATCAACTACCTGTTAGTTTGACCTGCAATAAACGAATTATCCTATCCAATGAGGCCTTTATGTGCATTTTACCTGTTTCGATCGGAAGGCAAAAGGAATTCGTACTGTTAGCTTATTTCCCTCTTCCATTCGACAAAAAACTTCCTTTTCGCTTCTTCTTAGAAAAGCTTACCGCCAAATACTCGCGGAAGCCATAGTTTTTCTTATACTTTAGACTTTTAAAAAGGTTAAATATTCTTAAAGTACAATAAAAAAAGCAGCAAGTGACTCAACACCTGCTGCTTTCTTGATCACGTTACACGAGATACGCAACGAGAATTGAAAGAACAAAGAACAATACGGCAAGTACTACCGTTACTTTATTTAAAACCGCTTCAAAACCGCGGGCTTTCTGCTTTCCAAATAATTGTTCAGCTCCACCTGTAATGGCTCCTGATAAACCAGCGCTTTTACCTGACTGAAGCAATACAACAGTAATAAGTAAGATTGAAACGATAACTAATGCAATTGTAGCTGCAAGATGCATGATTCCACCTCCCGGACTATAGCCTTTCCAATACTATAAATTTACCATATATTTTTCAGTAAAAGCAATCTATTTCGGTAATACAGGCCATTATCATACCTTCTTAACATTGTGTTAACACTTCATGAACGGTAGCGACTGTTTTTGTAGACGTTATTCCGATAAGAGTGGTGGCTGATTTTGCGCTCCAGGTGCTCGCTTTCTGCGGGGCGGGCACCTTCCGCTACAATCAGCTACGAAGTGAGGCTCGTCATAAAAAACCGTCATCAAAACAAAATCACTTTTAAAAAAGGCTATACTATCTCATATTATTGATTCCTTGATTTTTGGAGCATTTGTGTGAAATCTCAACTTCACGCAAATGCTCCAAAACTCAACACTGTTCATTAACAAAGGCTAAAAAAAGAAAAGAACCCAACAAAAACCCCCGCGTCTTCACGCGGGGGGTTATTCAACTTACTTCTTATCTAAGTTATAGAAGCTCTTACGTCCACCGTAGATTGCAAGGTGCTCAAGCTCGTCTTCGATACGAAGAAGTTGGTTGTATTTAGCAACGCGATCCGTGCGAGACGGTGCGCCTGTTTTAATTTGACCAGCGTTAGTCGCAACAGCGATGTCAGCGATAGTTGTATCTTCTGTTTCACCAGAACGGTGAGAGATAACAGCTGTGTAACCAGCGCGCTTCGCCATTTCAACAGCATCAAATGTTTCAGTTAGTGTACCAATTTGGTTCACTTTGATTAGGATTGAGTTACCTACGCTACGCTCAATTCCTTCAGAAAGTTTGTTTGTGTTTGTAACGAAAAGATCGTCACCAACAAGCTGAACTTTCTCACCAAGAGCTTGGGTAAGTTTCTCCCAACCTTCCCAGTCGTTTTCGTCAAGACCATCTTCAATTGAGATGATTGGGTATTTTTCACATAGTTGGCTGTAGAATTCGATCATCTCTTCAGAAGTCTTCACTACGCCTTCACCAGCAAGGTTGTATTTACCGTCGCTGTAGATTTCAGAAGATGCTACGTCAAGTGCGATCATAACTTCTTCGCCAGGCTTGTATCCAGCTTTTTCGATTGCTTCAATAATCGTTTGAATCGCTTCTTCGTTTGAACCAAGGTTAGGAGCGAATCCACCTTCGTCACCAACAGAAGTGTTAAGACCTTTTTCTTTTAGAACGCCTTTAAGGCTGTGGAAAATTTCAGCGCCAGTGCGTAGTGCTTCTTTGAAAGAAGGTGCACCAACAGGCATTACCATAAATTCTTGAATGTCTACGTTGTTATCAGCGTGCTCTCCACCATTAAGGATGTTCATCATTGGTGTTGGAAGAGTTTTTGCGTTGAATCCACCAAGGTATACGTAAAGTGGTAGTTCAAGCTCTTCAGCAGCAGCGCGGGCAACAGCCATAGATACACCAAGAATGGCGTTAGCACCAAGCTTACCTTTGTTGTCAGTACCATCAAGGTCGATCATCATGTGGTCGATTCCAAGCTGGTCATAAACGCTCATACCTACTAGTTCTGGAGCAATTGTTTCGTTGATGTTAGCTACTGCTTTCTCAACGCCTTTGCCAAGATAGCGATCTTTGTCACCGTCACGAAGCTCTACTGCTTCGTATTCACCAGTGGATGCACCAGATGGTACCATTGCACGTGCTTTAACACCTGCATCTGTAAATACTTCTACTTCAACTGTTGGATTGCCGCGGGAGTCAAGGACCTCGCGTGCATAAACGTCAGTAATGATTGGCATAACGTGTCATCTCCTTTAAATGTAAGTTATTTAATTAATGATTTTCCTGTCATTTCTTTCGGTTGCTTGCCGCCAAGCAAATCGAGAAGCGTTGGTGAAAGGTCCGCAAGAATTCCATCTGTACGAAGCTCTGCACCTTCTTTTGTGACGATAACAGGTACTGGGTTCGTCGTATGAGCCGTCATCGCATCGCCATCAAGCGTTGTGACTTCATCCGAATTTCCATGGTCAGCGGTAATGATGGCATGTCCGCCTTTTTCAGTAATTTTATCAACGATCTTACCAAGACATTCGTCAACGGCCTCAATGGCTTTGACTGTTGGCTCAAGCATTCCGGAATGCCCAACCATGTCAGGGTTCGCAAAGTTTAAGATTATCGCGTCGTGCTTATCGGCATCGAGTTCTTTCAGTAACGCGTCCGTCACTTCATAGGCACTCATCTCCGGCTGCAAGTCATAGGTTGCAACTTTCGGAGAGTCGATAAGAATTCGTTCTTCCCCAGGAAACTCTTCTTCGCGTCCACCGCTAAAGAAGAACGTAACATGTGGGTATTTCTCTGTCTCAGCAATACGCAGCTGCTTGTAATCCTGCTGAGCGAGTACTTCACCAAGCGTGTTATCAAGGTTTGTTGGTTTGAAAGCAACGTCGCCTCCAACTGTTTCACTAAAACGAGTAAGTGAGACAAAGTGAAGATTTTTAGGACGTTCTTCTCCACGATCGAAACCGCGGAAATCATCATTTGTAAAGACTTGTGAAATCTGGATTGCTCGGTCAGGACGGAAGTTAAAGAAGATAACTGCATCTTCATCATCAACCGTCGCAATCGGTGAACCGTCTTCTTCGGTCATAACTGAAGGAAGAACGAACTCATCATAGATTTCATTTTTGTAATTATCATCAACTAGCTCATATGGGTCTTTGTAAGAAGGGCCTTCACCGTATGCCAGGGCACGGTAAGACTTCTCAACACGATCCCAACGCTTATCGCGGTCCATGGAATAATAGCGGCCTGAGAGCGTCGCAAGGCGACCAACTCCGACTTCTTCCATCTTATCCTCTAACTGCTGAATGTAGGTTTTCGCAGATTGTTGGCCAACATCACGACCATCAAGGAAACCGTGAACGTACACATCTTCAAGGCCTTGCTTTGCAGCAAGTTCAAGAAGTGCGAAAAGATGTTTAATGTGGCTATGGATTCCACCGTCAGAAAGAAGTCCAAACAAGTGTAGGCTTGTTCCTTTTTTCTTCACGTGGTCAATTGCCTCTAAAAATGTTTCATTTTCGAAGAAGTCGCCTTCTTCGATTGCAAGATTAACTCTTGTTAAGCTTTGATACACGATGCGTCCTGCACCGATATTCAAGTGGCCTACTTCAGAGTTCCCCATTTGGCCGTCTGGAAGACCAACTGCTTTTCCACTCGCTTGTAGGGTAGCGTGTGGGTAGTTGTTCCAGTAACGATCAAAATTCGGTTTATTTGCATGTGCTACGGCATTTCCTTTTTCCTCATCTCGAAGGCCAAAGCCATCTAAGATAATTAAAGCTTCTGGCTTCTTAGGCATTCTGACCAGCCTCCAAAAGCTGTAGGAAAGATTTCGCATCAAGGCTAGCGCCGCCGACTAAAGCTCCATCAATGTCGGATTTACCCATAAGCTCGTCAATGTTACCAGGTTTAACACTGCCGCCATATTGGATACGGACCGCATTAGCTGTTTCGTCAGTCGTTTCGTCTTTAAGGACGCCGCGGATAAATGCACATACATCATTAGCTTGATCGCTTGTTGCTGTTTTACCAGTTCCAATTGCCCAGATTGGCTCATATGCGATAACAGATTGAGCTACCTGTTCATTGGTTAAACCGGCAATTGCTTTTTGAACTTGTGCTTTGACAATATCTTCTGTTACGTCGCTTTCACGCTGTTCAAGCGTTTCACCGACACAGATGATTGGCGTTAGGTTATGTTTGAACGCTGCATGAGTTTTTTGATTTACAATCTCATCTGTTTCACCAAATAGCTCACGACGTTCAGAGTGACCAAGAATGACATAGCCTACTCCAAGATCGTTAAGTGCTACAGGGCTAATTTCACCTGTAAACGCGCCGTTTTCTTCAAAATGCATATTTTGAGCACCAACTTGAAGTGCTGTACCTTCTAGCTCATCCGTTAAATAATCAAGGAAAAGAGCAGGAGCACAGACAACGGAATCTACGCGATTGCCATCAGGAATAAGTCCTTTCACTTCGTCAACAAAGCTTTTTGTTT
This sequence comes from Bacillus sp. Cs-700, assembly GCF_011082085.1. Classification (NCBI taxonomy): domain Bacteria; kingdom Bacillati; phylum Bacillota; class Bacilli; order Caryophanales; family Bacillaceae; genus Bacillus; species Bacillus sp. Cs-700. The sequence goes on from NZ_CP041063.1 coordinate 1,922,146, forward strand.
CCGTAAGTGTTTTGTTCATCTTCCAGTTACCTGCGATGATTGGTTTGCGCATGTTCACTCACCATCCTTTATAAGATTAAAAACATAAGTATTTTATTTGTCGTTAAGTGCGACAACACCCGGAAGTTCTTTGCCTTCCATGAACTCAAGAGAAGCACCGCCACCAGTAGAGATGTGGCTCATTTGATCAGCATAGCCAAATTTCTCAACCGCTGCTGCAGAGTCACCGCCACCAATAACTGAATACGTATCTTCTGCGTTTGCAAGTGCTTCAGCTACTGCTTTCGTACCATTAGCATAAACGTCTAGTTCAAATACACCCATTGGTCCGTTCCAAATAACGAGTTTAGAGTCGGAAATAACGTTGCTGTACGTTTCTCTCGTTTTCGGTCCGATATCAAGTGCTTCCCAATCGGAAGGAATTTCTTCGATGCTTACCACTTTCGTGTTTGCATCATTTGAGAAATCATCACCAATCACAACGTCTTGTGGCATATAGAAATTAACGCCTTTTTCTTTTGCTTTATCCATGAATGATTTCGCTAGATCGATTTTATCTTCTTCAAGAAGAGACAAACCAACTTCATGTCCAAGTGCTTTTACAAATGTATACGCAAGACCGCCACCAATGATCAAGTTATCTACTTTATCAAGCAGGTGATCAATCACACCGATTTTATCTTTTACTTTCGCTCCACCAACAATAGCTGTAAATGGACGGGAAGGTTCTGTTAGAGCACTTCCAAGAACTTCAAGTTCTTTCTCCATTAGAAAACCAGCTACAGCAGGAATATGATGAGCGATACCTTCTGTTGAAGCGTGAGCACGGTGTGCTGCCCCAAAAGCATCGTTTACGTAAAGATCTGCCATTGCAGCAAATTTCTTCGCAAGTTCTTCATCATTCTTCTCTTCTCCAGCTTCGAAACGAACATTCTCAATAAGAAGAAGATCGCCATCTTCTAGATCTGCAATCGCACGGTCAACTTCTTCACCATAGACTGCATCTGTTTTTGTAACGGTTTTGCCAATGAGGTCGCTTAAGCGGTCTGCAACCGGATCAAGACGTAGCTCATCAACAGCTTCACCTTTTGGACGTCCAAGGTGGCTTGCAAGAATTACTTTCGCTCCCTGATCAGACAAATGCTTGATCGTAGGAAGTGCTGCTTTAATACGCGTTTCATCTGTTACCTTACCATCTTCCATAGGTACATTGAAATCCACGCGGCAGAATACCTTTTTGCCTTTTAACTCAACGTCACGAATTGATTTTTTGTTCATCACGCACGTCCTCCTCTGCACAAAGTTTTAAAAGGTTCACCTTTTAAATAAAGCTATATCCTTAGTAATGACAATGGAAAAGGAGGAAGGCCCAAGACTTCCTCCTCCTCTATTAACAATTCTTATTATAGCCCTTTTGCAGCGATGTAGTCGACTAGATCTACTACGCGGTTAGAATAGCCCCACTCGTTGTCATACCAAGAGATAACTTTAACCATGTTTCCATCGATACCCATTGTAGAAAGACCATCTACGATTGAAGAGTTCGGGTTACCGTTGTAGTCTTTTGATACTAGTGGCTCGTCGCTGTAACCAAGGTATCCTTTAAGATCGCCTTCAGCAGCTTCTTTAAGAGCAGCGTTTACTTCATCAACTGAAACGTCTTGATCAAGTTCAGCTACAAGGTCAACGATTGATACGTTTGGTGTAGGTACACGCATAGCCATACCATTCAACTTACCATCAAGCTCTGGAAGTACAAGAGATACTGCTTTAGCAGCGCCTGTAGATGTTGGAATGATGTTTTCAGCTGCTGCACGAGCACGACGGTAGTCTTTGTGTGGAAGATCAAGAATTTGCTGATCGTTTGTATATGAGTGAGTTGTTGTCATAAGACCACGCTTAATACCGAACTTGTCGTTCAATACTTTAGCTACTGGTGCAAGACAGTTTGTAGTACAAGATGCGTTAGAGATAACGTGATGGCTAGCTGCATCGTACTTGTCTTCGTTAACACCTAGAACAACTGTAATGTCTTCATCTTTAGCTGGTGCGGAGATGACAACTTTCTTAGCTCCTGCTTCAAGGTGCTTCGCAGCATCGTCACGGTTTGTGAAACGGCCAGTGGATTCGATTACCACTTCAACACCAAGATCTCCCCATCCAAGTTGTGCTGGGTCGCGCTCAGAAAGAACTTTGATTTCAGTTCCGTTAACAACAAGATTCTCGCCGTTAACTTCAACTTCTACATTAAGTTCTCCATGTACGGAATCGTATTTAAGAAGATGTGCAAGCATGTTTGCATCTGTAAGATCGTTTACAGCTACAATATCAACACCAGGGTTGTTTAATGCTGCACGGAATACGTTACGTCCAATACGTCCAAAACCGTTAATACCTACTTTTGTTGCCATTGTGTAGTTCCTCCTTGAATTTCCTCGTTTCCCGAGGTGTGTTTTATTTAATAAAGGGAATCTCCCTCTAATAACGCTTTAGCGGCACCTTCATCTGTAACAAGAATACTTTGAATCCCTGTCTTTAGATAAGCTGCGATGGCTTTTGCTTTCGAACGGCCGCCGGCTACCGCAATGACTAATTCACTACGCTCTAAATCTTCGAGTTGCAGTCCGATCGTCTTCACTTTGTGAACAACTTCTCCTGACTGATTGAAGTAATACCCAAACGCTTCAGCAACAGCATGTTCGCACTCGATTTTTTCAACAACATCAAGCGTCGACTTACGTCTCTGTGCCATCGTTCTAGCTTCCCCAATCCCATGAACCACAATACCGGCTGACTTAATAATCTCAAGAATATCTTTGACGCCCGGTTCTTCTATAAGAGATTGGTATGCTTCTTCACTCAACTGATCTGGAACATGTAGCAAACGATAGTCAGTATGGGCTTTTCTTGCCATCTTCGCACAAATCGTGTTCGCCTGATTTTCTACCTGTTCACCAAGACCTCCTCGGGCTGGGACAAACAGCGTTCCTTCCATTTCTGAAGAAGGAATCATCATATCGGCTACACCTGCGAGAGTGGTACCGCCCGTTACAGCAATTACTCTATCTTTAAGCTGAAACTTTTTCAAGCGTCCCACAGCGGCTCGACCCATTTCTTTTTTTACCCAGGGTGTATCATCACTATCACCAGGGACAATAAATACTTCCGGTATGCCAAGCTTATCTTTCAGACGCTTTTCAAGGTTATCGAGACCGGAAACTTCATTCATAACCGGTTCAAGTTCCAACAAAAGCTGTTCACCCTCTTCTGTCAGGTGCATACCTTGTATCGACATATGTAGTAGCCCCTGATCTTTCAAGAACGTTACTTCGCTTCTCAGAACCCGCTCGGTGATATCCAAACTGTTCGCAAGACTTCTACGTCCAATAGGCTGCATAAGTCTTAATTGTCTCAATACCCGATAGCGCTTATTCATAACTTCTAGCATGTCCGGCAATAATTTTTGTTGAAGTGACAATAATGAGCGCATAATTCGTCTCCCCTGCTGTTCTTCTTTTTTCCTGAGACGTAATATGTCCCGCTTAGACATTTTCAGTCCCACCTGGATCAAAAAGAACTTCTTACAATTTTCATTGTAGCAGTTGCCAAAAGCATGGGCAACTATGTTAAACTGAAAATTTTAAAGTAAGCGTTTTCTTATCGTTTTTTTTGAAATTCGACCATAATCAACAATTTCACCCTCTATTTCGACAACTGGAATCATGACCATAAACTTTTCCAAGAGCGCCTCATCGCTATAAATATCAACCGTTTGTATTGAGAACGTCATTTCCTCCTGTAACTCCTCAAGAAGATACGCTGCTTCATCACAAAGTGGACATGTCGCCTTCGAATATAAAATAACCGATTTACTCATTAATTAAACCTCCCTTCTTACAATTTTCTAGTTTACTTAACAAGGTATTTAAACGCAAAAAAAGAGCCACCTTCCCGGCAGCTGTTACGTAAATCTCTTTCGCTTTGATGAACTTAAAATCTTTAATTCGTCTCGATACTTTGCAATTGTTCGTCTTGATACCTCAATTCCACGCTGGATATGAAGAGCTTCTACAATTTTTTGGTCTGATAACGGTTTGAGTTTATTCTCATTCTCCACAAGTTCTTTAATAAAGAGCTTAACACTGGAAGAAGAAGCCCCTTCCCCAGATTCACTCGCTAACTTTGAAGTGAACAAATCTTTTAGTGGGTACAAACCATGTGGCGTTTGAACATATTTACTTTTAATGGCGCGACTTACTGTCGATTCATGGACATGAGCTTCATTAGCTACTTCTTTCAATGTAATCGGTACAAGGTCACTCATGCCATTTCTTAAAAATCCTTGTTGATGGACAATCACAACACCCATAATTGCCCTTAACGTCTGCTTTCTTTGTTCAATGCTTTTCATTAACCAGCTGACTTGCTGGAATTTGTCTTTCAAATAGTCGGCTGCTTCATTATGTTTAAATGATCGATACGTGTTGCTCACTTTCATTGCCGGCAAATCATCATCAAGCAATGTAACAGTAAATCGCCCATTTTTCTCTTGGATCATAACATCTGGTACGATGTACGTTGTTTTCTCAGTAAACCACTTCGTTCCTGGACGCGGGTTAAGATCTGCTACCAAATCTGCTGCCTGTTGAATTTGTTCGACAGGTACGTGATACTGCTTCGAAAGCTCACGATATTTCTTTTCTGCTAGCGCTTTCAAATGATTAGATACGAGCAATCGAGCAAGTTCAAAGACCTCCCCCTCATGATTTAGCTGTAGGGAAAGACATTCCGATAAAGAGCGAGCCCCAATACCTGGAGGGTCGAGTAACTGGACCTGTCGAATCGCTTCAGTTAATTCAAATTCGTCACAGTCTAAATAACTCATCACTTCTGTTTCATTGATTCGTAAGTAGCCACTTTCATCGATGTTATCAATTAAATAATGGACAATGCCGGTTATTTTTTTGGTAGGTTTATGCACCTCGTCTGCTCGTGAAGTTCATCGTGCAGACTCCTTCTTGTTTCCGCATATTCCAGCGGATCTTGTCTAGTCCCATTCTCGTAGGAACGTTTTGAAGAACGAACACCTCCGTCCCATGATGGTGACTGTAATTCAATAAGTGGATTTTCAAGAGCCTGTTCTTTCACGTACTCCAATAATTCAGCCGTAGAATATTGGAGTATAGAAATCGCTTGATGCAACTGGGTTGTCATGACTAGTTTCGTTGTCTGCTTTTGTATCAATCCTAATTCCATCGCAATCCCTCCAACTTCATCATACTATATCGTTTCATTTTATGGTATGAAAAAACGAAAATGAGCAGAATTTTCTGTTTTTTAAAGACGGTTCTTGACACCATTTTTAATAAAATTGATGAAATCGCCCGTCCCTCAGCCAAATTTCTACATAAACTGTCTTATAGAGAGAAAAAAGGAGGCAAATGCCATGGATTTAGCGGTATATGGAATTGCTTTGCTTCCAGTCATCATTGGAGTAGTACATCTCTTCAAGGTGTTTGGTTTTCCGGTAAGATTTTTACCCATCCTTTCAATCATCATCGGAATTGTGATGAGTCATGTTTACGTTGAACCGGAAGATTTCAAAAAAGCCTTCTTTATCGGATTATGGCTCGGACTATGCGCTACTGGTATGCACTCAGGCTTTAAACACACGATGAGTGGAGCAGGCAGCAAAAGACATGATGATGATCGTGATTGTTAGAAGGCACGACGGATAGCAGAAAGAGTGGACGAGTTCTACTCTTTTTTCTTTTTTCTTATTTAAGATATCAATCAACAACCGATATTGTTCTCATGAATTTGTCTATCCTACATAATAAAAATCAATAAAAAATCCCTCTCGCATCAGCGAAAGGGATTGGAATTATGTATATGGTGCGCCCGGAGGGATTCGAACCCCCGACTGACGCGGTACCGGAAACCACCGCTCTATCCGACTGAGCTACGGGCGCGCTTTATTAGCGCAAAGATTATTATACGGGATCGCCTATTTTTTTGCAAGGTGATTTTCATCTTAACGCTCTTTCATTTGAATGACTTCGTTACTTAAGTCTTAAGCTCTTGACGGCTCAATTATCTCATAGTAAAGTAAAACCAAACACATGTTCTGTTAGGCGGTGGCGATCGTGTTCCAATTAAGTAAAGAAGAAACGAAGGCATTAAGAAACTACCTCTTACTTCCTTACGTAAAAAGAGTGCTGGAAATGGATATGAAATGGCTACAACATTCTAGAATGAAGCTCCCGCGCCCTTACCTGGAACTGATTCGGTCAGCTATGTCGCTTGCCTCAACTGATTTAAAATGGGCAAAGGCCACTCTTCATGAAAAAGGAATTCGCGTGTATATTGAAGAAACTAAAGAAGACGTCGTCATTTGCAAAGTCTTCTGCCGTGGCTACAATCAAACATACCGATATTCATCTATTCAAATTCGTAACCAGGTAGAGAGAAGAATTCTAACTTATTTTGTAGCAGATGAGCGCCTCAAAAAAAGGAGCACGCGGTCTGTTTAAAATAAGGTGATGCGGGGAAAATGGATGTAGATAGAGAAAGAAAAACATCTCTACTTCACCCTTTTCAAAAATAGCACAGCACTTTATTTGACCTATATTGACCTTTTAGGTATGATGAACGTACAGCAACTACATATTCCATAAAAATAAAGGAGGAATTTTAAATGGTTTTAATTCCAACGGTAATTGAACAAACAAACCGCGGTGAAAGAGCGTACGACATTTATTCTCGTCTTCTTAAGGATCGCATTATCATGCTAGGAACAGCAATTGACGACAACGTTTCAAACGCTGTAGTCGCTCAGCTTCTTTTCCTTGCTGCAGAAGATCCTGATAAAGATATCTCACTTTACATTAACAGCCCTGGTGGTTCGATCACAGCAGGTATGGCAATTTACGATACAATGCAATTTATCAAGCCGAAAGTATCAACAATCTGTATCGGTATGGCTGCATCTATGGGTGCTTTCCTTCTTGCAGCTGGTGAGCCTGGGAAGCGTTATGCGCTCCCAAACAGTGAAGTAATGATTCACCAACCGCTCGGTGGTACGCAAGGTCAGGCTTCTGACATTGAAATTCACGCAAAACGTATCATTCAAATGCGCGAAAAGCTGAACAAAATTCTTTCTGAACGTACAGGTCAACCACTTGAAACAATTGATCGCGACACGGATCGTGACCGTTTCATGGAAGCAACAGAAGCGAAAGAGTACGGCTTAATTGATGAAGTAATGGAAAAGAAAGCATAAACTAGTTTGAATCGAGCCTTTCCCACTGAGGAAAGGCTCTTTTTTACGCAAAATTCTTTTCTACAACAAAAAAACGAAGGCTACCGCTTGCACTTAGCGGTAAGCCTTCGCTCTTTAATCTTTTTGCACAAAATCCATGAGTGATGACATAGCATCCTCTTCGTCATTACCATCAACAGTTAAAATAACAGAAGCACCTGTTCCAACCGCAAGGCTCATGATACCCATAATGCTTTTGGCATTCACTTTCTTTCCATCTTTTTCGAGGAAAATATCCGCGTTAAATCGGTTGGCTTCCTGCACGAAAAGGGCCGCAGGTCGAGCTTGTAATCCTGTATCTAATGTCACAACAACTTCTTTTTGAACCACTTGTTCATTCCTCCCCTTATTTATAACTGCTGATAAGAAAAAACGGATCGAGGACTCTTATTTAGCGAGTGTTAAAAACGGGTATCAGCAGAGTCGTTTTTTATCCCCAATTTAAGTAAGCGCTATCTCGGACTGTGAAAAATTTAGAAAAACCCCATTCCCTGCGCTTTGAGGGAATGAATGTTTTTCTTTACTCTGCTTTCTATCTAGCCGGAAAGCTACTGTCCACCAGTGTCAAGCCTTTGATGGGGACGACTATGAAATTGGCTTACCATTACGAAGCTTATCAGCAATTTGGTCAATTTTTCTCAACCTGTGATTGATTCCGGATTTGCTAATCGCTCCTCCTGTGACCATCTCGCCAAGCTCTTTTAACGTTACATCCTGGTGTTTCACTCTAAGTTCTGCAATCTCCCTTAGTTTATCAGGAAGAATTTCAAGCCCAACTTCTTTTTGGATAAAGCGAATGTTCTCAACCTGCCGAAAAGCTGCACCGACTGTCTTATTCAAATTGGCTGTTTCACAATTCACAATCCGATTAACAGAATTTCGCATATCTTTCATGATGCGAACATCTTCAAAGTAAAGCAGCGCCTGATGAGCCCCGACAACACTTAAAAACTCTGTAATCTTTTCACCTTCTTTGATATAGACGATGTAACCTTTCTTTCGCTCAAGCATCTTCGCATTTAAACCAAATTCATTCATTAAGTTACAAAGTGACTCTGTATGCTCTTCATACATGGAGAAGATTTCGAGATGATAAGAGGTTTCAGGATGATTAATTGAACCCCCAGCAAGAAATGCTCCTCTTAGATAAGAGCGTTTGCAACAGGCCTTTTTCGTAAAATCACTCGAAATCGTTCTAGTAAACGTAAATGCATTATCCATAATACCGAGATCTTCAAGAAGCTCTCTCGCTTTTGCTGAGACCCGAACAATGTAAACATTGTTTTTCTTCAATCTCATCTTCTTACGGACAAGCAGTTCAACATCATAATTGTAAATCCGCTTAATAAGCGTATAAATCCTTCTTGCAATGGCAGCGTGTTCTGTCGGAATGTTTAAAATCAACTGTCTGTTTCCAAAAGAAATAGATCCATTCATTCGTATAAGAGCTGCTAGTTCTGATCTTGCACAACAAGGTTTGCTTTCTAACTGCGTTAATTCTTTCTTTGTATCAGCAGCAAATGACATTGCCATCCCCCCTTTTACATGCAGGGGCCCCACTGACCCATCATGCTCTTCTATCGTCTAATAAAGATAGAAGAATCGATGATATTTTTTTCGCATCATGGCGTACATATTTCTCATCGTATTGGATAATTTTATCACTGATTACATGAAAACCAAAGCTCTTCAGACGATTTTCGTCATATTGCACAACCTCTGCTCGTTCTTGTGCATAACGTTTTTCGTAAAAAGAGGGAATCATTTCTTCATTTACAATAATCGTATCCATAAGTTTATAGCCAATGTGATCAATGAGTGCCTGCACGTGGTCACTCGCCGTATAATTTTCTGTTTCACCTAACTGAGTCATAACATTACAAACATATACTTTTCTTGCTTTTGCCTGCTGAATTTCTTTCGCAATGCCTGGCACAAGTAAATTCGGTAAAATGCTTGTATACAAACTACCTGGTCCAAGTACAATTAAATCTGCTTCACGAATGGCTCGAATCGATTCGGGTAGCGCTTTGATCCCTGGTGGTGAAAGAAATACTCGTTTAATTGCTTTGTTTACTTTTGGAATTTGGGATTCACCTTGTACAAACGTTCCATCACGCATTTCCGCATGTAAAACAATGCTTTGATTCGATGCAGGGAGAACTTCACCTCGCACGTTCAAGACGCGACACATTTCTCTTACGCCTTTTACAAAGTCTCCGGTAATATCGGTCATGGCAGCGAGCATTAAGTTACCAAGAGAATGACCTGATAAACCATTTCCGTTTTTAAAGCGATGCTGCATCAATCCCTCTAATAAAGGTTCAACTTCAGATAAAGCTGTAATGACATTTCGCACATCGCCTGGAGGAGGAATATCGAACTCGTCACGCAATCGACCTGAACTTCCTCCATCGTCGGCTACTGTTACAATGGCAGTGATGTCGACAGGAAACTTTTTAAGTCCACGTAGAAGTACCGATAGGCCTGTTCCTCCGCCAATGACGACAGCCTTTGGCAGATTAGTCTCATCCATATTATTTGTGACCCTTCCCTTTTTCAATATCCCGATGCGTAATATTTGTTCGATACTCTGATTCAAAGTGATGACCGATGTGTTCTGCAAAAGCGACAGAACGATGCTTTCCGCCCGTACAGCCAATGCCGATGACTAGCTGACTCTTCCCTTCTCTCTTATATTGAGGGAGCATATAAGCAAGCATATCGATTAACTTCTCAAGAAAGATTTGTGTTTCCTTCCACTTAAATACATAGTTCGCTACTTCTTCCTCCACACCTGTTTTTGGCCGCAAATGCTCCACATAATGAGGGTTTGGAAGAAAGCGAATATCAAATACAAGGTCAGCATCAATCGGAATGCCGTATTTAAAGCCAAATGACATCACGTTTACGCCAAAGTTTTCTTTTTCATTGTTCGAAAAGCGATCCATGATTTTCTCTCGCAGTTGCACCGGTTTAATATCGCTTGTATCAATAATTTGTTGGGAGCGCCCTTTCAGCTCTTCCAACATTTCACGTTCTTTTTGAATACCTTCAAGCGGTAAACCTTCTGGTGCAAGCGGATGAGAGCGCCTTGTTTCTTTATAGCGTCTGACAAGCGTGGAGTCTTTTGAATCAAGGAAGAGCACTTCTGCATCTAAGCGATCATGTGAATCCAAATGATCAACGGCTTCCACTAGATGATCAAAGAAATCTCCGCCGCGTAAGTCCATCACGAGCGCAACTTTATTTAACTTTCCCTCTGATCCGTCAACCATTTCAACGAATTTCGGTAAGAGGGCTGGCGGCAGGTTATCAATACAGAAGTAGCCAATATCTTCAAAACACTGCATCGCAACCGTTTTACCCGCACCACTCATTCCTGTAATAATGACCATATGAATGCGTTTATCGATTAAATCGGTCATTTTCCCCACTCCGTTTCTCAATTTCTCTTATTGGTACACTTCTCATTAAGACGGGTCTAGTCGATAAGAAAGTAATTTGAAATCGGGGGTATAGGTGAACGTTCCATAAATTATTCCATGGCCTTTCATCATATAGTCAAGAATATGATAATCTCCCGGAGCCATTGGAAGGTCACTCACATCATCTGTTTTTACCCAAGCTACTTTTCCTTCTGCTGACTTTTCTACTGATTCCCCATCATATTCCGTTGCAAGAAACGTAAACATCATCCATTCAGACTTAGTTACTTCATTTTCTTTAATAATGAATGTGAAAATCCCCTTAAGTTTGGGGTTCTTTAAATAAACACCAGTCTCTTCTCGGAACTCGCGAATCACCGAATCACGGATGGATTCTTCCGATTCCATCTTTCCACCTGGTGCAACCCACCAACCTCGGCGCGGCTTTTGTAGTAAGAGTACGCGATCATTTGCTTCGTCATTTAAAATGCAGTTTGTTACTCGTTGCACAATTGTCACCTCAATTCAATCATCCTGTTAGTATACGAAAGCCTGAAAGAAGCTCAGACTTCAAGATTTTCTACCCATAGTATACTATGATTGCTGACCATGAACAATGAGAGCGGTTTGGATCAGCCCTGAAGATTTGTCTCATTCAGGCAAAAAAAGAGCACGGCGCATAAATGCCCGTGCAAAAGAGTGAATCTATTTAAAGGGGGTTAAATCTACTAACAGTTTACCCCATTTGTGTTTCACCGCTGTTACAGCCAAATTAAAAGGGAATGACGCGGTGACAGGCACCACCCGATACAGCTCGAAGGCTGTCGAAATGTGGTTTTACTGCGAGCTATAAAGAAAAAGCAGAGGATCGTCCTCTGCTTTCATACCGAATTAGACTAGCGCTTCTTTTCCAGCATCTTCTAGTGATTCAATGTAGTGCTGAACAGATTGCGCAGCGATACTACCATCGCCAGTTGCTGTTACGATTTGACGAAGCATTTTGTCACGAATGTCACCTGCTGCATAGATGCCAGGAACCTTCGTCGCCATGTTTTCGTCCGTCACGATATAGCCTTCTTCATTTGTGATATCAAGACCGCTAACAGCTTGGTTTAATGGAAGCATACCGATGTAAATAAAGACACCGTCCGCACTGAATTCACGCTCTTCACCAGTTACCGTGTTAACAAGAAGCGTTTTATTCACTTTGCCATTTTCACCTAGAATTTCTTTCACCGTGTGGTTCCAGATGAAATCAATTTTTTCGTTATCAAACGCGCGCTGTTGAAGAATTTTCTGTGCTCGTAGCTGATCACGTCTGTGTACAATGGTTACTTTAGAAGCAAAGCGTGTAAGATACACGCCTTCCTCAACGGCTGAATCTCCACCGCCAACGACAACAAGCTCTTTGTTCTTAAAGAAAGCTCCGTCACAAACCGCGCAATAAGAAACACCGCGGCCGCTATACTCTGCTTCGCCAGGAACACCAATCTTCTTGTATTCTGCGCCACTCGTTACAATAATGGCCTTTGCATGAAATTCTTGATTCCCTGATACGACTGTCTTGTAGTCACCGTTATCACGAATTTCTTTCACATCACCATATTGATATTGAGCGCCAAATTTCTTCGCGTGCTCAAACATTTTCGTAGAAAGATCTGGACCAAGAATGCTATCAAAACCTGGATAGTTTTCTACATCTTCTGTATTTGCCATTTGTCCGCCCGGAATCCCGCGTTCAATCATAAGAACGTCAAGATTAGCACGAGAAGTGTATACAGCTGCAGTCATACCTGCAGGCCCGGCACCGACAATAATGACATCATAAATTTTTTCACTCATCTGCTTCACTTCCTTCACGTTTTGCTAAATTACATTAATTATTAAAGGATAATGTTTCTTATTTAAAATCATATCTGATTGTAGTTAAAAAGTCTACCAGCCTGCTCAGAGGTCATTCGTCTCCAGTAAGCGCGTTAACTTTTTACGGTAAGCATATATGGTTGATCCAGATACACCGAACGCGTTTGCGGCTTCGTTTTGAGTGACGTTTGTTTGTCTTACTTTATGCCACATGTAATACATCGCAGCAGCAGTTGCTTTCACGTTCTGAAAGGCTTCTCTACTATTTGAAAGTTTAACATAACAAGGCAACCAGATCATCGCAATTAGCTCATGCAGTTCTGAGTCACTAATATCTGCCTGCTCTAGCTCAGCAATAACACGCATTCCTGATCGTACATATTCAGGGAAATCTGTCTGTGTACGTACAGTATACGCCCCTTCATCATCTACGATTTGGACCGATTCATCAGCAAGAGTGACCGCAATATACGCTGAAAGCTCTTTAACAAGAAGAGGTTCGTCTTTTCGTTTACAATAGGTTTGTAAAATCGAAGCACCTTCTGGATCGCGTCTCGTATAGAGAAGCATCAGATGCGTCATTCTAGCATGATAATCGTGTTTCCCGTCAGACTCTTCCACTTCTTGGGGCATCTGTGATCGGTAGCTAACCTGGTTTTTATGAAGCGTACCCGCTTCGAGTTCTGCCAGATAATGCTCTGCCATTTCATTCTTTGCATCAACCGTTTGAACCTTTTTCCAGTAACGCTTTGCAAGATCAGGACGATTCAGTTGATACGCAGAAACGGCTAACCAGTGATAGAACGGCACGTCCCACACGTGTCGGGTACTCTCAACCTTACGTAGCCAGTGAAAAGCAAGCTCATGTTCACCCAAAAACCCAAACGTACTTCCTAATTTATACGAATGATCAGGATGAATCGGGTAGACATTCTTAAGCCTCTCAAGCATCACATCACGTTTAACATGTTGACCGAGGAAATCATAGAAAAGCGTTAAGTTACAAACCGCGTTTAGATTCCCTTCATTTTTCGTTAAGACGTCATCGAGTACTTCGACGGCTTCCTCATACTGCTCACTATAAAAATAAGCGAGGGCAAGGTTATTGTACGCAGGCCAAAACTCAGAATAAACTTCTGTCATCCGCTCAAGTAACTCAATCGCTTCAAGAAAATGCCCCGCTTCAATCGCTTTACGAGCGGCTTCATGCTCTTGAATCAACTGTTCTTCTTCGCCAATCTCCTGAGATAAGTGCTCGGATTGCTCGAACAAGATGAGGTCGACAAGCTCCTCGGCATCTTCCATAAATTCACCTTCTGGCTCATGCTTAAGGTAAATTTTTGCATGCTCTTCCGTTTGTTTAAACAGACCCATATGTGCAAAGTTGTTCGCAAGGAAAAAGTAGCAATCATAGTATTCAGGATCAAGATCGTCAAGAACAAATTTCAGCCATTCATTTGATGCTTCATATTCGCCTAATTCCGACAGGACCGCTGCAAGTTGACATATATAATCGACTTCTTCGGGGACAAGTTTAACCGCACGTTCAAGATGCTGTCTTGCTTTATCCAAATTCCGTTGCTGATAGGCTCTCATAGCCTTTTTATAAAAATAATCTCCGTCCTGAACGAACGGAATCAGTCGGCCTTTCATTTCCGAAGAAGCATGAAGTTCTTTCCTCATGTTTCCCCCCAATAATCTTTCTTCAAGTAATTCTATTACCAGTCATATCCGTTCAAAAGTATAACATACATCTACTTCCAATCGTAAAAGAAAATAAGTAGAAAAAACTGGCTGAATGCTCACATGCGCTCTTCGAATTGTTTTGATCTGGCGCAAAATAAAAACGAGCTCATCGGCTCGTTTTTATTTCCACATATCTTTTTTGCGCTTTGAGATTTCTTGCGCAATAAAACCAATTCCCATTCCAAGCAGCACGCCAGGCCCTGGTTGACCAAGAAAAAGTCCAATAGCAAGTCCCACAAACATGAACCCTACAAACATGTAACCTCTCTCCATTTCTCGTAATTGAATTTACTCTTGTGTACGAATGGAAGAGAAAAAAGTTTCATTATTTTGAAGCGTGTCGTTCCTCGAGTACCTGAAGAACGTCATCGAGCGCACATTCCTGCTCTCTTAACAACACCATCAAATGAAAAATCAAGTCGGCTGATTCCCACGTAAGTTCTTGGTGGTCGCGGTTTTTCGCTGCAATGATGACTTCGGAAGCTTCTTCGCCAACCTTCTTTAGAATCTTATCAACACCTTCATTAAAAAGATAAGTTGTATAAGCTCCATCAGGACGCTCAGCTTCTCTTTTAGCAATCGTTTGTTCAAGCGTATTGAGGATAGCAAAACGATCCGTGTTCGGCGTTGCTTCTTCTGAAAGCAAAGAATCACTGAAACAAGAGTAAGTCCCTTTATGACAGGCTGGTCCTTCGGGATTTACAAGCACAAGCACTGCGTCTTGATCACAGTCATAGCGAAGATCAAGAACGTGCTGCGTATTGCCTGAAGTCTCTCCCTTATGCCATAGCTCTTCACGTGAACGGCTGTAAAACCACGTTTCCTTTGTTTCGATTGTTTTCGTAAGAGACTCTTTGTTCATATATGCTAGTGTTAGCACTTCTTTACTCACTGCATCCTGCACAATTGCTGGGACAAGGCCCTTTTCATCAAATTGAATCATGTCGGTATTCATCGAATCGCCACCCCGTTTTGTTTTAAGTAATCTTTCACATGTGATAGTGAGGTTTCTTTATAGTGGAAGATCGATGCGGCAAGAGCGGCATCCGCCGAAGCTTCGTGGAAGACTTCGAGAAAGTCTTCAGAAGACCCTGCTCCTCCTGATGCAATGACAGGAATGGAGACAGCTTCGCCAATCGCTTTCGTTAAAGGAACATCAAATCCGTCTTTACTTCCGTCAGCATTCATGCTTGTTAATAGTATTTCGCCTGCTCCCATTTCCTGAGCCTTCCTTGCCCACTCAACAGCATCCCATTCCGTTGCCGTGCGTCCACCATGCGTATAGACACGCCAGGAATTTGTTTCTTCTTCCCACTTTGCATCAATTGCCACAACCATACACTGTGTTCCAAAATAATCTGCGCCTTCACGGATTAATTCCGGACGAAGAACTGCTGCTGTATTCATCGATACTTTATCTGCTCCTGCGCGAAGCACACGCTTCATATCTTCAAGCTTATTAATTCCGCCGCCAACAGTAAATGGAATCGCAAGTTCTGCTGCCACCTGCCGCACCACATCGACCATTGTTTCTCTTCCTTCATGAGAAGCAGAGATATCCAAGAAAACAAGCTCATCTGCCCCTTCTTGATCATACACTCTCGCTAACTCAACAGGATCACCTGCATCTCTAAGACCTACAAACTGGATGCCTTTCACAACGCGACCGTCCTTTACATCCAGGCACGGAATAATTCGTTTCGTCAGCATTACTAGACCTCCAGCGCTTGTTTTAATGTAAATTGATTCGTGTAAAGTGCTTTTCCAATAATCGCACCGCTAATGGAGTCACTTCTTTGTTCAAGACTTTTCACATCATCAAGGTTGCTGATTCCACCTGAAGCAATCACTTCTTTGCCTGTCGCCTCGCCAAGTTCAGCAATTGCTTCAACGTTTGGGCCTGATAGCGTGCCGTCTTTTGAAATATCCGTAAAAATGAAAACCTCTGCTCCATGCTCAGCGAGTTCTTTTCCGAGCTCAACAGCTTTAATCTCGGATGTTTTTAGCCAGCCTTCAACTGCCACATAGCCATCTCTTGCATCGATTCCAATCGCGATCTTTTCTTTATATTTAGAAAGCATTCTTTTCACAAAGTCCGGGTCAGATATGGCACTGCTACCGAGAATAATCCGATCAACACCGTTTTCAAGGTAATAAGCAACGTCTTCTTCCGTTCGAATTCCTCCCCCAACTTGTACACGCGCCGATAAGTTGTTGGCCACTTCAAGAACGTGGCGATCATTCACACGCTTTCCCTCTCTTGCCCCGTCAAGATCAACCATATGGATCCACTCGGCTCCCTCATCAGCAAATTGCTTTGCCATATCAAAAGGCGAATCGCCGTAAATGGTTTCTTTGTTGTAATCACCTTGCAAAAGGCGGACACATTTGCCGCCTCTCATATCAATAGCAGGATAAATGGTAATTGGCATCTTATGCGTCATTCCTTTCTACGTATTGGGCATAGTTTTTTAATATCGCAAGACCGGCATGACTGCTTTTCTCAGGGTGGAACTGGGTACCAAACACCTTGCCTTTTCCTACAACAGCCGGAACTTCCTCAGCATAATCAGCTGTTGAAATTAAAACATCACGATCATCTGTATCAACATAATAGGAGTGAACAAAATACACGTGCTCATCTCCGACATCATTCATTAAAAAGGAATCACGCTGATGGATCACTAGTTTGTTCCATCCCATATGTGGAACTTTATAGGCGTTACCAGCTGCATCCTTGCCAGGAAACTTCTTTACTTTACCCGGTAAAAAAGAGAAGCCTTCCGCATACCCATTTTCATCACTTTCTTCAAAAAGAAGCTGCATGCCTAGACAAATGCCAAGTAACGGTTTACCTGCTTCCACTTCTTTTTCAATAAAAGCTTTTAAGCCCGTTTCGGTTAAGATCGCCATCGCATCACGAAAAGAACCAACTCCAGGAAGGAGAAGTCCAGTCGCTTTGGCAAGCTCCTTCTCGTCTTCTGAAACAAAATAGTCATAACCGAGACGCTCTAGTGCCTTACTTACGCTGTATAAATTCCCCATGCCATAATCAATAATTCCGATCATTTACAGCATTCCTTTCGTTGATGGCACACCTTTTACTCGAGGATCGATCAGCGTTGCCTCATCTAGAGCACGTCCGAGCGCTTTAAAAATGGCTTCTATGATGTGGTGTGTATTGTGTCCGTAATGAACGATCACATGTAAGTTCATTCTTGCTTCAATCGCAAGTTTCCATAAAAACTCATGAACCAACTCAGTATCAAATGTTCCAACACGCGTCGCTGGCAACTCTACACGATATTCAAGGTGAGGACGATTGCTTAAATCCACGACAACCTGAGCAAGTGCATCATCCATCGGAACAAACGCATTGCCATATCGCTTAATGCCTTCTTTTGACCCAAGCGCCTGTTTTAGTGCTTCACCAAGGCAAATTCCAATATCCTCTGTTGTGTGGTGATCATCAACTTCCGTGTCACCATTTGCCGCGATCGCTAAATCAAACTTGCCATGCTTAGTGAACAAATCAAGCATGTGAGTAAGAAAAGGAACGCCGGTTTGCAAATCGGTTTTTCCGCTTCCGTCCACCCCAAAGGATAAGTTAATCGATGTTTCAGAGGTTTCTCTCGAAATGGAACTTTTTCTCTCTTCACTCATTTTAAATCCTCCAATCGAAGTTCAACAGCTCTCGCATGAGCATCAAGTCCTTCAAGCTTAGCCAGCGCTGCGATGCTGTTACCGTTCTGTCTTAATGCTTCTTTACTATAAGAAATAACGCTCGATTTTTTTATAAAGTCATCTACTGAGAGCGGACTTGAAAAGCGTGCGGTTCCATTGGTTGGAAGCACGTGGTTAGGTCCAGCAAAATAATCCCCAACAGGTTCGGAGCTATAAGGACCAAGAAAAATCGCTCCTGCATGACGAATTTTTCCGAGAAGCGTCATCGGTTCTTCAACCATGATTTCAAGGTGCTCAGGAGCAAGCTCATTCACTGCTTCAACCGCTTCCGCAAGGTGATCAACAACATAGATCATGCCATAATCCTCAATCGACGCTGCAGCAATTTCGGCGCGCGGAAGTTCAAAAAGCTGTTGCTTTACCTCTTCTTGAACGCGCTCCGCTAGCGTAGCTGATGTTGTTACAAGAACTGCGCTTGCCCGCTCATCATGTTCTGCTTGGGATAAAAGATCTGCTGCCACATAAGCTGGATTCGCATGTTCATCCGCTAGCACAACAATTTCACTTGGACCAGCGATCATATCGATATCGACGATTCCAAACACTTCTCGTTTCGCAAGCGCAACGAAAATATTACCCGGTCCTACAATTTTATCAACCGGAGCAATCGTTTCTGTCCCGTATGCGAGAGCGGCCACTGCCTGCGCACCGCCAACTTTAAAGATTTCCGTGACGCCTACTTCATTTGCTGCAACAAGAACACCAGAAGGAACATTTCCCTCTGCATCAGGCGGTGTGACCATTGCAATTCGCGTTACACCTGCTGCGATAGCAGGAATGACATTCATTAGTACGGAAGAAGGATAGGCTGCTTTTCCACCCGGAACATAGACGCCAACAGAATCAAGTGGCGTCACTTTTTGTCCTAGCATTGTACCGTCTTCAGCTGTCGTAAACCAGGATTGGCGACGCTGACGCTCATGAAACGTTTGAATGTTTTCAGCGGCTTGCCTAATCGTAGTAATAAGTTCATCTGATAAATCGCGATAGGCTTTTTCGATTTCTTCAGTTGAAACGCGAAATTCTTCTAAATCCGCTCCATCAAACTTCTTTGTGTTTTCCTTAACCGCTTGATCGCCAGTTTCTTTCACTTGGGAAAGAATCGAAAGAACAGCATGACGCTGATCTTCCGTCCCTTGCTCAATCGAGCGCTTAATTGAAATGCCTTCGTTCCGATTAACGATTTTCATCAGTACTCTCTCCTTCCACAACCGCAGAAAGACGTTGGACCATATCGTCAATAATGGCATCTTTCGTTCGATAACTTACTGGGTTCACAATAAAACGGGATGTGATCGGCTCAATAAATGCTGTTTCCATTAAGCCGTTTTCCGTTAGTGTTCGACCTGTTGAGACAATATCAACAATGCGATCTGCTAGACCAATCAGTGGCGCAAGCTCAATCGATCCGTTTAGCTTAATGATTTCAACTTGCTCTCCCTGCTGACGGAAATAATTTGACGCAACGTTCGGATATTTTGTTGCGATCTTAGGAGCCACCCCTTTGATTGGTCCATCTGATAGTCCAGCAACGGCAAGGTAACAGCCACTAATTTTCAGATCAAGAACTTCATACACATTCCGTTCTTCTTCAAGCATCACATCTTTACCAGCAATCCCGACATCCGCTACGCCGTGCTCGACGTATGTTGGAACATCCATTGGTTTCGCTAAAATAAACCGAAGATTTTCTTCTTCGATATCGATAATTAACTTCCTTGAATCATCAAACTCAGGGGGAAGTTGATAACCTGCATTTCGAAGCAATTCAACCGCTTCTTCAAAAATACGCCCTTTCGGCATGGCCATCGTTAGCATCACTACATCCCCTTTCCGTTTTTACCGATTAAATAGGTCACATTATCAAATCGCTCAGAATAAGCGTCAAGATTCGTTATACCGCTTAACTCCTGCACAACAACTTTCTCGCCTTCAGTTCGTCGTTCTGACGCCTGTTGAATGGCTTCTTCTCTTCGTTCAGGGCTGAAAATAATGGCATTTGGAAGACGCTCATTATCCGTTACGCCAAGCGCTTCCGCAAGGTGATCGAGGCGAATCCCGAATCCCGTTGCCTGCGCAGGACGATCAAAGCGTTCAAGCAACTCATCGTAACGTCCTCCATTACTTAGAGGTACTCCAAGGTTGTTCGCATAACCTTCGAATACAACGCCTGTGTAGTAACTCATATGACTCACAAGTGTAAAATCGAATTTCACTTGATCTGCAACCCCATAAGCCTTGAGCGTATGTAATAGCGTCCGGAGCTCATCAAGAACTCGTTCACCGGCTTCATTTGGAAGAAGTTCAATCGCTTCTTCTAATTTTGATCCATCACCGCGGAGCGTGAGCAGAGCCATTAATCTTTTTTGATCAATTGTGGATAGCGGCATCTCACGAACATGCTGACGGTAGCCGACATAATTTTTTTCATATAAATAACGGCGAAGCACAGCCGCGCGTTCTTCGTTTCCAACGATCGATAGAAACAGCTCTTGAATAAAACCAACGTGCCCAATTGCAATCTGAAAATCTTCAAGGCCGGCTTCTTCTAAAACAGCAGCCATTAATGCGATCACTTCCGCATCAGCACTAGTGGTCCGATCTCCGATTAACTCGACACCAATTTGTTCAAATTCAGCTGGCTTTCCGCCTTCGTCTTCTTGTGCTCGAAACACATTGGAATCATAGGCAAGACGGAGGGGAAATGGCTCGTTTTTAAGACTTGAAGCTGCGACACGAGCAATTGGTGCCGTCATATCAGGCCTTAGGACAAGCGTATTGCCACGCTGGTCAAGCAGTTTAAAAAGCTGCTGATCAAGAATAGCAGAAGCTTCTCCGACCGTTTCATAGTATTCAAGCGTAGGAGTATTCATAAAACGATAGCCCCACCCTTCGGTAACACGCTGAATCTTTTCTCGAATGCTTGTTTTTAAGTCATATAGGACCGGTAGCGTATCGCGCATACCGAGCGGCTTCTCAAATACGAATGGTCTTGTCATTTTGTGCACCTCACATTTCCTTTAGTTCGCTAACATACTAACAAGATGAAGTTATTTGTAGTTTACACGCGTTTATTTTTTTCGTCAACCAATAAGGGGCATTATTCCCTTTACTCCTTTTCTGTACTCCAATGTGAATTACCTTTATTTTTTAGGTGATCTTAAAGAATGATGTCGATTTTTGGGTTTCTGTCTCATAATTGTGATCACTTCTTCGTAGATTGGGGTAATGACTATGAAAGAAACTTTCTTTTCCAATTAAGGAAATCTATAATGAGGAAAAGATTACAAAAAGAGAGGATGTGCCACGTGGTTAATAAAATTTTCTTTATCCTCGTGATCATCGGTGTTCCCCTATCCGTTGCTGGAAGCCTTCTTCATTGGTCGCAAATTCTAATGTTTGTTGTTTACTGCTTAACCATTGTTTCTCTTGCCGCTTATATGGGAAGAGCAACCGAAAGTCTTGCAGTGATCTCAGGACCGAGGATTGGTGGCCTGCTTAACGCTACCTTTGGAAATGCAGTTGAACTCATCATTTCAATTTTTGCATTAAGAGAAGGTTTAATCGAAATTGTGCTTGCTTCACTAACAGGATCAGTTCTAGGAAACCTGCTCCTTGTCGCTGGTTTGTCGTTCTTCATTGGAGGATTAAAGTTTAAAAGACAAAAATTCAACGTCTATGATGCCAGGCACAACTCCGGATTGTTGATGTTTGGAGTGATCGTGGCCTTTGTTATACCTGAAGTGTTCTCAATGGATATGAGTGACGCAGAAGCGATTTCGTTAAGTACGGGCATATCCATCATTCTTATCGTTCTTTACCTTGCCGCACTCTTCTTTAAGCTCGTGACCCACCGAGGTGTCTACCAGCACGTTTCTAATCAAGAAGGTGGCGATGGCGGCGGCCAACACGTTCACGAAGAAGCTGAGTGGAGTCGTAAAAAAGCGATGCTTGTGCTAGCTCTGTCGACTGCTGCAGTGGCCTATGTATCAGAAAGTCTTGTGCACACGTTTGAAACAGTTGGCGATACATTTGGCTGGAGTGAATTATTCATCGGTGTGATCATAGTGGCCATTGTAGGAAATGCGGCTGAGCACGCTTCCGCTATCATCATGGCTTATAAAAATAAAATGGATGTGGCAGTTGAAATCGCAATCGGTTCAACCCTACAAATCGCCATGTTCGTTGCGCCACTACTCGTCCTTATCTCATTTTTCTTTCCGGTTCAAATGCCACTCGTCTTTACACTACCTGAGCTTGTGACGATGGTAACGGCCGTGTTACTCACGATTGTCATCAGTAACGATGGCGAAACAAACTGGTTTGAAGGAGCGACGTTACTCGCCGCTTACTTAATAATGGGGATTGGATTTTATCTTCTTTAATCAAGAAGCCTGCAATTTGCGGGCTTTTTTGTTACAGTAACTGAGGGAAGATCTTCCGCATAACGTGTTAGAAATTGGACCGATCATTTATATGTCCACCTAACGGATCGAACGAAAACGCAGAAAGTAGGCGAAAACATGATTCACCGTAAAACAAGTCGAGAAATTCAATTAATGAAAGAAGCTGGAGAGGTTCTGGCTGACTGCCACAAAGAACTTCGTAACATTATTAAACCAGGTATTACAACAAAACAAATTGATGATTTTGTTGAACTCTTTTTAGAGGAGCGCGGTGCGACACCAGAGCAAAAAGGCTATCAAGACTACCCATACGCCACATGTGCTTCCGTTAATGACGTGATTTGTCACGGGTTCCCAGGATCAAGAAAACTTAAAGAAGGCGATATCGTTACAATCGACATGGTTGTGAACTTAAATGGCGCACTTGCTGATTCTGCCTGGACGTATGCTGTTGGAGCGATCTCAGAAGAGAAGCAGCATTTGCTTGAAGCGACGAAAAAGTCTCTTTACCTTGGCATTGAGCAAGCTGTCATTGGCAATCGTATTGGCGATATTGGCCATGCGATTCAAAAATATGCAGAAGCAGAAGGGTTTGGCGTTGTTCGAGATTTCACTGGACATGGCATTGGACCGACTCTTCATGAAGAACCGATGATTCCCCATTTCGGTCAGCCCGGTACAGGGGCTAGACTGAAAGAAGGTATGGTGATTACAATTGAACCGATGCTAAACATTGGTAAACCATACAGCACGATTGACGAAGATGGCTGGACAGCTCGCACAGTGGATGGCTCTACATCCGCTCAGTATGAACATACGCTTGCCATTACAAAAGACGGCCCTGTTATTCTAACGGATCAGGGCGACGAGTAATCATAAGAAAACCCGCAGCATCTGCTGCGGGTTTTTATATATCGTGCTTTGCTCGTTCTTCTTTCGTATAGATGACATGCATCGGATTTCCACCAACAAAAGCCCCTGCTGGCACGCTTTTATGAACAAGCGTCCCAGCTGATACGATGGCACCATCACCAATCGTAATGCCCGGCAACAATGTACTATTCGCCCCAATCATCACCCGATCACCAATGACAACATCGCCAAGGCGGTACTCATCAATCAAATATTCGTGAGCTAATATCGTTGTATTGTAGCCAATAATGGAATTTTTTCCGACTGAAATCTTTTCCGGAAACATAATGTCGAGCATTACCATAAGGGCAAATGCCGTTTGGTCACCAATTTTCACACCTAGGAAGGTTTTATACAACCAATTCTTCATAGGAATAAAAGGAGTATATCGAGCGAGCTGAATCACAACAAAGTTCTTCACGACCTTCCAAAACGGAACAGTTTTATAAATTTGCCAGAGAGCATTGCTACCAGTGACGGGGTAACGCTCCGTGTTTCTCACTTGTCGGCTCCAGCAATCGAAAGAATTTCTCCCATATGATCAACCAGGTAATCTGGCTTAAATGAGGCAAGAAAGTCGCATCCTTTAATCGTCCAGGACACACCAACTGTCGTTACACCCGCATTCTGTCCAGCGAGAATATCATATTGGCTATCACCAACCATCAGCGTTTCTTCACGATCAGAACCTAGTTTGTTCATGGCTGTTTCAAGCTGCTCTGGATGTGGTTTAGGATTTTCAACTTCATCAACTGTGATAACTACAGGGAAGAATTGATCAAGTTTTGTTAGCTTTAATCCCATTTCTACCGTGTTTCTCATTTTTGAAGTTACGATTGCTAGTTTATATCCTTTTTCAGATAGCGTCTTCACTGTTTCAAACACGCCATCGAATTCCGTGACGAGGTGATCGTGATTCGTAATATTATGATCACGATAAAAAGCGACCATTTCTTCTGCACGACTTTCATCATGCTTTGCAAATGTTAAGTAAAGCGGCTCTCCAATAAACTGTTTCAACTCTTCGTCACCATAACGGCCAGGATAAAAGTGGTCAAATGTATGTCGAAATGAAGCCATAATTAAATCATTCGTATTAATCAATGTTCCGTCTAAATCAAATAAAAGAGTGTTAATATTCATACGATGGATCCTTTCTTTTTGAAGCATTTAGTTCACGTCGTTTCCAGATTACTGAGATGATTACCGTTAAAAGAATGGCTGTTACTAACCGAACGAGAAGCAACCAGATGACCGGAATCCCAAGTGGAATAAAAATAAGGGTATCCTCAATGACAGCATGACACGCCACGAGAAAAATAAACGCTAAATAAAGATCTTTCTTTTCAACGCCATCTTCTTTTGCAGCCTGAATCATAACACCCGCTCCGTATGCAAGACCAAATACAAGTCCTGCGGCAAGCGTTGTCGATGTGTTTTCTTTCATGCCAAGGCTTCTCGTCACAGGAGCCATCCACCTTGAGAAAGTCGTAAGCCATGACAAATCTTTCATCACCTGGATAAAAATCATCAGTGGAATGACAATTAAAGCAAGCTGAAGAACGCCTAATGACGCTTTTTCTAACCCCTGTAGGAGAATATGTCCCCAGCCGCTCACCGTTTCATTCGTTTGAGAAACAAGTCCATAAGCTGCCTGCTCGCTCCCACCTTGCCAAATAAGATTGATAACAAAAGCCGATACGAGAGCAAGTCCAATTCTTACAGCAAGAATCACCCAGAGCTTTACACCAACTCTTGCCGCTACGCCTGATTCAATCAGCAAATTATGTGAAAAGGATAGCATAACGGCTAAAATAAAAACTTCTTTAACAGTTAAATCTAGTGTTAATATTGCCCCAATTCCAGCATAAAGATTTAAGAAATTCCCTATTACTAGAGGAATGGCTGCGTCCCCTGACAAACCGATCCATTTCATCACAGGAGCGATCAGCGCAACGATCCATTCGAGGACAGGAGTATAACGAAGGAGGGTCATCACTAACGTAATCGGAAAAATGATTTTTCCAAGTTCCCACGTTGTCATCAGTCCTGCTTTTAAACCACGTCGCAAAATCCCCACACTGACACGCCTCCTAGCTTTTTTCGTTATATGGCTTAGCTTTCATCACCTTGCGTCGATAAATAACAAGGGCAACCGATACAATAATCAATACGACTGAGATCACCTGTGCCACTCGAAGCGATTCGGTTAACATGAGGCTATCGGTTCGTAAGCCCTCAATAAAGTAACGTCCAAATGAATACCAAATAACGTAAGAAAGGAAAACTTCGCCTTTCTTCACTGATGTTCGTTGAAGAATCACAAGCAACACAACGCCAGCTAAGTTCCAAAGGGATTCATATAGAAACGTCGGGTGATAATACGTACCGTCAATATACATTTGATTAATAATAAATTCTGGCAGCATTAGGTTTTCAAGAAACGCTCTTGTCACAGGCCCCCCATGTGCTTCCTGGTTCATAAAGTTTCCCCAGCGACCAATTGCTTGGCCAAGAAGGATGCTCGGTGCAGCGATATCGGCAATTTTCCAGAAAGAGAGACCACGCTTTCTTGTGAAAATGATTGCGGTAATAACGGAACCAATCAGAGCACCGTGAATCGCAATTCCGCCTTCCCAAATCGCAAAGATATCACCTGGATTATCTTTATAATAGCTCCATTGGAACGTTACGTAGTAAATACGGGCAGAAATAATTGCAATTGGCACAGCCCATAAGATTAAATCAACAAACGTTTCTTTCGGCAATCCCTGTCGCTGTGTTTCCCTGATGGCTAAAAGCAAACCAAGGTAAGCACCTAATGCAATGATGATGCCATACCAGTAGATTGAGATCGGTCCAAGCTCTAGCGCGACACGATCAAGTGGCTGTATTGAGGCTAACATGTCGTTGTCTCTCCTTTATCGATATCCTACTTAAGATTAGATGCTATCGTGTTCGTCACCATCTTCAATTTCTCGCGTCAGCCGTTCTGAAAATTGTTTCGCTGCATTCATCCCCATATTTTTCAAACGGAAGTTCATCGCAGCTACTTCAATAATAATGGCAAGGTTTCGTCCAGGTCGAACAGGTACGACAAGTCTTGGCACATTTGAATCAATGATTTTCATGTACTCTTCTTCAAGTCCAAGGCGATCATATACTTTTTTAGAATCCCAAAGCTCAAGATTCATAACAAGAGAAATTTTCTTGTAGTTTCGGATCGCACCTGCACCAAATAACGTCATAACGTTAATGATTCCAAGGCCGCGAATTTCCAGAAGGTGCTGAATTAATTCAGGAGCACTTCCCACAAGCGTATTTTCTGCTTCTTGGCGAATTTCAACAGAATCATCAGCTACGAGCCGATGGCCACGTTTTACAAGTTCAAGAGCCGTCTCACTTTTTCCGACACCACTTGAGCCCGTAATTAAAACTCCGACACCATAAATATCAACAAGCACGCCGTGAATAGCCGTGTTCGGCGCAAGCTGACTTTCAAGATAGTTTGTTAGACGACTGCTCAAACGAGTTGTTGTCATCGTTGATCGTATAATGGGAACATCCATTTCTTTCGACGCCTGAATCAGTTCTTCAGGAACGTCCATATCTCTCGAAAGTACAATACCTGGTGTTTCGTCTGTACAAAGCTTCTGCATACGCTCGATCTTCTGCTCCTCAGTGAGACCATGAAAGAAGGACATCTCCGTTTTTCCAAGTAGCTGCAAACGCTCCGCTGGATAATAAGTGAAAAAACCTGCCATTTCAAGTCCTGGGCGTGAGATATCACTCGTTGTGATCGGTCGATGGATCCCTTCTTCACCACTCACTAACTCTAAATTGAACTCTTCAATCACATCTTTCATACGAACTTTAACCATTCGTAAACCTCCTATGTATGAACCAAAGCAACGGTTCCAATTCAACTTCCCCTATTGTACCATTTCCTATTTCAAAGCACATATAGATTAAAACCATTTTTGTGAAGTGGGGTCACGCACATCACTGCCCATTACAACAAAAAAACCGAAGCATCTGCTCCGGTTTTTTCAAGTCTTATTTTACTTTCAACGGTACAACCGCATCATGCATTTGCTTATCGAGTTCCTGAATGTGTGCTTGCTTCATTTCGTTTGACCAGTTAAGTCGCTTCGCCATGTACTCAATGACTGGCTCTTTCCAGCGACGAACCCAATCAATATCAAAGTAAAGGGCACTTGTTCTACGATTGAAGTAATCGAGCGGTGTTGCCACCATCTCTTCTTCGATCCCGTAAATAAGGGTTGAGAACACTTCAAGACTTAAGTGATGGAAGCTTGCTTCTGTTCCGACCGTTTCAATGATTTGATAGATCCGTTCAATATTAGAACCGTAACGCTGTACGAGCGTTTCTGCTTCTTTCACGCTTAAACCAAGCGTAGTTCCACGACGCACTTGTTCCGTTGCGTATTCTTTAAAACCTTTGCTTCCGCCAACGTAACCGCCTGATAGCACCATGTTTTTCGTTGTAGAAGCTGGGAACTTTTTATATTTTTCTTCTTTAAATTGATCTGTAATCAGATTGACCACTTTCTCAGCCATTTTACGATAGCCCGTGAGTTTACCGCCGGCAATTGTAATTAAGCCAGAGTCAGAAAGGAAGATTTCATCTTTACGAGAAATTTCAGAAGGATCTTTTCCTTCTTCATGAATCAATGGACGAACACCAGACCAGCTTGATTCCACATCTTCTTTCGTCACATTAATGCCAGGGAACATGAAGTTCGCTGCATCAACAATATAATCTCTATCTTCGACCGTCATCTGTGGGTGTACAGGGTTTTTCGTATATTGCGTATCCGTTGTACCGATGTACGTCTTACCTGCACGTGGGATCGCAAACATCATCCGACCATCATCAAACGGAGTATCGAAATACACGGCTTGCTGAAGTGGGAATTTAGACTGATCAAAGACAAGGTGAACACCTTTCGTTAGGAACATGTGCTTACCTTTTCTAGATTGATCGAGCTCACGAATTTCATCTACCCATGGTCCCGCTGCGTTTACGACTTTTTTCGCACGGATTTCACGCGTTTCACCCGTTACAACGTCTTTCGCGCGAACCCCAACTACTTTCCCATCTTCATATAAAAGCTGTTCCGCTTTCACATAGTTAACCGCTTTTCCACCGCGATGTACAGCTTCCTTCATAATTTCTAGTGTTAGACGAGCATCGTCCGTGCGGTACTCTACGTAATACCCGCCGCCTTTTATATCACTTTTACGAAGAAGCGGTTCTTTATCTAATGTCTCTTTCTTTGAGAGCATGCTTCTTCTTTCTTTTCGTTTCACACCAGCTAATCTGTCATAAAGAGCCAAACCTGCTCCAGTAGAGAACTTCCCAAACGTACCGCCTTTAATAATTGGCAGTAGCATCCACTCTGGCGTTGTTACGTGCGGTGCGTTTTCATACACAATCGCTCGCTCTTTCCCCACTTCTGCAACTAGCCCAACTTCGAAATTTTTAAGGTAACGAAGACCACCGTGTACGAGCTTCGTCGATCGACTTGACGTACCAGCAGCGAAATCCTGCATTTCGATAACAGCTGCGTTCATTCCCCTTGAAGCTGAATCAAGTAAAATTCCTGCTCCGGTAATTCCTCCACCTACAACGAGGACATCTAGCTCCTCTGAGACAATTTGATCAAGTACTACGCTTCTTTGCAATCCTGAAAATGGTTTAACCAAGATGAACACTCCCTTTTGTTATATGAACAATTACTTAATTAATATCAATTTCTATAATTCTTCTCTTCAGTACTTTACCCCTAATAGAGGGTTTCTTAAGCATTGGTTTAAACATTCCTACAAAAACTCGCTTAAAGAACAAAAAAAGACCACAACACACCAGAGCATGACGGTCCATGCTTGGGCGCTGTGGTCTTCTCCTATTCTCCGACCAGAACTCTATTAACTTAAGTTCATTGTAGCATAACCTATATGCTATGCCTAGAAAAAAGGACTATTTAAAAGCCATTGTCGCATGAACAGCTTTTTTCCATCCTCCGTATAGCTCTTCTCGCTCTTCTTCTTTCATTTTAGGATCAAACGTTTTATTGATCATCCACTGTTGCTTAATTTCTTCTTTATCCTTCCAATAGCCCGTCGCAAGTCCTGCAAGGTAAGCTGCACCAAGTGCTGTTGTCTCACTAACCGTTGGACGTTCAACAGGAACACCAATAATGTCGCTCTGGAATTGCATAAGGAAATTGTTATTGACAACACCTCCATCAACGCGGAGTGTTTTCAGGTCAATGCCAGAATCAGCCGTCATCGCATCAAGCACATCTCTCGTTTGATACGCAAGGGATTCAAGCGTTGCGCGTATAAAGTGCTCTTTGCTCGTTCCTCTTGTTAACCCAAAGATAGCTCCTTTTACATCACTATCCCAATACGGCGTTCCTAGTCCAACAAACGCCGGAACCATATAAACGCCATCAGTGGATTCAACACGTTCTGCATAACGCTCACTTTCAGGAGCTTCGTTAAACATACGTAAACCGTCACGTAACCATTGGATCGCAGACCCTGCTACAAAGATACTACCTTCTAGAGCATATTCCACTTTACCATCAACGCCCCACGCGATTGTTGTAAGAAGACCATTTTCAGACTTAACCGCTTTTTCACCGGTATTCATGAGCATAAAGCAGCCCGTACCATACGTATTTTTCGCCATTCCTTTGTCATAACAAGCCTGTCCGAATAAAGCCGCTTGTTGGTCACCTGCCACGCCCGCAATAGGAACATTTTGACCAAAGAAATGATAATCAACTGTATTTGCGTAGACTTCAGATGAAGGACGAACTTCAGGAAGCATCGCTTTCGGAACATTTAACATTTCAAGCAACTCTTCGTCCCACTTTAAGTCATAAATGTTATACATCATCGTACGTGAAGCATTTGTGTAATCGGTCACGTGTGCTTCTCCTCCGGAAAGTTTCCAGATCAACCATGAATCAATTGTTCCGAAAAGAAGGTCGCCATTTTCCGCCTTCTCGCGCGCTCCGTCTACATTATCCAAAATCCATTTAACTTTTGTTCCAGAGAAATAAGCATCTATTAAAAGACCAGTCTTGTTTCGAACCATATCTTCATGACCCTGGTCTTTTAGCTCCTTAACGATACCAGCCGTTTGACGAGATTGCCACACAATCGCATTGTAGATCGGTTTTCCGGTATTTTTGTCCCAAACTACTGTCGTTTCACGCTGATTCGTAATTCCGATCGCTTCAATATCTTTTGCAGATAGATCAGAAGCGGACGAAAGAACCTGTGCCATTACGGAAAGAATCGAGCTCCAGATTTCTTGAGCATCATGTTCAACCCAACCAGATTTAGGAAAATGCTGCTTAAATTCTTTTTGAGCAACGTTTACAATTTCACCTTTCTTATTAAAAAGAATCGCACGTGAGCTTGTCGTTCCTTGATCCAATGATAAAATGTACTTTTTTGACATGTTGTTTCCTCCCTAAATAGAATTAAATGGTTAATTTTTCGCTTCAGACGAAGCATAAACTGTATCTTGAAGCTTATCACTAAGTTGATAAAGAATCACAAATAAAATCGCGACTACAACAGTAGATACCCAAAAAACAGTGCTATAGTTTGCTTCTGTTACCGCTTTAAAAAGAATCGCACCATACATTCCGCCACAAGCGGGACCTATAACTGGGATCCAGGCATATCGCCAATTCGAATCACCTTTTCCTGGGATAGGCAAGAAAAAGTGAGCAATTCTTGGGCCAAGATCTCGAGCTGGGTTAATCGCATACCCCGTCGTACCACCAAGAGAAAGTCCGATTGCCACAATAAGAAAACCTACGATGAAGGGATTCAACCCATCAGTAAAATCATTCGAACCAATCGCGAGAAGTCCAATCAGAAGCATCGCTGTTCCAATAAACTCACTTAAAAAGTTACTAAACGTATGCGGAATAGCAGGATCGGTAGAAAATACAGCTAATTTAAGCGCTTTATCATCTTCTCTACGGAAATGAGGAAGAAAATGAAAGTACACGATACATCCACCGAGAAATGCACCAATCATTTGTGCCAATATGTAGCCTGGTACATCACTCCACGGAAAATCGCCAACAGCTGCTAACCCTAAGGATACGGCAGGATTCAAATGAGCCCCACTTACCTGACCAACTGCATAAACCCCCATTGCAACACCAAGGCCCCATCCTAGGGCAACGACAATCCATCCCCCGCCTTGAGCTTTCGAATCTTTTAAGTTAACGTTTGCAACAACGCCACCACCAAATATAATTAGAATCATTGTACCTAATATTTCACCTATAAATGGAGACAAATCAGAACACCTTCTTCCTGAGTTTAGTTAAAACCCCTCTCTGAGCCTATTCCCTCTTTCTTTCTTTCTAAAAGGGAAATTAAAAAAAACCACAACAATCTCCCCTATCAACTGACAGGATTTGTGTGTGGTTCTCCTCATCTCAGGCACGAGCTATTAACCTAACACCTATTTAACCAGACATATGTAAGCGATGTCAAGAGATTTAATCGGGTTGGAAATGTTTCCATAACTCTTTTTTGGAAGTCGTAACAGCTGCCGCTCCTCCACTTAAAGCAGCTTCAACATCTTCAATCGTACGAATAAAACCGCCCGCAAAGATCGGCACCTTTATTTGTTCATGAAGTTCTTCAAACACCTGCGGAATAATACCAGGCAACACTTCTACACAGTCAGGCTTCGTATTCCTCACCATACTATAGCTCGTATCGAGCGCCATCGAGTCAAGCATGAACAAGCGCTGTACAGAGAGAATGCCTCTTCTTTTGGCTACTCCCAGCACACTGGATCTTGTCGAGATAAGGCCCGCAGGCTTAATTTCTTGACATAAAAACTCAGCACCATGTTCATCATTCCTTAAGCCTTGAACAAGATCCGCGTGCAATAGAATCTTTTTCCCGGCTCGATTTCCCTCCCGTATAACTGATTTCAATTGGCCGATATGCGTATCTAACAGAACTATATATGTATACTTACTATTTAATAATATTTCAAAATCGCGCATTTTCCTCACTGCCGGTAGGATGCTTTGGTTATGAAACGACATCGATCATCCCTCCTTTTCTTTTCATCATACCAGAATAACGAGAAACTTCCATCTGGAAAGGCTTTCATATCCAAACAGCTTAACTGAACCCATTCCTGGACAGAGTTTTACTTACTCTTTCCCCATTCTGGTCTTCCTCTATGAAAAAAACACGCC
This sequence comes from Bacillus sp. Cs-700, assembly GCF_011082085.1. Classification (NCBI taxonomy): domain Bacteria; kingdom Bacillati; phylum Bacillota; class Bacilli; order Caryophanales; family Bacillaceae; genus Bacillus; species Bacillus sp. Cs-700. The sequence goes on from NZ_CP041063.1 coordinate 1,954,847, forward strand.
CTCAAGAAGAGAGCGTGCTTTTATGCTTTCCGACGAATCGGCTCCATTATGAACTTCTCAATCAATAAATTTAACAATCCGATTACTATGGCAGCAAGAATCGCCATTCCAAAGCCATTAATGACGAATGCATCTCCCATTAGCGACGCCGTAATCATAAGGGTGATCGCATTTATCACAACCAGGAACAAACCTAGCGTAAGGATCGTCACAGGAAGGGTAAGCAGGATAAGGAACGGCTTAATAAACACATTCACAAGCGAAAGGATAACGCTCGCGAGAATAGCCGATCCGAGCCCTTGAATAAAAAATCCATCAAAATAACCTGCTACTACCATTAACACCACACTATTTACAAGTAAACTTAAAAGCCAGTGTCGCATCATACCCCTCCCTATCCATTGACCTTTTTAGTATAGGCGTTTCTTTATCCCTTATTCGATCTTCTATAGATAAGAAACTGAAATTGAACCAGCTGTTGAATTCGCTTCGATGCGATAGCTGTGTTCAGACTCTTCTTCTGTTCTAAACTTCTTTAAGCGATGTGAAATCTCTTTTTTCTCACGGAGAATACTCATGTTATTAAGATCCGTTGTAATCGCTCCGATTGTCGACTTAAGATCTCCTTTTATATTCATGCCTTTAGGAATAGCAATTTGTATTGTACCGTTAACTGTTTTAAAATCTCCACTACCACTAACAGCATTTTGAAGCGTATGACGAATGGCTCCATTCATTGATTGCGCATCTGTTTCAACAAATGTGCCGTCAATCGTAATTGGACCATTTGCCGTTTCAAGTTCACAAATTTCACCAGTTGACTCTTCTACCACAATTGCGCCATTTCCTGTTTCAGCTTCAAGTACTTTTACGTTCGATTTTCGAATACCGATTTTCCCATTAGCTGTTTTTAACTTCGCTTTTGCTGATGTGATACTCTCACCTGTTACATCACCATTAAACGTCGTGATCCACACTCCATCATAGTTAGAGGCAGGGACATAAATCACTAGATTCACCTTCACATCAGCACGTTCTGATTTGAACGTCATTTTTCCATTATCGACTGAAAAGTAAGTATCTCGTAACAGCTTATCCATTGCATCCTGTTGATTCGATACCCGGTAAACATTGGCACGACAATCGATTTTCACATCGTTACGTTCCCATGTCTGAAACGTAATTTCACCATTTCGAACATGCACATCAAGCGTCTCTGGTGTAGCTTCGAGTTGTTCATAAACGTGAGTTACTTCTTCAGATGAACCAAAATTAAAATCGAGATCCATATCTTTTACTTTTTGAATAAGTGATTCGACAAACTGCCCTACTTTATAACTAGGAGCGGTTCGATCAGTGTGAGTATCTGTCGACTTCTCAAATTTTCGTTCCTCTGATCCTTCATTTGTTCCGACAGCTTTTAGTAGCTTGGCACCTTCATCAGCCGAAATTTTACCGTCTTCAATCATTTTAAGAATCATTCTACGTTCTTCATTCATTCAAAACATCTCCTTTTTGTTTATTCGTTTAAACTACTTGAACAATTACCACCGGAGAACCTGAATTCCTTTTACAATGTTCCAGATAAAGACCACAACATTAAGTAAACTAAACAAGATAAAACCTAAAATGATCACCACACCCACATCCATCACAAATACAGCTAAAAGCGCCAGAATGATCGTAAGAAATGGAAGGAGGTGAGAAACAATCGAGCGCTTCGCATGATAGGACACTTCTTCATCCCTCACAACAAAATAAACAATGATCGGAAAAAGAAACGGTGCGAAGAATACGCTAAAATAACAAAGGGAGGACATTACTTTTTCTACAGACATAATTGCTTCCCCTTTCAATATTCTCTACCTAACTATACGATTCGTCAAAAAGAAAGTTTCAAAAAGAAATAAGAAAAAACGAAAAGACAGCGAATCGCTGTCTTAACAGTTTATACTGACTGAGTTTGCTCTAATTTCTTCTTCATCCGGTTTTTATCTCGCTCAAGAATTGGCGCAAGATAGTTTCCTGTGTAAGAACGTTCTTCTTTAACAATTTTTTCAGGTGTTCCTGTTGCAATAACTTCACCGCCACCATCGCCACCTTCAGGACCTAGATCAATGAGATAGTCCGCTGTTTTAATGACATCCAAATTATGCTCAATAATGAGCACGGAGTCACCATTTTCAACGAGACGTTGAAGAACTTCCAATAACCGAGAGATATCATCAACATGCAATCCAGTTGTCGGTTCATCAAGAATATAAAGTGTCTTTCCAGTTGATCGTTTGTAAAGCTGCGAGGCAAGCTTCACCCGCTGCGCTTCGCCGCCCGAAACAGTCGTAGCTGGCTGGCCAAGTTTAATATAACTTAAGCCTACATCGTAAAGGGTTTGAAGCTTCCGGTTAATCTTTGGAATGTTTTTAAAGAAGTCAAGTCCATCTTCGACCGTCATCTCCAGAATATCAGCAATATTCATACCTTTATACTCAATTTCTAGCGTTTCTCGGTTATAGCGTTTCCCATGACATACTTCACAAGGAACGTAGACATCAGGCAAAAAGTGCATTTCAATCTTAATAATTCCATCACCGCGACATGCTTCGCAACGACCGCCTTTAACATTAAAGCTAAACCTTCCTTTTTTATACCCTCGTACTTTTGCTTCATTTGTCTGAGCAAAAACATCACGGATATCATCGAAAACACCTGTATATGTTGCTGGATTTGACCGAGGCGTTCGCCCAATAGGAGATTGGTCGATATCAATAACTTTATCGACATGCTCAAGACCATTGATTTTTTTATGCTCTCCAGGCTTATCCTTTGCTTTATGAAGCTTCTGAGCAAGCGCTTTGTACAAGATTTCATTGATAAGCGTACTTTTTCCTGAACCAGAAACGCCTGTTACACAAGTAAATAAACCAATCGGAATTTTTGCTTTCGTATTTTTAAGATTATTTTCTTTTGCCCCAATGATTTCAATATACCTACCATCAGGCTTCCGACGCTCCGTCGGTACAGGAATGAACTTCTTACCAGAGAGGTATTCTCCAGTTAAAGATTCTTCATCATCCATAATTTCAGCCGGGGATCCTTCAGATGTAATATAGCCACCGTGTGCTCCCGCTCCTGGACCGATATCAATGATATGATCAGCAGATAGCATTGTATCCTCATCATGCTCTACGACAATAAGCGTATTGCCGAGGTCGCGCATATTTTGAAGGGTTGAAATTAACCGATCGTTGTCACGTTGGTGAAGACCAATTGATGGTTCGTCTAAAATATACAACACACCCATTAATCGTGAGCCTACTTGAGTAGCTAGTCGAATGCGCTGGGCCTCCCCACCTGATAGCGTACCAGCGGAACGATTGAGCGTTAAATAATCTAAACCAACGTTAACGAGGAAGCCAAGGCGATCCTGAATTTCGCGTAAAATCATTTTACCAATTGTCGCTTCTTTTGCAGTTAGTTCCAATTGGTCGAAAAATCCTGCTGCGTCTTTAATCGCATATTCAGTCGCTTCTCCAATATGCTTTCCGTTAATTAAAACAGAACGAGCTTCCTTCTTTAAACGGTAGCCTTTACATGTAGGACATGGTTTTTGAGCCATATATGCTTCCATTTGTTCACGAATGTAGTCAGAACTTGTCTCACGATAGCGACGCTCAACGTTTGGAATAACACCCTCAAATGGCACATTATTCTCGCGAACCTGTCCAAAATCATTTTCATATCGGAAATATACTTTTTCTCCATCGCTGCCATAAAGCACTTTATCAAGCTGCGCTCTTGGGATTTTGTTTACCGGAGTATCCATGTCGATACCGAAATGGTTGCACACACTTTCAAGTAATTGCGGATAATAGTTTGAACTAACGGGCTCCCATGGAGCAAGTGCATGCTCACGAAGAGACTTATCCCAATCCGGGATAACTAAATCAAGGTCCACCTCAAGCTTCAGACCTAAACCATCACAAGAAGGGCAAGCACCGAAAGGACTATTAAATGAAAACAGCCTCGGCTCAAGCTCTCCAATCGAGAAACCGCAATAAGGGCAAGAATGGTGCTGATTAAAGAGCAATTCTTCTTGTCCCATTACATCAACGATTACTTGACCACCACCGAGATTAAGAGCTGTTTCCAAGGAATCTGCTAGTCTTGATTGAACGCCCTCTTTTACAACAATCCGGTCTATAACAACTTCGATTGAATGCTTCTTGTTTTTTTCTAATGCGATTTCGTCAGCTACTTCCATCATTTCACCGTCGACACGAACGCGAACATAACCCTGCTTCTTAATATCTTCGAGCACTTTCACATGTTCACCTTTACGTCCTGAGACGACAGGCGATAGGATTTGTAGCTTTGTACGCTCTTCATAAGTAAGAATACGATCGACCATTTGCTCAATGGTTTGTGACGTGATTTCAACGCCGTGACGAGGACAAACTGGTCGACCAATTCTTGCAAATAACAGGCGAAGGTAATCATAGATTTCGGTTACCGTTCCTACTGTTGATCGTGGGTTACGACTTGTGGTTTTCTGATCAATTGAAATCGCTGGTGAAAGCCCTTCAATGGCGTCTACATCCGGCTTATCCATTTGACCAAGAAATTGCCTTGCATAAGCTGATAAAGATTCAACATAGCGACGCTGTCCCTCTGCATAAATTGTATCGAAAGCGAGGGAGGATTTTCCCGATCCTGATAAACCTGTAACCACCACGAGTTTATCTCTCGGAATCGTCACATCAATGTTTTTTAAATTATGGGCTCTGGCCCCTTTGACGACGATCTCATCGTTTGCCATTTGTTCGTCATCCTTCCGCTTTAAGCTCTAATAATAGGTCACGAAGTTCAGCAGCGCGCTCGAAATTAAGGTCTCGCGCAGCATCCTTCATTTCTTTTTCTACATTTTCAATCACTTTTGCACGTTCTTGCTTGTTCATCTTACCTGGCTTAGGTACTGTATATTCTTCGCCTTCTTCAGCTGCAATAGTGGCTCGGATGCCTTCACGAACTTTTTTCTTAATTGTCGTTGGGGTAATACCGTACTTGGTGTTGTATTCTTGTTGAATTTCGCGACGGCGACTTGTTTCATTCATCGCAATCTCCATTGAATTCGTCACTTTATCAGCATATAAAATAACATGTCCGCTGGAATTACGAGCGGCACGGCCAATCGTTTGAATTAAGGAGCGCTCCGATCTCAAGAACCCTTCCTTATCCGCATCCAAGATGGCGACAAGTGACACTTCAGGAATATCAAGTCCTTCTCTAAGAAGGTTAATTCCAACTAATACATCAAATACCCCTAAGCGTAAATCACGTATAATCTCAATTCGTTCAAGCGTTTTTATTTCAGAGTGCAAGTAACGAACCTTTACCCCCATTTCAAGTAAATAATCCGTTAAGTCTTCTGACATCTTTTTCGTGAGGGTCGTAACAAGCACACGTTCATTACGAGCGGATCGCTGATTAATTTCATCTAGTAGATCATCAATCTGACCTTCGATTGGACGCATTTCAATCGTAGGGTCAAGAAGCCCCGTTGGACGAATGATCTGCTCCACTACTTGAGTTGAATGCTCACCTTCATATGGACCGGGCGTTGCTGATACATAGACAAACTGATGAGCTTTCTCTTCAAATTCTTCAAATCGAAGAGGGCGATTATCTTTCGCAGAAGGTAGTCGGAATCCGTGATCGACCAGAACGCCTTTTCTCGCCTGGTCACCGTTATACATACCTCTTACTTGAGGAAGCGTAACATGTGACTCATCGACCATAATTAAGAAATCCTCTGGGAAGTAGTCCATTAACGTATATGGCGTTGCTCCCGCTTCACGAAGCGTTAAATGTCTTGAATAGTTTTCAATTCCTGAACAGAATCCCATTTCCGCCATCATTTCAATATCATACCTTGTTCGCTGCTCTAGACGCTGTGCTTCGAGAAGTTTTCCTTCGTCATTTAGAACTTTAAGCCTTTCTTCAAGCTCAGCTTCAATACGTTGGATAGCGATTTTTAACTTTTCTTCACGGGTTACGAAGTGAGATGCTGGGAAAATGGCTACGTGCTCTCGCTCCCCAAGAATCTCACCAGTTAACGAATTCACTTCCGTAATACGATCAATTTCGTCCCCAAAAAATTCAATGCGAATGCAGTGCTCATCTCGAGATGCTGGGAAAATTTCCACAACATCTCCTCGAACGCGAAATGTCCCGCGTGTAAAATTAATATCATTGCGCGCATATTGAATATCAACCATATCCCGCAGTAACTGATCGCGATCTTTCTCCATTCCTTTTCGAAGGGATAGCACTAAGCTCTTGTATTCTTCTGGATTACCGAGACCATAAATACAAGATACACTCGCTACGATAATAACATCATTTCGCTCAAATAAACTGGATGTTGCCGAGTGGCGAAGCTTATCAATTTCATCATTAATACTTGCATCTTTTTCAATAAATGTATCGGATTGAGGTATGTAAGCTTCCGGCTGATAGTAATCATAATAGCTGACAAAGTATTCCACTGCATTATGTGGGAAGTACTCTTTAAATTCGCTATATAACTGTCCCGCCAGCGTTTTATTATGGGCAATAATCAGTGTAGGTTTATTCACCTCTTGAATCACGTTTGACATTGTAAACGTTTTACCAGTTCCAGTTGCACCAAGTAACGTTTGATGACGTTCATTTTGTTGAACACCTTTCACCAGCTTCTTAATTGCTTCTGGCTGGTCACCTTGAGGCTCATAATCCGATACCAACTCAAACTTTTTCTCCACCATCTTCGCCTCCGTTCCTATCTTTCCTGTGATTTATTATAACACAGATGTTAGACAAAACTTCAATTAAAGCGAACTGACATTCGCATTTTTTCACTAACTTTCTCTTGAGACGAAACTCCTGTATGCTGTTAGAGGCGGACAGAGTGATTCAACTTCTGTCTACTGTTTAACTAGCTTTATTAAAAAGGGGTTTTATTATTGCTGCTTTTATGGGCTTTACCAACTGGCTTAGCCATTGGAGCAATCTCGGGATTTTTCGGGGTGGGCGGTGGATTTCTTCTCACGCCTATCCTTCTACTTCTTGGGTATTCGCCATCAAGTGCCATCACAATCAGTTTACTTTATAGTATGAGTACATCGATTTCTGGAGCTTTAACCTATATACAAAGTAAGAAATTCATATTAAAAACCACACTATTTCTATCAATTAGTGGCATGATTGGAACTCAGCTTGCTAAGCCACTTGTCCTCTATCTCACTAAAGAAGGACTAGATGATACGGCTATCTCCCTATTATATATCCTTCTTTTAGGGTATTTTTCAATATCAATGCTGTTCGAAGCTAACAAAAATGCTGAAATTAGAAGTACTACTACCTTTTCCCCTCTTGGACCAATTCTAATCGGCTTACTAGGCGGATTTGTTTCTTCAATTCTTGGCGTTGGAGGTGGCTTCGTGATGGTACCGTTATTAATAAGTGTACTAGGTATACCAGCCCAATTAGCCGTTGGTACATCACTTACGTCAATCTTCTTCATTGTATCGACAGGTTTTTTCTCTTACATACAAACGGTCTCGATCCCGATTACCCTTGCTACTATTCTTGTGATTGGCGCATTAGTTGGAGCGCGATTTGGTGCAAGTGTAACAGCTTCTTTTCCTGAAAAAATGATGAAGAAATTACTTGGCATACTTTATTTTTTTACAATGATTAGTATTGTTTTAAAACTACTTCATCAAACAATTCCTGGCCTCCTCATTCTTATCGGATACATTATGACGTTAATGGGGCTATTTCTTTACCAGTATTGGACGAAAAAGAAGCGCCTATTCTTTTTTGAATAGACGCTACTTCATTTTTTTCTTATTCTTTTTTTGAGTTTGCATCGAAAAATAAAAACCTACGAGCGAAGATAGTACGGTTAATAAAATAAGATGAATGGGATGATCAATACCACCGAATACAGCCCACATAAATAAAATGGTTAATCCAAAGCTAACGTATGTGTTATATGTTACTCGTGTAAACACGACCATAATTATCGCTGGAACGAATAAAGCAATTAATATTCCTTGCATATGGATGAGTTCCCCTCTCTCTAAACACTTCTCTCCCATCTTACAACAAGATAGGGAGAGAAAGCTATGATGAGTAAGGAATTCTCTCTTTTAACTAGCCAAGGCTGATTCGCATGTTAGTCTTTATACCCCAGTGAATTGGGTAGCATCCCACGGTTTTGGCGTTCCAAATTCACGCGCTAATTTTCGACTTTCGCCCTTTCTTCCTCTACGAAGTTCTTTACGTTCAGCAGCTGTTTCATTCAAGAATTTTTCTTCTTCCGTTTCAGGATAAACACCGGGTACTTCAACAGGGTTGCCTTCTTCATCAAGAGCAACAAATGTTAGAAGCGCTGTTGCACAAACATGACGTTCACCGGTGAACATTTTCTCCGCAATAGCTTTCACAAACACTTCCATTGATGTTTTGTGTGTCCACGTTACCATTGATTCTAGACAGACGATGTCTCCCTGATGAATTGGATGAAGAAAATCGACCGAATCGGTTGAAGCTGTCACACAAGGTCTTCTTGAATGACGAGTTGCTGAAATAAGAGCAACATCATCAATAAACGCCATTAATTGACCTCCAAATAACGTTCCATGAATATTCGTATGAGTTGGGTTAACGACTGTCGCTTTCGCGGTCCTAGACTCATTCGTTGACTTCATGTGGTTATTTTCTAATTCATTGTTCATTCTAATCACCTTTTCTTTTTTTATAAAGCCACTCTTTTTTTGTAAAAGATAATTGGAAAAGACCGCTTTATGACTAAATCACTTTGGTATTATATTTAAAGCATTTTTCGCTAATACGACTGATTGGATATTCTGTAGATTCAGATAACATCATGAGAATATTAAAAAGTGATGACTTTGAAATCGTAATCCCATAATGCTTTTCGAGTAAATCCGAAAGGTATAGTGGTCCCATACCGACTTGTGACCGTTCCAAGATTTTAACGACTTCCTTTGTTGGGGCTTCTGTTACTACCGAAGTGCTGCCATGCATTTGACTCATAATCGTTTCACGCTCTATTTCAAACTTTTGAAGCAACTTCATTTCTCTCGCATTGAGATCCATCAATTGTTGCTGTAGCTGAGTTTCTCCAGTCATTGTGACATGCTCCTTTACGTTAAGAATGATCAAATTGTAGCAAGTGATTTCTGAACAAACAAGACTGTCAAAATCGGTGTAAACGCAACCATGCAGGTGTTCAGTTGATTCTGACTCTTCCATATATTTCTTGAATAGACCCTATAACAAAATGGCATAGAAATTTAGACATTTTTTTCAAAAAGAAGGTTTAGCTTACGTTTTGAGGATAAAAAAGAGTTAAAAAAAGAAGAAGGCAGATGCCTTCTTCTTTTTCAATCAATGTTATTGAGCTTCTTCCTGATCCTCAAAGCGATTTTCTTTTACGAACAATAAACCAAGTTCATGATGTGTATTGTTATAAAGGGCTTTTTGTTCGAACCTTATCTCTCCATTAGTGTCGAGAACCTCTAATTTACAAAATGCGGCATTCCGTTGAAGTGCAGTATAAAAGTCAACGCCTTTCCCTAATGAAAGACCATTTACTTTTGAAATTACTTCACCAACCTGTAAACTCATTTGATCGGCTGGAGACCCCGGAAGGATTCCTAAAATGACTAATCCTTCATTTCGCTCATTGAAATAGGCAGGCTTGTTTTTGCCACGATGAAGAAGTAATATGCCAGCTCGTCCTACCATGACTAGGCCAATCGCAGCTAAAGCGACCCACTCGTTGTCCAGAAAATAACTGATCATACCAAGGATCACTGTTCCAGCGCCAAGAAGAGCAACCTGTCTACCGTTAGTTTTCATTTCTGGAAGCGGTAGCGCATGGTGAATAAGTTTTCGAAAACCGATTGGGAACGGAAGGAGAAGAAAGGCATAGCTCTCGTTACCGAAATCCAGAAGTGGCCACCAAGAAAGAGTTTCAACATTACCTACCGGAAGAAAAAGAAACAATGGTAAAAGCCATAACCTCTGCATTTCATGGGATCCTACAATCTTCCCACGCTTACTTTCAACAAGTCTAGGAGATGTCTGCTTCCCGGCGTTCGTAGCAATTAAGTACCCTTCGATAAAGACTAGAAGCCCAACTAAAAGGGCAAGCGCTACAAACGAAACAGATCCAATCCCTTCTTGCATCCTATTCAGGGTGCTATTGCCAAGATCACGCGGTGTATAAAACAACGCCGCAAAAACCGGAAGAATCATCACAAAAGCTGGAGACAAAAACCGAATTTGTCCTGTTATTAAAAGTAACAATGCAGCGATGCTCATGGCGATCGTCGTACTGAAAGGAACTGTTAGACCTAAGAAAAGATTAAGGATGAAAAATGCAGCTCCAATGATTAAACAAGGTACAACAGCAAACACAACGTCATCTAGAACATCGTGGACTCTCGTATGAAAATCTCTACGGTCACGTTTCACCCGTGACCTTCCAAGAAGAAATGCTCCGATGATTGTAATATACGTAAGGGGATGGAGAAAAAAACTTATAATCCCTTTAAGTATAGATAGGCCAATAGTGTCCATTTAGTAATCCTCCATGCGTAAGTTCCTATTTATCTAGAAGTCATAAATCAATATGCAGAGCAAAACGACTGCAAACCGAGAAATTCGAAAAAAATTCCGCAGGTTTTCCTGCGGAATAGCTTCGACATCAACCGTTCAATTCCTTCTTACGATTATTTCGTAAGAAGCTCAACTGCTGTTTCGAGCTGCACATCGTTATCAGGATTGCGAATGGAATCAATAATATTCTCCTGAAGTTTTTGAGCCGTCTTTTCGTCTATTTTACCCGATACATTTAGATCATTCGAACGTTGAAAAGCTTTTACAGCTGTAACTGTTTTATCACTGAAGTAGCCATCTGTTCGACCTGGTTCAAACCCAAGTCCTTTTAACATCACTTGAGCAGATTCCACTTGTTCATTGTTCTGATCAAACGATAGTGTTTTTTCAGAAGATAATGGATTAACATAGAAGTAATCAGGCTGTTTCGCCTCAACTGTAGGCTCAATTCCTTCTTTATGAATCCAATTACCATCAGGCGTTAACCATTTAAACATCGTTAATTTAATGTTGCTACCATCTCCAAGGTCGACCGTCGATTGAACCGTTCCTTTACCAAATGAAGACTCACCGACCAAATCATAGCCACCCGCTTCTTTCAGCGCACCAGCAAGTATTTCAGCAGCTGAAGCACTACCACGATCAATAAGTCCTACGATTGGATAGTCTTTTTTCTCTTCAAGCGAAGAAACTGATCCCTGCTTCTCACCCTCTCGATCTTCTATTTGAACATATGGTTTATCATTCGGAATAAGCTCCTCAGCCATATCCGAAACAACATTCAAAAGACCCCCCGGATTATTTCGAACATCCAGGACAAGACCGTCGATTCCCTGATCTTCGAGCTTTTCTAATTCTTTAGAGAAACTTTTAGCAGTGTCTTCTGAAAAGGACGTTACTTGTAAGACACCAATTGTCTTTCCATTTTCTTTGATGGTGTCCGCATGGACTGTTTCAATTGGAATCTCGTCACGAGTCACTTCCACCGTCATCACTTCTGAAGCCCCAGGACGCTGAACACCCAGTGTAACGACCGTTCCTTTTTCACCACGTATTTTTAAAACAGCATCATATAAATCCAGACCCTCAGTGCTTTCGCCATCAATTGTCATTATTTTATCGTTTGGACGAAGACCTGCTTTTTCTGCTGGAGAGTCTTTATAAGGGGATACAATGGTGACTCTTCCATCCGTCATATTCACTTCTGCTCCAATTCCTTCAAAAGAGGAACCAAGCGATTGACTAAATTGCTCAGCTGTCTTTGGATCCATATAAACAGAATAAGGATCTTCTAGCGTATCCACCATTCCCTTTATAGCTCCATCTAACAGATCTTTCTGATCAATATCGCTCACATAGCGATCTTTAATTAACTCATATGCTTTATTAATTTTCGTTAGCTCTTCTGACTCTATTTCATTTCCTGATCCAAGCTTTAAAGATTGAGCGCTTCCTTCAGGCTCGTCCTGAAATAGCGTAAAGGCTGCATATGTACCACCTGAACCGATAACCAGGGCGATCAAGACAAGCAAAGCCACAACTTTCCCCTGTATCTTCATTGTACTCACCTCTTCTGATTTGAAGGAAAAGGCACCCCATCATAACGATGCGATGCCTTTTCATCTTATTGTACTATATGATTCAGTTGTTTTCATTATGTTTCCATCTCAGACTGTGAGGGGAAAGAAAAATGGATAAAACATGATCATCAGTTTATCGAATGTAGTTCATTGGGTCAACGGCATTTGACTTACTAGAATTCCATGAACCTTTGTGAATTTCAAAGTGTAAATGTTGCCCAGTAGAATGTCCGGAGTTACCCATTGTACCTAAATAAGTGCCCTGACTTACTGTTTGACCAGTGGATACTGCGCGATTTTGTAAATGAGCGTAAACGGTCGTATACATTTGTCCGTTAATGCTATGTGTGATGAACACTACATTACCGTATGAATCTGAGTGATAAGATCTTAACACAGTACCATCAGCTGCCGCTGATACAGGATTACTGCCACCTTGAGCAATATCAATTCCCGCATGGAATGTGCCCCAACGTTGTCCTAGTCCAGATGTAATTGGACCTGCAGCAGGCTTAATGAATGATGCGTTACTTGATGGTGCTGGTGCCGGTTCTGGTGCTGGTGTTGGCGCCGGTGCTGAGTTAGAACTGCTTGAGTTACTTGAACTGCTGGAATTACTTGGGCTTGAAGCTGCTTCTTTTTTAGCTTTTGCCGCGGCAGCTGCTTCTGCTTCAGCCTTTTCTTTTGCCGCTTTAGCTGCCGCTGCTTTGCGCTCTTCTTCTGCTTTACGAGCTGCTTCTTCAGCACGTTTGATCTCTTGTTTCACAGCTGTTTCTTGGGCAGAAAGAATTTCAGCCGTTTCATTTAAGTCCATCATGTGGTTATGAAGTTCGCCTTCTTCTTCTTCAAGCGACTTCATTAGCTTATCTTTTTGTGCTTTTTTAGAATCAAGCTCTGCTTTAAGATCCTCAAGCTCCGCTTTATTTTCTTCAAGAGAAGCTAACTTATCTTCCACTTGAGCTTTCTTTTCTTCAACGGCTTCCTTGTCTGCTTTATGCTCTTCAAGAATTTTCTTATCTTGATCGGCGATCGTATTTAGAGCAAGAACGCGCTCTACTAAATCACTGAAATCTGTTGCTCCTAGGAGCACTTCCATATAGTCAACTGTGCCGCCACCGTTTTGCTGCATAGAACGAACACGGTCTTTCAGAAGTTTATCACGTTCAGCAATACGTTCTTCCAATGCTTTAATTTCTTCTTTTAATTGATCAATTTCAGTATTTGTATCTTTTATCTCTTGCTCTTTCGCTGAAATTTTCTCGTCAGTTTCAGCGACTTCTTTGTTAAGCTTTTCAATTTCCGCTTGAACATCTTCTTGCTCTGCTTTTACATCAGCAAGTTCAGATTCCTTTTTCTGCAACTCTTTTTCATTTGACGACTGCTTTTCTTTAACATTATTAAGTTGATCATCAAGATTTTCAGCACTAGCTGTTTGTGGAAGTGCTGCTGACAGTCCACTTAATGCTAGCGTTATTGTTAGAGCTGTTGCCATTATTTTTTGCTTCAATCTTTGTTCCTCCCCCAAAATAGATCAATCTATTTATCTGTTACTCTCTTCATTTAAACTTTTAAGAATTTACGCATTGACGTAAGACTTCCCCATACGCCAATAATGACACCGAGGACAATTAACAACCCAGATAGCTGATAGACAAACGGTGTTACTGGTAGTAAATCGATAAATAAAGTCGGAAAACGATTCGCTATTAACTCAATTAAATAGTAGTACCCATAGATTAGAATACCTATTGGAATAATTGAACCGAAGATTCCGATCAGAATACCTTCTATTAGAAACGGCCAGCGAATGAACCAATTAGTCGCTCCTACTAGTTTCATAATTTCGATTTCATGACTTCTGGCAACAATTGTTAGTTTAATTGTGTTTGAAATGAGGAACATGGCTGTAAATAGTAATCCAACGACAAGCGCTAGTCCAACATTCCGTGCAATTTCAAGTACTTTAAACAGTCGATTAACTGTGTCTTCAGCAAATTCAACATCTTGTACATTATCTAGCTGTTGAATTTGTTTTGCCACATCATTAACGTCCTGAGGATCGGTGGTTTTAACTAAGAATGCATCGCTTAGAGGATTTTCATCTTTTAGCGACTCAAACACCTCTCCATTATCTCCGAGGTTCTCAATTAAATTATCCAATCCTTCTTCTTTGGATTGAAAAGTTACTGTTTCAACTCCTGAAATGTTCTCAATGCTTTCCTTTAGTTCATCCTGCTGGTCTTGCTTCGCAGTTAAATCGATGAACGCACTGATTTCAACATCACTTTCAAGTTGATCCCCAAATGCATTTAAATTCAGAAGCAGTGCGAGACATACCCCAACGAGAAGGAGTGTAACGGTCACTGCAGAAATAGAAGCGAAAGTCATCCAGCCATTTCGTCCAAGGTTCTTAAAACCTTCTTTTCCGTGTCGACCAAACGTTTTAATTTTCATACCCGTATTCACCTCTTGCTTCATCACGGGTTACTAAACCACCATCAATTGCAATAACACGTTTTCTGAATGTATTCACAATATCTTTATTATGGGTTGCCATAATAACAGTTGTACCGCGATTGTTGATTTGATCAAGTATATCCATAATGCCCCATGCTGTTTCTGGATCCAGATTCCCCGTTGGTTCATCTGTAAGCAGAATGTGAGGGTTATTAACGATCGCTCTTGCTATTGAAACCCTCTGCTGTTCACCTCCAGAAAGTTCGTCCGGAAGGAATCTTGCTTTGTTTTTCAAATTAACGAGACTCAACGTTTCCATGACTCTCTTGCGCGTATTTGCTTTGCTTTCTTCGATGACTTCAAGAGCAAAAGCGACGTTCTCATAAACCGTTAGCCTTGGTAAAAGCTTGAAATCCTGAAAAACAACGCCGATTTCGCGGCGTAGCTTAGGCACATGCTTATTCTTTAATTTGCCAACGTCTTTTCCATTAATAACGATTGTTCCACTTGTAGCCTTTTCTTCCCGGTACATCATTCTCATAAAGGTTGATTTACCAGCACCACTTGGCCCAACTATGTAAACAAACTCGCCTTTATCAATCTTAATATCAATTCCGTTAATCGCTTTAATGCCATTGTTATACGTTTTCCAAACATCTTTCATTTCGATCAAATTGTACCACTTCCTACTTGCTTAAATTCTCGATGCAAATTCTTAGGAGTAAGGTTCTTATTGATAGTTCGTTTTTTGAATTAGTTCCTTTACATCTGAAGATATTATAACAAACAAATTCGCTATTTTAAGACAAATTTTTATTACATTTTTGTTTCAAAAATGCCCAATATGACATCTTCTGCAATAATGCATTAATAATCAATAGAATCTTACACAATTTTGCTCCGTATTTCGGGTGATTATAGATGGATGGATGGATGTGAAAAGGTTATTATTTAGCATTATAGCGAATAAAAAAGCACTCTATTCGAGTGCTTTTTACCATTATTTCATATCCGCTAACCAAGAAGCTAAATTTTCTTCTTGTTCTGTATCTCCTCTTAGAATGTTTCCTGGCATTTGGCCTTTCCCATTCTGTATCACGGCTAGGATTTCATCTTTTGATAACCGAGAGCCTATGTCTGAAAGCTTTGGCCCTACTTTCCCTTGAAGGTTTTCACCATGACAGCTCAAGCAATTCGTTTGATAGGTAGCTTCAGCGGCTGTTGCATCATATTCGCCCGACGACTCTCCTGCATTCTCATTTTCTGAGGTACTGTTCGAAGCACTTTCATTTCCGCTTTCGCTTTCATTTCCACTATCTTCTCCACCACATGCTGCAAGGCTAAAGAGCAAAACAACAGCAAATAAAATCCCGATCCATTTCTTCATTACTCCACCCTTTTCACTTTGTTTTCTATACTATTTCCGGGTTATTCTCTTTTAAAACCTTCTCCTAACACTTCGGTTGCATTCGAAACAATAACAAACGCTGACGGATCAACGCCTTTTACTAGCTCTTTTAGTTTTGTAACTTCATTTTGCGCTACAACCACCATAAGAATTGGTCGTTTATCGTTTGTGTAACCACCCTGCCCAGATATTCTCGTTACTCCTCGATCAATGACAGTAATGATTCCTTCTCGCAGCTCTTCTTCTTTATCTGAAATAATGAGGGCCATTTTTGAGTAACCAAGGCCCAGCTGAACAACATCAATCGTTTTGCCTGTTAAGTACATCGCAATCAAGGCATAAAGAGCTTCTTCAAGGCTAAAGACAAATGCTGATGCTACAACGATCAGTCCATCAATCATGAAGACACACGTACCAAGTGAAACTCCCGTATACTTATTCACGATCTGAGCGGCAAGATCTGTCCCACCTGTTGAAGCTTTTCCTCTAAACACAATTCCTAAACCAACACCAACACCTAAACCACCGAACAGAGCACCTAATAAGGGATCGGTTGTCGCTGGTTCAACATTTTCAGTTAACTTCACGACAAAAGGCAGAAAGAGTGTTCCAACGAATGTCTTTGGACCATATTTTTTTCCGAGAAAAATCAAGCCGCTAATAAAGAGAGGAATATTAAATGCCCACTGGACATAAGCTGGTTTCCAATCAAAAACCCCTTTTGTAATTGTACTGATTCCACTCACTCCGCCAGAAGCAATACTGTTAGGAAGAAGGAAAAGATTAAAGGCGATCGCTACGATGGCTGATCCAACCATAACGCTTACATATTCCAATATCCGATGATAAGGTGAAACTTTTCTCGCTGTAAACTTCGCTAACGTTGCTATCATAACTCTACTCACTCACTTACTTCTATGATTTTCGTCACTGCTTATCCATAAGCCAAAGCCTTTCGTAGTATATCACCGGGTTTATAGGGTGTAAACCGCATTATAGCAGCGCGTTATCAGGTTGAAGTGCTCTTCTATTCTCTCTTACTTTGCCCCATTTCCCTCAAATCATTATTGCAAGTACTTGTTGTTAAAATAGTAAAAAGCCCTTCTTTCGGCAGAAGGGCTTTTCCTTAATTTTGATCATTTAAACGAGATCGCAAGAACGCATCAATAAAAGGATCAAGATCCCCATCCATCACAGATTGAGTGTTTCCGACTTCCATATTTGTACGATGGTCTTTCACCATACTATAGGGGTGGAAGACATATGAACGAATTTGACTACCCCAACCAATTTCTTTTTGCTCGCCTCGAATTTCGTCAAGCTCTGCTTCTTGTTCTTCGATTTTTAATTGATATAGCTTTGCTTTCAACATTTTCATAGCTTGTTCGCGGTTTTTTATTTGTGAGCGTTCTCCCTGACAGCTCACAACAACATTTGTTGGAAGATGCGTAATTCGAACCGCCGAGTCAGTCGTATTAATGTGCTGTCCACCAGCTCCACTTGCACGATACGTATCGACTTTTAAATCTTCTGTACGAATATCAATTTCAATTTCATCGTTAAATTCAGGCATCACTTCACATGAAACAAATGACGTGTGACGTCGACCACTTGAGTCAAACGGTGAAATACGAACAAGGCGATGAACGCCTTTTTCAGCTTTCAAATAGCCGTAAGCATTATGGCCTTTAAAGTTTAACGTGACACTTTTCACACCCGCCTCATCACCCGGAAGATAATCAAGTGTTTCCACTTTAAATCCTTTTTTCTCACCATAACGTGTGTACATCCGAAGGAGCATCGATGCCCAGTCCTGAGATTCCGTACCGCCTGCACCGGGGTGTAGTTCAAGGATGGCATTATTTTTATCATGTTCTTCACTTAAGAGAAGCGTTAATTCGAATTGATTCACCGCTTTTTTTAGATCCTTAATTTCTACTTCAAGATCTTCAAATAGCTCCTGATCGTTCTCTTCCTTCACTAATTCATAAGAAACTTCAAGGTTCTCATAACTTTCTTGAAGAGAATCGAATTCATTCACTGCTTCTTTTAACGTATTGGATTCGTTAATCACTTTTTGAGCAGCATTCTGGTCATTCCAGAAGTCTGGATCTGTCATCTGAATATCTAATTCATCAATGCGGGCTCTCTTATTTTCGAGGTCAAAGAGACCCCCTAAAATCATTTAGTCGTGTTTCGATTGTATTTAGTTCGCTTCTAATTTCATGCATTTCCATCGTTTGCACCTCAAGTTTTTCGTTATTTTACATAGAATAGGCAGGTGTTCAGCTTTGAACACCTGCCCGGCATTATTCTGCTTTGCCGTGACAATTCTTATATTTCTTGCCACTTCCACAAGGGCAAGGGTCGTTTCGGCCAATGTCCTGTTTTTTCTTCACAGGTTTTGGCTTCGAACTTGCTTCTTCTTTTGGATTTACGGCTTTTCCTTCTGCTACTTTTTCTCGCTTCAAATTGCTTTCAATTTGAGCTCTCATGATATAGGTCGATACTTCTTCTTCGATCTCAGTAACCATATCTTCGAACATTTCGTATCCTTCGAATTGGTATTCACGAAGGGGATCGTTCTGTCCGTAAGCTCTTAGGTGGATACCCTGGCGCAGTTGATCCATCGCATCAATGTGATCCATCCATTTGCGATCCACACTACGAAGAAGAATCACTTTTTCGAATTCACGCATACGTTCAGGTTCAAACTCCGCTTCTTTCTCATCGTAGTTTACTTTCATTTTCTCAACGAGAAGTTCTACAATTTCTTCCTTATCAAGGCCTTTGATATCTTTCACTGTCACTTGACCTTCCTGAAGGAAAATTCCCTTCGCATGATCAAGAATTGCCTGGTGATCCCACTCTTCTTGAATGTCTTCATCACCAGTGTGAGCATCTACAATTCGCGTAATGACAGAAGTTAGCATTGTTTCAACAATCTCACGTAAATTATCTGACTCAAGTACTTCAGCACGCTGAGCATAAATAATCTCACGCTGCTGTCTCATGACATCATCGTATTGAAGAAGCTGTTTACGTGCATCATAGTTGTTTCCTTCAACGCGTTTTTGAGCTGATTCGACAGCCCTCGATACGAGCTTCGATTCAATCGGCTGGTCCTCTTCCATTCCGAGGCGGTTCATCATGTTCATCATATTATCTGAACCGAATCTTCTCATTAGTTCATCTTCCATTGAAATGTAGAACCGTGATTCACCAGGGTCACCTTGACGACCTGAACGTCCACGCAGCTGGTTATCAATTCTACGACTTTCATGACGTTCTGTACCTAGAATGAAAAGACCACCGAGATCTAATACGCCAGCACCAAGCTTGATGTCTGTTCCTCGCCCTGCCATGTTCGTTGCAATCGTAACAGAACCTTTTTGGCCTGCCGACTCAATAATCTCCGCTTCTCGCGCATGATTCTTTGCGTTTAAGATGTTATGTGGAATTCCACGTTTCTTTAGAAATTGTGAGATTAACTCTGAAGTTTCAACTGCAACTGTACCAACTAGAATAGGTTGTCCCTTTTTATGGCGCTCCTCAATTTCTCTAGCAAGTGCCTGGAATTTACCATTCGTTGATTTATATACAAGATCAGGATAATCCATTCGAGCAATTGGTTTATTTGTCGGTATTGCAATAACATTCATATTATAAATGTTACGGAATTCTTCTTCCTCCGTTTTGGCTGTACCAGTCATACCAGAGAGCTTCTCATACATTCTAAAGTAGTTTTGGAATGTAATTGTTGCAAGCGTCATACTTTCACGCTGAATGACTAAACCTTCTTTTGCTTCAATCGCCTGGTGAAGCCCATCACTATAGCGGCGGCCCGCCATCAAACGACCAGTAAAGGAATCAACAATCACCACTTCTTCATCCTGAACGACATAATCCATATCAAGCTGCATAATGAAGTTCGCTTTCATCGCCTGGTTAATGTGATGATTCAATTGAACATGCTTGTAATCATAGAGGTTTTCAATTGAGAAGAATTTCTCTGCTTTAGTAATCCCATCTTCGGTTAATTGGACATTCTTTGTTTTAATATCGACATTATAGTCATCTTCTTCTTTTAACGTTCTAACAAATTGATTGGCCTGAATGTATAACGTTGTGGATTTCTCCGCACTACCAGAAATGATTAGCGGTGTTCTCGCTTCATCTATTAAGACAGAGTCAACTTCATCGATAATGGAATAATGGAGAGGCCGCTGTACCATCTCTTCTTTGTATAGGACCATGTTGTCTCGTAAATAGTCAAATCCAAATTCATTATTTGTTCCATACGTAATATCCGCAGCATATGCTTCTGCTTTCTCTTCTTTTGAAAGACCGCTAATGTTTAATCCTACTGTTAAACCAAGGAAATGGTAAAGTTCACCCATCTCTTCAGCATCACGCTTCGCAAGGTATTCGTTGACCGTAATAACGTGAACGCCTTTTCCAGTTAATGCGTTAAGGTAGACAGGCATTGTCGCACTTAGCGTTTTACCTTCACCTGTTTTCATTTCAGCAATATTTCCTTCATGAAGGGCGGCTGCCCCCATGATTTGTACAGGGAACGGGCGCATACCTAGAACGCGATCTGATGCTTCTCGTACAGTGGCATACACTTCTGGTAACATTTTATCGAGCTTTTCACCTTTTTCAATTCGTTCTTTATATTCTTCCGTTTTGCTACGAAGCTGATCGTCTGATAACTGCTGCATTTGATCTGAAAAAGCTTCCACTTGATCTGCAATCTTTTGTAGGCGTGTTATCTGACGTTCATTGCCGTTTGGTATAATTTTGCGTAATAAACCTTTCATAGAAACGCTCCTCTTTTGTTGTCAGTAGAGTGCTATCATATAACTATACTTAGAATTTTATATACTATGTAGCTATTTTAACAATTAGTTGCGGGAGGCACAAGAAAGTAAAAAACTCACAGTCTGAAATACTATAATAATGAAGGAAAGAAAAAATTTCTTACATAAGTAAAGGGCAGAGGTTATCCCCCTGCCCTGGTTTATATTTATTCGTTAGTCTTGTTCGATTAGGCCGTATTTTCCATCTTTACGGCGATAAACAACACCAGTGCTTCCTGTCACTGCGTTTGAGAAGACGAAGAAGCTATGACCGAGCATGTCCATTTGAAGAATGGCTTCTTCAACGTCCATTGGTTTAAATGTGAAGCGCTTCGTTTTGACAACTTGCAGATCGTCATCTTCATCCATGTCAGCTTCAGCAACACTCGTCGTTGTTGGGTTAAGTTCATCGCGGAACATATATTTTACGCTACCTTCCTGACGGAATTTGCGATTAACTTTCGTTTTATGTTTGCGAATTTGACGCTCAAGTTTCTCAACAACCAAATCAATTGCTGCATACATATCTTGATGCTCTTCTTCTGCGCGAAGTAGAAGGTTTGGCATTGGAATCGTAACTTCGATCATTTGCTGATCGTTGTAAACCTTCATATTTACATGAACATCAGAATTAGGTGGAGTATCGAAATACCTTTCAAGTTTACTTACCTTCTTTTCAGTGTATTCTCTCATTGCAGGTGTAACTTTAATGTTTTCACCACGGATGTTGAAATTCATCATGTGGCACTCCTCCTTCCATGCTATACTTCTATTATTCGTTATACCCTTATCATTCCCCTCTATAAACTTTAAAAAAACTCATTTATTTTTACGTTTTTTTCACAAAACATCCTAAAATACGACATTTTTTAACAACAATACTCAATAGTTCCTTTTATATCTAACATTCAGATACAAAAAGAAAAAATAAAAAGCCCTTATCCAATTGGATAGGGCTTTAAGCGTTTGTTTAAATTTAGGATACTTTTTCTACATTAGCAGCTTGTGGCCCGCGAGCGCCTTCAACAATCTCGAATTCAACTGTTTGACCTTCTTCAAGAGACTTGAATCCTTCACCAGTGATTGCTGAGAAATGTACAAAAACGTCGTCGCCATCTTCTCTTTCAATAAACCCAAAACCTTTTTCATTGTTAAACCATTTTACTTTACCCTGCATCTTGTTCAACATTCCCTTCAAAAATCTTCATGGCAGTGCCATACAATTACTATACGTGGGAGCCTAAACCCTGTCAAAGGGGTTTTTTTGTTGATTAAACTCGAATGAAGGCGCTTTCTATAAAAGTTATCGACATAACCTTATCCCCTGCTCAAAGTAAGAGAATAAATGTTAGATGCACCCGCATTTTTAAGCGTAAATGCTGCATAATGGATCGTCGTGCCCGTCGTATAAATATCATCCAGTAAAAGAAGCTTTTTCCCCACTAAATCTGCCCCTTCTACGATTTGGAACATTTCTTCTTCTCGGTTTATCCTCTTTTCTCTCGTTCGTTTACTCTGCTTCTCTTCATTTTTCGTTCTCATTAATGGAGAGTCTTGGACAAATCTCGTGCCCTCGATCCACACCTCACATTGATTAAATCCTCTTTCATACATCCTCTCCTGACTAGCGGGCATTGGGATGACTTGATCTATGAACGAATAAGATCTTTTTAACTCACGAAGAAATAAACTTGAGAATACTCTTCCTACTTCAACATCTCCTCTAAACTTATAAAGTGCAAGAATGTTTTTCAAAAAATCATTGTACTCGTAGAATGATTTGTTATGAGTAAGGACCTCCCCCCATCCCCTTTCTCCCCATCTCACACAGTCAGAACATTGTTTTCCTTCCACAAACCTAGAATTGATTCGTTGAAGTGAACGCCCACATTTTAAACATAGTGGCCCTATAATAGGAAGAAGTTGATTTCGACACATTTCACAGCATGGAAGATTGTTTTTCATTCCAAACAAACGCTGCCATGAAAGTTGATTGCTGATATTCTCTCCACACCATGGGCACCTGTCTAGTGTAGCCACCCTTTCTCCTCCGCTTCCTGATTCATTTTTCGAATATGCCGAATTGCCGCTATCATCGCATTTGTTTTACCGTAATGAAAAAATGCAACATCTCCTTCTGGATAAAAAGCGCTTCTTCCGGCTCTTCCGGCAATTTGTACGAGAGCACTTTCCGTAAAAACGCCATCCTCCGCTCCTAATACAGCTACCGCAACATTCTCAATCGTTATCCCACGTTCAAGTATGGTAGAAGATAGTAAGATCGGAATCTCTCTCCTTCGAAACTGAAGGACCTTTTCAGCACGGTTTGGATCCTCTGAGTGAACGGCTTCACAAAAAAGTTGCTGTTCATCAAAAACGCATTTTACTTTTTCAATGATTTTGATGGAAGGAAAAAACAGCAATACTGGTTTTTGAGCATCCATTTGTTTTTTAATCCAATCTATCAGAATAGAAGGAATTTGCCCTTTTTCAATTTTCTTTCGCCAATTCCCGCTCCATTGTAAAGTAGGAACTGGTAATGGATAGCCGTGATACCGAGAAGGAATTCGCACCACATTTAGTGTTTCTTGATTTAAAAAGCTTTCAGATGGTGTTGCTGTTAGATAAATGAGTGATCCACTTTGTTTTCGTGCTTTGTTGACATGAAAGTGGAGAGAGGGATCGACGCTATATGGAAAAGCATCTACTTCATCAATAATCATGACATCATAACAGTCCTTAAAGCGAATGAGCTGGTGAGTGGTTGAAATAACAAAAGAAGAAGTGGGGTTTGAATGTCCAGCATAGAGCGGAGAAACTTTGAGTCCTGGGAAGACTTTTTGCAAACGTGGCGCTAACTCTAGCACAACATCTGTCCTAGGAGTGGCTATGCATATCGATTTATGATGAGAGAGGGCATACGCCAATCCATGAAAGAGCACTTCTGTTTTACCACTGCCACATACGGCCCAAATAAGAACCGAATGATTGTTTTGAATAGCACTAATAACTGCATTAGATGCCTCTTGTTGTCCTTCCGATAGCTTTCCGAACCACTGTAAAGTTATGTTTTCTATCGCTTCATACTGGCTGCTCTGTGCGGAATATAAGGGAGAACAAGAGGTAACTTTCCCCATTATGATGCAATTTCTACAATATTGGCAGCTCGCACTTTGACACCTTGCACAAGAAAATGAAGAAAATGTGTGATTCCCACATCGCATACACATCTCTCTTCCATGAAGTGTTTGAATGCCAGGCTCTAATTGAAGATAGCCATTAACATAGTGGGCGTGAAGTTCTTGGAGGGAAAAAGGGATTTCATCTCGCAACAAATGTCTTCCTGAAAGAAAATGAATGATCTTCATATTTGGTTTAAACCGCTGATGGATTGGTAGTTGAGGGAGTGAAGTATAGTGACTAATCGGAAAAAATTCGGGGAGCTTAGAAGACTGATAAAGAAATTCAGGTACGATAATCTCCTTATTGTTGAATAGATCGGAAGCAAATCTCATTGATTTGCTTCCGTATTCAATTTCATGATCATACGCGGTACCAGCCCAGTCCAAGCGCACCTTCCCCAAGGTGAGTTGCTATAACAGGTCCAAAGTAACTTAAAATGATGTTTACATTCGTATATTTTTCTTCTAGTTCAGCTTTTAGATTTTCTGCTTCTTCCTTGTTTGTCGAATAAATTAATGTCGCATTTATCAGGTCGCCGCCTTTTGCCGCCTCATCAAATAGTGTCATGATTTTATTGAGTGCTTTTTTTCGCGTTCTAATTTTTTCATACGGTACGATTTGTTTATCTTCGAAGGTTAGCACTGGCTTTATTTGGAGAAGACTCCCGACAACGAGCTGTGCTGCATTTAACCGTCCGCCTCTATGCAAATGACTAAGATCATCGACAAGAAAATAAGCGTTCGTACCCTGGCTCTTAATTTTTTGAAGTCTACTTAAGATCTCTTTACTTCCAAATCCATCTTGAGCCATACGGGCCGCTTCCAAAACATAAAATCCTTGCATCATACAGCTGATTTCAGAATCAAAAACGTATACGTCTGCCCCTTCAATCATATCGCCAGCTGAATTGGCGGACTGGTAAGTTCCGCTAATTCCACTCGATAACGTAATTGTGATTATTTCATCGTGTGTACGCGCCAATGCTTCATACGTTTCAACAAAACTTCCAATCGAAGGCTGTGAAGTTTTAGGTAGAATATTTTCTTTCTTCACCTTTTCAAAAAAATCATCTGCTTGAATTTCTTTTTCTTCTAAATAAGATTCGTTATCAAATATCACGCTAAGTGGAACCATTGTTATTTCGTACTCGGTTAACATCGATTCAGGTATATAAGCGGTACTATCTGTTACAATAGCAACTGTTTTCATATAAACGCCTCTTTTCAATCTATTAAATATATCAACTAATTTTTAATAAACCCATTCAAGTTAATGATAGAGCATTTCCCCCTTATTGCCAATAAGAGCTTATAGTATTTTTCACATATTTTGTCAACCATTATCCCCCATATTTTTTAATATAAATGTCGTAAAATGAATGTTTTAGTAAATTAGGCAGGGTTTCTGTTACATGATTGTAATCTTATATTCATCGTCCTGTTATCTCAATCATGTAAACTAGCAATCGTGATAGAGAAAATAAAAGGTTTAAACTTATAAATCAGGGGGAATTACAATATGTTTAAGAAAGTCGTGATTACTACTACACTCGCAGGTACTCTTTTGCTAGCACCAAACGTAAGTGAAGCAGCTTTAGGCGACCGTACCCTATACAATGGCATGAGCAATTCTGACGTAACTGAACTTCAAAACGTTCTTGATGATAAAGGTTATTTTGACTACCATACAGCAACAGGATACTTTGGCAACATTACTGAAGAAGGCGTTCGTGATTTTCAGCGCAGTGCAGGAATTGGCGTTGATGGCGTTGTTGGACCTCAAACAGTAAGCGCATTAAAAGGTGCATCAGTTTCTAAATCAAGTAGTTCTTCTAATACATACAGCGGAACACTTCGTTATGGTGACCGTGGATCAAGTGTAACAAGCCTACAAAGCCAGCTTAAGTCTAAAGGTTATTACAGCTATTCTGTAGACGGCATTTATGGTTCTATTACACAACAAGCTGTCCGTAATTTCCAAAGTGCTAACGGTCTTAGCGTAGATGGAATTGCTGGATCAAACACATTTGCAGCTCTTAATGGATCTTCCGTTATTTCATCATCTTCGTCTTCACAGGTAAAGAGTGCATCAACATCTAACTCTTCTGTTGTGTCAATCGCGAAGCAATACATGGGCGTACCTTATGTTTGGGCAGGAACGTCTCCATCAGGATTCGACTGCAGCGGCTTCTTACAATACGTATACAATAAAGCTGGAACTTCGATTCCACGTACTGTAGCTAGCATTTGGGACGCAACAGATAAAGTTTCTTCTCCTTCTGTTGGAGATCTTGTGTTCTTTGAAACATACAAATCCGGCCCATCTCACGCTGGAATTTACATCGGTAACGGTCAGTTCATCCACTCTTCTTCTTCTTACGGAGTAACAATTAGTAGCATGGATAACTCTTACTGGGCACCACGTTACCTTGGAGCAAAACGCGCATAATGCATACAAAAAGAACCTCACTTCGAGGTTCTTTTTTTGTCTTCTGTTTCAAATATAAAAAAAAGGCGCGCTTCAGCGCACCTTTACCCAGCCTTTTTTGATTGCCTCTACGACAGCTTGCGTTCGGTCATTTACGTTCATTTTCTGCAAAATATTCGATACGTGGTTTTTTACTGTTTTCTCACTAATGTAAAGATCTTCACCGATCGAGCGATTGCTTTTTCCATCTGTAAGTAACTGGAGCACTTCACATTCTCGTCGTGTCAAAATGTGTAGCGGTTTGCGGTATTCCACTTCCTTATAACCAATTTGTGTAGATGGTCTTTTTCCTTCCGTAGCGAGTCGACGGTATTCATTCACAAGATTATGCGTCACTTTTGGATGAATGTAAGCTCCTCCAGAAGCGACAACTTTAACGGCTTCAACTAACGAATTTGCATCCATCTCTTTTAATAGATAACCGGCAGCACCGGTCTTTACCGCGTGGGTTACGTACGTTTCGTCATCATGAATCGATAAAATAATCACCTTAGTCTCAGGCACTTGTTCGATCAGCTGCCTCGTAGCTTCAACGCCATTTACATGTGGCATATTAATATCCATTAAAACAACATCAGGCTTATTTTCTTCAACAAGACGAAGCGCTTCGTCTCCATCATCACCTTCAGCAATCACTTCGAAATCATCTTCCATATCCAAAATACGCTTAACACCTTCGCGGAACAAGCGATGGTCATCTATAATAATAATTTTAGTTTTGGTCTTTGCTGCATACATCTCTTACACGCCCTCCTGTTCATGTATCGGGATTCTTATCAGTATATATGTACCCTTGTTTGGCGTTGATTGAACCTGAATCGTCCCATTTAATAACCCAACACGCTCTTTCATTCCGATTAATCCAAATGATTGATCTTTACGTACGTTCACATCAAAACCAATTCCATTATCTTGAATGGTTACCACAATCTTATCACCGTCAAGTTTGAGGTCAACACTTATTTCAGTTGCTTCAGCATGCTTAAGGGCATTTTGAACGGCTTCTTGAACAAGTCTAAAAATAGCCGCTTCAAGGCGAACGTGAAGTCTCTGGATCCCCTCATCATAATCAAAGTAAATGGTTGCCTCTGATCGGTCATCTACTTTATTTAAATACTTTAACAATGTTGGCACTAAACCAAGATCATCGAGCGCCATTGGACGAAGGTCATAAATAAGACGCCTAACTTCTTTTAAAGCATCTTCAATCAAAGATTTCATATCTTTGATTTCTTTGAAAGCTTCATCTTTCCCCTTTTTCTCATAAATCCGTTCAATTAATTGTGATCGTAATAGGACATTTGCAAGTACCTGGGCAGGTCCATCATGAATTTCTCGTGATAGACGCTTTCTTTCTTCTTCCTGTGCTTCAATAATTTTAAGTCCATATTCTTGTTTTCGCCTAGCATCCTCGATCACCTCACCGTACTGCCTCAGTTCTCCTCCGAGATAACTAAGAACGGTTGAAATTTGGCTCATAAATGATTCGGCTTTATCTGAGGTGTTTTGAAGAGAAGAAATACGTTGTTCGAGATCCGAAATTTGATCTTTTAGCCGCGTTTCCTTTTCCATACTAACCGAAAGCTTAATTTGAGCTTCTGAGGCCTTTTCATAAGCATTTCGAATCTCTGGCTCTCTATAGTCCTGAAAGTTCTTACTGATCTTTACAAGCTCTGCACGGGCCACACGGTCCATTTGTAGTCTTTCTTGCCTTAGGCGATGAACGGTTTCCAGTTCTTCTTTTAATAATTGTAGTTGATTATTAACCTTTTGGCACTCGTCATGAGAAAGCTCTCCAATTTCGAACAGTTTTGATTTACTACTATTAATACTCTCCATTGTCCTGTCAAGAATGACATCTAATGAATTTGGATCAAGCCTTTGAAAATCCAAGCTCTTACCCCTCCATTCCTTCAAGGGACGGACGTTAAGAAAAGATAGTCCAAAAGTACTTCTTTTACAAAATTCGTATGTGACCGTCTGTTTATGACTTGAGGATATATATTTGATGGATTAATTTAAGAAACTTATAATAAGAAGGACGTATAACGTAATTCTTATTTTTACTCTTAAATAACAATGTTTCCCTATGTACTATTCGATGATAAGATACAAATCCCTTTCATTCACAGAAATGTGCAAGGAATATCTGGAGGTTACTTCTATGCTTAATTCATATTATACCGTTAAAAATGAGGGAGAAAACGAAATTGTGATACAAAAATCTCGATTTATCGCTCACGTCAAACGAACACCAACAGAAGAAGAAGCTCAGGCATTTATTCAATCCATCAAAAAAAAACACGCAAGTGCCACACACAATTGCTCCGCCTATTTAATTGGTGAGCAGGATTTGATTCAGAAAGCGAACGACGATGGCGAACCATCCGGCACGGCTGGTGTGCCAATGCTTGAAGTGCTAAAAAAACGCAAACTAAAAGACACAACTGTAGTCGTTACCCGTTACTTTGGTGGAATTAAACTTGGTGCAGGCGGTTTAATTCGTGCGTATGGCCAATCCGTCTCAGAAGGTCTAAACGCGACGGGAATCGTCGAGCGAAAATTGATGACGAAAATAACAACTCAAATTGATTATACTTTATTAGGTAAAGTCGAAAACGAAATCCGTTCATCGAATTATTTATTAGATGATATTGCTTATTTGGAGAATGTATCGTTCACCGTATTGGCAAATAGTGGGGATGAGGAATTATTTATCGAATGGATTACAAATTTAACAAATGGAAAATGTGAAGTCACTATTCACGACCAGACTTATATCGAAGTAGATGTCGTTAATTAGAAATAAATACAGTTAAAATTCATAAATAATTTACAAACTTTTTCCCTCATTTGACATTATTTTTGATATCATAATGAAGTATGTGATCTTTGTCGAAGCATATAACTAAGATAATACGAAATAGCATAGTACGCGTTTTCAATTCTGCTATAAAGGGAAATGTGTCATAAATGCTGATAAAGTAGGTGAAAAAATGCCAACCTGGCTTGACCTAAGCATCGCATTCTTAATTGCACTCGTAACAACCATTGCGATTACTCCATTAGTCATTAAATTCGCTATAAAAATCGGGGTAGTTGATCAGCCAAATAACCGAAAAGTTCATAAGAAGTTAATGCCAAGATTAGGTGGACTAGCGATCATTATTGGTTTTTTCTTCGGTTATCTTTACTTATCACAATTTTTTGATACACCATTACGCCTCATTCTAGGTGCCGTTATCATCATCATTGTTGGTGTTCTTGATGATAAATATACCCTATCAGCCAAGGTTAAATTTATTGCTCAGATATTGGCCGCCATTCTTGTGGTTAGTTCTGGTCTTACAATTGAGTTCGTTTCACTTCCATTTATAGGTAAAATCGAACTCGGTATGGCTAGCTATGTTGTTACAATTCTTTGGATTGTCGGCGTAACTAACGCCATAAACCTTATTGATGGACTGGACGGATTGGCTGCTGGAGTTTCAACCATTGCCCTTTCTTCAATTTTTGCCGTAGCGATTTTAAACAACAGTCTATACGTTGCAGCGATTTCCCTTGTATTAATTGGCGGTTCTATCGGATTCCTGGTCTTTAATTTCCATCCTGCTAAAATATTTATGGGAGATACCGGGGCATTGTTTCTTGGGTACATGATTTCCATTTTATCTGTTATCGGCTTTTTCAAGAGTGTCGCTATTTTTAGTTTTTTATTGCCCGTCTTAATTCTTGCCATTCCTATTTTCGATACATTTTTCGCCATCTTTAGACGTATTAAAAACAAACAAAATATATCTGCTCCAGACAAGGCACACCTTCATCATAATTTGTTAGCTCTAGGATTTGGACATAGAGGAACCGTATTAATGATTTATGTAATGGGGATTTCTTGTGGGGTTGCTGCTGTAGTCTTTACATCATCAACGTTATGGGGATCTTTCTTCATCATCATCTTGCTGTTATTTATGATTCAATTTACTTCTGAATTAGTTGGTCAGTTAAATAATAAGCGTACTCCCCTCATTACCACGATTAAGAAATTGCTTACCCTAATCAATTGAAAAAACAGGCTTTGAATAAATTCAAAGCCTGTTTTTTCTTTTATTCTTTTCTCAAGAATTCTGGAATAAGTAAAAGTGTAACACTAAGCGCAATACCAATTAACAATCCGAAGATTGTCCTTTGTAACGGATCACCAGCCGTTGTTGAAACGGTAACAGGTTTATTAATCAAAGTGTCTCGCATGTTCAATAAATTCAATTCCAGCTCATAGATGAACTGTTCCTTATCAACCATTGATTCCCCGTTGTCAGGAAGCTCTTGAAGTCTTTTGATCTTCTCATTAAAGAAAGCCGTACGCTCTTCTTTCACTTTATCGCTTTCAGAAATAAATGCTTGTGTAATCTCCATTAATGTATCTGAGACTAACTTTTCATCATTACCATCCAAGCGTAGAGTTAACAATTTACCAGGCTCTTCACCGACTACAAAATTATCCGCAATATCTTCCACTGGCATTGAAAAACCATACTCTTCATCTAGCTGTCTAAGATAAGCCGCATTTGTTAAATAGTCCTTCACAGTACCTGCCTCAGTAATTCTGTCATATTCAAAATTCCCAAGTGCGATTTCCGATTTAGCTGAATAACCCACTGGAGATGAGTATTCCATGATATAGGATATACCAGCAGTGAGTATAGGCAATAGTAAAAATAACCAGAAATACTTTTTAAACCTTTCACTAATCGTTTTTGAATATTTTTTTAACATTTCTTTGTTACCTCCTGCACCCCTAGGTGGCTCATTAATTGTTTGTTGGGTAACTTTCGTATTCCTGAAATAATAAGTAATAAACCCAATACTAAAAGCGAAAAGCATCCAGTGGTAATTTAAAGCAAGTACGGAACTTGGACTAATACTCGCCATAGCAAACACGAATAGACTAATGGTCAACGTTTGAGCAATCATTTTTTCATTTTCATCCATCGTTCTCTTAGAAATTCGATAGAGTAAAATGAGTAAGGAAAGGTACATCGCAAGATATCCACCAAATACAATGGCCCCGTAGTTGACTAGAATTTCACCCCACCAATTATGTACATTGGAAAAGACTCCAATCGGAAAGATCGGCTCATTCTTCAAGAAATAATCAGCATTACCAGCTCCTACGCCAAAACCCATACTTTCTGCAAAATAATATTGAACGTTTTTCAGGATGTTCGCTCGTATATCAAGAGAACCTCCTTCACTTCGCTGGAAATTAGTTGAAATGAAGTTTGTCACTAACGTCATAACTTTATTATAGAATAAGAATGATACAGCTATGACAGATAGCACACCACTGAATACAAAAATCCTTCTTGTTGTTTTTTCACTGTAAAGAATAAACCATCCTCCAAAACCGATGAGTATTGAAATATAATTGGCTCTGGAATTCGTGAGGTAAATGAGATAAATTGTTATAGCAATTAAAGTAAAGCCAATTAGTTTTATCAGAAGAGGACGACGATGTTTCATGAAAAACCAGACAAAGAACATACTTATAACTAGATAGCTTGCGTAGTCATTTTCATTTCCAAAAACAGCTGTTGGTACTCCCTGCATATAGTACGGCAAGTCATTGATGCGTGATAAGCTAAGATGTTGCTCTGTAAAGTGGTTCCACAGTCCAAGACCTATAAGTCCAATGTAGACAACAATCCATATATAGAAAAAAGCTAAATAATTCTTCATCTTTTTAAAATAGAAAGTAACTAGCACAATGAGTGACAATCCCGTAAAAAGATAAAAGAGGTTTCTGATGCCGTATGTTATGGACGGCGCCCATGTAAGAGAGAGACATGCATACAAAAACCAGAAAATAAGGAAAACAAATATTGGCTTCGTTCTAATTAATCCCCAATCGAAGAAAGATTTATTTCGTATGTAGATAATTGTACTTATTCCAATGATCAATAGATAAAATACTCTAAAAGGAAAAAGACCTATTGGACCTATATTTAGGACAATAGCGGGCCCAATAAAAGAACTAGCAATTAGAAAATACATAACAGAATCTTTAAACGTTAGAGATGAGAAGACTCCTTGTCTGATCAGCTTCGTAAGTGTAAGAACAAATACAATACCGACTGCTGTAATGGCTGCTAATTTCTTATTTTGAACTAATAATTCAGGCACTAATAGAAAACTCACTAGAGCAGAAAGAAATACTGCAATAACGACCTGACTAAACGTCTTTCGAAACAAATAAAGCATCCCATTCATTTGATTCACCTCCTCCTTATGTCTATATCGATTCGGCAAATGCGTGAATCTTTTGACAGGAATTTGTCGAACAATCAAATTAAATTATTCCACTTCATATAACATTTTTCAACATCGTTTGTAATTATCATCGGTCAACAAATCAACTAAACCCAATCCCATTTTTGAGACAGTCACTTCAAAATCTGCACCTTCCACTTCTACTCGTTATCATCGTGCCCAAAGCTGTATCTCTTTTATCTTCAACTGAAAGTTTCTAGCTAGATTAATTCCCGAAGAACTTTCTTTGATTCAAGGATATTTTTGTATGTTGGAATCGTATTACGATGATCGCGATGCCCAATTAACTGAGGTTTCAATTGAAAGTAATACTCGTTATCTTCAAAGTGTTTTTCGACAAAATTAAGGTAGTCCTGAATATTAGTTTCAATATATACTTCAGCTTTTTTGCCCTCACCAAAAACCAACCCATTCAAATGATTCATAATTGGTAGGAAATAAAAACGGGTTTGCTGAGACTTGTAGTAGTGCAACAAGCTAACTTTCTCATTATACACTTCTGTAATATCAAGAATCCGATTAGAATAAACGGGAGAAATAGGATTTTGTACTTCATACATCATTAAATGAACATGATCTAATACTCCATTTTGTTCCTTCGCTAACTCATAAAGCTTTTTACTAACAGCATAATGATCAGTATGAGTATCAATAATTGAAGGGAAGAATACAACATCTGGATTCAATCGACTCATAATAGAACCTAATTCTACAGCCAAATCTGTTGTTAATAATTCTGAATCACAGGCGCTTAAAAAGTGTAATTGATTTAGTGGGAGTCCAATTTTCTTAGCAACGGTCTCTGCTTCTTTCTTCCGCTCTATAATAATCTCTTCGCCTTGCAAACCTATCGAACCACGCTTGTTGCTCTGAGTTAAGTAAGCAATATGAACTTCTTTTCCTTCTTTTAAATACTTTAAAATCGCCCCGCCACACCCGATCATATCATCATCTACATGTGGAGCTAACACAAGAATTTTTTCGCCCGGAAGACTTGTTACAAGTTGATTTCTTTCTACTATTCTTTCTCTATTGGAATTAATAAAATCCTTAGAGAATTTGTTATTCCTGCTGTTATATGTTTTTAACAGTAACGGTTTAAGGCTTCGTTTTAACGTTGAAAGCATGCTCTTTCCTCCCTCTCTATGCTGTATCCGCATCTCCAGCGCTTATATACCAGTCTCCGAATTCATTCTGATCATCGTTAAGTTGATTAACAGCGAATTTGATTGCGGTTTTTCGCTTTAAAAAACCTAAACTTAAAAACGAAAAATTCACTTCAGTTTTCTCATATGACCATATTTTTACGATATCAAGATTCTTAGAGCGCAAATAAGCTGAAAGAACTCGCATGATTTTCTTCTGATTTACCTCTTCTCTCATAACACATTCCAATATTGTCCCTACGGTTCTCTGACCATGCTTGTTTTTTCGTATTATGAAAAATCCAACGATCGCACCGTCTACTTCTACTACTAATTTTTCATATTTAGATTCTGGTTTCTCGCTGTATTTCCATTCTAAAAATTCTTTACTTCGCCTTTGATGGGTTCGAGTTTTTAATGAAGTCTCAATAAAATCCACAATTCTATCATCAAACTGCCTTACTTCTGAAATGGTCATGTTCGGTGGCAGTCGATTGTTTTTATACATGTTATCTTTTACAATTAACAACTGTCTAAGAACAGGGATTGATGGAAAGAGGTGTTTGTAATTCAATATTTTCATTCGATTTGAAATTGAATAGATTTCTTCCCACCCTAATTTATTCAATGGAGGAAATGAATTTTGATTGGGAAACGTCATTATTTTTTTTACGCCCATCTTTTTTAAATGCTCAATGGCCATTTGATTTAACTTCTTGTAAATCCCCATTCCTCTATAAGTTTCATCTACCATAGAATCGACGGATTGTGCCCCTTTAATCGTTTGCTCGTCTCGACAAAGGTCGGTTAGTAAAACGACGCGAGAACCTACCATCTCATTTTCCGAATTAAATGCACAAAAGATAACGGCTGGGTTATGAACGTTATTAAATTTCCATTGGAAATAGCTTAAGGAGATTTCCTTATTAAAAACTCGTTTATATAGGTTCACATATTTGTGGTAATCCTCTTCTTCATATAAACGATAGGAGATGTTATTTTGGGTCAACGATCCGTTCAACTGCCTTTCCTTTTCAATCTTCCTATTAGCTTGTTCTTTTCCTCTGTAATCACACCCATCATCAACAACGAAATAAGGTACAAGAATACTCCTATACTTATTTGTATCGCCAATAGAAATGGAACGTTTTCGATTGGAAGGTAATTCCCAGAGAATACGCCTACTCCCATGATGGAAGATGAAAGTATAATCTTAATATGATCACCAGAGAACTTAATTCTTAAATCAGTTAGATGATTTGTTTTATAATATGATAGTGCGAAATAGACAAAATAAGCGATTAATGTTGCACAAGCAGCCCCCATATAACCATACAGCGGTATAAAGATAAGGTTTAACACAATGTTCGTTCCTGCTGCTACAAGTGAGATATTTGCTATTTCCTTACTTTTCTTAACAAGCTCAAGGCTTTTATTTAAATATTGTCTTATTCCAAGAAACAAGAAACCAAATGACACAATCGGAATAATCACAAAGCCTTCTTGGAAATCATTTTTAATAAAAAGCGAAGTGATGTGATTTGATACGACGGATAGACCGATAACTGCTGGAAGAATGAGCATAAAAAAGTACTTAAAAATGTTATTTAAAACCTGATTCACTTCAGAAGTCGTACCCGTACGGTGTTTTCTAAATAAAATCGGTTCAGCGGTCGACATGAAGATCGTAATAAGTGGCATCATGATTTGCTGTGCAAATGAATAATTAATA
Source organism: Bacillus sp. Cs-700 (assembly GCF_011082085.1). Lineage (NCBI taxonomy): Bacteria > Bacillati > Bacillota > Bacilli > Caryophanales > Bacillaceae > Bacillus > Bacillus sp. Cs-700. Next base: position 1,990,720 of record NZ_CP041063.1, read on the forward strand.
GAGTAAATCCCTACTTCACTACTGTCTCTTAAAAACTCAAGCATATAGCGATCGGACAAAGTTAACAGCCAGTGTACGCCAAGAATTAAAATAAAAGGTAATCCATAAAGAAAATATTCCTTCACATACGCCAGGTCTACAGAAGTTATTTTTATGATTCGCATGTGCTTCTTTTCTTTTAGTAGTACGATAACTGTATAAATGACATCTGATATGATCGTCGCTAAAAGAATCGCACCGATGCTTAAATTGAAATAATTCAATAAGAATAGAAACGTACCAAAACGAATGAGAATGGTTATTGTGGTTAAGATTGTCGCAAATCTCGCTTTTCGATTCGCTCTAAGGTACGAAAAGAAGAAAGAGTGCAAATTGGCAGAGAACAAAAGCACAATGGTTAACCAAAGATATTCGCTTGGAATAATGCGATTAACTACTCCTAACGCACTCATGATATAAAGGAGAATCGCTATGATTGAGATAATTGCCGTTAATGCTACAATTGAAACGGTTATTAACTGCTTTTCTTTTGGGTCATTTTCATCATTTGTATAGTAACGAATAAAAGCAACATTTATCCAGTTAACCGATATGATTCCTAATAATCCAACTGAGGCATTAATTAAGCTATACTGTCCATACTCAGCTGTAGTGAAATTGCTGGTAAAAATCGGTACGAGCATAAAACCAACGATCATTGGTACAATGTATGTAATTGCGTAGTACACTAAATCATGCAAAAAGGATTGTTCTTTATTGCTCATGTTTGTTGCTCCTCGGTAAAAATTAATCATTGCCGTTTCATTTCTCAACAGCAATAAATGAACATGTTCCACAAAAACACATCTAGGGAATTATTCCATAGATGTGTTTTCATGATTCAAGTGCGTTTTTAAAACTTGCTTTATTTCAGCAACATTCTCTTCATTTGGTTCAAAGTAATAAACACCGTCTATTCGAGCATCTTGCCCGGTAAATTTGAGGTTTTCAATATCAGAAGAATTTAGCTTTGTAAACTTTTTCTGAAGCGAGAATAGCTCTGTTGCGGTTAAGTTTGTTTCAATATTTCCACTTAAGTGATCAGCGATTTCATCAAGTTTGAATAAATTCTTAACAGATAAAGTTTTATCAAGGGCGGCGTTAATTACCTGACGCTGACGATCACTTCTTCCAAAGTCACTATCAAATCTTCTCATACGAACATATGCCAGTGCTTCTTCACCATCAAGTTCCATTGGGCCCTCGGTAAACTGTATCTTCTTTCGATTTACTTCATCACTATACTCCCAAAAATCAAACGGGACATCCACTTTTACTCCACCGATTTCATTAATAACACCTTTAAATCCTTCAAAATTCACCTTTGCATAATAATCAATGGGAATGTCTAAAAAGTTTTCAACCGTATTAATTGTCATATCTGGGCCACCAAAGGCATGCGCATGATTTATTTTATCCATAGAATCTCTACCGATAATTTCTACTCTTGTATCCCGGGGGATACTCACCATTTTGGCTGTTTCCTTCTGAGGATCAATTGTTAGAAGGATTAATGTGTCAGTACGGCCATGCTCGCCTCCAGTTGAATAATCTTCAACCCCCATTAAAAGGATGGAGAAAGGATCTTTGCTAATTTCCACTGCTTTATCTCGAAGCGCTGACTGTTTTCCTCTCTCTAGTTCATTATAAGTCTTTTTTGAGGCCTGATACCCTTCAACTGCTACGTATGCACCATAACCAACGACGATCATGACAACGAACAAAATAAGAAAAAAAAGATTCCGAAACAATGAACGCTTTCGACGTCTTCTGATCCTTGATTTATTTTTTGACAAAACAAACGCCTCTTTTCATCTGTTAGATCTGCTCTATACTTCTCATGATAAAGGTTTTCTCAAAAAATGTAACCTTTTCCTGGTAGAATGTAAGCGATGTATAGAGCAAAAGCTAACACACCTTGTGCTTATTGATTGCGCAATAATTGACTTTCTGGGACCTGGCGCAATGGTTTGGCCGGTGAGCCAACTACAAGCATTTCTGGTTCCACGTCTTTGGTCACGACACTTCCCGCCGCCACCGTTCCATCCTTACCAATTGTTTTGCCTGGGAGGATCGTTGCATTGGCGCCAACTCTTCCACCATCATGGATTGTTACACCTTTGAAATGGTCGTATCGTTCAGATGACCTTGCCAAATAATTATCATTTGTTGTAACTACATAAGGAGCAACAAAAACGTAATCGCCAAGTTCTGAGTACGCAGTAATGTAGGCATTTGTTTCTAACTTGCATTTCACGCCAACCTTACAGTCATTCTCAACAGCTACTCCACGCCCCACAATTGTTTTCTCTCCAATTGTTACACGCTCACGTATCGTTGCCAGATCAGCTACAAAGACATCATCTGCAAGTATCGCATTAGCATAAATAATAGAAGAAGTTCCAATTGTACATCCAGAGCCGATGATAGCTGCGGGCAATTGTTTTACCTCTGGAAGAATTGAATTTTTTGCACGTGCTGGTTGCTTTCCAATGATTGCGTTATCCTGAATCATAACACCGCTGCCGATTTGTACTCCGTCATAAATAATCACATTATGGCCAATCACGACATTTTCACCGAAAGTGACATTCTCGCCAATTACCACATGCTGTCCTACTTTAAGTGGTTCCATTTTTGTTCCCCCTTCTCTTTTATTTAGTTGAAGAACTTGTTAATCATATCCACGACATATTCCTGTTGCTCTGCTTTAAGTTCAGGGAACATTGGAAGAGAAATGGCTTCCTGACAAGCCTTCTCCGTAACTGGTAGATCGCCTTCCTTATAACCAAGATTTGAAAATACTGGTTGCAGGTGTAGCGGTTTTGGATAATAAATCATTGTAGCCACACCTTGCTCTTTCAAGTACGCCTGAAGTTCATCGCGCTTAGGGACTCGAATGGTGTATTGGTGGAAGATATGATAGTTATGTTCCTCTACGTACGGTGTCGTAACGGTTTCCCCAAGACGCTCATTTAATAATGATGTATAACGTTCAGCTTTCTCAATCCGTTGTTTATTCCAGTCCGTTAAATGTGGAAACTTCACATTCAAAATAGCAGCTTGAAGTTCATCAAGACGACTGTTATAACCCAAAATATGATGATAATATTTTGGTTTGCTACCATGAACACGAATAACGCGCATTTTTTCTGCAACTTCATCATTATTCGTGATGATCATCCCAGCATCCCCATATGCCCCAAGGTTTTTTGTAGGGAAAAAGCTATATGTAGCCGTTGTACCAAGCTCCCCTACTTTTTTACCTTTATACTCAGAACCAATTGACTGGGCTGCATCTTCAATAATAGCCAAATTGTGCTTATCAGCAATAGCCTTCAAAGCATCCATATCAGCCATCTGACCATATAAATGAACGGGAATAATGGCTTTCGTTTTATTCGTTACAGCCTCTTCAACCTTTTTCGGATCAATATTAAAAGTTTTCGGATCAATATCAACAAATACCGGTGTCGCTCCAGCACGTGCAATGGCACCCGCAGTTGCAAAAAAAGTAAAAGCAGGACAAATCACTTCATCACCTTCACCGACATCACAACCTAATAAAGAAATATGTAGGGCGTCACTTCCGTTTGCAACGCCAACGCTGTGAGCAGCATGACTAAATTCTGCTACGTCACTTTCAAGTTTTTTTACATTATCTCCGAGAATGAAACGCGCACTCGACATCACTTCTTCTAAAGCAACACCGATTTCACCTTTAAGTGTTTGATATTGTTCGGTTAAATCAAGCATTGGTACTTTCATTTTTAAAAACCTCTTTCATGTTTTATTTATGCTTAAGTGAGCTATATAAATCAATAAGTCTTTCGCTTTCTTTCTCCCAATTGTAAGAATTCTCAATTGCTCTCCGACCACTTTCACCCATTTGTTTTGCTCGTTCTGGGTTTTCTTTCAACCATATCATTGCATTCGAAACTTCTTCAATATTCAGTGGATCCACACATATACCACACTCATTTGTTTCTACAATCTCTTTCCAAAGCGGAAAGTTCGATGCTATTACTGGAATCCCCGCTGACATATATTCAAACATCTTAATAGGATATGAAACGATAAAACGAGGTTCAGGATGTAGAAGAACAAGCCCTGCGCTAGCCTCTTCTAGTGAAACCTTTACTTCATCTCGATTTAAATACCCTCGAAAATCAACGTATTTCCATCCTGGTATGAGCTTTACCTCGTCTAAAAGGGAAGGAGGAGCAAAGGAGCCACCTAGAATAAAAGTAAGGTCCGTTTTTTTATTCACTTTTTCAACAGCATGAATCATTTCTTTAATACCTCGCAATAAATAAATGCCACCTAAATAAACCACTTTGAAAGTTGTTTCACTTTCAAATGTTACTGGTTTATTATCTTGCCCCATTAATTCACCAAGTAATGGATAGTTATGAATGGTGGTACTCATGCTGTTGTATTTTTTAAAACGTTTATTAATGTGAGGTGTTGCTGTTACGATCGCATCAAATTTTTTTGAAGAATAACGTTCCATTTTTTCCGATGCGAATGATATCCCTTTACGAAGAACTTTTGGGATCCACTGCTTGGATAAAATTTGTTGAGGGAGATCCTCATGAACATCATATACAACTAATTTGCCTCGTTTCTTCAACTTCAGTCCGACAGGTATAAGTTCTGGATCATGAAAATGATACAAATCAGCATCAAGTTCGATCGCCTTTTTTAAAACCTTAGATGTTGTTATCCTCATACGCTTTAAAGGTTTTTCTTCTTTTGAAGTAATACCAATAATCTGAACGCCAAGCTCAGTTCTTGATTCTGCATTTGGCACAATATAACTAACGGAGTGACCTGCTTCCGCCAGGGATTGACATTCTTTAATTAATATCCTTGTGTCCATCGATTGATGAACAGAAGTCAGGTGACAAATTTTCATTTCATCACATCACAATCTTTTTTGCGTCATATTTCGTTACCTTATTATAAATTTCTTCTATTTGATTATTCACAGACTCTTCACTAAACCTCTGTTTACAATCTGCTATTATTGCATCAACACGATAATCACTGTACGTATCTTTAAGTAGAACCATTGCCTTAGAAAGCGCCTGATGATCATCTACTGGAACAAGCTTTCCATTAATATCAGAAACAATCATCTCAGGTCCACCACATTTTGTTGAGATAATTGGTTTACCAGCAGCTAGAGCTTCTACGAGAACAACCCCGAAAGTTTCATATCTGCTTGGCAGAACAAACACATGTGACTTTCCAATCTCATATTTCACTTGTTCTTTATCAAGGGCTCCTAAAAAGTGAACTTGCTCAGACAGTTCTTTGGATACCGTAAGATCTTCAAGTTCTTGGCGGTTTGGCCCATCTCCTCCTATGTACAATTCCACATTAGTCCCTTTAAAACGCTCCTCAAATGCATAAATCAATAAATCAATGCCTTTATTCCGATTTAAGTTAGCTATCGTTAAAAAACGAAAAGGCTCTTCAGGGGGGTGTATATCAACTTGAAAGAACGAATGATCAACAGCATTCGGGATAACATGTATTGTTTTATTTGTGTACTCTGATAATTCTCTTTGAAGTCTAGGACCTACCGCTATAACTTCACTTGTCTGATTAAGTGCATCTTCTACCAACCGTTTTTGATAGGGTTTTAGTAGACCTCGTCCAAATACAGAAGAATGCTCCGTAATAACAAGGGGGATTTTTTCTTCTTTACTCAATTTTGCTGCTGCGTAACCCGCCCATAAACAACTATGGGCATGGATAATATCAGGTCTTCCTTGTTCTTCAACTAGCTTATGATAGATTTTTTTTAGCCTGTTATAGAAGATGCTTTCAGTAGTGTATGGTAGATTTGCAAAATAATTAAATCCTTTCCACCGATATGTGGGAATCCTATCTTCTTCACGATAACTTATTCCTGATTGATCTCTTTGTTTCCCGAACGTTTTTATACTCCAAATTTCTGGGTAGGCTACAGTTATTCGCAGTTGCTCAGACTTATTAAGCGATTCTGCTTGCCTTTTATAGAAAATACCGCGATAGGGAATGAGGTTTTCAGGGTACCCGGACGGTACAACCAATATATGTGTCAACATCAGACAGCCCCTTAGTTGGAAAGTTCCTTTAATAAATCTTCTACAATTTTTTCCCATGAATATTCCTTAACTACAAATTCACGGCCATTCAGAGACAGATTCTCGTAATCCTCTGTACTTAAATCCGCACAATCTCTAATTTTTCGTGCAATATCTTCAATATTTTCAGGTTCTGCTACAACGCCACATTTATTACTTTCTAGCAAAGTAACACTTTCTCCAGCCCCACAATAAAGAATGGGAACTCCTGAGGCCAATGCAGGGAAAATCTTTGAGGGACGAGCTCCTTTAAACAATTCAAGGTTTTTCAGTGAAACGAGACTATAATCTGTAATTGAATAAATATCCGGCATTTCAGTAACAGGAACTGAATCATGGAAAACGACATTCGTTAACTGAAGTTCTTCCTTCATTTGAATAAGAGTATCTTTTTCAGGTCCATCCCCTATAAACAAGAATCTTATATCATCACGATCTTTAACAAGAGAAATGGATTTAAGAACCGCTTCAAGACCCTGGGCATATCCCATCCTTCCTGCAAAGGTAAAAACGGTTTTCCCTTCAAAATCGAGCTTATCGACCCATTTTTTATTCCTAGATTTTCGTGTAAATGTTTTAATGTTAACACCATTTGGAAGTAAGAAAACATCATTTTCTTTCTTTCCTTTATTAACGACATACTTTTCAATACCTTCAGTTGCTGCCGCAACCTTCCACGCTTTACGATATAGCCAGTACTCTAATCTAGTTGCCAAACGAATAAATGTCTTATTTTTCAATATGCCTAGCTCCACTGCAGATTCTGGCCAAATATCTGCTACGTTAAAGACAAACTTTGCTCTTTTTATTTTTGAGGAAAAGTAACCTGTTAACCCTAAAAAAAGAGGTGGAGAGTTACATATAATAACATCTGTTGACTTTGCTTTTAAGACTGAATAAAAAGCACTAAACGTAAAAGAAAAATACGATGCTAGGCGTCTCCAAAAGCTTCCTTTAGGACTGGGATAAATCCAACTTCTATGAACAGTCAGTCCATCGTAAGTATCTTTTTGATAAAACTTCTTTTTGTATTCATCAGGTATCACCCCATGAGGATGATGCGGGAATGCTGTTACAACTTCTACTTGATGCCCTCTCCTTTGAAGTTCCTTACCCACTTCATACAATCGAATCTGTGGAGCACCAACCTCCGGAGGGAAATGCTGGCTTAATAACATAACCTTCATAAAAATAACTCCTTCTTTACTTAAGAACAGCGACAATTTTCGAAGCTGCATGTCCATCTCCAAAGAGCTTTTTATACTCTGGATATACTTCTCTATAAACCGCCTCAATGATTTTTTCTTTATTTGAACCTACTAGAATATTCGCATTATCTTCTAAAGTTTCAACCCATTCTGTTTGCTCTCGCATTGTGATACAAGGCACCTTCATAAAATAAGCCTCTTTCTGCACACCACCAGAATCAGTTAATATTTTCTTAGAATGGTTTTCAAGAGTAAGCATATCAAGGTAGCCCACTGGTTCAATAACTTTTAGATTAGGAATGGCTTCAAGACTAAAGCCGAACCTCTCAATAACTTGGCGTGTTCGGGGATGAATAGGCCATACTTTTGGCTCAGAAATTCGCTTCAAAGCTTCTAAAATGTTTTTCATCTTTGCTTTATCATCAGTATTTTCGGCTCGGTGAATAGTGATTAGAAAATATTCTTTTGAAGTAAGCTCATGGGAGTTAAGAACGACAGATTTCTCTTGTGCCAGATTGCGATTATAATCAACTGCATCATACATCACGTCACCAACATTAAAAACGTTCTCAAGGATATTTTCATTTTCAAGATTTTTGACGGCTGTTTTAGTAGGACAAAACAGTAAGTCTGACACGTGATCCGTCATAATTCGATTAATTTCTTCAGGCATTTTCTTATTAAAGCTTCTTAAACCAGCCTCAATATGAATAACGGGAATATGTAGTTTAGAAGCTGCTAGGGATCCTGCAAGGGTTGAATTTGTATCACCATAGACAAGCAAATAGTCAGGCTTTTCATCAACTAGAATCTCTTCAATTTTTGTAAGCATTTCACCAGTCTGTTTCCCGTGATTGCCTGAACCTACTCCAAGATGAAAATCTGGTTTTGGAATTTCTAGCTCTTCAAAGAAAATATCAGACATATTAGCATCATAATGCTGGCCTGTATGAATAATGAGTTCCGTATGTACTTTTCTTAGTTCTCGAGAAACAGGTGCCGCTTTAATAAATTGCGGTCTTGCACCTAAAACCGTAATGATTTTCATATCAAATTACTCCCTTCAATCTTCTTTCTCTGAATAAAAGGCATAGATGAATTCCATCTACGCCATTTATAATGAGTCTGTTTTATAGTTTGTAATATTTCTCTGGTTTTGTAACGTTTTTAAATGCATTTCTTGTATCAAACAATACTGGGCTATGAGTGGCGATCATTTCATAGTCAAATGAAGAATGATCAGTTGCAAGTAACACTAGATCAGCATTTTCGAGAAGTTCGACATCAAGTGTCGCGGTTTCAGAGACTGTTTCAGAAAGTTTAAACGTCTTTACGTGTGGGTCTGCTACAATCCAATCAGCCCCTGCTTCCTCTAGTTGGTTTAAAATTGGAAGGACAGGTGATTCTCGAACGTCTTCTATATCTTTTTTGTAAGCTACACCAAGTACAACTACTCTTGCACCATTCAATGCTTTTTTATCTTTATTTAGAATTTGCATACAGCGATCAATGACAAAATCAGGCATACTATTATTTATTTCTCCCGCAGTCTCAATTAGTCGAGTGTGGTAATCAAATTCTCTCGCTTTCCAAGTAAGGTAAAAAGGATCAATTGGTATACAATGTCCGCCAAGACCTGGGCCTGGATAGAACGGCATAAAGCCATAAGGTTTCGTTGCAGCTGCATCAATGACTTCCCACACGTCGATATCCATCTTATTACAAAGAATTGCCATTTCATTAGCGAGTGCAATATTAATATTACGGAATGTATTTTCAAGGATCTTCTCCATCTCAGCTACCGATGGACTAGATACTTCATGCACTTCCCCTTCTAAAACATTTCGATACATTGCGGACGCTACAGCTGTACAGGAAGGGGTAATTCCACCGACTACTTTCGGTGTATTCTTCGTATTATAAATTTTATTACCCGGATCGACACGTTCTGGAGAGTAAGCAATAAACAGATCTTCCCCACAAACACGCCCCGTTGCTTCTAAGATTGGTTTTAGTATTTCTAACGTTGTACCTGGGTAAGTTGTACTTTCGAGAACAACAAGCATGCCACTATGAAGGTGTTTTGCGATCTCCTGTGACGAACTTTCGACGTAAGAAGTGTCTGGTTGACGATAGATATCGAGTGGCGTTGGAACACAGATGGCCACAGCGTCTACATCAGCAATTCTTGAATAATCTGTTGTTGCAATTAATTGTTTTTTCTCAACGTACTCTGCAAGCTCCTCGTCTACAACATCACCAATATAATTGATGCCTTCATTCACCTGGCCTACTCGCTTCTCCTGAACATCAAACCCTATAACGTTATAGCCAGCTTTTGCTTTTTCAACGGCAAGGGGCAATCCAACATACCCTAGTCCAACAACTCCGATCGTTGCTGTCTTGTTTTCAATTTTAGATAACAGATCCTGCGCCTGAGCATTCAATTGAGCATTAACCATGGTCATACCTCATTTCTCTCTAATTAGTCCTGTACTTTTATAGGAGTATTTTGATCTGATGATTCATATAGTGCGAGAACAAGTGATAGCGCCTTTTTACCGTCTTCACCAGTTACAACTGGAGACCTATCTTCTACAATGGCTTTCACCATATCTTCAATAATCCATTGATGGCCCGGTTTACCGAACGGATCTGCTTTTATTTTTTCAATTAAAGTATTACTTTCTTGATCATCTAAATCTTTTATATTGATATGCTCAATAAATGTCGCATTACGTCCACCTATTTTCACTGATCCTGTTTCACCAAAAAGACTAATGGTTTCTTCTAAGTTCTGTGGATAAATAGTTGTTGCCGCTTCAATCACACCTAAAGAGCCATTTCTAAATCTAACTACACCTGTAGAAACGTCTTCTGCTTCAATGTCGCGAAGTCGTGTGGCACTCATACTATAAACTTCTTCAACATCACCCATCAGCCAAAGGATTAAATCTAAATTATGTATCGCCTGATTCATCAAGACGCCACCATCTAATGATTTAGTACCTCTCCAGGGAGCTTGATTGTAATATTCTTGATTCCGATTCCACCTAACCGTTGCGTTAGCATGGCTTAATTTACCTAACTTCCCTTGATTCATTAATTCCTTAATCTCGATCATCACGGGACGAAATCGATTCGGGTGAACGACAGAGAGCTTCACGTTATTTTCTTTACAAACATCAATGATTTTCTGAGAATCTTGAAGAGTAAGAGCAATGGGCTTTTCTACCACTAAATGTTTCCCCGCGTTTGCTGCTTTAACAGCCAGGTCAGCATGAAAGCCGCTTGGTGTACAAATATTAATGACATCTACTGAATCATTTGCGATGAGTTCTTCAAAGTGGTGATAACCTTCTATATTATATTCCTTAATGAATGGCTCCATCTTCTCAGTAACCGTATCACATACGGCGAATAAATTTGCTCCTTCAGCCTGCATAATGGCTTCTGCATGCTTCTTGGCAATGTGACCGCATCCTACAATTGCAAAATTCATAAAATAAATGTCTCCTTTAAATAACATGCTAATGATAGTTTTCTACACATTATGACAAATTATGTTTAGAGTCTGAAACCCTTAACATATATAAAATTCTTCTATTGTTATTGTATATTAAATTTTCACAATATCAATCGTTTTACTGGAACACATTGTTAAAAGAAAGTAAAGATTGCTAATAAATGATTACAGAACAAAACAAAAAATACCTGCAAATGTGCAGATATTTTGTCGATTCGGTACTCGTTAGAAAATGGAGAAATGAATATGAAAGATCAGTTTCTCTTATTGACCTGTAAAATAATTAACTAGATAATCCGCCCAAACCTGGTGCCCCTTTTTATTAGGTTCACTCTCTTCCGTCAAATATTCCTCCATCTTTTCACTATCCAGTTCCGGCCATTCCTTCCAATGATTTAGATAAAGATAATCATTGTCTTTAGCATATTTCTTTAATTGATCTACCTGGATAGGATAATATTTGGAGTCATATAATGGGTTTGAAGGTTGTAGGATAATAATCATATCCTCATTCACATTTTCATAAGTGGAAATGATACTTGTAATAGCATCTAGTGAATCTTCAATACGAATTTCTCCATTGTCCTTAAGGAGAAATGGTTCCAGTAGAAGGACATCAGGAGTCGTTTCTACTCCTTCTTCTCTTATTTTTCTCATAGCCTCTAATGAGTTTTTATCTCCGAGTGATCTTACATTAATGGAGAAAACTTTTTTCCCATAGCTTTCATCCAATTCGCTTTGCAAAATAGATGGCCAAGAATCATCACCATCAGAAGTAGCATCTGAACCGACTGCTGCGATAGTGATAGACTTATTTTCCGACACTTTTTTTTGTACCAATTCTTTTAATTCCTTTGAGAAATTGGACATAGCATCATCTAAGCTATTTCCTGCCTTCTCATTTGCTACCGTTGCCTTCTGAGTTTCCTTCGCATCAGCTTTAATACTCATCGTTTCTATCTTGTTCTCCCAGTGCATTTTGCCTAGTAAAATCCCACTTACACAAATAATAAATAAAAAGAGTAATAAAAACTTTTTCATACCTTCCCCCTAAAACCCCTTGATTAGCCATTTTTTCTAATGGTTTCCTATTTATAAATTATATAGAAACCACTCATTAAAATAAACAGCATTCGACATGATTAAGACAAATTCATTTTATTTCTTTCACAGTCTCTATTTAGCCAAAAAAAAGTAGCTTTGATCCGAAGATCAAAGCTACACGTTCTTCCAATTACTTGACTAACTTTTGCAACTCATCTTTCGCTACTTCACTTACTGCTCCATTTCCACCTAATACTTTCACAGATTTAATATCATTCGTATACAGATATTTTGTTAGGAAAGACTCAACTTCTGTTGGAACATCATCTTTTTGAACAAGAACTAGCGTTCCTTTGTTCATAGATACGAGTGGTGCTGAAGAAAGTGCGTCAGGGAAAGTCTGACCACTTGCTACATATAAGGTATCCGTAGCGTCAGCAAACTCCTCTTGAATCGCTGCTAAAGTACCGTAACGATTTTTCCCTTTCAATCTCATCGTATCAAAAGCAATGCTTTCTACTTCATTATAAACAGTGTCAGAAATTGCTCCTGTACCTCCAAGAACATACACAGCTTCACCTGTAAGAATTTCTTTTGCTTCTTTAGATAGTTTCTTTCCATCTGTAAGCACAATTGGCATTTGCATCTCGCCAGCAATACCAGCAGCGCTAAGTGCGTCTGCATAGTTCATACCAGTCGCAAGAAACACACCTTTTCCTACATAACCATTCTTTTCTTGTAGGTGGTTTACAATGGCTAAGTTCGTATCGAAACGACTTTTACCAGATAATCGTTCAACATTTTTTGTGCTGATTCCAAGCTCAGCAAGTTGAAGAAGGACATCGTCGGATACAACACCTGTACCACCAACAATTACGGCATTTTCAGCACCTAGACGTGAGATTTCTAATCTAACCTTTTCTGACAGTTTCCCCTTAGGTCCTGCGAGAAGAACTGGTGCTTCATATGCACTTGCCAGTGGACCAGCTGATAAAGCATCTGGGAAGTCGTATCCAGTCGTGATGACCACAGTTTTACTATCTTCCTCAGTGAAACCATCAGGATACATCTCTTTTGATACTTCAATAGCAGTCGCTTCTCGGTCTGAACCTTTGATGACATCCACTACGCCGCCATCAACAGATACAGGTAGAATTGAAAGGACTTCGTCAGTAGCAGCATCCTTTAAGAATACGCCCGCTGTATAATCACCAGATGCATCTGGTGTTGTAATCTTCACATCGGTTTTAAGAGATTTCCCAATACCTAGATCGAAAGTTTTATTAGTAGCGGATAGTTCACCCAGACCTTCTTCACCAGGATTTAGAACTCGTTCTTCCGTTATTGTAAGATCAACTTCTGTTGCTTTTCCGTCACTAGACGAATAACCATAAACAGCTACCAAGTAAGTACCATCTTCTAGCGCTTTCACATTTACTTTTTCATCAGAAGAAGCATCACCTGAAGACGCTACTGGTACATACCCTTCTTTTGTTTTCTTATAAAATTCCAGATCAACGTCATCAATTGGATTTTTCGGATTCGAAGTTGCTACCTCTAAAGAAATATTATTTTCGATTTCCAACTCTTCCAAATAATAATCGTTATATGGAACTTCAATGCGACTTTTATTTGATTCGGCTTTACTAAAATCGCCAGTTTCGATTTTTACTTTTTTAGCACCTGAAAGATAATTTTCGAATTTAACTTCTTTTGTTGTTTTTGTACCTGGAGCGACAGAACCAAGGTCAACTTCGCCTGGAGTAGCTACAACCCCTTGTACAAAAGCTTCGAAATTAAATTTGTTTACTTCTTTACCTTCTTCAGGAGCAATCGTACCGTAGACCGCTACTTCCCATACACCCGCTTTAGGACTTTCAAAAACATTTTCTTCTACTTTAAGGGAAGAGGCTTCTGGTCCATAACCCGCATATCCTTGATACTCACTTACTTGCTTACCATCCGGATCATGTACGAACATTCTAACTCGACCTTGATATTCGCCATTTTCCTGAAGAGCAGAAAGGGCAAAACGGATTTCTTCCATTCCTGGTTTTACATCAAAGTAATAGTGTTCTGTTTTGGAAGATTGAACTTCTCCCTGATCACTAAAACGATATTTGTTTTCTGAAGTGAACTCTTCTCCAATAATAATCGTTTGATAAGAGCGCGCTTCAACATAAGCCGTCGCCTTATCATCAATTACTAGAGTTCCTTCGTTTCTACCAACCTGAAGCTGGTCCTTATCATAAGTAACAGTAATTTTCTCACTTTGACCTGCTTTTAGTGTGATCGACTTCTTAGATGGCGTAAACCAACTTTCACTCGGCTTAATTGTTAATTCTTTTGTTTCATTAGTAGGGTTTTCAATGAGAACTTCTACTTTATCAGGTACTTCTTGATTTCTTACGTAAAGCCCTGGACCACCCGAAACTTTTTCACCGTGGTAAACTTGGACATTTACTTCTTTTACGTTATTAATAAAATTGTTTTTCAAATATTCATAGGCAGCAGGAATATCAATTAAACCTGCACCTTGCTGTGAACGCTCATACCCTTCAAGTGGTTGAGCTGTTTGAATTAATGCCTCACGCGCTGATTCATAGTCAAAAGGAACCCTATCTTTTTCAGTAGCTTGTTTCAAAAGAGCAAGTGCGCCTGCTACGTAAGGTGCTGACATACTTGTACCTTGAAGTACTGCATAATTACCTAATTGTGCTGGATAAGAAGCATACGATGCTCCTGGCGCAACAATATCAGGTTTTTGCATACCATCTTCCCTCGGACCATTAGAAGAGAAGTACCAAAGCCCATCTCCTTCTTTTGGCGTACCATCAGCGTTCTTTCCAAACGGATAGGCATCATATTCGGTTGCCCACATTTCTTCATCCATGTGTGCACCTACAGAGATCGAAGCTGTACTCGTTCCTGGTGAACCTACTGAATCAGCCCCAGGTCCTTCGTTACCTGCTGACATAGCAAACATCGTACCGAATTCTTCAGATAATAGATCTGCTAACTCGTCATCTGCATCTGTGCCGTCATTTAAGTCTGGTAAAGAACCTAGACTCATATTAACAACATCTGCGTCATACCCGCCTAGAGATTCTGGAAGGGCAGCATCTACCATCGCTGACATGATGCTATAACTAGCTGCACCGCCTTCAGCTTTAAACACTTTAAGACCTACTAACTCAGCTCCTGGTGCAACGCCATCTTTGGCAATGGCTCCTGTTTCGTTCGATCTTGCTGGCCCATTAGCTGCTGTTATACCCGATACGTGAGTACCATGTCCATTGACATCAAAGAAAACATTCACAAATGGATCCTCTGAATCTAGTGAATTGATGCGGAAGTTAGCTCCAACCAACTCATCCTCTACATTGACATCAAATGTACCAGCTTCATTGTTCGCATAAGGAATTTCATCAGTGAAGTCCATGTCATTATCTTTATCAATGTAAACTTTATCATCAACCATTAAGACACCAAATTTATCAGCATCGTTACCTTCTACATCTTCATCATGGTCTTCCGTCATTTCACCATCGGCATTTAGATCACCTGAATTCAGGTCAGGCGCCAGAAAGCCAAAATGATACTCGTCATCCGAGGCATCAATCCCGTTTGTCTTATATGTATCTTCTCCAACAGTAAAGGAATCCCCCTCATCAACTGTGTTGTCGAAAATCACATCGCCTTCAGCAAGTGGAACCTCTGAATCTCTTTCATTCGTTTGGTCTCCAATCGTGTAATCATGCACGCCGACAATTTTCGATTTACCAAAGTATCCCTCAGCTAGCTTTTCAGTGAAGGCTTCATGACCTGGGTCTGGACCAGAGTCAATAATAGCGACTCTCGTTCCTGAGCCATCATATTTATTATGAAATTCATCCACACCTGTTGCATCGTGTGTTTCTTCTGTTTTGGGGCCAACTACTTCCTCTGCAGCTTCATTAATAGGTGCTATTTCAGGGTCATCGAATGTCTTTTCCAATTCAACTGTTCCATTTTTACCAAGTGACGCTACGTCATCAAGCCCATAAACATCCATTACTTTATTTGTTGGAATTTCTGTTAAGTAGACATAGTTCTTATGGTTATCAATTACTTTAACACCCATTTTTTCAAGTTGCGAAGAAAGGTCTTTCTTTCCTTTTGTTACAACAATCAACTCTTGTACCGCCGCATCACTAAAAGCAAGAGCTGAAATCTCCTGTGAAATTGCTGGTTTAAACTTCTTTGTTTCTTGTAAGGCCGCTTCCGCTACATCAGGGTTGTATCCAACGTTAGAGAACGATGATGCCAACAAAGTCGCACCAGCAAAGACCGTAATAAACTTTTTCTTAAATGTCATCCGTATAATTCCCCCTATTAATATTATAACAGCGCTTCTAAAATATCCCTCCCCTGATTTATTTTAGAAAATTTTCTGCATTTTCAGTTTAATCTTGTTTTTTATGTCCGTCAACAAATAAATGTGTAATTTTTTACAAAATATATTAAACTATGACAATAGTTCTTATTGTTTTGTGAAAAAATACGGTAATAAAATAAAAAAGCTTCGAAGTTCATCGAAGCTAGTACAGTAGTTTTTCATCAATTTCCCATGCAATTCGGGGAGAAACAGCACCATATCCTCCAAGGAAATGATAATCTTTGAATCCTTTATTACCTAAATAAGTCAATTCTTCATTCACAGTAGTTAGCATTTTTTGGGGATGAGTTAACATGACTGAGCTTTCTACTTTTGAAGCTAAGGCTCCTCCAACTAACGCATCGGGAAAGTTCGTACCAGTGGCAATATATAGCGCTTCTTCCTCTAAGCCAAACTGTTTCATAACCTTGTAGTTCGTTGCATAGCGATCTTCACCACTAATTCTATTATAAGGCGTTTTGAGAGAGTCCATCATTTCGTTAGAGATCACCCCTGTACCACCGATCGCATAAGCATGACGTATTCCTTTAGAAGAGAGATAGGACTTCACAACCTCCGGTGCCTTGCTTTTTTGAACAAACAATACTGGGTAATCATATCTTCCAGCGTAAGGGGCAATAGAAAGGGCATCAGGAAAATCTTCTCCCGAAACGATCATTGCCTCATCTGTTCCAAAGGGAATAGCGTTATTAATAGCAACTGCAGTAGCATATCGATCTTTTCCGGATAATCGAATTGTGTCAATACCTAATTGCTTTAATTCATTCTCTGCTATCTGGGATACAGCACCAGATCCTCCTACAATAACAACGTGAGTAGCCTTTAGTCTCTTTAGTTCTTCTATATTAGCTTCTGCTAAAGCATTCGTTTGCTGAAGCAATATCGGCGCATCAAGATAGGACGATAAAGGAGCCGCTGCTAAACTATCTGGAAAGGTTAAGCCACTTGCTAAAATCACGAACTTTCCATCTATGCTTTCACCATTTAAAGTAACCTGTTTTTGATTTAATCCTCCCCAACCGTGCTTAGAAACCGCAACAGCTGTGTGAACGGCCGTTTTGCCATAAATTCTATTTTTTGTTTCAACGTATTCTAAAGCGGAAAAGACATTCAAGCGTCCACTTCCCATTCCTTCTAACTTGTTAGTTGGATCAGTACTAGAAGTAAGCACATCTTTTACCTGAGCACTCGTTAAAAATGGACTTTTTTGTAAAATCATGCTGGCTGCTGAGCTTACAAGCGCAGTGGACATACTCGTCCCACTATCCGTTTCGTATGAGTTAAGCCACGTGCTATAAATATCCGTACCAGGCGTGTGAAGATCGATCTCTGCTCCCCAATTAGAGAATGAGGCTTTTTCATTCGTACCCGTTTGGGTTGATGCTACTGCGATCGTCGACTTATATGCGGCAGGATAAATAACCCGATTTTGATTATCATTTCCACCTGCTGCCACAACGGTTACCCCATTCTCAGCCGCCAGTTGAATCACATCACTCATTGCTTTCATATTGCTGTATGTACCAAGACTTAAATTAATCACATCTGCTCCATGAGAAACGGCATATTCAATGCCTTGAATGACCGTGGACATTTGTCCTGTCGTACCTTCCATTACTTTAATCGGCATGATCTTGACCCCGCGTGATATAGAAGATATCCCCACTCCATTATTCGTTTCTGCGCCGATCAAACCCGCAACGTGAGTACCGTGGCCATTTTCATCGTCTGGTGTTTTAGAAGGATTTACGAGATTAACTCCATTAGCAAGATTATTAGCTAAATCAGGATGATCGAGATCGACACCTGTATCTAAAACGGCAACAGTGATTTCATCAGATCGTACATATTTCATCCATGCCTGCTCAACGGAAATTTCCGTAAAAGCGGACATTTGCTTTGTATAATAGGGATCATTTACAGGCGTTGAATCCATTAAATAAACAGGCACGTCTTCTTCAGCGTATTGCACATACGGTAGACTTTCCAATTCTCTTATAAGCTTTTTACTTTCTGACTTCGGTACTTCAATCGTATCAAACTGACTGGAAATCGACTGAGTCTTCACTAGATCACTAGATTCTGAGTATTTTACAATAACGTTAATCGTTTCTTCTGCTTCAACGTGTGGTGTAAAAAACGAAATCACGCACAATGTAAAAATAACAAGAAAAATGTTGCTCTTCTTCAATTCTTTTCCCCCTAAAGTTCCATGCTAGTTTTAGGATAATGAAAAGGCAGAAGAATTGAAAGGTATTAATGAGAAATTTTTGGAAGTTGCGCTGAGAGGTTAAAGAGGTTTTAACTTAGAGAGGATTGTGTTTCTTTCCTTACGTGGTCGTTTACCAATTGTTCATACGATGATTGAAGTAAAGCGTAGCGTTCTTCTAATAACGACTGTTCTTTTCTTAACGTGCCAACAATTTGAATCAAATTTGCAATTAAAATTTCTAAGTTTTTAAAACGATCTTCCATTTTTCTCCTCCATCCTGTATGTTATAGTTAATATATACCATAAAGTATAGATCATTGCATTATTAAATATTGGGAAACATTGTTCGGATTTAGCGTAATAACCATGCAAATTCTTTTTATATTTCCCAACCTCAAAACTATTCTCTTTTCTGAGAATTTTTAGTAAACTGTAATCAAATAGTTCTAGGAGAAAGGAAGCAAAGAATGATTGGAGCAAAAATCCGATACTTCAGGCAGATGAAAGGCATCACGCAAGAACAACTCGCTTCCGGAATCTGTTCTATTCCGTATTTAAGTAAAATCGAACACGGTCTTGCCCAGCCAAGTGAAGAACTTGTTGGACATCTTTGTAAAGAGTTAGGCGTTTCTCTTGATCAGGTTGATGATGAGGATAAAATGAATAAACTTCACAATGATCTAGACTCCTGGTACAAAGAAATGCGTCTAAGAAACTTTGATGAAGTTGTTAGTTACAAAAAGCTGATAGATGAAGAAATTGATGGCGTGGAAGATCCAGATATGCTCACGAAATATCTTCTTTTATCGTTTAGGTATCATATTTTATTTAGAGAAACTGATAAAGCAAATGATATTCTAGAGAGATTGTATCATGTACAAGAAAGGCTATCTGAGCAACTTGAATTCTATTATTTTTACTTTTTAGGATTATATTACTACCAAAACAGTAAATTTAAAGAAGCTGGTGAACAGTACAAAAAAGCTCATTTCCTTCTGACTTCGATGAAATCAAATTCTGCAGAATGGGCAGAATTTTATTATCAGCAAGCGCTTGTACACAATCGTCTTAGTCAAATTACTTTATCTAATAACCTTGCAATAAAATGCCTCGAAATGTTTAATAAAGAATACAATTTCAAAAGAGCATCAGACACTGAAATTCTTTTAGGAGTAAACAATAGAGTTATCTTAAATTATGGAGAAGCCGAACATCACTTTCAAAACGCACAAAAATATGCGGAATCTTTTAATGATAAACGACTTAAGAGTATTATTTATCATGACCTTGGTTATGTATACTCTTGCCAAAACGAATCGGATTTGGCTTTAAAATACTATCAATTAGCTTTGCAAAATAGTGAAGTGCACGAAATTGAAGATCGAGCCAAGACATTATATTTAATTGCTTCAGAGTATATTAAAAGTGGTAACTTTGATCTCGCTCGTAAATCAATTGATGATGGTATGGAGCTAGTTACCAAGACAGAGTACCTAGAATATATCCACCATTTTAAAATCTTGATTTTAAAACTTAGTAGCAAGCAGAGTGAAAATCAAGAGGTAATCCTTAAAGATGCAGTTGAATACTTTGAGGAAAAAACACGTTGGTACTATGTTTCAGAGTACGGTGAAATGCTGGCAGACCATTATTTCAATAATGGCCAATATAAAAATTCAAGTTTTTATTTTAGGTTAGCGAACGATGCCAGGAAAAAAATCATGAATTAGAAAGGGAGAAAAACATGAAAAAGTTAATTGTAAATGCACTACTTATTACTAGCTTAGTAGGAGTTGTTACTCTAGGTAACCACGACAGAGTACCTGATTCTCACGACAGAGTACCTGACTCAAGCCCATCAAAAACTGAAATTCATATCTAATGCTCTAAACCCGGCTAAATTGAGCCGGGTTTTTATTTGCCCCACCTCTATCCACAACGCTATACTAATCATAGTTTAACTAGAATAGGAGTGTGCTAAGATGGCTTTTTATATGTTTGATGTTGACGGCGTTTTAACAGATGAAAACGCTAGACCTGATGAAGATGTTGTAAAATCGATTGAACAATTAGCAAAAGATGAGCACATCCTATCTTTTGTGACAGGTCGTTCGAGAGAATGGCTTTCTGATTATCTATTTCCACTTTTTGATGATGACATGGACTGGTCTTCCCTTTATTGCGTATGCGAACACGGTGCGATTAAAGGACGTGGAACAGATATTTCTTCATGGGATATAGATGAAGAATATGTGATCTCTGATGAGGTGAAAGATAAGTTATACAAAGTGAGTCAAAAAGAGAAGTATGAAGGTCTGATTCAATGGGACCAAACGAAAGAATCCATGGGTACGGTTGAAGCCGTTCACGGTGATCCTGGAGATAAGGAACATTTAAAGAAAACTCGCGAATCGCTTCAGGAATACGCAGATGACGTTGAAGAGATTTCTACTGAATCTGGTAATAAAACCGTTGTCTCTACTTATGGAGTTGATGTGATTCACCCAGAGTTATCCAAGAAAATTGGCGCTACTTGGATACTTGATGAAATTCAATCAGCTGAGGAAGTATTTGTTTTTGGAGATAGTAGTGGTGATATGGTGATGGCTGTGACCGCAAGAGAACATGAATTAGAGAACATTACGTTTTACTGGGTTGGTGAGGGCGAAACGCCAGAAGAAGATAAAATCACTTCTATTTCAAGTGAAGCTTCCTATTCAGAGGGAACCAAGGAAATATTAGAAAAGCACATTGGCTAATCCAATGTGCTTTCTTTCTGTATTAAACTAGTTCTACTGGTCGATTTTGTTTAATCGACTCATAGCAAGCTTCAATGGCTTTTAAGTTATTTACTGTCGCCTCACCTGTGTAAGACGGCGTTTGATTGTTTTGAACGCAGTGTGCGAAGTGTTCCACCATGAGGGTATACTGCTCGCCTTCAACCGTTTCTTCTCTCACCTTTCCTTCGCTATTTTTAATTTGAATCGTACCACTCACTCCTGGAGCGTCAGGGCGGTAAGCGAACGGTAGGCGGATGCTACCTTTTGTACCAAGAATCTCATAAGAATTGCTCATTTGACGTTCGAAACTACAATCAAACGAAGCGGTAACGCCGTTCGCAAATGTAAAGATGCCTGTTGCGGAGAGGTCAACTCCTCCACCTTCCGGAATAGCTGCTTCAGCATACACCTTAAGTGGTTCATTGCCAATAATGAACCGAGACGAATGAATGCAATAACAACCCACATCCCAAATGCTTCCCCCACCTAGTTCATTGCTGAGGCGAATGTTATTTGGTTTATCTCCAAGGTAGAATGAAAAATTCGCACGCATATGCTTTACATCACCAATTTCACCTGACGCGATCACATCCCTTACAACTTCGTGCTGAGGATGGAATTGATACATAAAGGCTTCCATGAATACAACGCCATTTTCTTCACAAGCTTCCACCATCTCCATCGCGTCACGAGCCGTAATCGCCGCTGGTTTTTCACAAAGAACGTGTTTCCCTTTCTTGGCAGCTGCAATGGTCCATTTTTTGTGAAGCGTGTTTGGAAGCGGAATATAAACGGCGTCAATTGAATCGTCCTCCAACATCGCTTCATAACTGTCATGATAATGTGGTATGCTCATTTCCTCTGCAAATTCTTTGGCTTTGCCACTGCCACTAGCTACGCTCACAACTTTAGCACCACTAGCACTTTGGATCGCAGGTATAACCGCTTTCCTTGCAATATTCGCCGTCCCCACTATTCCAAATCTCAGTCCCATTTCATGCACTTCCCTTCTATGTAGTCATTATCTATTTTACCATTCTGTCGAGTTAACTTCCGTGATGATGTTTCCATATTTACCTTTCATCTACCCCCAATGTAATATGCTATAAACCGAAACATTAAGTAATCCCTTTAATCCCCCCTTTTGATTATAAGGAAAACAAGAGCCGGCCTCGTATAACGAGGCCGGCTCTTTTCATTAATCAACAAAACGTCGAATCACTTCAATGAGTTCCGGACGAATGTGTTTTTCTAAATCCTTAATTTGTGATTGGTTGCGATATTTCTTCTCAATAATATCGCGCTGTTTACTATTTTCAAGCATCCAATGCAACCACTTACTGTCAGCCGTTTCGATGAATGCTTCATTATGTTCATACTTATCATGAAGGTCTTTCAATAAATGCCCAAGACTTTTTTCTGGATGTTCATTCCAATAGGTTCTCAAGGCATCGCAAAGGATTTCAATTTCTTTCTTTTCGTGCAAAAAATCCCCTCCTCTTAATTGACTATTTTACCACCAAAATTGATTTATTCGAGAATACACTACTCTTCATCAATTATTTAAATCATACCATATCTTCACTAAAAATATTTTCTCGTTAAGAAAAGGTCACCTTCCCAATATTAGAAGGTGACCAGAAACTTAGTTTATCTTCTGAAATATGTCATTCATAACTCCTTCAGATATTGCTCCCGTTCCACCAAGCAAATACATACTTTGGGCAGCTTTGTTTTCTTCAAGATAACCACTTACACTTTCTGGTAATTTCTCTTTTTGAGTTAAAATCACTGGAGCACTCATGGCTGCTGCCAGAGAAGAGCCTGGCAGTGCATCAATAAATACATCACCATTAGCAAAGAATAAGTTCGAGTTTTCAAATTCTAATGTTTTTGCAACCTCAATACTTGTTAAATAGCGATCTTTTCCTGAAATTCGAAGTGTATTGACTCCTGAATTCTCAAGACCACTTTTTATAGAATCAGAAATAGCACCTGTCCCACCTATTAAGGTTGCCTGTGTAATGTTGGTGGTTTCTACATAGTTCTTTGTATAATCACTCAACGACTTTTGACCGGTTAGCAAGATTGGAATTTGCTTTGCAGCTGCATAAGAAGCAATTGATAGAGCATCTGGTGAAGAGTCATTTCCTGAAGCAAGGATGGCCTGGTTAAACCCGCCCACTTCTTCAGCAATTTCTACGGCAGTCGCGTAGCGGTCCTTTCCACTTACACGCTCCACTTCTTGTACATAAAGCTTTTTTTCTAAAGTCGATTTGATATTTTCAGAAACAGCACCTGTACCGCCTAGAATATAAATCTTCTTCGGCTGAAGGCGATCTATTTCCTGTTCCACACTTTCTTGTAAAGCGTTAGAAGGTGTTAATAACAGTGGCGCATTGTACTTTTTGGCAAGTACACTCCCCGTTAAAGCATCAATGGCGACATCTCCACGACCAATTACAACAACTTCAGAATGGTTTTCCCATCCGTATTTCGAAATGGCCACACTCGTATCATAACGACTTTTTCCATACAATCTTTCCGATGTAATCGTCGTTTCTTCTTGGACTAAATTTGTATTCGGATAATAGAAAGATAAGATTTCATCAAATGTCCGATCTTCTTTTGACTGCTGATAAGCACCATATTGACTCATGCCAATCCCATGTCCAAAGCCACTTCCATTAACTACGTAAGAATCGGATTTTGCATCAATTTGTTGGATATAAGGACTTTTCATAATTGAAGTGCCAATCATAAAGCGAAGATTATAGGATGTATCTTCAATCTTCATCGTATGCTCTTTTAACAAACCTTTTTCATTTTTATCAAAACCACTATCTTTTTTGATGAAGTACTTGAATGTCATGCTTCCTTTTAAAATATCATTGGAAGTAAATGGTGGAAGAGTAAAGGTAAGATTCGTTATTTCTGTAATTTTAATTTCATCCGTCGAGTTGATTTTACCTTCTTTTTTGAGCCAAGATTTCATATTCGTAATTTCTGTCGCATCAGAGCTCAGTTCATTCGTCTTAGCCCACCAGGATTCAGGATTTTTCAAATCCAATTGGCTAGTGTCGATTTGTTTTTTCCCTAATGTATAGTTCCAACTATCGTACGGCGATAGTTTAGCGTCATACGGATCCGCTTTTGTTTGAAGGTAAGGAATTAACTTGCTCCCCCACGAATTTGTATTCGACATCACCATGCCACCATTTGTAGAGGAATAAAAAGCACCTATGTACGTGTCACCACTTTTTAGTGTTTTTCCTGCAGTTTCATTAATGGCAATATTTGTAGTTGAATACCAATCATAGCCCTTATAAACTTGACTAGACTGGCTATCCGTCAAGTTATCTTTTCGAGGAAATGCAAATGTCCTCGCTGCAACTGCTTGTGCTTTTAAGGCTTCCATCCCGCCGTTCGTTCCCCAATAGGCTGGCATTTCACTGGGTACTACGCCTTTTAAATACTCTTCCATCGGAAGTGTATTTACGGGGCGAATGTATTTCCCATCAACCGTAAATTTCATTTCTCCTAGGTACTTTTTATCACCGATTGCGACGAAGCTATCCATCGCATTTGTGATCGTTGGTACAAGCGTCATGGCACTCCCAAAGTTAGTTAACTTTGTGTTTCCTCGGTAGAGCACCACATCGCCTGATTGTGCTTTAACGCTGTACTCCCCCACGTTTGAACTTTCAATTTCAATCTTACTACCTTGAATCTGATAACTTCCTGTTACATTGAACTTTAAAGCCGTCGTATCTTTCACATAGTTTACTAGTTTAACGGTAACTGTTTCTCCCGCTGCCTGCACACCATGCATCGACAAAGAAAATGCTAAAATGCCAACCAAAAGTGACGTCAAAAGTTTCAAATCTTTTCCCCCTAAGATTTTTTAAGAAAATATTAGTTCTATTCTCCCTTTTTAACACTTTAGCATAATTTTTACATTAAAATAGTCACTATATGACGAATCTTACAAAAATAACATAGAATACCCATAATCCATGTCGAAAAACTAGGTATTTTATCCTATGAAAATGACTAAAGATTTTACATTTGCTCATAACAAAAAGCTCCTGCTATGCAAGAGCTTTTCGTAATCGGCATAAATACCACAATTTCATAAGGAAGATGCTATGTAGGCATCCCGTTATATCAACGAATACGTCTGTTAGGAGCGCTGTACGATTTGGTAAAAACGCTTGTATAAATTCATCTGTCACCGCAATAAAAGTAACAATTAAAAGGACGAGGATTATTCTAAACATAGAGTCTCTCGCTTTAAATAAGTGGAGCAAGTAAATTGCTAAAAAACTGTAAACAAAAAAATGACCGGCTTTTCGTATTATAAAATGAGCAAGTCCACTTTCACCATTGTTTAATAAACTCACTGTTAACGGACCATACTGAAGTTCTCTTGTTTGAATAACTTGTGCAAGTCCCTTAACAATAATTGGCGCAGGCTCATGTCCGAGCAATGTAAACGAGGCTACACAGGAAAGAACAAATCCGATACCGAGCCAGCACTGAATACTGATAATCACAATTGTACGAGATAAAGTCATATCCTTCGCCTCCTTTTCAAGCACGTTACAGTCTTACCTGAATAGAAGACGGTTATACAGCCGCTTCCGCCATTTTCTTTAACTCCATGGCTCTTTTCTCTAGTAAATTTTTCATATATTTTTTAAGAAAGAGTACGTTAGCGATGTTACCCAAAATACCGAGAGGCGCTTTATATACAAATTGATCAACCATTAATGTAACACCATTGAGATCTTCAAATCGATGGGTATGAACAAATGATTTAAATGCACCTTTTGTCATTTCGTCAATAAACCAGTGGGGTTCATTCATCCCTGTAATTTTAGCTGTTAACCGTTGCCTTATTCCAAAATGAGTGGCTTCCCATGTAACGGTATCCCCAGCCCGCATCAAGCCTTCAGTTACTCCGTCAATCGCTTTTTCCTTGGTTTGTTCTGTACTTTTCATATGCGCATCAACATTTCGGGCATAATCAAAACACGTTTGAATAGGGGCATCGATAAGCGTTTCTAAATAGATTATAGGCATCGCGAGCTTCTCCCTCCAACTTTCAACCTAAGTAACAACCTAAATTATTGAAAAAAAGTAGGTCATAACGATTATTTCTTATAAATCGACAAATTATCCTAAAATCGTTACACCTTTGAACCGATAACTTAATTAAACAGTTCTATGACATAGTCTACTTTATTTACCTAATACTTTGTAGAGATAATAGATGAGGCTCGTATGAATCAGAAATGGTAAGCACTTGAAGAAATTCTCTATCAAAAAAAGCGCAAGGAAAAGATGATTTTCCTTGCCCTTCCTCTGTTTACGATTTTATTAGGGGTAAGCATTGCTGTTCTAACAAATGGATGATGTTATTCAGCTTTCCTTTTTTCTTGATCGTTTTGGAGCTTCAGGGTTTGGGATACTCTCTTTAGGAGTTTGATTATTCGTTAACGCAGCGTTCTTTTGTGCTTTGCGCTTTTTCATTAAGACCACCCTCCCTTCCACCTCTAGTCTTGTCTATCTTGATTTTTTCATGCGTAAATGAGTGAAAAAGCAGATCGTATTTAGTGTAAAACGATTATTATTTTAACCTAGATGAATCCTTCCGACATTGGGAAACCTGCTTTACAAAATCTTAATAAAGGAAAGCAGTTTATCAGTATTTTCCCAATATACACGTTACACAGAATAGGTTATACTTAGAATTGAAGTCATTTTTCGACAATTTTTACTTTTTCATGACACCGTTTACTTTATTACTACTTATAAATGTTCGAATCGTACGAGAATGGCAAAATCATTGAAAAGTGATGACGCAAAGCTATAGGGACTTCACGGACTGTTTATCCGACAGTCAGCCAGCTGCCGAATACGGCCTCCGCTGCGATTTCAGCAAGAACCAGGGGGAGATTTAATTATGAAAGAATCATGGCTAACGCCTGAAGAAATTCAATATCGTAGACAGCGTAAGGAAAAGATGATTTATCTTTTGCTACCTGTATCTGCTATCGTCATTGGAGCGGCTATTGCCTTTCTCACGCAAATGACTTACTAATCCCGAAAGAAGAGAGCGATCGTTCTCTTCTTTTTATTATGAAAAAAAGATAACCCCTTCAGGTTATCTACTTCGTGTTTTTCGTGTGTTCTTATTTGTGTTTAATTTATGTAACCTTTTTACACCCATAACCAGAAGGCGAATGGCTAAATAGACGAGGAACAAAACGACAAATCCCTGCAATCCTACCGCTGCATCGGCAAATTCCATATTTCCTCTTCCAGTGATTTTCTGCTGAATCTCAATGGCAAAGACGATCACGAGCACTACCGTTAGTGTATAAATGAAGGAAATGGCTGTGATGCTCCATTTTGAAAGCAATCGAAATAAAAATTGGACAACGACAAATCCTCCCATTCCCATTAAACCGATGACCCAGAAATGGAGATCCTTATCAGTGACCGAAAAACCCATCCCGTTCATTATACCAATGACAATGTCATGTAGCTCATTAACAATCGCCACAATCAACTTAATAAATTCTCCCATATCACACAATCCTTTTCGAGCAACTTTAATCTAGTCATATCAAGGACCAGTGATTCGCCTCTGTTTAATTAAATACCATTTTAAAATAAAAATTATTTCTTTATTGTTTCTGAACTATAAAGATAATCCTCATTATTCGCAAGGATTTTTGTAAGATCTTTTCCGCAATAAGGACAAATCCACTCTCCTTGATAATTACTACTATACGAAGGCTTTTGACATTTGTCACACGTTTTCTCTACCATCTTATCACTCCATTCATTCGCATTTTAAAAAATGCTAGTTGTTATCCTACTAAGCATACCAACAAACATATTTTACCAAAGTGAATGATTTTTTCAAGTATTAATATTCTGAACTCGAGACATTTAACTGTGGACATACAAAAAAAATAATGAGATAAGCAGCATAAGCTGTTAACCTCATTATTTAATAGAAAAAGACATTTTTCGTTGATTCATTGTAGGACGACCGATTGACACATAGTGAATGGGATATTTCTCTACTTCATCTAATGAATAACAATTTCGACCATCAACAATAATGGGTGAAGCCATCCACTTCACATAGTTACTTAAATCGAGTGTCTTGATTTCATTCCATTCGGTTAAAATCAGCGCCACGTCTGCTTCTTCTAACGCTTCGATTAACGAAGTTTTATAGTGGACATCTTCTGGTAAATGTTTTTTTGCATTCGCCATGGCAATTGGATCATAAGCAACGATTTCAGCGCCGTGCTTCTTTAAAGCATGCGCAATCGGAATAGACGCTGCTTCCCGCATGTCGTCAGTGTTAGGTTTAAACGCTAGACCTAGTAGGGCTACTCTTTTCCCTTGTAGTTCTCCAGCTGCTTGAAGGGTTTTTTCAATTAATTTCTTTTGCTGAGTATGGTTCACCTCAATCACTGACTTAAGCAATTTAAAGTTATGCTGATTGTTGCCAGCTAATTGCACGAGCGCATTCGTATCTTTTGGAAAACAGGAGCCACCATAGCCAATTCCCGCTTTAAGAAACTGCTCACCAATTCGCCGATCTTTTCCCATGCCAAGCGCAACATCTTCAACGTTTGCCCCCACCTTTTCACAAATTGCAGAGATTTCATTAATAAAGCTAATCTTTGTAGCCAGAAACGCATTGGACGCATACTTAATCATCTCCGCACTATTGAGATCAGTGTGATAAATTGGAAGTTTAAATGGTTCATTGATTTGTTCTAGCACATTAGCTGCTTCCTGATTATCTGCTCCAATGACAATGCGATCCCCATGAAACGTATCGGAAACAGCTGAACCTTCCCGAAGAAATTCAGGATTTGAGACGATGTCTACTCTTCTTTCGGTCATTGACATCTCGTCAATTAATGCTTTAATTCGGGCATTTGTTCCAACAGGGACCGTACTTTTTGTGACGACAATAATATCATTTTGGAATGAAGTTGCAATATCGTAAGCAGCCTGTTCAATATATTGTAAATCAGCTGTTCCATCAGGAAGCTGGGGAGTCCCTACAGCAATATAGATCACTTCCACTCCGTCAAAGCCCTCCTGATGAGAAGTCGTGAATTGGAGCCGACCGTTCCGCAAATTTCTTCTCATCATCTCTTCTAAGTATGGTTCGTAGATTGGTGAGTGGCCACCTATCATCATCGCTACTTTCTTATGATCCATATCAATGCACGTTACACGATGACCTATTTCAGCAAGACTAACGCCTGTGACTAAACCGACATAGCCAGCACCAATTACAGCGATTTTCATCACAATTCTCCTTTTCATTATGATTTCCTTTTAGTATAAGTGCGCTTGAATCGTTTCAGGCCACATTCACTTGATCAACACAAAAAGTTAACATTTTTTCAATAAACCACTCCCTATTATGCATGATTTTCGGTATGATAGGGATTAAATTGCTTAAGAAAGAAAGTGGAAAATAGATGAAATTCATAACAAAGAGGAAGTTTTCTTTTTTGGCCATTGCGATGATGATTATTCTTTTCATATCGTCCCATACGCCTTATCAAAAGCAAGATATGAAACCCTTTTTCAAAGGAATGCTCACGATTCAAGAGGAGGACTTGCCTCCGATTGCATTCACTTATGATGGGACGCTTGTTACACCGGCAGCGCCATATGAATACGTCGAGTTTTTTCTTAGAAAAGGTGCCCATGTTGTCTCGTTCGGTCTGCTCGCATTTTTATGTATCATGGCATTAAAAGAGCAGAATAAAAGGGCACCGATTTTCCTTGGCTCAATCCTAGCGTTTCTTTATGCGCTGTTTGATGAATTTCATCAAAGTCTCGTTGAAGGAAGAACGGGTCATTTAATTGATGTTTTTGTGCCAGACTTGCTCGGTATCCTGCTTACCCTCATGCTTTTTCTGATTTTCTCACAAAAGAAAAAACGCGTTCAAAAGCCCCGCCAATGATAGCGGGGCTTTTGAAGCAATAGGCTAAATATCTTGTCTCATTTCGGATGTGCGTGACTTATCATTGACCTTCTCTTCGTTCTCCGTATCTTTCCCCATTCCTTTTAAAAAGGTCATCAGAATGGTAAGAGATCGGTTAATTTCAGGATCCTTTAGGGCACGAAGTAGATCAAAGTACCCTGTTTTCTCCATTCCCTCTGAATGCTCTGCAACATTCTCAATCCCCGCGTTCACCTTTAATAATAAGGGTTCCAGATCCTGCACGTTAATTTTACCAGCTGCCCCAAAGAGAAGCATAAGGTTTTTTAATGCAGTTGTATTCTCAGGAACATTTAATAAATCAACAATAACTTTTAAAACGCGATCTCCTTCACCAAACATACCATTTAAGAGAGTGAGTATACCACGTTCCTTCATTCCACCTACAACATTTAATGTTTCAAGAAGGGCATCTTTGTTTTCAATCAACGCATCCTCAATTTCCTTAAGATCATTCGCTCGCTTCTCTTCTTCTGAAACTTGGATACGCTTGATTTGCTTAATGGCTTTTGCCATAATTAATGCCCTCCTTTTTCACCATTTCTCCAGGGAAAAGATAATCTTTCCTTGCCCATTTTCGCTCAACCATGACACCTTTTTGTGGCTGTGGATTTCCAAAGCGATGATTCACCTTAGGAAGAGGCGAAGTGCCTTTATCTTTCAAAATTTCCATTTTTGCTTTTACTTCTTTGTATACAGGAGTATCCGTATCTTTATCGGCATAACTACTCGTTAATAAATTAATTGCCGCATCATCCTGATCATTTAGTGGAATGTAAACTTCTTTCCCCTGCACTCGATCAGTCACAAGGCACTTTATTTTCACGGCGCCATACGGTGAAGACAATCTCACCAACGTTCCGTCAGTTAGCCCTCTTTCTTCGGCCAATTCAGGAGAAACTTCGACGAACGTACTCGGTGTTTTCGCTTTAATGCCTTCGTTTTGGTACGTCATATTTCCTTCATGGAAATGTTCCAACAGACGACCGTTATTCACATGAAGATCGTACTGCTCATCGTATTCAATTGGCTTCGTCCACTCAACAGGAAATAGTCTTGCTTTTCCATCTGGAAACGGAAAATCCTCTGTAAATAGAAGCGGTGAATCTGTGCCATCTGCTGCAACTGGCCACTGCTGACTCTTATAACCTTCGAGTCGCTCATAAGAAACGCCTGCAAACATATCTGCGAGTTGAACAGCTTCCGTCATAATGTCACTCGGGCTGTCATAATCCCAGCCTGCTCCCATTTCATTAGCAATCTCCATAATAATTTGCCAATCCGGCTTCGAATCTCCAAGTGGCTCTAGCGCCTGATAGAGACGTTGGAAGCGACGTTCCGTGTTCGTGAAGGTTCCTTCCTTCTCGAGACTAGGACTTGCCGGTAACACAACATCTGCGAATTGAGCCGTTTTTGTAAGGAACAGATCCTGGACAACGAAGAATTCAAGCTTCTCAAAAGCAGCATGGACATGGTTGATGTTTGAATCAACGATTCCCATGTCTTCTCCTTTTAAGTACATTGCTTTTAGTTTCCCTTCATGAATGTGTTCAACCATTTCATGATTATTTAAGCCGATTTCTTCAGGAAGTGGCGTACCCCATGCTTTTTCATATTTATCACGAACTTTTTCATCTGTCACATTCTCATAACCAGGCATTTTATCTGGCATGCTTCCAAAATCACTTGCCCCCTGAACGTTATTATGTCCGCGTAGTGGATAAGCACCTGTACCAGGTTTTCCATAGTTACCAGTAACAAGAAGTAGGTTTGAGATTGCCGTACTCGTATCAGAGCCACCGCCATGCTGTGTTACACCCATCGCCCAAAGCGCAACCGTTGTCTTGGCTTCGTGAATCATTTCGGCGATTTGAATTAATTCCGCCTCATCAATCCCAGTTACTTCAGATGCATAGCTCATTGTGTATTTCTCGAGACTAGCAATGTAGTCATCAAGACCGTTAACGCGGTCTTTTAAGAAAGCTTCATCCGCCCAGCCTTGATCAATAATATATTTCGTTACAGCAGAGAGCCAGACAAGATCGGAGCCTGAAGATGGACGAATGAAGAGATCAGATCGCTCGGCCATTTCATGTTTTCTAAGATCGGAAACAATAAGCTTCTGACCGTACAATTTGTTCGCACGCTTCACGCGCGTTGAAAGGACTGGATGGGATTCCGACGTATTGGATCCGATGACAATAACAAGCTCAGACATCTCGATATCTTTAATCGACCCAGCATCACCACCGTGTCCAACAGTACGGAATAACCCAACTGTTGCCGGCGTTTGGCAATAGCGCGAGCAGTTATCGATGTTGTTCGTACCAATCACACTTCTTCCAAACTTCTGCATTAAGTAGGATTCCTCATTTGTACACTTAGAAGAACTTATAAAAGAAAGAGCATTAGCCCCATGATTTTCCTTTACATCAGAAAACTTTTGACTAATCAATTTCAGTGCTTCTTCCCATTCCGCTTCTCTAAATGAATCCCCTTCACGAATCAATGGCTTTGTTAAACGTTCTTCACTGTTCACATAATCCCAGCCAAATTTCCCTTTGATACACGTGGAGATTCCATTAGCAGGGGCTTCTACCTGTGGCTCAACTTTTAAAATGTCTCGCCCTTTTGTCCAAACATCAAAGCTACAGCCGACACCACAATACGTACAAACGGTTTTCGTTTTCTTGATCTCATTTTCTCGCATTGCGGATTCCATGTCAGAGATGGCAAGGATTGAATTATAGCCTGTTTCAACATTTTTCGTTAGCTCAATCATCGGGCGAAGCGTATCCTGTTGAATGCTTGTTAATAATCCCGCTTCTCCTTCCATTCCCTTTTCCATCATCGCATTACATGGACAAACGGTTGAGCAATGACCACAAGAAACACAAGAAGATTCGTTAATGGGAACATCATTGTCCCAAATGACCCGCGGGCGTTCTCTTTCCCAGTCAATCGTTAACGTTTCTGTCACCTGAACATCCTGACAGGCTTCAACACAACGTCCGCAAAGAATACATTGATCAGGATCATACCGGTAGAAAGAATTTGAGTTATCGACTGGGTCTGGTTTCTGTTCAAACGGGATCGCCTGGTGATTCATTTTCATTTGTTTCACAGTATTATGTACTTCACATGTGCCGTTATTGTAATCACAAACGGTGCAATAGAGCTCGTGATTGTGAAGGATGCGATCCATGGCGATCGTTTGCGCTTCTTTCACGTGCGTGGCTGTTGTATTGATGCTATCGCCATTTGAAATAGCCGTTGAACAACCTCTAACAATTTCACCGTTCACTTCCACCATACAAGTATCACATGTTTCAATTGCCCCTAGACTCGGATGGTAGCATACGCTAGGCAAATCCAGGCTATTTTCATTAAGTGCTTCAAGCACGCTTTTTTCACTTGATACGGCCACACTCTCTCCGTTAATCGTTACGTGGATGGAATCCGACAAATGACATCACCCTTTTTATTATTTTTCAAATGATCTACTAGTTCCAATACCCTAATTCCAATTAGCTTAGACACTATTCTGAAAAAAATTAACACTTCAAAAAAGATATTTTCTTTACATCTTTTCTCCATTTTCATATAAAAAAAACGGGCAGCTCCTTACCCGCTGACCCGCTCTTCTAAATTTTTCACTCCGACGCTAACGTTAAGCGTTTGAGCACCGCCGATATAGACCCCTTTTAACGGAGAAATATCGCGATAGTCTCGTCCTACTGCTATACGAATATGCTGCTCTCTAGCAATCGCATTATTCGTTGGATCGAGTCCAATCCAGGCTAATCCCGGAACTTTCACCTCAAGCCACGCGTGCGTTGCTGCATCGCCACGATAAGCGGAGTTCTCTCCGATGTAAATGTACCCACTCACGTACCGTGCAGGAATCCCTCGATGCCGACAAAGAGCAATCATTAAATGGGTGTAATCCTGACAAACGCCCGTACGATGAGTTAAGATTTTCTCAGCTGTTGTCTCCACGTTCGTTGCTCCAGACACATACTCCATTGTGTTATAAATATGTTCGTTTAACTTCACTGCAAAATCAAGCTCATCTTGCGCATTTGCCCAGAGTTCTCGCGTTTCTTCTTCCATTACATGCTTTGAAATCGTCGTATAATCCGTCTCAATCATATATTCGGTATAAGCCTGTTTAAACGATTCTGAATGAAGTTCCGTTCGTTGCTGATCCGTCAATGGTAACGTAACATCTAAGCTTAGCGGGTGAATTTCAACTGTTGAAACGGTTTCAATTTCAAGATCCTGATGCTCGCCCCAAAGATAGAACGTCTCGACATAGTTGCCCCAATAATCCGTATGTCCATAAGTTTTGCTATTAGGTTGGATGCGGACGCGATAATCATGAAGCGTTTGTTGAACATCATGCAGCGGACGCAATCTGAACTGATTGATACTCTGTCTTACTGGCAACTCATATTCATAAGTGTTCGTTTGGGTAACTTCGTATTTCATGGTATCACAACTTCCCCCAGATAATAGGTTTTCGTAATGTGCATGCCAATTGTCATACAGCGGTGTTGAAAACTTTGAAGAAACGCATGGGCACCTTGATTAAGAATTTCTTCAATCGAGAAATCGTAAAGATCATTGGAAAGATGTTCGAGCTCCTGTGCAAGTGACTCTGAATAATGTTCAACATGGCCATCTTCGAGTGCAACAAAAGCGTTTCGTACTTTTTGGATACAGTACATCATTGACCTTGGAAACTCAGCATTTAGAATGAAGAACTCAGCCACATTCCGACTTTTAATTAACGGGCGATAGGTTTTAATATAAGCTTCATGTCCACTGACTGACTGAAGAACAGACCACCAATGATGATACTCCACAATTTCTTTGTTCTGGTAAGATGCTAAATTTTTGTGATAATACACATCGAGGATGCGAGCTGCTTTTTCAGCCCTTTCCAAGTGTTTACCCATTTCCATGAAAAGGTAAGCATCCCCTCGTGGCATTGTTGCTTCAACAATGCCTTGAAAAAGAAGAGAATCCTTTTTCACAAAATCACAAATGTCACTAATTTCTTCCATTGTCCATGGGGTATGACTCTGCTTCTTTAACTTTAAATAGAATGAATTGATGCTTTCCCATAATTCATTCGGAATAATTTCTCGAACGGCTCGAGCATTTTCTCTTGCGATTGTAATGGTATTTAGAATAGAGTTCGGATTTTTTAATGAGAACAATAAAAAATCCATTACATTTCGATCGATTGGATGTTGATATTCTTCATCAAATACCTCTTGAAAACCGCTAATTTCAATGAGCTCGTACCAGTTTTGATTCGTTTCATCAATCGGATTGGCATTTTCAAGACGGCTCGTTAACTTTACCGCTATTAATCGTGAATTATTTTCTGCTCTCTCCACATTCCTGGCTAACCAATACAATGAATCAGCTACTCTGCTTAGCATCGAAAATGCTCCCTCCTCTTTTAACTATGAACTGGACTTTCTTCAAGCACCCACGTATCTTTCGCGCCACCACCTTGTGAAGAATTGACGACTAGGGAACCTTCTTTTAGCGCGACACGTGTTAAACCTCCAGGGAATACATGCGTCTTTTCTCCTCCAAAAATAAAAACGCGAAGATCAACGTGACAAGCGGCGAAGCGGTCTTCTTTAAAAGCCGGCAAGCGAGATAGCTTGATTGTTGGCTGAGCGATAAATTCAGATGGGTTTTTTAGAATTTGTTGTCGATATGCTTCAATCTCTTCCTTAGAAGCATGAGGACCAATTAGCATATTGTAGCCACCTGAAGCGTTCGTATGTTTTACGACTAGCTCTGACAGATGATCCAAGACATATTCTAGCTGATCGTCATATCGTAAAAGATATGTATCAACATTTTTGACTAGTGGCTCTTCCTTTAAGTAATAACGAATCATGTCAGGAACAAAATGATAGATCGCTTTATCATCAGCAACCCCGTTGCCAATTCCATTTAAAATCGATACATTTCCTGCACGGTAGACGTCGATCAAGCCCGGCACGCCAAGTAAGGAATCTTCACGAAATTCAAGTGGATCCAAAAACTCATCATCGATCCGGCGATAAATAACATCAACTTTTTTCAACCCTCGAGCGGTTTTCATATAGACTTGTCGTTCCCTTACAACAAGATCTCTTCCCTCAACAAGTTCAATACCCGTTCGCTGAGCGATAAAAGAATGATCATAGTAAGCTGAATTATGAACGCCCGGTGTTAAGAGGACAATTGTCGGTGAAGAACTGCCTTCTGGAGCAAGCGAAGCCATCGCGGAATGAAGATAGGAAAACTGCTGTTCAAGAGACTGAACAGAATATTGATTAAAAAATTCAGGATACACTTTTCTCATGACATAACGATTTTGAAAAACATAGGAGAGACCCGAGGGGTTCCGAAGGTTATCTTCTAAAACGCGATACTCGCCATTATCGTCTCGGATTAAATCAATGCCAGCCATAAAAATGTGCTGCCTTCTTGGAAGATCGATCCCTGCTACCTGCTGAAAGAAATGCTGACAATTGACGACGAGATCACGTGGAATAATGCCGTCTTTTAGGATGTGTTGTTCGTGATAGACATCATCTAAAAATGCATTTAAAGCATCGAAGCGCTGCATGAGGCCACGCTCAAGCTCCTGCCATTCATCTGGAGGAATAATTTTTGGAACAAAATCAAACGGCATCGTTCGTTCCGTTCCTTCGTTATCACTATAAACCGTAAATGTAATGCCCTGCCTAAGAAAATCACTTTGCGCCAGCTCATAGCGCGATTGCAATTCTTCAGGCGCTACTTCGTTTAATTTTTCATGGAACGGTTTGCAATGTCCTCTCGGCTCCTTGCCTTTTTTAAGCATTTCATCAAAGTAACCATCTACATGATAAGAATGAAACATCGGCACTCCCCCTCCATTTAAGTACGTTCACATATTAATTTTAGCATTTTTCTAACTATTCTAACAAATTTCAAGATAAAAAGGCGAAATTCCTCTATTTGTAGAACCTCTATTTTTATTAAACAAAAAAAGAACAGCATAAGCTGCTCTTTCAGTCGCTATCCTTTTACTGACCCTGCAAGTAATCCTTTCACAAAAAACTTTCCGAGAAAAATGTACACGAGAAGCGTAGGAAGTGCAGCTAAAAGCGCCCCAGCCATTTGGACGTTCCATTGCACAATTTGACTTCCGGATAAATTCTGTAGCGCAACCATGACGGGCTGCTGATCCGATGTCGTAATCGTGACGGCAAATAAGAATTCATTCCATATGTTCGTAAACTGCCAGATCGCAACAACCACAAACCCCGTAATTGATAGGGGAATCATAATAAAACGGTAGACACCTAGAAATCCAGCGCCATCGATTTTCGCAGATTCAATCATTGAATCAGGAATGCTTGCATAGAAGTTTCGAAACATGAGTGTTGTAATTGGAATGCCATACACAACGTGAACAAACACAAGTCCTGCGATCGAGTTATACAATCCGATTTCTCTTAGAAACTGAATTAGGGGGATAAGGATACTTTGATAAGGGATGAACATCCCAAATAAAATGACAGTAAACAGCGTATTAGCGCCTTTGAATTTCCATTTAGAAAGAACATATCCGTTCAGTGAACCTAAGAGAGCCGAAAGAAGAGTAGCCGGTATGACGAGATAAAAACTATTTAATAAATTCGGTGCTAGCTTCGTAAATGCTTCGGAATAGCTACTAAAATCGAATGATGTTGGCAGCTGCCACATTTGACTTAATGTCACTTCTTCAAGTGGCTTCAGACTCGTAATCATCATCACATAAACTGGCATAAGGTAAAAGCAAGAAAGGGCAATAAGTAGAACGTAAAGAATGGGACGTGTGAACGATCGTATAGCCACTAGGCTTCCCCCTTCCGACTCGACCAAAGGTACGGAACGATAAAGATTGCAACCGCTAAAAGCATGACGACAGCAATCGCTGCGCCGTTTGCGTAATAATTTCCTCTAAACGTCGTTTCATACATATACACACCAGGTACGTCTGTGACAAAGTTTGCACCCGGCCCCGTCATCGCATAAATTAAATCGAAAATTTTAAGCGAAATGTGCGCCATAATAATAATCACGCTAACGGTAATTGGACGAAGGATCGGCATAATGATTTTCCAATACACCTGAAATTCATTTGCACCATCCATCCGAGCCGCTTCCCTTACTTCTTCTGGAACACCTCTTAGTCCAGCAAGATACATGGCTACTGAAAAACCGGTCATTTGCCAAACGGCTGCAATAACAACCGCAATCATTGCAATCGGGATACCAAATTCGATTTTCCCCCATCCAATCGCAGGGAAAATCGTTGTATCCGTATACCATTTTGAATCAAGACCAAGTTTACTAAGGAACAAATTAACCCCTGTGGAAGGATTCAATAGCCATTGCCAGACCACCCCAGTGACGACAAAAGAAAGCGCCATTGGAAAGAAAAAAATATTGCGAAACAGCGACTCTTGCTGGATCTTTTGGTCTAAAAGAACAGCCAGAAACTGACCCACCACGATCACCGCTAAAATAAACATAATTGTAAAAAAGAGGGTATTTCGCAAGTCAGCTTGAAAGCGAAAATCACTAAACAGATAAAGATAATTTTTCAATCCGACAAAAGAAAAATCTGGGACAAGCGAATTCCAATTGCTTAATGATACGTAGCCGGTCCATCCGATAAAGCCATAAACGAAAACACCAACTAAAAGAATCGATGGAATAAGAAAGCCAATCGCAAGCATGTGATCCTTTGTAAGCGACCGTTTTTTTCGCGTTGATACAGTGAACGATCTCGTCGCTGTTTCTGTCTTCATCATCATCCCCCTTACCATTCAAAAAGGGAGAAGAGCCATTCTTCTCCCTGCTCAATTTACTTAAGATCACCCGAAGCATTTTCAAGGGAATCAATTAATTGATCAACATCTTGCTGCGTTACAAAAATATTAATCGCCTGGTTTACTTTCGTAACAAAACCTTCAGGTGCAGCCGATCCGTGCGCAAGACTCGGTGCGAGACTTGCACTCTTGAAATCTTCAATCGTTTCTTTTCCATATTCATCATAGTTTGATAGATCAGCATCTACACGAGCTGGAATGGAACCTTTTAAAGGATTAAATGCATCCTGTCCTTCAACAGAGCCAAGAACAGATAAGAATTTCTTAACGTCTTCAGGGTTTGCTACACCCTTTGGCAAACCAAACGTATCGGTAATCACCATAAACATCCCTTCAGTACCTGGCGTTGCCACCCAACCAAAGTCCTCTTTTACCTTCAAATTAAGATCGTTCACAAAGTAACCCTTCGCCCAATCTCCCATGACGTTCATCGCGGCTTCTCCATCTGCGACGAGCTGAGATGCATCTTGCCAGTTACGAGAGCTATGGTCTTCGTTTACGTAGCTTAGCATCTTTTTATAATTCTCAGCCGCTTCTGTTACTTTAGGATCGTTAAACGCCAGTTCGCCTGTGAAAAGCTTTTTGTAATCATCAGCCCCAAGCGTCCCTAATAGCGCTGTTTCAAATAGGTGTGTCGCTGTCCAGGGCTCTTTATCACCAAGTGCAAGTGGTGTAACGCCTGCTTCCTGTAGCTGGTCCGCTGCAGTAAAAAACTCATCGAACGTAGTCGGCGGCTCAACACCATTTTCTTCAAAAACGCTCGTGTTATACCAGAGAACGTTTCCACGGTGAATATTAACTGGAACGGAGTAAATGTCGCCATCTTTACTAACAAGATCAATTAAATCTTCCGGAAACTTATCTTCCCAACCTTCCGACTCATAAAGATCGTTAAGCGTTTCCATTTTTCCCGCTGCAACCCAACCATCATTTAACTCAGAACCACCATGAACTTGAAACGTTGCAGGAGGATCATCACCCTGCATGCGACTTGCAAGTACTGCCTTTGCATTCGTTCCTGCACCGCCAGCAACGGCTGCGTTTTCTACTTCAATATCAGGGTATTCTTCTTTAAATAAATCAATAAGCGCATTCAATCCATCTTCTTCTCCAGCACCTGTCCACCAGCTGAAAATATCAAGCGTTTCTTCCTTACTCGATCCGCTACTACCGTCTGTTTCCCCAGAACTTGAACAAGCAGAAAGTGGTACCAGAGCTAACACTAGAATTAAAAACCAACCGGTAAATGATTTAAGCCTTCCCTTCATACGATCGATCCCCCCATATCTTTTGTTACTCTCACTCTATCAAAATAAATCCTCACAAAATAATGTAAGCGCCTTCATAATATTGTGGTTACCTTCACTTTTTTGTGGTTGTTTTCATAAGCTAGTACAAGATAAATGAAAGAAGGGTCTTCTCATGCAAAGAGAGAATGATAAGATATGCAGATATTTCTGTTCGATCGAGGTGAAAATGAAGTGAAGTTATCCGAATTAAATCCGGACACTCTCTCAAGAGAAGAAATTACAACGTTAATGTTTCATGACACCATAGATGATCAGCAAACCGGGGAATGTATTCTCGTGTTTGGTGCCAAAACAATTCACCGCGTCATTAAAGCAGCAAACCTCTATCATGATAAGCGCGCCCCTAAAATTCTCGTATCTGGTTCAGCAGCAAGATGGGGAGAAAATGAAGAACCTGAAGCCATATGGATGAGAGATCGATTAGTCGAGCTTGGTGTACCATCGGAAGATATCCTTCTGGAGCTCGAAGCTGCAAATACAACAGAGAACGTACTCGCCTCGCTTATGGTGCTACAACGCTCCATCGGTCTTAACCACATTCATCGACTCCTGATCGTCAGCTCTCCCTATCATATGAAAAGGTGCCACCTCACACTTACAACGTATATGCCAGACTGGATCTCTTATAGCTTTTGTAGTGACGACCGAGAATCAGGACAGCGAAACAACTGGTGGAAAGATGAGCGAGAGAAGGCGCGAGTGATGAAGGAGCTCCATTCGATTCAAAGGTATGTTAAGAACGGTATATTGAAAGATGAGGTTGTGCGTAGATAAACAAAGATAAGATTCTATTATTTCAATGAATAGCTAAACGCCCAGCCACATATTGGCTAGGCGTTTTTTATTGAAGAATCACCTTCGCATTAAGTCATTTTTTTATATTTATAAAGCAGGAGAAATGCTTGTCTGTGCACGATTTCTCTTAAAAAACGCCATGGAAGCAACATTAAATTCTCTAGGTTTTTCTACATTACAAACGTGACCACATTGCTCTAGAATGAAATGGTTTGCCTGTTCATCACTTCTAGTATCTTCTAGCAAAGGCTTCAGGAAAAGGTGATCCTGTTCACCTGAAATGTATAGTTTCGGGATGTTTCCACTATTTTCTTGGACATCCATGTAAGTTTCTTTTACGTGGGGAGCCAGTTTATACCATGCAAGAAAATCGCTTCGATTCATTTTCAGGGCTTCTCTAATAAAGAGCTTTCGTGAACGTGCGTGATTCGATTTTGGCATCATCACATAAGCAAACAATTTGTATAACCACATATATGGAATAAAAGATTTCACTGCATTTCCAGCCATCAGCAAGAAAGAAGCTAAGGGATTGAATCGCGTAATCGCTCCACCAAGCACAGCACTTTGAACACGTTCAGGTGCCTGTTGTAGCAAGTGATGTACTGCAACTGAACCTAGTGAAATGCCCACTAAATGAGCTTTCGCAATCTTCAGTTGATCGAGAAGAGCGAGAATTTCATTAGCAATTAATTCACTAGTGAAAGGTTTTCCATAGCTAGACGTACTTGGTGATTGGCCATGACCTGGTAAGTTTATCGCTAACACATGGTACTTCTTTTTGTATGTTCCTATTTGGTGACAGAAGATCCCATAGTTTCCTCCAAGACCATGTAGCAAGACGATCGTTTCACTGCCACTGGCCTTGTTTTTGTAAAGCTTATAATCAAGCATGATGATAATTCCTCTCTGTTTAAGGGATGTTGCGTCCCATAGTTGCGTCTCAAGACAGTATAACTTTAGAAGGGTGGAGAAGGAAATAGGTAAATGGGTAATGACAAGAAACCGT
This sequence comes from Bacillus sp. Cs-700, assembly GCF_011082085.1. NCBI lineage: Bacteria > Bacillati > Bacillota > Bacilli > Caryophanales > Bacillaceae > Bacillus > Bacillus sp. Cs-700. The sequence continues at coordinate 2,033,216 of NZ_CP041063.1, forward strand.
CAATAGCTTGCTACCAATGAACGTGAAGACGCTAAGCACCCATTTCCTTTCTATACTAGTTTCATACCAACAACTTCTCACGATATTGAGAAGGCGACAAGCCAGCTTTTCGTTTAAATACTCGACTGAAATAATTCGGATCTTTATATCCGACGTTGAAACAAATCTCTTTTAAACTTTTAGAAGCATCCAGCATTTCTCGTTTTGCTTCGTCAATCCGAACTTCTGTAACGTAATCAATGAATGTCATGCCGCTCTTATCTTTAAATAATTTACTTACGTAATAGGGGCTAAGCTCTACGTGCTCCGCTGCTTCTTCAAGGGTGAGCTGTTTATGAAAATGAGCTCGAATGTATTGCTTTACCTGTTCAAGACGATCCCCACCATGGAGCGCACGCCATTCAAGTACATGCTCACTTAACTTCCGTAGCTTTTCTCGCGCTAGATTGGTAGCTTCATACTCATCTTCCGCACAGATGTATGTATAAGAAGATAAGACGATTCCATTGTTTTGAAGAATACGTTCAGCGACAAGAAAGAGTTCATTCAGTTTTTGAACATAAGTGGAAGTTGGTTCAACTGAAATCATTTCGACATACACATCAAGTTCTTTCATCGCTCTTGTGAAGTCACCATTGTTAATCGCATTGATCACAATCGACTCCTGCTCCTGTGTGCGATCATGCCGAGGTACGTTAGCACTTCTCCCTTCATGATAAAAGGCATAAGTGACATCTTGTTCAACATCCAGATCACGAACAGTATGAAGAGCTTCCCGATAAGATGCGACAAAATGCTCGGCTTCCTTATATGGTCTCCCTATCCCAATACAAACCGCTACGCCAAAACGCTGATTGAATTCATGAAGAAGGTTTCGTAACATAGGCTGTAATTTCGCCTTTAGCTGCTTGTCTTTTTCCTGAAGGCTGTCACTAAAAAGAAAGCAGGGTAAATAGCATTCATCTCTTACTCCAATTAAAGCTTCCCCAGGGAGGGTGCTTTTCACTTTCTGTTTGATCCACTGAACCATTTCATTGAAGCGATCCAGTTGATTGGGAAATTTAAAAACAATGGCATAACCTGTTGTCGTTTGAAAGCCAAGCAGTTCGCTCCATTCAGCAGGACTGAACTCTGTTACTTGATTCATTAAGATCGCATTCATCCACTCGCCTTCGAGTAAGTGAACGGCTTTTGCAAGCTTCGCCTGAACGTGATCTTTTTTTGCAGCTTCTTCTCGCTCTATTTCAAGTTCTGTTGAGACGCGTGTAAGAGCAGCTAAAATTTCCTTCTTACGCCCTGGCTTCAGCAAATATTCTTTCACCCCTTGCTGCATCACGTCTCTTGCATAGTTAAATGTGTCAAAAGCAGAAAGCATAATAAATCGAATGTTCGGATGGTAGCTCTTAATCGTTCTAACTGCCTCTACTCCATCGATCCCAGGCATTTTAATGTCCATAAAAACAATATGCGGTTGAAATTCGCCTACAAATGAAATCGCTTCTCTCCCATTTTTCGCTTTTACTAGTTTTACCTTATCGCCATATTCTCGTTTTATCATCATTTCGATTGCATCCCGCTCTAGCTGCTCGTCATCGACAATCATGATTTTAAGCAAATTGTTCATCTCCTTTTCGCTTTCTATAAGGTAAATTCAGTCTAACCGTTGTTCCAAATTCTTTAGAAGAATGAACGGTCATGGAACCAGCCTGCTGTGAGAACAATTCGATTCGTTTCTTCACATTTTGCATGCCAAGACCGGTTGAATGTCCCTGTCTATTATGTATAAGCGAATGTTCATCATTGGAAAATAATTGTGACAGCCTTGTCGTTTCCATTCCTACTCCGTTGTCGGTCACCTCAATAATGACATCGTCTTGTTCCGCATAAATTCGAATGATAATTTCGCCGCCCTCTTCATACGTTTCCACACCGTGTATAAAAGCATTTTCAACAATCGGCTGAAGCGTTAGCACGGGGATTTTGCAGTCCAGAACGTTCTCGTCTGCAATCACATCAAATTTCACTCGTTCCCCAAACCGTGACTTCTGAATAAAAAAATATTCCCTCACAATCGTTAATTCATCTTTTAAGGTCACGTCTTTTGCTAAATTCCCAAGATTGTAGCGTAGAAGAGCCGCTACCGATTCAATGAGCTCACTCGTTTGTTCAGCCCCTTCAATATAAGCACGCCTTGAAATCGTATTAAGGGTATTAAAAAGAAAGTGAGGATTCATCTGACTTTGAAGACTTTTTAACTCCATTTCTTTCAAAAGCTGATCGAGCTCTGATTTTTGCTTTATTTCGATAATTAACCCTTGTATATTTTCCTGCATGCGATAAAAGGTTTCTGCTAGCAACCGCAGTTCACTTCTCGATTTTACGACAACTTTATTTGCCGTAAAATCTCCCTTTGCTAGTTTTTTAGCTGCAGCCGCAAGTTCATGAATCGGTTTTGTAATACCGCGCGAAAACCAAAAGGCCATCAAGAGGCTAAATAAAATCATGGAAACAAATAACGAAATCCCCATCCACTGAAGGTATGAACTTTTTTGATCCATTTTGTTGTAGAAGGTGCGGTAATCCGTTAATTCGGAATTAATAAGCGTTAAGGTAGTTTCCTGAATAAATGCGGAAATCTGCGCTGCTTCGTTTAAGTGACCTGAATATTGATTAATTTCCTGCCTCTGAAAAGCTTGCACGGTAATGTCACATTCAAGTAAAAAGCTTTCAATCATGTTTTCATAGTTTGTGACGATTTGATCGTTTCCTTCATTTTTCACCGTATCGAGAAGCTCTACCTTCTCTTGCGAAAGAATTTTTCGCTCAGTTGCATAAGCAGTTAATTCTTCTTGCGTTCGTGCCGTTAAATACGTATTCATTGCTTCATAGACCGTATTCGTTTGTTGCGAGATTTCATTTAAGACGATAAATCGCTCAAAACTCGTGTGATAATCATCAATCGTACGCTGACTGCTATGAAACAAATAAAACGCGACACCGTTCATCAAAATAACAAGCAATGTAAAAAAGAGAATAAATCTCGCTTGAATTTTCATTGTTGTTTCATCCCTCCCGGCGTCATTGTTTCTGTTTGAGTCAAGTCTTTCTGCCGCACTACATCTGTCATCGTGTGGTGATAGGTGGAAACCTTTTCACCTTCAAGCAATTGAAGCATCAATTCTACCGCGTCGTATCCCATCTCATATGGTTTTTGTTCAACAGTCGCTTCAAGCTTCCCCTCTTTAAGAAGTTGAAGTGTTTCTGGGAGAACATCAAACCCAATCACATAGACGCGATCCGTCATCCCAATGCTTTCAAGAACTTGAACAATACCGATCGCATCAAGGGCACTCGTTCCGTAAAAGGCATTAACGTCAGGGTAATCTTTTATCATCTCATACGTTTTTTCAGCTGCTTGTATTCGTGTAATTTGGGATTCATCGATAGCAACGACGTTCACGCGATCGCTACCTTTGATCGCATCTTTAAATCCCTCGACCCGAAGCTTTTGATTCGCTGAATCAAACCGCCCCGTAATGATGCCAACCTTCACTTCACCTTCTGTATCTTTTAGCAACGCTTGTCCTGCTAGAAACCCAGCATAGTAATTATCCGTTCCAACGTACGCCACTCGCTTACTTTCAGGAGCATCCGTATCTATAGTTAGAAAAGGAATCCCTTTTTCTGATACGCGATTAATAATCGTAGGTGACACTTCTTGATTCAATCCCTGCGCGATGATGCCATCCACTTTTGATGCAGCCGCCATTTCAATCATCTTCATATGTTCATCAAGGTTAGCTTGTTTGGGGCCGGTATACTGTAACGAAACATTGTACGTCTTAGCTGCAGCACGTGCTCCTTTTTCTACAAGTCGCCAGTAATCATTATCAACTTCTTCCGTAACGAGCACGAAGCGATAATCCGGAGCTTTATAAGAGGCAGAAGGGCGGTCTGGCGTCAAATTGAAAGCCCTTACAGAATAGAATAGAAAAAAAGAAAATGTCACCGTTACTAGCAAACCACCAATCACGTATATCCAGCGCGCCATTGATTTACCTCCTTTTTGGGGTCAGGTTCGCTACCGGTGACGTCACCGGTAGCGAACCTGACCCCCTCCAAAGACACTTGTCCTCCCTCAGAGGACTTCTCTTATGTCATTATATATCGAACGCTCCACACGGAATCAACTTGTTTTTTGGATATGCTAAAAAAGACTGTCCGCCGAACGATGATCAACCCCCCGTTCAGCGAGACAGCTTTTTCCTTTAACGCCACTGCTTCCATTTCGCTAGAAGCTGCTGTTTCTTCACTTGTAACAGCGTATCTCCTTCTTCGTTTTTATTCTGCTTTTGCCACTCATAGAAACTGGCTACAGAAATTAAAGTCGCGCCTGCGATTAAGAGGTAAGCCCACCACGGCATGTTGCCCCAGTAAGGCCTCGTTTGCAATAGAAGATTTAAAAGCAACACGCTACAACCCATTAGGAAGTAAGATTTGATTCGATAAAAAAAGCCTGCAAGGACTGAAACAAGGGAAAGCCCTCCAGCAATGAGCGCATCATAAATGGTATTACTACTAAGCGCATCGAATACAAGAATTGCCGCTACGACCAAAAGTATGCCCCATTCAATAATACTCATGATTTGTTTGTTTTGATCCCACGTCCGCTTTGATAAATAAATACTGACCGCAAGCCACGGTAATACATAGACTTCCGTTACAATGTATTCGTTGATTTCAAGGTGATGAAGAAGCGTATAATACGGGACAAACATTGAGAGCGCCGCAGCGGTTTTCATTACTTTTGCAGGAATTCCAGCTGGAACCCTTTTTATTTGTAAAAAGAAAAATGCCACGATAAAGAGAGCTCTAAGTTCATCCGCCCAAAGAGAAGCAAGCGTCAGGTCTTGATAAAGGTTCAGCACGAATAGAAAGGCAATAACAGCATACCAATCGATATGCTTTTCATTCATTCGCTTTCCACGAAGGGAATAGAGCGTTCGATGAATCAAGAGTCCAGCCGTTAGGAGAACGATAGCTGCGCCAACGTATACAATCGTTTGGATCTCAATTGTTTCGATTGGCAAAAGAAAGATCATCGATTGCACAAAAAGAAGCGGAACAATCGAGAACAGCTGCCAACGGGATTGATGCATGACGTAAAGGAGCAAAGCGGCATAAAAGAGACCAACAGCTAAAGGTATCAACTGAAATTCCTCGTACGTGTTGATAAAAGGAAAAAGTCCAAACACGGCAAACGGCACCGCGTACCATTTCATTCGTTCTTTCCATATCTCACCAAGAACGAACCATAAACCAAACATCACTAAACTCGGTACAAACCCTGTATACGTATACGCCTCGTTTTGCATTTCTAACGAATCAATGATCGCTATATAAAGAAAAGGAAGAACCGTAAACGCCGCATATAAAAAGGTGCGAATTTCCCATTCGATTTCCCTCGTCAGCATGGAATAAACATAGACGAAAAGCGCGATGATGTATAAAATCGGCTCGTTTCCATGCTCAGAAACGGAATAAATGAGAGCCGCGGGTAAATAAAGATGACCCAGATAGAAATAAGCCCGCTGAATCACGATATCTTTTTTTCCAAGCGTATCGGCAATCAGGATCAGGAAGACTGCTCCTGGGAGCCACTGAAACATTCCTTGAATAGGGAAAGCTTCCGCAATCGAAAGATAAGTTCCTAGTGTAAAAAAGCTTAGTAGTGGCCACAGCGTTTCTTCTTTCGTGCGCTTGATAATAAAACCAAGCATACCAACGCCACCGAGCAACAGTCCTGAGCGAACAAACAATTCATTTACCGTTGCTGAAAGTAAGAGAAGTAACGATAATCCATAAAAGCTGACACTCGTCCAAAAAGCCATCTCTTCCAATACTTGCATGCCTTTTTTTCGCCAATAATAATGAACGCCTAGGATTAAGATTGCTGCGATTGCTGTATGAAACGGTGCACCAAAAGCAGTTTCATAAAGATCGTTTCTCTCAAATAGGGGATAGAGCGCAAGTAATGCAAGTCCCCACGTAATCGGATTCAGTAGCGCTCCAGTATAGCGAAGCCATTTCCACTTCCCCTTTTGATAGATTGATAAATACAGAAAGCCGAGTACGAGTAATAAGCTACTTTCCAGCCACCATCGACCGCTAAACAGTCCAAGTAAAAGCGCCAATAGGATAGGGCCAAACGAAATAGCAAGTGCCCCCGTCTGCATTCTTTTCGTTACTTCCCAATCATTCCAGTAGTAGCCGCCTGCATATAAGAGAATCCCTGTTGCAAACATGTGGACCATCACCGTTTCGGTTGAGGGCTCCGTGTACAATAAGCTCATCGAATAAAGTCCAGCTGCAGCAAGAAATAATGGCGACAAAAACCCAAAGATCCGGTAACGCGTTATATTGGCCAGAGCGATATAATTGATACTAATGAACACATAACCGAGTACAAGAAGCCATGATGGATCATCATAACGTAAGAACAATCCCTTATACGTAATAAAGATAAAGGCGCAGATTGATACAACGCCACTCGTTAGCTGAAACGCTTTTTTCATATATGGATTTTGAAGACGATCGACCGACTGTAGTCCAATAAAAATAAACCCTACAAGCGCATAAAGCATAAGGTCCGCCGACTCAAGGACAGAATGCTCGATTAGCTGATAGATTCCATATACGAGCAAAAACGTAAACACAAAATGATAGTCTTTTTGTTTGCCAATATAGATCATGGCAAGATACAGAAATGCCGTTACAATAACATTGAAACTATAAAAAACTTCGCTTTCGTAAAAGAACAGGAGAAGCAAGGTCGACAGTATGAGATTCCCCTGCGCATAAATCGGAAGTTCTTTCGCGAAAAGAACGAGGTGCTCATACTTCTTTGCACGTGCATAAAAGAGCAGTAGAAGCCCATTAAAGATCACAATTCCAAGATAAAACAGATCCACTGTCGGCTGAAAAACTTGAATAAAAAATGCCACACCGATGCTCAACGTCACAAATGAAAACCAAACAAATAACCGTGATTGCTGACGCTTCGCTTGGATAAAATAAAGCGGTAAACAAATGAAGACACCACCCAAACCAAGTACTTCATTTCCCGCGCCGCTGACGGAAAGCCATTCACCAAAGAGCTGAAAGTATCCTGCTGAAAAAACAACGATTGGGAGAAAAAGACTTCCTAGCACTAAAAATGAAAAAGCCGTTTTTTCGATACGGAGCTTATGTCCACTCAGCCAGCTGATTCCAAAAAACACAGCTGCAATTCCTCCAATAAGAGCGGTCTTCATAATCGATGTCATCACATCCCACGTACTTGTAGCAAGTACAAGCGCCCCAAGTAGCAGAAACACAACGCCAATAATTAAGATCCACGTTAAATTTCGATCCCTAAGCTCTTGCGTAGATTTCACTTTCTTCTCTTTTACTGGCGCCAGGTTAGCTGGGACCTCTTCTGGTGGAGCAAGTGCTTGCTCGTTCTCTTCCACTGCTTCAATTACTTCAATAGAAGAATGAACCATTTTTTCATAAGCGCTAGACACGCTCTCGTATGTTTGATCAGTTATGTAATCTTTTAGCCTGAGCCGCTTTAGTTCAGAGCGAAACACCTCTTCCCTTTCTTCCTCATTCATGTTTCCCACCCCCTGTTATTAACAACATTTTCCTTATTCTCCTCTTGCACTTAGTTTACTCATACTCGTTTCTCCCTTGCAATATGATTTCTGTAATCTCCTGTTTTATCGCAAAAAAGCGATTGTCCGCCTGTGGGGGACAATCGCTTAGTTTTGTCTTTGGAGGGGGTCAGGTTCCGACCTGACCCCACAAATAACCTTTTTTCTCTAATAATTCTTCATGCGTGCCTTTTTCAATAATCTTTCCTTGATCAAGGGCGATAATTTGATCGGCTCGTTGGATCGTATTTAAACGGTGGGCGATAATAAAGCTCGTTCTACCTTCCATTAACGACCAGAGCGCTTTTTGGATTTGAATTTCCGTTCGCGTATCAATGCTACTTGTTGCTTCGTCGAGAATCAAAATCGCAGGATCGGCAAGCACAGCTCTCGCAATGGAAAGAAGCTGTCTTTGACCGTAACTAATCCCTCCACCGTCTTGATTCAGCACTGTATCGTACCCTTCTGATAACCTTGAAATAAACGTGTGCGCATTGGCTACTCGCGCTGCTTCTTCTACTTCTTCATCCGTTGCATCCAGGCGTCCATAGCGAATGTTTTCACGAACGGTTCCGTTAAACAAAAAGGTATCTTGAAGAACAAAACCCATGTTTTGTCTCAGGCTTTCCCGCTTCACTTTCGTAACGTCGTGATCATCCACTTCGATTGTGCCCCCATTTAGTTCGTAGAAGCGCATGAGCAGATTCACGATCGTTGTTTTCCCTGCTCCGGTTGGGCCAATAATTGCAACCGATTCACCCGCTTTTGCTTCAAAAGAGAGATTCGTAAGCGTTGCACCATCTTTTTCATAACCAAACGATACGTTCCGAAACGCCACTTTCCCTTTCACGTGTTGGAGTGATACCGCCTCCCCTTCATCCGGCCGCTCTTCTTTTTCATCCAAAATATGAAAGACGCGCTCCGCACCAGCTACAGCGGATAGTATCGTATTAAATTGATTGGCCAGGTCATTCAGCGGTCTTGTGAAAAGACGGGAATACTGAATAAACGCTACAATGACACCGATTGAAACCAAACCTTTCAGTGACAGCAAACCTCCAGCAGCCGCGATCAGCAAGAAACTGACGTTATTCAGTACGTTCATCAATTTCGGAATAAATCCTGAATACGTCATCGCCCAGAACCCCGACGATCTTAGCGCTTCATTTTTTTCGTTCAATTGCGTTAAGACACGCTTTTCTTGCGAAAAAGATTTAATAATTTGCTGTCCTGATAGTGTCTCTTCAATAACACTATTCATTTCTCCAAGGTTTCGCTGCTGTTCTTTAAAATAATGTCCGGTTCGATTCGTAATCCACTTCATCCCAAGAAACATAAGGGGAATGATCGTGAACGTGATTAACGTTAAAAGCGGACTTAACCACAACATCAGCCCTACTGTACCAATCAAAGTAAGGACACTAGAGAAGATCTGGATGACCGAACTATTTAACGTACGACTAACATTTTCAATATCGTTTGTTAGTCGGCTCATCAGTTCACCATGCGTTTTCTTATCAAAAAAAGGAATGGGCAGGCGATGAAGATGATGAAACAAATCTTTTCTCATGCGATAAACCGTTTTCTGTGCAATGCCGATCATCCAGAAGTTCTGAAAAAAGGTGGCTGCTGATTGCAACACATAGACGGCGACAAGCAAACCAAGAATCAACGGCAGACCTTCTAACTCTCCTGGCACAAGATAGTTATCAATCGCTATGCTTGTTAAATAAGGACCAAGCAAACTAAATCCTGAACTAAACACGACCATCACGATGACAAGAAAAAGCCAGCCTTTTTGGATGGATAAATAGCGCCAAATTCGTGCAATCGTTCCCTTCAAATCATCCGGTCGTTTTCGTTTAGAGGGTTTTTTGTTTGAGCTCATGGGCCGCCTCCTCTCCGTACTGAGAAACGTAGATCTCGCGATAAACCGGGCTTTCCTCAAGAAGTTGATCATGGGTTCCTTCTCCTATAATCGCCCCATCCTCGAGGAGAATGATCTTATCCGCTTCTTTAATCGAACTGATTTTCTGAGCAATTAATAAAATCGTACTTTCCTGATCCTTGAGTGCTTGTTGCAACTGTGCCTCAGTATTCAGATCAAGAGCACTTGTACTGTCATCGAGAATTAAGATTTCCGGATTTCGAATGAGAGCTCTGGCAATGGATAAACGCTGTTTCTGGCCTCCAGAAAGGTTGATGCCTTTTTGTCCAAGAACCGTATCGTATTGATTGGGAAGCGTCAGAATAAACGAATGAATTTGAGCAGCTTTAGCCGCTGTTTCCACTTCTTCTCTACTTGCATCCTCTTTTCCCCAGCGAATATTATCACCAATGGTGCCACTAAAAAGAACCACTTCCTGCGGCACAACGCCAATTCGACTTCTGAGTTCATCCAGGTGAATGGCTGTTTCGTTAACACCATTGAACAAAACGTTTCCTTCAGTCGGTTCATACAACCTTGGAATCAGCTGAATCATTGAAGATTTTCCAGAACCCGTGGCCCCCATGACCCCAATCAGCTGACCTTTTTCTGCAGTGAAACTAAGATCTCTGAGAACATCTTCTTCTGAATTAGGATAGCGGAAGCTTACATGCTGAAATTCAAGCTTTTCTAATGCAGCTGGCTTAACCCCTGATTCTTTTTCAACATACGTTTCTGTCTGCAACACTTCCTGCATCCGATAAGCAGAAGCTCTTGCTCGTGAGAGAAGCATAAGAATAAACGAAAACATCGTAAGCGCCACTGTAATCCGCGTCCCATATGTAATGATCGCTGAAATTTCACCAACCTGCGCTGTGCCAGCAACAACTTTTACGCCCCCAAACCAGAGCACGGCAACGATCGCAACATTCATAAGAATTAAGAGAACCGGCGTAGCAAGTTCAATTAAACGAAGTGACGTTACTGTTTGACTCATTAAGTTTTCATTGACCTGCTTAAATCTGTGCTGCTCATGCTTACTTCGAAGGTAGGCTTTAATTAGTCTCACGCCAACTAAATTTTCTCTCATCACGCCGTTAACTCGGTCTAACTTTTCCTGAACTGAGCTGAAAAGTGGTACGCCTTTTTTCATAACAAAATAAAGAAAGACAATGACGAGTGGAATCGCAGCGGTTAATAGAAGAGCGAGCTGAACATCTACAACAAAAGCCATCACCACACCACCGACGACAAGTAGTGGAGCTCGAACCATGATTCGAAGACCCATAAATACGACAAGTTGCACCTGATTGACATCGTTCGTCAACCTCGTTAATAGAGATGAAGTTGGAAAGCGATTAAAGTCTGCAAAAGCAAACGACTGTACTTTTTCAAAAAGCGCTTTTCGTAAATCAAATCCAAAATGCTGACTGACGTAAGAAGCAAGATACGTGTTAATAATTGAGGCGACAAAAGAAATAACGGTAAGAACGATCATCCAAATCCCTAATTCAGTAATCACACTAAGGTTTTCTTTTGCAATGCCATTATCAATAATATCTGCCATGAACAGTGGCAACCAGAGCTCAACGGCCAATTCAACAAGCATTAAAAGTGCCGCTACTATCGCCGCCACTTTGTAAGGTTTAATAAAGGTGACTACTTTTCGCATGGCATCCTCCCTCATGATCTTTCCTTTTCTCTATTTTTACATTATACAGGATATTTAGGGGCTCGAACAAAAATGAGCTTTTTCACAAAAAGGTTAAAAATAACAAAAGCCAGCTCACATTTGAGCTGGCTTCAACCTATGCTTTTTCGCTTTTTGAAACGATCATTTCAAGATCGCCTTCTAACTTACATGCTTTCATCGTTGCCGGGATGATCAGATGATCGCCCTGCTTGACAGAATGTGAAGATTCACTAGATGCAATCACGCCTTCTCCACTTAGCACACTTACAAGCAAGTAAGCGTGGTCTTCCTGAAGAGAATACTCTCCATCAAGCTCCCACTTGTATACTGTGAAATACTCTGAAGATACTAGCTCAACCTGCTTCAAACCGTCTTCTTCTGTCACAACGGGAGAAAAAGGCGGATCTTCATGAGGGATCGTCGATACATCAATCGAACGTTCAATATGAAGATCACGTGTATTTCCATTAGCGTCAGTTCGATCATAATCATACACGCGGTACGTTGTATCTGAACTTTGCTGCGTTTCAAGAATCATCGTTCCTGCACCGATGGCATGAATCGTTCCACTTGGTACAAAATAAAATTCACCGGGTTCAATTGGAATGCGGCGTAGCAAGTTATCCCAATCCCCAGCCGCAATCATCTGTTTGAACGATTCTTTTGACTGTGCGTGATGGCCAAAGATTAGTTCAGAGCCAGGGTCACAATCAATAATATACCAGCATTCTGTTTTTCCGTAAGCCTCTCCTTCAACTTCTCTCGCATACGAATCATCAGGGTGAACTTGAACAGAAAGATCCTGATCAGCATCAAGAATTTTAACTAAAAGTGGAAAGTGTTCGCCCTTTTCATGCCCAAAAAGTTCACGATGATTTTCCCAAACCTCATTTAATTTCTTTCCAGCAAGCGGACCATTCCGCACCTCACTTGCGCCATTTTGGTGAGCCGAAATCCCCCAGCATTCACCAGTCGTTTCAGTTGGAATCGTATACCCAAAAACATCTCGTAGCTTCGTTCCACCCCAAAGACGATCTTTAAATTCGGGTGTTAGAAAAAGTGGTTCGTGTTGATACATGTATCTTCCTCCTACTCTCTTTTTAGCTTCTCATCATCAAATTTTTGCCGTCCATGCATCGCCGCCCCAATAATGCCAGCTTTATCATGGAGCTGCACGGGTTCGATCGCGATTTTCCCACGAAGTCCTTCATACACATAGGAATCGACTTTTTTTCGTAACATCGGCAAAATCATGTCTTTTGCCTGCATCACCCCGCCACCGAGAATAAAGACAGACGGATCAACAGTATGAACAAGATTCGCAATCCCGATTGCCAGTGCATCCACTGCTTCTTCTATAATCGCGAGCGCTTCCTTATTTTCTTCTTTAGCAAGTTGAAACACATCTTCTGCTCCTAAAGTTTTGCCTAGTCGCGCCTTTCCTTCTCGGGCAATTGACGTACCTGAAGCTAGCGCTTCAAGGGATCCAGCGTTCATATTCGCATGCTTCTGACCACCAGGCTGGATAATCATATTACCAATCTCCGCGCTATAGCCATGTTCGCCTTGCATGAGGCGATTACTTTGCACGTAGCCGCCGCCAACGCCGGTGCTAACTGTTATGTAAAAAGTGCTTTCTCTATCCTTTCCCCCGCCATATAATGCTTCACCAAGCGCAGCGGCATCAGCATCATTGACGAGATATGCGGGGATGCCGATTGCTTCTTCAACCATTGCGGTAATAGGTACATCTTTCCATCCAGGGAGATTAGGAGGGGACACCACGATTCCATCAAATGGATTTAAAGGTCCTGGTGAACCAATCCCAATGGAAACCGCTGAATACGCTTTTTTCACTTCTTTTATTAAATTGGTCATTCGCTCAATAATCAATTCGTAACCCTGATCGGCTTCTGTCGCTATTTGTTTCACTTGCAGAATCCGTCCGTTCTCATCGACAATCCCAACACGCAGATTTGTACCGCCAAGGTCTACTCCGATATACACGTTTTCCATTTTTCTACCTCCCTATCATTCTTTCTTATATCCTACCACGAATCCTTTTGTAAGAAGGAATTGAACGAGAAATGTGAAAAAATCTCCAAGTTTTCTTATGAAAGGACATATAAACTTTAATGCGATTATTGTCATTTTTAAGAAAATTATCCCTAATCACCCAACCCTCTGCAAAACTAAGAATAAAACGACACAAATCGGTGACTTCAATGGTTTTTGACGGCATTTTAGTAGCAATTCTCGTCGGTTATTTAAGAAAAGGGAGTTTAAAAGGCTTTGCTTATCTCTCATTTCGAGCTGGATGGATCTTTCCATTGCTACTTTTCATTGAGGTTCTTATCTTTTCCTTTCAATCTACCTACGCATGGATTGGTAAACTAAGCGCACCGCTCTTTATGCTAATTTACATCGTCGGACTAACATTTCTTTGGTTAAATCGAAAAATGAACATTGGGATCATGATTCTTTTCATCGGTGTTCTATTAAATTTCATCGTAATGGCTCTAAACGGAGGAAGAATGCCTGCATCTCTTGAATCAGCGAATATTCTAGATCCTGCTTACGCTGAAGCAATCAAAAATGGACTTTACGGAAAACATGCCGTGTTAACGGATCAAACTGCTCTCTGGTTCCTCGGCGACGTCATTCCGATTACGGACCCTTATCCAAAAGATCAGGTAATTAGTATAGGTGACGTGATCATGAATATTGGTATTTTTATTTTCATCCAGCGCGTTATGGTTAAGACCAAACATCCAGATACCCTCATCCAAACGCCAGCGCCTCAAAAAGGAACTTGAAAGGAGGTGGACATTAATGGAACGGAAAGAGGGAATTAAGCTAACAGGCATCCTTACGAATATTGCAATTATTACTACTGCTGTTATCGCACTAACTTCTGGATTTAAATTGGTTTAATCACAAAGGAGAGGCCCTGCTTCTCCTAAAAAACTAAATTTAAATGAGAGTGATCGAGACATGAAGGGCATCTTTCAGAAATTCAATAATGTGGTAAGCGTATATCTTGCACTCACAACAATTGCAGGAAGTTCTATTTTCCTTACTCAGTACTTACTGACATTTCATCAAATTAACTGGAGTCTGGCCTTCACGTTCGTAGCGGCAATCCTGTTATTGAATCACTATACAATCCTATTGCCACCAAGCGGGAACTCGTTATCGATGGATTCAGCGATTTATCTGGCAGTCCTATTTGTATTTGATCTCCATATGACGCTAACTCTTTTGCTTGTAACCTCGATCATCTATGCTTTATACAACAAAAAAGTTGTCTGGTGGAAACATTTATTTAACTTTGCCATTTATAGCTTCATGATCATCGGTGCGTATGAAGTTTTTATGCTCTCCGGTGAATTAAGCGGCATGCTAACATTTTTCAACGTGGCCTCTTATATGTTTTCTCTGGTCGTGTACTTTAGTTTAAATGTGCTCTTAATCGGAGTTTTCTTCCTTTTATCCGCATCAGAAAACTTATATCAAATTGTGCAAGGTATGTTGAAAGAAACGATATCAAGTTATTTCATTACGCTTGGTCTTTCCTTGATTCTCGTTTTATTAATGCAACAACAGGTCATTCTTGGCATGCTATTGTTTTTATCTGTAGCTGTCGTGCTATCCGTTTCGTTTAAACAGTATTTTGAACTTTATCAAGAAGTTTCACAGAAAGCAGATATCGATCATCTCACTGAGCTATACAATCACGGTTATTTCAAGTCACTTTTAGAGGATGAAATAAAAACCGCAAAAGCCACAGGACAGCCTTTATCCATCGGTTTAATCGATCTTGATGATTTCAAAAAATACAATGATCAGCACGGTCATTTACAGGGCGACAGACTGTTAAAACACTTCGGTGCCGAACTAAAAAGGAATGCGAAAGATGTGTTTACAGCCGCTCGATATGGCGGAGAAGAATTTGCGCTATTAATGCCGGGAAAAACAGAACGGGAAGCGTATCACATCATCAATCATCTTCGAAAAGAAGTAAACGACCACTATTTTGAAGGTGTTGAAGTTCTTCCACACGGCTGCTTATCTTTCTCAGCGGGCGTTATTCAGTACAATCGGGACATGTATGATTCGTCGGAAGTTCTTGAGAAGGCAGATCAAGCGATGTATTTTTCTAAAACAAAAGGGAAAAACAACGTTTGTATTTATGATGCGAATCACGTTCTTTCCAAAACGTTTTACAACCATAAAGAAATGGAACTTCTAGAGCAACAATTGAAAATTTTTCTATCCAAAGATATTTATACGTACAAACATAGTAAACGAGTTCATGAGTATGCAATTGAGTTCAGCAATCGTTTGAATTTGAATGCAAATGATCAGAAAACCCTTGTAATGGGTGCCTTAATTCACGATATCGGGAAGCTTGAAATCCCTCGTGAAGTGATCAACAAAAAAGGCAAGCTGACGAAAGACGAATGGGAAATGGTTCAGAAGCACGTTACCTGGGGCAGAGAAATTGTGTCGACTAATCGCCAACTCCACGACCTCCTCCCGCTCGTCGAACTGCACCACGAACGTTTTGATGGAAAAGGTTATCCTTATGGATTAAGCGGTGAAGAGCTTCCAAAACTTGTACGCATGTTAACGATTATTGATTCGTTTGATGCCATGACAACCGAACGTCCTTACCAAAGAACAAAATCGATCAGCGAAGCGATTGATGAGCTAAAAAAATGTGCGGGTACTCAGTTTGATCCTGACCTCGTCCGTGAATTTATCAAAGTCATTAATGAGAATCCCGCTCTTAATGAGAATCCGATTCAGATTACGATTTAAATAAGCGAATGCCGAGGCATTCGCTTATTTTTATTGTCGATAAGAAGTTAACTTTTTACTTAACTCCTTCGTATTTGTATAGACCGATTGATAGATTGGAAACAGTCTACGATACGCCTCCACTCTCTCCTTATTCGGAGTAAATCGTTCTTTCTCTTTTAAGAATCGCTCACTGCAAGATTCGAGAGACGGAAACCAACCACATCCATACGCTGCGAGCATAGCAGCTCCAAGGGCAGGGCCTTCCTCCGACTCATATTTAATAATGGTTGCATCAAAAATATCTGCCTGCATTTGAAGCCAGCCTCTGTTTTTTGCACCACCACCAATCGAAACAATTTCATCAATCCGTTTTCCGCTCTCTCGAAACTTCACAATCGACTCATGCAACGAAAACGTGATGCCTTCTAATACAGCTTTCACAAAATGTGCTTGCGTATGGGACGTATCCATTCCAATGAAACTTCCGCGTATCGCAGCATCAGCATGCGGCGTTCGTTCTCCCGCTAAATACGGGGTAAACAACAGCCCGTTTGCACCAGGTGGAATTTCATTAATAGAAGAAAGTAACTTTTCAAATGAAACATCTTCAGCAAACTGTTCTCGGAACCAGCTTAAGCTTTGTCCGGCAGAAAGCGTAACCCCCATCGTATAATAAGCATTTGGCTGACTATGATTAAAATAGTGAACGTTCCCATCAAACTCCAGGTTCGCGCTTTCTTCGTATGATAAAATCACACCAGAAGTGCCAATACTACATAGGGTTCGCCCATTTTTTAAAATCCCCGCTCCAACTGCGCCACATGCATTATCTGCTCCTCCTGCATACACTTTCACACCATCAAGCCCACGCACAAGATCTTCCTTCACTTTACCAGTCTGTTCGGAAGATTCAACTAATGGCGGGCAAAGTGAAAGGTTGATTCCCGTTTTTTCAGCTACTTCTTTACTCCATGCTTTTTCTCGTATGTTTAATAAGAGCGTACCAGCTGCATCTGAGTAGTCCATATGTAGGTCGCCTGTTAATTTGAAGCGCACATAATCTTTTGGCAGAAGAAAGACTTCCGCTTTCTTATAAACATCAGGTTCATTTTCCTTCACCCATAATAATTTTGAAAGAGTCATGCCTTCAAGGGATGGGTTTTTCGTAATTTCATAGAGTCGCTCTTCTCCCACTCGTTGCTCAATCGCTCGACACTGTTTCGTAGAACGCGTATCATTCCATAAAATCGCTCGGCGAAGCGGCTGATTTTTTGCATCGAGTAAGACGAGCCCGTGCATTTGCCCTGAAAAGCTAATACCTTCAACCGTAGATGAAGGGAGCTGAGACATTAAATCCTGAAGTGCAGTAATCGTCTCATTGACCCAGTCCTCTGGATCTTGTTCACTATAGCCAAACTTCGGATTATAGAGTGGATAGCTTCTCGAAGATTCAGCACATATTTGCCCCTTTTGATCAGCTGCAATCACTTTCACTGCACTTGTTCCAAGATCAATTCCAATCACATAACTCAAGCGTATGACCTCCTTTCAATTCCATTCCCAATAAAATTTGAAGGATGACGAGTCAATTACCACATCGGCTCGTCACAATCCGTAACATGATAAAAGAACGGTAAAATACCAATCGTAACAATTGCCATTGCAAGCTCAACCGGCAAAATAATCGAGAGCGAAACGTCAAATGCAAGCATCGGTAGCCAGAGTACCGCAACAATACTCGGAATAACAGCCAGGTTATTCCTTGTCCTGCGAGTAGGGTACTGTTTACTTCCACAAGACGGACAGCAATCGTATTTTTTAAAGTTAACGACAGCGCGAAAGGTTTCTTTCCACGTCCATTTTGTTTGACATTGTTGACAGTTAGCCATCTCTACTCCCCCCTACTCTCTATACGAGTAGCGCTTATTATGGGTTTCAAATTGGAAAAAAGCTGACCAAATAGGCTCAGCTTTTTGAGAATAATATTAGTTTTGTACATCCTCTTCTAGGGCATGAATCATAATTTTAATGGCATCTCGAATACTCGTAAACGGAAAACCGGTGTGTGCCGAATGATGAAGCGTCATCTCAAAAGTAGGTGGCACATGAACAAATCCTGCAGGAATCGTAAGGTCTTTTTGTTCAAGCGCATACAGCACGCTATACATGACGTTATTACAAAGGTAGGTTCCAGCCGTATTGGAAATTTCGGCAGGAATGCCATTTTGCATGAGCGCATCCGTCATCCTTTTAATAGGAAGCGTGGAAAAATAAGCGGCTGGGCCTCCCTCAACAATCGGTTGGTCTTCAGGGGCGTGTCCCGCGTTATCTTCTACACTGTCATTCACGTTAATCGCAATACGTTCTGGTGTAATTTTCGTCCGATCCGCAGCGAGTCCAAGCATGATCACTGCAACCGGATCACACTGTTCAACATACTCAATCAGCATTTCTGCCGCTCGTTCATAATCAACAGGCAGCACACGTGAAATAATTTCATACCCACCAATCATTTCTTCATCCAATTCCATGACAATCTGCTCGGTTGGGTTATGACGATGCTCAAGAAAAGGTTCAAAACCTGTTAATAGTAAAGGCCTCATTTCACTCTCCCCTTTCGCTTTAAACCAATCCTGGTGAAAATACAAATCTTCTACATTACCTTTCTATTACCTTATTTCATGAGATTTAACCTAGAAATTTTAGTAATTTTTTACCACTTCTTCATTTTCTTCACTAGCGTCGAATGATCGATCCCCAATTCTTTTGCAGCCGAGCGGATAGAGGGGTGTTTCTGAAGAGCATCTTTGATAATACGCTTTTCAAAGTTTCCAACGCGTTCTTTTAATGTAAGAGGCTCACTACCTTTTATACGAGAATCTGTAATATGTACGGGTAAGTGGTGTGCTTCGATCGAAATGGCAGGAACAGAAACTACAAGACTTTCGATCATATTTTTTAGTTCTCTCACGTTCCCGGGCCAACTATAAGCCAGCAAAGCAAGGTGTGTTTCCTTTGTTAATCTTTTTTCAATATGATATTTTGTGCAGTAATAAGAAAAGTAATGATCCACTAATACTTCAATATCAGGGACACGCTTACCTAGGGGAGGGATTGAAATCTCAATCACCTGAAGTCTATAATATAGATCCTCTCTGAAGGAACCGTTCTGAATTTCGTCTAACAACTTTTTATTAGTAGCCGATATGATTCGAATATCAAGCTTGATCGGCTGACTTCCTCCAATACGATAAAACTCACCATCTTGTAAAACACGTAGCAATTTCACTTGAAGAGATAGAGGCATTTCTCCTACTTCATCTAGCATAACAGTCCCACCCTGTGCTAATTCTAGCAATCCAAACTTCCCATCTTTACGGGCTCCTGTAAAAGCACCTGACTCATAGCCAAATAACTCTGACTCCAGTAAGTGTTCAGGAATAGCACCGCAGTTTACTTTTATAAATGCCATATCCTTTCGGTCACTTTCATAATGAATTAAATTTGCTACTACTTCTTTCCCAACTCCTGATTCTCCTGACAGTAAAACACTTGTTGGATACGGTGCGATTCTTTTAACTTTTTCATATATTTCGTACATCTCATTGCTCCGAAAAATAACCTTCTCAGAGATTCCTTCTACCTGAAGAGAATAACGATTTTGGTTCAATGCCGAAAACGTTCTGGCTCGGTCAAGCTCTGATCGTAAACTATTTAATTGCGTGATATCCCTTACGCTCGTTACAACTAACTCAATTTCATGATTTTCATTAAAAACAGGGCTACCCGTAACAATAACATCCTTTTTATCGCTTATTTTTTGTAGTAATGATATACGCTTTTTTTCTTTTAACACAAGTAATGACACTGACTGATCAATATAACCTTCCTCTATTAATTCATTCATATGCCTTCCGATTAGCTCAGACCTTGGAAAACCAGTGATCTCTTCGTAAGCGGAGTTAACATAGATCGTAACCCCTTCTTGATCTACAACATATAATCCATCTGTCGAAAACTCAATAATTGACTCAAACTGGCGAAGCAAATCACGATAATGTTTCACTTCTGTAATATCTTGTATAACACTAATGACACCGACTAGCTCCTCATTTTTATAGAAGGGCGTTCGATTAACCACACATTCTCTATCGAACAATTCAAGTCGTTCGCCTATTAAACTATGACCACTTTCAAGAACTTCTTTCACTCTAGTATTCGGAACGATTTTTTGGATATCTGCTCCTTCCCAGTAATGGATACGTAGAAGGGATTGTGCCGATTTATTCATATATCTAATTCTTTCATTATGATCAACCATCACAATACCATTGTGTAAGGAAGAAAAAATTTCTTCCCACCCTGTTGTCTTCATTATATTAAGCAAAAGCCTTCCCCTTTTCCGGTGAAATTCTTCAACGCTTGGTGAAATATACCACCACTCAACTATTCACTGTTATACCCAAAATACCTGCAAAATGGTGAAAAAAGTAAACACTCTTCAGCACGTTTTTTAAAGAATCGCTCTATGACAAGCTTCTAAAAATGGCACCAAACTTGCAATAAAAGTAAGTAATCTTAATGAATAATAGGAGGAATGCACATGAACTTTATTAATCAACACCCGAAGCTGTATGTGATGGATAACGGTTGCATGAGTATGGATAAAAACTGGATGATCGCTATGCATAATCCAGCAACAGTAACGAACCCCCATGCCCAAACAGAATTTGTAGAATTCCCAATCTACACTGTTTTAATAGACCATCCGGCTGGTAAAATTCTTTTTGATACGGCGTGTAACCCAAATTCAATGGGTCCTGAGGGACGTTGGACAGAAGCGACACAAAAAACTTTTCCTTATAAAGCGAATGAAGAATGCTATCTCCATAACCGATTAGAGCAATTAAACGTACGGCCTGAAGATATTAAATTCGTAGTCGCTTCCCACTTACACCTCGATCACGCCGGATGTCTGGAAATGTTCACAAATGCAACCATCATTGTGCATGAAGACGAATTAAATGGAACTCTTCAGTCTTATGCTCGAAACCAGAAAGAAGGCGCCTACATATGGGCAGATATCGATGCATGGATCAAAAACAACCTTCAATGGCAAACCATTAAGCGAAATGAAGATAATGTGCAGCTTGCAGATGGAATAAAAGTCTTAAATTTTGGAAGTGGACATGCGTGGGGAATGATCGGTTTACACGTAGAAATGCCTGAAACTGGTGGAATCATCCTTGCCTCAGATGCCGTCTATACAGCAGAAAGCTTTGGACCGCCTATCAAACCACCAGGCATCATTTATGATTCACTAGGTTACGCGGCTTCTGTTGAAAAAATTCGTCGACTAGCTAAGGAAACAAATAGTCAAGTATGGTTTGGTCATGACTCAAATCAGTTTAATCATTTCCGCAAATCAACAGAAGGTTATTACGAATAAAGGAGGCCAAATATGTCTTTTTCAAAACTTGTTTTCACGCCACTCAGCTTCACCGGCTGGGGTTCACTTGAGCAGCTTTTACCTGAAGTGGAGAAGCATTTACCTGAGCGTATTCTTGTAGTGACCGATCCCGTTTTAAATGAGATTGGCCTCGTTGATCGCGTTCGACTACCGTTAGAAGATGCAGGATACTCAGTAGATATTTATACCGATACTAAGCCAGAGCCACCGCTCGCTATTGGGGAAAAGCTCGTCAATTATACGAGAGAAAATAAATATAACCTCGTTATCGGTCTTGGCGGAGGAAGTGCATTAGATCTCGCCAAATTAACGGCTGTTTTATCTGCACACGAAGGGCCTGTAAGTGATTATCTCAATTTATCAGGAAGCCGAGAGATTACAAAAAAAGGCCTCCCAAAAATATTAATTCCAACAACGGCAGGGACTGGTTCTGAAGTAACCAATATCGCAGTGCTATCTCTTGAAACCTCAAAAGATGTCGTTACGCACGACTACCTTCTCGCAGATGCCGCCATTGTTGATCCAGAACTCACCCTTTCTGTACCGGCAAAGGTTACCGCCGCAACAGGTGTTGATGCCCTTACCCATGCAATTGAAGCTTACGTCTCGGTCAACGCGAGCCCTACGACGGATGGACTTGCCTTACAAGCAATCCGGTTAATTAGTCTCTCCATCAGACGCGCCGTTTCTAACGGGGAGGATCGAGAAGCTCGAATCGATATGAGTCATGGAAGCTATATCGCCGGTCTTGCTTTTTTTAATGCCGGTGTTGCAGGCGTTCATGCCCTCGCTTATCCTCTTGGTGGCCAGTTTCATATCGCTCACGGTGATTCCAATGCCGTTCTTCTTCCTTACGTAATGGGATATATTCGAAAAAGCTGTACAAAGCGAATGGGAGACATTTTGAACGCGCTCGGAGGTAATTCTCAATTTCTTTCAGAAGAGAAAGCTTCCTATGAATGCGTTCGCCAATTAGAAAGACTTGTTAAGGATGTCGGCATTCCGAGTACACTTGGCGGGTTTAATATTCCAAGTTCAGCACTTGAGTCACTAACTGAAGACGGTCTGAAACAGAATAGACTTCTTGCCAGAAGCCCGCTTCCTCTTTACGAAGCCGATATTCGCGCGATCTATCAATCTGCCTTTAATGGCGAAGTTGTCGAAGCATCACTTGCAAATGTTCCGCACCCTTAAAATCAATCATAAAAGCCCGCTATTTAAGCGGGCTTTTATGATTGATAGCTCTCTTGTTAGGGAACACCACTTAAAACGGAAACAGGTGGTGTCATAGTTGGGTTATTTCTTATTACTTATTCTTTCTCTTGCGATCATGATCTTTCTTATAAGAGTTCCGCTAACCGATCGCTTTCCTCCAGCAATTCGCAAAATGGGCGTGATCTTTCTGGCGTTAATCTCGCTTGTCTTCCTTGCCTTATTAATTGCTTCGTTTATAGGATGATCGAAAAGGCGAAAGTGTCCACTCCGAGTGGACACTTTCGCCTTTTTGTTTGTGAAGGGGGTCAGGTTCGAACCTGCCCCCCCTTTGCCCCCCTTTTAACAACCGCTCTTCAAACAAACGTCGTCGCTAAATAAATCACCACTGGCATCGTAGCTAAACTCGACACAGTAGATACAAGCGTTGCACTAGAAACGTTTTGAGGTTCCGTATGAAATTGAATGGCGTACATCGTCGTATTGGCGGCAGTCGGAGTTGCCGCCATAATGATCATAATTTGCTTTGTCAATGGATCCACAGGCATAAATACAACAATTCCAGCAGCAATAAGCGGCGCAATCATTAATTTAAGCGATAGCGCCGTTGATAGCTTTTGCCAATCAATCGCACGCAACCGTATATTGGCAAGCTGCATGCCGAGCGTCACCATAATAACGGGAATCGCTGCATCCGCTATCAAGTCCACGCCATCACGGATCGTGCCGAGTGGAATTTGTAACCATTGAAACAAAAGACCAACAATGGCACCGTAAACCATCGGCATTTTTCTCACTGCTCTAAGAGCTGCTTTAATTCCGTCGTGATCTGGACTTCCTTTTGCCGCATAATAGACCCCAAGCGTGCTCATTAACAACTGCTGTAGCACCATTAGCACAATCGCCGTTTCCATTCCGAGCGTTCCAAATAGAAACAGGACAAGCGGCGTGCCATAATTTCCGTTATTCATAAATGCGCTCGACAAAACCAAACCGCACCGTTCTGATTCGGTATAGCCGTATATTTTCGATAAAATGCTGACAAGCCCAATCAGTGCAAAGCACAAACCTAGCATGTAGATCGATAAATACCCGTAGGACGAATCAATTTTTTGTTCATAGAACGTTCGAAAAACAAGAAGCGGCACGAGCACATATAACGCGAGATTTGAGAGGACCCTCGTCTCTAATTTTAAAAAGCGCTGCGCAAGATAACCGACGCCAAATACGAAAAAGATCGGTAGCAGTATGGTTATGATCGACATCTTCATTCTCCTTCAGCTTCTAAAAGCGATAGCGTCCTATACAGGATGAAAAGGGACCCGATTTCATTCATCGGCTCCCCTTCTACTCTCATCCGTTAAAAACGATAATTTTTTCTTCCGTCATTTCTTCAATCGCATAGCGTGGACCTTCTTTGCCCGTTCCACTTTTCTTCACACCACCGTATGGCATATGATCAACACGATAGCCTGACGTATCATTAATAATGAGCCCACCTACATGAACCTCATTGATCGCTTTTAACGTAAATGCGAGGTCATTCGTAAAGAGTCCAGCTTGAAGACCATACTCTGAATCATTCACTCTCGTAATCACTTCATCTGTTGAACGATACGTGCTTACCGCTACGACCGGGCCAAAAACTTCTTGACGACAAACCTTCATATCATCCTTTACATTCGTCAAAATCGTAGGTTGATAGAAAACGCCATCTCGTTTTCCACCCGTTTCAATTACAGCTCCCTGATCAACTGCTTCTTGTACCCAGCTCTCAACGCGTATCGCTTCACGTTCAGCAATCATTGGGCCGATATCAGTCGCCGCTTCCATTGGATCACCTAAAACAAGTCCTTCTGTTACTTCCTTCATTTTTGCAAGAAACGGCTCATAAATATCTTCGTGTACATAAACGCGTTGGACTGAAATACATACTTGTCCTGCGTTATTAAAACTTTTTTGAGCAGACTGCGTTGCCGCTGTCTCAACATCGGCATCATGATGCACAATCGTTGCTGAATTGTTTCCTAGCTCTAATGCTACTTTGCGCAATCCTGCTTTTTCGCGAATATGCTGGCCAACACGCGGGCTTCCCGTAAACGTAAACATATTCACATCTTGATTCGAAAGAAGCCATTCGCCTACCGTTGCTCCCTCTCCTGTAATCAGGTTCAGGCGTCCTGCTGGAAGTCCCGCTTCTTCAAATATTTCCGTTAAAAGAATCGCACAAACCGGCGTCACTTCAGCTGGTTTTAATACCACGCTATTGCCAGCTGCAAGTGCAGGGCCAATTTTGTGGCACACAAGATTCAGTGGTACGTTAAATGGCGTGATCGCTGCAACAACCCCAATTGGAAAGCGTCTAGTATACGCCTGACGCTGTTCTGACCCAGGCGCAGCTTCAACCGGAATACCTTCGCCGTGAATTCGCTTCGCTTCTTCTGCCGAAACTTCTAATGTTAAAGCAGCACGACCTACTTCACCTTTACACTCCGCTAAAGGCTTTCCAACTTCCTTCGCAAGCACTTCACCAAGCTCATCCTGACGAGCTCGTAGTGTCGCGGCTGCCTTAATCAAAACCGTGTACCGATCGTAAGGCGAAAAAGGGGTTTTCAATGCTGTCTTAGCCGCTTGCACCGCATCGGTTACATCCTGTTCATCAGCTGTAGCTGTTTTCGCTGCTATTTCTTGGGTATATTTGTTTAGCACATCATCTGTTGCTGTTTTTTCTCGCCATTCCCCATTGATGAATAGCCCATAAGTTCGTACTGAAGTTTGTGTAGCCACGTTAACATCATCCTCCTCTTTTATAACGTTACGACCTTTTTACCTGACAAAAGTTCTTCTGCTTTCCCCTGACTACCAAATACGCGAATCTTTTCTTGTACTTTTTCTTTCATACGTAAACGACCGAGACCAAGTGAACTAGCGAGCACAATATCATCCGGATTTTCTGAAAATGCTTCTTGAACGCCTCTCGTAAACGCCTGACGAAGCTCCGTATCTACATTAATTTTTGCAATCCCTAGTGATATCGCCCGTTGCACTTGTTCATCTGGCACATCTGACCCGCCGTGAAGAACGACTGGACGCTGAACGGCTTCTACAATCTCCTTTAGTCGTTCAAAACGAAGGTTAGGCGTTTCTTTATAAATCCCGTGAGCGGTTCCTATCGATACGGCAAGGTAGTCAACATCTGTTGCCTCTACGAAAGCGACGGCTTCTTCTGTTGTTGTAATGAGCGCATCCTTTTCATCAACCGTAATGTCATCTTCCGTTCCACCGATTTTACCAATTTCTCCTTCAGATCCAATGCCAAGGGCTCTTGCAATATCGACTACTTTTTTCGTCGTCGCCGTGTTTTCTTCAAAAGATAAACCAGACCCATCAAACATGACGGATTGAAAGCCTATTTGCACAGCTTGCATCGTTTGCTCGAACTGACGGCTGTGATCAAGATGAATCGCGACTGGAACATTAAATTCTTTTTCATACGTATCGATCAACCCTTTTAATGCTTCCATGCCTAGCGTTTGAATCACCTTTTGTCCTACTTGAATCATAATTGGTGCTTTTTCCTCAGCAGCAGCTTCAAAAATGGCGAGCACCGTTTCCGCATTATGTGCGCTAAATGCCCCTACCCCATACCCATTTTGAAAAGCATGATCCAGCATTGTTTTTCCGTTAATAAATGGCATCATCATTTCTCCCTTCTATCGCTTCAATTCAATATTGTAATGGTACTGATCACTTCGATATTTCGTTTTTGTATATTCGATTGGATGGTCATTCAATCCATAGCTGAGACGCGTCATTTCAAGTAGCGCTTCACCCGGACGAATCGCCAATGAATCTGCTTCATCAATCGTGGCATTAATCGCGGCAATTCGCTCTTTTGCTTTGTTTAAATAAACCTGATAGTTTTCTAGAATTTCATAGTATTTCGCTGTATTTAAATCATGCTGCATAAGTATCTTTCCAATTGACTCTGGCCAGCACGTTCGTTCAAGGGCAACAGGCGTCTCATCCGCAAACCGTATGCGTTCAACGAGAAGAATCGGAGCTCCTTCAGCCACTTGAAGCATTTCACTTTCATGAAAAAGGTTTTCCTTAAATTCAGCTCGTATCAGTTTGGATGAAGGAACCTGCCCTTTTTCCATTACTTCTTCCGCAAAACCTTTTAACTGCCCAAGGTTACCTACCAATTGATGTGGCTTTACGATTGTGCCATGGCCCTGTTTCTTTTCGAGCAAACCATTTTGAACGAGAATCGCAATGGCCTGCCGAATCGTCGTCCGGCTAACACCAAATTCCTTGATGAGCCCTTGCTCTGTTGGAATAATCGTATTTGGTTTCCACGTTCCACTCTGAATGCGGTCGATCAGAACATCTTTTATTTGGAGATAAAGCGCCTCTCCGTTCTGATTAATCGACATACAGTTCAGTCCTTTGTAATGGCGGTGGGTACGACCTAATATCTTCCCCGATAAGCGGTTTTAGCCATTGATAATATGCTTTCTGATCTTCAATGAACACCTCAGGCATCACTCGTTCTCCAGCAGCCACCACGTTACGAAGTTCAATCGGGGTCATCCTTACTGAATAGCGATGGTGAGCATTCCGTTGAATGGAGACCATCACATTTGAAATCCCTTCACGAATCCATTCGCCCCCAACGCTCCCCACACGATAAGCTTCTTCTCGATCAACGTCCGAAACAACTTCAGAAAAACTTCGCTGATTCATGCCTAAAAGTTCAGCTCTTGTCATGACGTTTAACTCACTTTTTAAAAAGCCAGCTACCTCATTGGAAATCCCGCCTAGCACTGTCCTGCCAGCGACATTTCCTCTCGCAACCTGCCCCGTCTTTCCAAAACAAACGCCTTCACTCACAACGACCGTGGCATACCCAAACCGATTCAATGCGGTGTTAACATTTTCAAGAAGCATTTCTGCTTGAATTGGCCGCTCTGGAATGCCAATAAAATGCGGCCCTTCTTCTTCATACTCCTTAAGAAGCCCAGATGCGGCAGCCAGCCACCCAGCATTTCTTCCCATTGTCTCAAGTACACGAACCTTTTCAAAATTCTGCATGGAAGCGAGGTCGCGGCTCATATCTCGCGTCGCCTGAGCGACATATCGTGCAGAGCTTCCAAAACCAGGGGCATGGTCTGTTCCACCAAGATCGTTATCCACCGTCTTGGGAAGTCCGATGACTTGAAGGGTGAAACTTTGCCTTCTCGCTTCTGCTTCTACTTTCGCTAACGCCTCCATCGTTCCATTCCCACCGATAAAAACAAGGACATCGACTCCCTGAGCATGTAGCAGGCGCACACCTTTTTCAATATGCTCATCGGTTAGTGGAAACCGTCCAGAGCCAAGGCAAGCACCAGGGACATCTCGATGAAGATCAATACGATGTAGCATTTCATCCTTACCGTCTAAATAATTTCCTTGTGCCAATCCTTCATAACCATTTTGTATCAACAGCAGAGAATGATCGCGTTTGACCTCGTTCACAAACCCTGCGAGGGTAGCATTAATGACGGCCGTAGGTCCCCCAGCCTGACCAATGGCGACCTTTTTCATGCGACTGTCTCCCTTCAGTTCTTCGTATAAATCGTCGTCTTAAGCCCGAGCTGTTTTCCAAGTTCCACGAGCTCATCAGCCACATCATCATAAATAATCGCGTAGTGCGGTTCGAAGCCTTCTTCCATTAAGCCATATAACGTGTCATTGATTTCCGTTTCAAGTTCCACTTCAACAGACGTTCCATTGAAACGCTGTGGCGTATCGAGTGCGTTTCCTCGCATCACAAGCAAGCGATATCCTTCTGGCGTATAGCCAACGCGGAACATCGTCACGCGACCTGGTTTTAATCCAAATTCCATCGTAAAGCCTAGCTTTCGGTTTGGATGAACGCCTGGGCGTGCACCTTGATCAGGATGGGCGAGTGAATAGGCGCCAGCACCGCAATGCCAAAACACAACTGAATTACTCGCTTCATTGACGTGAACCATATCTCCAAGATACGGCGCACTTCCTGTTAGCTGTTGCAGAATAAACATCGATACCGAACCGTGAATATCGGATTCACACGATGACACAACGCCGTCCTCAGTAAATTGAGAAAGGGTTGAACATGCCGCAGCGCCAAGCTCATTGAAAAAGTCCGGCCAGCAGCGAATCGCAAGCGCTGAAACGTCTTCTGCATCAATTTGTTCCTGAACATAAGTTGTAAACTGAGCAAATCGCTGTACTGTTTCTTCGTTCCGATTTAGCCCAATCACCTGTTGCTCTGCTCGTTCAATCGCGCCTTCCCATTTTTCACGAGGTAGCTTGACGCATTCCTCAAATGCTTTGTTTAAATCAAAGTTTTTCACCGTAACGCCAAGCTGTTTTTGAAGCGCTTCTTCATCCGTTCCCGAGAAGAAAAAGCCTGGTGGGTGTTCCCCAATCACACCAATCGTAAGACCTTTGAGATCTTCAATCACTTTTTGCACTTTAAGTTGAACTTTAATTCTCTTTTGGACTTGCGCCTCATCCCCATTTCCGAATACAAAGCTAAATGGGTGGTTGGCACACCGTAGGACATGACTTGTGCTGTTTCCGCCGGTTAACGAGTTTAAGCGAAGTCTTCCTCCTACACTTGGCTCACGTACGGACCAAACAATCACTGGCGCTTCCACTTTTTTAATTAACGCTTCAACAAATTCACCATCCGCAAACGTTACGCTCTGATAGATACTTGCAATCACATCATCGCTGTTAACGTTTTCAAGAAAGGCCTCAAGATCTTCAGGAGACGTAATGATTTCCTCTGGTTCAATCACGTTCTTGGTCACGCTATGCAGAAATTCCGAACTTTTCTTTCGCTGTATCTCTCCCGCTTCTAGATCAAACGTCTTTCTTCCGATTGGTACGTATAGAATGCTTGTTTTTGGCACGATTGGTCACAACCTTTCATCTCTGTTTGTTACAAATACTATATCATACATTATTATGTTTTAAAATAGGTAGTAACCTTTTATTCCACTCTCTTATTGTATTGCCAACGCTGCTTTTCGGAAAACATCTGCATATGTTGAGCGTTTACGATAAAAAACCGGTGTTTCACCAATTGGCGCATTCACTTCGACTTGACCACCATTCGTTTCCTTACCAGTCCATAAATGAACCCACTCATCTTCAGGTAAGTACACGGACCACGTTTCTTTTCCTTCTTCATAAACCGGTGCGACCACCATCTCTGAACCTAGCATATATTGATATTGAATGTTATAAGAAGCAAGATCATGTTCATACTCCATAAACATCGGACGTTGAATCGGAATCCCTTTTTCAGCGTTCTCTTTGCTTAACGCTTTTAGGTAAGGTTTCAGTGCTGTATAAACGTTTGTCATTTTCACAAAATGCTCAAGCGTCTCTTCGTCTTGATCAAACTGGAAGCAATCATCAGGACGGTTCCCTTCATGTGTTCGCATAACAGGTGTAAATGCCGCCATATCAACCCAGCGAAGCAACAACTCTTTATTCCGCTTGTTGCCATGAAGACTTGTGTAGCCACCGATATCGCTGTGATGAACGCCATTTCCACTCATCCCAGCAGATAGCGCAGCTGGAATAACGGAAGCAAGACCATCATCAAGACTCCAATCAACACTTTGATCTCCAGCCCATAACAATGGACAGTACCCCTGACTCCCTGAATATCCTGCACGCATAAAGTAAACAATATCGCCCCAGCGTCCTGCTTTTTGAACGGCGTTATGATTCACTTTTGCCCACATCACTGGCCATGCATTATGCATTTTTGTTGCTGGTTCTCCGCTATGAAGCTTTAAGTCTGTTGGCAAATATTCACCAAAATCAGCCATCCATCCGTCCATTCCAAAATCAATCATGTTCTTTTGGATAACGTCTTCATACCATTCACACGCCGCTTCGTTTGTAAAATCAACGACACCACAATCGAATTCACCGAAATCAACAACATAATCTCCGCCATCTAAAGCCGTAGCAAGATACCCCTTGTCATAGGCTTCACGGTACAGGTCTCCTTCCACAGCAACATAAGGGTTGATGTACCCCATAAAACGAATGCCTTTTTCCTTCCATTCCTTCACTTTTTGATCAAGTTCAGGATACTCCTCCGGATTCCATTTCCAGTTCCACATCAATCGTTTCCCAAAAGACGTCACACGCTTCCCTTGCCAGTCCTGACACCAAATAGCTCCGATTTTCATTCCTTTTTCAATCGCGCGATCAATTTTACTTTGAACGTGTTCCGTTCCGCCCTGCATGCCAAGCCAGATTCCATCAAACGTCCAATCTGGAAGCTCAGGTTGCCGACCGAGACGAGCGGTTAGTTTTTCAACGAGATCTTTATACGTCTGTCCTGTTTCAAACAAAATCGAAGCCGGTGCTTCCCAAATGTGAAGCTCATGAAAATCGTCTCGCTGAAAATCGAAGTCAGCGAAAGCCGTCGTCTCAACATGACAGTAGTATTTATTCGTAGATACATAGGTTGGCTGGGGATAATTCGTATTGTAATAGTCGCCACCAGCTTGATCTTTCACGTCGGCTTGCCAGGTGGTATAAGTCGATTTATTCCGTCCTACCCCAGGCTCTGACGTCCAGAGTGGGAAGTTCTTTCCTCTTAAATTGAAATAGGAAAGCTGTTCCCCACACCCGTAAATTTTCTCATCGGCATCAGCGGCAACGCGTAACCAGAAACGATTAAACAGAGGATCTACGAGCTCAAACGATACGCGCAGACCTTCTTTGTCTTGCTTTAATACCATTGTTAACAGCTCGTGATCATGAGAGAAGTGACGAAATCCGATGCGACACGTCTCTCCTTCATACCGTACGGTTGCATAGCGAAGAGCTACTCGTTCCACAACATAATCTTTTATTTTAAAATTTCCTCTGTACATATCAATCGTTTCTTCACCGCTACCAACGAAAATAAATGGTTGGGCTGGTGAATGACGAAACAGTAAGCGACCGTCCAGATGAACGTCAAATTCTTCTCCATTTTGCTTCACTTCAAAACTTGGTTTGATCGTTTTTGTATTTAACATGATTTCCCCCTACATTTTTACCGTTTATGCGCTTCTAAATTTCTTTTCAGCGTTAACTGCTTCTTCATGCTTCCTTGTAACAAATCCAGAGTATTTTTTATTCCATGATTTAAGGGCAAGAAGGTAACAAATTCCTCCAACGACAGCCGTTCCTAAGATCGCTGGCCAGAACCATCCAGAAACCATTCCTCCTGCGTAGGCAAATCCAATTGGTGAGAAGAGAATGTAGACCATCACGACAAGACTAATAAGAACAACAGATACTGGAATCGTAAACTTCCACGGCACCATGTCCACCTTTGGATTCGCTCGGAACTCATACGCTTCAGGAAGAGGACGAATGCGTCCAACGACCATCATGATCGTAACCTCAATAAGGAAAAGGATGGCTGAAATATGAATAAAGTTCATCGTAATTTCAATGTTAAACAGCTGGTTTAATCCCCATACAAGCATGTAGTACGTAATCACGTGGAAAATAATTGCTATTTTCGCTCCAAGTGCAGGGATGCGTTTTGAAACAATCCCAACAAGAACAATGGCAATAATCGGGATGTTAAAAAAGCCTGTAAAGCGGCGAATCAAATCCCACAATCCATCCGGTGCGTTCATAAGCATTGGCGCAATAAAGAAAGAGACAAGCGCGAGAACGCTTCCAAAATATTTACTAACATTGATCAGCTGGCGATCTGAAGCGTTTTTGTTAATACCAGCTTTGTATACATCAAGCGCAAACATCGTTGCCGCACTGTTTAACAGTGAGTTGAAACTTGAGAACACGGCGCCTAGAAGCACAGCTAGAAAGAGTCCAGACATAAACGTCGGTAGCAGATTCGACACAACCGTTGGATAAGCGAGATCCACTGGATCCATTGAGCTTCCATAGAGATGGAAAGCAATAACCCCTGGAATCATCATCATAAACGGAACCGTTAATTTATAAAATCCAGAGAGCAGAACCCCTTTTTGACCTTCTGCAAGGTTCTTCGCACCAAGCGTTCGCTGAATCACGTACTGATTTGTTCCCCAGTAGAACATGTTCATAAAAATCATTCCGGTAAAAATGGTTGAAAACGGGACAGAATCTGTACTGGATCCTATCGCATTTAACTTCTCAGGATTTTCCGTGGTAATCGTTTTGATTCCTTCTAACATATCACCGTTTCCAAGGGCAAAAAAGCCGAGTATGGGAACGATTAAGCCAATAAAGAGAAGCCCTATTCCGTTCAACGTATCGGATACCGCTACCGCTTTTAACCCACCAAAGATGGCATAGATGGCGCCGATAATTCCAATAACCCAAATGACGAGCCAGACAGACGATTCAAATGAAATCCCGAGTAGCTCTGGTACATCAAAAAGACGAAGAATCGCAAGTGCCCCAGAATACAAAACGGAAGGAATTGTGACAAACATATATCCAAGCATAAACAGGATAACCGTGTATCTGCGAACGCTTTCATCATAACGTTTACTTAAAAACTCAGGTAACGTTGAAAACGCACCGCCAAGATAGCGGGGTAGCAAGATAAGCGCCATGATGACAATGGCGAACGCTGCTGTCACTTCCCATGCCATGTTGGAAAGGTTCGTTCGATAGGCTTGTCCATTCAAACCGATTAACTGTTCGGCAGATAAGTTTGTAAGTAAAAGAGAACCTGCAATAAATCCACCCGTTAACCCTCGACCTGCAAGAAAGTAACCATCTGAGTCATTAACGGAATTTCTAGTTTTTAAGTATGAAACCCACGCGACGAGCGCCATAAAGAAGACGCATGAAAGTAATGTAAACGTGATACCCGACATAAGGTTGTCCTCCTTTATTCCTTGCTGTAAGCAACTGTTATATTTTCACCGACAATTCCGTCGTGAGCGCCTAGCGACATAAATCGTTCATGCTCAGGATGAGCAAGGAGCCATTTATTTTTCATAAAAAGGAGCGGATCCTGTCCTTTTCGAGCATCTTCTAATGGCGTATTCGTTCCTTCTGGCAAAATCACCGTACATTTGAATCCTTCATCGCTCACTTTACAAGGAGCAAGGTGAAGCGTTGTTTGAAACATTTCAATCGCGGTACCCGCTGGAACATAAAACGCCTTTATATTCTTCACATCGTATGTATGATTTGTAATGTCATTCGTATGTCCTAGAAGGAGCACAAAATCCGTAATAGCAACGTTAATTTCACTTCCCTTATGAAATTCAAGGCCACCTAACGCGGAATTTTTCCCGTTACAGTACCCAATCTGTACTGGCATCCCTCCATAGTAGCTGTTTTCAACGAACGCTTTAAGCGACTCCGCTTCAAGCTCTTCTTTTGAAGGAACGTAGTGATTTCCCTGTTCAGGAATTTTCGTCTCTTTCATTGACTCCGCTATCTGCTCATATGGAAAATCTAAAAGAACCTTCCCGTACGTTTGAAAAGCTTCAGAATCTACTGACTGCACATGTAAATGGGGATTAAACTCTCGTAACATTTCAATCATTTTCGCACCTCCGATATAAGTAGTGATGTTTAATGAAACATCATAACCTTTTATCACATTATATTGTAAACGCATTCATAAATGCAATAGTTTTTTTGAAATTATCAGTATTTTCGTAATGGGGGTCAGGTTCGAACCTGACCCCCGCTACGCTACCACTTTAATAAACTACAGCATTCGTTAAATCAACACGCTCCACTTCTTCTCGGCTATCAATCAACCATTTCCCTCCGTTTTTCACAAGTTTATAGTGAAAACCACTTGAGGTAACTTCGGTCTTTACGTTGCTTTCACCTCGCTCATGATTCGCTGAATCCATCGTAACGAGAACGTCGATTTCTGCTTTCTTTCCAGATGAATCGATAAATAAGCTGTCCAGATCAAAGGCAGCTTCCACAACCTCTCCAGTAAAAGCGGCATTATTTTCTCTGACAGACTGGAAGCGCTCTTCAAAATACGATTGTAACTCTGGCGTTAAGTTTGAAAAGTACTCTGTTTCAAGATTTTCATAAGCATAGATCCAGTCATTTAAGTACGTATTAACAGCGGAAATGATCAGATCTGTTTCATCTTGATCCTGCACCACTTCTGGCTGATCAGCAGCTATTTCTTTTTCGATCACGGCAGGTTCGCGATAATCGATTGAAAAGAACGGAGCTTCCCCTTCAAAATGAACGGAAGGGCTTTTCACAACGCCTGCTTCAAACGTTTTCTCTGCATGCATGACGACAGATCCGTCCGTTGGATAAGGACCGATTTCTCCTTCTCCGGCATCACCTACCGCGATGCCAGTGTCTTTTCCATTTATAAATAACCGAGCATCTTCATAGTTTGAATCTGGCATCACAAAGGCCCCATTAATAGGCAAATCGACCTGCACTGTTTCATCAGATGGAACGAGTTCGATCTCCGCTTCTCCACGCATGGTGTACCCTTCATTCTCTAATTTTGTTTCAAAATGATAGCTTCCCGGTAGAAATGGCCCGATTTTTTTCCCGTCTTCTCCAATCGCTCCGCTCTCTTCTTTATTAATGAAGAGCGTTGTTTTATTGAATTGCGTTCCTACCTCTACATAGATCGGGGCAGGAGCTATCTCGTAATCCTTGAACATATAAAAAGCCTTCCCATCTTCCCTTAACGTCATTTGAAGCAGCAAGCTTTCGTTCGGTTTGATAAGTGTATGATCGCTTAAGGCTCTTGCCTGTCTCTCCAAATCTTGAATAAGAAGCGCTCGTTGGTCAGGAAGATCTTTTAAAAGCGAGACAAAACTCGCAAGTTCAGCTTCCTGTGAAAGCAATGGATTTTTGTCAGGAATGAACTTCCCAATCGCCTTGTAATCCTCTTCCAAAAGCGCATCGTGAAACTGCTCCACTGTTCGCTCAGGAGAAGTGATCCATTTTAGCGTTACAAAACTACCAATCAGAACAAGGAGAACCCCTCCAACGATTCCTCCCCATATAAGCCATCTCGATTTCGTTAATGGCGTTTCCCTCGTTCTCGCTACTTTCTGTCCGCACTTAACGCAAAACGCTCCAGCCTCGCTCCTCTTACACTGATTACACCAATTCATCTTCCCACCTCCGCCCATTATTCCAAATCATATGGGAGAGATTTCTAATTATGACTGCTATTCCACATCGATTTTTAACATGATTTAGAACTTTTATCATATCTATGAAAAGGTCGAGAAAAGCACTCGTTCGCCTCTGTCCTATAAAGAGCGAACAGAAGCAAGGAGGAGATGGGACATGTCGGATCTACAAACGAAAATAGGCGGAGGTTTGTCAAAGCTTCAAGATGGCCTAAACCAAGGAAAAACGAAACTCCAAACGGCACAGGAAGTTTCTCAGCTAAAGAAGCATGCAAGTGATGCTGCTTCAAATCGCACAAAAATCATCACCCAGCTTGGGGAACTCACCTATCGTCTCATTCGGAGAGGTGAGGTCGAGCATAACGAATTAAACGAACAAGCGGAACGCCTTCATTCTTACGATTTAGAGCTATACCAGGCCAATCATGCCCTAAGCCAACTGCAAAAGGAATCGACTGGACATGTTTGTGATTGTGGGGCCACTCTTCAAGAAGAAGATACGTTTTGTGGTAGCTGCGGCAATAAAGTTCAAATGGCAGAACCTCCTTTAACGTTAGCAACCCAACCATGCGAAAAATGTAAGGAGGAAATACCTGAATCTGCTCAATTTTGCGGTTGTTGCGGTTCGAAAAACGGCTAGGAGGTGTTCGTTATGTACTGTACAACTTGCGGGAACGAGGTGCCTTTCCCAGACAATTACTGCCCATATGACGGCACATTTCAGCTACACTCCAAGCAAACGAATGTCACACCTGGTGCAACACCAAAGTTTTGTTCCGATTGCGGAACGTCAAATAGTGGAAATTACCAATACTGCATTCAGTGTGGCTCCTTCCAACTCACACTCCTTCCATTTAAATCTGAACAGGGGAAAGAAAAAGTCGTCGCGCCAAGCGCCATTCCCGATCTCAGCGGCATCAATAAAAGATTAGCCATTATCTGCGCCTTTCTTGCTTTTCTTGCTGTTGGCATCATGTCCTTTGTTGTATCAGAAGGATTTCAGCAACAGGCTGCGACTTTCCAAGAAAGAGTAAATGAATTAACCGGTTTGACGCCAACAGAAATAGCAAATGATTTTTATTATGATTACGGTACTGAAAACCCGCCATTAACCGATCCCTTCTTTGGAATGACCGATTATTGGATGGCTGCTCATCTCCTTAATTCAACACTTTCCTTCAATTTAACAGAAGCTGGTGAGCGATTTGGAGGGGACCTCGAGCTTCAGTCTGGCCTGCTGATCCTGCTTTTCCTGCCCCTTATTTCACTACTGATCGCCGGTTATCTGTACGGGCGAAGAGCATCAGGGACGTTTCAACACTATTGGATATCTTCACTTTTAATCGGACTTGTTTATGGCGTGCTAACGGCACTGATCGCTCTAATCGCAGGATTCCAATTCGGTGCTTCAGCACAAGATAGCGGTATGGTTGCAAGTTTGGCGATCGAAAACAACTATCCGTTCATAAAAGCTTTCTTTGCTGCATTTTTCCTAGGGACAATCTTTTCGTTTATTGGTAGTTTGTATGGAAGTGGTACGATGAAACAACTAACTTCTTCTCCATTAAAAGAAAGTATAAGGACGATCCTATTCGGAATTTCACTTTCAATTGCCGTCATGGTTCTATTACTCTATCGTTTCATGTCTGACGCTAACCCTTTTCTTAGCTTTGA
Organism: Bacillus sp. Cs-700; assembly: GCF_011082085.1. Taxonomy (NCBI): domain Bacteria; kingdom Bacillati; phylum Bacillota; class Bacilli; order Caryophanales; family Bacillaceae; genus Bacillus; species Bacillus sp. Cs-700. Next base: position 2,070,855 of record NZ_CP041063.1, read on the forward strand.
CGACATTCCTGCAACCTATTTCCTAATCATCGTGTTTCAAGGCGGATTTCTTCTATGGAATACGCTCAACCTTTCTTCTCTTACGTTAGATATGAACATACTAGATGAGAAAATGCAGGTGATGTATTCAGCTCTTGGCGGAATAAAAATGGAAACAAATGATCCTTTTTCACTCTTTAGCTTCCTATCAAATAATCCAGGTAACCTAAAACTCTATATGATCATCGGGTTGCTCATCCCAATTGGTTTATTCCTATGGGCAGGGTACAGGCTACATCAGGGAGGCGCCATTCAACTTCATCGGATTGTCGTCTTCGGTTTGCTATATGCTTTTATGATGTCTTTATTAACTGCTGGTTTAAATACTGGATTCACATTTAAATTAGATTTCTCAGCTAGAGAATTTCAAGACATGACAGACGTACCATATCTTTTTATTGGTTCCTCTGCCATTGCGACATTCTTCAAATGCTTAATCTTTTCAACATTTCTCGCGATTTGCGGCGCTTATTGGAAGAAACGGAAAGTGGATTGAGCGAGCGTCCGCTGTGGGTGGACTTTTGAGGTTTTTTGTTTGCGAAGGGGGTCAGGCTCGAGCCTGACCCCCTTCCCTCCTTCACCTATCTACCTCTCCAACACCGCATTCCGCACATACGTAACGCCCTCTACCTCTATCTCTTGATACACCCATTCACCGGTATACGTCGCAAATTCAAGGCCCTCATCGGTGAGAAGAACCGTGTCTTCCGACTTTACACCTGGCAAAGAAGGATTCCATGCGTAGGCTTGATTGAGGACAATCTTATGTGGCGTTTCCGGATTCGCGAGGAATTCGCGTGAATTAAATCCGGTTAATCCACCCTGATGAAGAAGTTTCCAGTCATCTGGGAAGCCTTGCTCCGCATATTCTGCAATACCCTCTTGAATCACTTCCCCAGCCGTGGCTCCAACTTTTGTAGCATGATTCATCACGCTATCAATCCTTGCAACCGCAGCGCTATGCTGACGCAATTCTTCTGGCAGTTCGCCGAAGTACACGAGTCGCGTTACGTTCGCAACAAGACCCGCTTCTTCTGCACAAATGACGATCATCGCATGACGATCAAGCTTCTTCTTAGTTGGAATCGGATGGCGATAGCGATAGATGCGTTCATCTGTTGCAACAAGAAGCACCTGAATCGACATCCCACCCGCAAGAATCTTCGTAGCTAGATGTGCTTCAATTTCTTTTTCCGTTTGACCAGGTTTAATTTCACGGCACGTCTCTTCCACCGCTTTGGCAGCTTTTTGACACAGATTGCGGTAACGCTCACGTTCATATGCTGTCAAAACAGAGCGGTATTTCCCTAACTCTTCATCAACCACATCCCAATCAGCATAAGGCATGTCAGCTGCCATCCGCTTTCCAGACGTTACCGATTCAATTAAATGCTCAGCAGGTTTGTACCAATCATCAGACAGCACCTCAAAAGAAAACGACAGATCGGAACATTCTTCTTCTACTATTCGGCGCTCTTCCATTTTCGACGTAACAAGATACGCCTGCTCACGCGTGATAATCCAGTCAGCTACGCCTGCTTCCATCGTCTGAACGATATAATTCGTATTCCCGCCTGTGATCCAAGAGAAATTGTTCCGCCTTCTAAGTAAGATGCCATCATATCCCTGTTCTTCTAAAAATAACCGTACCTTCTCAATACTCATGACTGATCGCCATACCCTTCAGGATGATTTTGATGCCAGCTCCACGCGTGCGCAACAATTTGCGAAAGCTCTGGATAGACAGGCTTCCATCCAAGTTCATTCATCGCTTTCGACGACGAAGCAATTAATGTCGCTGGATCTCCAGCACGACGCGGCGCTACTTCTGCCTCAATCGCCTTCTCTGTCACGCTACGACACGTATCAATCACTTCTTTCACCGTAAATCCTTTGCCATTGCCAAGGTTATAAATGCCGCTTTCGTTCGTTTCTTTCATCTTTTTCAACGCAAGGTAGTGAGCCTGCGCAAGGTCAAGCACATGAATATAATCACGGACACACGTGCCATCTTTCGTATCATAATCATCACCAAAAATCGAGACTTTCTCGCGCTGACCAAGCGCCGTCTGAAGGACGATTGGAATGAGATGGGATTCTGGTTGATGATCTTCCCCAATTTTCCCTTCTGGATCGGCACCAGCTGCATTAAAGTAGCGAAGCAAACTTGATTTTAAGCCGTAAGCATCATCACACCAGCGCAACATTTTCTCAATCGCAAGCTTCGTCTCTCCATAGGGATTCGTTGGATTCGTCACATCGTCTTCTTCAATCGGCGTTCTCTCTGGGTTTCCGTAAGTGGCAGCCGTCGATGAGAACACGATGTATTTCACATCATGTTCAACGAGTTTTGATACAAGTACCTGGGAACCCGCTACGTTATTTCGATAATATTCAAGCGGGTTTGTTACGCTTTCTCCAACAAGTGAACTCGCAGCAAAGTGAATGACAGAGTCAATATCGTGATCCGCGAAGATTTGATCGATCACTTTTCCGTCTGTTAAATCCCCTTTATACAAAGGAACGTTAAGCACAGCTTGTTCATGTCCTTTTGTTAGGTTATCAAGCACGACAACATCTTCATTCTGCTCTTGTAAATACATAACCGTATGGCTCCCGATATATCCGGCACCACCAGTGACTAAAATCGCCATATTTTCCCCTCCAATTAAAGTATTACTCGTCGAATACGATCGATATTTCCCGGAAAATACTAGTTAAGCTTCAGCACATAGGAACCAAGCGGCGCAACTGTCATTTCTCCTAGGTATTCCTCGTGTGAAACTGCATCTACCCACGTACCATCAGGAAGTGTAAGTGAACCATCATGATCGGTCGAATGGTTTACAACAGATAAAAATATCGCTCCATCTTCTCCTGTACGTGTAACTGCTTCCACGTTTTCACTTGAACGAATCGTCGTTACATCCGTTTCTTTGAAAACTTCTGCATAAAGAGCGTCCATTATCTCTTCTTCAAGGGCCGATCCGATGTAGTACACCGTTCCTTTTCCATACTTGTTTTTCGTAATAGCCGCGGTTTTTTCATAGAAACAATCGCGATATTCAGCAAGCACTTCTGCTGTTGTTGGTTCAACGAGATCGCACCAAATGGAAGCGACAGAGTTAACACCTTTAAGCGCTCCCTGCACCCCTTCAACCTCATTGTTTTGACCAAGCTGAAGCGATTCATATTCATTGATTTCAACACCCGCCAGCTCACGTAGTGCGCCTGGAAGCGTATCTTCTACGACAAAATTGTTCTGTTCTTTCACCCCTGCGCGATAAGAAAGGATCACGGTGCCACCTTGCTCCGCAAAGCGTGAGATTTTCTCATTCACTGCTGGATCCGTTAGGAAATAAACCGGTACAACAAGCACTTTATATCCATCAAGATGGCTTTCTTTTGTTACGATGTCCGTCATCGCATTCATGCGATGAGCAGGACTGTAAAAGCGTAGGAACTCTTGCTTGTATTCAAACGCATTGCTTTGCGGCTGAATGCCCCACGCCCAGGCGTTTTCAACATCATAATAAACCGCTACATCCGCACAATATTTCGATGCAATCCACTCATCTCCAAACACGCTCAGGGAATCGATCACTTCTTTTACTTCATTGTATTTGCGCTTTGGTTTCCCATCATGGTCCAGAACACCATGACAAAACTCTTCGGTTCCAAAACGAGCGGCGCGCCAGCGGAAGTACACAATCGCTTCAGCACCGCGAGCAATTGCCTGATACGTCCAAAGCTTAATATGACCAGGACGAGGCAAGTAACCGATGCGGCTCCACCCCTGCGCTCCTGAAAGTTCTTCCATTACCCAAAAACCTTTACCATTTTTTGAAGAGCGACAAAGATCATGCTGATGCGCAATTGCTGCTGGCACAATCGGCTCAGGTAACCCGCCCCAAACCGGGTAGTTATCGAACGAAATAAAATCAAGCTCTTTTGACATATCCCACTGATTAATCGCTTGATCGGTATAAACAAAGTTATGCGTAATCCACTGATCAGAGCGAATATGCTTTCGAAGAAGATCAGTTTGAAGCTTATTGTAAGATGTATACGCATCCGCACAGAAACGATCAAAATCGAGAAGCAGGCTCGGATTATGCTCCTGGAACACTTTACGTGGCACAGGAATTTGGGACCACGATGTATAGGTTTGACTCCAGAAGACGGTACCCCACGCTTCGTTTAACTCATCTAGCGTTCTATATTTTTGCTGTAGCCACACTTGAAACGCCTGCTGATCAACATCGCCATAGCTACGATCAGATTTTTCATGACCATATTCATTGTCTACTTGCCAACCGATAATTCCTTCATGCTGACCGTAGCGCTTTGCCATTTCTTCTACAATTTTTGCTGAAAACTGACGGTAGACTTCGCTGTTTACTGTATAGTGACGTCTTGCTCCGAAGGAAATAACCGTACCATTCGGATCGACAGGTAAAATTTCCGGGTATTTTTCACACATCCAAGCAGGTGGTGTTGCTGTCGGTGTTCCAAGCACCACTTTGATCCCGTTCTTCGTCATTAAGTCAATCGCTTCATCATAAAGTGCAAAATCATACGTCCCTTCCTCAGGCTCCATCAGCTGCCAACCAAATTCAGCGATGCGCACAACATTCACACCAAGTTCTTTCATTAATCTAACATCTTCACTCCAGCGTTCTTTCGGCCACTGTTCTGGGTAATAATCGACACCTACATACATTGTGTTAGCTCCTTTTGCTGTTTTGTAGTTTACATTCAATGTGAAAAGAAGCTCACCAGAATCGGCAAGCTCTTATTTGTTTAAATGGGTGTTAAGTGCATCTATAAATCGGTCAAAAGCTTTTTGACCGGATGCCGTTCGTTTAAAGACACCTGCATGACTTAAAATATCAGAGAAGATCAGTCCAACCTCATCTCGCAACCGCACCTGTACATTGGAAGAGTTCAAATCTTGATATTTTTCAAGAAGGGTTTTCGCCCATTCAAGATGCTTGTTGATCCGTTCATCGCTTTCGATTTTTGTTAGCGGATTTTCACCACTGAGAGATTCACCAAGTAAGTGAAGCTCTTCTTGTAGTCGACCTGGAAGCACGGCTAGTCCCATCACTTCAATTAATCCGATGTTTTCTTTCTTAATATGATGCACTTCCGCATGTGGATGAAACAGTCCCATCGGATGCTCTTTTGTTGTGCGATTGTTTCGCAGCACAAGATCAAGTTCATAGAAGTCGCCATTCCGACGAGCGATCGGTGTGATTGTGTTATGCGGCTCTTCCTCTGTAAACGCAAGAACCTCAGCACGCTCATCGCTATATCTCTTCCAGAACTGAAGAATCGAATCGGCAACTTCACCAAGCTCTTCACGGTCGGTGCTTTGGAGACGTAATACCGACATCGGCCATTTCACAACACCAGCGGTGACATTCGGATAAGCTGATAAGACAACTAAGCGCTCCATCTCTGCTTTTGCCATCGGGAAATCGTGCTTTCCTCCCTGAAAATGATCATGACTTAAAATTGACCCGCCAACGATGGGCAGATCTGCATTCGAGCCGACAAAGTAGTGAGGAAACTTCCCAACGAATTCAAGCAGGCGATCAAACGTGCCCCTCGAAATGTTCATTGGTTCATGTTCACCATATAAGACAATCGCATGCTCGTTGTAATAAACGTATGGAGAATACTGCAAATACCACTGCTTCTCTTCAAGCGTGACAGGAATCATCCGAAGGTTTTGTCGCGCCGGATGATTGATTCGTCCCGCATAGCCTACGTTCTCTTTACAAAGCAAGCATTCAGGATAGCCGCTTGACTTCATCGTTTTTGCAGCGGCAATGGCTTTCGGATCTTTCTCTGGTTTGGAAAGGTTAATGGTGATTTCCAACTCACCATAGGCTGTTTTCGTTAGCCATTCCTCGTTTTTCGCAATGCGATCCGTACGAATGTAGTGGACATCTTTTGAATAGTGATAAAAGTTACCCGTTGCTACTTCAGGGCCATCATGCTCATAAGCCGTTTCGAATTTCCCAATTACGCCTGATGGTCTCTCTGTTAAACACCCCATGATTTTCGTATCCAACAAATCACGATAAGTGACCGTATTTTCAACGAGTCTTCCGTTTTCATAAGCCCAATCTAAAATTTCATCTAAAATGGTAACGGGGCTGTCAGGAATATCGGAAGGAACAACGCTTGGATCACTCTCTTCAAGTTGTAGTACTTCAAGAATTTGATTTCGAACATATGATAAATCCCACTCATGAATCAGATGCTTATTCAACCCATATTGGAGGAGACGGTTAATCTCTTTGTCTATGCTTCTCATGGTTTCTCTCCACTCCTCTCCAGAATCACAGCGCTTCTGAAAGCTGATTGATCTCTCTTGCCCCTGCCCCAATTTCCACAACGTAAAATTCAGGTGTTAAACCCGTTTTCTCTTTATAGGTTTTCGCAACATTTGTTTGGAATGAATCCAAAAATTGATTTTCAACAATGCTAATTGTACAGCCGCCAAACCCTGCTCCAGTCATACGCGAGCCGATGACACCTTCTTCTGCCCAGGCCGCTTCAACTAAAGCATCAAGCTCAAGACCCGTCACTTCATAATCATCACGCAAGGAAACGTGCGACTCATTCATTAATTGACCAAATGCGTCAAATTCGCCAGCTTTTAGCCTTTTGGCTGCTTCAATCGTACGAGCGTTTTCATAAACTGCATGCTTCGCACGTTTCTGATCAATCGGATTTGTAATGTGCTGCTTATTTGCTTCAAATGATTCAACCGTCAGATCACCTAGTGACTCAATCTGGAGGTGCTCCTGAAGCTGACTCAATGCACGTTCACATTCAGAACGGCGCTCATTATATTTTGAATCAGCTAGTCCTCTTCGTTTATTTGTATTCGAGATAACAAGCGAAGCATTTTCAAGAACAACCGGGCTGTAGGTATATTCAAGCGTGTTGCAATCAAGAAGGACAGCCGCGTCTTCTTTCCCCATCCCAATGGCAAATTGGTCCATAATCCCACAGTTCACGCCAACAAACTCATTTTCCGCACGCTGACTCATTTTGACCATTTCAACCATCTTAAGATGAAGGTCATTTAATTCATTTAATAAGACGGCCGTCGCTAGTTCGATGGATGCCGATGAAGATAATCCAGCTCCATTTGGAATATTGCCAAAGTAAAGCACGTCAAATCCGCTCACCGCATATCCTGATTCTTTCATAATTGAGACAACGCCTTTTGGATAGTTCGCCCAGTCATCTTTCTCATCATAAATGAGCTCCTCCAGATCGACGGTTATGACGCCCTGATCTTCAAAATTCATGGAATAAAAACGAACGAAGGAATCTTCTCGTTTTCTTGCAACGGCATAAGTCCCAATACTAAGCGAGCACGGAAAAACGTGGCCCCCATTATAATCCGTATGTTCGCCAATTAAATTGACGCGACCTGGCGAGAAGAAGCTTCTAATCTCGCCACCTTCTCCATACACCTTACGAAAATGTGCATTTAGCGATTTCATTTTTTTCACCCGGCCTTGTTTATTTACTGCTTTTTCGCAGTTTCAATTTTGTCGACATCGTTACTTTTTTAGCTACTTTTCTTCTCAAAAGACGCTCCATTAAAAGTCCGACTGCTGTTTCACCCATTAATTCGGTATACACTTTTACAGTGCTTAATGCGGGATAAACGTATTTTGAGACGCTAATGTCGTTTACGCCAATTAAGCTGACGCGCTCAGGGACAGCTACTCCATTTTCATGAAGAGCGCGGAGACATCCAATTGCCATCGTGTCATTTCCTACAAAGAATGCGGTTGGAAGCTCTTCGCCAAGCTCTTCAATCGCTCGATTCATAAGTGAATAGCCATCATCCACCGTAAAGGATCCTGTATAGACGTATGCTTCGTGATCTTGATCGCGGTCTGTCAGATACCGTTTGAACGTCAGCTCGCGTTCATCAACAATTACAGCACTAGCATCCCGAAACGTTTCTCTTCCACCAATGTAACCAATTCGCTCATGACCTTTACTCGTAAAATAGTCGAGTACTTTTTTTGTTGCCTTTTCAAAGTCGACGACAACGGCATCGTACCGTTCGTTATCTGGATCATAGTCAACAAAAACAATGTTAGGCGTTACTTTATTTAATGAAGCAATTTCATCACTACTAAACTTACCAACGGCAATCATGCCCTGAATGTTTTCTTTCTCTAGCTCCTCATAGTTATCTTTAAAAATTTTCACGAGTTCAAGTCGCTCTTCCTGACAGCGTTGCTCTACGCCAAGTCGAATCGACATATAATACAGGTCGTTCAACTCTTCCTTTTCCGTATACCAGTGAATGATTGCGATTTTTGGTGTAAGTGACTTCTTTCCGCGCTTCTTACTGTAAGAGAGCTCTTCCGCCACTTCAAAAATTCGCTTTTTCGTATCATCTGAAACAGATAACGTTTCATCATAGTTGAGGACGCGTGAAACGGTCGATGTCGAACATTTCACTTTTTGTGCGATGTCCTTAATCGTTGCCATGGCCATCATCCTTTTTTTATTCTGCTTTTAAGTAAAACACCTTCGATTGAAAGTCCCCACCGCGCTCAGCTTGCTCGCCGTTCGCTCCGTTAAATTCAATTGGAAGCGGCAGACCGTGCGACATCAGTTCATCTCCGAAATAAACCACTCCATCAACATCGTAAGCGCGATCTTTTGCTAAACCTCTCACTTTCAAAAATTGATTCGTAAGTGGGTTTGGCGTGCTTGATGCTTTATACCAGCCTACAAGTGCTTCTTTTTGATCGCCTGACACGATCATCCAGGCCGTTTCATTGCTTTCAAACGGACTTTGCAACCTGATAAATTCGCCATCACGAACGAGGTGACGCAGTGACTGATAGCGTTTAATTTGGGCTTTCACAATTTCTTTTTCATCATTTGATAGGCTAGAAGGATCCAACTCATACCCAAACGTCCCAAAGTACGCCACATCCGCTCGCATAGAAAGAGGTGTTTCTCGAAGCGTTTGGTGATTCGGAACGGCTGAGACATGAGACCCCATACTATAAATCGGATAAGCCATGGATGTGCCGTACTGAATTTTCAACCGCTCCACTGCATCTGTATCATCACTTGCCCAAGCTTGTGGTGCATAATAGAGGAGAGCCGGATCAAAACGCCCACCGCCACCAGCACACGATTCAAACAATACATTTGGAAACTCTGATGTTAAGCGTTCATAAAGATCATAGACACCTAGAATGTAGAGATGGAAAAACTCACCCTGGCGCTCTAAACCTGCAGAGTAGGCCTCCGTAATGTTTCGATTCATATCCCACTTGATATAATCCAGGTTTGTCGCCTTAATGATCGCCTTCATTCGTTCAAAAATGTAGTCAACAACTTCCGCTCGCGTATAATCAAGCACCCGCTGATTGCGCCCTAGCGTAACGTGTTCACCAGGAATCCCTACTGCCCATTCCGGGTGCTCTCGGAACAAATCACTATCAGGACTAATCATTTCCGGCTCAAACCATAACCCAAATTGAAGTCCAGTGCTCTTTACTTTTTCAGCAAGAGAAGCAATGCCATCTGGCAACTTTTCTAAGTCAACCGTCCAGTCCCCAAGAGACGAGCGGTCGTTGTTCCTTTTTCCAAACCAACCATCATCGAGAACGAACAGTTCAACCCCAAGTTCTTTTGCTTCCTTCGCAAAATGAATCAACTTCTCTTCATTAAAATCAAAATATGTCGCTTCCCAGTTATTAATCAGGACAGGACGTTCTTTGTTCTTCCACTGCTCGCTTATAAGCTGTTGGCGATACAGGCGATGGAACGTCTGACTCATTCCGTTCATCCCTTGATCTGAATAAACCATGATCGCTTCCGGTGTTTGGAATGTTTCGCCCGGACTAAGATGCCATTGAAAACCTAATGGATGAATTCCCAGTTGCACGCGCGTGACATCGTAGTGATCGACTTCTGCTTGCGCAAGAAAATTCCCGCTGTATACGAACTGAAAACCAAGCACTTCTCCCGTATGCTCAGTCGCATCTGAAGTTTTTAAAGCAAGAAACGGGTTATGGTGATGAGAACTTGCTCCTCGTATGCTCGAAATCGACTGAATTCCTTGCTCTAACTTTCTCGTCTTCACGTGACGTTCGCGTGCCCATGTACCTGAGAGGTGCACCATTTCCATATCAGCTTGAGGCAAATCAACCGACAGCGACATCATTCGATCAATGGAAATTTCAACATCCGTTTTGTTTATCAGGCGAGCGTTTCGAGCGATCACCGCTTCATTTTCAAAAATCGTATAGCTAAGTTCTAACTCTACCTGCTGATACGAATCTTCCAACACAACGAGGAGCGTCTCTGCTTCGTCTGCGTTTGCATACGTTGCCGGCAAATCTTTCAAACGAGGTTTTCCTTTCACCACTTCATGCGATTTGTACACAAAGTTCGCAATCGGCTTCTGACCCGATACCATAAAGGCAGGTTCTCTAAAATCACCTTTCCCATAGACAGGATACTCCTGTTGAATCGTTTCAAGCGAAAAAGCTGCATCGTCTTCATACGTATGACAGCTAGCCGGTGTTGGGTTGTTTGTTCTCTGAAAATGACGATAATCGCGATCACGAAGCGCTTTTCCGAAATACAAATGACCTAACTGTCCATTTTTTAAAATGTGAAAGATGTAGCTGATTTTTCCATTTGTAAGATGAAACTGCTGTTGATTAACGAGAATGCTCATTGCCATCGATCCTTTATCCAAGTTTAGGTTCGTTCATTAATGTAACGCTACTTGCCGTGTGTCCCTCTAATTCGAGAACAACGATTTCATTTTCACCTTCGTTCAAAAGGGGGCCTGGCAAGTAGAGACGCTGCTGTGGTCCCATCGTCTGCCAGTAGCGTCCAAGGTTAAATCCGTTAATATACACATTGCCTTTTGTAAATCCTTCCAAATCAACAAATGTATCATAGCATTGATCAACCGTGAATGTGCCCTTCAGATATTTAGGATAACGCTCGCCTGCTGTGTACGTCTTAGGAAGGCGGTCGCCTTCAATCTTCATCATTTCCCAGTCGAACCAATATTGATTGTTTAACCAGAGATTCTGCACAATCCCTTTCTGATCAGACAAGTGCTTGCCGTAATTCACTCGACCCAGGTTTTCAACAAGAATTTCAAATGTGTTTTCCTCATCCGGGAAAGGAATCATCACCGATTTTGTCTCATCATTTACGGAAACTGTTGCTTCCTGTATTCCATTCACATAAATAAAAGCTCTGTCACGAATTGGCGTTGTATCAAGCTCTAATGTTCCCGTCTCATGAATCATTGTACGATAAAGCGTATACCCAAAGTTCTGGTCAAGCTTTTCCATGCTAAGTGGTGTCACATACTCTACTTTCGTTCCTACATCTTGAAGGACGTCGAATAGGCTGACACTCTCCGTTAGCTGCACTTCACCATAGTTTTTCGTCTCAACTTTCGAAACACCTTCAACCGAAACGTCCGCTACGCTTTTCAACACATCTGCCATAGCAAGATATTTGTCTGTCACATCTCCCCATTCTGTTAGAAGAGAATCATAGTCATAGCTCGTAATCGTTGGGGCATATTGCTCATAATGATTCGCCCCATTGTAGAACCCAAAATTCGTGCCACCGTGGAACATATAGAAGTTAACTGAAGCCCCCATGTCCATCAGTTTCTGGAATACCTCAGCTGCTTCCTTTGCATCACGCGTGTGATGTTCACCGCTCCAATGATCAAACCAACCAATCCAGAATTCCGCTACCATTTTTGGGGAATCTGGTTTCATAGATTCAAGTACTGCAAAGGCTTCTTCTGGTCTAGATCCGAAATTGAGCGTCGTCACGACATTCTCCATTGAACCTTGCTTAATGAAATCTGGTCCGTCTGAAGTGAAATAAAACGTATCAATGCCGTGCTTCTCATATTGTTCTTTATGGAAAGAAAGATAGTTCTGATCATTCCCATAAGCGCCATACTCATTTTCAATTTGAAACGCGATGACCGGACCACCATTTTTTTGTAAAAATGGCTTCAGTCGCGGAAGAAGTTCATTGAAATAATCTTCTACGTGGTTTAGAAAAGCAGGATGACTACAGCGAAGTGCCATATCATCCTGTTTTAGTAACCATGAGGGGAGACCCCCCATTTCCCACTCTGCGCAAATATAAGGAGACGGCCTTAGAATGACGTAAAGTCCGATTTCTTGTGCTTCAGCTATGAACCGCTCCACGTCAGCCATTCCTTCAAATTGAAACTGACCTTTCTTCGGTTCATGAAAGTTCCATGGGATATACGTTTCTACTGTATTCAACCCGAGTGCCTTCAGCTTTTGAAGGCGATCTCTCCAATACTCAGGGACAACCCTGAAGTAATGGAGACCTCCTGAAAGGATTTGAAATGGTACGTCGTTTAGGTAAAATTGGTTCTTTCTCGCTTCCAGCATAACAGCCTCCTCCTATTTCAAGGCGCTTCCGAGCATACCTGAAATAAATTGTTTTTGCAGGGTTAAGAAGAATGCGATGATCGGAACAGTCGCTAAGGTAACGCCCATCATCACTTGACCGTAGTCGATATAAGAGAGTCCCATTAAGCTAGAAAGCGCAACAGGGAATGTGTACATGTCGTTCGTGTTCAACACAACGAGCGGCCACATAAAGTTGTTCCACTGCGTCATGAATAGGAAGATCGATGCAGCTGCTAGAGCCGGTCGCATCGACGGAATCACGATTGAAATGAAGATACGTGTTTCACTCGCACCATCAAGACGCGCTGACTCCATCAATTCTGTTGGGAACGCCAGGAAGTTCTGTCTTAACAAGAAAATCGCAAATGGGAAACAAAGTTGCGGTGCAATAACCGCGAAGTACGTGTTTAATAGATTAAAGTCAGACATCATTTGGAACAAAGGAATCAATGTTGCCTGGTAAGGAATCATCATCGATAGCAAGAATGCAGTAAAGATGAATTTTTTTCCTTTGAAGTTGTACTTCGCTAGAACGTAGGCTGCGCTCGCACAGACGGCAAGGGCAATGACTACATAAAGTCCTGAGACGAAGAGTGAGTTAAATAGAACTCTGAATATACCAATCGATTCATTTAAGTTCGTTAAATTCGTCATAAACTGATCGCCAGGTAAAAGCGTTGGCGGGTTAGTAAACATTTTACTAGAGTCATTCGTTGCCCCGATAAACATCCAATAGAACGGGAAGATCGAAACAACTAGGAAAATACTAAGAAGCGTATACATCCAAACAGCTTTTAGCTTATTTTTCTTTTTCTTCGGTTTTTTTTGTTGCCTTTCAGCAAGGGTGAGTTTATTTGTCGACTGTTCAATTACCTCTAGGTTCTTAGCCATTAATCATCACCTGCTATCTTGAATTGGATAATGGAGAGAATACCTACCATGACAACTACCGCGTATGCAATAGCGGAAGCATAGCCGAAGTCAAAGTATTCAAATCCACTTTGATAAATATATAGTCCAAGGGTCATCGTTGAATCTGCTGGTCCACCACCTGTTAAGTTGAACGGTTCATCGAATAGCTGAAGCGTTCCAATTGTGGATAGGATACCGGCAAAAAGAATAACGGGTTTTAGTTGTGGAACGGTAATATAGAAAAATTGCTTAAACTTATTGGCGCCATCAAGAGAAGCAGCCTCATATAAATCTTCTGGAATGTTTTGTAGAGCAGCTAGGAAAATAACCATGTTATATCCTGTCCATCTCCACGTCATGGCGATAATGATCGAAGCTTTCGCCCAAAACGGATCGGATAGCCACGGAATTGCTGTAATCCCAATGTAGCTTAGCGCTGTATTAATAATTCCTTCTTCTTGAAGCATAATCGAAAACAAGATCGAGTAGGCTACAAGCGATGTAACAGCTGGAAGGAAGAAGGATACGCGGAAGAATCCTTTTAGCTTTAACAGCTGGTTGTTCAACACATTGGCTAGTACCATTGCAAGAATGATCATAACTGGGACTTGAACAACAAAGATAATGAATGTGTTTTGCATCGCCGTCCAGAAAATATCATCGTTCCAGAGGCGCGTATAGTTTTTCAATCCTGCAAAAACGTATTCTCCACCCACGCGTTCCTGAAAACTTAAAACGAAGGAAGCGATAATTGGATAGACGGTAAATGCTAGGAAAAGCAGAATGGCCGGAGCTGCGAATAAATATGGAAAACGTTTCGCTCGATTCATGAATATCCCACCTTAGCATGACAGGGGTTGAAATGAATCAACCCCTGATAATTTCTGTAGCTTATTGAATACGGTTTTTCAAACGATCTTCTGAAGCTTTTAACGCTTCTTCAATGGCTTTGCCATTTGCGATTTCAGACTGTGCTTTCACAGCTTCATCTTTCGCTACAGCATAGTCTCCTGTGTAGTTAACAGAAGGAATGCTATCCATTTCGTCAGCAAGTAGGCTCCAAATCGGCTGATTGTTAAAGAACTCAACTTCTTTTGTAAAAGCTTCGTTATCGTAAATCGTGTTCAATGAAGGGAACAAGCCGCCTTCCATTGCTGATAATTGAACATCTTTATTTGTCGAGAAGAATTCCATAAAGTCATAAGCAAGATCAGCGTTGTTACTCGCACTAGGAATCATGTAGTTACTTCCACCTAGGTTCGATGCGCGATTTCCGCCCTCTTCAAATGCTGGAAGCTGAATTAATCCCCATTTACCTGATGTATCTTTACCCTGTTGTGTAATGGAACCGTATAACCATGCACCAGATGGAGCTGTCGCCACATCGCCGCTCGTCATCGCACTGATCCATGCATCCCAACCAACTGTTTCTTTGACAAGACCTTCTTCGTTAAGCGTCTGTTGTACTTTCATTGCCTTTTTTGATTCTTCTGAAGTAAGAGCAACCTTCTTATCGTCATCAAAGTAGAATGTTCCCTGCTGATTCAACATCATGCGGTAAAGACCGTCATCACCGTTAAGATCCAAACCGATCATCGCTTTATCTGTTTTTTCTTTAATGGTTTTACCAGCTTGGATGTAGTCATCCCACGTTTTAATATCTTCCGCATTCACGCCAGCTTCTTCAAAGATATCCGTACGGTAAAATACGCCAGTTGGTCCACCGTCAAACGGGAATCCGTACATCGCGCCGTCTTTTGAAACAAGCTCTGTCTTATAAGATGGGAAGCTATCTTTCATTTCATCAAAGCCTTTATCGGAAACGTTTACAAAAGCGTCCGGAAAAGCACTCATATACCCTTGAACGCGATCATCTTCCACAAGAACAATATCTGGTAAACCTTTACCTCCTGCTTGAAGACCCGTTGTTAGTTTCGAGTAAACATCATCAGTACCCATTTCAACAACTTCAAGTTCAAAATCTGGGTTTTCTTCTTTAAATTTCTTAGCTGCTTCTTCAAGCACCGGCACGTTAATATTCCAAGCCCAAGCTGTTACTTTATTGCTGTCACCTGAACCTTCGTCCTCGCTTCCACCATTCCCACACGCCGCAAGAAACAGACTCAACACAAGCATCATACTTATACTAACTAGACCCGTTACCTTCTTCATCGACTACCCCTCCAATTAATTACTGAAAACTTTTAAAATTCATAATGAAAGCGTCTACACTTAATAGAATAGTCGAAGAGGTAAACAGAGTCAAGTAAATGTTTACTAAAAGTTTACTAGTTTATTTACCTGCCAATTAATGGAGGTTTATACAAAGAAGAAAGTGTCCATCTGTGACGGACACTTTCTTGCTTTTGTCTTTATGAGGGGTCTGGTTCGAACCTGACCCCCCCCGTACCACTATTGAATGCGATTCTTCAATCGATCTTCCGCTGCTTTATACGCCTCTTCAATCGATTTCTTATCGTTCATCACTTCAGATTGCGCTTTAATGGACTCGTCGCTTGCAAGCGCATAATTCCCTGTGTAGTTAACAGAAGGAATGTCATTCATTTCACTCGCAAATAGCTCCCAGATCGGCTGATTACTAAAGAATTCCACATCTTTCGTGAAAGCTTCACTTTCATAAATCGTATTCAGCGTTGGGAATAAACCATTATCCATCGCCGTTAACTGAACATCTTCACTTGTCGTAAAGAATTCCATGAAATCATACGCCATGTCCTGGTTTTTACTCGCACTAGTAATCACATAGTTACTACCACCAAGGTTTGCTGCGCGATTTCCGTCTTCTTCAAATGCAGGAAGCTTAAACACACCCCAGTTACCTTCTGTGTCTTTCGCCTGTTGTGTAATTGAACCACTTAACCATGCTCCAGATGGAGCTGTTGCCACATCGCCTTGAGCCATAGCACTAATCCAAGCATCCCAGCCCACTGTATCTTTCACTAGGCCTTCTTCTTTCATCATTTTTACTTTCTCTGCTGCCATTTTAGATTCTTCAGAAGTGAAATTCACGTTCTTCTCATCATCAAAATAGAACGTACCTTGCTGCGTCATCATCATCCGATAAAGACCGTCATCTCCGTTCAAATCAAGGCCAAGCATTGCTTTGCCTGTCGCTTCTTTAATTTTTTTACCAGCATCAATAAAGTCATCCCACGTCTTAATATCGTCAGGATTCACACCAGCTTCTTCAAAATAATCGGTGCGGTAAAACACGCCTGTTGGTCCACCATCAAACGGGAAGCCATACATCGCTCCGTCTTTTGAAAGAAGATCTGTTTTATAAGTAGGAAAGCTGTCTTTGCTATCATCAAATCCCTTATCCGATACATTTACAAATGCATCAGGAAATGTTTCCATATAACCCTGGATCCGATCATCCTCTACAAGAACGATATCCGGCAATCCTTTCCCTCCAGCTTGCAACCCAGTCGTTAACTTTGAATAAACGTCTTCTCGACCAAGTTCCACAACTTCTAGTTCAAAATCAGGGTTTTCTTCTTTAAACTTCTCGGCCGCTTCTTCAAGAACTGGAACGTTAATGTTCCAAGCCCATGCCGTAACTTTCTTTCCACTACTTTCTCCATCACTTGCTCCATCCCCCGAGCTATTGTTACTAGAACAAGCACCGAGAACCAACATTAGAATGAGTAAAATACTTACTCGACCCATTACCTTTCTCACCTTAACCCCTCCTGTTTGTTTACTAAACAATACCGAAAAAGAAAATGAAAGCGCATTCATGTTTTTAGATTAAGGTACAAAGGCCTGATAGTCAAGTAAATATTTACTGATTAGTTTACTTTAACGTCAAAAAACTCCACCTCTATAAAATAGTTAAGTAGAGTGTTTTCATAGAAGGACAAATGTCTTTGAGGGGGGTCAGGTTCGAACCTGACCCCCCTCTCAATCCACTACACTACCGCCGTTACACCATAAACAGCCTCATGAAAATGATGAACCACTGGCTCAAGACCATTTTCTTCAAAGATCTCCTTCATTTTCTGTGAAGAAATCCGCTCGTGAAGGGGAGGACCCATTTCCATTTCAATGGCTTCCCATTCGAGCACGAGTATTTTCTTTCCCGGCTTAACAATTCGCTTAAATTCTTGAAAAGCTTTCTTGAGGTCAGGTACTTCATGAATGACAAAAGCAGCAACAGCTTTATCCGCTACCTGATCGGCCAGGTTAATTTGTTCAAGACTACTGACAATGTAATCGATATTCTCCACTTCTATCGCACGTTTTTTAAGAAGATCTAACATCTGCTTCTCAATATCAACCGCATAGACCTTTTCAGCCACTTCCGCTAACGGCAATGTAAAATACCCATTCCCCGCGCCAAAATCAGCTACATGATCGGTAATCGTTACGTCAAGATGAGCTATAACTTGTTCAGGTGAGATGATTTCCTTTCGCTTCGGATCAAGAAGTCGATCCGCCTTTCCCGGTTTAAATCGTTTCCCGGCCATGGTGAAAACCTCCTTAGAATTTCTTCAAATAATTGAATACCACTATAGGTATTATAACAAGAATGCTTCATCCACACACAAAAGCCCGCTCTATGAAAGAGCGAGCATTACAATGTCCTTTATAGAGGGACAGTTGTTTGTGTTGGGGGTCAGGTTCGAACCTGACCCCTTCGAAGACGACCCTCTTGATAACCATCTGGATTCTCCGACTGCCAGCGCCACGTGTCGCGACACATTTCTTCAATGCCTTTCGCTGCTTTCCATCCAAGCTCGGTTTCAGCTTTCGTTGGATCAGCGTAACATTCTCCGATATCACCAGGACGGCGTGGTGCAATCGAATACTTTACTTCTTTTCCTGTTGCTTCTTCAAAAGCCTTTACCATTTGAAGCACGCTATAGCCGTTACCCGTCCCAAGGTTATACGCTTCAACACCTGTCGTACCTAGAATATGCTCAAGGGCTTTTAGATGGCCATTCGCTAGATCTTCAACATGAATGTAATCACGTACGCCCGTACCGTCAGCTGTATGATAATCATCACCAAACACGCTAAGCTGTTCAAGCTTTCCAACAGCTACCTGACTAATATATGGCATCAAGTTGTTAGGAATCCCGTTTGGGTCTTCTCCAATACGCCCGCTGATGTGAGCACCGATTGGATTGAAATAGCGAAGAAGGGCAATGCTCCAGTTTGAATCTGCCACGTGAAGGTCACGAAGAATTTGTTCAATCATAAGCTTCGTTTGGCCATAAGGATTCGTCGCACTTAACGGCGCTTCTTCTGTAATGGGCATCACGTCTGGCATCCCATATACAGTGGCCGAAGAGCTGAAGACAATATTCCTTACGTTATATTTCTCCATCACTTCACACAGAACGAACGTCCCTGTTAAGTTATTGTGATAATAATGAAGCGGCATTGAAACTGATTCACCGACCGCTTTCAAGCCTGCAAAATGAATAACCGCTTCAATGTCATTTTCTTCAAATACCTTTCCTAACGAAGCACGATCAAGGAGATCTACCTCATATATAGGAAAATCTCTCTCTGTTAATTCTTTCACACGATCAAGCGACTCCATCTTACTATTCGAAAAGTTATCAACGACAACAATATCAGAACCGTGATCAAGTAACTGCACACACGTATGGCTTCCAATGTATCCAGCACCGCCTGTTACTAAAATAGCCATTCTTAATCCCCCACTTCTTATGATTTCACCAAAAAATTCCTTCTCATCATATCACATTCATTCCCCTAAATTCATCGCAAATAATGAAAAAATCGCTCTCTACTGAGAGCGATTCTGTTAAAGAGAACAGCAAATCATCTAAACAATAGCCTAGACTTCTTACGTTTCCCTTTTTCTTCTGAATCAGCAGCTAAAAGGCCTTCCTGCTTCTTCATTCCTTCTTCTTTAAAACGGCGTTTTTCTTCCTTTGACCACGATTTGTATTCTTTAATAAAGGCTTCATACTTCGGCATGATATCCTTCATCGGTCCATACTCACGGATCGTACCATGTTCAAGCCAGATTGCTTTATTACAAAACTTCTTCATCTGGCCATTCGAGTGACTAACGAAGAAAATCGTCTTGCCTCGTTCTTTAAACTCTTCCATCTTTACAAGACATTTATCAGCAAATGTTTTGTCACCAACGGAAAGTGCCTCATCGACAATCAGAACATCCGGATCTACGCTAATTGAAATCGAAAATCCAAGACGTGATTTCATACCGCTAGAGTATTTTTTAACAGGCATATCAATAAATTTACCAATATCGGCAAACTCAATAATATCAGGCTTCATTTTTTCAATTACGTCCTTTTTATAGCCCATCATGAGAAGCTTTAACTCAATGTTCTCACGACCTGTTAATTCTTTATTTAATCCGGCCGAAACGGCGATTAGAGAAACATCACCTTTAACGTCAATTTCCCCGCTCGTTGGTGGAGTAATGTTGGCAACCAGATTAGAGAACGTTGATTTCCCTGATCCGTTAACCCCAATAATGCCAACAACGTCGCCTTCTCCTGCTTCAAAAGTCAAGTCACGGATGGCGTAAAAATCCTCACCGTAACCTCCAGGAAGAAGGATGTCCTTCAGCTTATCGGAGTTCTGCCTGTGCATTTTATATTTTTTCGTAATCCCATTTAATTTAACTGAATAGCTCATAAACGACAGTCCTTATTAAATATAGTCTACGAAATGACTCTTGAACTTCATATGCAGGTAGGAACCAATCATCAATAACAGCACAACAACCACCCAATAATAAAGTGTGTATTGAAGCGTCTGATGAACCCAGCCCATGCCGAGAAGTGCATCTCTGTAGCCTTCCACTATATAGTATAGCGGATTAAGTTTCATCCCAACCTGGATAAATCCAGGTAAATCATCAATTGTCCAAAGAATCGGTGTTAAATAAAGGAACATCCGTATAAATGACTGAAGCATTTTGTGTACATCTCTCACAATTGTCGATAATGTTGACGTAATAAGAGAGATCGCAAAGATTAAAATAATTAATGAAAACATGTAATAAGGCAATTGAATTAAGTGCCACGATAAACCCTGACCGGTTAGTAACACGGCTGCAAAATAAATACCGAGAAGAATCAAGTGCTGGTAAAAGACCGACATGATCACAAAACTCGGAATTGTACTCATAGGGAAGTTCATTTTCGATACCATCGAAATCCTGGTATAAATCGATTTTGATCCTTGAATAACAGCTGGGTTAAAGAAGAACCAAACTACAAGACCAGCAGACATCCATAGCACAAAGGGAACCCCGTCAACAGGATTACCATTACGGATTCCAAATCCAAATACAAACCAGTAAATACTCATTTGAAACAGAGGATTGAGAATTTCCCAGACCATACCAAGATAGTTGTTGCTATTTGTACTTTTCACTTGATAAACCGAAAGTCGATTTATTAAGTAAAAGTTACTTACTTGTTCTTTTAAAACTGCAATCATCGAATTCATGCTTATTTTGCCTCACTAACAAAAATTTGGTCAACAACCTTTTTGGTAGCAGATCCTCCTTCGAGGTAACAATACGTATGATAGAAATCGTTATACTTCTCCTCGAATGCGCCAAAACCCTCAATTTCAAACGTTTGAATGGCCTTCAACACTTCTGCGGTTGTTGTCACTACAGGACCCGGTGCTTCAACTTCTAAATCAAAGTAGAAGCCACGCAATTTGTCTCGATATGAAGCGAGATCGTAGGTAAAGAAAATGATCGGTCTTCTTAAATTCGCATAATCGAAAAAGACTGAAGAATAATCCGTGATTAAGACGTCTGACATTAAGTAAAGGTCGTTTACGTCGACACCTACAGATAAATCATAGACAAAACCCTCATATGGAGAAAGGTCAAATTGCTCTGCAATCAAGTAGTGCATCCTTAACACAATAACATACTCATCACCGATTTCACGTCTTAACATATCTAAATCCAATTTTAAATCATGCTTGTATTTGCCCGGCTGATAGAATTCATCATCTCGCCAAGTCGGCGCATAAAGAACCACTTTTTTATGCGTTGGAATGCTGTACTCCGCTTTTAATGCGGCAATTCCGTTTTCATCATTTTCAAGATGCAGACGATCATTACGGGGATAACCCGATTCAATCATGTTTTTCTTAAAACCAAATGCTCGCTCAAAAATTTCTGTTGAGTAGCGGTTAGGTGAAATAAGATAATCCCACTTCGCCGCTTCCTTATAGAAATTATCCTTATAAGAAAGCGTATTTGTCCCAGGCATGTGTACCTCGTCCATATCTCCAGCAAGCTTCTTAAGCGGCGTTCCATGCCACGTTTGCACGTAAACAGTGTGCGATGGCTTTGGAATCCAAAGGGACATTCGACTATTCGTTACCCAATAACGAGCACGAGCCATCAGGTAAAACCACTTTAGTGAAAAACGCCTTACAGTAGGTATACCCTTTTTGCGGAATAAATCAGCATGTGACTCTTCAACGCTCCAAATCATTTCAAGGTTATAATTGTGCTCGACAAGATATTCGTAGATCGCTCTTGGATTACAGCTATATTGTTTTCCAGAAAAGCTTTCGAATATCACAAGTCGCTTATTTGCAGGAAACCGACCTAATGCCACGAAAAGAAGTCGACTAAATGCCTTCATCAATGGATATATTTTCATCATCTTTAATAGCTTTTTCATGAAATGGACACCTTACCCCTGACAAATAGTAGATTCAATTGAAATGCCCTCTCGCTTTAAAAAACAGGATAGTGCCATTTCGCCTTTATCAGCGGCAGTACCCTGTTTCTTAAATGTGCATCTACACTTCAGCTTTTTCGGGTTCAAACACCCTGTTAATCACTTTCTTAGCTGCATGCCCATCATCAAGATGGCAATATTTATCGTAAAATGCATTAAATTTACTTTCGTACTCTAGCTCAATTCTTTCAAGATTTTCAATGGCATCAAGAACGCCCTCTGATGTTTTCAACAATGGGCCAGGTGCTTCATTTTCAAAATCCATATAAAATCCGCGCAGTGAATCGCGATATTTTTCGATGTCATAAGTGAAGAAAAGAATCGGACGACGCAGGTTTGCGTAATCAAAGAATACAGATGAATAATCAGTAATCAACACATCTGATAGCAAATAAAGCTCCGCAATATCGCCATAGTCAGAAAGGTTGTAAACAAAATCACTCATACCTGTTGTATCGATGTGCTCAGCAACTAAATAGTGCATTCGGAGGGCAATCACATACTGATCTCCTAAACGCTCCTGCATTTTCTTTAGATCCAGCTTTAAATCAAATTTATATTGACCTTTCCCATGAAACTCATCATCCCGCCACGTTGGCGCATAAAGAATAACCTTCTTATCTGCCGGAATACCAAGCTTTGTTTTGATTTCCTGCTGTCGGTTTTTCTTTTCTTCTTCTGGAAGGTAAAGAATATCATTTCTCGGATAGCCAACATCAAGCATTTCTTTTCCAAACTTGAATGCTCTTCTAAAGATCTGCGAAGAATAATCATTCGGTGAAACAAGGTAGTCCCATTTTTGGGCTTCGTTATAAAAATTCCGCTTATACTTTTCTGTTGTGGTACCCGGCATACGGACTTCTTTCATATCAGCCGCAAGCTTCTTAAGGGGCGTACCGTGCCACGTTTGCAAGTACACCGTTTCAGGACGTTTAATAGCAAAATTCGGCATTCTGGCGTTCGATACCCAGTATTTCGCCGTTGCCAAATGATAATAATAGGCTGGACTTAATCGACGAACCTGCTTCGGATTACCCGGGATGTCCTTTTTCTGCTTATCATAAACCCATAAATAGTCGTATTTCTGGTTGCTTTTCAACAGCTCTTCATAAATGTAGCGAGGACTATCAGAGTAGCCTTTGCCGCCAAAGCTTTCAAGCAACACTTTTCGCTCTTTCATTGGCATTTTCACAAGGACTGTTCGGTAGAGCTGACGCATGAGTAAGTGCTTTTTCCTTAACGCTCTTCGCCACTGTCTTAAGCGAACGCGAAACTTCATTGACTTCAGAACGGCTTCCTTCTTACCTTTTTGGAGGAGGCGATGTTCTCTTCGCTCAACTAAATTTCTTCGCTTTATTCTTCCTGGGGCCACGAGGGCAAGACAGTTTTTTAAAGCTGTAAAGTGATCAAATAAAACAGATGGTTCTTTCGTCGCTTTATTCGTAATACTTTTTGAGTAATAGTTCAACAAAAGCAAGTCCAAATAACGGCTAATGCTTTTCGTTTCGCCATAAGACAGCTTCATTTTGTGATAAATATAAAATAAGTCAGGTAACTTCTCCTCAACCGAATGCAACATTAAAGTTGGATGATCAATTGGATCGTAGCATTCTCCTTTTAAATAAGTTGGAACTCCTGAAATCATCGGAATTTCTTCCGAATTCACAATAACAGGTATGGAGAATGATAAATCCGCGTAAAACGTTGCTTCTTCATCAAAACGAAGCTGATGATTTTCAATAAAGTCTTTGCGAATTAGAAAGTTCGTCGCACTTCTGCGGCGAAGAGCTTTAATCTTTCTACTGCCTCTTAATCTCCGTAGGTGGTAAGAATCTTCTCCAATTTCTGTAGGAATGTCAATTTTACCAGCTTTAAAGATAGACGCACCAATAAGATGGTCTTCTCCAACATTGCTTAGAAGAAGTTCCAGTGTATATGGGGCAAGGTAATCGTCACCGTCCATAAAATAGATGAACTCATTGGAAGCATGGTCAATTCCCATATTGCGCGCTTTTGAGACACCAACATTTGTGTCTAAATGATAGCAGCTTAGTCTTGGGTCATGATAATGCTCGATGATTTCTTTACTACGATCAGTTGAAGCGTCATTGATCAGGATAATCTCAAAATCCTGATAAGACTGCTGAAGCAAAGAATCAAGGCATTTTTGAATATAATCTTGTTTATTATAAACGGTTACTATTACACTAATTTGTCCCATCACAATCCCTAGCACCCCAACTATTTATTCTCAAATTCTATGACTGCTTAGCCGTTAGATACAAGCAACTCTTTCTTGATTTTAGTTGTTGAAATCCCTGCCGTACGAGGAAGATAAACAACTTCACAATGATCTTTCAAGAAGTCAAATTTGCCTTCCCAATCATCGCCCATTACGAAAATATCAACATCGTTATTTTTAACATCATCTACTTTTTGTTCCCAGTGTTCTTCAGGAATAACTTCATCTACATAGCGAATCGCTTCTAAAATCACTTTACGATTTTCGTAGCTATGATACGCCTTTTTATTTTTAAGTTCGTTAAATTCATCAGTTGAAATGGCTACAATCAGATAGTCGCCAAGATCCTTTGCTCTCTTTAATAAATTAATATGTCCCCAATGCAATAAATCAAACGTACCGTAAGTCAAAACCTTCTTCATTTCGACCCCTCCAGTTATTAGTGTTTAATAGTTTTTTTAACGAGACACGAATTAACATACAATTTACAATTTTTAATAATACTTAACATCATGCGCGCTTAATTTGTTTTATAATAGATTTGTACTCAAGTCTATTCTTTATCAAATGAGCGTGATGTAATAATAACGCGCAGGCCTGTCTTTATCACAAGCATGGCGAGGAAAAAGGATATATAGTAAAGTAGAAACTCTGCGCCTGTTACCTGTTCAATTAAAACAATGAACACAGCTGTAACATAAAAGCCAGGTAGGCCAAGCAGAACAGCTACAATATCAAAAAACAGTGAACCATCTCGAATCGAATTCACAGGATCCTGAGTGGTCGATTGCGACATCGTTAACTTCGTTAGCTGGTATGCAATTGGAACGAGTAATGCCATGATAATCGCTACAATCGTCACATAGATTATTGTCATTTCGAGTAGATTTACATCAAGCATCCCAGCTTGTCTTAAGACAGTTAAAATCATCGATAAAAAGACCGGCAATGCTGCAGCTTGTATAATAATGTCGATATAATACCCTTTTGATGACGTTTGTTTCGTAATTCTAGCAACTTCACCATCAACACAATCAAAAAGATAACCAATATTATAAAACAACGCGGCAAATACAATCGATAAAGGTGTAGCAATCATTAGCGATAAGCCTGAGATAATCATAAAGAATGCACTCATCCAGCTTACCGTATTTGGTTTTATACGCATTTTAATAAACAAAATGGTAATATAAATCGAAATTCGACGCAGTACATACCATGACCATAAATCTTCTTTATAACTTAACGTTTGAGACTGCTTTCGATAAGAAAGAATCGTCTCATTATCAAGAAATGTGGTCGGTAGTAATTCTTGCCCATTTTTCATGACCGGTCTTCACCTTCCAGTATTGTTTGCTAAAGTATCCGCCTACTAGTCCTAGGCCCCTCGAAAAGTGGAGCAGAAAGAACTGCATCACCGTAGGAAAGTATGCACGGAAACCATGTTGTTTGATAACGCCTAGTGAAGAAACACCGATCATCATCAGGTAAATTGCAACTAATGAGAGTAACCCGATTAAAAAAGCATCATTAAAGAGTGCTCCAATTCCAAGACCTGTCCCTGTAAGAAATGCCATCAAGGGAGCAAGCTGTCGAAATCTCATTACACCTTTTGTACTTCTAGAAGCAATAATACCCCATTTTCCATCTGCATAAGACTTTTGAACAAATGTCTTCACACTATCTCTAGCAAAATAAGTGGAAGCTATATCACTAGACAAATAAAACTTTCCGCCTCGATTTCTAACCCTCGCATGAAATTCTATATCTTCACTTCTTCTTAAATTTTCGTTGAACAATCCGGCTTTTTGGAATACTTCACGCTTGTAAGCACCATACGGAACCGTGTCTACAAGTCCTTCCCATTTGCTGGAGCTTTTTGTAATGCGGAACATTGAGTTCCCGACTCCCATTGGATGTGAGTAAACATACGCATTAATTGTTCCCCAAAAACCTTTCCCTTCCGTTCGAATAACGCCTCCGACGCAGTCCATATTTGGCTTGCGTTGAATTAAGTCATAGTAACCTTCAAGGAAATCTTTAGGGATCATCGTATGCCCGTCTACCCTTAAAATGTACTTTCCTTTTGCATTCTGGATAGCAAGATTCCATCCTGTAGGTAAGGTTTCTTTCGGATTTTCAAATAGTCGAATTCTTCCCGGATTCTTAAGACTAACATCTTCTATAATATCTTTCGTTCGATCGGACGACATTCCATCAACTACTAGAATTTCATATGAATGCTGAGGAAACTCCTGTTGCAAGACACCTTCCAGCAACTTTCGTATATACCTCTCTTCATTCTTCACGACGAGAAGCACGGAAAAGAACAATTCTTTCATTTCTTTTCATCCCTTCACAACTTCGCCTTATCTCTTTTTTCTCTCTATGAGACTATTTTTTTCAATAAATCTTTTCAATCTAATACTTAAGTATACATGAATTCGATTGAATAATCATTGTAAAAATAAGGAAAAAGCAGTTTATTTTCTTTCAATTGTGTGAACAATCTCTGCTAGATTCTTCACGTTCTCACGTCAAAAAAGCTAAGACTGACTGATCGTGGATTAATGAGAAAACTAGGTTCATTACGTTTAAACGATGCTGTCGCTATCGCTTCTTCGCAACATATGACACCCTTCGTCACATCCCGGTAAATTGTGGCCCTCAATTCGCTTGTAATAAATGCCTATTTAGTGAATGAGATCGTGCTTATAGACAAACATAAAGCCAACGCATACTTTTAAACCAAAATGGGAATAGGGTCATTTAGAATAATAAGTTCAATTGTTTAGACAGACTACTCATCAAAACAATGGAGCTTACTTCTTTAATCAACCTCAATTAATAAGTCACGAACATGCAATTATTCTTCAATACCCTTCTTGTATGAAATAAAACTATACAAAGGTAGCGAGGGATTTGCGTAAAACGGGATTTAGTGTGTTTCATCTTAACATTTCATGATTGAGAAGGATACCGACTATTGTTGTCGAAAATTCTGTAATAGCGGCATTCACAATAAACAAAACGTATCTGAAGCCTCTAAGCACTCCGTACTACGTGCATTTTGCTAGGTTGTGAAAAAGCAGGAAAAAAGTCGGGAAATATGTTAATATTAGTAAGCACTTATATGGATTTTGAAATCAATTAGTTACTGGGAGGATTCAACATGAGAGTAAGGAAGGCTATTATACCTGCCGCTGGTCTTGGAACAAGGTTCTTACCGGCAACTAAGGCACAGCCAAAAGAAATGCTACCAATCGTGGACAAGCCAACGATTCAATATATTGTAGAAGAAGCTGTTGCTGCTGGAATTGAAGATATTATCATCGTGAGCGGTCGCGGAAAGCGCGCAATTGAAGACCATTTTGACAAATCCTACGAGCTTGAAGAAACGCTTATTAAGAAGCAAAAAGAAGCGATGTTAAAAGAAGTTCAGCAAATATCTAATTTAGCTAACATTCATTATATACGTCAAAAAGAACCAAAAGGCCTTGGACATGCGATTAACTGCGCAAGTCGTTTTATCGGTAATGAGCCTTTCGCAGTTCTCCTTGGAGACGACATTGTCAAATCAGAGCAGCCATGTATTGGCCAGCTCATGGATAGCTACAACCGTTACCGTACTTCAATTGTAGGTGTTCAACAAGTTGCGGACGAAGCCGTATCAAAATACGGGATTATCGCTCCTAAAGGAGAACAAATCGACAATGGGATTATCCCCATTAAATCTCTTGTTGAGAAACCTTCCCTTGAAGACGCACCGTCTAATTATGCGATTTTAGGACGTTACATTCTCACTCCTGAAATATTCTCCATTCTTGAAAACCTACCTAAAGGCGCTGGTGGAGAAATTCAACTGACAGATGCGATTAAAGTATTGAATGAACAGCAAGCCGTTTTTGCTCATGAATTCGAAGGCCAGCGTTACGATGTTGGTGATAAATTTGGTTTCATTAAAGCAACCGTCGATTTTGCTCTAACACGTCCAGATCTTCAAAAAGATGTGATGAACTACCTAAAACAAGTAGTTGATCAAGAATTAACGACTAAAAAATAAAGAAGTCTTTTTGAGCCCTTGAAGCTCTGATTCAATAAAAGCCGCGATTTTCTCCCAAAGAGAATCGCGGCTTTTATTATTTCATTTTCGCTAACTGCTTTTCCGAGAAGTCGCCAGCGATTGGAAGCTTATAGTGATTTCCCTGATAGGCTTTTACCATTAAAACAATCCAAACAATTAAGCTAAGAGGAGGTAAAATCAGAACAGAAACGATTGTACCAATAACAGGAACAACATTTAACACAAGACTTATAACGAAGAATGCTCCGAACACAACAATTGATTGCATGGCGTGGAAGCGAACGAACTTGTTTTCTTTTTCGATTAACAAAAAAATAATTCCAGTGACAAATCCTAACACATAGGTCAACAGTCCTGCGACGTTTTCCTCCAATCCGCTTGAAGTTTTTCGTGGGGTTGGCGTCATTTTTTCTGGATTATTCCCTGCCTCCACAGCAATTCCTCCCTTATCTTGTAAATTCAGAATATTGTATAAATTAATTTTATCAAAAGCAGGAATTTGGGGGTAGTATACGAAAGTATACTACTTAGACAAAATTCGAGTAATCTTTTATAGCGGAGTGTGATACGGATGGTCCTTCCAGATAACCCCAATCATGATCAAAGTCAGATGAAGGCTTTTCCATTTAATATTACGAGAGAAAAAGAATTAGCTAGCTTCTCTCGCCTACTAGACCATAGTGGAAGTGGTATTCTTTCAGTCTATGGCCAACCAGGTACCGGGAAAAGCGAATTAATGACTCACTATCAAAAAGAAGCTACGGATCGTGGCGTCGTTTTTTATCTTGTTAATGCGCAATATTCAAAAGCAGAGCCATCTGCTTTTCTTCAACTATTGCTTGACCAGATGGGCGCCTCCAACGTATACATTTCACCACTTGAAGCCATTCATATGCACATCCAACATCTAGAGAAACAAGGAATTCGCTTTGTCATTGCGATTGATTCCTACGAACGATTTGAAAAGTTAGATGAATGGTTTAGACAGTCCTTTCTTCCTTCGCTACCATCTTCCAGCATTCTCATTTTCAGCGGTCGTAAGCAGCTTAATTCATCCTGGAGAGCGTCAATCTGGTATCCCTTTATCACAACGATTGAGTTAAATGGATTTAGTATGGGCCAATTCGATTCGGTGTTCCAAACATTGGATCCGGAGCTCATACAGCTAGCCTGGCAA
Source organism: Bacillus sp. Cs-700 (assembly GCF_011082085.1). NCBI lineage: Bacteria > Bacillati > Bacillota > Bacilli > Caryophanales > Bacillaceae > Bacillus > Bacillus sp. Cs-700. The sequence continues at coordinate 2,100,568 of NZ_CP041063.1, forward strand.
TTTTCAAGCGGTAATCCTTATGCCTTATCGCTCTGTGTGCAGAAATTAAATGAAACACAAGAGTGGAATGAAAGCGATGAACAAAAAATTTATCGTACCGTTGTAAAGGAATGGCTTAGTGAACTTGAAGATGATCACCTCCTTCCTTACATAGAGGTGGCATCAATCGGTCGCTACATTCAGCAGGAAAAACTTGAGGTAATGCTTAATCAATCGATATCACGAAAAGATTTTGAAGCGCTCATCTCTCTTTCCTTTTTTGAAGAAACGGAGGCCGGCTGGCAGTTAAATACACTTTTCCAACGCGCCATGCGAGATGACCTCAAAAGAAGAAAGCCCTTTTATTATCATCAGCTCTGGAAGCGCGCTTTGCTTTATTGTCGTTCCTTTTTCAATCATGATCGAATAGTGGATTCTACGGAAATTAGTGAGTTTTTTTATTTGCTAGGTGAACCGATGATGCGAGCCTCATTATTTGATCATGAAACGTTATCAACGTACACGATGACTTCAGCGAGTCAAGATGACTGGAGTGAGATCCTTCCTTATTTAGAAGAGAATGCTCTTGTCAAAAAAGACTTGAATGCTTCGTTTGTGAATGATCAAAGTGAGCATACGTTCCAATACTTCATTTCTAAAAATAACAACCAGGAATCGGCTTTTATGACAAAAGAAATGATTGAGTCCGTAGGTATTCACCACGTGAAGCTGCTTCGACAAAGGGATGGAATCGTCAATGGAATTGCTTTCTTGCTGCCCATTCAGTCAAACTCGCTTAGAAAATTGCAAAGCAGTCCTGTGACAAGAAGTTATTTTAAGAGGATCTCTCCCGCTGAAGAAAAGCGCATTCTTTCACAAGATACACCATCCGGTTGGGTGATTCGATACTTAGGCGTGAAAAACCCCAAACAGATGGAAGATCGAAAAGCACTTCTTTACCACCTTCTTCCGCTTGTGTTAACTGAGGGGATTCTCGTTGCTTCAACGCCCCTTCCTTTTTATCAAGATTTATTAGAACAGTTTCGATTTAATGAAATTCCAGAAGCGATGCATTTTGATTATGGCCCTGATCGACCTTCTAAAACATATGAGCTTGATTTACGAAATGCTCGGCTCTCTCACTATCTTGAAACGTTCGCAAATGCTCTTGGTGTTAATCTATCTGAAACGCCGCAACACCGCTTTCAATTCACTGCTCGTGAGCAGGAAGTAGTTTCACTTGTGATACAAGGATATTCTAATGCCAAGCTAGCACAGACTCTTTCTTTAAGCGAAGTGACAATTAAAAAACATCTTAGCCGTATTTATGAGAAAACCGGTGTAAAAAACCGGACTCAGCTTACGCGAGTGATGCTTGAAAGAAAATAATGGCGCAGGGGTCAGGTACGTACCTGACCCCCGCCGCTTTAAAGAGGTGAACCAATGAAGCAAACAGAGATCTATCTCGTTCGTCATGCGCACTCGACCTACTCACCAGATGAGTATGGTCGTGGATTATCGTCCAATGGCCAACACGACCAGAAATTGGTCACGGACCAGATGACTGAAAAGCACGTCGACATCATTCTTTCTAGTCCATATAAGCGAGCGATTCAAACAGTTGAAGGCATCGCTCTACAGCACAATAAGGATATTCAACTGATTGAAGCATTTAAAGAAAGAACGCTCGCCGGAAAGTCGGTTGAAAATTTCCAGGAAGCAATAGAAACCGTTTGGCTTAATGAATCCTATGCACACCCAGGTGGTGAATCAAACGAAGAAGCGCGTAATCGCGGCATTGATGCACTGAAGGATGTGCTAAAAACATATGAAGGAAAAAGCATCGTCATTGGAACTCATGGAAATTTGCTTGCGTTAATCATGAGACATTTCAATCAGAAGTACGATATCACCTTTTGGCGTAGTCTGGATATGCCTGATGTGTATTGCCTGACATTTGAAGAAGAAACCTTGGTAAACATCGAAAGAATATGGGAGAGAGCAAACTAAAACGACGGCGAACTCGCCGTCGTTTTCTTATCGTTCTTTGGTTACTCCAATAACCCTTCTTCCTTAAGCTTCTCTTCTACACTGCCTGTAATATTTCGGTTACTCGCATTTTCCGGACCCTTTCCGTGAAAGTCGTCACTGCAGTGTGACTGTGTTAAGTAAAAAGCATTATAAAGCAAGCGCCGATCCGCTATAGTAATGCCGCTATTCGGGAACAGATACGTGCAATTTGTCTCGATGGGGGTACGCTTATCTTTTTGATCAACGTAATAAAACTCATCTGTTACTCCCCCATATTCCATATCTTCCGTTGATGTTAAGTACGTGCCATCCTGATCATAAGGGACCACCGTAAAACCTTTTTCTTTTTTTAACTTAGGTGCGCCTTCTACGTTATAAATAACGATCAATTTCCCTTCAAAACCTTCCGGAACGAGATGAATTGTATCGGTTGTTTCATGTTGAACCGATGCCTGTGATGAACAAGAAGCCGTCACGACGATCACTAGACTTAAAACAAGCAGCCTGAGCCAATACATTCGCTTCCCCCCTGACCATTTATACCCTTATTTCTTTTCGACGGTGACTGCCTAACTTCCTTCAATTGCGGGATTTTACGGGAGGAGGGAATCAGAATGAGTCGCTTAGTCTTGTGACCTTACGATGAAAATGCTTCAATCCTATTACATTACGCAACGAATCTAAGAGTACTGAAGAAATAAAAAAAACCCGCTTCCTAATCGAAGCGGGATCCCTCTTTCTTTATACAGCAATATCTTTTTCAATTGCCTTCGAATCGTTAAATTTATCATGATTAAATTTCCCAAGAATACGGGAAGTGAGCGTTCCTGATGTCATTGCACCGTTTACGTTAAGAGCCGTACGTCCCATATCAATGAGAGGCTCCACAGAAATAAGAAGTCCTGCTAAGTAAACAGGTAAGTTCATTGAAGAAAGGACGATCAATGCTGCAAAAGTAGCTCCGCCGCCAACACCAGCGACGCCAAATGAACTAATGCCTACGATAAGCACAAGCTGAATTAAAAATCCTGGGCTAAGCGGATCGATGCCAACTGTTGGCGCGATCATCACTGCGAGCATCGCAGGATAAATGCCTGCGCAACCATTTTGACCGATCGTAGCGCCAAACGAAGCTGACATGTTCGCTGTACCTTCATCAACACCAAGGCTATTTTTCTGTGCAGAAATATTCAACGGAATTGTCCCTGCGCTTGAGCGTGATGTAAAAGCAAATGTAAGAACAGGTAGAACCTTTTTCAAATACGTAAGTGGATTTAATCCACCAGTTGCAATCAAAATTAAATGAATGATAAACATCACAAGTAAGGCGAGATATGATGCGAGAACGAATTTTCCAAGTTCAAGAATTCCAGCTACGTTCGTCTGAGCTACTGTTGTTGCCATTAAGCCCATAATTCCAAAAGGAGTTAAACGGAGAACAAGCGTAACGATACGCATCACGATTGCATAAACCGCATTAACACCCTTCGTGAAAACGGCCGCTTGCTCAGGATTTTTCCGTCGTACGCCAAGCGCCGCAACCCCTACAATTGCTGAGAAAATAACGACCGCAATCGTTGAAGTTGGGCGAGCTCCAGTCATATCTTCAAACGGATTGGCTGGAATGAAAGCAAGAATCTTATCTGGAGTACTCATATCCTTCACGCTACCAAGCGTTTCTTCTAGGTAACTTCCTCGGTCCTGCTCTGCCTGACCTGCTTCAATTTGCTCGGCATTTAAGTCAAAAACAAGTGAACTTCCGACGCCCACAATTGCCGCAACCATTGCAGTGGAAACAAGAATACCAATGATCCAACCTGACATCTTTCCAAGCTCTGACGTCTTCTCAAGATTTGTAATCGATTGAATGATCGAAACCATAACGAGTGGAATAACAATCATCATGAGCAAGCGAACGTATCCGCTTCCTACAATGCTATACCAATCGGATGTTTGACTAACAATCTCCGAACTAGCACCAAACGCAATTTGTAAGTAAACCCCAAGCGCTACACCGAAACCTAATCCGGCAAAAACCCGCTTACTAAAAGATACATGCTTCTGCTGCATCTTAATTAATACACCAATAAGAACAAGTAAAATAGCAATATTCACAATAACTAAAAATGTATCCACACTGAATTCCCCCTCTTTATTATCATCTATAGACCAAACTTTATAATCCTTATAAGTTTAGTCGGCATTAATCTAAAATACTACCATATTGTGGCACTGTCAAGCAGAACCGTCGTATTGGTGCCTGTCACTACCCGATAATTGTCGAATGGGTAAAAGACTGAGAAAATCTCCTTCTTAAGGATGAGATAAAAACCGAACCGGTGGCCGGTTTATTTCGTTTCGTTGCGGCGTAGAATGAAAGTAACAAAAGAAACGAAGGAGGCGCTTCTGATGGAAAACATTTATGTGCTCGAACAAGAAATTATCAACCGCCGCTAACATCTAAATCTTATAAGGAGGAATTTCTATGACAATCTTATTGCTTATCAAGAACGTCTTTAAAACAAACCCTCATGAGCAGGAGCACCTACGCGATCACCATAATCGACACCTTGATCTGCTCGCAAGGTCTCCTTACCATAGCTAGCCCCCTGGATGTTGAACGCAGCCAGGGGACTTTTTCTTTCATTTTGGGATCAGCTCAGCTTAACGTCAGTTGCAAAGCTTCTAATCCCAGGATCGCTTCAATAACATCACTTTTCGAAACAGGTGAAGCTGTTGGAAAGTGAATCGACTCTCCTTCTTTCGTCGCGTATTCAGCAATCACATCACCGACGCTTTCCACATTTGCTGATGCAACCCCCAGTGACTCTAATGAGAGCGGCAAACCAATTTGCTCATAGAAAGAAAACAATCCTCTTACTTCCGCCCACTCCCCTTCTAGGACAAGCTGTACTAAAATACCATATGCAACCTTTTCTCCATGAAGAAAGGAATGTGCTTCTGTAACATGCGTTAGCCCATTATGAATCGAATGTGCTCCAGCAATTCGTCCATAGCGATCACCAAGGCCGCCTACCATTCCTCCTGATAAAAGATTCGTTTCAACGACGCGGATAAACGCATCGCTCAAATGACCTTTTTGCTGATCTTTAACCGCTTGTTCACCATCCTTCACAAGTACATCGCGGCAGCTTTTAGCAACCTCGTATGCTAATTGTACAGAAACAGGCGTTGAAGGTAGCCCTTCAATTAACACTCTCGCTTCATACCATTTGGCAAGCGTGTCACCAATTCCCGCTCGTAAATAAGCGATTGGCGATTGCAAAAGAATTTCAGGCTCTACAAGAACAAGATATGTACTTCTGGGAAAAATAGTATACGTAATAAATTCACCTTCATCTGAATACTTCACGCTAAGTGGTGTTGTCGCCGCGCAAGTAGAAGCAAGCGTTGGCACGAGTGCTACGTCTTTATTCATTTCGTGACCAACAGCTTTGGCGACATCGAGAACTTTTCCGCCCCCGACACCTAAAATCAAATCAGCCTCGTGAATGCTTGCTAATTCAGCTTGTCTTGCAATTTCTGTTTCAGAACATTCGCCATTGTATGTAGAGTACGCTGTATGAAAATCAGATAAATCTGGGAAATATTCTTGAGCCGCCTCCCAGGAGCGATGCCCTGAAAGAATAAATACCTTCTCAAACCGTCCTTCTTGAAGAAGCCGAGGTAACTCTTGAAGCACGCCCGATCGACATTCATAGTGCCCAGGGGTTGCTCTTACTTGTATCGATTCCAATTTTCATTCCTCCTAAGCTTGCTGAATCCATTCTTTGTTTAATTCTTTTAATGAAGAAACTCCCGCTAACGATAATGAGATAAAGAAATCTTCTTTAAGCTGTCTTAACACTTGTTGGATCCCTACTTCTCCATTTACCGCGAGTCCATAAAGATAAGGACGGCCAACAAAGACAGCGTCAGCCCCAAGCGCAAGCGCCTTAACAATGTCAGCTCCACGTCGAATCCCACTATCAAACAAGATCGTCAGCTCATCACCGACTTCCTTTTTAATAGAAGAAAGAGCATCAAGAGAGGCAATACAGCCATCTAGCTGACGCCCTCCGTGATTGGAAACAACAATCCCTTCGATGCCAAATTCTGCAGCTGTCCGGGCATCCTCTGCACTCAATATTCCTTTTAAATAGATGGGAAGCGACGTAATGCTTCTCAAATATGCAATGTCCTCCCAACAGAGAGAAGGTTTATAGAAAACCTTTTTCATTTCATCTAAAAAAGAAGCATTCTCCGACCGGCTCACTCGTTCGTTGAACACGGGATCAGCTTCATAGTTTGCAACTCCCTTACCAAGAAGAAAAGGAGAATAACGATTGGTGCGATCGCGCTCACGATAGCCAAGCATCGCCATATCTACCGTGATAACAATGGCAGAGTATCCTGCCGTCTCGGCTCGCTCTACCAAACTTTTAGCGATAGCAGGATCATTCGGATAGTACAATTGAAACCACCTAACGCCACGAGTTTCTGATGCAATCTCTTCCATTGAATAAGAAGATACGGTGCTTGATACAAACGGGAGATTTTCTTTCGCAGCAGCCCGAGCTGTCGCAAGCTCCCCCTGTTCATGAACTATCCCCTGCATCCCAATCGGCGCAAGTAAAATCGGTGCCGCAATTTCAGTTCCATTCACCTTCACTTGTGTTGAAAGATGCGACACATCTGTTAAAAAACGAGGGACGATCTTCCACTGTTCAAACGCCTGTCGATTCGCCCGAAGCGTTTCCTCAACTCCAGCGCCACTTTGCACATAATCAAAAACGTCATTGGGTAATTTTCTTTGCGCCAATTTTTCCAGCTGCTCATACTGAACAGGAAAAGTTGTTTCAGTTATTGTTTCCATGATAATCCCCCTTCCTGTTAATCTTTTTTCAAACGAGCAGAAAGAATGTTACCAAACGACTGAAGCCCCTGAACAAGGACAATGAGCAGAAAGACCGTCACGTACATCACATCAACTTCATACCGCAAATGCCCATAGCGGTAAGCAAGGTCTCCAAGTCCACCTGCGCCAACAAGTCCAGCCATGGCCGTTGCCCCAATGAGTCCGATCGTAGCAATCGTTAACCCGAGCACAATCGAGGATCGCGATTCTCTAACTAGAACGTGCCAAATAATGTGTCTCGTTTTGACACCCATCGCTTCATACGCTTCAACAACTCCGCGATCTACTTCAAGTAAAGCAGATTCCATCAGCCTCGCAATGTATGGAGCTGTAAAAACAACGAGCGGCACAATCACGCCTTTTACACCGATTGTTGTACCTGCGATCATTTTCGTAAAAGGTAAAATGAAAAAGAGTAGAATAATGAATGGAATCGACCTGATTACATTAATAACCGCATTTAGTAAACGGAAAAGAACCTTGTTTTCAAGTGCTTTTTCAGGGCGTGTTAAAACGAGTAACACACCTAGCGGAAGCCCAATTAATACCGAGATCAGGAGGGAAATCCCAACCATCTGAAACGTTTCTATAATGGCACTCCAAATATCTGCTCCCCAAAGGTCGAGGAATTCCGAAACTTTAGCTGACATGTGCTTCCACCTCCTGTACATATCCTTCGACGACAACACCGCTTTCTTCTAAAAAGGCGACAGCTCGATCCGCTTCATCTGCATTACCTTCCAAATGGACGACAAGTCTGCCAAACGGCTGATCCTTTAGCTGCGTAATATTCCCAGCTAAAATGGACGGATACACATCGAACTTTTTACTAACATGCGCAAGCGCCGGACTTCCTGAACGCTCGCCAATAAAGGAAAGGTTCACGATCTGACCGCTTTCTTTTAAACGGGTAACGAGCGACTCTGGAAGCTCATCTTGGAAAAGCGACTGGACAAACCGTTTTGCCGTGGATGTCTCAGGTTGACTAAAGATATCAACCACTCTGCCTTGTTCAATCACTTTTCCATTCTCCATCACAGCGACTTCATGACAAATTTTTTGCACCACATTCATTTCATGCGTAATTAGTAAAATCGTAATCCCAAAATCACGATTAATTTGTTCCAATAGCGCTAAAATGGACTCGGTTGTATCAGGATCAAGCGCGCTTGTCGCCTCGTCACATAGAAGCACTTCAGGTTCATGAGCAAGTGCACGCGCAATCGCAACACGTTGTTTCTGACCTCCAGAGAGCTGAGAAGGATAAGCATCGCGCTTATCCGATAACCCAACAATCTTTAAATATTTATCCACGCGATTCTCTATTTCTTTTTTCGGCACGCCTGTTAACTTTAGCGGAATTGCAATGTTCTGGTGAACCGTACCTGTTTTTAACAAGTTAAACGATTGAAAGATCATGCCAATCCGCTGCCGCGTTTTTTGAAGCTTACCAGTTGATAAAGAAGTGAGCTCAACATCATTGATAAATACTTTTCCATCCGTCGGTCTCTCCAAAAGATTGACCATGCGGACAAGCGTACTTTTTCCAGCACCACTGTAACCAATGACGCCATAGATGCTTCCTTTTTCAACCTGTAGAGAAACATCGTCGACGGCCTTTGTTACCGTCTCACCACTTTTATACGTTTTTGTTATGTTTTCTAATCGAATCATCGTATTCACTCCTCTTTCGAATTACCAGGATGGAACTACAGACTTTGCAAATTCTTCTTGAACAAAATCTTTCACTTCATCCGTATGATAGTAGTCCACTAATTTTTGAATACGTTCATCTTCTGTATTCTCTTCTTTCGTCGCGATCACATTTACCCACGGGGAATCATCAGCCTCCATCTCAAGTGAATCTTCTTTCGGAACGCGTCCGCTTTCCATCGCGTAGTTTGTATTAATTGCCGCGATCGCAAGCTCTTCCAACTGTCTAGGAATTTGAGAAGCTTCCAATGGAATGAATTCTAGATTTAATGGGTTCTTTTCAATATCCTTAATCGTTGCTTCTACTCCAACGCCTTCTTTTAATTCAATAAGACCAGCTTTCTCAAAGAGTTGTAATGCTCTTGGCTCTCCAGTTGAATGGTTTGGTAAACCAACTTTATCTCCATCTTTCAATTCATCAAGGCTTTTATATTGATCCGAATAAATCCCCATTGGAAAATTAATCGTGGACGCAACTTTTGTAAGATCTAAGCCTCTTTCTTGCACGAAATCATTTAAGTACGGTTCTGTTTGAAACACGTTCGCATCAAGTTCCCCTTCATCAAGCGCCGTGTTCGGCATCACGTAATCATTAAATGCGATCACTTCGATCTCAAATCCATCTTCCGCTGCCACTTCCTTTACTTTATTCATCACATCTTCATGTGGCCCGGCCGTTACGCCAACCTTCAGTGGACCCTCTTCTTCAGAACCCCCTGACGCCTCGTTTCCTGAACAAGCTGCCAAAAAGACTAATAGTAGTGCTCCTAGTAAATAGAATGATTTCTTCATCTTTGAATCTCCTCCTGTATATATGTAGTGATGCAAAGCGTTCTAGCACTAAAACTTCAAAGCGCAAAAGTTTTAGAATCTGTTAACCCCCATCCCAATAAAAAAACTCCCTCTGTAAAGTACAGAGAGAGTTGAGTGATTTCGGATAACAAATCAGCCGTGCTTGAACTCCCTCTCATCTTTCAAACGATCGCTCGTTTGCTGGAATTAGCACCTTTCTCACAAACTGAGATGGTTGCCGGGCGTCACAGGGCCAGTCCCTCTGCCACTCTTGATAAGAGTTTTCAATATTATTTAACTATTTTCAATAGTATAGTATCTTTCACAGAAGGCGTCAAGGGCAGATCAAGAAAAACGTTAGTGCCTGTCACTCCCCGGTATTTGTCGAATCGCGCCCTCCGCGTTGATCAAACCAGTTTACGAGATGCATCAGCCTCGCCACTCTTAGCTCTGGATGACCACTACGAGATAAATTATGATCTGAATCTGGGAATCTCACAAACATCGTACCCTTGCCACGATGTTTTAAGGCAATATATAACTGCTCTCCTTGCTCAATAGGACAGCGGTAATCATGTTCACTATGCATAATAAGAAGTGGCGTCTGAATTTGATCGACGTATTTTAGTGGCGAATGATGCCACAGTTTATCCGGGTTCTCATCTAGATCACTTCCAACTTCCCACTTTGTAAAGAAATAGCCAATATCACTTACCCCATAGAAGCTCTGCCAGTTTGAAATCGAGCGCTGTGTGACAGCTGCTTTAAAGCGATCCGTCTTTCCAACGATCCAGTTCGTCATAAATCCACCGTAGCTTCCTCCTGTTACATAGAGTCGATCTTCATCAATAAAGGAATAGCTCTTCAATAAAGCATCAACACCTGCCATCAGATCCTCATAATCGCCTCCACCATAGTCCCCTCGACATCCGTTTACAAATTCTTGCCCGTACCCCTGGCTTCCGCGTGGATTTGTGTATAAAACAACATACCCTTTTGAAGCAAGAAGCTGAAATTCATGCATAAACGAATTTCCGTACATCATATGTGGACCGCCATGAATTTCAAGAATGAGAGGGTATGTTTGTTCATCTTTAAACCCAGCCGGTCGCATCATCCATCCTTGAATTTCTAACCCGTCTTTCCCGTTGTATATAAAGCTTTCAGGAGACGAAAGCTCCAAACGTTGAAGAACTTCGTCATTAGATTGAGAAATTCGCTTCTCATTGACTCGATCATCATGAAACGAAAGCGTATAAATATCACCAATGTTAACAGGTTCACTAACTGCCACCGTCGCTTCATTTGTCTTCGGTAAGTAGTGAAAAGCGTAGAAGTGCCTGTCACCACCCGTTATTTGTCGAACCGTGCAATCGACGGTAGCGCAGTAAAGGCCAGTGTTTCCCTTTTCACTAGCAAGGAAATAGACTTCCGTCCCATCCTCATTCCACTCTGCCCCTGGCGAAGCGCCTCCCCAGTGCATATCTGAAATCAACACATCGGAGCATTCCAAATCAGCTGTATCTGTTAAACAAGTAAACTCTCTTTTATCTACATCAACGGTCCACACCTTATTTAATGTAGCTCCTTCGTGGAGAAAGAAATGCCCGATAAACGAAAGCTTCTTACCATCTGGAGACCATTTAGGTGCTTCAAAGCTCCCACCTTCCCGATTTAGTTGCTCCTGCTGCTCCTGCCTGCCCTCCCCTTCTTCTAAGCGCTGTACGAATAAATCCGACCGCATATACGAACCTTGTTCTGCATCTTCATTGCGGCTTCGCACGTAAGTAATCGATTGACCATCTGGGGACCAGCTAGGACTCGAATGGTTAAACGGCGCATCCGTCAGCCATTTGATCTTCTCTCCTCCTGAGGATACGTCGATCCTAACAACCTGAAGGTGATCCCCATCCAAAAATCCAACACCATCTGATTTATACTGCAAGTCCGTTATCACAAGAGGCTTTCGTCCCTCACCCTTTTCTTCTTCCTTTTTATTTTTACTTAAAAAGAGTAAAGACGTACCGTCCGGCTTCCAAACTGGCGCTGACACACCGCTCTTTATATCAGTTAACTTACGCGCCTCACCACCATCCGTGGAGATCAGCCATATTTGATCTTCTCCTGATCGATCGGAAACGAAAGCAATCGTCTTTCCATCTGGTGACCAGCGTGGAGAACGGTCCTTCTTTTCTCCTCCTAAAGCTGTCCAATCATGCTCAATCCCAGTATCTCGGTTCACTAGTACGAGGTTTGAAGTATATTCTTTTTCCTCATTTATTACTTTTTTCACATAAACGACATAGGTTCCATCAGGCGAAAGCTGAGGATCACCCACAAAGGTGAAATCATATAAAAGCTCTTCCAACTGCTCACTCTTTTCCAATTCCTTTTCAATTTCTTTCTTCAAATCCTTCACTTCCCTTCATCTCATATTTGTCTACTTCCATTAAATAGCTGGAATTCCTGCTTGTTACCTTTGCCCGAACGATCCATCTACCATTTATTCCCTAGATCATTTTCTCATTTTAGGCTCCACTGCATCATAAAAGTTCAAAAACAGAACAAATGTTTCCGTTTTAACTCTTTTCCCCTGAACAACCGCTCACTTTCATACCAAAACCACATCGGTTTCAGACGATATATCTCAAAACGGTATTTGAATGATCTCATTATGAGATATATAATAGAATTAACAAATTGAAAGCGGTTAAAAAATTCAGAAAGCCGCTTAAAATACTAGGGAGGATTTACAATGAGCCAGCAAGCACGAAACCAATTTATTGATCTTTTGTGCGACAAAACGACGATGAACAGAGAAGAAGTTCTCAAAATGTCTGATGCGGAAGTAGAATATTTTCACTGGCTCTACTTTGATGAATCACCAGCGGACTTGATGTAAGACCAATAGAAAAAAGCGTCCGGTGCAAGAACAATCTTGCACCGGACGCTTTTTTGTTTTCCAACTGAATAGCCAATCTTACTTCTTCAATTTCTGAATTGGCATATGCTCTTTCATACCAGTATATAAACCAATCAAGCCATGTTTGGGAGAATCATAGCTTAAAAGATGGTAATCTACAAAGTTCACGTATTTCATAGCTCCGGTTGTTTTGGTTGATATTGCGTAACGAATGGGTCGCTCATAAGGAAAACTCGTCACTTTTCTCATGAAAGGAAATTTATGATATAAGATTGAAAGCGTTCGAACGACCCTTCTCCAGGTCTTATGAAGCCTTGCGTCATGCCTCAATCGCAAAAAATCAATTGATTTGCCACTTATATCTATCATTTGCAACAAATCAACATAACATTTAAGTGAATCAAGATTATGACGCCACGCATGGAGGCACATTAAATAAAAAGTATGATAAGCAGAAAGTTCATAAACATAGTCATATCCATCTAACGGAGTGGATTCCTCCCAGAACTCCGCAATCTCAAGGTTCGATGTATCCTCTTTCACAATATCCCAATGGATTTCAACACAGAGCGGAACCGGAGATCCTGGTAATTCTTTGCTTAAACAACAATGAAAGTGTCCAGGTAAGGATTCCTCTTCAAAAGAAAAACCCAATTTCTTAATACAGTCTGTTGCTTTATGAATGGCTGAACGATTGACCAGTAGATCGATATCAGATGTAGGCCGCGCACCAGATTCCCCGAAATACCGTTCTGCAAAAAATATCCCTTTTAAAGGAATGACTTCAATCCCCAACCTATCGAGTGCTCGCATAATCTCTTCTGTCTGATGCTTGATAAAGAGATTCTTAAAAAGAGTTTGAGTATGAGCTTCTTTTAAGCACTCTTGAAAACCAGAAGGTGTTTGTGTAATAAGGTCTCGGTCTTTCAAGAGCGAATAAAGTTGTGGTGCAATAGAAGGGAGTCGATCAAGTTTCAACACTTTTTCATAATATCTCTCGTCTCCCGGAAAAGTAGCTTGATGATCATAAATAGAATGTAGAAGTTCAATCACCAACGTAAAAATCACTCCTTTACGTGCTAAGAAATCGCTGTTTTTTCTTCAGAAAAGTGCTGACCATTTAGTTTTTGATAGAGAGGAGAGTTGCGAAGCAATTGCTCATGTGTTCCGCTTTGAACGATTCTTCCTTCATCCATTACAATAATAAGGTCGGCATTTTGCACAGTAGAAAGACGATGCGCAATCACAATAGTTGTTTTTCCTTCCATTAATTGATCTAATGCTTCTTTTACGAAATGTTCCGTTTCGTTATCTAATGCTGAAGTGGCTTCATCCAACAAAAGAATGGGAGAATTTTTCAAAATAGCCCTGGCAATAGAAAGTCTTTGTTTCTGACCTCCCGACAGCTTAACGCCTCTCTCACCAATTTCTGTACGATAGCCATCAGGTAAGGAACAAATAAACTCATGAATACATGCATGGCGGGCCGCCCGGGACATTTCAATGTCTGATATTCCAGGGCGAGCCATCTGAAGGTTGTCTTGAATGGATCCTCCAAATAAAAACGTCTCCTGTGGTACGTGGGCAATCATACTTCTTAGTTCAGAGAGTGAACACCCACTTATCGTCTGTTCATCAATCCGAATCTCCCCACTTTGAGGTTGATAAAAACCCTGTAATAGATTAAATAAGGTTGTCTTACCAGCACCACTTGGTCCTACAAGTGCAACGACCTTTCCAGCTGGAATCGTAAGACTAAGATCTTGAAATATTCTTTTATGATCATCGTATTGAAACGTTATATTCTTAAATTGAATGGAACTGACTAAATCTTTTCGATGAGAAGATGGTCCTGACAGTTGATCGGTATCAACAGGTTGGTCTAGCACATTAAACACTCTCTCTAACGCTGAAATAGATCGTTGAAAACCAGCCCATTGCCCCGCAAGCCCTGTTAATGGATAAACGAGATGATTTACGAGATTAATAAACATAATAAGAGCACCAACTGTCATAACAGAAGTTGAAACATAATAAGCACCTATACAAAGACTCAACATGAATGACAGCGAACTGACCAATTGCCCACCAGCATAATACCATCCCTGGAGCTTTGCATTTTCTACTTCAAGTCCGTATAAATCTTCATTTTTCTTCTTATACTTGGAATAAATTGATTTTTCGAGCGTAAATGCACGTATAACTTGAAAACCATGAAATGTTTCATTCTGTAGTGTGCTAATTTTGCCAACTAGATGATGAATCTTTCTACCATTCTTCCTTAACAAAAGACCAAACACTACCCCTCCAATAAGAGCAGCAGGAGCGATCAGGATACTAATGAGAGAAAGAGTCCAATTGAGTTGTACAAGAAAAACAAATACTGCTAAGTAAATGAGTGGCAGTCGAATCAAATTAATAAGGTTATAGCCAATTACCCCATCAATGTTATGAACATCATTACTAAAGTGAGATAGAAGTTCGCCAGAATGGATATTAGAGGCACTTGATGGTGGTAACCTTAAAATATGATGAAACAAATGATTTTTCACGTCTCTTTTTACTGCATTAGTCGCCGCTGTTTCAAAGTAAATATCAAGGAACGAAGCGACAATACTTATTAGAATTAACCCAGCCCCCAGCGGAACAAGCCACCGTATTTTATCAAAATTACTTTGTATCGCAGCATCCGTTATGTTTCCAAAAAACCAGGCAAACGTAATGGTTAATGCAATATCCACTAGCATTAAACCAAACAGAATAAAATAAGCCCTTTTATGTTTTAAAACAAAAGGTTTCAACATATGAACCGTGCGCACAAAATCTTTCATAGAAAAATATTGTTTAAGTACAATTTTCAACTTAATAAAATTGGAAGGGTTCATCTTCTTCACTCCAAAAACCAAATAATTTCATCTATCCTGTTTGTTTAAATAGTTCCGTAGCAAACCTGAAAGAAATGGAAAAGATTGAATAACCACTCCCCATAGACGAGAAGAAAAATGATCCATGTGCAGTGTGAATTTCTTTTTCTTAATGTAGACAAGTTTCCCCACAATAGCTGAATCAAGAACCGGATCATCTGCGCCGAGATTGGTATCTCCTTTGAACGTATAATAGAGTGCTTTATTTTTACATTTGGTACCACAAAAACGATGCCCTACTAGCTGACCAGACAAAGAATAGAAAAGGACGATATCACCTTTTTTAAGTAAAGATGGCTGACACTCAACAAACTGGCAAAGATCATCTTCCTGAATAAGAGGAAACATACTGTTTCCTTTCGCAGGAATTTCAATACTGCCATTCTCCTGGACGAGTTGCTTTAACACAGAAAATGTTTCCTGATTAACTAACATGATGGACTAATTCACACTGAACAAGATCCATAATAAACTCTTCAATTTCTTCCTCGTCAGGTTGTCCATCTTCTGGAAATTCCTCATGAATGGCCTTCAGGATTGAATCGATCGTTTGCTCTTCATCCAACAAACTCCAACAAAATCCACCTACCGCATTCAATTTCGTAACCGTGTAATTATCTGTATTCAAAACCACATATTCATCATCAAGTTTCGTAACATCATAACTTTTATTTTGCACGTACCGTTTCATTAAGAAATCAACTCCCAGAAAGAATTATTCTTTTGAAAATGCAGGTTGTAGACTGGAACGGACGACACGAGATGTTGTAATTTCTGAAGGATTCTTCTTGTTTCTTCCTCACTATGTTCCCAATAAAAAACTTTATCGATCAGGTGAAGGAATGCATCGGATTTGGATATTCGATCTCTCCGATTTTGAAGAGATTGATGTAATAGTTGGATACTTCCTAATCGAGCTGAAGGTAGATTACACGAGTCTAATTCACTGTTAAACGGTGAATTATATACGGTCACTTTCTGATCTGTGATCTTGATAATAGAAGCTTCATCAGAAAGGAGTTCTCTTGGATGAGATAATTTAGCAGCCGTTGATTTTCCAGCTCCTGACTGGCCGGAGAAAATGTGGGCTGTCCCCTTTTCGATGACACAGGAGGAATGAACGAGTAGTCCCCAGTTATGATAGTTAATGAAAGAGCTGTAGAGATTCATAAGAGCATGCTTTAGGGCTAGTTCATCGTGCACAAATAGGGTAGCTTCTTTGTATCCTGAATCGACCTCGATTAAGTAGTCTGAGCGTTGGTATATTATTTTAGTAGGTTCTTTGGTGACTTGGACGTTGTAGTCGGTGAAGGGAACGCCGTAACTATCGATTAGTTGAATGATCATGTCAGGTTGGTTATTGCTATCGTTATGAGTATTGTTTATTGATAAAATCTTCATCGGTTTTGCTAAGTGATTCTTAATTTCAAAGACATGTTCACCGATTTTAATTAATGAATTCTGCATAAGCAATCTCCTTCAATCAGTTACAATACTTTAGGGTGAGGTTAATAGCCAATGCTATTAACCTCTGTAGGTTTATTTGTGTTTGTGTGGCTTCTTTGGATTGTATGGATCGTGTGGATAATTTCCTCCATTACTGTTCCCATTATCTCCAGATACAGGACCATGTCCCCTATTCCAGCTTTGAGACGTTTCAAATCTAATAGGCTGGTGCGTCATAACTTTTGGGCTTTCATACTTTGTAAACTGTTTTTGTTCTTCCTTCATACCTTCATCCCCTTTTTGTTCAATATAAAGAACAACAAAATGCAACAATCCATTTCTTTAAGACAATCAAATGATGGAATATTATAGTAATATATCCCCCCTATGATTAATCTGATTATACAACACCTTCTGTTCTTTTTAAAGAACATAATTCAAAATAAACACACTTTTATTGAAAATAAAGTTAAAAAGCCCAACCTCTTAAACAAGATCAGGCAGGCTCATTTACCTATTTCCCACTAGTTAAAGTAAGGACATTAATTTCAGGGGTATTAAATAATCGAAAGTTAATAAACGAAATGGCATCGCTACTTCCTAGTCCAGCGCTAACATACTGTTTTGTATCTTCATACACCCAAAGCCCTTTCACTCGATCCCCAGGTGGTAAGAGCCCTCCATTTTCATACCACGGCTCAGGTACAAAAAATGCACCAATAAAAGGAATGCGAACTTGCCCACCATGATAATGTCCAGCAATGATGAGGTCATAATTTCTAAATTTATAGCTCTTCTGGTTCTTAATATAATCTATTTTAGCATCAATGACCGGATAATGGTTAAGAGCAACCAACACGTCTGAATCACTATGTGACTCAACTTTACTGACTTCATCAGCTAGCTTCTTTTCATACTCACGATACTCTGGTAGGATTGCGTACTTAGGCCGGACTCTTCCATTGTAGTCCTGTGTCTGCGATTCAGGTCTCATGAGTGACAACTCAAAATCCACAAAAGAAAGTTTGGATTCACCCCGTTGAATGAATGCCACAGACTCGAGAAGGGTCAGGCCTCTCTTCTCCATACCAGAAACGAACTTGTTTTTTACAAGAACCCCTTCTGAATTCAACTCATAAATTTCTGGATCCGTATTACCAGGAGTAAAAAGTGAATTTTCTTTGTTATTAATCCCATCGAGTAACGTATAAAAAGACTCATAATTCTTACTCTCTAATCCATTCAATAAATCCCCTGTAAAAACAATCGCATCATAAT
The DNA here is from genome assembly GCF_011082085.1 of Bacillus sp. Cs-700. Taxonomy (NCBI): domain Bacteria; kingdom Bacillati; phylum Bacillota; class Bacilli; order Caryophanales; family Bacillaceae; genus Bacillus; species Bacillus sp. Cs-700. Next base: position 2,118,572 of record NZ_CP041063.1, read on the forward strand.
CGACTGCGTTAATAGCATCTAGAAGCTTCTCTTGATTGGTCCCAAACTCTTTTTCATGAAGATCAGAAATCTGAAGAATTTTAAAACCTTCAAACTCTTCGGGAAGATTTTCGATTACAATGTCTTCTTCCACTATTTTAACTCGGTTATTATCCCATACGGTGTAACCGATAATGAAAAAAGCTAGAATAAGCAACGCAACAACAAATTTCCATCCCCGCTTTTTCAAAGTTGACCGCCACCAATCAGCATTCCATTATTAGGTTGCCTTCACCTGATTTTGAAGGAGTTGGCTAAACACATTTCGTTTCTCATTTGCAAGTTGGTTAAATCCGCCTCTTTGGATGACTGCACCTTCATCAAGCACAACCACTTGATCAGCATTTCGAATCGTTGATAATCGATGTGCAATTACAATGATGGTCATTTTACCTTTGAGACGTTCAAGGGCTACTTGTATTTTAGATTCGTTCTCTGTGTCAAGAGCACTAGTGGCCTCGTCCAATACAAGGATTTTAGGCTTTCTAAGAATAGCACGTGCCAAGACAAGTCGCTGCCGTTCACCACCAGACAGCTTAATCCCCCTATCTCCTATTAAAGTATCAAGGCCATCTGGTAGCCTCTTCACAAATTCGGCTGCAGAAGAAAATTCTAGTGCCTCCCACAAGTCATCATCATTGCATTCAGGTGCAACCAATACAAGATTCTCCCGTATGGAGGTATTGAAAAGAAATGGATCCTGAGCAACATAACTAATGGAACGCCTGAGTGAGAGGAGATGTTCGCTTTTCAAAGGAATACCGTCAATAAGAACCTCACCTTTTTCTGGCTGGTTCAATCCCATCAACAAATCAATTAACGTGCTTTTTCCTGCTCCAGATCTCCCAACAAACGCGGTCATCTGATTCGAAGGAATCAAAAGGTTCACATTTGAGAGAGCATATGAACCCTTCTGACTGTATCGGAAATATACATTTCGACATTCGATCTGATCGTTAAATTCTATTGACTTCATATTACTTTCTCTCATATCAAATTCCCTTGCTTGATCACACTCATGCTGGAGAGCCTTAACAGCTTTGAATGAAGGAAGCGTGGTTGCAATTTGTTCCATAGAAGCTTGAATACCTGCAACCCGTGGCCAAAGTCTTGAGAAAATGACAATGATTAGTGTGAGTTGACCAACCTGAGCATTAAACAGGTTAATAGCCATATAAATAAAGACCGCAATTAAAATAGCAGAAGCAGCTTTATAATATAATTGCGACATTGTTTTCAATTTCATATATTCAATTTGTTCATTCTGCATTTTCTCGGTTATACCGCTAAACCAGCTCATTCTTGACTGTTCTAAGGTGTTACTTTTTACATCTTTAATGCCATTGATTTGGTCGGTGATGCCTGCCATGTAAATTCTAGCATGTTCGTAGTTGCGATTTCCAAGTGCAAGAGAACGTTTAAGAAATCTTCGGTTGAACAAGATGAGAACAAATCCACAAAGAATAACAAAACTAGTTATTGTCGGTGCTAAAAGGAAAGCAAGGACAATTTGGATAGAAGTAATTATGAGTGAGGATAAAAATTGGAGTAGTGAGTTTGTTCCAACACATGCTCTAGCCACTTCAGATAATAAAATATTAATAAGATCAGATTTTCTTTTCGTAACAAAAAATCCCCAATTAGATTGAAGCACTCTTCTATATGTTTCTAACCTAATATGCTTCAGAAAACCTTGATTAATAATTGTGTTTTGAAGAGTAATATGGCGTTGAACAATATGCTGACTAATAACAAGCACAATAAAGAATCCAAGTATTAGAGGTAACCCCAAGTTATTTGGAAGTACTTCAAGAAAACGAAAAAATGTTGAAAATGGTATGTCATCAACATCAATCTTAACAATCCCAGTCATACCGATTAATGGTATTAACAAGAGAACCCCTACACCCTCAAGCAATCCAATTAACATCATAGCAATTAAATTAAAATAAAGTATTTTTCCTGAGAATAAATGAATTTGCTTTAAAAAATAAATGATATTACTCATATTGCTGTCCCCCTTTGGGGTAATGATGACCTTACCTTTCTCCATCCCCATAAAAATGGCCGTAATGGGTAATAAAGAAAATATAAGAACTTTGGTAGTGGAAGTGTTGTTGTATCTTCGGGATATGGATGTAGTAAACTCAGTAAAAATAAAATCTTATGTCGCAAAGACATTAAAGAGTACAAGTGTTTTTTATGATATTTAGCTATATATTCAGGAACAGGATCAGTGTGTAGATTCACCATGTTTTCATAATAAAATACCGCTTGGTTTGCAACTCTCTCTGAATGTGTTTTAAAATAATCAAACTCCTTGGGAATTTTTGCACCCAGAAGCTCTGAAGCCAAAAGAATACTTTGTTCACCTATTGTAACGTAATGATATTTTTTAAATAATTGATTTACTTTAACCCAATTAACTGGGCACTCTAAAAGCTTTTTAATATCAATTAACCACCTTAACCTTGACCAACCATGCCGCGCACCATGAGAAGCAAGAAATAAAAACATATCTTCTTTTCCTAACAAATAGACAGGCGTAGCAGTTAAAGGACTTTTTCTTCTCCTTTCCCATAATTCTTCAAAACATGGTTCTTTGCCAGGGCCCGGATTCATTCTCCAATGAACTTCTACTTTTGTTTTTTTCTTTGAATGAAAAAAAGTCACATGGTGATGTCGCCATTTCCATTCACTTGATACCGTTTCAATATAATCATCTTTCTCATATCCTTCACTTACCAATAATTCTTCCATCCTAGATAAATCACTAATTGAAATAAGAAGATCCAAATCACTTGAAGTTCGACATGACACATCACCATATAAATCTTGAGCAAGAACAGGTCCTTTTAAAAATATTGAATTGATGTTCTTTTTTAAGAACAATTTACTAAGCCTTTCTAACTCTCCACTCAAATGGAGCATCAGAAACGTATTTCTCTTATATTCATGTGATAATTGATCAATTACAAAAGAAGGAATAAGATTTTCGCTTAAACCTTTTAACTTTATATATAAAAGTGGATAAATACGGTGATGTTTAGTTTGCTTTATAAATAAAGGCCAATCTATTTCTGATAATAGATGAGAATCAGCCTTTAACTCGTCTTCTATTTTATCTGACTTCATTATTCTAAGTATTAACTTTAATTCCTTCGGGATGTTCTCCATAAAAAGATGATTACGTTTCCCCATAGCTTGTCCCTTCTATCTTATAAATTTACACCCTTTTAGCAAACTTACTTACTACCGTAAATCTTTCCATTCCTTCTGCACCAGTAACATAATAAGAACCACTGCGTAACCAGGCATGTGCAATTAATAATCCACATTCGTCTTTTGCTGTTCCAAGATACAAAGTGCTTTCAATTCCACGCTTTTCTAGCATTCTCATAGCTGCGATCGCTTTGACCAGGCATTGGCTTTCCCAAAAAGTATATCTGCTAACAATGTCTATTACTTGTGAGATCACTCGTAAAGTTTTTCGATGTAACTCATTCGTTTTATAGTCTGTCTCATCCATTTTTACTCCTAAAGTCGGTGCTACTTTTGAAAATGAAGCACTTTTATCCAATCTAGCTTTTCCTAAATGAAAATATGCCTCTAGTATTAGACTCTTTGTTTGTCTATTAAATGAGAGATATGTTATTAGCTTTCTCATTAAATACACTATTCCTTTCAAGTAAAATAAGAAAAGGTAAATTGTTAATCTACCTTAACTAAGCCCTCATCAAGTAAATTCTCCAGAAAATATTGAACATCTGCTTCACATATATCTCGTCCTACATTGAACTCTTCCATTAATTCCGTAATTAGTGCATCAAGTCTTATTGGAACGGATATTCGACTCCAGATTTCACCACCTACTTCACCTAAATTGTAATATTTACCATTTTCAATACTAAGGATTACTTTTTCCCCATCCATATCGCTTGCTATATTTCCCGGCACCTGACTAACTAATTGAGTATGATTAATCAATTTGTTTTTAAGCATGTAAAGACTCCTCCATTTTGATTTGATATAAAATTTGATCTGCCAAATCGCTGGCTGTGAAACAAGTAGTTGGTCGTCTAAGTTGATATAGAGAAATATTAGTTGCTAATTCAGATATTACTTTGAAATGCCACTCCAACTTCTCAGATCTAGAAATCAGTTGATTGCGAAAGGTATGAGCAGAAAGGGTTTGTAACTTATTTAATTTAGTAATCTTCCCTATTTCTATTCCATCTTGTGCTGATTTAACTAATTCAAAAACACCACCAAGGGGTAACGGGGTATTACAGAATCGATTACTTATTGGAACTGAAAATTTTTCTTCCCTATCAAAGAGTGGACGATATTGTTTTGAATTCATCCCAAATTCTCGCAAACTTTCAATCCATAACTTTTGTTGAGGATAACTTGGAACAACAGTTGGTTTGCCTTCATTAGTAATTAACACTGGTATAATATCGTCGGTAAGTAATTTATAGCCCCTCTTCATAAATTCGGAAGCCAATGTTGATTTGCCTGCTCCTGAGTACCCGACTATTGCATATGCTTTACCTTCTATTGCAATTGCACTTCCATGAAGAGGTAATATTTCTCTTTGAATAAGTAAAACCCCCATACAAGTTCCTAATATATATAGTTTAATCTTATCTTCTTCAGTACTTTTGAAAGGGTAAACTAATATGGTATCACCATCTTTAACGCAAAAAACAGCAGTGTCTTTCACCTGAAATAAAGTGTGATTCTTTTTAACTTTGAATTTTCCAACTTCCCCTTCTTCTTTCCAAACAGTGGATAAATCTTCTATTCTAATATTTATATCCTCTGAAAGCTGGTTATCTCTATTAATTAAATCACCTAATTCTTGAAAATAATAATCACTTCTTATGATAAATCCAAAAGCCTTAAACAAATAAGTTTCTCTATCCATATAGGTCACTCCAAATTTTTTTTACAAGAAAGCCCTTATATTAAGTTATAAGGGCCGAGGCTAAATAAGTATTTAACTATAATGGATTGATTCATCAACATCAGGCTGTACAGCATCTGGAGTTTTGAGACCAGGTCCGGCCATTGTCATTTCAACCTTAAGTACTTCTAGCTCAGGTTTCACCCATACTTTTTTCATTATTCCACCTCCTTTCAGTTGTGTTTTTTAACAAATCGATAAAAAATGAGACTGCGCATTAATATTCGAAAATTCATTTCATAAACGTATGACGGTTTAGGTTCATACTTCAAGGATTCTATTGCTTGTTTAATGATTTTAATATTCAGATATTCCGCCACAAGAGAATCCCTACACATGTTTTCTAATTCCTCAATGAACTTTCCCCAAACTGGCATCATGCGATGCAGACCGTCTGCACCTTGAATCCCTCTTGAACGTTCATTCAGTCTCACTTCATCTGGCAAGATATTTTTCATTGACCTCCTGATAAGCGACCTAGATAATCCACTATTAACAAATTGTTCTTCTGGAACTGATAAACAAAACCTCGCAACTCTCAAATCATTTGTAGGATCACGATCCCATAAAGAATAACGTAGCGATAACTTCGATCCATAAGTACCTGTAATATTCCAATAAAACAAATCTTGAAATTGTTTCTTTTTAATATCGTAAACACTATCCTTTGAATTCCCAGTTAAATCAATTCCATAATCCCTTAGTTTCTCAAATGAATTTAACTTATGTTCAAATTCAGGATTAATCATCTGTAGAATATGACTTGGTTGTTTCTTCAAGGAAGACATCGAAAATATTTTCCTTCTAACAATGGAGAATATGCGAGATTTACTAACACCTATATTTTTACTGTAAAGATTTATTTCATTATACAGTCTCAATAGTTGCATTTTCCTTAATAAACCAGCCTGGTAATCCAGCACAGGCCCCCATGAAATAGTCCAATTACCTCTTTGTCCATTTAACAGAACGCCTATGTTTTGCGAGTGTGCTTCCTCAAAAATCCCCTTTAACCAAAAAGTATTCTCAAAAAACTTATACGGCATCTCCAATACTTCTAGCCAATCATCTATATCAGTGAGAGGAGTTTTCCCTTCAAACTCTAGATAGTTATCTTGAATGTTGCCTACATGATCGACAGTAGCTTTTATTAATGGCCTTTCATCAGCTAATCTATTTTTAGGTGTCCAATCAACAAAATCTTTCGCTGGTATATAGCTAAACGTATGTAGTTGTTTGTTTTCTCGTTTTAGTGAGTTTGCAGCAATCCCTACAACTGAACCAGAATCCAACCCCCCACTAAGATGTGCACCTACTTTACGATGTGTACGAAGTCTTGATGTAACTGCACGTTCGAAAACTTCCTTTAAAGCTTCCTCGTATTCTTCATTTGAATTTAATTTTAGTTTTTCACCTTCTAGTAAAGTATTGTATCTTGTAAGCTTTAATTTACCCTTGATTAAAGAAATACTATGAGAAGGAGGCAGTTGATTTATATTTTCAAATACAGTAGAAGTGGTATCAATGGATTCGAAATTCCACGGAATACTAAGAAAATCAGCCATCCATTCTTCTCTTAATTTACGCTCGATAAAAGGTAATTGAAATAATGGTTTATTAATTGAACAAAAAGCGAACTTTTGATCACTGTAATAATAGTAGAGTGTTCTACTGCCTGAAAAATCTCTTGCCCCAAAAAGCTCCTGCTTCCTTTCATCCCAGATCATAAATGCAAAATCACCAATCAAGAACTTCGGGGTATCTTCACCCCATTTTATATAAGCTAGTAAAATTATTTGATTGTCAGTCATTGTTTTTCTATCTCTATGATCTATTTGCAATATATCAAAAAGTGCATTTCTATTATCAATAATAGCATCCGACGTAATGACCAATTGTTTTTCATAATCATAAAAAGGTTGCTGCTCATTTATTGATTCTGGTGTGATCCATTGAGCATGACAACCGAGAAATACATTTCCCTTGAGCCAAAACTGGGAATCATCGCAAGGAAACTCTTTTAGAGAGCCTATTACATTATTAACTATGTCTAATGAGATTGGCTCTTTATTAAAGTGATAGACCCCTGTAATAGCACTCATTAAATATCTCCTCGATTCTATATGTGGTGGGCAAAGTTCATTTGAATCTCCAGTAAATAAATCACATACTAATTTAATAAAACATAGTATCGTCTTATATATAGAACGATACTATGTTTTATTAAGAATTGCAATATTTATTTTACTTTTCCGAAAATCAAAGAATATGACCAAATATTGTAGGTAAGTACAAGCATTTTCACTCAATAAACATACATAACTAATATAAGTGATCTTATTAAAATGGAGGAAAAAGAATGTCTCAAAAATTCAAATCAAGAGATGCTTAAAAGCAGAACTGCCTCTTTTAGATATTGGCGAATTCGGATTTTGCACTGATACGAATGAACGTTTATTGGATCAGAGACTGGTAACCTTTTATTAGCTAACAATAATGATATAGATAGATTTCCTCACTAACTACAGCGAATATTAACGATATCGATACTACTACTGTTTCACCTCAGAAGGAAACATTTTAGAATATCAGGATGGTAAATGGAGACCCAGTATAAATACGAGTATTCCTTCTTCTATAATCAATCTTCCTATGTACTAGAATTAGAAAGATGGAACGTGAAAATGACGGCACTGACGCTGTGAACACAACTATCGGATTAATATGCCTTAGTGTGGGCTACTCAACAACATTATAAAGAAGTAACTACCTACTGGACTCTATTTAATTGATGAGAACAGTTCTATTCGTCCCAGAAGTTATATGACACTAGATCTAAATGGTTCTACTCTGAAGGTTAGAAATAATGGATTAATAAAGTACGCCATAATTAAATTGATGAAAATCAACAGTATTCTAGAGTTACTAATGGACGGATTGAAGGTGATAAAGATAATCACGATTATACTACTATTCCGAGTACTCTGAATTCGGTTATGGAATCTCGGTTGGGGATGATACTCCTCTAGAAGGAAGTAATGTAAGGTTTATTACTTTAGATAATCTAGAAGTGTTTAACTGCACTGGAGATGCTATTACATTGCTAGTGTGAATGGAACATTTAAAACTATTAAAGGCGACGAACGAATCTGGTGGGATAGTCTAATTGACGGTACAGTATAATCAATTGAATAGGATTAGGTACAAATTAAATATTTCTATGCAACAGGCTATAAAGAAATATGGTTATTTTGGACTTTATGGTGGAAGCTTTGGAGGACTAGGAAATGATATAAAACAGTATCTATGATGTAGTATTTTATAGAAAGAATAATACTTTTTATCATCAAAAGTTGAGAATCAATTTTTTGACGAATAGAAGTTCCAATTGGTGCAGAATATGCAAAAGTAATTCTTCACCAAAAAGATACCCTCTTCAAGTGGTTCTACCATTTCTATCCGTGTTCCGCATATTCCTAAAAACATATTTATTGAAAAATGTAAATACATGATTGTAGAAGACTAGGGATTAGTTTAACAGGAGGAAAACACGTCTTATCAAAGACTGTGAAATCCATCATATTAGTGGGACAGCTCCACAGAGTGGTATTGATATAGAAGATGCTGGGACATAAACCAATATATTTTTATCGATAATAATCACTTCCATGATAATAGCGCACACGATATCATTGCTGTAAGTGGTAGACATTTGAATATTACTAATAACAAACTATCAAAATCTTTAGTCATACAAAATGGCGCTAATAGAAGTATCATAAATGGGAACTTTTTCATTAAATCTGAAATTAATTTAAAAGGAGATGCAATTTTTTCCAACAACCACATATACAACGGTAGTGTAGGAGTTTCCGGAGCGAAATCAATTTTAGTAAGTGACTGTTTATTCTATAACAGTAATCTAGGCTTCTCCAATACAAACCTTACTCATCTGCTAGAAAATTGTAGAATTATAGTTGATAATGACTATCAACAAGAGAGAATACCCCTTCTGTTTTATCAATTAATGGTGCCCCACAATCGATATCAAATTGTAGTTTTGAAGGAGTAGGGTCAGAACCTCTTATATTGTACCTAGCGCTGCACAAACCGGATGGATATTCGATAATACTTTGTTCAAAGATACAAACCATCCTCAAAATATCATTTTACGCTTACCTGGGGCAGTTATAAAAATTGTAAATTTATTAACACCGGTCGAATAGGGCTAGGTACTGGCAGTATTTCCGAAAATTATGAATTTAATAATGAATTTCAATGGCAAAATAATGTGTTTTTTATCTTACCCCAAACTCCTATTAATTTAAATATCTTAAATAGTGATTTTCGAGGGAGCTCTGATGGGGCATTCTCTATTAGAGGAAATTGGAAACTAATAAAGCTATCTAACAATATATTTGAATTAAAAACTCCAAATCAAATAATTACCTCATCTATTCATACAACGTCCTAGCAGAGACCGTTATTTTAGAAATAATGTTTTTAAATCAACATTGACAATGAAGTTAGGTTTGGATGGAATAAATTCAAACATTGCAGTGTATAGAGATAATTTTCTGCAAAATATTCAACCTATATTTAATGAAAATGCAATCAGTTTAAATAATATTATAAATGGTATTCTTGATTAGTTAATTTTTGAGTAATATATCCTACTATTATATATTTTTATCTGAGCTATTACCTCAATTTTTATCCTAATGGAGTAATAGTTCAGTTTATTAAAAAAATACACTATTAATACAAAGTGAACATAATTAAGTATTATATTAGATATTATTCATATTATTCAGTGCAGTATTCATTTAAATATTGAAAAGCTTTTCTGACTCTTTCTTAATAGGATAATATCCAATTTATTATTAAATCCTTGTTGAATTGTTGTAAGTCATATTGTAACTGTATATTTTCCATTTCAACTATGAGTTGATCCAATTTAATATCTTTAAGTACATTGTGTCTTTTTCGTTGTAAATCACTGGTATTATACCTGTATCTAATACTAATGACAAAATAGTCCCATGAAATCTCGCAGCAATAAATAACTCACAAGTAGCTATTACTTCCAAGGTCCTTCCAATATCCCCTTGATAATTGTGAATTAAAACTTTCTCTAATTTTTTTTGAGATAGCCGTTCTACTATTGTATTAATAGTTTTCAATCCCCTTCTCTACTGCAAAATGACATTAAGCAACATTCATAACCAAGGTTTTGAAATACTTCTATTGATTTTATTGTACTTCTAATATAGTCCTCATAATATTTTGATAACCTTTCTTTTTCCTCACATCAATAATAGAAAATCCAACCAATTTTTTTGTAGGCTTAGTTTTATATTTTTCTGCACTTAATTGAAAAACTATATCTGGTGCATACTAACTTGAGGTAGATGTGAAAACAAGTTGTAAGAATAATAATCTCTAAAACATACATACTACACAACTCAAAAAAAGCTAGATATTCATTATAAAACGACACAGTACTATCGGTCCGAAATTTGCTCCAAGTACATAAATTGGTTTACTTAATCTGTCGAATTCCCTAGTAAACTCATTCTCTTGTTATATAAAGCTCTATGATAAGAGTTATTTTCCATAAAAATTGACCCACCAATAAAAACCAGTGCGTCGAAACTTTTCGCAGTCTTCCTATCTTTTTGGATATCATTACTTAATCGACTTGATATTTTATCAAAGTTGAAAATTGTCTTCTATTGATATTATTATAATTAGCTATAAATTCATCATAATCACTATTATAATAATTAAAGTTATGTTGCTTGTTTTAAATTTGTTTGCAAGTTATCTAAAAATAGATCATCGCTAAATTTGATGCTAAGTACATATCAACTAACAGTTTCTTCAATTTCATCACCAAGCATTCTATTTTATTTATAAAGAGAAATCACAAAAAATTATTATACTTTCATTTTAACTACAAACTTTAAATTGGGGAAGCGCTTTTTAAGATGAATGATCTTCAGAAAACAGTAGATTAATAAGTATTTTTTAAATTTTAATAACATGATATAAGTTGGGACAAACCCTTCTAAGTTTGCATATTTAAGTGCACCTTTAAATTCTTTACTTTTTAATATTTTAGAGTTATGTTTTACTTTATTAATAAATGAAAGTGTGCATTCTTTTCTAAAAGTATTTTCCAAAGTTGAATTCATCATTGTTAAATATGCATTATAGAAAGTTGGTCTAATATGATCTATATCTGTAAAAAGCTCCATGCAATTATACATTTCAGAAAATAAAACGTTATATATTCCGAATAAATTCTCATGAAATTGTTATCTAAACTTTCTTTTCACTTTTAATATAATTGTATAAAGGAATATTACAAATAAAAATTTTATCCCCCACATGTTTAAATACTCTAGATTAAATAATAAATCTTCTCCAAGAGAAATTTTTTCTTTGAAGAATATCTTTTCGCTTTTAATAATGTTCGCATCATAAATTTTATTCCACTGTGTATTTTAAAGTGTTTTTTCGTACAGCGTATAAAATGAGCTTTTATCAATATTTATAACGCTCCCCTCTCCTAGCGTCCTGGTTCTCTTTCGTTATTTTCGTAATTATAAATATTATATCCACTTATTATCATGAGTGTTTGTGGGTTTCAATTAAGTCATACAATAACTCACACCATTTTTTTTCAACATAATCATCCGCATCTGCAAACATTAGATATTTCCTCTACTAAAATCAAGTCCAGTATTTCTTGCAATACTTACTCCCTCATTACATTTATGAATAACTTTAACCCTATTATCTTCATTTGCATAAGCATCACAACTCCCCACTCCTATCAGTCGATCCATCATTGATAAGTATGAGTTCAAAAGAAAGGAAGCTTTGATTCAAAATTGAATTTATACATTTTGATAGATATAATTGAGCATATAAATAGGTACAATTACACTTATTATTGGTTCTCCATAGCTTCACCCTTTTCAACTAATTGATCGCTTTCATCTAATTTCAATAAAATCTAACTACCAAGGTTAAATCGCTACACTTATACCTCAATGTTCAATAGTACTTAATCTACATGTTGACTAGCCGGTGGCAGTTATCCTCATCTGAACCAGTCTTGCTGTTATTTTCCTATTCATGTTAGCTCCTCACATAATTGTTCTTTTTAATATTTTCTATTGATACAATTCTCCCTTTGTTAAGTTAAAAACAACATCACAATTCTCAATGTGCTAACCTATGAGCTATAATTATCAATGTTTATCTCTCTTTAAACTATCAATCGCCTTCATGATCCTTTTTCAGTATCATTATCTAATGCTGATGTAGCTTCATCCATGAATAATATTTCCGGATATGATACAATGCTCTAGCAATACCCAAACGTTGACGTTGACCTCCTGAAATTCTTACTCCACGTTCTCCTACTTTTGTTTCTAATTTATCTGGCAGTTTTTCAACAAACTCTTTCAATTGAGCCTGCTCTAACGCTCTCCATACCTCCTTATCATCAATTTTCTCAGCATCGATTCCAAAACCAACATTTCACGAATGGTATCATCTGAAAGAAAAATCGACTGAGGAATGTAGCCAATTTTTTGTTGCCATCGTGTTCTTTGGTCTGCAAGGTTCTTACCATCAACTAATATTGTTCCTTCTCTGGAGTGAATAATCCAAGTTAAGATCAACAAGAGTGGTTTTACCTGTCCAGATTCTCCAATAAATGCACAGAATGGCCAATTGGTATGTTTAAAGACACATCTTTAACTGAATAATTCTTTTGACCTGGATAGCTAAATGAGACTTTGTTTAGTTTATTGATTCATTAAAATACTTAATTTCCTGTCCATACTAAATGGTTTTAAATTGAATTCCATCATTATAGTTCAACTCTTTATCATGAATAAGTCCTCTAAAACAACTTTTAACGCTGGTTGACTATATCGAATGGTGGTTATTAAGGCTACTATGCGTGTAATTGAAGGCATTATTCTAAAGGCGGCCATTGCGAATAATGCCATAGTTGAAACTATGACAGATGTTTCTGTGCCTTGGAAAACAATAATCACCATTGTCAAAAGTACAATGGTACTAGTAATGTCTCAATAAATAGCCTTGGAACCTGCTCAGCATCTTCATATACACACTATTATTCGCCTTAATTTGACTTTGAGCAGCAAAGATTTTATGAAAAACTCTTCTTTTCCAGAGACTTTAACTTCTTTACTAGCCCCTAAACCTGGTTCACCCATTTGATCATTGTACCGTTTACCTCTTGTTGCTCTTTGCCTAGTTGTGAAATCTTTTGACGAAAATATTTAAAGAATAAAAAAACACTTCCACTAATAAAATAGAAGAAGTTAAAGTCGCTAATGGAGCAGTAATTAATAGTAGAATTAAGATACACGCAGTAACAAGGGATTCTGTAAGTAATTGGAACCCGCCATAATTATCCTTGAAACACTTTGGGGACTTCACCATTTACATTTCTTAGTAAATCGGCCGTATTTCGTTGTAAATGAAAAGTATAAGGTTTAGTTAGATATTCCTTAAATAATGTTCGAGAAGTTTCACTTCTGATTTAACATACTTTCACTTGAGCATAATTAAAAAGAAGTAAATAAATATTCTTCAATACAAAGATACAGAGTAAAACTACCACAGCAAATATAATAAATGCTTGAGATGATTCGAAATTCATTTTTACGTAAAAATACGATAATATTGGCTGGGTATCAATTATTCCTGGATCAGTTACTATTCCAACAAACGGAACGATTAGACCAATACCAATAGTCTCAAACAATGCTGCTAAAATCATCATGGCAATAGATAACAATTTCTTTCTCTCTTTTATTGAATAACTTTAATAATTTTTTTGTAGAATCTCTCATTCTTTCACACCTTCTTTGTATATAATAAATATATGATGTTGAAAAGAAGCATTATAAATATAAATATGTCTTGGACATTATGAATTAATCGAATCGTCACTTTCAATATCTCCTCTAATAAACTTCTAGCACGTTTACACTCTCCACCACATTACGTCTTGTAATAGGTATGTGTCCTGTAAATTATACGTAGTCCTGGTTCATATTAAGATTTTACTAATCTGAGTGGTATGGTTTACATCAAGGTCAGACAGTGATTTCGTGAGTTTTCCTCTAAGGGATTGATCCATTATTAATTTTTTAACTGCTTCGTAAACCTCATTCTCTTCTATATCAACAACCAATCCATTATAGCATCTATGATTTGTTCTCTTGCTCCATTAACATCTGTTGTAATAATAGGTTTTTTTAAAATTTTGGCTCTGTACAGTTATACAGTATCCTTCATACCTTGAAGGTTGGACATAGATATCACATTGATCAAATAAGTATAAGGATTTGTATCCAATCCTAGAGGAGATGAAATTATCTTTCAAATTCAACTTTGATAATATCTCATATTTTTCTTTATACTCCCTTCAACAAGCAATACCACTTGACGTTATACCACTTTTAATAAGGCGTTCTAAAACCAAAATTGCTATATCCTGCCCTTTTTCAGGTGCTAATCTTCCAACAGTAATATTCTCAATCCAGTAAATTCTTTATCAGGAAAATCCCTTCTTTTTTAGATTGATCAAGTATGCTTTTAGGTGATACGAGGTTCAGTATAGTTTGAATCTTGTTTTCATATGTTGGAATTGCACTGATTATCTTTTTCCTCGCTTCTTCAGATACTGTGCATATACTATCGAAATTTCTATACGTTTCTTCGCCAAACTTTCCATTGAATCCAATTTTTGATACGTCAAAATGAATCCACTGAAGTTTTTCTTCGCCTTATTTTATTCACAACAAAATAGCTTTGAAGTCCATCGGACCTGCATAAGCTACAGCGACATCTAGTCTTTCTAAAAGGGTGTTTTTCTTAGCAAAACTTAAAGTAAAGAGTTCTTTCTCCGATAAACTTTGTAAGCAAAGAAATAGCCCCATAGGTTAAAGCTTTTAATAACTTTCCTTTTCTGAAATGTTCCATAATGATTGTTTTAGGTGGATTGTTTAATAAAGGCTTTAGCACATTATAACCATCTATATATTCTACCGTTACACTTTCTGGAATAGAATCTAGAAAACCACCATACTTCTCTAGCATTAATATTGTAATTCCATACTCCTTTTTTGGTATTTCGGAGATCATATTTAATAACGTTTCTCTGTCCCGCCAACATTCATATTTATAACCATAAATAAGAGCTTCTTTTTCATAGGATTAACTCACTTTCCCTACCCTATTAGTTGATAGAACTTTTGAATTTCTTCTAAATTCCCCTTTTTTTCTTCTTTTAAATAAGCAATAATGTCTTCTCGCAACTGATCATTATTTATGATTTCCATGTACCTTCACTGACAGCCTTAGCTTCCATATCCACAACCAAACCATTTTTCCCGTCTTTCATCTGATTATATACAGCATCAAACCTGGTTGTAACAATTGGCACATTCAACATTCTTGCTTCTCTAAT
Organism: Bacillus sp. Cs-700; assembly: GCF_011082085.1. Taxonomy (NCBI): domain Bacteria; kingdom Bacillati; phylum Bacillota; class Bacilli; order Caryophanales; family Bacillaceae; genus Bacillus; species Bacillus sp. Cs-700. The sequence goes on from NZ_CP041063.1 coordinate 2,134,105, forward strand.
GCTAATCCAAAACCTTCAAATCTCGAAGTTTGAAACTAAATATCAGTATTTTTATATAGGAATACGGATTAGATACTACTCCTAACAAGAGAAAGTGATCAGTGAGCTCATTTTCTTTAATAGATTTTTCAAATCTTTGTTTAATGGTCCCTCCCCCAATACATACCACTTAAAATTCAAGCCATTTTAAGTAACTTAAAGCCTCTAAAGCAATATCATATCCCTTTTGATAATTTAATTTCCTATAGTCAGTAGCCTTGCTCCTTCAAACTCATCTTGGTAATCCCCCCCTATTTCAGCCATGTTTTTCATAGATTCGTAATTGTTGATATCATAGATAACATCAACATTACCTGAAAAAATTCGGGAAAGTTTCTAAAAATGTTTGTTTGTTGATTCGGAAACCGCTATTATTTTGTTGAATTTTCATAATAATTTTATTGAATTTTCTATCAAAACCTTCTACTCTATAACTTACATTAACCCATGCAAATTTCAATTTTGCTGTCACCTTATCAGCAACATAATAAGTAGGGATTCCTTGTGCATAACTGATAGCTATATCATAGGTAGTAGATTTTGTTCTATTACTCAGAAACTTTTCCCAAAACATCCTAGTTTTTGTGAATTTCTATAATCTTTGTTGCGTATTTCCAGTGAGTATTTCAATCTAGAAAATAACATTTTGAAATTTAACTTTTTAAAGGAATAAAGAATTGAATAAATTACATTCATTCTTGAAAACTCAGTATATTTTAGCGGTTTTAATATATTTACTTCTTAGGAACTAACTCTTCAAGAGCAGTACCATGCAAACAGCATTAAATCAATATCGTACTTAGAATAACTATTAGAGATAATAAAGTTACTAAGCTTTTTTCTGCACCAGCACAATGTAGTGAGTCTATAACAAATAACATCTTTTTTTTCATATTCTCATTCCCATTTCAGGTTTGTTTTTATTTTGTTTTGAAAACCTCTGTTTGAATTCTAGTTTTAATGGCTATGAGTCTTAGTTTTTTCACTTAAGAAATTTAAATATCGGTACCATATTAGTTTTTTATTAATACGATCAACCCAACTTCCTAAAGCACTTTAATTAGAATTTTTTCTTTCCTATCTTATATTCATTATTTTTATTTAATATTTATTTACAATTTTAAAGATGCAAATTTAATCCCATTAAAATAAAATGATTTTCTGGATTATAGATAATCTCATCTACCGGCAAGCAAGTAAAGTCCGCATTTCACTTAAGTCAGTGTTGAATTTGTAAAGTTTGTTTTGTAAACCACTTTGGATAAAATAAATTTCAGAAGAATCTCTTATTCATATATCTATACAGAATTACCAACTAGACATATTTTTTCAATATCAACTTTTTTTTTTAAGGAAGTTTTTAAATTTTTCAAGAGATTTTTCATTTCTTTCACTCAAATCATTAGAATTATTAGTGTTCAGGAATTTTATACTGTTTTCATTGAATAAGAGTTTGAAATGAGAGTTGTATTCTCATGAGACGCAGTTGAATAAGTCGAAAATTCATTTGTATACAATTTTGAAATTTCACTTTTAGCTTTTAATAAACGTTTCGTTTTTCCCTCAAAGATGATAACTGAAATATATTCATTATTATTAAATTGATCCTTAATAATAGAGGTTATTAAATTTCTATGTTCTTTCCACTCATCGTTTTTTTTAATTGGAGTAATAAATTCTCACACCTTTACTATTTAAATTAACCGTTTTTTCATAATAAATATTTCCATGTTCGCTCAGAGTATTTTTTACATCATCTATCCTTCTCCTTGCTTCAGGCATTATTATGAAATAGAGGTATTTTCTTTTATTTTACAATATCATACGCAATCGCATCTCCCCAACTTGGTAAAAGTCCTCTTTTCAGAAAGAATTTGTAATTAATATCTTGTTAGTTTTAGAATTAACCTTATGACTTTTAATTTTCTATTCATTAAAAATGAAGTGCTATGCGATGAGCACCATCTATCGGCATATTCTGCTCATTAATAGGGATTAAAGAAACTTCCTGACTAAATCCTATTTGATTGATGGAATGTATGGTATTGTGAAAAGATTTATAAAAAGAATCAATCCCTTCTTACCACTATCATCATCTCTATCATAATTATAAATATCCAAATGTGATCTTCGTAAAGTCTCCTTCCCCAATCACTATTTATTTTCTCATAATAAAATTTACCGTAAATGTATTTAGCCATAATATCGAACCTCTGATGGTCAATTAAGTCCAGTGCGTTTACATGAATGATTTTTTGTCCTTCTCCAACTTCAACACTTCAATTCGCTTTTTATTTATCTACTTAGAATTTCTGATTAATATATTCCTCCATTTTCATTACCACCACTTTTCCGTTCAGATAAATGTTTATCTATAGTGATTAATCTAACCTTCCTTAATACCTTTCTACCAAACAGGAATAGTAAATTAATGAATGGGTGAATTAGAAATAAAACGAAATCATTATAAAGATATTTATCTTCTTCAGCAGCTGCTTTGAATTTCAGATTATTTTCTATCAAATAACTCCTTAGTTCTTTTTTATTCACGCCATTCTTATCTATCTTCCACTTCATAAATAATAAATTAATGAATCAAACTTGCTTTAGAATTGCTTTATACGACTCATTTATCAGTTACTATAATACTGTTCAATAAAAATATGTCTTTCTCTAAGACCTTTTACCATGTCCAGGTTCCTTATAGAATAATTTGAGACGATACTGTCACCCCGCTGATAGTAGTTGTAAAGGGGTTTATAAGTTAATAAGAACGTATTAACCGTTTCATCACTTGATGAGCCCAATAATATCTTCAAATAGAACTCCCTTTTTGAACTCAATATCTCTAATTAATTCCGTCTTATAAAGCTTCCCCCATGCGAAATTCTCACTTTTTGTTTACTATAAGCTCTTGCATCAACTGCTTGTTATTCAGATCATCGGAGCTTCATCCGCAGGAGTATGACGATTATCAAATAAGAGTTTGTCATCATAGGCATAATAAAAAGCCGATTGCACGACATCAGCTTCATACTTTTTACTACAGTCACCATATAGTCAATCATATTCTTTTCTAACCAATCGTCACTATCTACAAAAATAGTGATTTTCCACTGACGTGTTTCATACCCTGATTCCTGGCGTCTGATAATCCACCATTTTCTTTATGAATAACCTTGATTCGATGATCCTTTGCTTTGTAGCGTTCTGCAATTCCTCCACATCGATCAGGGGAGCCATCATTCACTAAGATGATTTCCAAATTCTCGTACGTTTGTTCTAGAATACTATCTACACACCGATGAAGGTATTTCTCTACTTTGTAAATAGGAACGACCACGCTAACTTTTGGATACATAAGGTTTCTCCTAAACTAGTTTGTAAAGCTTCTGGAGCTCATGATTGTTATTAAAATCAATCTTTTCACATTGATAAGCAAGTGATTTTCTTAATATCTGATTTCGATATAAATTTTCAATTCCTTCAGCAATTCCATCAGAAGTTAATTCACAAATGGCTCCATCGATTCCATCGCGCACCTGACTGGATGCCGTTGGATAGTTTGTAATCAGAACAGGTTTTGCAAGAATTTGTGCTTCACAAACGGTTACTGCCTTGCCTTCATATCTCGATGGCTGTACATAGAGGTCTGCTTCTTTTATAAATGGATAAGGATTTATTTTTTTACCGAGTAAATGAAACTGCTCTTCAAGCTTATGAATTCGGATCAATTCTCTTATGCTATTTTCATCCCCACCATAACCAACAACATACCAGGCAATATTTGTGTAACCTCTTTCTTTCAATTTCTTCATAGCAAGTACAGCTTGATCTATTCCCTTAGCATGTGAAAGTCGGGCTACAGTAACAATTTTGAATCTGGAATCTTGTTGCATTGGATTTTCGACTTTTTCTTCCGCCAATCCCTTAATTACTTCAGGTGAGGTAATGTTCTCCAATACCATTACTTTGTTTTCAATAGTAGGGTATTTCTTTAAGAAGGCTGTCCTACACTCTTCAGAAACAGCTACAATGTAGTCATATTTTTTCCAATTATATAGATCCAACTTAACATCCGTCTCAACAGTAGAATAATCTGTATGAATCCATGCAATTTTTGTCCTAGCTTTTACTTTTTCTGCTACGAAGTAGTGTGGCCATAAGTAACTAATTGCCACGTCATACTCACGATCCAACTTAGGTAAAAGTGGGAGCGAATACTTCCACATGTATTGCATCTGCTTGTATCCATTCTCATTGGAATTATTCTTATTTGCTTTATACTTTGAGTACAATCGTGTTAGGCCAACTGGTAGGTTACCTGATCTGATGGTTTCCCCTATCGACATTCGAAATGTTTTATATGCTTTCTTTTCTTTTAGAAGGGTAGGACCTTTAGGTATGAGATTCATAAAATCACCCGTGTGACTATACAACATTAAATCAACTTTATAACGATCATAATCAAAGTGATTTAACATTCCAATTAAGCTTCTCTCAACACCTCCTACTTCCATATCAAAAGAAGCGATCAACACTTTCTTCATAAATCCCTCCTCCTATTTCAATTACTTGATATATTTCGGATAGTCTCGTTATACCTTTTTGCATCGAATAATTTTTTTTCTTTAAAAGCTTCTTCTATTCGTTTTGGATCTAACTTTTCTTTCCCCAATGCATTTAATATTTTTTCCGCCCATCGTGCTGGAGATTGATCTAGTGACAAAGAAGACATTTGCCCAAGATTTAAATTAGCTTCAGGCTGTATCGCTTCAGAAACAATACAAGGAAGACCGGCAGCTTGTGCTTCGAGAAGTACTAATCCCAATCCTTCATAGCGGGATGGTAGAAGAAATGCATCCATGCTATGCATCATAACAGGTATATCATCTCGAATTCCTGTAAAACAGATTTTATCTAAAAGACCTGCTTTCTCGGCTGCTCGTTCGACTTGAGCTTTTAAATCTCCCTCGCCTACCAGTAGAAGCCTTACTCCTTTATTTCGCAAAAGAAGTTCTTTCAGTATCTCTAATAGAAATAAATGATTTTTAGCATCAATGAATCTTCCAACATGACCAACCACAATATTGTTGCCTAACCCTTCTTGTAGCTTGAAAGAGGCTACTTTTGACCGAGGCTCTTTAAAAAGGGCGCATAGTCTATAAGATTTGGAAAATAAGAATACCGTCTATTATTAATTAACTTTCCTCCAAATAAATATTTCCCAGCTCCTTTACTACAAGCTAAGAAATGGGTAGAGAAGGAACGGATCAATATGCGCATAAACTTGATATATATTTTTCTAGCAATGCTAGTAGTATCATCAGAAGTTGTATGAGCATGAGCTATTCTTATTTTCACACCTGCTAAAGCAGCTGCAGCATTAGCAATCCCGCAATGAAAAAGAGTATGTGCATGAACTGCTTGATAGGGCCCGTTAACTTTTATTGAATCGTATAGTTCTTTAATAGATGACGTTTTAGAAAGCCTAATAACTTTACCACCTAAGGAAACAATTTCTTTATCATAATGAGCCTCAAAATCAGAGTAAGAAATGAAATCAAATTGAATCTTAGTTCGATCAATATTCCTATAAATATTCATCAGCATCGTTTCAGTACCTGCTCTGTTCATAGCTCCTACAACGTGAAGAATTTTTATTTTCTGCCTCATGACCTCCCTCCCTTTTAATTTCTTGTTACTTTGCTTAAATTTTCATTCTGCCACTTAATAAACTCCAAAACCGTCTTATATTCTCGTAGCTGCTCTTTTCGAATACCAGATTTCCGTAATTCCTCAACAAAGTCAATCCATTCTTGATCTGATAAATGATGTTTTTTTTCATCTTCTTCCAGTAACATATTCAGTTCAACATCCAAGACATATGCCAATTTCTCCATAACCTGAATAGAAGGATTTTGTTTAAGATTTCTTTCAATATTACTCAGATATGATTTAGAAACCTTTGCCCTTTCAGCAAGCTCTGACAATGTGAGACCTTTTGCTTTCCGGATTTTAAGAATATTTTGTCCTATCATGAAATATACCTCTTCATTTTTGACTCATACCATTTCCCTAACTGGTTCTTTCATACGAAGAGCCTTCTTAAAACTATCGATTATATACATTTGATCACCTTCCAACAGATTAGATCCAGAAGGAAGACAAATTCCTGACCAAAATAGCCTCTCCGCTACGTGAATCTTCTCCTTATGTGGATAATACTTCGCACCACGATATAAAGGTTGAAGATGAAGTGGTTTCCACACCGGTCTTGCTTCAATATTATGGTTTCTCATAATTTCTAGAATCTCACTAGTTGCGGAAAAAGCATTTTCATTAATCGTTAGTGCTGTTAACCATCGATTAGACATTGTATTTAACATCTCAGGCATAAAGTTAACGGGTAATAAGTCACCTAATTCCTGAAGATAAGTATTAAACACCCTACGTCTAGAAGCGATACGTTTATTTAAAACTTCAAGTTGCGCCCTTCCAATCCCAGCAAGAATATTACTCATTCGATAGTTATAACCAAGTTGACTATGCTGATAGTGATGAGCTTGATCACGTGCTTGAGTTGCTAGGAAACGCGCTTGTTGAATCGCATGTCTGTCATTCGAAACAAGCATTCCGCCACCTGATGTTGTAATAATCTTGTTACCATTGAAGGAATAAACCCCGAATTTACCTAGAGTACCACTCGCCTTTCCTTTGTAAGTGGATCCAAGAGATTCAGCTGAATCTTCAATAACCGGTACTTCGTATCGATTACACAAGTCAAGGATTTCATCCATTTTGGCACTTTGACCATATAAATGAACGACAATGACTGCTTTTGGAAGTCTCTGTTTTCTAGCGGCATCTACTAAAGCTCTTTCAAGTGCCTGAGGAGACATATTCCATGTATCGGGTTCTGAATCGATAAAGACAGGTTTTGCTCCTAGATAGAGAATTGGGTTAGCGCTTGCCACAAACGTTAGCGTTGAACAAAATACGTCATCGCCTCTTTCCACACCTAATAAAGAAAGAGCCAGGTGAATGGCAGCAGTTCCTGAACTAACTGCGATGGCATCACTGGCTCCAACGTATTTGGCTATTTCTTTTTCAAAGGCATCGACATTATCTCCTAATGGTGCGATCCAATTGGAATCGAATGCTTCCTGAATGTACTTCTGTTCATTTCCTGACATGTGTGGCGGAGAAAGATAAATTTTATTGTGCAATCACATCACCACCTTTTCTTATGATTTTTGCAGGACATCCAACAGCCGTTGAAAAAGCCGGAATATCTTCAATCACTGTTCCCCCTGCCCCAACAACTGACCAGTTTCCAATTGATATACCTGGGATGACGGTAACTGATGCACCTATATGTACGCCTTCACCAGTTGACACGTCCCCGGTTAACGTTGCGTTAGGTGAAACATGGCAGTAGTTATCAACTTTATTCTCATGTTCAATAACTGCTCCCGTGTTGATAATGCATTGATCACCAATTATTGCGTTTGCGTTGATGACCGCATTTGGCATGATTACCGTTCCAGCTCCAATGCATGCGGTTGAACTTACCACAGAAGATGGATGAATTACAGTTAAATATTGCTCTGAATGAAGATATAATTGATCGAAAACCTTTTTTCTGGCAGCATTATCGCCTATAGCAATTACTACTCTTACTTCAGGTTTTAAGTATTCATCAATCGACTCAATGGGAGCATAATTAATACCATTTTCTATTGTATGTCCAATGTACTTGTTATCAAGAATCGCAATAATGTTAAAATTAAGAGATCGGATCATCTCTTGAATCACTTTGCTATGACCACCGTTACCGATTATGATAACGTCCATATCAAATCACTTCTTTCGATCCTTTGAATTTTTCCATAGGTACTTCTTTTTGCTGGTTAATGCCTTCTTTTTTTACTACTTTTATAATCGTAAGCAATAAGATCTTTAAATCTAATAACAATGATTGGTTTTGCACATACCAAGTGTCTAGTTTAAATTTCTCTTCCCACGTGATCGCATTTCTTCCGTTCACCTGAGCCCATCCCGTCATACCTGGCCTTACCTTGTGCCGAACCTTTTGTTCTTCTGAATAGAGTGGTAGATACTCCATTAACAAAGGGCGTGGTCCTACGAGACTCATTTCTCCTTTTAAAACATTGATAAGCTGAGGTAATTCGTCAAGGCTGTATTTTCTGAGAAACTTACCCACCTTAGTAACTCGGTTCTCATCAGAAAGTAAATAGCCATTCTCATCGGTTACATTCTCCATTGTTCGGAACTTACATAAAAGAAATGGTTCCTCATCTAGTCCCGGTCTTCGTTGCTTAAAGATGACTGGTGTTCCTATATCTTTCTTAACTTTTAGACTTAAAATGCCTATGATAGGCGATAGTACAACGAGTAAAGTTGTTGAGACTGCCACATCTATTAGTCGTTTCATTCCACTACCCTAAAGTGTATCTTTCAAGTTGATTACACTAGCAGATAGAAGATTGTCTTTGATCTCCTCTACTAGATGTGAAGCCGGTAAATCACCGTGCTTATTACCTTTTTCTTTTGCTAGCAATAAGACTTCTTGAAGTTTTTCTTGTGTAATACCTAGCGTGGCCCCCACCTATCTCTCTCCTTTATCAATATTATTTTTCATTACCAGGTTAAGAAATTACTCTTATAAATGATATTTAAGCTAATCACATTTTCGTAATAATAGTAAACAAGATAACAAACTAGGATTCCATAATAGATGACCTTCTGATCCCGTTGCTTAAAGAGGTCAACAATCCAGGAAATCAGAATAAGTTGGTAAAGTCCAAAATAAATTGTAAATCTAGCAAAAATCCAACTTTGGGTCGAAACAATCATGAATACGACACTAAGTAAAGTCATATTGACGATGACATCACTTTTAGGAAACAACTTCTTAAGCTTTTCTCTCCCAAGGTAAGCAATGAGTAAAGGTGCTGCCATGACAAGGACTCTTAGACTACTTGCCCCCCCTTCATTAAAATCTTCGTAGCCTCCGTATTGAGTGTCTTCTATTGCTGAAAAAAGGATTGACGAAAACTTACCAAATCCCATGACAATAACGATTGAAAGAATCAGCAATGCTATCGTTGCCTTCGACCATGGCTTAAATCGAACAACAAAATAAATAGGAAGTAAAATGAGTGCACTCTGATGAATAAAGGATGCTAACACTACGATCAATGAATATTTAATGAAGTTTCCCTCTATTAAATACTTCGTAGCTGTAAAGGCGATAGCTCCAGCTAAAGCTTGACGAATTCCGTTCATCGAGACCAGAAAAAGTCCCCCGGTAATATAAACGTATAGACTGAGTTCAATCCTTTTTGAATAGTTGGCAAGAATAATGACGATAAGAGCATTTGTGAATAGTGCTGTTGTGAAAATCAAAATTTGTGGATCTTCTGATATTGCCTTTAATATCATTTGAAGTATTCCGAAACCGATATCCTTATGACTAAATACATACTCCCAGGTAAATGTATTTTCTTCATAAATATTAACGTAATTAAAGGTGTCTCCAATATTTGACCTTAACCCCGCTACAATAACTAACGTAATCATTGAACCGAGCACAAACAATTTACTTGGTCGAATAACTTGCGAATATCCATGTGTAATAACGGTTGCAGATGCATATCTCGCAAAATAACCAAAAAGAAAAACTATGGCTAGTGTCATCCATAGAATCGTCATTAGGATATTCCTTTCGAATCAATAATTGATTTCATCGTAGTCTTTACGTGTCTTGTTTTAAACATAATATAGAAATACAACACAATTCCAAAAGGTGTAGCGCTTAGCGTCATCACCCTGGATGGTGCTTTCTGTAAGTAATTCAAATTCTTTTCCATAATACTACTTGAAACATAATGAATCGCCTGTCTGAATTTATATGAGTAATCAGCAAATGGAAGGCTCATTAGCTCCCTTCGATAAAAGGCAAACCCTCTTGGATTTCTCCTATATTGACTAAACATATTAAGCGAGGATCCATCTTCTAGATATTCTACGCAACAGAGTACTTCATCTAATAAAATCATCTCGAAGTATTGATCGAGCTTATAATACTTATAAGCTAAACCAACATATTTTTCATTTTTATAAAGAGGATAGGGGAAATCACGTGTTAATTCTGTTCGATAAACTACTTTTTTATCTCCTGTAACTTTATGCTTTCGATACAATAGAAAAAGCGTTGAACGTTTTAAACCTTTTGGGAGTCTTGTTCCAATTATCTTTCCATCGGTATAAGAATCGAGACCAATGATTCCACTAACTTCATCGCTCCCATACATCTCCCAGCAGGTTAAAATTTTCTCAACAGCATCATTCGGCATATAATCATCAGAATCAATACAGACGTTTAATTCTGTTTCGATCGATTCATAAGCGGTATTATGTGCCCCATGCATCCCCTGGTTTTCTTGCTTAATGTAGATAATTTCAACTATGCGCTCTTCTATCCAATTAAAGACCAGTTTTTCTGTTTCATCAGTTGAACCATCATCAATAATCAACCAAACAAAGTCCATGTTTGTTTGTCTTTTTAAACTCTCATAACAATTAATAAGACAATAAGCTCTATTGTACGTTGGGGTGAAGATAGTTAATTTCTTCATTTTTTTCTCCCCCCATAGTTAAATAATTCTTTTCTATTTGTCTGGCTGATTGACTGATGTTATACCCCTTCAAAGTAAAGGCAAGTGGCGATTGGTATCGAGACGGTGATTTCTCCGAAAAATTCATCAACTGATCTAACCAACTGGCTTTATCTTCAAGCGAATATTGGTGAATCAACTTCATTCCTAAATCAATTTCAGGGGTGATATTATCTGAAATGAAACACGACAGGCCAGCAGCTTGTGCTTCAATTAATGTAACGGGTAATCCTTCATGATAAGATGGAAATACAAATACATCGAAAGCTTGCAAAACATTGTTAATATCATTACGAATTCCAATAAACTTAACCTGTTTTTCTATTTGTAACTTTTTCACCTTTCTTTCTAATTCAGATCGTAATGGGCCATCACCCGCTAATAGTAGAAGAGAATCTTTGTTTATTTTCACAAAATCACTAAAAATCTCAATAAGAAAGTGATGATTCTTTTGCTTCGCAAAGCGACCAACGTGACCAAGTACAAATGTCTCGTCGCTTATATCTAATTCTTCCCTGATTTCATTCCTAGTTTCCTTAGAAAAAGAAAACTTTTCAAACTCAATTCCATTTTTTATTATCGTGCTACTCCTAGATTTACTAGCGTATAGCCATCTTGCAGCAAGCATGGAACATGCGAATAATTGATTCGCGCTCCTTTTAATAAGTTTTCCTACATACCACTTATAAAGTTTAGCTATTTTCCCTCCTTCACTACGCGTATTATGACTATGTGCAATCCTATTCGGAATCTTAGCTTTCCTTGCCGCTCTAAGCACAAGCCCACTCATTTTATCCAGATGCGAGTGAACGATCTGGTAATGAGAGTGACGTCGAAAAAATTGATTAAGCTCTCTTACATATCCCCTATGACCTACGTCGCTGACATAAGGAATACGGTGGATTTTCCCGCCCATCGCTTTAATTTCTGAGTCGAATACACCTTCTTTGCAAGTAAGAAAATCGAATTGAACTTTTGATCGATCCATATTACGATACAAATTCATGATCAGCGTTTCTGCTCCGCCTCGATTCATGTTAACAACAACATGAAGTACTCTTATAGGACTCCCCAAGTAACCTCCTCCGTTTCTTTTAGGTAAGAGGTGTAAATCATACTCTTATGAAGCAGGATTTGATCTACACTGAATTCGGATATCATTCTTTTTCGACCACTTTTACCCATCGCTTTTCTAGTAACCTCGTCGATTGCCATCCTTTTTATTTTCTTTGCTAACTCATCTGGACGTTCATTTTGAACAAGCCAGCCTGTTTCATTTTGTACGACAAGCTCTCGATGCCCTCTGTTTTCGACTGCAATGACCGGCAGTTCACACGACATGGCTTCCATGATGTTAACTGGCAAACCCTCACGTAAACTGGAAGCAACCGCTACATCACACATAGGAACAAGTTCCATCAAATCATTTCGATAGCCTAAAAAATCAACCATGTGACTGATACCAAGTTGATGAGCGAGTATTTTGCAACTTTCAAGAAGAGCGCCTTCCCCTGCAAGTAATAATTTCACATTTGGTAGCTCGTCTTTCACTAAAGCTACGGCTTCTAGCAAGTATTTCTGATTTTTATTTTTATTGAATTCCGCTGCATAAAATAATAAAAAATCATCTGGTTGATACCCAAATGATTGTCTTCGAACACTCTTTTCTTCTTCTATTAAAGGACTGAATGAACCCGTATCAATTCCAACTCCTCGTACATGTTCAATTTGTTTAGCGTTGAAACGCTCCATTGCGATTTGATAGTCTTCCTGATTGATTGTAATTAAACAATCCGTATGATTCGCTAACTGCTTTTCGATTGGATAATAGATTAACCAGTTGATTAGTGGAGAGCCTTTACAAAAATGAAATCCATGAGCAGTGTAAATGACTTTCGTGCCGGTGACTCTTGCTTTACGAGCCGCTAACCTGGCCAGTACTCCCCCCAAAGGTGTATGGCAATGGATAATGTCATAGTTATTGTAATCCATCAGTTGTTTCAGTTTCTTGTATGCCTTAAAATTCTGTATTCTAAAAGGTGAACGCTGTATTGGTATGTTGAATTTTTGATCCGTATGTGGCAATATGATTTCTCCACTCGCTGCAACATGAACCTCCCATCCCTGTTCTTTAAACCACTTGAAGTAAGGTAAATGAAAAGCCTTAAAGTGATAGTCCACTGTTGCACAAAACAGTACTTTCTTTGTAGTCATTTCTCCACCTCCTATACATGGGTCATTCTTAATAAAGAACATTCAATCATAGAAATTAACCTGAAAGTAGTGGTTCGGACTCAACTCGATGATTAGCTAGTTGCAACAGTCTATTTCGCAACGTTTCATGATCCATATCTGCAAAATTTTCAATTAGTTCTTCGATTTCCTGTAAATACAACTCAGACGTTTTTCCAACATAAATGTTTGGATAAACATGTTCTGCATGTACTTCTTCTTTATTTAGTAACTCCTCGTATAACTTCTCCCCAGGGCGAATGCCGCTAAATTCAATTCCTATATCATCAACTGAATGACCTGATAACTTAATGAGGTTCTTTGCCAGATCGACAATTTTAACAGGTTCACCCATATCAAGAACAAAAATTTCTCCACCTTCAGCAAGTGTCCCTGCCTGAATAACAAGTCTTGATGCTTCTGGTATCGTCATAAAGAATCGAATCATATCGGGATGAGTAACTGTTATTGGACCACCTTTTTGAATTTGTTTCTTAAACAACGGAATGACACTTCCACGACTTCCTAGAACATTCCCAAACCTTACTGCAACGAATTTAGTAGTACTCTTGCGATCAAGGTTTTGAACAACCATTTCTGATAAACGCTTTGTAGCTCCCATGACACTTGTTGGATTGACAGCTTTATCAGATGAGATCATCACAAATGTTTTAACCCCGCTCCAACTAGCTGCATTGGCAGCATTCAACGTTCCGATTAAGTTGTTTTTTACTGCTTCGTCAGGGTTTCTTTCCATTAAAGGTACGTGTTTGTGAGCAGCCGCATGGTAGACCACATCAGGCTGATAGCGTCCCATGACACTTACCATTTTTCCTGCATCCTGAACGTCTGCTATTTCAGTAACAAATTCGATATCTGTATTTCGAAAAACTTCTTTTAATTCCATTTCGATCGAGTAGATGCTGTTTTCCCCATGACCAAGAAGAATCAATGATTTTGGATTAAATAGTGAAATTTGTCTACAAATTTCTGATCCGATCGATCCTCCAGCTCCTGTAACGAGAACCGTTTTATTCGTAATTGAGTTTGAAATCACATCGATATCTAACTTTACTGGTTCGCGTCCCAATAAATCCTCAACTTTAACATCTCTAAACTGATTAACGGAAACTTTTCCAGTCATGAGATCCTCAAGCATCGGAAGAATTTGCGTTTTAGCTTCTGTTTTTGCACATTCCCTGAAAATTTTCTGCAGCTCTTTTTTATTTAACGATGGGATGGCAACAATGATGTTTTCGATGTCTAATTCTTTCACTTTCTTTTCAATCATATTAATCCCACCAAGTATGGGGATTCCATAAACGTCCAGGTTTTGTTTTCGTACATCATCATCAATAAATCCTACTGGCGAAAGGTCTGAATCATTGTATTTGAGCAATTGCCTCACTACCATCGTACCGGCTGAACCAGCTCCCACGATAAGTGTCTTCCGCTTGCTATTTGATTTATTCATTACCATGTCACGATACAATCTCCAACAAAAGCGTGAACCACCAATTAATAGTAAATGAAGAATCCATGTCGCCATCAACAATCGAAATGAGATTTCTTTTAAAATAAATTGTTGAAATATGGCGGCTATAAGAATGGAAAAGGTAACCGTTTGGAGAATAACGACTAACTCCCCTATACTGGCGTATTCCCAAACTTTCTTATATAGGTTAAAGCGAATTGAAAATAAATGATGACTGATTAAGATTACGGCTGAACTTAAAACAATCGAAAAGGTAATAACGTGGACCGTTGCACCAACTAGAAATTGACTAAAAAAGATGGCGGTTAAGACAATACATGAATCAATTAAAATAAAAAAAGGCAACCTTTGTCGGTAGGTCATGTCTTTCCTCCCTTCAAGTTACTACTTCAATAAACTTTTTCTTTTTCAATAGCAGCATCAATGAGTCTACTAATGGTTTTCAATTGGTCTGCTGAAGCATCCTGTTTAATATATTTGATCGCTTTCTTAATTGATTTAGGATAAACTTCAGTTTGTTTCACCAGCATTGCCCCCTTAGAGAATAAAGTTCTAAGTATGAGGTTCTCCAAAACCTCATACTTAGAACTTTATTAAGAACACTTAAATAAATTAAAAATGGGCATCTAACCCATCCTCACACCACACCATCGACGACTAGCGTCTAAGGTCCTTAAACCCACAGTATGATCGAGTGCCTTCATTGATAATGGCAAGAAGGCATCGCCAAATTATTAACTTAAACTTTTATTCTTAATAAAGAACACCGGAATATGATTATTTTTTATTGATAATCGCTCCCATAAGGTTAGCATGCGCTAATTCTAATACTCTTCTCGCTTTTGCAGCATCCTCAAGATCTGTTTTCCCTCTATTTAAAACAAGAATAATGCCATCACATATATTAGCGAGCATTCTTGTTTCTGTAGACGATAAGACGGACGGAGAATCTACAAGTACAAAATTATAATTTTTTCCAGTAGTCACAAGTAATTCTCTCATCATCTCATTCCCAAGTAACTCAGCAGGATTGCTTGCATGCTGGCCACTTGTAAGAATCTCTAATCTTCCTATCTCAGAATGATGAACGGCATCTTGAAAACTTTTTTTATAAGTTAACACATCTGTTAGTCCAACTTCGTTTGAGACTTTAAAGATTTGATCAACAATTGGAGAACGAAGATTCGCATCAATTAAAAGCACTTTTTCTTTCTGTTGTGCTAGTGAAACAGCCAGGTTAGCAGTCATCGTTGATTTACCTTCTCCAACACCAGGAGAAGTAATAAGAAATACACGTTCTTCTTTTTCTTTAGCTAAAAAGCGCATATTCGTTCGAATCGTACGGAATTGGTCTGAAATGATAGAGTTTGAGTGAGAAAGAGTAATTAGATTTCGTTTCTTTAATGTAGCTCGTCCCTTTTTACTTGAGATCAACTGATTCACTCCTTACCTCGTAACTTCTCGCTTTTCTTTTCTTTGAAACAAATTTCTTTTTATTCATATTTGATACACTTCCAATCACCGGAACACCCAATATCTCTTCAACATCGCTTTCACGTTTCACAGTTCCGTCCAATGAATCTAACAAAAAGATTAAGCCTACTCCAGCAATCAACCCGAATACGGCAGCAGCCATAACGACTTTATTTTGCGATTCGTTGATGGGATATGGATTAAGCTTCGCTTCAGATAACAACTGTACTTCTTTAAAATCAAGAAGCTTCACGACCTCACTTTTGTATGTTTTGGCAGTCGCATTGGCGATGGCAACAGCTTCTTCGGGATTTGTATCGATAACTGAGATTCGAACCACTCGTGATTCATCAACTTGCTCAACCGTAATTCGGTTTGCAATACCTTCTGCAGAACTTTGTAAATTCAAATCTTTTTTAACCTTTTCCATAATAATGGGGTCTTTGATCATAACCATCAGAGTTTTCATATCCTGTTCTTCTGTCTCAACGATAATTCTTGTAGAAGTTTCAAAAAGGGGTACATAAGTGTATTGACTGTAGAAGTAGCCCCCAGCAGTAGTTAGAAAGGCAAAAACAATAACAATCCAAAAACGAGATTTTAGTACAGTGAAATATTCTTTCAAATTTATTTCTTTATCCGCTGAATTGCTGCTGTTATTTTCATACTGAAATTTAGACATAAGGCCCACCTTTTTAATAGATTTTACTTTCAAATTTGTGCATTCTTTATAATGAACACCCTATTCCAAAGTTCCATTAACCAAGAAAATAACGCTTTCGACCTCTTTTCGAATAATTGTGATTATTTACTATTTTAGTTCTATATAAAGAACATGTCAACAGACAAATCTACCGTTTTAACTAGGAATAAGGAAGAGAAAAAGCTAGAAAAAAGAGATTCTCTCATTATTCCCACCCCCCCTTTCTTCATAACTCCCTTTGTTACTACCTTTTCACTACATATTTATCCATACATGTAGAAATAATGTTTAGCTGATTTGTCGAAAATCAAAAAAGAGCGTTGGTATTTTTATTGTTCGCTAGTATCTATGTTTGGTTTTGAAGATAGCTAATTATCCATTTCTCTCATTTGTACTTCATAGGGGTCATGCTCGAGCCTGACCCCTATCCTTCTCCTCCTCCATCACCGCTACAAAATCCCCACCCTTCTCCTCAAGCATCTGCTTCGCTCGCTCCCCATCCAGCTTCAACAAAATCATCAACACCGCTACCCGTGCATCCCCTTCCGCCTGTTCACTATAACGCGCGGCTTCTCCATCACTAACTCCCGTCAACTCCTGAATAATCGAAACGGTCCGCTTCCGCAGCTTTTCATTCGACGCCTGCACATTGACCATTAAATTGCGGTACACCTTTCCAAGCTTCACCATGGAAGCAGTCGAAATCATATTTAATACCATCTTCTGCGCAGTTCCTGCTTTCAATCGCGTGGATCCCGTCACCACTTCTGGTCCAACTGGTAGTTCAATCGAGTATGTAACGATTTTCGAAAGCGGAGAGTTCGTATTGCATGAAATCCCCGCCGTCTTCGCGCCTATTTCATTTGCCGCTTCCATCGCACCAAGCACGTAAGGCGTTTTTCCACTAGACGCAATGCCAATCACAAAATCACGCTCGCTCACATACTTCCGTAAATCTTCAGCTCCGAGTTCCTGTCGATCTTCTGCTCCCTCAATCGGATAACGAAGCGCCTGGTCTCCGCCTGCAATGACACCATTCACAAGATCCGCCGCGACACCGAAAGTCGGTGGGCACTCTGATGCATCTAATACCCCTAGACGTCCGCTTGTCCCCGCACCGAAATAAAAGAGTTTACCTCCATTTCTGATTACAGTCATAACCTCATTAATTACCTTCTCGATATGGGGTAAAGCGGTTTTCACAACGCCAGCAACGGTTGCATCTTCTTCATTCATCAGCTCAATGATTTCTAACGTTGTAAACTGATGAAGATTTTCCGATTTCGCATTTCTCATTTCCGTCTTTGCTTTTCTTCCATCACTCATTTGCATCTCTCCTATTCGTTAGCCGCTCATGACTTGATAAGACGACAGTAGATTCGCTTTTCGTTCTTCTGTGATCGGTTCACCATTCACAATCAAGGCACAAATACATGCGCCTACTGCTGGAGAAAGTGTTGGAAAGGACACGTTACTGACTCCGCTCTCCCTTACTTCCGCAAGAAACCCATTCCGAAAAAAAGACGACTCCATCAATCCTCCACAAATCACAAGCCTACCGCTCCGCACCTCAATCGCATCAATTAACTCGCTCAACTTCCGATAAGCGTGCTGAATGAGTCCCAAAGCTGTCGGATTTTGCTTCTCCGCTAGGGCAATCACCACTTCAGCTATAGAAGCGATTTTCATACGCGCATATGAATCCTCATAAATTGCCGTAATCATCTCGGGAACACTGGTTAACTTCAAGTAGGAAAGAAGTTCATCACAAAAGGCTTTATCTACGGTTGTTCTGCCATCATGCATCATCGCAACGGTACGAAGCGCATGCTGGCCAATATCATAGCCGCTGCCTTCATCACCAAACAAATATCCCCAACCACCCGCTCGTCTCGAACCATCCGTATCTAAAGCATAAGCAATCGAACCCGTTCCAGCGATCAAAACTGTTCCTTCCGTAGAAAAGGTTCCGCTTGCTAACGCGCCATAGGCATCATTTCGCACTTCAAGTCCTCCTGTAAAACCTGGCAGGACCTCCATTAACCAATTCTTCCAGCGCAGCTGATCTTCTTCTCGATCGCCACCTGCAGTTGAAACAAAAACGCCACTAAGCTCGCCTTCTTTTACGCCTAACGTTAATTCTGAAATCACGTGATGAATCGCCGCTCTCACTTCTACTTCCGACCTCGATTTCACATTCGTTGACCCTGCAACACTTTTTGAGAGAATCACACCATCCTGATTACAAATGAGGCCAACCGTTTTCGTGCCACCGCCGTCTATGCCCATATACACTTTCTTATTTAATGGCACCCTGAGTCAGTCCTTCCATAAATTGTTTCGATGCGATGAAGAAAAGCACAATCATCGGCAGTGAGGCTAACGTTAGTCCTGCAAAAAGCGCCCCCCAGTCTGCAGAGTATTCACCGAAAAGTGAAAGCATGCCAACTGGAATCGTCTTTTTCAAATCATCCGTAATAAAAATAAGCGGGAAAAAGAAGTCGTTCCATGACTGGATAAACTGAATAATCATCACGGTTCCGAGTGCCGGACGCATTAAAGGAAGGACAACATTCCATAAAATGCGAAGGTTTCCTGCGCCATCGATTCGTGCGGCTTCTTCAAGCTCGCGTGGCATCGTTCGGAAGAATCCTGTCAAAATAAGAATCGACAGGGGTATCCCCGTTGCCACATACATAAAAATCAGCGACCATAGGGAGTTTAATAGATTCAAATCTTTCATTAAAATAAACAACGGCACGATCCCAAGTTTAATCGGAAGCATCATCCCCATCAGGAAGAAAAAGAAAATGATGTTATTCCAGACGAATGTGAAGCGTGCAATATAGAAAGCAGCGAGTGAAGATGTGATCAGAATTAATAACACAGATACAACACTCACAAAAACACTGTTCATAAAATACGTCGTAAACGGGATCATTTCAAGTAAGTTCCGGTACGTATCAAGGTTGAAATTCTTCGGCAATGAGAGTGGACTTGTGAAAATCTCTGCGCTCGTTTTAAAAGACGAAAGAATCATTAATAAAATCGGATAGATACTGATCGATGCGATAAGAAAAGCAAATACATAGTAAAACGGTCTCGTCCAGATTGTATGGTTCATATCATCGCCTCCTTACATGTCCACTTGTTTTTTCTGCATGTAGCGTAAATAAAGTGCGGTAAAGAATGAGATAAAGAGAAAAAGCACCACTGCCAGTGCGGATCCTAATCCGACTGCGGTCGTTGATCCACCTGCGGAGCCGCCGAATGCGAGGCGATAAAAGTAAATCGCAAGCGTATCCGTCGAATGATAAGGTTCTCCTTGCGATCCTTGCATCGCATAGACAAGTTCGAATGCTTCGAAAGACTGAATAAATGTAAGGACCGTCATAATCATGAATGAAGGAACCATTAACGGAAGGACGATTTTACGAATCATCGAAAGCCCGTCCGCCCCGTCGAGCTTGCCTGCTTCAAACAGTTCCTTTGGAATCGACTGAAGACCGGCAAGAAAAATCAGCACGCCGAATCCGATGCCATACCAGCAGTTAACGAGAATAATCGAGATAAGAGCTGTATCCGGATCACCTAGCCACGCTTTTTGGAGCTGTTCCAAACCGAGCTTCTCAAGAATGACATTGAGAGCACCATAGTTTGGATTTAGAATGAGCTTCCATAAAAATCCGACAACGATCACGGATAAAAGCCGTGGCAGGAAGTAAGCAATTTTAAGAAACTCCGACCCTTTTACTTTCTTATAAATAATATAAGCGAGAATAAAAGCAAGCCCGTTCTGAAAAATCATCTGTAGCACGAAATAAAGAATGTTGTGACCAAAAGCATTCCAGAAAAGTCCTGAAAACGGCTCAAGTGTAAAGAGATCCTTGAAATTCTTTAAGCCGACAAACTCTCCGCGTACTATCCCTTTCCAATCAAAAAAGCTGTACGTTAATGCGGCAAATAGTGGATATACAATAAATAACCCATAGATGAGAAGAGCAGGAATAGGAAAAAGGTGGATCGTCCACCTTTTCCAGTTCCTCTCTTTCTTAATTTTGACGACTGAATTTGAATTCGTAGCTGGTTTCATACTCTCCACCCCTTACTTCTGTAGTGGCTCATACCATGACTGCGCGCTTTCCTGAACCGTCTTTGCTACTTCCTCCGGCGTGCGTTCACCAAGGTACATTCCTTGTAGCTCTGTTTCAATCGTCGCTTTCGTGGACGGATTCCCACCAGCAAAGTGAACCAGCATCATGTAAGGTGTCGACTGCTCTTCTGCTGCTTTTCCGAGCGCATTCACAAGCTCATCCTCAGACTCAACCCCTGGAATCGCACTGATCATTTTAAATTCTTCTGTAAACATCGTGCCAAACTCTTCCGTTGTCATAAACTGAAGAAATTTCTTTGCGGCATCTTTATGCTCAGAACTCGCATTAATCGCATAGGAGCCATCTACCCATGTTGTAATCGTCGGCTCTTTTCCAACAGCAGACGGAATCGGAAAGAAACCAAGTTCAAGCTCAGGATTCATTTCACGAAGCACTTCAATTTCCCAGCTTCCTAGCGGGAACATCGCGGCATCACCTGTAAAGAACATTGTCCGAATATCTTCCATGCCAAGTCCTTCATAATTTTCAGGGAAAAACTGTTTTAGCTCATCCATCGCGTCAATTGAATTCTGAAATTCATCGCTTGTAAAATCCGTCTCACCAGCTGTAATCTGATCGACGAACTCATTGCCACCATAGTGAGCAGGCCCAATGATGCCATGGGATAATGACAACAACCAGCCTTCTTTTGTACCAAGGGCGATCGGTGTCGTACCTTCTTTCTTAATTTTTTCATTTAGCGCCATGAACTCATCCCAAGTTTGTGGTTCTTCCAGACCCATTTCTTCAAACATTTTTTTGTTATAAAACATTTGGGTCGTGCTCATATTAAGCGGTACGCCATACTGCTTATCATCCGACCCTTTAGAAGCGGCAAGCGTTTCTTCTGGATATTGATCGAGTCCTTCTAAATCATCAAGCGGCTCAAGATATCCTGCATCCGCAAGCTCGATCCCAGGCGTATAAGGGCGAAGGTGAATGATATCAGGTCCTTCCCCACTTTGTAGGGCCGTGTTTAAAATCGTATTATACTCCGTGTTCTTTGAAGGCTTGAACTCAACATTAATGTCTGGGTTTTCTTCATTAAATTTATCGATGATTTTTTGATAGCTTGCTTTATCTTCTGTTCGCCAGCTTCCAATCGTTAGTGTGACACTGTCTTCACTCGCTTCAGAATCTCCAGAATTGCCACCACTTTCAGAGCTACATGCGGATAAAACTAAGATAAATGCTAAAAAACTCGTTAAAGTAAACGCTTTCATTCTATTCATTACTTTTCCCCCTCGTTTAGTTAGTAAAATGAGCGTGAATCAAAGAATGAAGATCAGGACGAATGTGTTTCATGTTGTGCTTCCTTCCATACTGAACAACATTCGTTAAAAACGTAACAATCAGCTCTTTCTGCGGATCAATCCACAAACTCGTTCCCGTAAATCCCGTGTGGCCGAAGCTTCCTGCTGACCACCCCCTTCCGCATGATAAAGTAGTGCCTTTCCCGCTCCACACTTCAAACCCCATACCGCGATTTTCAACAACGTGATTTCGTGCCTTTCTCATAAGATCATGAGGTAGCACAGTTTGCGTTTCTGGATAAAGAAAATAGGAGCCAAACTTCCCTACATCATTCGCGGTAGAAAAAAGTCCTGCACTTCCGCTGCCGCCAAGATGGAGTGCTTTTTCATCGTGCACCTCGCCTTGAATGTAATGATTTTCATACCACTCGGTTGAAGCGATTTGATGTTTTTCCTCAGGATGAAAGCTGGTCTGTGTTAATCCCAACGGTTTATAGAGAACCTTCTTTGTAAAAGTGGAAATGGGCCGGCCAGTTACCTTTTCAATGACCACTCCTAGTAAAATCATGCCAAGATCGCTATACTTTACGATTTTTCCTGGTTCATGAATCAATTCAGCATTCACCACTTCGCTAAAAATATCGCGATTCTCATATCGTTGTACGGGTGGCGTAAGATCGGCTGGAAGTCCTGTCGCATGGGTAAGCGCCTGAAGAATCGTAATCTCAGGGTGTATAAATTCTGGGATGTAGGTTTGAATCGTGTGATCGAGTTCAACAGGTGTGTTGTCAACAAGCCATAGGATCGACGGAAGTGTTGCTATTACTTTTGTTAAGGAGGCAATGTCAAATCGTGTTGATGTTTTCATGGTGTGGGATTGATGGTTCGAATCGATAAACCCACCGTATGCACGATGAAAAACGGTGCTCCCTTTCTGTTGAACATGAAGAACAGCGCCAGGGAGCTCCTTTTTGACAATAAGATCGCGAACAAATGCGTCAACTTCAACCATGTTTTTTCGCAACCTCCACCGCTTTTCGCGTGCGTTCAAGCGCCGCCACGCTTTCTTCGTAGTTTCGGCTCGTCATGCCAACATATAAAATATCAATCACGTTAAGCTGAGAAATACGCGAGCTCATCGCACCGCTTCGAATGCTTTTCTCAAGCGAGCTTGTGAACAGCTTAATATCAGCAAGATCGGATACCGGATTTGTGCCGTATTTGGTTAATGTTATAACGGTGGCGCCGTTATCCTTTGCGATTTTAAGTGATTCAATGATATCGTTCGTTTGACCGGAGTATGAGATACCGAAAACAACATCCTGCTTCTCGAGGTTCGCGCTAATCGTACCTTGCGTATCATAATCAACGCCCGCTTCACACCAGCGATTGATACGAGAAAGCTTTTGCTTAAAATCCTGCGCAATTAAGCCGGATGCGCCAATGCCAAACAGTGCAATTTTGCGCGCTTGACTAAGGGCAGCAATTGCTTTCTCGACTTCCTCTTTTGAAAGAACCGAGATCGTATCATTGATCGATTGAATATTGTTGTTTGAGACATTTTCAATAAACGAATCAACTGTACCATCAATCGAAATTTCTTGATACGACTTACTCGTTTGCTTTGTCGCAAGGTCCCCTGCAATCCGAAGCTTCAGTTCTTGAAATCCTTTGTAGTTTAGCGTACGAGCAAGGCGAATGATCGTCGCTTCGCTTACCTCTGTTCGTTTCGAGAGCTTTTGAATGGAAAGGTTAATGACCTCTTCTGGATAATGAATAATGTATTCCGCCACTTTTCGTTCTGAAGGTTTTAATGAAGTGATTGATTCCTGAAGACTGATCAGGCCACCGTTCATAACTAGCCCACCTTTATCTTATAAATTTTCAATCATTTCATTTTAGCATATCCCCACCGCCTAGCTCGGCACAACAGCAGATTCAATTGCTTTTCTTAAGTGACCGTCATACCTTTCTAACGTAGCGTGGACCTCTTCACCTGTTAATCCTGTTAGTAAGGAAAGAATAGCCGCTTTCGTTGAGCCATACTCTTCTAACGATTTTTCAGCTTCTTCGATCGATACCCCTGCAATTTCAGCGACAATGTTCTTCCCGCGCTGCACGAGTTTCCGGTTCGTTGGCACAACATCGACCATTAAATTGCTGTAAACCTTTCCAATTTTGATCATGGAAGCGGTTGTCAGCATGTTCAGCACAAGCTTCTGAGCTGTTCCCGCTTTCATACGCGTGGATCCTGTTACAACTTCTGGCCCGACATCCGCAACGATACTGTAATCGGCCACTTCCTTCATTTTTGAATGACGACTACATGTAACCGCACCAACCCTGGCACCGACTGTTTTGGCGTACGCCATGGCTGCTACTGTATAAGGCGTTCTTCCACTAGCGGCGATACCAACAACCACATCGTTTGAAGTAAGGGTAAGCTTCTTCATATCCTCTACGGCCTGTTCTTCATCATCCTCCGCTCCTTCAAGAGCATATTGAAGCGCTTGGTCTCCTCCTGCAATGACGCCGATCACCTGTTCAGATGGGGTGCCGAACGTAGGCGGACATTCTGATGCATCAAGAACACCTAGCCTTCCACTCGTTCCTGCCCCAACATAAATTAAGCGACCGTCCTTCTGAAAAGCCTCGACAATCTGATCAACGAGTTGTTCAATGATAGGCAACGATGCATTAACAGCTTTAGGTATCACATGATCTTCTTGATTTATGATGTGAAGAATTTCATAGGTTGTCATTTGATCAATCGTAAGTGTGTTTTGATTTCTTCGCTCAGTCTGGATGTTCGTTAAATTCATTTCATTAATTCCTTTCATCTTTAGCATCATTTTTCAAACGTAAGTCAAAGGACTGCGACGCCCCGATCCATTGCAAAAGCGGTAAATCATCCGTTATTACATTTCCTATTACGTTCACCCGCTCGTCTGCTGGGAGATCCCTTTTTGTTAGCTGGATTTCACCGGCATAGCGGCCGTAGTTCACGTTATCAATCGTCACTGCCCCACATTTTCGTTCCATTGATATCATGGGCTCAGGACGATCATGAAAACGTCTTGAAGCCGCGGAACGAATCACATCTCGAGCTGGATCAGGTCGGTTTTCATGCCGACCTGCGACGTGGAATCTTTCAAACTGTTCATTTGAATTCTCCACATCAAGTGGAATCACCCCCTCTGAAAGAAGTGATAGTTTACTAAGCTGATCGTCGCTAATCGAAATATCCCCAACTAGCACGTGGTCCAGTTTGTAGTGATAAAGAAGGTCAGCGCAGGCGACGTGAGGAGGCATATGGCGATGTTTTTCAAGCGTTGGTAATCCCGCATAAATAGGCCCTCTCAGCTGTTCGTCCCCAGGAATAAATGCCATCGTTTGAATGCCGTATTCTTTAAATAATCGATTTCTTTCAGAAAAGAATTCCTCATCAAGTCCCGTTTCAGGACGTGGGTAATAGTTATGCCAAGCTTCGAGATTCCCCGTGTTTGCACCTAATTCAATCCATCGCTCGATGTCTTCTCTTGTCACGGTGCTCGCATTAAGACCAACTTTCATCTTTTGAGACAGCGATACAATTAAATTATCGGAATACCCGTAATCGGGACGGATCCCACTCAATCCCCACTGAAGTAAATCTTCATAGTTTTCAATTCCTAAAAAGGTGATGGAGTGAGGCGAGATGTCCGCCACTAACTCCATCTTAAATTCTTTCGCCAAACGACCAAGCTCTTTTAAACGAGTTTCATAGATCGTGTGATCGTCTTCTGGTATATGTAAGGAAGTGAAAAGCACCTTCACTCCGAAAGACTGCGCTTTTTCTAACTTCCCTTCCATATCACCATCACTTCCTAGATAGATAGACATTCCGAGCACCTTGGTACCTCCTCTATGCTGCTGTCGTCTTTGATACTCCTTTATCAATTGCAACCGTCATTTCTTCCTTAAATCCGAACAGATACGTAAAGACAAAGCCGAAGAAGTAAGCAACGACAAGGGAAATAATGTAGTAAAGAATTTGATTTGAATTCACAAGGAAAATGAGCGGCAAGCCTGATACGCCAATGGCGATTGTCGCGACTTTAAAGAATGCGGCAAAAGCGCCTCCGATCGCTGCACCGAGACAGGCCGTTACGAATGGTCGGCCAAGTGGCAATGTCACCCCAAAGATCAGTGGCTCTCCGATACCTAAAATCCCAACTGGTAACCCTGCTTTAATCACTTTTCGGAGCTTCTTATTTTTTGTTTTAAAATAAATCGCGAAAGCTGCCCCAACCTGACCGGCACCACCCATTGCAAGAATCGGTAGCAGTGGATCATCACCAATCGTATTAATTAATTCCATGTGAACTGGCGTTAGTCCCTGATGCAGTCCCGTTACAACAAGCGGCAGGAACGTTCCTGCAAGAATCAGTCCTGAGAAAATGCCTCCAGCGTCAATTAACCCTAACAATCCTTTTGTAATGAGATCTGAAACGAAGCCGCCGATCGGCTGAAGCACGATTAACGTCGCAAATCCTGTAATTAGCACCGAAATCGTTGGCGTTACGATAATATCGAGAGAAGAAGGAACGAAGCGACGCACACGACGCTCTGTCCAGGCCATGAAAAAGGCAGCGAGCATGACACCGACTAAACCACCGCGACCAGGAACGAGCTGCTCACCGAACAGCGTAATATCTGCAAGTGCAGGATTAATAATTAAAATCCCCGCGATCCCGCCTATCGCGGGCGTTCCACCAAACTCCTTAGCGGCGTTAATCCCTACGAAAATGCCAAGATACCCAAAGAGTCCCCAACCAATAAAATTAAGAATGGATACAAATGATGTTTCAGGATCGACGCCTGATCGAATGACGATGTTCGTAATTCCAGCGATTAAACCTGAGGCTACGATCGCTGGAATAAGCGGAATAAAGATACTCGCTATTTTTCTTAAAAACAACTTGAAAGGCGTAGCATTTTTTTGCTTCAAATCTGATTTTGTTTGAGCTGCGAGTCCTTCAAAAATGTCGCCCTCATCATCCAGATCCTCCGCTTCCACTCCGCTCATCTTAGAAACTTCTTCTGCTACCTTTGTCACAATGCCTGGTCCTAAAATAACCTGAACCGTTTCAGCTTCCACAACCCCAAGTACCCCGTCAATTTCTTTTAACTGGTCAAGATCCACTTTTGACGAATCAATTGGCGTTACGCGAAGTCTCGTCATACAACTTGTTAACGATTGAATATTCGATGGCCCACCGAGAAGAGGTAAAATCTCACTAGCTAAGCGTTCTTCTTTTCTCACAAGCTTTCCCCATTTCTTCTGATGATTTCATGACACGTCTCAATATCCTTCTTCCGCTATGTAATCAGATAACTGATCCTCCTAAGGCGTGAGTAATCCTCCCCTCTCAGTTTGTTTATAGTGAATTTTCTAATAATTTAAGTTTAACAAGTTTTATTTAATAATGTAAGTATTTTTGTGAAGTTTTATTACACAAAAAAAGCACTCGCCATTTTCACGAGTGCTTTTAACCCCTTAGTAAAGCAAGTATTCTTCTCTTACTTCTTTAAAACTTTCAAGATCTTCTTCCCACTGCTGCTGCATTTCTTCGACGCTTTCGCCATTTTCAATCGCTTCTCGAATCCAGCCATTTCCTACGAGAAGGTCAAAGAAGGAAACCCCAGCACTGTTTTCTGCACGGAATTCAAAATCTTCTGGGTAAAGATCATGAATTGTTTTTACAAGACTAAGTCCTGTTGTAACTGGTTCAAATGCTTCTTTATCGGTTACGTGAATTTGAACCCCGTGCGTTAACTTCCCAGCGTGTTTCGAGAAAGATGGTGTGAAAGAAGCAGCTCGAAAATCAACGCCTGGAAGCTCAAGATCATTCAATTCATTGGCTAATTCCGTTGCATTAATAAAAGGTGCACCGATTAATTCAAATGGTTTTGTCGTTCCGCGACCTTCCGAAACGTTCGTTCCTTCAATTAAAGCAGCACCAGGATAGACGAGTGCCGTATCAAGCGTTGGCATATTTGGTGATGGAAGGACCCATTCAAGAGGCGTGTCATCATAGTACATATCCCGCTTCCACTTATCCATTTCAACCACTGTCAGATCAGCGCCAATTTCAAATTCTTCATTAAAAAGTTGAGCAAGCTCTCCTACTGTCATGCCATGGCGAAGTGGAATTTCATATTTTCCAACGAAAGAAGAGTACTCATCATCAAGTACTGGCCCTTCGACTGCTTCACCACCAAGAGGATTCGGTCGATCCAGTACGATAAATTCAATGTCATTCTCAGCAGCGGCTTCCATTGCGTAAGCCATCGTGTAAATATACGTGTAGAATCGCGTTCCAACGTCTTGAATATCAAAGAGGAGCACGTCAATTCCTTCTAACATTTCAGGAGTAGGCTTTTTCGTAGCGCCATAGAGACTATAAACAGGAAGTCCAGTTTCTTCATCAATATAGTACTCAACATATTCTCCGGCCTGTGCACTTCCACGAACCCCGTGTTCTGGACCGTAGAGCGCTTTCAAATCAACATCAGCGTCATTGTGTAATAAATCTACGATACTGTTAAGCTCTTGATCAACACCCGTTGGATTTGTAATGAGCCCAACGCTTTTTCCCTCGATTAACTCTTTCTGATCTTCAAGGAGCACTTCCACACCAAGCTTGAATTTCTTCTTATTTTTATCATGACCATACGCATTTCCTTTTCCATTGTTATCAGCGAGCGCCACTGATAACGACGAAAGAACGAGCATCATCGTCACAAGCATAACCATCCACTTTTTCACGTTTCAAACGCCTCCCCATTTTTTAAAATCGGGAAGAATGAGCGCTTCTCCCCGACCATCATTGTTAGTACGTTAAACCATGTCCAAAGTTATAAAGAACGCCACCTGTTTCCCCTGGAATCGTAATAGGTAACTTTCCTGTTGGTGCATTTTCACCAAAAATAGTTGCCGCTGTTGCTTCAAAACTCGCCGTTCTAAAACCATACTGGGTTAAATAGCTGTCAACGTTCGGATACGCCATGATGTCATATGGATTCCGAATGCCAACGGCTATAACTGGTGCGTCTGCTTCATTCATGATGGCATTAACCATCATCATTTGCGGATGCTCAGGTGAACGCGTTCCAACACTGTACGTGTACGTTCCTACAATAATTTGATCAGCGGAAGAAATTGTTTCACGCTGTTCGTCCGTTAACGTGTAGCTGGAATTTGCTTCAATTACTGTCGTATTCGCATGCTGCGCTTTTACGGCGTCACCTAGCGTAGAGACGAAACTTCTCCCAACCACGACAACGTGATCATCACCATTTGCATTAAGAGGTAAAACATCCTCATTTTTCACAAGTGTGATCGACATGTCGGCAGCTTCTTTCTCAACCGCTTTATGCTCAGCTGATCCAACTGTCTGAAGCGCTTCTTGAATTTGGTCTTCTACATCAATAGGATGCTCAGACTTGATGATCCCTCTGTTCACTTTTAACGTTAAAATGCGTTCAACTGAAGCTTCAATGCGTTCCTCAGAAATGTCACCAGATTCCACCGCTGTATATAGTCCTTCCGCAACTTCCGGAAGACCAACAGGCATCAAGACGATATCCGTTCCTGCTTTCACTGCGCGAATCGCTGCATCGACAGATCCGAAATGATCTTGAATGGCGCCCATGTTCATCGCATCTGTTGTAATGACGCCTTCATACCCCATCTCATCCCGCATTAATTCGGTTAACACTTTGTGAGAGAGCGTGGCAGGAAGTGAAATTTCCGTTCCGTCTTTTTTCGAAATCACTTTTGTATCATCAATTTTCGGGAACGTCACGTGAGCAGTCATGATCGCGTCGATCCCCGCTTCCATCGCCTTTTGAAATGGATAAAGCTCTACTTCCATGAGGCGCTCTTTGTCATAAGGAACTTCAGGCAGGCCGAGGTGAGAATCTACAGCTGTATCTCCGTGACCAGGGAAATGCTTCGCTGTCGCCGCTACACCTGTTTCTTGAAGTCCTTTTGTATAAGCAATGCCGAGGTCGGCAACAAGCTCTGGATCTTCGCCAAACGAACGAACGCCAATAACAGGATTATCCGGATTGTTGTTCACATCCATATCAGGGGCAAAGTTCATGTTGATTCCAAGTGATGCAAGCTCTTCTCCAATCGCATGTCCTACATTTTCTGCAAGCTCCGGTGAACGCGTTGCGCCAAGCGCCATGTTCCCAGGCATATCTGTTCCAGACTGAAGACGCGTAACAATTCCGCCTTCCTGATCAATTGTCATCAGCATGCCATATTTTTCAGAAGCCTCTTGATATTCAGCGACTAGTTTCGTTGTTTGTTCCGTTGTTACCACGTTCTCACGAAATAGAATCACGCCGCCAAGGTGATATTGTTTGATCTGCGCTTCGATTTCTGGCAGCATCTTAGTCACATTTTGACCATCCCAGTTTCGGTAATCTGGCATAAGCATTTGACCAACTTTTTCTTCCATCGTCATGCCAGCAATTGCATTTTCAATCAGGTTGTACTTCTTTCCTTTTTGCTTAACGATTGCTGGAGAAGACGATTTTTTATCCGCTTTATTCACTTTGTAATCAATCGCAATGCGATCGCTGCTTTCGCCATCAGAAACACTAATGAATGTGCGGCCACGCTTACCCGTTAAGGTAACTTGTCCTTCATTGTCCACTTTCGCAACATTCTTATTCGATGACTTCCACGTAAGATTCTGCTCTGTTTTCATAAAATGACCGTCTTCATAAATGTGAAGCGGATGAAGGGTGATGGTATCTCCCTCAAACTCTGCGCTTACTTCAGGAACGTTCTCCATTAAAATTAAGTGTGGCGCACCTTCTGCGCCAGCTCTTGGCAGCCACATTTGCGAAAACATCATCACAAATGCCAATATCCCCACAGCGATTTTTCGTGCTTTCATTTTACCCCTCCTGTTTGTTGAAAATTAGTAAGCTCTCTTCACCCATTCATTGCTTGTGAACGAGACTTTTTCTTGATCGAGCTTTACTGCATCGACGTACCATCCGCGCTTATTCGTTGAGCCGTCTGTATGATAAGTAAAACGAATTTGTGTCGTATTCGCTGAAATCGTAACTTCTTCTCTTTCCCAGCTATCGCTTGCGCCAGTTAGCAACGCTACCTCTGTCCACTTCTCGCCATCCTCTGAAACCTCAACTGTTCCTATATCATAGCCTTCCTCCATTTGATACCACGTATCAAACGAAAGTGTCGTTGCTTCGTCCACATTAACTTCAGCCGTTAAATGTTTTGACTCGTTATTGCCATAGCCTGCGAACCATGGATCTGCCTTTTTATCCATCGCAACTGGAATTGCATCTGCTACTTGTCTCGCAAATGCTCGTCTCGTAGGTGATGTTGATACCGTTTCACGCGTTGGGTGCACGCGGTTCGTTAAGAGAATCGCAATCGTTTGATTGGATGGGCTCACAACGATGGACGTTCCGGTATACCCTGTATGTCCGAGTGTAGTGCTTTCAGATAAAGCATCCATGAACCAGCCCTGTTGCAGCTCCCAGCCAAGTCCATGATCGTCCCCAGGAAACTCTGGAATCCGGTTTTCAGTTAAAAGTTTTACAGTGGCCGGCTCAAGAATCCGCGTTCCGCCGTAGCGTCCTTCCATCAAATACATATGAGCAAATTTCGCAAGATCCGATGCTGTTGAAAATACACCGGCATGACCAGCGACTCCGTCAAGTGACCAGGCGCTCTCATCATGCACCTCGCCCCAAACGAGACCGCGGTTCGTCCACGGCTGGTATTCCGTTGCAGCAATACGTTCTTTTAATTCTGCAGGTGGGTTATACATTGTGTCCTTCATACCAAGCGGTTCAGTGATTTCCTGCTTTACATACTCATCGAGACGCATGCCCGAAAGTCTCTCAATCAAAGCACCAAGTGTAATCATGTTCAGGTCGCTGTATGTATAGTCTGTTCCAGGCGCTGATTGAAGTGGATATTGAAAGACATACTCTAAGCGATCCTCTCGATCTTCTCCGATTGTATATAGGGGAATCCACGGCTTAAAACCTGATGTATGGGTCATAAGCTGTTCGATCGTAACATTTTCCTTTCCATTTGCCGCAAATTCAGGAATGTACTTCGCAACGGGGTCATCTAACTGAAAAGCCCCATCCTCATAAAGCGTCATCGCCGCCGTCGTCGTGAACAGCTTACTAATAGAAGCAAGATCAAAAATGGTATCTTCGCTCATCGGGATCGGATTGTCCATTTCAGTAAAATCACCATCTGTGTATTGCGCCGAATAACCGTATGCTGCTTCCTTTACGATATGTCCCCTTCTTGCAACAAAAGCAACAGCGCCAGGCATTACCTGGTCATCAATAGCGCTTTGGAGTAAACCGTCAATCTCTTGGAGCGGTTCTTCACGCATTCCTGCTCCTTTGTATGATCCAGGGTGAAGAACAGGAGCGGTTGGTCCCGGGTTATCCCATGAAAATGTGGGGTGAGCTTTTCTCGATTGATGCAGGTTAACCTTTCCCTCATTTTCAATTGTCGGACCTGGTGCAGCTAAACCTGATCCAGGGGCTAAAAGTGACGTTCCGAGTGCAGTAGTTAGAAGCAGAGACAGCGTTTTTCTTCTCATAGTGCCCTCCTTTTTTAATTGAATACAGCAAAAAGAATGAGTCCTCCTTCCTAAACGAACTAAGATTCAGAATATTCTATTCAAATCGTAACCTCTTCCTTTATAGTCGTCTATACCACTTAAGTCATGGATTACCAGAAAACAGCGTCATTTGTAGACCTTTTCACATGGGTCAATAGAATGATTTTGAAGTATTGTAACAACTAATTCAAGTTGATTTTGTAGATTTATTTCAAAACTTGTGAGGATTCGGGTGGTGACAGGCACTTGCGGTTTTTCGTAAACTTTATGATCAAAATGCCCTAAATGAAACAAAACTAACTTATTTCCGTTTTCTTAAAACAGATGGAATGATCAGATATATTTAGTTTAGTTATTTTGAAAGCGATTACATAAACAGGAAGGGGTTTTAGAGTTGAGACAAAAAAAGAATTTGTTCATGTCTCTTTTGTTGGGGAGCGCACTTCTATTAAGTGCTTGTGGAAGTAATGAAAGTTCAGGAAGCTCTGCATCGAATGGTGAATGGAGTCCTGATAAACCAATTGAAATGATTGCGCCAGCAGGAGCAGGCGGTGGCTGGGATACAACAGCGCGAACAATCTCAAAAGTAATGGAGAAAGAAAAGATTATCGATAAACGAATGGCTGTTGCCAATAAACCTGGAGGCGGAGGTGCAGTGGGTTGGTCCTATGTAAACAAGAAAGGTGGTAACCATACGCTTTTCGTCACATCCCCACCAATTTTGTTTGTTCCTTTAAATGGTCAATCTGAACTTGGACACAATGATTTTACGCCAATAGCAGGCGTGATTGCAGATTACTCCGCGTTTGTTGTACCAGCCAATTCGCCATACGACAGCATGAATGACCTTGTTGATGCGCTTAAAGAAGATCCAACCTCCATTTCAGTTGTTGGCGACTCTTCTCCTGGAAGTATGGATCACATGGCCTTTGTAAAAGCAGTGAAAGCAGCTGGCGTTGATATTAAACAATTAAAATATGTTTCTGCTCAGGACGGTAGCGGAATGAGCATGCTTCTTGGAAATAAAGTGGACGTTTATTCTACTGGACTCGCCGAAGCAACGGAGCAGGCACGTGCTGGTAAGGTGAAAGTTCTTGCGATTACTTCTCCTGAGCCCCTTGAAGGTGAAACTGTATCCGAGTTTCCAACGCTTAAAGAACAAGGAATCGATGATGAGTTTATTGTTTGGCGAGGCATTATGGGGCCAAAAGAAATGGACCCTAAAGTAGCAGAATTCTATGAGCAGGCTGTCAAAGAGATGATGGAAACAGATGAGTGGAAAACGCAGCGCGATAACTTTGGATGGAATGATAACTTTATGACCGGGGAAGAATTCCAAGATTTCCTTGATGAGGAATACAAAACAATGGAATCACTTCTAAAGGAAGTTGGTCTAGCAAAATAAGAGGTGAACGAAAGGTTAGCCGTTGCTAACCTTTCGTATCTATCAAAGGCAGGTGACTCGTTATGATCGCTAGTGTTGAACGGAAAGTAGCCATTGTTTTATTCGTACTATCAATTTTATATCTCGTCTCTAGTTTTCAGCTACCAGCTTTCCCATACGCCATCGTAGATGCAGACGCTCTTCCGAAAGGACTGGGATTTTTACTCATAGCCCTTTCAATTTTACTATTTATCCAGAACCCTGTTGAAGATCGAAAGAAAAGTGACATTAAAAAAGATGAAGTATGGATGTTGCTTGCGGTTGCTGGTCTTATCTTCGTCTATATACTCTTATTTGAGCTCCTAGGATTCGTCGTTATTACGATTCTATTCCTGCTCGTGACATCACGTTTACTTGGTTATACAAAGTGGAAAACGCTGATCGCAGTTTCAATCGGATTTACGCTCGTTCTCTATTTCTCCTTTAACTACTTACTTCAAATCTATTTACCACAGGGGATCCTCCCCTTTTAGAAAGGAGGCAAAATCATGGATACAATCTCGAATATGCTTTACGGCTTTCAAGTTGTTTTAACCTTCCAAAACATCATGTTTGTTTTCATCGGCGTACTAGCCGGAACTCTAATTGGCATGCTTCCTGGACTGGGTCCTATTTCAGCAATCGCGATTATGATTCCTCTAAGCTATGGCATGGATCCCGCTTCCGCTCTTATTCTTATGGCCGGAGTTTATTATGGAGCGGTATTCGGGGGATCAACCTCGTCCATTTTATTAAATGCACCAGGCATATCAGGAACTGTCGCCACATCATTTGACGGTTACCCGCTCGCCAAACAGGGTCAAGCTGGTAAAGCACTTGCCATTGCTGCTATTTCGTCCTTTGCTGGCGGTACTGTAAGTGTTGTGGCCCTTATGTTAGTTGCACCTCTTATGGCCAGCTTTGCCGTCTCGTTCGGACCGACTGAATATTTTGCTCTCATGTTACTCGGTTTAACAGCGATCGCGAGCTTGTCTGAAGGCTCAACTGTAAAGGCGTTAATTTCAGCAACAATTGGCTTAATCATCGCTACAATCGGCGTTGACCAACAAACAGGAACGCAGCGTTTTACTTTCGGGAACCCAAACCTTCTTGAAGGAATCGACTTTTTGATTATTGCTCTCGGACTTTTCGCGCTTGCAGAAGTTTGTTCATTAATCCTCTCGAGGAAATCAAAAATGATGGATGGAAACTCCAATGTTGGCTCTTTAAAAATTACGAAAAAAGAAGCAAAAGAAATCTCCGGACCGATTGCGCGCCATTCCGTGCTCGGATTTATTCTTGGGGTTCTTCCAGGTGCCGGCGCTACGATCGCTTCTTTCATGTCTTATATCACAGAGAAGAAGATTTCAAAGGACCCTTCGTCATTTGGAAAAGGAAATATTAAAGGGCTTGCCGCACCAGAAACATCTAATAATGCTGCAACGAGCGGGGCTTTTGTTCCTCTTTTAACACTTGGGATTCCAGGCTCTGGAACAACGGCTGTTCTGCTTGGTGCCCTTCTCGTTGTCGGTGTGCAACCGGGGCCATTGATGCTGACCGATCATCCCGACGTTTTTTGGGGAGTTATCGCAAGTATGTATCTTGGCAACCTTTTCTTGCTAGTGTTAAACCTACCGCTTATTCCGTTTATCGCTCGGATTCTTTACATTCCAAAAGCGCTCTTAATCTCGCTTGTGATTATCTTCTGTATGATCGGGGTTTACGGAGTTAGCTTCAGCACCTTTGACCTGTATCTTTTACTAGCATTTGGA
Organism: Bacillus sp. Cs-700; assembly: GCF_011082085.1. Classification (NCBI taxonomy): domain Bacteria; kingdom Bacillati; phylum Bacillota; class Bacilli; order Caryophanales; family Bacillaceae; genus Bacillus; species Bacillus sp. Cs-700. The sequence continues at coordinate 2,170,034 of NZ_CP041063.1, forward strand.
GTCATTGGATTTATTATGAGACTTCTTAACTTTCCAGCAGCACCGCTCATCCTTGCCTTTATACTAGGAGGAATGATGGAGCAATCATTTAGACAGGCCCTTACAATCTCAAATGGAAGTTATCTGACGTTTTTCGATAGTACGGTTACGATTGTACTCCTTATTCTCTCACTCCTATCTCTTACGCTTCCTTTTATAAAACGCAAACTTAGTAAAAGGGCAGCGGAAGATGAAGAAGAACATTTAGCCTCTTAGAACACAAAGCCGCTTCTGAATTCACATCTTTTTAGGAGATATAAATTCAGAAGCGGTTTTTTTCTATTCTTCGATGGAATGATAGCGTCGTTCAGGACGCCCTACTGTTCCATAGGACAGATCAGCATCCACTTTTCCAAGCGAAACCATGTACTCCAAATACCTTCTTGCTGTTGTTCTACTGCACCCCATTTCACTTCCCACTTCTTCAGCTGTCATGCCTTGAGGTGTATGCTTCACGAGCACTTCAGTTAGCTTTGATAAGGTTAATGGATCAATGCCTTTTGGAACAACTTGAGTCGAAACCTCAGCACGTGTCCCCTGCCTTGTAAATAAGTGATCCACGTCTTCTTGACTCACAAATTTTTGATGATTTATTTGGCCTCTCGTCTTTTTAAACTTTTCAAGAGTTTGTTTGAAACGATCAAAAATAACCGGTTTAATAATGTAATCAATAGCCCCACCACGAAGGGCTTCCTGAACCGCCTCAATTTCTTTTGCAGCAGTAATCATCATAACGTCCGTTTCCTTGTAATTTTCACGAATGTGCCAGAGCAAGCTAAGACCGCTTTCTTCAGGAAAAAAGATGTCGAGTAAGACAAGGTCTGGTTCTATTATTTCAAGAAGTTCCTTCCCTTCTGAAATGCTTGAAGCGACACCGATAACAACATAACCAGGTACATTTTCAGTAAACTTTTGATTGATTCTAGCGATGCGATGATCATCCTCTATAATCAATACTTCGATATCAGACATTTCTTTCTTCCCCCTTAGGAATCACAACAGTAAACGCGGCTCCTCCGTAACGACCTGTTGAGATGGTAAGATATCCACCTAAATAATTCAGAGCATTTTTCACGAGAGAAAGTCCAATGCCTCGATCTTCTCCCTTTTTACTACTAATCCCTCTTTCAAAGATCCGTTCCATCTCCTCTTCCTTAACACCGTTTCCTGAATCTTCTATCTCAAAAATCAAGTCTTTTCCTAGATCCGTCATAAACAAATGGACAACCTTCTCTCCCCTCTGCTTATCAAGGGCAGCATCCATCGCATTATCAATTAAATTACCGACAATCGTAACGAGCTTTTCTTGCTCCAGCCACTCTGGAAAATCACGCATACTACTTTCCTCATCAATTAAAAATTGAATATGTAACTCATGAGCCCGATTATATTTACCTAAAAGCAAGGCTGATAGCATCGGATTAGGCACAGCTTTTACCAAAAGCTGAACAACCTCTTGATAGCCAATCGCTTCTTTATGTATTAAGTCAATTGCTTCATCATAGGCACCTAACTGAATTAACCCTAAAATGGTATACAGCTTATTGGCGTATTCATGCGTTTGAGAGCGAAGGACATTCGCATAACTTTGTACTTGTGAAAGTTCTCGTGATAATGCCTCAATTTCTGTTTTCCTTCTAAAGCTGGAAACGGCGCCTGTAATTTCACCGTTCTGAATGATTGGAATTCGGTTCACTATCACATGATTGTGACCTATGGTGATTTCTTGATCATGCTCTGCCTTTCCAGAACGTAATACTTCTGGCATTCTTGTGTTTGGAAGAACAGAGACGATGTCTACTCCTTCTAAACTTTCATCTTCACTTCGATTTAACATACGATGAGCTTCTTGGTTAGCAAGGGTAATGCCGCCGTTCTTATCAACCGCAATAATGCCTTCTCTGATCGTTTGGAGAATTGTATTTCGCTCTAAAAACATAGCCCCAATTTCCGATGGTTCAAGACCAAAAATAGACCTTTTCACATTCTTTGCAATAAAAAAACCACCTGCTATACCGAGTAATAAAATTGTACCTATTAAACTCATAACCTTTAACTCAAATTGATCAACTTTCTGTTCAATATCTTCCGTTAGAAACCCAACCGAAACGATACCGATAATATTTCCATTCTCGAAGACAGGTGTTTTTCCTCTAAGGGAAGACCCGAGAGATCCTTCTGCTTTTGAAACATATGATTCCCCTTTCAGTAGAGCTTGTTGGCTATCCCCACCTACCATATGCTTTCCGATGCGATCAAGTAGCGGATGAGCTACACGGATCCCTTCCTTATCGCCAACCACAATAAATTCAGCTCCGGTCTTAGAACGAAGATCCTCGACAATTGGCTGAATGGTTGCAGAAGGATTTTCCGACTTCATCGCATTGACTACTGCCGGCATCGCCGCTACAGATTGAGCGACATTTAGCGCCCGCTCCCCCATCTGTTCCTCAACACTTGTCGAATATAAATGCGTAAAAATCAAACCAAGAATAAGCAGTACTGTAAATAATAGTGACAATATCATTAACGATAGTTTCGTCTGAAGAGAAATTGATTTCATTCTGCTCATGTATTCGCTTACACTTCCTGACTGAATTGTCTTACTATTATTCTAACGATGACCATTGAAGAGCACAAGAGTAAGAGATTGTACTAGCTAATACAAAAGGAAGGGGAATCGCATCCCCTTCCTTCCTTTTAATCGACATTAGTTGAGCAATTTCGGGTGGTGCCTGTCACTCACTCCTTCAACGCACTAAGCAACAACCCCCAAAACTTCTCTTGGTTAATCCCACGCGCAAACTTCACATTCGCCTCTCTCCCCGTTACATGAAGTCGATCCACGCAGGTGGTACCGTATGTAAATTCTCCCTTCGTCTCAATATCCACACGAACCGTCTCGAATTCAAAAATCGATTCATCGATTAAATACGCAACCGTGCACGCATCATGAATCGGGGCTCCTTCAAAACCAAAAACGTCTTTATAGGTTTGAGTGAAGTAAGCAAGAAGCTCTCCAACAAATTCAGAAATGTGACTGCCAATTGAAGCGATTTGATCAAGTATAGCTGGGGTTGTGATCGCTTGATGCGTAACATCAAGTCCGAACATCGTGACGGGGACCCCGCTGTTAAAAACAATATCCGCGGCCTCTGCATCAACATAAATATTAAACTCAGCCGTAGGCGTCCAGTTTCCAAACGTCCCCCCACCCATTAGAACGATTTCTCTGACCTTTTCAGCAATCGCAGGTTCTTTTTGAAGAGCTAATGCGATATTTGTGAGCGGACCTGTCGGCACAAGGGTGATGTCACCATTTGAAGCCATTACTCGCTCAATAATAAAGTCGGCCGCTTGCTGCTCAATCACCTTTTTTCTCGGAACTTTCGGTAACTGAGGTCCATCTAGTCCCGAGTCCCCGTGAATATCTGGCGCAAATTCACGAACCTTTACAAGCGGCTGCTCGGCACCACGTGCAACAGGTACATCCAGTCCGAGTAAATCACATACTTTCAGCGCATTCAGCGTCGTTTTCTCAACTTCTACATTACCAGCTACTGTTGTAATGCCTTCAATCTGGATTCGGTCACTTGAAGCTGCGAGGATAATCGATATTGCGTCATCATGACCAGGGTCACAGTCTAAAATCACCTTTCTTTTTTCGCTCATGAAGCATCTCTCCTTTTAGGTAAAATGGAAGAACCCTGATTAGCCCCAATTTAGGAGGGGAGTCAGGGTTCGTTTGTTATTGGATTGAATCATATACGATATTCGCGATTTGTTTTGAAAGTCCTCCAGTACTTGGATAAGAACCAGTCTCCAGAGGGCCATTGTTTTGCTTATTTGTTAAAACAATAATTTGAAGATCATAAACAGGATCAAAAATCACTTGTGTCCCTGTAAAACCTGTATGCCCGAATGCTTTTTCGGAATGCTTTTCCCCCATATACCAGCTTTTATTAAGTTCCCATCCATAACCTTGTCCAAAACGCTGGGGAGTTATAAAGTCTTTGATAACCTCCTGCTCATAGAGCTTCACTTTTCCGTAACTCCCACCATTCAACATTACCTGTCCAAGTACGGCAAGATCTCGTGCCGTGGAGAATAAGCCAGCGTGTCCAGCAATACCTTCGTTTGCATAAAAACTATTACCGTCATTAACTTCTCCAATAAGTGTATAATTTCTCCACCTTTCGAAATCCTCAGCCCGCTCTGGAACGTTGTAGCCAAAATTTGGATCATCGACCATCTTATATTCAAAAGGATTCCCCCATGAGGTGGCTGCAATTTTATGATCAAGGTGATCAGATGGCGTGAACATGGTGTCCTTCATTTTCAATGGCTCATAAACATTTTCTTGCAGATAATCATTAAGTCTCTCTCCGCTTATCTCCTCAATGATAAAGCCGAGCATCATAAAGCTAAAATCACTATAGCGGCGATCCGTTCCTGTTTCATATTCTAGTGGAAGATCATTAATATAGGTCAGCACATCTTTCGAGTTCGTAGCATGAAAATAAGTAGGTTGCCATGGAGTTAAACCAGAGGTGTGTGTTAATAAGTCGGCAATTGTGACCTCACCTTTGCCATTAGAAGCGAAGTCAGGGATATATTTTGCTACACGATCATTTACAGATAATTCCCCCTCACTAACAAGCTTCATAATTCCTTGAGTGGTCCCCATCACCTTAGTTAAAGAGGCAAGATCAAAGATTGTTTTCTCTTTCATTTTCCTAGGTTTTTCTAGAAGGGTTCCCATATCATATTTCTGTGCATCTCCATACGCCGATTCCTTAACGATTCGCCCATCCTTCGCCACCAGCACTACTGCTCCAGGAGTAATATTATTAGTTATTGCGTCTTTCACTACGCTATCAATTTCTTCGAGTCTTGTAGCATCCATTTCAGCACTTTTCGGACTACCGTGACTTAGTTTTTGTCCTTTAGCAGCAGTTGACGTGGAGAAAAGAGAGGTAGTCACCAGAAGAAACATTACCATCAATACACAAATTCGTTTTGTCACCTTTTTTCCTCCTTAACTTTCAAGAATTTGATTAAGAAAACTTGTACCTGCTTCAGGGGGTTCAATATGAAAATAATCACTCAGGGTTGCACCTATATCAGACATTGTAGCTCTTGTACCGATTGATACCGCTTTCACTTTTGGGCCTGAAACCATAAGAGGCGTAAATTCTCTCGTATGTTTTGAATGTCCGATTGTTGGGTCATTCCCATGATCGGCTGTTACGATTAAAACATCATCCTCTTTAAGTAGTGGAATAAAATCCTTCAGCCAGTTATCTACTATTTCAAGAAGCGAGGCATACCAATTCGTATCTTCTGCATGACCAGCGAGATCTGTTTCTTGTACATTTACTAGAAAAGCCCCATGCTCTTCGTTTATAAATGATTCTTTCAATTGTTGAAGCACTTCTGCTGTATTGACGATCGAATAAGCGAGGTCTTTACCTTCTAGCACGTCCGCCGTTTTGCCGATTCGATAAACTGGGATTTTAGCTTCTGCTAAAGTTTGGAACTGTCTTTGGACATTAATGCCATATCCAAGGTGACGAACGTGATAGCCTTCACCATATACTCGAGCTTTAGGGCTATCAATCCCCCATTGACCCTCTTCTCCTTTCTTTATAACTGATAGAAGGTGCTCGACCGACGTGTGAGGACCTCCTAATGTAATGACGCGACTCGTATCAACGACTTTTCGAACAACCCTTCCTACTTTAAGCGCGTAGTCGAACGAAACCTTTTTCAAGTCTGCCGTTACATTAATAATGTTTCCAGGAGTGGATTCAATGTTATCCGCAATAATGATCGCATCGTCAATTAACAATACTGGCAACTCCTCATTAGGATAAGCTACATTGAAATTTTCACTCAGAAGGCGAGTTGCTATCTCCTCATGAACATCTTTCATCAAACGTTTAGCGGGACGTTTTGGAAGACTTCCTACGATCTCCTGATGTCCCATGTAAGTATCAGCACCGTGATGAGCAAGTCTTGATTTTCCATAAGCTCCTTTTGGTATCCCTGTTCCATCGACTAGCTGATTAAGACCCAATGAGTACATGGTTGGAATGGAAAGCGCAACTTTATTTCGAATATGCTCGTACGTATTTGCTACACAGTCCCCTGGTTCATAGTCATCACAATCATCCATTGCGCCAATTCCAAAACTATCAAGAATCAGCACTACCATACGTCCCATTCTATCCTCTCCTTTCGAAATGTACGATTTCTGGAACACCATCATGTAACCCACGCACAAGGGCGACGTTTGCCCTAGTTACAAACACTTGTGTTCGAAAAGCATAGATTGCTGTATCACCGATTGATACGGGCGGTCCTTGTTCGAGTCTTCCATAGTAATCAATGTACTCAGAATTAAGAGACTTTCCTTTCAAAAAAGTATCAAAAATATGTTCTGGAGAGCTTCCGACATAGGCACCGGTCATCTTTCCTCGTTCGTAAAACCCTCCTCCAATCACGTAGACGTTTTCCTTGTCTACATGAGAGATTTCAGAGACATAAATAATAGCAGGATCCTCAGGAAGCGAGCGCACCGCATGAAGGGGTGTAGTACCTGTCAGAGCATGGCCCGGTTCCCCATGCGTAATCCCTGCTTTTTTGAGCCTTGGGATGGTTTCAGTACTCGTTGCACTCGGGCCATTAACCTGTCGAATCTGAAATCCGGAGGCTTCAAGTATTTCTTTTGCTGAAAGAATGGTTTTCAGATTTTCTGTAAATCGTAACTCTTCCCGCTCCTTATCCATAAGCAATAATGGAAAAGAAGTAACGCCCATCACTTCAATTCCTTCGAGTTCCTTAAGCTCCGGAATAACTGATTGAAGTTCTGCTAACTGAAAGCCTCCCCACTGCCCAGGATAAATAGTATCGGATGGATGGATAACTCTCAGAATAACATCCTGTTTTTTTCCTAGTTTCATAGCTGCCTCTGACACCTGTCTTGCTCGCTCAATCGAAAAGACTGTAACAACCTCTGGTTCGAAGCCGATAACTTCACCCCACTGATGTTTGCCAGGTTGAACGAGATGCCCCACATTACCAATTTTGACACCTGCCTGATCTAATCGGAAAGCTTCTTCAAATTCAACAGCAACAGCTTTTTCAATACCATGTTCCGCAATCCAATTTCCAAGTTCCCCAATACGGCCAAGCTGCTTACTCATAAAATATAAAACAAAATCGTTCTCCTTAGCAGCCTTTGCCATGCTCCTAACATTTTTGGCTATTGTGTCAAGATCGAGAACATACGTATTAGGGGGAATAAGCCCAGATTGGTGGAGGTGTACTCCTGCTTTTATAAGCTCTGGATTCCTCTTCTTTGTAAGTGAAAGAAACAATGTAATAGCCTCCTAAACGACAGCGTATAAATCTTTTCTTAGATGTATCGTTGCTCTTCTCGCAAAGCATTTTGAAGAATACGAATAACGGTCTCAGCTCCAGCTTTCATAGGATTAATACGTAACCCGTATTCAAATAATTCTGGTGTACTCTCAAGAAAACTACCAGATACTCGATAAATCATTGGAACGACTTCAAACCGTGATTCGGCACCAACTGGATAGGTTGCTGCTCCAAAAGTCTTACTGCGTTCAATCACCTCTTGAGCAACCGGCTCTTTCAATTCAACGATGACATTTTTTGATTGAGAGTTTGTCATATAAGCCTCTTTCACTCCATCCACTTCACCTTTGTTTAACAACTCACACAAAATCTCAACTTGCTGACTCTGAATCGCTAGCGAGACCGGGGCAAAAGGTAATGCCCTAAGCAACTCCATCGCTTCTGGTCCTTGAACTTGACTACCTCCAGAATAATTTCGCTGTTGAATGGTTTCGATGGCACTCTCTCCTACTACCACCCCAATCCCTTCAGGACCTAGTAGCTTAAATCCGGAAAAAGTAGAATAATCCGCACCGGCTTGAACCCCAATGCTAGGCATTTTCAGGGCACAATAATTATCATCAACAACCACGATCATGTCAGGTTTGATTGATTTCACTATCTGAATGACTTCTTTAAGCTGATACGTATCGATTGGTTGCTGTCTTGCGTGTTGGATATAGAAAACCTTTGCTTCTGAACGTGTAACATTCTGTTTAAGTGCATCGTAATCATTAAAATCAACTTCTTCAGTTCGTAATCCAAGCATACGAATCGTTTCTTTCGTTGTCATATAAATAGGTGCAGAGTGAATGATCATGGATTCTCCTGGTTCAAGGAGGGCACTTAAGAGCGAACGAATGGCGCCGGTACCCGAGCCTCGCACAAGTACCGCTTGATTAGCTCCAAAAATATTCGCCAACACTTTTTCAACTTTCGCAGTTGTTCTAGGACGATTATAGATCGGATGTACACCGCGATCACCATCCTGGAACATTTCATTATCTTTAAATTCTTTCGTAATAAAATCAACAATTTCAAACTGCTTTTTTGTCGCTTCTTCAACCGATATCTGAGGTATGACTGATTCCTGATATTTCAATGTTATGCGCTCCCCTTTCGACTGAAAGCATGAGCTGGATTATCAATTAGCATCATTCGGATATCCTCATCAGACAAACCAGTTTCTTTTAAGCGAGGAACAAATTCATTGAGAACATAGTCATATCCAATACCACCGTGCTTATGCCAATGTGACTTTCTTGTTAAATCAGTAGATAATAAAATCTGCTCACCATATCCTCTTTCAATTAGAAGACATATCGTTTTAATTCGGTCTTCATCAGGTCGATAATTAATTTTGCCAATCGTATCAAATCCTACAAACGCCCCTGCTTCCACAACAGCAAGTACTCGTGCATCATCTTGATTAAGGTCTTGATGCCCCACAATCAATTGGTTCATTGGCAATCCAAGAGCAGAATAAAGTTCAACTTGCTCGACTCCCATCGTTCCGAGTGTTGTATGTGTGGTGAGCGGAAGACCCGTTTCCATTGCTGCGATTCCTGCCCCAGTTAAGAGCTCTTCTTCAATAGACTTGATTTCATCATGACTGCTCCCAATTTCTCCAATAACCCCGGGATAAACGTCTGTTCCATCAACCCCATTTTTTATTTCATCAATCATATGTTGTGCAAACTGATCACGCCCCCATTTTGTTGCTTGATCTGGGAGGAATGGGTCTTTATAAAATCCTGTACTTGCGATAAGATGCACACCGGTTGTTTCGCTTAACTTCCTCAGAAGAGTGGCATTGCGCCCCATTCCGTCATTCGTAACTTCTACCATCGCCTGTCCACCTGAAGCTTTAAAGTAGCGAAGTTCTTCTTCCATTCCACCAATATCATCAAGAATCGTGTCGGTATCTTTTTTAATTCGTGATAGGTCAATACAAAGGTGTTCATGAGCTGAACAAACCCCGAGTTCAGTAGCATCAATTTGTCCTCTAACCGTTTGAATCATCTTAGATCCTCCTTCTACTGTGGTATTTGCATAAGTCCGAGAACGACAAGAATGTTCGCCAAAATCCCAACTGCGATCGCGCCAATCGGTCCTACAGCCATTCTCACAATTGGTCGGCCCGCAATCTCATTTAACAAATAGAATCCTGCAATGATAAAGAACCCGAGACCAGGAGCAATAGCATTAGCTGCGTTTGCACCACCAATCAAAAGAGCAACTTCTAAAATTCGACTCATCGCGGTACGAATATTTTCTCCTGATTGACGTACACCAGGATATTTATCAAGAAAACGAGCGATCTGGCTTAGTAACATTACCTCTAGAAAAACAGTAATTGCACCGATAATAACTGCAACCCATACATTTGGAACAAGTAATCCAACGACGAAAATGATTGTAAATCCAACTGGACTATAAACACCTGTTGCAATCGCCGTACTAGCAACTAGAGGGATAAATCCAAGTGCACGAGCTCCAGCAGCGATAGCAGCATCTGTTATTTTTCCGTCTGCAATTAAATTTAAAGAGATTGGATCTCCAGCCATAATCAATAGGTTTGTAGCCGCAGCAATAAGCCCACCCATAATCATGAAATAAACGACATGCTTTTTAATACGATCAACTCTCTCACTGAAAACCGACGCAAGATCAATGCCGCTTCCGTCCCCTTCAGGTTTTTGACGCACAGCATATGTAATTAAGAAAATCATTCCAGTAATGAGAGCCATTCCTTCTTGATTTAACGTAACCGTCGTATCACCGAAAGTCATGGTACCGCTTTCATTTAACCATACAGCTAACTGCCGGATAATCGCTGAAGTGATAAACGTCAGAACACCTTTTTTAACACTGAATTGCAATGCCACAGCTAGAGCTGGAAATGCCATGAAGGTTACGACGACCGGCGATCCAACTTGGCCCATTGCATCTAAAAAATTTAATGGTAGTTTTTCAAATAAAGTGACAAATCCTTCTAGTCCAACTAATAAACCTGCACCATATGCTCCACCTACAATTGCTGCAACAGGCGTACCCCATTTATTTCGCGGGGTGATCAATCCAATAATATCTGTTCCTAGCAAAATGCTATGGATAAGGATAATGCTTGCTGTAATGGTAAACGGAATTCCAAAACCAACAACAAGTCCAAAACTCATTGCAAAAGCAGTTAAACCAAGTTCTTTACGCCCCATTCGCCCTTCAGTATTTTCAGGTACAATTGGTCGTAATCCATCGTTAAAGACAGCTAAATTCAAATTCGCAAGAACAGCTGCCATGGCCCCTATTAAAATGACGAGAACCATTTCCATGTAATGAACCCCCTTCCAAATTATTGTGCTTTAATTGCCCTCATAATCATCGGCACAGCAGTTTCCATGTGGTCTGCAGTAAAACCGAATGCTTTCTTTCCATCCTTAACAGCCTGTAAAATTTTCTCTTCATTCGGTTTCCTTCCCGGCATTGAAACCGTTTCACAGCTGGGCTTTCCAATTATAGCAATTGCCATTGCTAGCGCACCGCCACCCCCAGTGTGACACGCTCCAACATAGTAATCTGCCTGACCAGTTTTCACTGCCATGGCGGCTTCTACATCCGATTTAACTGAGGTCTCCACTCCATCTGGTCCATATTCCTTCACAAGGGCTTCAACTTCTTTTTTATCAACCTGACCACCTATAACAATTTTCATTTAAATCTCCTCCTATTTGATTTCTTGATAAATAGATACATAGTGTATTTTCAAAAAGGCAATTTCAGATTGAGGAATTTCCTCGGCCCAATTGGATTGAATCCAGCTAATCTCCCTTTTTGTTACTTGTATGAGATCGGATTTCTCTATTTCCAAAATGAGCTCATCTGGGGGCGCATCAATCGATTCTCCACGCGAGATACGCGTTAAGGCGGATGCAAGATGAGTGACAAGCATTTCTACTTTATTTTGAGGAAGGGGCTTATGCGTCTGACTTCTTAATCTTTGAACAGCTTGCTCGGCGATAGTTGAAGCTTCTGAACTAATCACATCACCTGCTTTCAGAATATCTAATCGTTCTTTAATTGTTGTCATAAAATCAATCCTCCAATATACAGTATTTAGTATATTAATTTCATAGGAAATCCTATCTAATAATGTGGATAAATTTCTCCTTTTTCAACTTGAATTTGCAACTCTTGAACGTCAATGACAGATAGATCAAGTAAGGCCTCTCTGAGTTCTACTCTCTCCCTATGTAAAAGCATAGTAGCCTCATTTACTTTCTTACTTAGTTCCTGAGCTTTAATCGAGCGGAAAGATCCTTTTCCCATTTCTTCTGAATGAATGACCTCATCCTTATTCCAAACTGCAGCATCAATTTCATTGTTCTTGAGCATCTCCATCAACTGCATGTAGTTTACTTCAATTAATTGAACGTCAATACCTTCTGTTTCATACTCCGTAAGAAGATGCTGATCAGCTGAAGAATAGTCAATCCCTACACGCATACCGCTTTGAATGGATTTGGTATTAGGGTTGGAAAAAACAATCTCATGTCCTGAAACGTAGGAGTTATTTCCAAAATTTTTAACCATTTCTATACTACTATCATTCTCAATAGCAAGCTCAGCTGCAAGCCTTGAAACAATTACAAAATCATATCTTCCAGCTTTCAACGCTTCAATTCGATTTGATGATCCTCTCATAAAGGCAAGATTAAAAGGAATTTTCATTCTTTCAAGCACCTGAACTAAACCGGTAGCAAGGCCTTCATATTTTCTCGAATATGGCAAAGGCATGGCACCCATAACAGATCCAAGTCCTGCAATATCCCAAAGTAACTGGCGATCCGTTCTAACAAGAAACGTACCAAGGTGACCTCTCGCTTCGAGAACAATGGCTCCGATTTCTTCAAGTAGACGTAACGCTCCTTGAATTGTCCCCCTTCCAAGTGATGTTTCTGTAACAAAATCACTTACGCGAGGAATACGGCTTCCCGGCTCGATCGCTAGTAGATTAGCAGCAATTCTCCTAGCTGCAAGCCCATTCTTGCTGTATAGTTTCTCCCATTTGCCTTCCATACCCTCACCTCAATATACAATTTTTCGTATTTTCACTTTATAGGATAACTCAAAACCACAATATAATCAATGAATATTCTGAAAAAACAAAAAGAGGGAGATACTCTCCCCCTACAACCCAACAAATTCCTTCTTACGCTCTCGAAACACCGTCCAGTTCTTAAATCCAATCTCCTTCAGCTTTGCTCGAACTTCTTCAAACTCTTCTCCAACACGCGATGGCCAATGAGCGTCGGAACCAAATGTCACACCTACACCGTAATGGCAGGCCATTTCAAGCATATCATTCGCAGGATACCAGCCACCGCAGTCTTTATGCTTGCCGGATGTGTTAATTTCAATCGTTGATTCGAGCTCCCCTAGTCGCTTGATTGCTTTTTCAACTTCAGGCGTTTCCACATTTGTGAAATCAGGATAAAAGCCTTTCATCGCATCAATATGTGCCAGAATATCGAAAACGCCGCTTTCCGCTGATTCCACTATTAACTTATAATAATGCTCTTTCTCGTTACGAATGTCTTCCTCGGTTAAATTATCCCAGCGGCTTTTATCAAAAATGTTGTTTCCATTACTAAAATGAACGGAGCCAATAATATAATCAAACGGATACTGGTCGTAAATGCTTTTATATAATGGGTAATGTTCTTGAAAGAAATCGGATTCTACCCCGAGTAAGACATCAATCTTACCTCGATACTTTTCTTTTAAGCTGAGTACTTCTTCAACATAAGAAGCAAACTCGCTTTTTGCCATTGCAATGCGTGGCAACGCTCGGTCCTTTTCACTTGCAAAAAACGGCGAATGATCCGAAATCCCAATCATCTGAAGATCATTTTGAATCGCTGCTTTTATGTACTCTTCAATTGTCGCCTCCGCATGCCCGCAACGTTCATGATGCGTATGGTAATCAAATTTCATTTTACCGCCCCTTCCATAAACTAGTAAATCCTCACATCGTAATCCTATCATATTTCTTCACAACAAAAGAAAAACGGTCGATTTATTTGCAGAAAATTTTATTGTTATAAATCAATGTGTGACATTCATACATTTTCCTTCTAATTCCGTACTTGTCCAAACCTTTCGGACAAGCGAGCGTAAGATACCATATGAAATGAAAGCATTTCAAATACTTCTTGAGGGAGGAAGTTCAATGAGTGAATTTCTACACAATTTGCTTGATGAGATCTTAGAGGGCAGTAAGAAAAGAAAGAAAGTAAACAAGAAGATCGTGGTTCCAACAGAAGAAGCTGCACCAGAAGCTCCTGCTGAAGAATCTGCTCAATAATTGCCCCATGGAGTTAGTGCAGTGAGTCTGCATTAACTCCATTTTTTACACCAGTAACATCGTCGCTTTCTATGTATTTATTTTAATAACGTAAAGGAGAATGAAGGTTGTATATTCGTAATCGCCAGAAAGAATTGGATGACCCAACTTTACTTTCTATCTGTATAGAAAATTTTGATGTCCCTGAAACTACAATCAAAAGTATATTGAAATATGCTCATGAAGTACTTATTATTTGTCATGATAATGGAGAGATTGCAGGATTTCTGAGTTATCGCTTAAGAATTAATCACATGGTATTAATTGATTATGTTGTTTTAGACCGAAGTGTGCAGAGAAAAGGAATTGCTCGAAAATTACTCCCTGTTTTCCAAAAATATCTATTGGATAAGGGAGTTACCTCTATTTATGGAATGGTAGACAAAGAAAATAGTCAGGGAATTAAAAGCTTTAAACGATTAGGTTTTGAAATAAAAGGAAGTTTCCTTACAAACTATATTATTGAAAAGAAGTTAGAAAATAACTTAATGAATGATTCAATGAAGACTACTGCAACCATTGAAAATCTAAAAACCCATGTTAGAAAGTTATCCGCAGCGCCAACTTTAAGAAAAAAGTAAAGTAGGTGCCTGTCACCTGCGAATGTTAGATTCTTATTCAGATTATCCTCGACTTAAATTGACATAGAACGGGTGGTGCCTGTCACCCGCAATCTCGCCATCAAATAGTGTATTGAGAAATTATGAATTTTTTCACGAGAAAGGTCCTGATAAGTTTTATCGTATTTTCTCGTTACATTTCACTAGATTACGAGGGTTTTCATAAAATTCAAGGGACCTTCCACTTATTTCAAAGCTCTTTTCTCCTTCTCAGGTTCTCTTCAACGCCAGTTCGTTTCGATTAATCATCCGCTAAAAGTAAACAGGAATTTACACGGAGCGCATATACTTTCAGTTGTATTGAATTATGAAAGGATGATGATGATTATGAAGCGGAAAAAGAAGATTGCAGCATTCACGATGAGTATCGCTTTAGTTGGAAGTTTACTTTCAACAGGGGCTGTTTCAGCGAGTGGAAATGAAAAAACACCAAGTATGAACACTAGCAAACTCCTAAACGTTGCGCACCGAGGGGCTTCAGGACATGCACCTGAACATACGATTCCATCCTATCAACTGGGTGAAGAAATGAAAGGTGACTACATTGAAGTAGACCTTCAAATGACGAAGGATGGAACGCTTATCGCGATGCATGATGAGTCAGTTAATCGAACCACAAACGGGACAGGACTCGTAAAAGACTATACGCTTGAACAAATAAAAGAATTAGATGCTGGAAGCTGGTTTAATGAAAAATATCCCGAGAAAGCTGATCCAGCTTACGAAGGCATTCAAGTACCTACGCTTGAAGAAGTGATTCAAACGTTTGGGACAGGCGCTCGCTACTATATTGAAACAAAATCTCCTGACGTTTATCCTGGCATGGAAGAAGAATTACTTCGCATTTTAAACAAATATAATTTAACAGGTGTTAATGAACGTTCCAGCAAAGTGCTCATCCAATCATTCAGTCAAGAAAGTTTATTAAAAATGCATGATCTAAATCCGAACTTGCCGCTCATTCAGCTAATTTCTTATAAAGAACCTGCAACAATTTCAGAGAAGGAATTACAAGAGCTATCTGAATATGCTGTTGGTGTTGGCATGTCTGCTTCAAAAATTGATAAAACCTATGTCCAAAAAGTGAGAAATGCAGGATTTCTCATCCACCCTTATACGGTAAATGACAAAGAACAAATGACGCGTTTATTGGACTGGGGCGTTACGGGAATGTTCACGAACTATCCGGATGTTTTGAATGATGTACTTCATGGAAAATAAACGTTTCGACAAAAAAAAGGTCCTCGTTGGTTACTACCAACAAGGACCTTTTGACATTTACCACCCGTATTGCTGAAGGAGCTCTGCCACCGCAGTGTGATCACTCTCTTCCGCTATCGTAAATGCCTCTTCACTTTCCTCAATGGAAGAAGGAAGCGCTCCAGCTACGAGGAATGCTTCAACAAGAGAAGGGTTGTCTTGTTTGATTGCTTCAAATAGCAATGGCTGCCCTTCGTAACGAGCATTCGCATCGCCGCCTCTACCTAATAGCAAAGAAACAAGTTCGGGAGACTTTTCTTTAGTGACTGCCGTAACTAGCGCACTTTCATCGTTTTTTTCTACCGTAAAGTTTGGATTTGCTCCAGAATCAAGTAGTAATGCGATCGTTTCTTCATTTCCTTGAACGATGGAATAAGCTAATAAAGTATAATGCTCGCTTTCCACTTCTATTTCGAGGTTAGGATTATAACCATTGTGTAATAAAATTTTGATGAGCTCGATGTTTTCTTCCTTTACAGCTTTGACTAACATTTCCTCATTTCCGATTTCAAAATGAGCACCCATTTTTAATAGCAAGTCAACAATATCGTTATTTTCTTGTTCAACTGCTACTTCTAGAAGGTTCTCATTTTTCTCATGATTCACTTCAGCATCCCCATCGTGATCAGCTTCTTCATGATCATGTACCTCTACCCCGTTCAAAAGCAAGAACTCAACCAGCTTGCTGTCTCCTTCCATGACCGCGTAAGTGATTGGTGATACGCCATCATTGTTTACGGTATCCGGTGAAACGCCATTATGAAAAAGATCCTCCATTTCCTTTAAAGTCGTTTCATCCGAACGATTTTGATAGAGAAGTTCCCACAATTGGTCTTCTTCCGTAAGAACATCGGTGTCAGTTCCTTGGTTTTCTGCACTAGCTTCTTTATGTGATTCAGACGTCGTTTTATCTTTATTTAATTCAGAACATGCTGCTACCACGATCAACATAGGCATGAGCATCCAAAGTAACTTTCGCTTCATTGTTTCCCTCCAACTGTCTAAAAAGTCAATGCCTAAACCATTATATCGTGAAACACTGTGAGGAAAGATTAAAATTTAGTGAAATATGTCTTCGAATGGGACAACTTCCGCCTGTCATACACTTTAATAGTCAAGCTTCAGGGAGGACGAGACGTTGTCATATTTTAAAACGAGGAGGAAGCGCGGAGGCTCAGGTTCAGGTTCAGGAAAGATTATTTTTAGTTTAATCGTCTTGCTGCTTCTCGGTGGCAGCATCGCTATTTGGATCTGGCAACAGCCAAAATTACAGGCTATGGCAACTGTAAAAGAGTTTTACTTATATGAACAAAGTGGGGATTTCAAAAAATCCTGGGACTTGTTTCACTCTGAGATCAAGAACCGTTTTTCAGATGAACAATACAGCCAATTGCGCTCCCAACTGATCACGCAGGACATTGGAGCCACGTCATTTACTTTTGATGTTGACAAAGTGAAGACAAAAAAGAACTGGCGCTCCGGAGTAAACGGCGTCATTATGAAGAAAGTTTATGTGATAAAAGTAACGCAGCATTTTCAAAATCAGTTCGGGAATTTTGATCTTGTACAGGAAGTGTTTGTCGTCAAAGAAGAAGGAGATTTTAAAGTTTTGTGGGACTATAAATAACGAGGAACTTAACTAAATAAACGTTTGTTTAAGAAAAAGGCGCTGGACGAAGCATCTTTTTTTGGTTTGTTTTATTTTGGTAAAGTCAATGCCGTAATGAGTTCCTCTCGTGCGGACACATAATCACAGTATTGTTTTTTCTTGTGAGAGAGTGTACCTGGGTAGCCTTCTACTAGAGGAAGCACGTTGAGGTAAGGTTTTTTTAAGGGGACTTTCACACCATAATAGCGATAGGTGGACCATGGATAATCTGCTGGTTGTAATACGAGCTTTGCTTTGACTGGGTTTAGATGAATATAGCGACTAACTTCTAACATATTCGCCGGGGTGTTAAGCGGCTCATCAAAATAACGTTTCTCAAAAACGTGACCAGTCAACTCATACCTTCCATTAAAATAGGTTGCGTAACGCTTGTTCACAAGTGACATGATTTTCGAAATAGGCTGTTCTTTTGATCGAAGTTGGAGGTGATAGTGGTTGTTCATCAAACAATAAGAAGCTAATTCAAATGGATGTGTTTCGAAGACTTGCTGAAGGATATACAAAAACGTGCGGTAATCTCTCTCGTCTTTAAACAGGAGGTCTTTTCGGTTTCCTCGACTTACGATGTGATAAAAATGATTCGGGAGCCAGACCCTCGGTTTTCTCACCATCTAATGAATGTTGCTGCGTGGGAATAGAATGGCCACTTGCCCCATAGAAGCTTCGTCAAAGTTCTTCCTCCTCTGCTTTTTTTCTGCTCTTTCTCCAAGAATAATCTCCCTTTGCTCACCCGTCAATGGAATCTCTTCGACAAATAGCGGGCGGTGACAGGCACCATGTACTCAACCTCACCGCCCAGCTCTCTGCCCCTCATTCAACCTGATGAGGGGGCTTTTCTCCGTTCAACACTTTCAACAAATTGTTCATAGCCACTTCTGCCATCTTAAGCCTTGTTTTCGTACTTGCACTTCCGATATGTGGCAGAGTAACTACGTTTGATAAGCTTAAAAGAGGATGATTGAGTGATACGGGCTCTTCTACGAAAACATCTAAACCAGCGCCCCAAATATCGCCGTCTTTAAGCGCATGATAAAGAGCTTCCTCATTAACAATTCCCCCTCTTGCTGTGTTAATTAAAATAGCGGATTCTTTCATCATCCTTAGCTCTTTCACTCCAATTAAATTCTTTGTCTCTGATGTTAATGGTGTTAAAATGCAAACAAAATCAGATTCTTTTAAGAGAAGCTCGAATTCAGCAAATTGAAGATCCAGCTCATCTTCAGCTTCTCGATTTCTTCGCCGGTTATGATAGAGAACCTTCATATCGAATCCTTTCGCTCTTTTCGCCACGGATTCTCCGATTCTTCCCATGCCAATGATTCCGAGCGTTGCTCCGTGTATGTCTTGACCGGTTAGCTGCATGGGAGTCCAGGATTCCCATTTTCCTTCGCGCAAATAAGTGGAAGCTTCAGGAATTCTTCGAGCAGTTGCCATCAATAAAGCAAAGGTTAAGTCAGCTGTCGTTTCCGTCAGCACACCTGGTGTATTCGTCACAACTACTCCCTTTTCTTTAGCTGCTTTAATATCAATATTGTTATAACCTACTGCCATGTTCGCTACTACTTTTAATTTAGATGCCTTTTCTAAAAGCGAGCGATCAATTTCTTCTGTTAACATGCAGTAAAGTCCGTCCACCTCTTGTATTTCTTGCTCAAGAACATCATGAGGCACAGGTTCTTCGTCTGACTTCCACATCCGCAATTCACATGTCTCACGTAGACTATTAACAATTTCATCTGGTAATTTTCGCGTCAAATAGACTTTAGGTTTCAACACTTTTCTCCACTCCCAGCTGTTATTTCTCCCTATGCTACACTTTTCACGAATAAAGGCCAAATCCCTTTTCCACATAGAGACATTACCCGGGAAATTTCGTAATAATGCCTTCTTTATAAACTGAATATTGTGATAATATGAAGAAAAAAGGAATCTGAGGTGAATCATGTCTCAAAACGAGCATTTTTCTTATCCCATCCGCGTACGCTATTCTGAAATTGACGGTCAGAAAATAGTTTTTAATGCCCATTATTCCACCTACATCGACATTGCTACGACCGAGTATTTCCGACATGTGCTCGGTGACCGGTTACAACTGCTCGCTGACGATCACTTGTTTGATCCCGTATTGAGAAAGATCACTCTTGAGTTCATTAAGCCGGCGAAATTAGATGATGTTCTTGACGTGTCTTGTCGTGTTACGAAGCTTGGGAAATCTAGTTTTGAACTGAACCATAAAATTATGCGAAATGATGAGCTTCTTGTGAAAGCTGATGTCGTACAAGTGAATTATGATATGAAAAGTGGTAAAGCGCAGGGGATTCCTCGGAAAATTAAAGAGTCACTGAGTCATTTTGAAAAGTTGGATCTCTCTTCATTTTAAGGTTAGAAATGGAAAAAAGGTGGCATCCGCTATCAGCATGCCACCTTTTTAGTGTTCCATTTTTTTGATATTATCCTACTATCCACATATTTTCACAGAGAAAAAGGCAGCTTATTCAAAATTCGCTTTCGGGAATCACCCCTCCTCATCCATCGCAATCCGCACTGCTGTCTGATAAAGCAATTGAACCCCCTTCTCAATATCATCCATTTCCGCAAATTCAAGTGGATTATGACTGATGCCTTTTTCACATCGAACGAAAATCATTCCGTAGTCACTGATATACGACATAAAAAGAGCATCGTGGAATGGACCGCTCATTAAAACGGGCGATTCGTAACCGAGTTTCTTATCTTCTTCGCTCATGATTGCTTTGATCCAATCTGCACAATAGCGTGGTTCACTCCTAGTATCTTCCGTAATCGTGTACGTTAGCTTGTAAGTGGAGGCCGCTTCTTCAATAATCGTGTAGAGCTTTTTTTCGAGCATAGTGCGATGCTCAAGGTCGATATCACGTAAATCCATCGTAAATTCCACTTTTTCCGGAATAATGTTACGAGAGTTCGGAAATACCTGGACACTCCCAACGGTTCCTACCGTTGTTTCTTGTCCTTCTTCTTTAATGAGTTGATCAAATTTTGTAATAATCTCACTCGCCCCGACCATGGCGTCTTGTCGTAATGCCATTGGAACAGAACCGGCATGACCAGCGAACCCTTCAAGGGTTACGGTTAGCCAGATCGGACCTGAAATTCCTGATACAATACCAACTGGTTTATTTTTAGATTCAAGGACCGGACCTTGCTCGATATGAAGTTCTAAAAATGCCTCAACGTCTCCATTTTTGTAGACGGGACTTTCTGTGAGATCCGGTTCGACACCGAATTCTTTCAGTGCTTCTTTTCGCGTCATGCCATTCTTATCTTTTCGCTCAAGCTCTCCTTCCTCTAACAGGCCAGCCAGTGCCCTTACACCGAAGACGCCTTTGTTAAATCGTGAGCCTTCTTCATCTGAAAAACAAACCACTTCAATCGTTCGCTTCGGTGTGATGGCGTTATCTTTCATCGTATGTACGACCTCAATTGCTCCAAGCGCACCGGCTGCTCCGTCAAAGCGGCCGCCATATGGCTGTGAGTCAATGTGAGATCCGAGCATAAGAATTCGCTTGTCCTTCTCAACTCCCTCTATCCTTCCTATTAAATTCCCAAAACCATCGATTCGAGCTTCCAAACCTGCTGCTTCCATCCAACCCTTCACAACCTCCACTGCTTCTCGATCTTCCCTCGAATGTGCAAGACGACATACACCGGTTTCGCCAATCTTTCCAATCTTAGCTAATTCTTCAAGATGACTCTGTAAACGATCGCGATTAATACCCATTCACACTCATCCTTTTCACCGTTTTTATTCACTATAGCAAAGCCAATTTGAACGAACATTATACAAAACGTAATTTATTGACTGATTATTATATATTTTTTGTCTATTTACTATAAACCATGACGCAAATGGCACATCAATTGTTCGACAAAAACAACCAAAAAACGGGCGGTGACAGGCACCACCCGAATCAACCTCTTGCCACATGGAGCGCTATTGCATATAATAAAGCTAGAGAACATAAGGTATAAAAAAGAACGCCGGTGCTTTCGCACCAGCGTCCATACAGCTGCTCCGCATGACGAGCGGCGGCTCAAAAGGCAAAAAGTAACTCACCTTAATCCTTGGCCGGGGCAGGGTGGGTTACTTCTTTTTATTACTAGAAACCGTAATAATTGTGACCACGAGAGAAGCAAAACTAATCATTAAAACAAGCGCCTCAAATGTGCTCATCATTATAGGCAGCACCCCCTTTCATCAACGGGGTACCACCGCCCACCCTGCTTTGCAGCTGATACTTACTATCTTATCATAGACCGCTACCTTAATTGGATAGACCATTTACCTATGTTGGTCTCAAAACTTAATGTGGCAACATCCAATAAATATAGCAAAAAGAGGTGGGGATTCCCCACCTCTTTTCTCTTACAATGGCCTGTCATCAAAATCATAATCTGCTGGATTTGGCGCAACGCGCGCATTTTCAAGAGCAGGGGTATCAGGTCGAGCCACTTGATAGACGGCTGCTCCAACAATCTCCGCTACATTTTGAAGTTTCTCTTTGCTAATTTTATCAATTGTATCTTCAGGAGAATGGTACCACGGTTCAAGCGGAGCGTGAATAAAGAGAGCCGCTGGAATTCCTTTTAGAAAGAAAGGCACGTGATCGCTTCGACCGAGCTCACCATAATCAACTGCGCCTGAAATCCTCGCTCCAGCTGAGGCACCAAGATCAGTGACGAGATTTTTTTCTCCATCAGGAGTGAACATGATAAGTTCTCCTGCATCGCGACTCCCTACCATATCCATTTGGAAATGAGCGACTGAGTTTTCGATCTCCTCATCAGTCAAAGAGTCCGCATAGTAATAAGAGCCGACCAATCCTTTTTCTTCCGCACCAAAAGTGACAAATCTAAGTTCCGTATCCGTAGGGGTTTTCGCCATAATTCTCGCTAGCTCTAGCGTAGCAGCTACTCCTGAAGCATCATCGTTTGCCCCTGGTCCATTTGGAACAGAATCGTGGTGCGCGCCAACCGTCACAATTTGCCCGGTGTCTTTATTCGGATGAGGCTCTTTTTTTGCAATTACGTTATAGGATGTCTTATCAACAGCCCCAGCATTTTCTACGCTTACAGTCGCTTGAACGTCTTCCTTGTTCAGTTGATCAACAAGTTGAAGACCCGCTTCTCTTGTAATTCCTACAGCTGGAATGTCTTGTCCTTCGTAAGCATAGCCAAATGAATTCCCAGAGCGTCCTTCGCCATTAAACATAATAACGCCAATCGCTCCTTTATCGAAGACGTTCTGGATTTTTTCATAAAAACTATACATACCACGCTCAATTAATGCGATCTTCCCCGCTACTTCATCACCCACTTCATCCTTAGAGCCAAGTCCGACATAGACGAGCGATCCTGTGACGCGATCGTTGATAGAGCCTTCAAACGTATGAACATCGCCAGCGAAGGCTTGATCATTAAAGGAAAGCGATGAAGTTCCACCATCCCACTCCTGAATAGTAAACGGCTGCAATTCAGTCTCATACCCATAGCGCTCAAACTCGCTTTTTATGTACTGAACGGCTTGGTACTCCCCTTCCGTACCAGCTGCACGAGGTTGCTTTGATAAGAGGGCAATGTTGTTATACATGTTTTCACTACTGATTTTCTTTATTACTTTGTTGTCAAACGCATGGTCAGCTTGTTCATTTGGAGCAGGCTTCGCAGCATCAACCGAGAAAGACATTGGACTGAGAACCAACCCCGTCGCCAGGGCTACTGTAATCGCTTTCTTTTGCAATCAAAATTCCTCCTTAAGATTAAGATATCAGCATAATTATTCCATTAATTGAATGTTTAGTAAATTGAGGGATCTAGGTTAAAAAGAGATAGTGCAGTAAAAATTGGACTTTTAACCTATAAGAAATTGCACTAATTTACTCTAGTTCAGTCGAAATTAAGATATATGTGTAGAGAAAATGAGCATTCTCGGTCATTTTTCAGTCGTATTTATTTTTGATCGTTTTGACCACTTACGACTACTTAAGAAATCATCATTTAAACAAATCAACAAAGAGCCCTTCAAAGATGAAGAGCTCTTGAACGATCAATCTTTAGCTTGCGTTCGACAAATTCTCTCAAAAAGCGGGTGGTGACAGGCACCGTTATCACGCTCTCCACAATCTCAAGAGCACATCCTCCTGCACCGCCGCATGCTTCTTCGTCGTTAGTAAACTGACGCTCACATAACCAAGTAGCGACAGTAACACCGGCAACACTACGGTATGCATCCCAAACGCATTTGGCATAAACGTATGAAAGCCAATATAACTGCCAACACCAACGAGAATGGATGCCATTGCACCACTCGCATTTCCTTGTTTCCAGTAGAGTCCCATGACAACTGGCCAAATAAAGGCCGCTTCAAGTCCCCCAAACGAAAATAGATTTAACCAGATAAGAAGTTCAGGCGGATTTACGGCCATCGCAAATACCAATACGCCTAATATTGCGGTCACTCCTACGCTAAATCGCTTGATCGTATGATCGCTTGCTTCAGGCTTCACATAATTCAAGTAAATGTCTTTCACGATCGCAGAACTAACGAGAAGTAACAGAGAGTCAACTGTCGACATGATCGCAGCCATTGGAGCTGCTAGAACAATCCCAGCAAGCCAGGATGGCAGCACCTCTAGTGCAATTCTCGGCATTACCGTATCGCCAACTTCAATTCCAGGTAAAACGGCACGTGCAAATACGCCGGTGAGGTGCATTCCAAGCATGATCACACCTACGACGATTGTTCCGATAATGAGAGCGCGATGCATACCTTTTGAACTTTTATAAGACATGGCTCTGACAGCCACTTGTGGTAACCCGACAACACCAACGCCAACCAAAATCCAGAAAGATGAGACGTACAGCGGTGTCAGAGATTGATCAGCGCCAAATGGAGAGATCAAATCTGGATTTTCAGCTCCTAGCGTCGTGATGATATTTTCAACACCTCCGCCAGAAACGACTGTTCCGATAAGAATGACTAGTGTTCCACCGAACATCACAACGCCCTGAACTGTGTCTGTAATCGCTACCGCTCGAAATCCACCGATAATAACGTAGACAAGAACCGAGGCGGCAAAAAGAAACAGCGCTCCTGTATAAGGTAGACCGGTTAACGATTCAATGAGTCGCGCGCCACCAATCCACTGAGCGGCCATCGCAGAAAACAAGAAAATGATAATACTAAGCGCAGATAAAATAACCACGCCTTTACTCTGATAACGCTCCTTTAGGAAATCAATTAACGTAACTGCTCGAATTTTCCGAGCCATAATGGCAAACTTCTTCCCGAGCACGGATAATACAAAATAACCAGTGGCGAGCTGAGTCATCGATAAGAGGACCCAACCAAGTCCCATTGTATAAGCAACACCAGGACCACCAATGAAGCTACTTGCACTTCCATATGTAGAAACCATCGTCATCGCAAGAATAAATCCACCAAGTTCACGGCTTCCAAGAAAATACTCCTGCAAAAAGTTGGAAGTTGATTTCAAATGGGTAGAAGCATAGAATCCGATCAAAAAAATGATAACGAGAAAGATAAGGAGTGGAATCACAACGTCCCAGTTCATTCGCCTTCCTCCTCATCAAACGGAACTTCTTTAAACAAGAAGACAACCGCTAAAATCACGAGGACGATCACAATCCCCGTTCCGAGCACACAGCTGTAGAAAAACCACGCTGGCAGCCCCCATATATAATGATAGTCTTCCACTGGTTTCGATCCAAAACCGTAAGCAAACCCATACCATAAAATAAAATTAATGATAACAAGAACGACGCCGATGAGCGCTTCACGATTGGCGATTCGATAGCGTGGATCATCTTTTGGCATCTTATCGTGTTGCTCCATGCTTTTCCTCCTTTAAGACAAACCTCGTTCTATTATAACCAGAAGAAAGCTTCAACCATAGTGATAAGATTTTATCGTGATTTGATCAGTTGGTAAAACATTAAGAAACGCCGATCATGGACCGGCGCTTTGGTTTATTTCCTTTTTAAACAAACGTTTATTTAAGCACAACTATGCCTTCCGATAAGCCCTTCTCTCAGCATAAGACACACACTTATAACAAACCGGCTTCCGATTGCCCTCATCATCCAAATAATACTGTGGACGTACAGGCTTCTTCTTACAAATCATACATTTCTCTAACCCCATCATTCTTCCAAAGAACCCCTTCATTACTGTCACCCTCTCTACCTTTAATAAACTAAATGAAAGCAATATGAAACACAACACCCGCGCATCGCCAAAAATCCTGTTAAACTAATAAGACAACTTACGACAAATACCGGGTGGTGACAGGCACCATGCCACCACGCCACACATCCCGCCCGTCTACCAAAAGGATGAACCAATATATGAAAGTGATTCTTGCCACGCCTTTTTATCATCAGCTTCGTGGTAATACGATTACCGTCCGGCGTATCGCCAGGGGGTTAAACGAAGCAGATGTCGAGACGGAAGTGATCTCTATAACAGAACAAGCGAATTCGATTACTGATCTCAAAGAAGCTGATTTAATTCATGGCTTTAACGCTTATCGTTTTTATCAGTTTATGAAAACCTTAAGCATTCCGATCACTAAATATACGATTACGCTCACAGGAACGGATTTGAATCATGATTTAACAAATCCAAACAGACAGCATGATGTGATCGCCTGCTTGAGAGATGCGCTCGCAGTGCACGTTTTTGATGAAAAAGCGAAGCGTCGTATCCTAGAGGTTTTACCAGATCTAGAAAGAAAGTTGTTTGTAATTGCACAGGGAACGAGTTCCTCTAGTAGTAAGCGCTCACCTAAAAAGACGACTGATTTATTCCATTTTCTCCTTCCAGCAGGCATTCGAGAAGTTAAAAACATTCCGTTCGCGATCAAAAGTTTGCAGAAATTGCGCCAAACTCACCCCGAGGTTAGGTTAACGATTGTCGGACCGATTATTGAAAAGAAGGAGGGAGAGCTCGTTAAGGAATTCGTACTCGATAATGACGAGTGGGTGAATTATGAAGGTGCTATCCCTCATAGTGAAATGGAAGGGTTGTACAGTCATGCCGATGTCGTGCTTAACACCTCCCATAGTGAAGGTCAATCCTCCGCTATACTTGAAGCGATGAGCTACGGACTACCGGTTCTTGTGTCAAAAAACAAAGGAAATTTGAGTCTTGTTACTCACAACAAAACAGGACTTGTTTATGAAGACGTCGAGCAATTTATAACTTGTGCACTCCGCCTCGTTGAGCAGGAATCTCTTCGCCAAGCACTAGGCCAACAAGCGGCGGATTACGTAGAAAAACATCACTCTGCAACACAAGAAATAACCGCCATACTTAACATGTACGCGTTCAGCTTAAACCTTTTAAAGAAAGGGGAAAACTCAAATGATTAAAAGTCCTTGAGTAGTGGATCACACAAGGGTCGTGTACGACTCTCCTAATCATGATGTGATAACGCATAAAAACTCAACTGAGAAGAAAGTAATTTTAACCTTTGATGACGGTCCCAGCCGCGTTCTGTCTGAACTACTTGATATTCTAAAAACTGAGAAGGTACCAGCTATGTTCTTCTGGCAGTCACGGCTACTTTATCAAGCTAGGCCGTGGAAAAGGGTGCTGGATGAAGGACATGTCATTGGCACTCATTCGTGTAAACACCTTAATTTAAGCAATCTCGGTTATGCCGAACAATTTGAGGATCTCGAAAGAAGCAAACGAAAAATCGAGGCAATCACCGGTACCCCTGTGACTTATTTCAGACCGCCATTCGGGCGCTACGATCTTGCCACAACGAAAGCTGCTAGAGATCTCGGCTTAAAGACGGTCATGTGGCGCATCAGCTCAATGGACTGGGAACACGCTTGTCATCCTGAAGAAATTTTGAGTAATGTCGTTCCAAACCTTGAAGATGGTGCGATTATTCTTCTGCACGAGCTGAAGCAAACGGTTCAAATTTTGCCCGAGCTTATTGAACGAATACGTTCAGAAGGCTATGGCTTTACCGTACTTTCGTAGAAAAAGAGGAGATGGCTAATTTTTTTAGCCACCTCCTCTTTTTCGTTGTACTCAAAATTTCCTATTCAGCCCTCCACCTCAACTTCATTCACACCGTCCACTTTTCGAAGCAGTTCATAAATGTCTGTCGTATGATTTTTCTCAAACGTCATTAGTTTAAGCTCAATCTGTGGATTTTTTTCTTTCGTATCACGAACACGCACGTGACGAATTTCAAAGTCATTCGCCACAATGGCTTTCATAAAATTAGACACGTTTACGCTTTTTTTCAGCGTTAACTTTGCCCGCATTTCACGCTGCCTTAGGGCTTTTGGACCGATGCGCTTAATGATCCAGGGGAGGATGTTGACGCTGAACAGAATAAGACCAGCCCCAACGAACGCTTCATAGTAAAAACCGGCACCAGCCGCGATGCCTAATCCCGAGGCTCCCCAAATAATGGCAGCTGTCGTTAACCCTGAAATAGCGTCATTGTTTCGTCTCAGGATGACACCAGCACCGATAAAACCAATCCCAGAAACAATTTGAGCCGCTAACCGCATTGGATCCGTTCGGATATTCGGAGAAAGCTCAGCGAATGTTTCGGCTGATTCAATTGACACAATCGTTAACAAACAGCTGCTGACAGCAATTACTATACACGTCTTTAAACCGAGGGGCTTATGCTTTAGTTCTCGCTCAATTCCAATCAATAATCCAAGTAAAGCAGAAACACATAGTTTAATTAGAACAATCACCATCGTTCGTCATCTCCACCGTTGGAATAGAGAAGGACCGCATCTCTCTATTACCCTATTCACTTGAAGGAAATATTAGAATGAGGCGAAAGGCCATGTGTAGTAATTCGACAAATTGTGAGCAAAACCGGGCGGTGACAGGCACCTCAATTCCCTACCCTTCTACCTCAACAACCATAGCTCCATCGAGATCTCTTAACTGCTGATAAATACTTGTTGTATGGTTCGATTCGAAGGTAAGCAAACGAAGATCCACCTGATGGTCTTTTTCCTTCGTATCGCGCACCCGAACGTGCTTAATTTCAAAATCTTTCGCTTGAATTGTTTGCATAAATGCCGTGATATCCGTCCCTTTTCGAAGCGTGATTTTCGCTCTCATCTCACGCTGTCTAAGTTGACTTGGACCGATTTTCTTAATAATCCAAGGAAGGATATTCACGCTAAATAGGATCAAACTCGCCCCAACGAACGCTTCAAAGTAAAAGCCAGCACCCGCTGCAATCCCAAGTCCAGACGCGCCCCAGATAATGGCCGCTGTTGTTAGTCCTGAAATGGCATCGTTATTTCGTCTTAAAATAACCCCAGCTCCAATAAAACCAATCCCTGAAACAACCTGGGCTGCTAGCCGCATTGGATCAGTTCGGATATTTGGAGATATTTCAGAAAAAGTTTCCGCAGATTCAATAGAAACAATCGTTAATAAACAGCTGCTAACCGCGATGACCATACACGTCTTTAAACCGAGGGGTTTATGTTTTAATTCTCTTTCAATCCCGATCATAAGTCCTAGAAAAGCTGATATACATAGTTTTACAACGACAACCACCATACGACAACCGCCCTCCAACAGATATTTCTATTATTTTACCAGTAATAGGATCCTTGAATCAAAAAGAATTGCTACTATTGTGTATTTCGATCGAAATACACAAAAAAGAGTCGCAGGAGGGGAAACTCCGCGACTCTTAATCTATTTTTCTTCCATTAATGAATATCTTTTTTCTTGAAACGACCGCCTCGAACTTCTGCGATATCTGCCATCGCAAGGAACGCGGAATCATCGTGGTCAGCCACAATATCTTTCAATTTCGCTTCTTCTAGTCGAGTGATCACGCAGAAAATCACTTTTTTATCATCACCCGAAAAAGCGCCTTCCCCATGCAAATACGTTACGCCTCTGCCTAGACGACTCAAAATCGCATCACCAAGCTCTTTATGGTTGTCACTAATAATCCATACCGACTTCGACTCATCGAGACCTTTGATTGTAATATCAATCATTTTATAAGCAACATAGTATGCAAGAAGAGAATACATCGCACGATCAAAGCTAAATACAAAACCTGCGCTACCAAGAATAAAGAGGTTCGCAAACATGATGATTTCCCCTACTGAAAACGGAAGCTTTTTACTTGCTAGTATCGCAAGAATTTCCGTTCCATCAAGAGAACCACCAAAGCGAATCACAATCCCAACCCCAATTCCTAGAACAACCCCGCCAAATAAAGTAGCTAAAAGAATGTCATCTGTAAAAGCAGGCACAGGATGCAATAAAGCAGTCGAAATCGATAAAATCACAATGCCGTATAGCGTTGAAAAAGCAAACGTTTTTCCAATTTGTTTGTAGCCTATATAAATGAACGGAAGGTTTAGTACGAATAAGAAAATACCAAGGCTAATGCCACTTAAATGGGAGAGCATAATGGAAATACCAACAATTCCTCCATCAATAACTTGGTTCGGAACAAGAAAAACTTCCAGCCCAACAGCCATAATAATAGCACCTAATGTAATCATGAAGGTTCTTTTCGCTTTTTCCTGAAGCGGTGTTTTTTTATGAATTTTTGTTTCATTTATTAAATCTTCTAACGGCTTACTTTCACTCAAGATAGTGCCTCCTCTATTTTCCATCAGTTTTCTTATTTAAAATAAGACAAAATGAGGTCCACCACATGGTTGCCTAGCTCCGATGAGAGTAGGGATCATTCCCCAAATTGGAAGCAGTACAAGAACACCCCATCCAAAACATTCGAGCGCATTTTCCACCATGATGTTTTTTCTAACACTTTTTCCACCTCAACTATGAGTACAATCTGATACAAGCACGAGTATAATCGTGCGAGAACAAAATGATAATGACAAAGCTGTTGCCAGTTAGTTGAGTTTTTAAAGGAAGGTGATGAGGTAATTAGAGTGGACAGCAAAGACATTCAGAAAACCTCTGGCATCCGGAAAAATATCCATATTCATCAAATTTTTCTGAGGGTAAATAAGATGCTGCTGTACATCATGCTCGCTCGTAAAAGGAACAAAAGTACCAAACATCTTCTGTTTCTGAAGAGATACCGAGGAAGGATAAGAAATCATTTTTGCATCTGGAAGATAAGCGAATTCCGAGATTGTTGGTTTGTCAGCTGAATGATAATCATATTGACTTAACTCCTGTGCTGGGTAAATAAACACAAGAAAGCCGAACAAAACCACTAACAGTAAATATCTCATCGCATTCCCTCCTTCCGCTACCATACTTATCCACATCTTATTAATTTTATCACTGTATGAAAATAATTGTCCACAAGAAGGCAAAGGCATTACAGCCCAATCGACAAAACCTGCGTTTATTCGGGTGGTGACAGGCACCAAGCAACAAGCAACCAAGAACAGTCCAAGCACAGTCCAAGCACAGTCCAAGCACAGGCACCGCAAGCGACTAGGTCTTTCTCCTTAATTTATAATAATCTAATTGTAATCGTTAGAATGCTTCGTCTATTTCTCCTCCTATTTTCATCACGTCTACAATGTCCTCCAACTAACGCTTTATAAGTGTTTATAATGATAAAATCCCTCATAATTCGACATGATTCTTTTGATACCTTTCTGTAATTTTTACAAATTTATGAACATTTGAACAAGGCGCACTTTTTCTATTTCGCTTTAAATTGACAAATAATTTGCTAAAATGGGGAAGTTATTAAAAATTGGAGGTTTGATTATGGACACCACCATAGACGAAAAGCCGACGAAAAAAGGGAAGTTAAAACACCCTCCCGGCTTGTATCTTTTGTTTATCACAGAAATGTGGGAACGCTATAGCTTTTATGGGATGCGTTCGATACTCATTCTTTATTTAACTGCTGAGTTAATTAGCGGTGGACTAGGGATGGAGCAAGATAAAGCATTACTGCTTTACGGTATGTACACTGGTCTTGTTTATTTCACGCCATTAATTGGTGGTTATTTAACCGATAAATTCATTGGTTTACGCACAGCCATCACAATCGGCGGTATTACAATGGCCATCGGTGATTTTACACTGTTTGCTGTCCAAGAACAATGGGGACTTTATACCGGGTTACTGTTACTGATTGTTGGTAACGGATTTTTCAAACCGAACATTTCCACTCTTGTTGGAGAGCTATACAGTAAGAACGATAAGCGTAAAGATTCAGCGTTTACGATTTTCTATATGGGAATTAACCTTGGTGGTTTAATTTCACCATTGATCGCAGGTCTTTTATACGCCAATGTTTTCTATTCAAATACAGGTGGCGTTGAGACATTTGGTTTCAAATATGCGTTCCTAGCTTCATCAATCGGGATGATTATCGGACAGGTTACGTTTAATCTTCTTTCTAAAAAATATCTTGGTGATATCGGAAGAACACCATCTTCAAACCGTGTGATTCCGACAGCAGAAGGTAAAGCTAAGCCTCTTACTAAAATCGAAAAGCAGCGTACTGCAGTCATTTTAATCCTAGCCGTGTTCACAGTGACCTTCTGGGCTGGATTTGAACAAGCAGGGGCTTCCTTTACGCTCTATACGAGAGATTTCTTAGATAGAACGGTCTTTGGTTATGAAGTACCTGTTTCCTTCTTCCAGTCGTTAAACCCAATGTTTGTACTATTGCTAGCACCGATTGTATCAGCTATCTGGTTGAAGTTAGCAAAATCAAAACGCGGTGACTTTGCCATCCCTACAAAAATGGCATTTGGTTTAATCTTACTTGGCGTCGGATTTATGGTTATGGTTCCTGCCGTCATGATGACAGGAAGTGATGAAGGAAATATTGCGGTGAAAGCAAGCATGCTATTTATGGTTGTTACGTACTTCTTCCATACACTTGGCGAGCTATCCTTATCACCAATTGGACTTTCTCTCGTGAGTAAAATGTCACCAGTGAAAATCGCTTCTTTATTGATGGGTGTTTGGTTCCTAAGTAACGCTGCTGCAAACTATCTTGCAGGTTACATTGCTTCCCTCACAACATCAGCAGGGTATCTTGAAATTTTCATCTATTTAGGTATAGCTGCTCTAAGTCTAGGCGTCATCTTACTTCTACTTTCTAAGAAGTTACAAAAACTGATGCATCTTGAAGAATTTGATGAGGACCATGTTGCGAAGCAGGTGAACTAATCAAATAAAATATATTACGCACAAAAAGGGTTTGCACTTCAATTGAAGCGCAAACCTTTTTTTATTGATCCCATACTATTTTGACTGTCAATGAACAATGAATTCTTTCCCGCTATCCCTCTACCGCTCAAGCTCGATATTATAATGATATTGATCGCTACGGTATTTCGTTTTCGTATACTCAATCGGATGATCATTAATGCCAAGACTAAGGCGCGTCATCTCCAGAAGCGCTTCCCCTGGTCGAATTCCAAGCGCATCCGCTTCATTAATAGTCGCGTTAATCGCCGTAATCCGCTCATTCGCTTTTTTAAGATAAAATTGATGCTGTTCAAGTACTTCATAATACATCGCCTGGTTGAGATCATACTTAATCAAAATCTCACCAATATCCTTTGGCCAGCACGTGCGCTCAAGAGCAATAGGCACCTCATCTGCGAAGCGAATCCGCTCAACAAGTAAGATGGGTTCCCCATCCGTCACCTTCAGCATATCGTTCTCATGATAAAGATCATCACGAAACTCAGCTCGCAGCACCTTCGAATGCGGCGTTTGCCCACGCTCAAGCACTTCTTCTGCGAAACCTTTGAGCTTACCGAGGTTCCCGATCAAATTCTGAGGTTTTACGACCGTTCCCCGTCCCTGCTTTTTCTCTAATAAGCCATTCTGAACGAGAATTGAGATCGCCTGCCTGATCGTCGTTCGACTCACATCAAACTCTTTAATCAAGTCCTGTTCAGTCGGAATAAGCGTATTCGGTTTCCAGGCACCAGTTTGAATTCGTTTGATTAAAACATCTTTTATTTGAAGGTATAGCGCTTCCCCTTTATTATGGTTCAGTTTATCTGATGACATAACAGCCTCTCCTCTTGAGCCGCCAACTGTTTGGCTCGCTTCATACTCTTATTATAGCGAAAAAGAAGCTTCCTTTAAAAGGATAGTAATATTCTCAACAGCTAGGAAATTCTTTTGACACAGCACCTCGTTACTCTTACAACTGAAAATCATTCGACAAATAAGGACAAACATCGGGCAGTGCCTGTCACCGCCCGATTTTCTCACGCACTTCCTGTGCTAAATGACCTACCCACACAATATACATAAGATGGCAGGGTACTAAGACAGGTTCGGAGGAATGTATGATGAAAAAAAGCCTTATTCTTACCCTTTCAATCATAGGGGGACTCGCAGCGATCGTAGTCAGCGTCTTAATCGGCGTGTTGATCGGTAATGCAGACCTTGAAGAAAACTACACGGAAGACCTGAAGAAAATCAAAGCAGAAATCACTTCTGCTGAGAAGGAAGCAAAAGAAGAGGGAGAGAAACTTTTATCCATTCAAGAAGAGATCAATTCTGTAAAAGAACAGCTTGAGACTGAAATTCAAAAGTTAGAAGAAGCTAAAGTAAAAGCTGAAGAAGTAAAAAAATTGATTGATGAGAAAGACGGCGTTTCAGCTGACATTGATAAGCTTAAAAAAGAACGTGAAACCGCAAAAAAGGAGCTTAGTGAGCTTAAAGATGACGTAAAAGCAAAAAAAGATGAAGTGAGCAAACTCGATGATACGATCAAAGAGAAGAAAAAGGAAATTGACCAGCTTGAAGATACGATCGTAAAGAAGAACGAAGAACCAATTAAACTTACCGCCGGTCAATACATCGTTGGTGGTGATATCCCTGAAGGAAGGTACCAGGTAACAAACATCGGGGAGGGTACAAACTTCTTCGTCTATGATCCAAGCGGACTACCAACAGTAAATACGATACTAGGCGACAGTATTGTTGGTACAGGTGATTTCGTCTTCTTCACATCTGATGGAGATATGATCGAAACACTGGGGCCTGTGAAGTTGATTCCGGTGGAATAAGAGGAGAAACTCCCCAGCCAACCGGCCAGGGAGTTTTCGACATAATGTGACGGCATTCGGGTGGTGACAGGCACCTTCGAACCTTCGAACCGTGCACTTACATCCCAACACCACTATCCTTATAGACGCCTTTCCTCATTCTCATAAAGAAGTACAATCCGATAATGAACCAAACAGCGATCATGATCCATTCATAAGGCCAGATCAATGCGGCAGGCATTCCCGGTAAGTAGAGTGCGATAAATCCGAAGCTCATAATAAGTGCTAGATAACCATAAATAGGCGATTTCGCCGCTCGGAACGG
Organism: Bacillus sp. Cs-700; assembly: GCF_011082085.1. Classification (NCBI taxonomy): domain Bacteria; kingdom Bacillati; phylum Bacillota; class Bacilli; order Caryophanales; family Bacillaceae; genus Bacillus; species Bacillus sp. Cs-700. The sequence goes on from NZ_CP041063.1 coordinate 2,204,824, forward strand.
TCGCTTCATCTCTGGCTCTGTTTTTCTAAGCTTAATAAATGACCAGGCTACCAAAAAGTAAGCTACCACAATTCCAAGCCCCCCGGCATCAACGATCCACACAAGAGCTGATCTTCCAAGAAGTGGAGCTAACATCGATAGAATTCCAATAAACAGGATCGCATTTGAAGGTGTGTGAAATTTAGGATGCAGTCGTCCAAACCATGCGGGTAGCATACCAGATTCGGCCATAGCGTAAAGTACACGACTGCCGCCAATCACAAAAGAATTCCAGCTTGTAATAATCCCAGCAACCCCTCCAAGAATTAATAGTTTTGCGAATAAAGCGGACCCAAATAAATTACCCATTGCATCAGCGGTCGCCAGCTCCGTTGAACCCAATTGTTCCTGACTCAAACCGAGTGACACACCAATAGCAATCGCTATGTAGAAGATAATCGCCCCAATAACAGAAACTACAAGAAATTTCCCGATTTGATCATGTGGAAGATTTGCCTCTTCAGCAACCTGTGGAATGACGTCAAAGCCCACAAACAAAAATGGAACCATCACAAGAACTGTCATGATGCCGCCCATTCCACCTATGAAATGTGGTGTTAAATGAGCAGGTTCTCCATTTACACCCGCTCCAAAAATCAATAGCAATCCAGCTGCCACAATAACTAGAGTGAAAACGGTCTGTAACACTGCCGCTTGCTTAAGCCCAATATAATTAATGAGCGTGATAATGACCGCTCCGGCAGAACCAATCAATACCCAATTTAGATGGACATCCCAGCCAGCGATCGTCCATAGATAACCAGCTTGATAGTCTGGTAATAAATAATCTATCACTGTAGGCAAAGCTACAGCTTCGAATGTTGCCACCGAAACATATCCCAGCGTAATCGCCCAGGACGCCACAAATGATGCATTTTCACCAAGAGCGCGATGGACGTACTCATGCTCCCCTCCTACTCGTGGCATCGCCGAGGCTAGTTCAGCATAATTTAGTCCAACACAGATAACAAGAAACCCACCGATCGCAAAAGCAACAACCGCTCCGTAAGATCCAGCAGAAGTTAACCACGTTCCGGACAGGACTACCCAACCCCAACCGAGCATAGCGCCTAATGCTAGAAAAAGGAGGTCGAATTTCGACAGTACCTTCTTGAGTTTCTTCTTTTCCCCCTCCATTACAAAACTCCTTTATGCAATAGATTTGCTGAAACTTTCCGCATGGCTTCTTCGATGATGAACAGTCCTTCTTCTAATTCATCATCTGTAATCACAAGAGGCATTAAAAATCGGATGACGTTTCCATAGACGCCGGCACCAAGTAAAAGGAGTCCTTTCTGCTGGGCTTCTGCTAAAATCTTTTTCGTTAAATCCTTGTCTGGTACTTTTCCTTCACCCACAATCTCAATCGCATTCATAGCCCCTAAACCACGAACGTCTCCAATAAAAGAAAACTCCTTCGCAAGATAAGTAAATCGTTCTCTTATTTTCTCACCTATTTGAAGCGCACGCTGATTAAGACCTTCCTCTTCAATCACGTCCAGAACAGCAAGTGCCGCACGACAACCTAGTGGACTTCCACTATACGTTCCACCAAGTTCTCCTTGATCAGCCGCATCCATTACTTCTCTTCTACCTATCACACCACTAATCGGTGTTCCAGCACCTAACGACTTTGAAACTGTTATAAGATCTGGCACAACACCAAAGTGCTCGGATGCAAAATAACGCCCCGTACGTGCAAATCCTGTTTGTATTTCATCTGCGACGAACAAAATGCCATGCTGTTCGCAAATTGATTTCACAGCCTGAACAAACGATTTATCCGGCACAATAAACCCGCCTTCGCCTTGAACAGGTTCCATTACAACGGCTGCAATTGTTTCAGGGGCTACTTCTTTTAGCAGAAAATCGTTAAACTGCTGGATCATGAAGTCCGTATACTCGTCTTCACTCATTTGTTCCGGCTTCCGATAAGCATACGGAAAAGGTGCCTTGTACACTTCAGGTGCAAACGGACCAAATCCATATTTATACGGCTTCACTTTACTTGTCATCGACATCGTCATCAATGTACGACCGTGAAACGCATTTTGAAAGGTAACAATCGCCTGACGCCCGGTAAATTTCCTTGCAATTTTCACCGCATTTTCTACTGCTTCAGCTCCGCTATTTTGAAGGAGAACTTTCTTCTGCTGCTCGCCAGGTGCTAACGCTGCAAGCTTTTCAGCTAACTCTATATAAGGCTCATACATCATCACATTAAACCCTGTGTGAATGTATTTATCGACTTGATCATGCAAAGCTTCCTTCACTCGTGGATGGCAATGACCAACGTTGATCGTACCGATCGCACCAGCAAAATCAATGAACGTATTTCCATCAACATCTGTTACCCTTGCTCCAGATGCTTCCTTAGCAAAAGTCGGAATGCCACAGCTTACAGCGTTAGGTACAATATTCTCTCGTCGTTCTAACAGTTGACTAGCAACAGGTCCCGGTAAACTTGTTTGAATCGAAGCATTCTTTGTCATGATCTATCACTCCTTATCATTAGTTGAAAACTGATCGTTTCCCAGATAAATCGTTCAATGTAGAAAGAAGATGAGCTTCAATGGCCTCCGGCACTTTGTCCAGATCGCCATTACGAAAAGCATTTACCATACGGTGATGCTCGGGAATCGACTTCACCTCTTCAATCGGAACGGAATAAAATTCATCCTTCAAAATCAGATAGCAATCCGACCATTGATTAAGCGTTTCTACTTGTTGCAGTAAAAATTTATTTTCCGACAATCGTGCGGGATAAGAGTGAATAAGAGCATTCACTCTCATGAATTCTTCAAAATCCTTTTCCTCATATGCCTGCTTCTCTTCCGCTAACAGCTCTTCCATTTCAAGAATGTTCTCTCGGGTAACAATAGGAACCGCTAGTCGAGCAGCATAACTCTCAAGCACAACGCGCAAGTGAAACACATCAGCGATCTCCTTATCCGAGGGACTATAAACAAAGGCACCACGATGAGGCACAATTTCTAATAACCCTTCATTCCCCAATTTCTTAAAAGCTGCGCGAATTGGCGTGCGGCTCATCTTTATCTCTTCACTCACCCATTCCTCCGTCACTCGTTGTCCTGGTAAAATCCTTCGCAGCATAATTGCACGCTTCACCTTTTCATAAGCTAACTCTTCATTCCGTTTTTTAGCTGTCATCTCAAACCACCTATTGTGTCCAAAGATTGTATACAATTTATTGATTTATCTGACATTTTAGATTAAATTAGATAAGTTTTCAATAAATTCTGACAAAATAAACCTTTTGGTCTATGTAACATGTCCTTCAAAGAGTAGACAGAGAGCTCTTATCCTTTAGAAACAAAATAAAAACAGCCCTTTCCTCCCAGGAGTTAAGAGCTGTTTATTCGACAATATTTGAGGTATTCCGGGCGGTGACAGGCACTCGCGAACGCGCGACTCGCACAGCCCATCCACTACCCCAGAAACACCGCGCCATACGCCAGTGCCCCGACAATCACAAATGCAGGATGCACTTTCATCTTTTCCATCAGAACAAAACTAGCCACAATCAGAAAGATTGTTTGAACTAGCCCAGCTCCTTCATACGAACTTGCAAAGAACTGAAACGCCATCACACCAAGTAAGATCGCAATCGTTGGGCGAATAAGAGCCGTCATTTTCTTCACTTTCGGCGAGTTCTTAAATCGATTCAAAAGACTCAGCAACACGATCATCAGTACGAGCGATGGCGCCACTGTCGCAAATACACCAACAAATGCGCCAAGAACGCCCCCCTGCTGAAATCCAATATATCCGGCCATCTTTGTCGCAATCGGCCCAGGTAGCGCATTCGCCATCGCAAGCATTTCACTAAATTCATTTACGCTCATCCAACCGAACCGACCGACCACTTCATTTTCGACAAGTGGAATGGATGCAGGTCCACCGCCATAACCGACGATACCTGGTATGAAAAAAGCCACAAAAATATCCCAATAAATCATGAGGATGGCTCCTTTCTCACCTGATCATCGCGCTTGCCATCTTTACCAGTCGGTTTAACCAGAGCGTAAAGCAGTAAACATCCAATAACAATCCCCGGATGAACACCAGCGATTTCAATAAATATAAAGGAAGCGACCGTCAACGAGATCGTCAAAATCCAACCTAAATTCCCCTGTGCTTTTCTAAAAAAATCATACGTTAACACGGCAAGCATAACACCAACCACTGGAACGACCGCCTGCGTCATCCCCTGAACCCATGCCTTCTCTCGAAAAGTGGAAAGAAACGTTAGTAAGAAAATCATAATCGCGATCGTCGGCACAATCGTCGCGAGTACGGCATTTAGCATGCCCGTTATTCCTGCCACTCGATGGCCAATATACCCAGCCATTTTCGTCGCAATTGGTCCTGGAAGTGAATTCCCCAAAGCCAAAATATCTGCAAATTCATCATCGTTCATCCATTTGTATTTCTCGACAACTTCTTTATGTACTAACGGGATAGAAGAAGGTCCTCCTCCGTACCCAAGCATTCCCACTCTAAAAAAAGCGAGAAAAAGATGCCACTGTTGCATGACCCACCACCTTCCGAAACCCTACGCCACTTCTTAATAAGCTGCGATCGTTCCGTCTGTTCTTGATTCTGTTCCACCGAAGAAAGTGCCTGACTGCTGATCGCGCCAAATAATTTGTCCTCGGCCGAACGCGCCTTTTTCCAGTTGAACTTCAATCTCATGTCCCTTTCGACTAAGCGCCTCAGCAAGATTAGGAGGGAACGTTGATTCAACCCACACTCGCTTCCCATCAACCCACTGCCACCTCGGCGCATCAAGTGCAGATTGCGGATTTAGATGAAAATCGATCAGGTTCGTAATTACCTGTAAATGACCCTGTGGCTGCATAAAGCCTCCCATCACACCAAACGGTCCTACCGCGTCACCATCTTTACTCAAGAATCCCGGAATAATCGTATGATACGTTCGCTTTCCACCTTTTAATGCATTATCATGCTCAGGATCCATCGAAAAGTTATGACCACGATTTTGTAGCGCAATCCCGGTGCCAGGCACCACAAGTCCTGAACCAAAGCCCATATAATTACTCTGAATAAACGAGACCATATTTCCTTCGTCATCAGCTGTCGCTAAATAAACGGTGCCCCCTTTAGGAGGTTGTCCTGGAGACGGCACAAGCGCTTTATCACCAATTAACTGCCGGCGACTTTCCCCATAGGTAGGCGAGAGGAGATCCCGAACAGCAACTGACATTTCTTGCTCATCGGTAATGTACTTCTGTCCATCCGAGAAAGCGAGCTTCATCGCTTCAATTTGCTTATGATAGGTATCAACAGAATCCTTATGATCAAAGGTAAATCCATTTAAAATATTCAGCGCAGACAACGCAATGAGCCCCTGTCCGTTCGGTGGAATCTCCCAAACGTCATACCCTCGATACTGTACCGAAATCGGATCAACCCACTCAGGCTTAAATGTCGAAAGATCTTCCTTCGTCAAATAGCCATTATACCTTTTTGAAAAAGCATCAATCTGATCGGCGATTTCTCCCTGATAAAAAGCTGAAGCATCCGTTTCCGCAATTTTTCGTAACGTTTCCGCGTGACCCTTCGACTTCCAAACCTCGCCCACTTCAGGCGCACGACCGTCCGGCGCAAATGTTTCAAACCAGGGCTTGAACTCCTCGTCCCTTAACTCTTCTTCAAATTTAGCGTAAGCATCTTTCCAAAACTTACTCAAAGTCGGCGAAACCGGGAACCCTTCCTCCGCATAATGAATCGCAGGCGCCAGCGCTTCTTTTAACGAAAGCTTTCCAAATCGTTTTGACAAAGCCGCCCACGATGCGGGAACGCCTGGCACAGTAACAGGAATCCAGCCGTATTTCGGAATTTCATTATACCCACGTTCGTTGACTGAATCAATCGAGATCGATTGCGGCGCTGGTCCGCTCCCGTTTAACCCGTGTAATTCACCCTTCGTCCAAACAAGAGCAAACGCATCTCCGCCAATCCCGTTGGACGTCGGCTCAACAACAGTCAATACCGCAGCAGTGGCAATTGCCGCGTCGATTGCATTCCCTCCATTTTTCAAAAGATCTAATCCTGCCTGTGCCGCTAACGGCTGGGATGTTGCCACCATTCCTTTGTTCGCTACCGTCGTCATTCGTTGAGAAGCATAGGGATAATGTAAGTAATCAGTTGGCATGGTTTTAAAACTCCTTTCACTTTAGATGCACCGTATTCTGAACATAAAAAACCAAAAAAGAAACCTTTTCACACCTCAGAGATTTTCCCATTATATAGGAAGCCTTCTTGAATGAAAAGGTTTTCTTTAGAATGTTTTTATTTTTCTAACATTTACCTATAACTTATTTCTAAACGATTCACCCAAACGCACTCCCAGGATCATACTCCCCGAGATCAAGCTCATTCCGCTCACCAAGCACCAACCGTGCAAGCTCAGCTCCAAGAAACGGTCCACTCGTTAAGCCTGAAGCCCCAAGCCCATTTGCAACAAAAAGTCCTCTCACTCGAGGAACTACTCCAGCAATCGGGACATTACCAGGTGTAAACGGCCTAAATCCTACCTTTGTTTGGACATACGTACTATCCGAAAATCCTGGCGCAACTTTCAGCGCGCGATCAATAATATGGTGAACGCCACCCATCGTTACACGCAAATCAAAACCAGCCTGATCTTCCTGTGTTGCACCGACGACAATCCGTCCATTTTCAAAAGGAAGGAAATATTGAACGAAAGGCGGCATCACAATTGGCCATTTTCCTGTATCTGTTTCAGGTAGATCGAGATGAACAATTTGCGCTTTTTGGAGTGAAACGAGGAACTTCATGCCTAATGGCTGAAGTAATTCTCGTGCCCAAGCGCCTCCGGTGACAATCACTTCATTCCCATAAAAACGTTCATTATTCACGGTGACGCCACTCACGTTTGAACCCTCCCATAATAAAGAGGCATCTCCACGAATAACCTTCGCACCATGCTTTACCGCTCCACGAATGAGTGCATTTCGTAACGCGTCTCCATTCACACGCGCCGCGCCGCTCACATGAACCGCCGTATAATGATCGGACAGCGGAGGAAACAGCGCATTCGTTTCTGCAGCAGAAAGCCGTGAAACCTCACCCATCTCTGGTGTATCCTTCCTCCGCTCCATCGCAAGCGCAAGCTTTCGCTCAAGCTTCGTTTCACCAGAGTAAATGTTAATTGCCCCAACGCGTGAGTAGCCCGTCTCCGTCTCTCCGTCCTTTTTTAGCGTTTCAATTAACTCCGGATAATATCGAGCCCCTGCTTCCACGAGTCGATAAAAAGCGCCTCCCCGTCGATTTGTTAGCCACGGACACACAATCCCAGCCGCCGCTTCTGTTGCCTGACCCGCATCGTTCCGATCGACAAGCAACACATCCGCTCCTTGCTTGGCGAGATGGTAAGCCGTCGACGCTCCTAAAATACCTGATCCGATTACAATCATTGATTTCATATCTTACACCTTTTCGTCGTTTGTCTGATTAGGTATTTTACAGGAATATGGGGGGAGACTCAATTATTGTCTAACTTGTGATCGTTGAAACTTCATGACAAACTGAAGAAAAGGAAAGACTAGACTACGGCTATTCTCACCTTTAATCAAACGTTTGTTTAAGAAGGAGGAGTTCCATGTGAATTTTAAAAAAATCATTGATCTTTCAATTCCAGTTCACAATGAAACGCCTGTTTTCCCAGGTGATCCAAAACCAAATATCTATCCAGTAGCGGAGCACGATAAAGACGGATATCAAGTGACCCAAATGAATATCGGGACACATACAGGCACACATCTTGATGCACCTTTCCACTTCCAGAAAAATGGTGATTCCATCGATCAGTTGAATTTAATGAAAGTAATAGGACCCGGTCACGTTATTGATGTAACAGGCAAAGAGCCAGGTGAAGAAATCACGTTAAAGGATGTAGCGTCCCAAATAGAAAGTGTTTTACCGGGAACAATCACCCTTTTCCATACAGGCTGGTCACAACATATAGGAACTCAGACTTATTTTAACTACCCTTACCTATCCGTCGACATTATTAATACACTGTTAGAAAAAGGCGTCTCCACTTTCTTTATTGATGCGCTTAATGTTGATAAACCAGGTGCTTCAACGTTTCCAGTTCATGAAGCCATCACGTCGGTAAACGGAATCATCGGAGAGAACTTCTGCAACTTTGAAAAGATCGATTTCGAAAATCCACTCATTATTGCACTGCCGCTAAAGCTGGAAGGATTGGATGGATCTCCAGTTAGAGCGGTTGCCGTGGAGGTTGTGTAGGGGAATAAACCCTTCACCACCACATTCTTTTTTTAGTCAATGATCCAAGCAATCTCCTTCAATAAAGCATCTACTAATAGAAATACCGTTTTGAAGGAGTTGCTTTAGTGAAACTAGATGAGATCAAAAAAAATTATGATTTAATTGTGAGTCTCGGTAGTTCGTGTTCTCCAGCAGCGCATCTTAGAAGAAATAACTTACGGAAATTTTCAATGCCATTTGATTGGATTGTTACCCCAAATCTAACTAACGTTGGACGAGTCATACAAAATCAATTCCAGGATTTTATGTTACTCGAAAATTTACATCTCCAAGATGGACAAGCAAACTTTCTTGATGACAATGAATCCATTCAAACTTCAAAAGCCTATTTCGTTCAAGATACACATAATAATATGCTCTCCGTTCATGATTTCCCTGTTCATTCAGATCTGTCCGTTACGTATCCAGCCTATCGACAAAAGCTTGATCGGAGGATTGAACGTTTTCTGTTACAGTTACAACATTCTCCCTCCGTTCTTTTCATCAGATGGTCAGGGACAGCTGAACAAGCCATCGAACTACAGAAAACCTTAATGACATGCAAAAGCGGATATTCTCACCTTCTCTTGCTTAGCCCAGTTAATAACCTTAAGGTAATGGAAGATACAAACTGTGCAGTGAATGATGTCTGTATTGTAAACGTTCCAAACCAACCAGAAGACGCTGCCATGTGGGATATGATCTTAAAAGGTATCTCGTTAAACCCATAGATTTCTTAAAGATTCTATCAGAAAAGAGCCCTCCTCTACTCAAAGAAGGGGCTCTTTTTCCTTTCGACAAATAGTTACACAGATCGAGCGGTGACAGGCACCAAGCAACCAGGCACCCCCGCCATACCCAATCGTACCAGCACTTAATTCAGATCAAACTCCTCAGCAATTTCCGCCATTTGATATGGCATTCTTTCATCGTTCATAACATTTTTAGCATTATTGTAACGGGTTGGGTTTACTTTCCGAACTTTCTCCCCACCTTTTCGATTGGTAACTTCTCGCTTCGCTTCGTACCCTACATAAGACGGATACTGCGGCACTTCGATCTCCTCTTTACGACCACCGTTCTTTTTGCCCTTAGAAGACATTCCATTCCATTGATCTTTTAACCCAATCGCCACATCTGATCCTTTTAACAAAGCTTTTCTAGCACCTTTTCTTGCGCGAGTCGAAAACGTGAGCAATAAAATCGCCGCAGTTAGTAAACTCCAAACGCCGTTCCTTTTTTTCCACATCACTAATAACCTCCTAACAAATCGTTTTACTCCTTACTTAGTTTCTACAAAATTCCAGGTATTATTCCTACTACGATCTGATACTCAGTAAAAGGTTATAGCTGCACGAAAAAGAGCCTCGATCAGTCTGAGGCTCTATCATTCTTCTATGAAATCGCACATTGGGTCAACAACGTTTGATTAAGTATACTTTAAATCCATTGCGTTATTATAAACTACTCTGACGCACCTTCAACCTTATAAAGTGCTTCTCCAACACTTTGTTTACTTCCGTAGCTTTCTCTAGCGCTACCGAATGGCCTGCTCTGCCCACAACTTCACAACGACCATTCTCGACCGCCTTCGCAATGTTCTCTGAAAGTTTAATCGTGTATGCATGATCCTGTTCACCTGCAACAGCAAGGACCGGTACAGTTACGCCTTCAAGCTCCTCTAGTACGCTATCTCGGTGGATAACATGATGAGCAGCGTCTCCGATCGACGGCTCAAGCTTTTTCATATAGTCTCTCCAGTAGTTACGCTCTCTTTCGAATTCCATCGATCCAAGAGAAGCATCACCAAACATGATATACATCAATTTATCGACAACTTCTTCCGCCCCATTCTTCTGAAGCTGTGTAACAAGCGGTTGGAACTCTTCTTTCTTATACTCTGCTTCCCCAGAGCTTCCAAGAACTACGCACGAATGAAGAAGATCCGGCCTTCTAGCCGCAACTCTAAGCGCAATAAAGCCTCCCATCGAATTTCCGATAAAGTGACACTTCTTAATCCCTAGACCCTCAATTAATGAAATAGCATCCTTTGTAAGCGTATCTATATCAAGATTTTCTAAAGAAGACCGACCGCTATTTCCCTGTCCCCGATGGTCGTAGCAAATGACTCTATAATCTTTTGAAAAGTGTTCCACCTGGTGTTGAAACATATCCGAATTAAAAAACAACGAATGACTAAAAACCAAAACCGGTGCATCCTTTGGACCATAATCTTCATAATAGAGCGGTGTTTCGTTCACTTCGATAAACGACATAGGTAACCCTCTCCTTTAATATGAATTTAGTTATGGTGTATCCTCTACAAGCTTCGCTACCAGTTTGCAAATCCCTCTTTCCAAATGAACCGAGCTCCAATTATTCGTATACGAGCAAATCTTTCGACAAATTGTTCCTTATATCGGGTGGTGACAGGCACTCGCGAACTCGCAATTTCACAAACTCCCGACCAAAGACACAATTCCCATAAATCCCATTGACCCCTCTTCCATAAAAAGGTACCTTTAATATGACACTATTACTCTCAGTCGTTTAATTTGTATCATACAAGGAGGCTACCGTATGGCAATTTATTCAGAACGAGAAACGTGGAATACGAAGCAAATGCACGCCCACCAATTAGAAGGCTTAAAACGCACCGTTACAAACGCCTATCACAATGTCCCTTTCTATCATGACGCTTTTAAAGACGTACATATCACTCCTGATGAGATCCAGTCACTTGACGACCTGCCCCGCCTTCCTTTCACTCAAAAACAGCACTTACGAGAGAACTACCCTTTCAGTATGCTCGCTTGCCCCAAGGAAGACATCATTCGGATTCATGCTTCGTCTGGAACGAGTGGAAAGCCTACCGTGGTCGCTTACACAAAGAATGACATTGATCATTGGACTGACATTGTCGCAAGGTCCATTACACTCGCAGGCGGACAAAAGGGAGATATTCTTCATAACGCCTATGGTTATGGCCTCTTTACAGGTGGACTAGGTCTTCATGGCGGATCTGAAAAACTCGGCTGCGCAACGGTTCCTATTTCAGGTGGTAACACCGCCAATCAAATCACCCTCATTCAAGATTTCAAACCTAAGATCATATGCTCTACGCCTTCTTATCTCCTAAACATTGGAGAAGCGATGATGATGCAAGGAATTGATCCTGCCACTACTTCTTTAAAATATGCCATACTCGGTGCCGAACCCTGGTCCGAAGAAATGAGGTTCCAGATCGAAAAATTGTTCCAGCTTAAAGCATCTGATATATACGGTCTAAGCGAAGTCATGGGGCCTGGTATCGCGATGGAGTGCGTGGAATGTCAGGACGGACTCCACATTGCAGATGATCACTTTCTAGTTGAAGTGATCAACCCGGATACGCTCGAACCAGTTGACGACGGGCAATATGGCGAACTTGTTTTTACTAGTCTTACGAAAGAAGCCCTGCCAACCATTCGCTATCGCACAGGTGACATTTCCTCCATTACAAGAGAAAGGTGTCTCTGCGGGAGGACAACAACAAGAATGAGTCGAGTAAAAGGACGAATTGATGATATGCTCATTATTCGTGGTGTCAACGTGTTCCCTTCTGAAATTGAACGATATATTTGTGACCTAGAAGAACTTGTACCTCATTACCAAATTCACCTGCAGAAAAAAGGACACCTGGATCACGTGACGTTGCACGTCGAGGTATGTGAAGAATTCTATGGGAAATTATCGTACAAAGAGGACTTCACACACCCCCTCGCCACCGACCTTACAAATCGAATTAGAAAAACCTTAAAAATGAAAACGCTTATATCAGTAGACGTAAACTTAAAGTCGCCAAAATCCATCCCTCGTTCTGAAGGAAAAGCAAAGCGCATCGTAGATCATCGATCTCGATCTTCTATCTCCCCTAATATCACGATCTAGAAAAACCAAAATAGAACAGGCTGACGATGCGCCAGCCTGTTCGACATTTATTGACATATACCGGGTGGTGACAGGCACCATTCACGACCATTCTACCTCAAGTACTCCTCCAGCACACGTTCATTATCCTTCATATAACGCGCAATAGTCTGCCCCACATACCGTAAGTGCCATGGTTCGTATTTATATCCGGTTACGCTTTCTCTCTCTTCTGGATAGCGAATAATAAAGCCATACTCATGGGCATGTTGAGCGACCCAGCGTCCTTCATCCGTGTTTGCAAATTCTTCAACTAATCCATAATTCACATCAGGACTTGTAACATCCATTGCTAAGCCAGTTTGATGCTCACTATGTCCGGGCTTTGCGCTTACTCGATTGGCATATGCCTCACCATATTGTTTCACTAGACGATCATGAATGGCTTTTTGACGTGCGTAGGAGCGATAGCCTGACTGTGCATACAAATCAAGGCCCGCTTTTTCTGCCGCCTGGAAAAGCTCTTCTAAGTGAGGAACTGCAATAGCGTTCATGTTACGCTTCTCATGATCTTCTCGAAAAGGAAATGGAACGTCAGGCTCTCGTACGTTAGGAACATAATCTGCCGGAATACCTCTCTGCTTATTAACTAGTAAAAGCTGTATTGGTAATGAGAGTTCTGTTCCAACATACTGATCGATTGCTCCAGTGCCGCCAAGTACACGAAACGACTTTACTCCATTTTCATCAATAAATAGTTTCGTAGCGTTAGGAACATAGTTTTTTTCAATCAGCATTAGCGGATCCTTTGTTTTCGCTGCTAATACGGAACCCGCTAGTGCGTCTGCGAAGTCAAACCCTGTAGCAACATACAGCTGATCAGCGTCTTTTCGTCCAAATTCATCTGCTACTGCTCGTGACGTTTCAAATCGGTCACTTCCTGAAACTCGCTCAGAAGAAGGGATTGCATTATCCACGGACTCGCTGATCACACCTTCCCCGCCAATAAGATAATTTCTGCTCGTTTCGTTTACTAATTTCTGCGAAGAAGCAGGTAGTTTCCCTTTTGTGGTTAATAAAATCGGATACCCTTCTCGAGCTGCATACGCTGAAATAGAGAGTGCATCCGGAAAATCTTCACCGCTCGCGACAACTGCTCTATCATACGTGTCTAATTCATTAGCAATTTTAGCCGCCGTTTCGTAGCGATCTTGTCCAGATACCCGCTGAACCGCTAAATCCATCTCCTCTTTTAGATGCCGTTCCACTGAATCTGATATCGCACCTTTCCCACCAAGAATGATCACTTTACTCGCACCGATTCTAGCAATCTCCTGCGCTGTCTTACTCGATATGTATGTAGAAGAAGTTAATAGGATTGGCGCATTTTCTTGATGGGCTAGCGGCGTACCAGCCAATGCATCAGGAAAGTCATTCGCTCTCGCTAGAATCACAACCTCGCTGCCATTAGGCCATCCTTTTTTAGCTACTTCGACTGCCGTTTGAATGCGGTCTTTCCCTGAAATACGCTCCATTTCAATCGCATTCGCTACTTTTGGAAATAATAGAGCTAGAAATAGAAAACTAACTCCTATTATCAAACCTTTTCTAGAATACGTTCCGATCATGGTCATCACCTCGATGAACCATTCCCTTTTATAGCATATGCAAACGTTCACTATAACGAAAAATCAGGAGATTAAAGCTGTAAAAAACCTCAATGCATCACAACATTGAGGTTTTTTGCGCTTAATTTAATCCTAATAATCACTTTCCCTCCAAAACAACTTCCGGTACCCGGTTTGCAGCCTTTCTTTTCCTAGCTGGAACTGTCACAATGTATTGATTAAGTGGAAGAAGTTGAATTCCGCGAATAACTAAAATACTGGTTACGAGAACTAGGCCAAATATCATTGGAAAAGTTGCCGTGGTCCACGCTCCATCTGGAAGTGATCGCGAATAAAAAAAGATGACCAGAGGGTGAACCAGATAGATGCCCATCGATAAATTCCCGAGCATTTCAAAGAATTTTCCAAGCCAATCTACTTTTCGAAGAGATTGATACATGCCAATAACAGCCACGGTCATCACCGGGATATTCACCATGTTGGCCCATCTGTTATTCGGAATTGAACCTTTCAACTTGTACTCATAGACGGCTATAACGACTAATCCACCAAAAACAATATAGCCAAACCAGTCTATTTTTTTCCCAATTCGCTGAATAGACTCCCAGTGATAAGCAAGGAATCCACCAAAAATAAAGAAGAACACCCACTTCGTAAAAATAGCTCTCTGCGTTAAAAGCTCCGTTACAAGACTTGTCGTTTCTGGAGAGTAGAAATGAACAAAATAAACGTTGAGACATAGGGCTAGGATAAGGAGAATCCACCAACCGATTTTTGATTTAACAAGTTGGAGAATAGGAAAAATGAGATAGAATTGAAAAACGATCGACATGAAATAAAGATGATAATAAGATTCTCCCATCGCAAAATCAACAAGAAAGCTCTTCCAATCCGTGTAGATTTCCGCACCCAATACGACCTTCATAAATATAAGGTAAAAAACACTCCAGATCAGAAATGGCATACCGATCTTTACCATGCGAGAATGATAGAATCGCTTCACATCAAACCCCTTATTTCGAACCTGTAGAAACAAAAGGAAACCACTAATCACAGCAAAAATCGGTGTTCCAAACCGGCCAATCTGATTAAAGAACTGCGTTATCTCATTAAATTCATTCCCATGCTTGCCATAGTAATTAGCTGAAACATGGACAAATAATACAAATATGCAGGCTATGGCTCTCAGGAAATGAATTTCATTAATATATTGATTTGCTTTCTGCATTTACTCACATCCATTTGAAAATTGAATTCCACCAAATTATATAACCGTTCCACTAGTAAATGGAGATTCCTGAAGATTATTTACACAAAATTAACGTCGCTGTAAAGATTCACTAGCAACGTAAAAAGCTCTTTCCCCAACATCAGGAAAGAGCCTTCTCTCGACATTTATTGACATATACCGGGTGGTGACAGGCACCATTCGAACCATACGACTTGCTCAGGCGGTATCTTTTCAATTCCATTTTCATTGGAAACATTTCGATTACTCTACTAATAAAGAGCGTTGTTCCTAGAACAACTGAGTAAACAAGAACACTATATTCACTACCAAACATAAATTCAGGCATAACAGTGGAAAATGCGAAAACAACTACAGGAAGTGCGAGATAGATACCAAAAGCACTTTTACCGATTGCTGCAAGGAAAATATCTAATAAAACAACTCTCTCCACAAATGGATAGATCACTAGTAAAGAAATCGTCACAAGAGGGATAGCGACCATCATCCATACACCTTCAGCCATGCCACCGTTCAAATCAACAACTGTGAGTCCAACCAAGACGAACATGATACCAAATCCAACCCAGTTCAACTTCTTCGCTAGCATTTGAATCTTCTCTCCGTAACAAGCTAGAAAGCTACCAAATACAAAGAAAAAGATCCAATTCGTAAGAAAGGCTGGATGGTCTAGAACAGCTTGAACCGTCGTTGTTCCTGAAAAATAGCCATTAAGTGCGAAATAACTGGTTAAGCCAGAAACGGCTAGCATCAACGCCCACCCTGTTTTTGATTTAACGAGTTTCAGTAACGGATAAAGAAGCAGAAATTGTAGAACAGCTATGACAAAAGACAATGTATAGAAAGCTTCATCCACTACCACATGAAAAGGAAGTGCTCCCCATCCAGTAACTAGACTTTCGCCCTCTATCATCTTCATCAAGACGAAGTAGAATGAACCCCACAATGCAACAAGCAAAATCATTTTCGAAACAACGGATCGACTGAAAGACTTCTTTTCAAGCTGTTGATTGCGGACTTTATGAAATACGAATGCACCAACAATCACAGCAAAAGCTGCGATGCTAAATCGACCACTTGTATGAGAAAAAGACGCTATTTCTGAAAAAGCTTCTTTTAAAGCAAACATCTCAAACACTTGCACACCTACTAAAATCAAACAGGCAATCGCACTAAGAAAATAGATTTCATTTAGACCAGTTCTCGTTTTCTGCATGAGCTCACATCCTGTTATGGTTTGGCTTGATTTCTACCTCCATTATAAAGATGAGTGACTCGCTGTGGAGGATGTTTGGGGAATCTTTACAAAAGATTAATAACTACTACATGAAGTATTTACTGTCTGTAGAAGATGACAATTAGTACCTATTCCTTTCCTTTACTTGATAAGAGGATGAAAACTCCTTTTCTTATTCGTAGCTCACACCAACAAACCAGCTGTTCTGATGCAACTTGTCAGCCCTGTAAAGATAGTCATTCTTTGTCCAATGTTTTCTATCTGATCTAGTGCCTTCAGTCAGGAAAGGCATTAGGAAGTCAAGAACTGAATCAAGAGGTATGAAAAGATTTATCTTTCAAATGAAAAAGAGAGGATGATAAGTGATAAGAAAAGGGGGATGCGGGTCAGATTTGATGGGGGTTGGAGTGGAAAATATAGTGCACATAAAAGAAAAAAACATCACCAGTACTTCTCCAGCGATGCTTGTACCTTGATCTTCATTCGACAAATACTTACAAATCCCGGGTGGTGACAGGCACCGTTAAAGCCTTCAAAGGCAACAACACACTAACAGTTGTTCCCACTCCTAGTTCACTATCGAATTCAATCCGTCCGCCGTGCTCGTGAACGATTTTATAGCAAACCACTAATCCCAAACCTGTGCCAGCTTCTTTATTCGAGAAGAAGGGATCACCCAGATGCTTTAGACGTTCTTTCGAAATGCCTACACCATGATCGGAGATAGCTATTCGGAACGTCTCTCCATCTTGACTCGTTTGAATCGTTAGCTCCCCTCCATCTGGCATCGACTCAATCCCATTTTTAATCAGATTGATTAAGACCTGTTTGATTTGATTCACTTCACACTCCACAAGATCAAGTGCTTCTTGAAGGTCTTTCTTTATACATACATTGTTTATACGCGCCTGCGAGTTCATAATCGATAACGTATCACAAATAAGCGTTGTCACATCTGCCTGCTGATAGGTGACAGCTTGTGGCTTTGCAAGGGATAAAAACTCTGAAATGATGTTCTCGATTCGATTCATCTCAGACAGCATCAACTCGTGAATTTTCCCATCAATTTTCCCTTTGTATAATTGAATAAATCCTTTCACTGCCGTTAATGGATTCCGAACCTCATGGGCCACTGCAGCTGCTAGTTGTCCAATAACCGAAAGCTTTTCGGAACGAAGCAACAATTCTTCCGTGCGTTTTCGATCACCGATATACCGCGTAAACGCCGAGATCGCGAGCACATTTCCCTTCTGATCTCTAAGCGGAGAGTACGTTACGCTAACCTCCAATAAACTGCCATCTTTATGCTTTCGAAAGGCTTCATAACCAATGATCTCTTTGCCACTTTTCACCGTATCACAAATAGACTTTGCTTCATCGCGATTTCCATCAGGATAGAGCTCAATCATTTCACGGGGCATTTCTTTTTCAGAATACCCATATAGTCGTTGAAATGCCAAGTTCGTTTTTAACACTTCTCCATTTAAGGTAATAACAGAAATTCCGTCTGCACTATTAGAAAAAATCGACTCCAAAAGCTCTTTCGTTTCAATTAAATCTTCTTCTACCTTCTTCCGATGTGTGCTATCCCGACCAATCGAAATCAGATAGCCGCTTTCACCTTCGCCTAAAGAACCGGTTGCTTTGACAATATCAAACGTTCGTTCTTCTCCATTATGTAAAAGCTGATGTTCGAATTGAATATTAGATGCATTGTCCTTTGTTAGATCAGATGGAAATGCCTCTTTTAAAAGGGGAATCGCATCCCACTTCGCACTCCCAATTTCAGCAAACGTTTGGCCTACTACATCCTGTCCTTCTAAGTTAAAAAGTTTCTTCGCATATTGATTCATCTCGAGTATCTGGCCATCATGGTTTTGAAAAACGACAAATTCCGGCATAGAGTTAATTAGAGAACGAAGAAGTTCTTCTTGTTTAAATGCTTCTTGCTGTGCCGATTTGTAAGCAGTAATATCTTTTAAAATGTTATAGGCACCGATGTACGACTGATTAATTTTAATTGGAATCGTTTTAACTTCGATATAGATTAAATCCCCATTTTTATGAGTAATGCTTGTTTCATAGACTTGCGCTTTTCCTTGTAATGCTTTGTTCGTATAATATTTTATTCTTTTTAATTCTTGAAATGAAATATTCTTTTCATATGTATGGATAATCTCGCATTTTTCATAGCCAATCATTAATTGAAGAGATTGATTAATATCCGTAATGCGACCATCCCTGTCAACAAAAATAATTCCGTCCGGGTTTTCAGCAATTAAAAAATCATGTTTTAAGTGTAGTTCACTTAACTCTTGTTTCATATTTTCTTCATGATTCGAGGTTAATGTTTTCATACAAACGAAAAGCATAAGATTTTCTTCCAAAGACGAAATTTCAATAAGGTGAGCTTCCTTGTCCAAAACCGAAGTGAAAAAAATTTCGATCGGATTTTCTGTTGAAGAACAGTTAAGTTCCTTCATAAAATGTTGAGCAGAATGATCAATCATCCATATCTGATTAATACGATAACGCTCTTTATTCTCATCTTCTGGAAGAATCTTTTTCCCTTCTTCGTTAGCGTAAACAACAGACCCTTGTAAATCTACTACGAATAGTGGGAGGGGAATTCTACCATAATATTTTTCGTAACTCACAGCGACCACACCCTCCAAAATTTGGCTTTCATTCCTTTTATTATCTCATATTTTATAATTGCTGTAAGGCTTCAAAAAAGAAATAAACCGCTGACTACAGCGGTTTACTCTTTCCCTCTATTAACTTAGAGATAGCGGGCACTCTTCCTACATACCAAGCGATTAATCAAACGTTTGTTTAACGTCAACTTAACGGTCTGTATCAGAAACTCGCTTAACCTCTTGAAGCAATGGCTCATAGAGATCCGAACCTTTTTTCACGTAATGAAGTTCCTTCACTCCTGGTACTTTCAAGCGAATGGCACCGCTTTGTTTGTTATACCACAAACGTAATCCATCTAAAAAAACGGATTTCTCTGTTTCGGAAACTTCTAATTTCATCATGATCGCTCAATCCCTTTCTTTAGTAGTGCTCCTGAACAAATGCCTGCTCTTCATCAGCAGACAATAACCGACTCGCTTTTCCGATTGATCCGTTATTCAAGCTCCAGAGCTCGTTATGAACGGAAACTGCGTTTTCAAAATTTCCGTTTTTCCATTTCATTAACGCTTGCTCATATAAATCGTAATGTTCATACTCTCCCGTACCTTCGACTTGATCCAGAATGGTAAGCATGTCGTCAATACGCGCATCGGTCATTTCAACGAGCGTCCATTTTTCTTCTGCATATACTTTTTGATGAGTCATCCCGTGAATCGTGTTCATAAAATGCTGTTCACTCGGAATGTCCTCATTTGCTGTGGAATTTGACCCCTCATCAATATAGCGTTCCTGATCAATCCCCTCTGAAGCTTCTGCTGAGCCCTCATCGGACGCTTCACTTACGTCTTTTTCTTCTAGCAAACTCGTATTCATATCTGAGATAAACCAATAGCCAAGCCCAAGAGTTAGAAGGACAATGGATATGATTGAAATAAGTATTGTTTTAGTGGATGGCATGTTGTGGACAGCTCCTTAATATGATTGTTTGTTCAATTTATCATCTCGTGCTAGATCTATGATTCCATCCAGGTTAACGATGCTTCGCTTAATGATGACATATTGTTGCTCAAGCTCGTTCGCTTTTTCAACACTAGGGTCTTCAAGGTGAGCCGATTCGATTACTAGAGTCTTTGCTTTCGTGTAAATCTCGTTTATCTCGTTTTGTAATGCCGGAAGTTCATCAGAATATTTCATTGCTCGTTCCATTTGTTCCATGATCATTTGGCTTTGAAAGTTAAGCATGGAGATCTCATCAATGTCCAAACCTGAAAACTCCACCACTTTGTCATCAGTCGTAATCGGCAATACAGAATCACTTTCCATTGAATAGACCTGCCTATCTATATATCCCATAACGACGCCCATATATTGATTTTCCGAAGGAACTGGTCGATAGTAGGAGTCGGGGTCTATCTGGTCCATATCTATGCCCATAAAATATCCTGTTTTCATTGAAAAACGATATCCATTCTCAAATGTGACAACAGAACCTACTTCTGATTCCTCCACTGCTATGCGATTTTCTTCAGGCAACTCCCACTCCACTAAATAATCATAAATTTTTTGATAATTCCCATCCGGAAATTTTCTTTTAACAAATTCAGCTTGTTCGTTCTCTAATTTTTTCTCTGATTCATTTTCATCGTCATCTTCAGTTTCATTGGATTGATGCGAATTTTCCATGTCCATACTCTGTTCTGTGCCAAAGAAATCAGAAAAACTATTAGATCCAAGAATAAGTAACAGAAGGAAACAAGTAAGAATAGATAGGACTGGGACTAATCGTCTTGGTTTCCGCTTGGAAGGACGACTGTGAATCACTTTGTAATAAATCCGCTCCTTCTCCTCCTTACTCACCTCACCCTTATTCAAAACCGTCTCATCCATATCCTTACGAAGATTTTTCAGCTTGTCCTCCATCTACTCAACCTCCTTTTAAAGCTCACGAAGTTGCAATTTAGCACGCCTTAATCTCGTTTTGATCGTCTCTGTTTTAATCCCTGTTAGCTCTTCTATTTCTTGAAGACTTAAATCTTCATAATAAAATAAAATGATTACTTCTCGATATTTCACTGATAGTGAAAGCACCTTCTCGGAAATCTCTTCTCCTTCACTTTTTTGAACAAGGATCTCATCTAGACCAGTGCCTACCTTCAAATTTTCGTCCCCGCGAAAAGGAATAATCGACCTGAACCACTTACTTTTCAAATAATCTTTGCACCGATTGACGGTAATTTTAAATAACCACGTTTTATAACTGCTGTCTCCCCTAAAACGGTCGATGTTTTTATAACAAGAAATAAACACTTCCTGCGTAATGTCATCAGCCACCGTCCAATTTTTCACATATGTAAAAGCAAGGCGCTTGATCGGCTCTGCAAAATCATCGATCAACTCCCTGATTAATTCATTTCTCTCAAACTCATTCTCTCTTATTTTCTCCCCCAACGAGCTCCCCCCTGGATTTCCCTGTATGATAGACGACCGACTCCCCAAAATCGGTTCAAAAAGTTCACTATTTAGTGATAAACAACTAAATATACCTTAAAATGGTTTAGCTTCAAAACTATAACACAAAAAAGAATCACAGAAAGCACGAGCGCTTTTTATGATTCTTCGCGTATGTTCATACTTATAGGTTATTAATCAAACGTTTGTTTAACTTTTCAAAACCCGCATATTCTTCTCCACATACGCCCAATTCTGCGGAAACGGAAACCGCAATCGCCAGTAAGTAGCCCCAAGCAAACCATAGGCTTGCATTTGTTTATATTTCTCCTTGATGCTTTGAATGTCTTCGAACCAAACCACGTGCTCCTGACCCATTACGTTATAGCTGTAAGTTGGCGCTTGAGCTATCTCGTTATATTGAATAGGAAGCCACCCGTTAATCGCACGATTTTGTGCATTTTGCACGGGAATCATTTCGGCTGGCTTTTCCTGCGCTGGCAATGACCAATCATAACCGTAAAGACTCATCGCCATCATTACTTTACGATGGTTTATCTGACTCGTAGCATACATTAACATCTCTTCCACCCACCAGACGGGAGCAATTGGATCTGGTGGACCAATCGCATAGCCATAGTCGATTGTCATCACTGAGACGATGTCCGCAATTTCGCCAACGGCTCGATAATCTAGAAAACCAACCAGTCGATTCGTCGGCATATCGCTACTTTTCGCATGCGCATTTAGTTGGAGAGTCAGATTGCCAAGACCCTTCTTTAGCTCTTGTAAAAATAACGTAAATTCCTTACGCCTTTCTGGGGGCACAAATTCAAAATCTACGCTAACCCCTGCGTATCCTTTTTCCTTTACTGTTCTTACAAGATTTTGCACGAGCGTTGCTCTTATTTCCTTATTCTGAAGCACAGTATCAGCTAACTCAGCACTGAACATTTGAACGTCATAATTGCTAATAACAAGTAAAGGCTTGATGTCCAGTACTTTCGATCGTTTTAAAATCGCATCATCATCAATTGGAAGCAGCTCTCCCTTTGGCGTAAAAGAATACGTAAATACCGCTAAATAAGTAATCCATCCGCTCAGGTTATTCAATGTTTCAAGATAAGGTGAACCTTCAATCGCATCGAAAAAGACGAGCGTTTCCATTCGATACTTCTGCATAGAGGGAATCTTGATTCTCGCGCCGACCAGGAGAGCCGTCGGGTTCATTGTCGGGTTAGCTTCAACAATCGCTTGAACCGACGTCTTATACTGTTGCGAAAGATTCCAAAACGTATCTCCTTGCTTAAGCTGATAAAATTGCTCAGGTAGATCTTGATCCGGTATATACAGATTTAGACCAGGGACAAGCCGGTCTGAGACAAGTCCGTTTAAAGTCTGTATCGTTGAAATCGGCACACCGTAGGCCAATGAAATGCGCGAAAGATTATCCCCACTTACCACCGTATGAACCGCCATTGAATCTCCTCCCAACTATGCAGCAGGCTATACTGTTAGTCTATTTCGTGAAGGAGGCGTTCATGAATCGGCCTAGACTCCAAATGCCCCTTCGACAAATAGTTACACACTTCGGGTGGTGACAGGCACCAACCAACCAAAAACAAGAAGCCCGGGATACACCCCGGGCTTCTCCATCATCCTATATCCTATTCCTCTACCAATTGCTTTCTTACTTTCTCGCTAACCACTGAATCCCCACCAAGAACATAAAGCTCATTAATACCAAGATCATCATAAGCTTCCTCGACAGAAGCGGGAAGTTTGTCAGTCTCTACTAACAACGATACGCCATCACGTTTCGCTGCAAGAACGGACCCTGATAGGGCATCTGCAAAATCCATTCCAGTTGAAATGAAAGCAGCGTTCGCTGATTGATTTAACAAAGCTATATTTGCAGATGTTTCAAAACGATCGGCTCCACCAATTCGTTCAGCATCTGGAAGTTGGTTCATCACTTCGTCAGCCACAACTCCACTACCACCAACGACAATGCTTTCATCAAAATCTTCTACCACGCGCTTTGTATTTTTCGGTAACTCATCTTTTTCTGTTAAAAGAATAGGGTAGCCATTCTTCGCTGCATAAGGCGCAATGGCAAGGGCGTCAGCAAAACTAAGTCCATTGGCGACAATGGCTTTCTTAGGATCTCCATCGAGACGAGCCGCGATATTTGCAGCTGTTTCAAATCGGTCATCCCCACTGATACGCTCTACCTTCAACCCTAGCCCTCTCAACTGATAGGTCACATAATTGGAGACAGCTCCACTACCACCAAGAACAATCGCTTTTGAGGCGCCAAGTCTCTTAATCTCTTTCTGAATATCGCGATTCATTGAATGACTTTCTGTTAATAGAATTGGGGCGTCATATTTGTAGGCAAGCGGTGCACCTGCAAGTGCATCAGCAAAACCATCTCCGCGTGTGATAACCACTGTATCTGCCTGTTCCCAGCCTTCTTTTGAAATCTCGATGGCAGTTTCATAACGATCCTTACCAGAAAGGCGCTCATCAACTACCTTTTCACTATCGACTTTTACAATCACAGTCGTTAATGGATCAAGCTGAATGCTATTCTTTGTTAACTCATATCCAGATGGCTCTGAAACCTTCTTCACACCGGCTTCATCATCGTCAACGAGCACATGACCTTTCGTTAAATCTTCTTTAAGCGTTAACGTTCTTTTCTCGTCATCAGCATTCACAAACACATAGTACGTGCCAGTTTTATCTGTTGAAACGTTTTTATACCCAATTGTTAAGTCGGTCTCTTTCATTTCAGGCGCATCGACTAGTTGAACATTCGCATCGACTAACTCTTTTGTACCAAGTCGGAAAGCATCTGTTGATTTTCTTAAGTCGATTAACCCACTCGTATAAGTCATTGTTTCTTTCTGAATGCCGTCTTCCGTTACCGCACTCCAGTCAAACATGTTAATCGCGTCAGTGGAATCATAAGAATCGTGAATAAAATAGGGATGCTCGAACGGCTCGCCGTCCTCATCTACCATATACGTTTCTTTTGCTTCTGGCTTTCCTTCGCCTTTCCATTGCTTCGTTCGACCGTATTCCTGTCCAGCATGAAGGAAAGATACACCCTGACTCGTCATAATCATGGCATTCCCGAGACGGATGCGCTCCTGAATTTCTTCCTCATGATCGGCAGGATCTTTCTTGATCGACTGCGCGATGACATCATGGAGCGTTAAGTTATCGTGTGCTGCAATATATTGAACCACGTCACCAGGATCATCAGCTACAAAATTCCCCGGCTGTCCTTTAATGTTATTAAAAATTGTTTCGATATCGCGGGCACCACCTGTTAAGAAACGAGGTTCGCCTTCACTTCCGAAACCTGATTTTAATTCGTTACGAATTTCATCTGAAAAGACGCTTGCGCTATCCGTATGGTCCATCCAATCCTGATCAGCTGGCATCACTTCATTTTCATCGTTTCCATCCCCAACGAACGTTCTCCATCCTTCGCCAAGCATAATTAAATTCGGATTCAACTTTTTCGCTTCATCGTAAGCGATTTGAACACTTTCCGCATCAAGATCACCCATTAAATCAAAACGAAACCCATCCACTTTAAATTCATCTACCCAGTACGTGATCGAATCGATCATCATTTTTCTCGTCATTTCATGTGTCGTGCCAAGCTTTCCACCGCCATAGCCGGTTTTTGGATTACCTTCTTCATCCATGAAATGATAATAGCCAGGCATCAAATCCTCAAAAATGCTAACGAGCGCTGTGTGGTTATACACAACATCAAGCACAACACCCATATCACGCTTATGAATTTCATCAATCAGCGCTTTTAACTCAGCAATCCGAGCTTCCGGATCCTCTGGACGCTCTGAGTACATGCCTGATGGAGAAAAATAACTATGTGGGTCATAACCCCAGTTATAGTTGTTTCCTTCAGAAGAGTAGTCAAGTTCTCTTTCATCGTTTTCGAGCTCATCTCCAAAGTAATATTTCATCACTGGAAGTAGCTGAACGTGTGTAACACCAAGCTCTTTCAAGTAATCAAGCTTTTCAGCAAAAGAGCTAAATGTGCCAAACTGAGCATCAAGCTCAGATTCAAGGTCTGGATCAGATGTAAAATCTCTCACGTGCGCTTCCCAAATAATCGCATCTTCCCGCTTTTCAAATCCAGGAATGGAAGCAAAGTCAAGCTTGGGACCAATTGCTGCAGGATTCACAATCGCCGCTTTTCCAACAGTATCTTCATCATCGTCTGTGGAAGCAGCCATCGATTTCGCATAAGGATCAAGTCCAATCGTTGTCTCACCATAAACATCGATTTCGAACTGATAATAGTAGCCTGTTAAATCGTCAATTCCAGTGTTCGACTGATCAAGTTTAACCTCCCAAACACCTTTCTCGCCTTTCGTCATCGCGAGATCTTTCTTGATTAATTCTGACTGATCGTCTTTGTCATAAAGAAGCACAGAAACAGAACTTGCAGGCGGTGACCAGAATTTAAGAGTCGCCTCTCCGTTATCATGAAGCGTGACACCAAGATCATTTCCATCATAAACAAACTCATTATCCACTAGGCGCCAATCAACTAAAGCCTGCTGTTCTTTTTCGTTGTAAATGACTTTATAAGCTTGCGTTAGATCGAGTTCAGAGCCCATAGTAAGAACAAACTTCTGCCCCTCACTCTCAAGCTTTTCAACTTCAACGCGCTCTCCATCTCTGTCCAATACTTTCAAATCGTCAACCGTAAGACTATCGGGCTTACGATTTAGTAATCCAGTAATCTCGTTTTTCGCTGTAATCGTTGCACTTGAAAGTTGAGTGCTCAATTCAGGTTCTTCTAAATAAACTTCTTCCTGTCCTTGAACTAACCAAAATTCTTTCTCACCAGAAGTGGGGAAAGTTCGGTCATCAGACGTATCTTTTTGATCACCTTTATGTACGATAAAGTTCAAGCCATTTGTAATGTCATTGACGGGAACATCAACGTACATCCCATAGCTCGTTTCCTGTTCAAATGCGACGGGATTTCCCCAATCAACTTTATAGTCAATCGCAGGATTGTCGTCATCCGCATTCCATAAATGCAGTCCCCAACCTTCATAGTTATCATCGGCTCGCTGGTAATGCACACGAATATGATCGTCAGGTATGGCTGCCTCGTCTGATACAGATGTCTCTGCTTTCGAGTACTGTGGCGTAGCAAATACTCCTAAGACCATTAACATGACAGTGAGCAATTTCATTAATCGACTTGCATTCAACTAAAATCTCCTCCTCTGGATTAAAAATCGTCTACTAAGTAAGCAATGAAACCGTTTGCACAAAAGACTAAAAAAGAGACGGCTTAGATAAAGCGCTTTCTTCTTTTACCATAACACAATATTTTCATTTTTTTAAATTCATTTCCACATTTAAAATAAATGGTTATTATGTACTAGGTACTTCAAATATAAGAGAAAGATGGCCTAGGTTTAATCGGATTTATCTTTTTCTCGGATTCGAGGCATCAACTAAAATTTTTGATATAGACTCTGGTAATCTATAAAACAATTTAATTTACTAAGAAAGGAAACCTGCTTCACTATTTTTTGGTATACTCAAAACATAAATGACAAAATGTTACATAAATTCCAGATTAATATCCTATTCCTTTATTCCAAATCCATAAAATTGCGAGGTCTACGATGTCTCTTTTAAAAAACGTCTTCAATATTTTTTCCGATAACCGCAATATTAAAGAACCCATACTCTTCAAAGAAAACACCCATACTCTAGCAACTCTCAACTCCTTAACAGCCCTGAAAGGAAGTAACGCTTTCAACTTAGACAAAAAAAAAGTCGAAAACCATCTCAAATTATTTTCAATAGGTCATACTGGAGAAACACAAGTCTTATTTGAACTCCAAAATGCCATGCTCCCCTTTCTCATATTGCACGATGTGTATTTAGAATTTGAAGACTACCAGGCACAAATGGATTTTGTCATTGTCACTCACAAATTCATTCTTGTTTTAGAAGTGAAAAAGCTGTTTGGTAATATTCGTGTAACGGATAAAGGTGAATTTCAACGTGTGATCACGAAGAACAACCGTGTTATAAACAAAGAAGGAATGTATAGCCCTATTAATCAGGTTGAACGACACGTTGAGATTCTTGAAAAACTTCTCAAATCGAGCGGTACGATTGCAAAATGCCCAATTCGATACGCTGTTACTTTTGCTAATCCCAAAACGATTTTAGATATATCACCTAATGCACCCGCTTCTATTCAATGCAGTGTTATTCGGCATGACCAAATTAAAACGTTTTTAAGAACCGAACTTGAAAAGAAGTCCCCTGTATTTATGCTCGATCAGCACCTTAATCAAATAGCAGAAAAAATTTTACAAAATCATAAACAAAAGTCATTTAACGCAGAAAGTTATGTACTTGATCGATCTCCATCCTCTGTCGAAGAGTCTACTTACTATTCTAAAGAAACAAACCACCAAGAAACAGATGAACAACTAAGAGCTGTACTAATTGCATATCGATCTAAAAAGGCACAGGATCTAAATCGCAAACCCTATCATATTTTCACGAATAAGGTGTTAGATGAAATCACGATTAAGCAGCCTTCCACTATTGATAAACTATTACAAATCGAAGGAGTTGGCCCTAAGATAGCCGCGGAATTTGGAGAAGATTTATTGGCACTTATCCGAAGAAAGCAAGAGTTACAATCATCCTATGAGAATAATAATGGTAATCATCAGATTCGGACTTCCATAAAAAAGGAATCCACGCATCCATCGAACAAACAAAATGATGACCTTCTCAGGGAATCACTTGTGAAGTTTCGGACTACATGCTCTAAAGACCTATCTGTGAAGCCATACTATATTTTTACGAATCGTACACTAGAAGATATTTTAAAGAAAAGGCCAGAGAATATAAAGGAGCTTTTGAAGATAGAAGGAATCGGCCCTAAGAAAGCCGAGGAGTTTGGTCAGGCGATTATTGATCTAACTAAAAAATATAGGATTTAAAACAGGTTACATATCGATTACATAAGAAAAGGAAGCAGTTCACTTAAACAAACGTTTGATTAAGTGAACTGCTTCCTCTTAATGATTG
This sequence comes from Bacillus sp. Cs-700, assembly GCF_011082085.1. Classification (NCBI taxonomy): domain Bacteria; kingdom Bacillati; phylum Bacillota; class Bacilli; order Caryophanales; family Bacillaceae; genus Bacillus; species Bacillus sp. Cs-700. The sequence goes on from NZ_CP041063.1 coordinate 2,233,445, forward strand.
TATTTTTTCAGATCATAAAAAAATTCAATAACAAGTCACCGCGAACCTCCCCCACTAATCCTCGCAATCACTTCTTCAATAAAAATAAAAAACACTGTTCTCGTTTTTTCAAACGGCAGCAAACTGCTATCCTGATTAAACTTCGATAAATAAAAAATATAATCGGCGATCGAGTTTAACGTGTTCACATACTCCTCTAATACCAGCATGATCGTTGCACCATTCTTCTTCGTTTCAGTAAACAAATTTTCAAAAGAAGAAAATTTCCCTGTCACAGATAGAACGATCAGAAGCGTATCTTCATCCGCCAGGCGACTGGCAAAGTCCTCGCTTTGTGCCACCGTTACATTTTTATCAGAGGAAATGGTTAGCTTATACCCAAAATACTCCGCACTAATAAAAGACGGGCCCAAACCGTAGATGATAATCTTCTTATACTTTTGGAAAACCGAAACAAAATCATCAACGAGTGCAGGATCAAAGTTTTCTAGAAACTGCATTAAGCGCTCGACTTCACTTGATTTTGTTTTCTTTTCCATATGAATCTGCTGGCCGCTAAAATAAAGCTTATACTGTTTAAAGTTATCAAAGCCTAATTTCCGAACGAGCTTCGATACTTTTGACGGAGAGACGTCACAGAGCTCGGCGGCATCAATGATTTTCAACTTATCATTTGTAGCGACAACATCCGCTAGCTTGCTGTGCACTTGTTCTTCTAATTTTGTAAGATGGTTCGTATCTAATTTAATCATAACTCTTCCATTCCTTTCACCTTGCTCCTTGACTCGCGCAGCGAAAACAAGCAACCGCCATTTCCTATTCGAAAATAACGATTGCTCTTCTCTTGAACTGATCATGTCACCATGATCGATAGGTCTACCATAACATGATTCCCAAAGAATGCTTACTTAAAAATCGGATAAGAAAGCTTTAATATTTCATCCGTATGCTTTCTAACATTTTTCACAACCGTTTCATTCACCTTGTTATAAAAATCATGATGATCAGAGACCGGTTTGAACGTTGTTTCTGTTTTCACCATTTGCTCAATCGCCTCAGAAAAATCATCGTAAACACCTAAGTACTGAGAAGCACTAATCGCAGCACCTAAACAGGCACTACTGCTCCCCTTCCGTCGATGCACTGGCAAACCAAACAAATCGGCCATGATTTGCATGATCACATCGCTCTTCGAACCGCCGCCAATAATGACAACTTCATTCAGCTCCACATCGATTTCTTCTAACATTTCATCAATGTTGTTTTTAATATTGAAGGCAATCGCTTCTAGGATCGAGCGATAAATATGGTATCGTGAATGCCGCTGATCAAAGCCAATCATCATTCCTTTTCGATATGGTTTATCCGGTGAAGCTAACCAATCCAAAATCGTGATCAAGCCATCACTACCAACGGGCACTTCTTCCGCCTTACGATTTAGAAACTCTTCTTCCGAAATCCCTAACTTCTTTGCTTCGGTTACGAGTTCTTCGCCAATTAACTTCTTAAACCAACTAACCGTCCACAATCCCCGTCGAATTCCATTTGATTCATAAACATATTTGAATGGAATTGATGCAAACGTGGGGAAAAAGTTTTTCGCATCTTCGTAATAGTTATCTCTCAATAACATCGAAGAAATAAACGTTCCGAGTGAAATCATGATTGAATTTGCGTTTTGAATACCGGAGCCCAGTACTTCCACCGCTTTATCGTTCGATGTAGCTACAACAGGAATTCCTTCCGTTAAGCCAAACTCCTCCGCAAGCTCACTACGAATCGAACCAAGCTTTTCACCAGGCTTCACAAGGTTAAATAACATCTCTCTACGTAGACCATTCTCATGAATCACGTCATCATCACTAGACCAATCCAACGTCTCACGATCAACTGGCCAAAAGACTTCACAGTTACCAGCTGTATCGTTGTATTCTCCCGTTAACCGGAGTCCCAAGTAACCTGAAGTGGTCGTTACATACTGTACGCGATCATCTTCGTGCTCATACGGTTTTGATAATCGAGCATCCATCCAACTGATGGCTGGATGGGCTAGATTACCGTCTTCATTCAGCAAAACGCGGCAGCAACGGATCGTACATAACCCAATCGCTTCGATTTCTTTCGGATCACCGTTGAAATTCGCTAAACAGTTTTTCACACCGTTATTAACGCTATCCCATAAGTCGTCATCCGGATGAATGACGACGCCCGGTTCAGGGGTTAAGGTTTCCCTTAACGCCTGTGAACCGTAGGCGACTTCATTCCCTTCCAGGTCAAAGATCACCACTTTTGTACTTTGTGATCCATTATCAATCCCCATGATGTATCGATTCGACATGGTTTCCCTCCTCTTAGCTTCTGATATACTTTTTCACTTCGCTAGGTTGAGGGAAAATCGTTCCGTGATTCATGATTCCTTTTGGATCAAACGCTTCTTTAAGTTTTTCTAACATATAGTAAGCAGAGCCGTGCTCTTGCTTCGTCCATTCAGAACGGTACTTCCCAATCCCATGGTGGTGACACATAGAGCCGCCTAGCTTCAACGTTTCTTCAATAATAATCTCGTGAATCGGGTGGTGATATACGCGCAGTTCATCTTCTGGTGCACAGTTAATCGTATAGTTGTAAACGAAGTACATATTTGTTCCATTTAAGTAACTGTGAGAGGAATGACCTCCAAGCATCGTAAGCTCGTCTGCCCGATCAAATTCATTTTTAATCCGTTCAATCACGTTGTTGTAAAGTTTCGGAATGGTTTCCCAATCAGCTGACACTTCTGTTGTAAAACCATCATGCGTATTGTCATCAATCATATCCTGAATTTCACGCTGGATGCGGCTTTCATCCCAGTTCAAGTTGTTGAACCATGATTCAATTAACGAAGAATCAACCTTCTCAACAATACCGGACTGAAACTTTTCAACCGCTTCTTCAATACCAGCGTTTGTTGCTTCTACAATTCCTTTAGGGCCTTCTGCCATGAAAATCAACACGCACTTATCTTTGTAGAAATGACCAAAATGCTGTCTTGCATCTTCTTCAGAATACACGCGTGCTACAGATGGACGATAGCCGTTCACCATTACTTCGCGTAACACTTTAATTCCTGTTTCGACATCTTTAATCAAGTAGCCGTGGAACGCATTATTCTCTGGAGTGTGTTTAAAAATCTTTACCGTTACTTCAGTAATATAACAAAGGGCCCCTTCGTTCCCAATCGCAATGTGGCGAATATCCGGGCCACCAGAACGTCTCGGAACGTTCTTAATCTTTGAAACTTGTCCTTCTGGGAAAACACACTCAAGACCAACAACCATATCTTCAATCGCACCGTACAAAGTGGAAAGCTGACCAATACTTCTTGTAGAAACAAGACCACCATATTGCGCTACTGGCTTGGACTGAGGAGAGTGACCTGTTGTATAGCCTAACTTACGAAGTTCATCTTCAAGCGTTTGAAGCTTAACGCCAGACTGAACGGTTGCCTGCATGTTGTACGTATCCATTTTAATAATCTCATTCATCTTAGATCCGTCGATGACAATGGTCGTTTCTTTCCAGTTCTCAAGACCACCCTCAGTGCCAGTCTTTCCGCTTCTTGGAATCACGTTAATGTTATTTTCGTTACAGAACATCAGTAGTGCTTTCACTTCTTCCGTGGAATGAGGAAACACAATGGCAAGTGGTGCTGGAACGTCGAGTACATTTTTCGTTTTCGCATATTTTTTGTAGCGATCCGCTGAAGCATCGTAAAGCGCCTCTTCATTTGTCACGATTTGATCCTCAGAAAGTAGAGACTTTAACTCTTCTAATAGGTTATTCATAAATGATTCTCCTTTTTTTTATGATAGTTTAATAGAAATTATCGTACGAGATAGCCGCCGTCGACATTCAATAATGTTCCGTTCACATAGTTAGACGCGTCAGATGCTAAGAAAACAACTGCTCCCATCAAATCCTGAATGTTCCCCCAGCGATTTGCGGGAATATGATCGAGAACGCGCTGATTGTTTGCAAGATTTTCTCTCGTACTTCTCGTTACGTCCGTTGCAAAATACCCTGGTGCAATGCCATTAACCTGGATGTTGTATTGCGCAAGTTCATCACAATACGCTTTCGTGAACCCGGCTAGCCCATGCTTAGTGGCTGCATAAGCTGGCGACCACTGGCCTCCGAGATATGAAAACAAGGAGCACGTGTTGATAATTTTCCCACTTTGCTGTGGGATCATATACTTAGCTACTTCATGAGACAGTTCAAAAGGCGCATTCAAGTTAACTGACACCATTTTATCCCAATGTAATCTTGTAAACTTCGTAACGTCTGGTTCATTTATGTTAATCCCAGCATTATTTACAAGAATATCGATTTGACCAAAAACACTTACGCATTGATCGACAACTGCCTTGCAAAAACCGTCTTCTGTCAGATTGCCAACCATTAAATAGTAGTGAACGCCTTCTGCTTCAATTAGCTCCCTGGTCTGATCATCGTCTTCCGTCATACTAACGGCAAAAATATTTGCCCCAGCCTTCGCAAGCGCAAGGGCAAACCCCTGACCAATTCCTGAATTACCACCAGTAATAATAGCTACTTTTCCCTTCAAGCTAAAAAAGTTCATATTAAAATCCGTAATGTCATTTACTTCGGGGTTCATCCTCAACCTTGCCACCTTTCGGAATGGTTTAACTAGGTTTATTCTAATCTTTCAGAAAATAAAAGGCAAGGAATATTAGAGAAATTTCTCTAATTACACCATAAATAATTTAATAAAAGAAAATTTTCCTTCGAATCTTTTATAAATGCTAAGCTAGCTTTCTTCCCATATCTCCCTTTTCAAACTTAAAAAAGCAACTGCTCTATTTAATAGAGCAGTTGCTTTCATTTTCTTTTATCGGAGTATCGCTTCTCCCTTACTCCCCATCATAATTGCTATCAGGAAGCGTATCCCAGAAAGACGTATCCGCTGAATCTATAGAATTATCAGCAAGCGCATTAAGACTTGCCTTCATCGCCGTCACGGCCTGTTGAATCAAGTAGCCATTGCTTTTCTGTCCAAGAACGTAATCTTCACGATAATGATCAGCCATGCCGCGCATTTCAAAAAGAAGCGTTGCAATGCCATATTCCATCGCCAGTCCGTTTCGGCTAATCGTTGGCGCACTACCGCCTGGATATTTCGAAAGCAATCCATAGCCTTTGGCTTCTACCGCGTTATACACGACAGCACCAAGTTCCTTCGACTGTTCCACGACTTCCGGATCGACAGTTTCATTGGTTGGATACAGAATCGATCCAGACACCAATTCGCCCGTGTCACCTAGTGTTGTTTGAGTTCCTTGATGATGCAGGTCAATCATGTAATCCGGCGAATATTTTTGTAGCACATTTTCATGAAGCGCCTTCGTTTCAGGCTGTTCGCGATCAACATGGTCACGATTAAGATCAACTTCGTTGGCGTTATAGCGCGTATGCGTACCAGAAACATAGTCTTCTAATGAAAAATTCACATCACCTTCTGCCCCGTCGACATTTAGTCGCGGCGCGATCAACACATTCACGTTATCAAGGATGTTTTGCACGTCTTTTCCATTCGATGTTAAATACTTAATCACTTCAAGCGCGCCTTCGGTTGTTAACGTTTCATTCCCATGCTGTTGCGTTAGGAATAAAATCGTGGGGTTATCTGGATCCATATTGCCAAACTTCGCAAGGTAAAGGTCTCTGCCTTTAACTGACTGACCGTACACCTCGAGCTCCAGCGCTTCAGAACGCTGTTCAACTTTTTCTAAAAAGCTCACCATCTCTTCATAAGAATGCAGACGCTCATTCTTGATCGTTTCATTGCCGCCATAGTTTGGCCCATTCGGTCCATTCTCTCCGGCTAGCGCGGTATTACCTGTTAAAAAGGATCCAGACACTAGCATCGTTCCTGCCACTGTTAACGTTAGAATTTGTTTTTTCACCATTGTCCTCCTAAAAATCACATTCGCTTTTTTTGTTTTCACTTACATTCTATTCAAAAGAATTTAACGCTCTGTTAATGGAATTTCATCATACGCTTCAGGATTAATGTCATAGACATCCCCGCTCGTCACACCATCAATGATTCCATAAAGCCCAATTTCAACGGCTTTAATCAGTCTTCCTTTTTCCTTCTGGCCGTAGCTTTGCGTTTGTCCCGTCACTTCAAACAGCACCGCGCCACTTCCATTAAGAGCGAATGACCCAAGGGCCGTTCCTGGTAAATCCAACCCTTGTGGATACAGTGTAATATTGTCAAATGGCGAATCGCCTCGATCTTGCAGGGCATTATAAACCGAAACATTTAACTGCTTTGAGAAATCACCATCGTATGTATCGGCATACTCACGGTATTTCGCACCCTCTTCACTGTCTGGATCTGGAACAAAATCTCCTGAAATCGAGAGCGTCACTTTATCATCCGTTCCCTCAACGAAATATTCTCCTTGATGATGCAAGTCAACAAACACATCGACTTTACCAAACTCACTCATCAGCCCTTTATAAACATCCCGAACGGTTTGTGATTCAGGCGTAATGTACCAGCCAGGATTTGACGAGTTACTTGGAAAATCTTCAGGTTGCGGCACATAATCAAGATCCGGATTAAAGTCCCGATTGACATCAAAACCTGGATTTGATGCGTAGTCCCAGTATTGATTCGTATACGTGTAGTAGTTCCATGATGGGGACGCACTAGCGAGCTGAGGAAAATCATTGACGACCTCACTCCACGACATGTCATTGCCACGACGATTTAACTCTGTCGCATCAGGATTTACCATTGGCATCGCAACGATAGTAACTTCCTCACGTATTTTCTTAGCTTCTGGCGAATTCGAGCCAAGCTGCTGCAGTAAATTCAATAGTGCTGCCGTACCCGTCTTTTCGTTTCCATGAATCTCACTTTGGACGAGGATCACTTTGTCTCCTGAACCAACCGTTGCTGTATAAATTTCACGGCCTAGATTCGAATAACCAGCCACTTCCACATTCACCTGTCCCTGGCTGCTACGATCAATTTGCTGAAGCTTTTTGCTGAGCTCCGCATGACTAATAAAACCAGAGATTGCGTATTCCTGACTTTGCGCTTGAACAGGTTTGTCGTTCGGTGCCGCCATCGTAGGACTAGCAAAGACGGATGAAAGTAAAAGCGTGCTACATAAGACGGTTAACTTCTTTTTTCGACTCATTTCATTCCTCCTCGATTTTAATAGACTTTACAAAGGAGTCATTCTACCTGCGTTCCCGAAAGCCCTGTTAAATGAGTGGAAAACCAATCATTTGAACTAATGCTTTTTTGTTAAATAGTTCCTTTTACATAGAGGGTAACATTGCTATTTAGATAGAAAAAGGACATTAGACGGAGGTGCTAAATTCAACTTTTAAACTTTTGATTCTAGAAACCTAATAAGTTCTACAGAAAATGTCGATAAAAACAGTAGAAAAGTAGGAAATTCTTGTCTGATCTTAGTATTCTGGTAAAATATTCATATTAGTGATTTAGATGGAAATTACAAAAGAGAAATAATTGAATTCTTTATAAAGAGAACAGTGAATTTCAACTAACTTTTTGGTAAGGGGAAAGGTGTTTGAAAGGGGAAAGGCTTGATGAAATTTGATGCTTATATTCAACAATCAAAAGAGAATTGTGTAAATATACACGGTTTAAACCCAGAGGAGATTCCTTTTTTAAAGGTTTCTCTTGCAACGGAACAACTCGAGGCTCGAAAACGACAATTTGAGCCGATTCGACTCATCATTCAACAATTTATGAAGAAAATATTAGCATACACTTCCCAAACGCCAACTCTTGTCGTAGCGACCGACGGAGAAGGGTATGTCCTCGATATCCATGGCGATCAAAGGATAAATAAGATCGTGGAAGTGCTAGGTATTACAAAAGGCGTTCGTTTTGCCGAGAAGGACGTTGGAACAAATTCTGTTTCTCTTGCGCTCACGTATGGCGAACCCGTTCAATTGATCGGCAACGATCATTATCACCACTTTTTCAAAGAAATGGCGTGTTTTTCAGCTCCATTTTCTTACGGAGAAGCAAAAGGGACCATCTCTCTCATGACGACGAAAGATTATGCATCCCACTTTTATCTCGGATTATTGTCTTCAGCAGTCGATACAATCGAAAGAGAGATGAAGGTTCAGCTTTAAAATGAGCGCTTTCACCTTATGAATCAAGTATTAATGGGGGCTACCCCACTTGGCATCGTCATGACTGACCAATTGGGAGAAATCCAAGAAATGAATGAAAGTGCAGAAAGGATAACCGGATTGCTTGAGTCTGAGTTGAAAGGCAAGAATATTAGCGTGATTCCGGAATTAGTAGTTCTAATCAGGCAAGTTCTAGAAGACAAAAACAAATTAGAAAACAAAGAAGTAGTCTTTTTACAAAGTGAAAAAACTTGCTTGTTAGATGTAACGCCCTTGTTCGATCAGCTTGGTCAGTTTATTGGCGTTTTCGCCCAGTTTAGAGATATGCAATCCTATTACGATCTTCAAAAACGGGTCATTCAGTCCGAGAAACTGTCCGCGATTGGAAAATTGGGGGCAGGGTTTGCTCACGAAATTCGCAACCCATTGACTTCTATTATTGGATTAACGCAGCTAATGGAGGAGTTGCCTGTCCAGAAACAGCGGGAACATCGCAAAATTATTCAGTCCGAACTTGAACGCCTGCGTCATCTTGTTGACCAATTCGTGATGTTAGGAAAAGCCCCGGCAAGTCAAAGAAAGCCAGAAAACCTCCAGAAAATAATTCAGGAAACGGTGTGCTTAATGAAGAGCTATGCCCGTGCACATCAAGTGAACCTTCATTACCAGACTGGCATGTCGGACCCTATCGTTTCGATCGATCGCTTTCAAATCAAACAAGTTCTAATTAACTTTATCAAAAATGCGATTGAAGCCCAGCCAGATGGTGGAAACATTCGGATCTCAATCTTCCCTAACACGTCGACTGTGACGGTGAAGATCATAGACGCTGGGCCCGGTATGTCACAACAAATACTGGATCAGCTAGGTTCGCCTTTTATGAGTACAAAAGAAGATGGACTCGGAATGGGACTAGCCATTAGCCTAGATCTCATTAAAGCCCATCAAGGGACATATACGATTCACTCCAAAGAAGGTGAAGGAACGACGGTAGAGTTTACACTTCCGCTGTAATGCCAATGATGTTGCCTATCTTTAACATAGCAAAAAAACCAGGTGGGCTAACTCACCTGGTTTTTTTGCGCATTCTTTTTTAAAAAGCCCCAGATCCTCCTCCCCCACCACCTGCGCCTGATCCCCCGCCTCCGCCAGCGGTACCAGCGGCGGATACGGCAGTGGTCTGATCAGCTTTCTCAAAGCCTGATTGAAATGTTTCCGCTAGGAGAAGGTAAATCATCCATTCATTACTTTGTGAGGAAGTAGCAAAGCTAGCAGACATTTTTCGCTTTCCTGCTCCGATTTGATAGAGAAGAGCTGGAACTTGCTCATCTTCATCCCACGATTTCCATTGATCGCTCACCTTCAATGGTGTCAATGTTTCCATGATTCTTCTTCCCTTTTCATTTAACGGTCGATACGCAATGGAAAAGATGAGAAAGAAGAGAAATAGTAAAATGACTGAAAACATCCAGAGAAAGAGACCATGGTAAGCAAACAAAAAGATACTGATGAAGGACAGGAGTGCGGATAACCCTGAAATCGATCGGGTCTTCGCTGCTTTTTCAGTTAAATCAGACTGCTTCACTTCTCTCTTTACCGCTTCCTTCCATGCGGAGAAGCTCCCTTGGAATTTTTCATGGTTTTTCTTCTCTTTCACATAGCTGTCCAGATCATCAACATGAAAAGTCGTATCATCGGCTATTTCATCAAACAACCATTCAATTAATCTCGTTTCATGCCTAAAATCCGTCTCTCTACTTACAAGTTCAAATTCTTCATCTGAAACCTTCTTGATGTTCCCTTTTCGAACGAGTTCAAGCATGGAAGCGATAATCGCTGATGCTTTAAGATTTCCGCCTGTAAATAAAAGAGTCGCAGGCAGGCTCATTTCCGTATCTGGAAAGCGCCCATTTCCGCTAAGCTGCCGTTCAATTTCAATTCCGGTCAACCTCTTTCTTCTGATGGATTGAACGATCAACCCCACTACAATTAGAAGCAATCCACTAACAATTACAGGGGCAACTCCACCCCATTGCTCTCTCGCTTCCAGTTTTGCGGCTACTTCTGCATCCATCTTCTCCTTTTCCTCAAGTATGTTATCGAGCATCGGCTTTTCAGCTGTCAAAGGGGCTTCTGAAAAAAGAGAGGCATCATAAGCAACGCGAATATCTCCTTTTTCCTCACTCGATACTTCCCCAAGGTTGAAAACGACTGTCCCCTCATCAATTGTTTCGACAGTCTCATAGGCTTCATCATATCCGTATGCTGCCTTCACATCAGTAGGTTTAGGAGGGACAACCGTGATCCGCATATTTTCATAGGTTGTTTCATTGCTATCATCGAAAAAAGGATAATAAAACTGGGCAACATCTTCAAACCGTTCCACACCTTGACGCACGGTGTAAGAGAGATCTATCGTGACAGTTTCATCTGATCCTCCTCGGAAAACTTTGTACAGATTCCCCTCCTTCTTCACTTTAAGCTTTTCACCATCTTCAGAAGCTTGGACATTATGAATAGTCGAATTCTCTTTCGAGATAAGTGTCCTTGTAATGCCGTTAAAATCTCCTTCAAATTCATACGTGTGGGTTTCGTTTACATCAACCTGACCGTCCTTGTGCAATTCGGCATTGATATCCGTCGATTTAATCGAAAACTCAACAGCCCATACATGCGTTGGAATAAACAAAATTAGAAGTAAGACACATACACTTAGCACCTTTTTCATAGGATCAACCTTCTTTCGAGTACATTTACAACTTTATATACGATTAAAAAAGGTAAAAGTTACAAGTGAATAACTCACCAACAGAAAATTTGATTTAACGTGATCGTCACATTAATTTTAATGCAAACGGTTGCGTAAACGTTGTCAGCTGGTATATACTATTCAAGGAAAACGCTTTATCAGTTTAACGAAGTATCCCTTTAGTACTTCACTTGAAACTACATAGTTTTGGAGCGTGATCATTGCCATTAAAGCAATCCTATTATGAAACATGTCGATCAGCAGCTGTTCGCAACTACCTGCGAGTGCAGCATTTATTTTTCTATTTATGTGCAAGCGATTGCATTATTTTCACATTTTCATAGCTTATTAACTTCAAAATCGATCTATACATAGGAGGACATCATGTTACAAGAACAAGTCGCCACAACCAGCGAAAAACGGTATCAAAAAGAATTACCCGCTCTGCCTCTCACAACAATTTGGTTAATTAGTTTCGGTTTTTTAGGTGTTCAGATGGCCTTCTCATTGCAAAGTGCAAACATGGGACGAATTTTCCAAACACTTGGAGCCGATCCTCATAATCTCGGATTGTTCTTTATCTTACCACCACTCGCAGGACTAATCGTCCAACCGTTAGTTGGTTATTTCTCAGACAAGACCTGGATTCCAGGGCTTGGACGACGAATTCCTTATCTACTCGTCGGCGCTGTTGTTGCGGTCATTGTGATGTGTCTCTTGCCTAACTCTGGTAGTTTCGGATTTACGGCAGTGACAGCCATGACGTTTGGCGCGATTGCCATTCTGTTTATGGATGTCTCATCAAACATGGCGATGCAGCCTTTTAAAATGATGGTTGGGGATATGGTAAACAAAGAACAAAAAGGATTTGCCTATTCGATCCAAAGTTTTCTATCAAATAGTGGTGCTGTATTGGCGAGTATTTTTCCTTTTGCATTAACACTTCTTGGTGTATCAAATAGTGCACCAAAAGGGGTTATCCCACAATCCGTCGTCATTTCTTTTTATGCCGGCGCAGGTGTTTTAATCATTTGTAGTCTCGTTACCGTATTGAAAGTTAAAGAGTATACACCAGATGAGTTTGCCGTTTATCACGGCATTACGAAAGAATCAACGAAAGAAAAAGTAAACATTTTCAAATTACTTGGGAGCGCTCCAAAAGTATTTTGGACCGTTACCCTCGTTCAACTATTTTGCTGGATGGGTTTTCAATACTTGTGGACGTATGGCACAGGAGCCATTGCATTAAACGTTTGGAACACGAGCGATCCTTCTAGTGCAGCTTATCAAGATGCCGGGAACTGGTTTGGAATTCTAACAGCGGTTCAGTCGATTGGCGCAGTACTCTGGTCTCTCGCCTTATCTCGAATTCCAAATAACTCACGCAAATTCTACTACTCGATTAGCTTATTGCTAGGGGGAATCGGATTTGGATCTGTCTTCTTCGTTCACAATCAGTGGGCACTCGTTATTTCCTTTACGTTAATCGGAATCGCTTGGGCAGCGATGATGACTTTCCCATTTACAATCCTAACGAACGCGCTGAAAGGCAAAAACATGGGTACATACCTTGGGCTGTTTAACGGGAGTATTTGTTTGCCACAAATTATCGCGTCATGCTTAAGCTTTGTCCTGTTCCCTTTGATCGGCTCTTCTATGCCGTTTATGATCCTGCTTTCAGGTGTGTTCCTTGTGGTTGGGGCGTTGTCTGTACCTGTTATTAAAGAGACGTATGCTAAGTAAGAGAACGGAACTTAGAACTAGCAAGACGAAGTAGTCAATTTTCATACTTAAACATAGAGACACACCAGAACGCTTCTGGTGTGTCTTTAATTATGATTACAATACTTACAAGTTATTATTGTAATAAACGGAGCACTGCTGCCTAGTTTAGCGTGAACAACCCATTCTATACATGAAGAACAATAAAAACTTAAACACTTTTCAAAATTATGGTACTTTAATCATATTACAGTTTTTATAGTAAGGAGGGAACGTTCTGTCTATTTATAGTCAAATGTTGAAAGGTCTACTAGAAGGAAGTATCCTTTCGTTAATTTCCAAAAAGGATACTTATGGATACGAATTGCTTGAAAAGCTAAGAGAAGGGGGATTTCTTCATGTAAGCGACGGCACTATTTATCCATTACTTTTAAGATTAGAAAAAGAAAAACTAATAGAAAGCTATACTCGTCCTTTCGAAACAGGGCCAAGAAGAAAGTATTATTTCATTACCGAAGAAGGTTTACTAGCTTTAAAAGAAATACAGGATTATTGGAAAGACTTGAAGAAATCCGTGAATTTGTTCATGGAAAATGAAGAGGTGAAATGATGAATAGTATTCAAAGGGACAAATTTACATTATCAAAAAATAATCGAGATAAATATAACGAGTTTTGTTTATTTGTAAATAGTAGCAATATCAATACAGAAGACAAAAATAAATTAAAAGATGAAATTTTAGACCATCTCATTGAAGGCGAAAAACACGGCAAAACATTTGATGATTTATTTAGTGAAAATCCAAGAGAATACTCCCAACAACTAATCGAAATGCTACCTAAAGCAACTTTTAAAACAAAAGTGAGTTTCTTCTTAATCGTTATCTTTATATCAATTATTATTAGTATACCTATCATGATTTTCAGCGATTCAACTTCGGAATTTTTATTTACTCTAGTATCCTTCCCATTATTGGCAGGGGTTTTGTCACTTTTTTGTTTCCGTATATTTAAAGGTACGGTTTTCAAGAATTCTTTTAACTATATAATTGCCATTATCTTAGTGATTCAATTAATATCGATCGTCTATGTTTATTTCAAAAATGCTATCATATAAGAGTTTGCAAATATTTTACCCAGTTAATCACGAAACCCCTCCTCTTATGTAAATCCTATAGTAAATTCCATTCTTATTTTTATATGATACTCATATAAGGCTTGTATAACAAAGGTGGGATTTACATATGAAAAAGAAGATAATTTTAGGTAGTGTTACTGTCGGAATTCTCAGTTTGGTTCTAATTAACTTATTTATTTTTCAAGGTGATCAAGAGACAACTGTAAAAGCTGAAGAAGAAACATATATCGTAGAGGAAAAACGTTTAACCGATGTTATTAACGTCGGTGGTGAGGTAAAGCCAAAAAATCAGGAAACTTATTATATTGACTCATCTATAGGAACTTTAAAGGAGATATTAGTTGATGACGGTGAGGAAATCGAAATTGGAAGTCCTTTGTATTCTTATGAAAACCCTAAATTATTAGATCAGTTGGAACGAGCTAAGTTATCAAAAAGTCGTGCTCTTATTCAATTAGAACAATTAAACAGTCAGGAAGATAAATTAAATGAAGAGTCTAATGATTATGAAGGGGAATTTACTCCCAACGCAATAGGTGTAGATGAAGAATCGATCAAATTTGATCGAAGATTAGCAAATTTAGACTACAAAGAAGCAGAATTAGAAATTTCATCTTTACATAAAGAAATAAATGAACTGACTATCCATAGCGAAATGAAAGGCATCGTCAAAATAGTTGGGAATGATCTCTCACTTGGGTCTCCAAATAGCACTGTCCCCCTTGTAACTGTTGTGTCTGAAGGAGAGTATTTGGTTTATGGTAAACTTCCCGAATATGATTCTCCATTAGTTACCCCTGGAATGAAAGTTAAAATTAAAGCAAAGGCAGTGCCTGATAAAGTCTATGAGGGTGAAATTGTAAGTGTTTCCTCCTTACCTGATAATTTATCAGAAGGGGAAGATTCTTCTGGTAATAAGGAGTCCATGTACACCTATAAAGCAAAATTTAAAACCTCTCCAAAAGAAATGAAATCTGGATACTCTGTAAATATCGAAGTTCAGATAGACCGAAAAGATAAACAACCTATTATCCCTATAGAAAGCATCGAAACAGATGAAAAGGGAGAATATATCTTCTTGAAAAAAAGTGAAGAAAATATAGAAAAGACCTATATTGAAGCCGGCGTCATTAATGGAGGATACAGGGAAGTATTAAATGGACTTAAAGTTGGAGATGAAATTCTTGCTTCAGTTGAGTCTGATTTAGAAAGTGATAAGAGCAAATGATTAAATTGGAGAGTGTAAATAAAACCTATAAAGTCGGAAATGTGGACGTCCCCATTCTAAAAGACATAGATTTATCCATTGATAAAGGGGAATACGCTTCAATTATGGGGCCTTCTGGTTCCGGAAAGTCCACTTTAATGAATATTATCGGGATCTTAGATCGTCCAACTCGAGGTCACTATCTATTTAATGAAGAAAATATAAAAAACAAAAATCAAAAAACACTAGCTAGTTTGCGAAATCAATCAATTGGATTCGTGTTCCAAAGCTTTCATTTGCTACCTAGAATAACAGCAGTCGAAAATGTTGAGTTGCCATTAATCTATGGTGGTTATAAAAGCAGTGATAGAAGAGAAAAAGCAATTTATGCTCTAGAAAAAGTAGGGTTAGTTGATCATATGAAGCAATATCCTAATCAACTTTCAGGAGGGCAAAAACAAAGAGTTGCCATTGCTCGTGCAATTATTAATGAACCTTTATTAATATTGGCAGACGAGCCAACAGGTGCTTTAGATACAAAGACTGGCGAAAAAATAATGGAGATATTCACCCAATTTAATAAAGAAGGTCACACAGTTGTATTAATTACTCATGAATTAGAAATAGCTCACTGCGCAAACCGGATAATAAATATTAGAGATGGGAAAATAGCAGAAGATCGGAGGCTATCTTACGATGAATTTTTGGGATAGTTTCAAGATCTCTCTAAATGCAATTGCTGGGCACAAGATGCGTTCTATACTAACTATGCTAGGGATTGTCATTGGCGTGAGTTCTATTATTATAATTGTATCTATCGGTCAGAGTGGTGAGAAAGCTTTAAAATCTAACTTAGCTGGATCAGACAACAACACGATTGATATGATGTTCACTTATGATGATGAAAATAAAAACTATAGTAACGAAGCTCTCACCTATAATACGCGTGACATAGAAAATCTCCAATCAATTCCTGAAATAGAAAAAGTAGTACCTAAGAATACGGAGTACACTACTATTTCTGGTTCCAAGCAGTCTAAAACTGTTGAAATGATTGGTATTACATCACAATACTACTTTTTAGAAAATTTAGAAGTTAATGAAGGCAGAGAGATATCTTCATTTGAAATGAGTAATTCTAGAAGAGTCGCTTTATTAAATGAAAAAACTGCAAAATCTTTATTTAATTTAACAAGCCCTGTTGATCAGTATATAGAGGTAAACGGAATATCTGTTAAAATAATTGGCGTTTATCAAGAAGACATTCCTGTAGAACTACAAACCGAAAAAGTATTAATACCGCTACAAGCCTGGCCACTTATATTTAATACAGAAGAAATCACCTCTTTAACGATCGTAGCGGACAAGGTTGAGAACATGCAAGTAGCTGGTGAAAAAGCAGTTTCAATGATGAACAACACTAAAGAAGTGAGTGAGGAAGGTACTTTTGAAGTACTCAACATGAAAGAAATCCAAGACGGTATTGCCTCCATTACTAAGATCATGACTGGAATTGTAGGCGCTATAGCTAGCATTTCACTATTTGTTGGTGGAATAGGTGTTATGAATATAATGCTAGTATCAGTTACTGAACGAACGAAAGAAATAGGGATTAGAAAGGCTTTAGGAGCCTCACGCGGAAAAATACTTTTACAATTCTTAATTGAGTCCGCCTTTTTAACGTTCATTGGCGGTGTCATTGGAATTGTTATTGGTTACTGTGGCTCTTACCTATTTTCACTATTTTCTGATTGGCCCTTTACTGTTTCAATCCCAATCATAGCAATAGGTTGCCTATTTTCTATGGCAATAGGTGTAGTTTTTGGCATTATGCCCGCCAACAAAGCCGCAAAACTAGAACCTATTGATGCTTTAAGATATGAGTAAGAACCTCATCTTTCACTCAAAAAATGACAACCGCCTGGCTACTAATTGATTTACTTGAGAAGTTCATAACGTAAAACCGCATAGCGATTTGCAGTGAACTTCACACGCTATATCACATATGAAATCACACAAAAAAGAGCTTGGAGATGCTATTTCAAGCTCTTTTTCCTTCGTTTTTCTGTTAAGGCTCCTCGTTTCTTGAAAGTTGATTTCCAGACACTTTCCTTTGCTTATTTAAAAAGCATGGATATGCATTAATTTAATAGAAACCTCTTAAATTCTAAGATAGTAGATAACATACTATTGAAGACATATAATTTTCTCCGCAGCCCGTTTTCGCCGGACAAGATATTCATCGCTTTGTGCACGTTTAAATCACTCTGATGGTTCGTTCAATGATATATTTCTCGTGTCCTAATCCAGTCTGATACATTGTGGCAATCGTTTCGTCAATCCATTGTGAGAAAGGCAATGTGTCGATCATACAGTTACTCTAAACAATCGTATTTCGTATCTAGGGAGACTACGCACCATTTTGCTGCCTTATATTCTATAACATCTGCATTTCCAAATAAAAAACAATCAATAAATTATTGATTGTTTTTTTATATCGATTTTGGTGTAACAAATCCTTCTATAAACGAGGCTAAGAATAAGAGAAGAACAATCGATCCGACTATATAAGAAAGTCTTTTCCAACTCTTTTTTTCTGTATAAAACTTCAGTCCATATAACCCCAAATAGCCGGCTAAAATAAGTGCTGGTATTTCAAACAAACCATGAGGTATTACTGCTAGAAATAATTCAGTCACACCCATACCACTTAAGTAATTTCCAGCTAATACTCCTCCCAACCAAAGCCCATTAAGAAATAAAATAGGTACAGTAGGAATCCCGAATAGTAAAATACCGGAAACTAATAATAAAACCACCTTTAAATTCTGAATAAAGAAAAATAGAGAACCTTCAAATCCTTCTCTCTTATCATAATAATTTTCAGAGTTCATCCCTAGTACAGCTGTTTCAGTATTAACTGAGAGTATTAAAGTGATTCCAAGGATCATACCTCCAGCAAAAAGAATAATCGAAAACAGTAATAATGATTTGTCTTTAAGTAATATATTCATATCAACCACCTAAAGGTTTGATTTTTTTTACGATTAATGGTATATATAGTAAATATATGTATCAGCTATACTTAAAGAGCAACGAGGATGAGTCGTTACTCTAAAAGATGGATTAGATATTAGTAAGCTACTGCCGTCTTTTTAGCTCCTTTTTTAAGCAATGATTGTGCTGTAAGGATAAGAGCTGACGTTAAACCAAAGCTTGCAAACAAGGAAATTAAAGCCAGTACTGTTGATCCTGCTTCGATCGCGGATACAATTACATTAGCCCAGTACTGGGAAATACCTAGTGCGCCGGCAATGAATGCAAAAATGAATTCCATGTTTTCTTCCTCCTTTCTTGGGGAAATGTTCTTGTAACGAGATGAGTCGTTACAAGAACAATTAATTAATTAATTAAGTATTAGTAAGCTACTGCTGTCTTTTTAGCTCCTTTTTTAAGCAATGATCTTGCTGTAAGGATAAGAGCTGACGTTAAACCAAAGCTTGCGAACAGGGAAATTAGTGCCAGTACCGTTGATCCTGCTTCGATCGCGGATACGATGACGTTAGCCCAGTACTCGGAGATACCTAGTGCGCCAGCAATAAATGCAAAAATGAATTCCATGTTTTCTTCCTCCTTACTTGGGGAATTGTATTTATAACGAGGATGAGTCGTTATAAGAACGAACTACTTAAGTATTAGTAAGCTACAGCCGTCTTCTTAGCTCCTTTTTTAAGCAATGATCTTGCTGTAAGGATAAGAGCTGACGTTAAACCAAAGCTTGCAAATAGGGAAATTAGTGCCAGTACCGTTGATCCTGCTTCGATCGCGGATACGATGACGTTAGCCCAGTACTCGGAGATACCTAGTGCGCCAGCAATGAATGCAAAAATGAATTCCATGTTTTCTTCCTCCCTTCTTTATTTTCTATTACAGGGTTGAGTGATCACATTAATAAAATCATGTTTGTAACGAGCATTAGTAAGCTACAGCCGTTTTCTTAGCTCCTTTTTTAAGCAATGATCTTGCTGTAAGGATAAGAGCTGACGTTAAACCAAAGCTTGCGAACAGGGAGATTAGTGCCAGTACCGTTGATCCTGCTTCGATCGCGGATACGATGACGTTAGCCCAGTACTCAGAGATACCTAGTGCGCCAGCAATGAATGCAAAAATGAATTCCATCTTTTTCACCTCCTCTCAATGGCAGTATATTTATATTGCTTGCTTATCCCAATAACGCTGGAATAAGTGAAGCAATGATAGTGAAACCAATCCAAGTTAGTGCAATAACACTTATACTTTTTTTGGTGGACACTTGGACACATACCCCTACTCCTAAACCAATTAGCAAAATACTCCAGATATTAAAAACTTCAATACTATTAAATAAATTTGTTAAAAAGATCGAATCAACAAAATTCTGAACGGTAAACCCTAAACTTGTTATTGGAGTCGTGACTGTACCCTGATCAATGAAAAGGAGATTAATGAATTTCCCAATGAGTATAGGTACTTGAGCAATTAATACGATATGGAACAGACCCTTAAAAGTTAATCGTATCTTACATAAGTGAAGTATTAATTTGTAAAGTGCTGTTGTTATTAATAAACTAAACAACAATTGAATGACAGAGAAAATACTCGTTCCAATATACAAAATTAAATATGTACTTTCATTTTGCAATTCTGGAGATAACAATGATATAACTTCGTTAGATTTCACTAAGTCTTTTGCTAAGAAGAAGGATATGATTCCATATAACACCAAGATGATGTAGGCATTCATCCCTATTTTACGATCTATCCTCAGACTAGAAAAAAAATTAGTAGGTTGAATGAATACATCTAAAAGACTAGAAGGCTTGTAGGAAGCCTTTCTTCTTTCAGGAGCTTCTGCTACTTTTTGTGCAACACTCATTTTTTAATCCTCCTTGTGTATTTCGAATATGAGTTCATAATACTATAAAAAAGGGATATTTAAACATTAATTACCTATTGTGACTATTTTTGCTCTTTTTGGGGGTAATAATTGAACTATCTTATAAATAAAATCAATAAAAAAGAGCAGCACTTCAGGATAAAGTGCTGCTCTCTTTACGATAATTTCACTGGATCATTTATTTTTTGTTGGCGTTTTTAATATATCCGAAAGTTGTAATAGATAAAATCCCGATCAAAATAATTCCAATAATGAACGAATCTGTCAAATTCCCCTGGTACATTGAAAAAACGAGTGGGGGGATTGCAAAGAGAAAAAATATAACAGAAGATGTAATAAAAAGTTTTTTACTCATTTAGTTTACTCCTTCACTCAAAGTTCTTATAAAATAATCTTCAAGACTATTATCTTTATTTGTAACAGCTGCAACGTCAATATTGGATTGTAAAACTTCACCATTATTGATGAATATCAAGCTTTCGCAGAAATTTTGAGCAACCTCCAGTTGGTGAGTAGACAATACTATGGAATTACCTTCATTAACATAATTCCTTAATATTGTTTTTGTTTTCTTCATATTAATAGGATCAATACCTGAAATAAATTCATCTAATAATAGTAACTTAGGGTTATTTAACAATGTAGTTAATAACGTTAGTTTTTTCTTGTTGCCTAATGATAAATTCTTTATTTTTTTCCCAACTTCGTTTTGCAAATCAAAATAAGTCACTTTTTCTCCGATAATGGCTTTATTAACTCGAATTTTAAATAGTTCTGCCGTAAAACGAATGTATTCTTCCCCTGTTAACTCATCATACAGAAAAGGATAATCAGGAATAAACATAACATCTTTTTTGGACTTATCGATCGGTTTCCCCAGAAATTGAACTTCCCCTGAATCAATATCCATTAGACCTGATGCAATTTTTAAAGAAGTCGTTTTTCCAGCACCGTTTTGTCCTAAGAACGCTATAATTTTGCCGGTTGGAATGTTGAAGTTCATATCTTTCAATATTTTTTTATTCCCAATTGTTTTTGAAACTTGATTAAAGGATAATAACGGTTCCATAAATCAACCTCCTTACAAAGATAGTTGCTCAATTTTTGATAGTTTTCTCAACTTATTCCGTGCAAATAACATAAAGAATATTAGTGAAAAGAATAAAAGGATAGCTTCTCCCCATTGAATTGCCAATAAAGTGGAAAGATTTATATAGTCTGTTAAGTAAAATGCTGTAGGAATCATACAAGCTGGAATAAATACCCCAACGATTAAATATCTAACAATTCCCTGTATTGAATTTTGATCAGGATAGTCTTCCAATTGTTCAATATTAATGTAGTTAAAATGTGGACTAATAATTGATGGCAAAAATAACAAAGCTGATAAGAACAAGAAGGAGAAACAGTGAATAACGACAATGACTGCAGCTTCTACTAACTTTATTCTGGAGAATAGGATCAGTGTTATATCTGCCACTATTAATAAAGGATAGGTATAGATAATAAATAATAAATATTTATATTTGAATACTTCCCATACCGTTTTTCCAGCTAATAAATGAATAATGACGTTTTTACCTTCACTATCGACTGAAAAAAATCCTGTTAGTTCACTATAGATTGAAGCAATATGAAAATAGACAAAAAAGAATAAATAAAAAGATAAAATAAAATAATAGATTTTCTCTCCAGGATTCAAACCGGTCATAAAACTCACCATTAACCCGAGTTGAAACCAAAAAAGAAACGACCCAGTTAATACAGGGAACCGATATAAGAAATAATCTCCTCTTAACAGATGCTTTACCTGCATTCGAGTATAATTTGACTTCCCAAAAATTTTAGATGGAATTAGTTTTTCAATGATCGTAAAGGGATAAAAATTCTCTGATCGGTTTTTGGATTTTAATTGCGTAATAGTAAACATGAAAGCAAATAAAACAATACAACCTGAAAGCAACATGACCCCATCGAAAATGCGAACTTCATCAAATAATAATGATGCCAAAAAATTATGAGGGAAAATTGGGTATTTAAAAATGACCGTTAACGGAGTGAGCAAATCTTTGACCACTTCGGCTCCTTGGCTAAGCCAGTCGTTATACTTCGCTACATCAACATCATTCGACGTAAGTGGAAAAGATTTAATCCAGGGAGTTAGTATTTTTCCTCCAAAAAAAGCTAGCGCCACTATCACCATTCTTATCAATAGATTAAAGAACAAACGGAAGTAAAAATGAAGTCTGGTTCTTTGAGAACTCAAGTAATGATAATGCAGAACTGAAGTGACTAAACCAATACTAATAAATAAAAACAGAGTTAAAATGACGATACCCACTACTCCGAACATGTTCATATCTGTTAACAATGAAAGTGCTATAATAATCGGCACATAACTGAAAACGTAATCTTTAACATCCCACACAATAGCCTCTAAGTATAAAAATAGTCTAGCAGTTTGAGACTTTACTTTCGCATGAATCTCCAACCATTCGTGATCCATCGAATGTAATTGCCACTTAGAAGAACTAATTCCTGAAAGTACGGAAAATAGGAAAATTATAAAAAACAACAATGACCACAAGACTTCAATATGTGTGTTTAAGTAAGAAATTGCCTGGCTTAAAGTAGTTAAAAGTATACTATTTGAAGAAGTATTATCAAGAAAGTATTGATTGAATACAGTTGCCTTTAATAAGAAATAGGTTCCAAATAATATCATGAAAAAGTTAACTATACTTAGTAAAAGTGCTGCTATCCAAAACCATTTTCCACCTGGTATTTTTTTGAAAAAGGTTATATAGTTCCATTGCACTTTCCATCTGATCATTAGTTTCCATTTAATCCATGAAATGACCATTTCACACCGCCCTCTATCTTGTAATGCAATATATACGAGTATACAAGTTGATTAAACCTTACTCTATGTAAACTTAAATCAAAGAACCCTTTATATCTAGGGCCTAGAAGTATTAAGGCCATTTTCATGTAAATTAAGGAGTTTTTACGTCATAAATGGAGAAAACAAAAAAGCGATTACAAGCTACTGTTGGATAATTTTTGAATACATGTTATCTTTGTATCATAAAATAGGTAGGAAAATAGGAGTACGGATATGGATTATTTTTTCAAGATTTTTGGGATTTTTATGGAGTTTTTCGCTATTTTATTTTTCTGTACAGCTTTCTTAAGTATTGATATAAAAAAACTATATAGAAATGAATTTCTGGCTATATGGTTTGTGGGAAGTATAGGGGTTTTTTTATTCCAAACTTTTATCACAGTACCTCCATACATAAATTTCAGTGTATCTTTGGGTATTTTGCTTTTACTTATTTCAATCCTTATGAAAGTTAGATTGTTAATATCTCTCGCTATAGTCGTTCTTAGTTCGTGTCTATTTATCTTCTTCGAGTTTGTGTCACTTTCTATTCTCGATAATTTTTTTGACGTCTATTTAATTTTAGAGCAAACTTCCCTAGCCCGTGTTTTAATCTCTTTGCCACATATATGTGCACTTGTGTTAATTTCCATCCTTTTTTATGTGTTCAGAATATCGTTTATTCCATGGAAGATCATTCACTCTGAAAAACTAGAAAAGCATAATAAAAAACACTTTCATAAATATATTACTTTCTTGTTCATTAATTTAGCTTTCATCATTATTATGGTTTTCACAGTTTCATATAGTGAATTTTATTTAGGAATTGAAAGCAAAGGAGCATTTTTCGTCATCATTTTGTGCACTACGTATCTACTGTTTTTTTCTCAGCAACTATTAAAAGAAGAAACAAAACGCTTAGAGCAACATCTCGACGAACAATATCAAGAGGATGTCACCAAATACTTCCGCCTTATAAAATCTCAACGACACGATTTTGTACACCATTTAAACACTCTCTATGGCCTTATACTTCAGGACAATACACAAGCAACTAGAGAATACATTTCCGAATTAATTGAGGATGTCAGAATCACAAATGAATCACTCCCTTTATCTCATCCTGCGATGTCAGCTTTATTGTTAACGTTAAAACAAAAAGCATCTATGAGGGGAATTGATATGGCCATTATTATTAACTCCCCCTTCGAATCGCTGCCTTGCCGCGTTTCAGAAATAAGCAGGGTTATTGGAAATCTAATTGATAATGCTATTGAGGAACTTACTCCACTTCCTCAAGAAGAAAAATGGATTGAAGTCATACTAGATTCAGATGGAACGGATTACACCATCTTAATATCGAATTGCGGAGAAATTGAAGAAAGTATCTCTCAAAGTATTTTTGATTATAATTTTACGACAAAAAAGGGAGATCACCAGGGACTAGGCTTACCTGAAACAAAAAGGATTGTAGAAAGCTATAACGGTTTAATCTATCTTGAAATAGATGAGGGATATACTAGTTTTATTGTGTCTCTCCCAATAGCAAGTTAATGATGAAGGAGGAAGTGAATTGAATAAGTTTAATGTATTGATCGTAGATGATGAACCCAATTGTAATTACATACTTAAAAGTCACTTAAACAACTACCCTGATATAGAAAACATTTATGAATTTACAGATAGCAGAGCTGCTTTTAGCTACTTAGAAGAAAATCCAGTTGATTTAGTCTTTTTAGACATTGACATGCCTAATATGAACGGGCTCACGTTAACCAAAGAGTTAAAAAACAGACATCCTGAGATTTCAGTGGTTTTTGTTACTGGGCATACAGATTATGCTTTATATGGATATGAGCTGTATCCGTTAGACTTCTTAATAAAGCCTATTAATCCTTTACGCTTAGAGCAATGCTTAACACATTTCAGAAAAATGCACACTAATCCAAAAGTAAGTGGTTCTGTAGAAAGAAATACATCTGGAAAAAAAATCAGCGTTCGAAGTTCAGGTTCTATTTGCTTTATCAATGTTAAGGATATAAATTTTATTGAAAAAAGAATTCGAAAATGTGTCATCAATACGGCGGATAATAAAGAAATTGAATGCAATCACACCTTGAGTGAACTTGAAAAAATGCTTGGAAGACATGGTTTTATTCGCCCTCATCAATCGTTTTTGATACCTTTAGATAAAATTAGTGAAATAAAACCTGATGAATTTATGAAATCCTATGTAATTGAAATTGAAAACGTTAAAGACGAAATTAGAGTAAGTAAAAATCGTTATAAAGAATTGAAGGAAATCATTTTAGAGAGGCTATAATTATAATCTTAAATAATAAACTTCAATTTCCTAAATAGGTCAAAATTATGTATAAGTGATCCGTATCGTTGTCTAAGTATGTCATATTTTAACTTTTCATACCCATTTAAATACAAAATAGACGAAAGATTTATGCTACTATATACCTGAGATTAAACAGGAGGTTGGTATGAGTGCTTTTAGTCCTAAATTAATCGCCACCAAATTTTCAGAAAGAGCAATTCTGTTTGGTAATATTGATCCACGTGAGAAAGATCGAATTCGCTATGGTTTGGAATGGGGCATATCTGGCTTTTATCAAATTGCTCTTACTTTACTGATAGGATATTCGGTTGGATTATTTATGGAAACTCTCTTAGTATTAACTACAATCTCATCTTTAAGACTTTTTGCAGGTGGAGCTCATTTTTCTAACTTTAACTATTGTTTAATAGCTAGTGTAAGCTTGATTATTGGAATTGCATTCTCAGGTCCTTTTCTACTTCATATTTTTTCTAATGTAAACACGCTCTTACTTTTTACATATCCAATTTTGCTGGCTTTTCTTTGGAACTATGCTCCAGTTCTATTTAAAAAACGTAATAAAAAATCCAATCGTGAAATTCAACAAGCGAAACACATCTCAATCACCATATCAATTGCTTTGATGTCGCTAAGTTTTTGCTTACCCGATATATACGCTTTAGCGATATATACCGCTTTATTTTTCCAAGTATTTACCATTACCCCTTTTGGCATCAAAATAATTCATTTTATCGATTCTAAATTAACGAAAAGGAGATCGAATCATGTTTAAAATCAAAAGTAGCTTTTATGCTTCAGTAGCCACACTAGGACTAGTTCTAGCAAACATTACTGTAGGAACAACTTGCTTTTTGGGGTTATACGAACCTGACCTTCCAGATGAAGATTAACCTAATTGCCTGTTTTATAACGTTAAATACTATATAGAAAATCCTGATTCCCTTAAAGGGAATCAGGATTTTCTATTAAAGTTTAATTCTATTGTGTTAATTGAGCTTAAAGTAAAGTAAAACGAGAGCGTTAGAAGCTTGAGTGAACTAGCTTCTTCATTCAGTTTTCAAACTCTGTAAGGATTCATATAGTTTAATAGCATTACGAGAATTGCCCCTGTATTCCCCCTTCCCCCATTCTACATCAAGCGCTCACAAACTTCTTGCTAGGTAGGAGCCGATTTGGATATGTCTTATTCGTTCACAATCAGTGGGCGCAGTTTGCTATATCTTAGTCGGACTTGTCTGGCCAGCTATGTACTAACGAACACGCATTTGTAACTCATTAATCAAACGTTTGTTTTATCTGTGGAACTGATTATCTTATTTTCTTTTTAGATAATTTTATTAAAAACTTCACCATGGCCTACTAACCAATCCTTGCCAACTGCTCATAAACCTCACGCAAATTCGTAAATCCCATCTCCTGAATTCCCTTCAAATAATAACACCAAAGCTCAGCTGTCATCTTTGCGTCTCCTAGAGCATGATGACGATCTTTTACCTCAATCCCACAATTCGTACAGCAGTCTTCTAATTGAAACCCTTTTAACTCTGGATCCGCTATCCGTATCAGAAAAGAAGTATCCACAATACGATGATCGAAATTTGCACGCATTAAACTCCAGGTGGCATGCTGCATGAAGGCCTGTTCATGCTTAGCATGATGCGCCACTAACGTGTGCCCTTTTATAAATTTATAAAATTGAGCCAACACTTCTGAGAGGGGTGGAGCGCCTTCCAAATCTTCTACTTTAATTCCGGTCAGTTCTGTCACCTCTTCAGAAGGGGCTGTGTTAGATTGAACTAGGGAGTAGAATC
Organism: Bacillus sp. Cs-700; assembly: GCF_011082085.1. NCBI lineage: Bacteria > Bacillati > Bacillota > Bacilli > Caryophanales > Bacillaceae > Bacillus > Bacillus sp. Cs-700. Next base: position 2,260,431 of record NZ_CP041063.1, read on the forward strand.
TTTCCTGTTCAATCGTTTCACCAGTAACTTTTACTGCTCCAATCGATAGAATGGCATCTCCTTTGTTCGGATAAAAACCGGTTGTTTCAAGATCAAACACGACCACGCGTAATTCATTTAAAGGCACTTCCAACGTATTTTTCATTTTAATTTCTTTCTGCATCTGTCTCAGCATGGAAATATGATGAGGGTTTGATTGGTCTTGAATCGAGGCGTACATGCTCGTATTCACCTTGCCAGATAGCTGCTTTAAATATTGAACCATTTGATTCATCTTCATTTAGGAACATCCTTTTTCGATGGTCTTTGTGGTTTCGTTATAAAGCTCAATGCCTTGTTTCATCATATCCTTTAGCTCTTTCTTCCGTTCTTTGGGAAGGGAGTCGATCTTCACATAATGAACGGCTTCATAATTTTCTCGCCCTCCATAATGAAGACGAAACTGTAAAAGTTGCCTGAAGCTATCTTCATACTGCTTCCATTCGGATTGGCGCTTTTCTGAAAACACATCAAGCCTTGATAACGTAGACGTTTTCATCATTTTCTCCTTCAACGAGAGTAGCCTTACTGCATTGACATAAGGGAACAAAGCCGTCTGTTTCAAGTTGATCTCTCCCGTATGCGAACCGTGCGTTTCTACAAGGATTTGGCCAAATACCCCAATTCCCTTTTGCAGGCGCATCGTATTTTTCAACATCCTTTTTAATAAATATGGCGCGTCATCGATTTTTAGGTGGATCACTTCTTTTAACGATTCAATAAACGATTCACGCCCTACCAACACTCTCGCATCAATAAAAATCAATAAATGGCGGATCGCATCAAAACTTTCATCTTCCATCCAGTTTTCAAGCTGGTCTTTCCACTCTTCAACAGATTTACACCACAGGGAATTGGATGCCATCACATTTCCGTCACAGTATTCATATCCAACCGCATGAAGGCCATCGGAAATTTCTTTCCCAAGCTTAAGGAAATATTCCTGCGCCTCACCGCTCGTCGTCTCATAAACAATCCCGTGATCTTGATCGCTCCATAGCGCTTGTTCAAATCGTCCTCCGCTTCCCATTAAAAAAAATGAAAAAGGAGAGGGAGGTGGCCCCCACTCTTTTTTCACTTTCTCGGTTGCAAGATGAACGACTCGGGTCATCAGCTGATCATGGAACTGATTAAGCTCAATATGGTCTGTCGCAACATGCTTCATTTGTTGTTCTCTCATGTTTTTTAGATCTTCATACTTGTCGAAACCATCTTCCATACGGACAGCCCCTTTATCTCTCAATTAATCGTTCATCCTGATTTCGAGCTGCTTTGCTGCCCAGAATCATGGCGCGTTTCCAAGAACTCTGGATAGCCATAGCTACCGTGCTCACTAAGATCAAGACCGATAATCTCTTCTTCTTCTGTAACACGTAAGCCATTAAGGACTTTCTTGATAATCACTAACAGAATAAACGAAACAACAAAGGCATAGGCACCACTTGCACCAACACCAAGCGCTTGAACGCCTAGCTGACCGAAACCACCACCATAGAAAAGTCCTGGTTGCCCAACTGTTGCAAGTTCTGGTGTTGCAAATAAGCCAGTTGATAATGTACCCCAAACGCCTGCGACTCCGTGTACAGATAAAGCAAAGATCGGATCATCGACTTTCCGTTTTTCAAAGAATCTCATGCTGTAGAATACGATAAATCCAGCAACTAACCCAATGACTACTGCTCCCCACGTGTCGACAAAAGCACAAGAAGCTGTAATCGCAACTAATCCTGCTAACGCACCGTTCAACATCGTTGGCACATCCGCTTTTCCAGTTACGGCCCACGCCACAACCAGTGCGGCAACGGCCCCAGCACCTGCTGCTAAGTTAGTATTCATCGCAACAAAGCCAAAGAATGCAGCATCCGCAGATAACGTACTACCTGCATTAAATCCGAACCAACCGACCCATAAAACGAGCACACCAAGTGCCGTGAATACCTGGTTATGTCCGGCAATATTGTTTGGAGAACCATCTTTATTGTATTTACCAATACGCGGTTTCAATAGAATCGTTGCTGCGAAAGCACCCATTGCCCCTGTTAAGTGAACAACTGTTGAACCTGCAAAGTCCTGCTTACCGTGCTCAGCTAACCAGCCGCCGCCCCAAATCCAGTGGGCAATCACAGGATAAACAAGAACTGAAAATAATACCGCAAACAAAATATAAGCTGTTAACTTCGCACGTTCAGCAAAACCCCCAAACGCAATTGTTAAGGAAATTCCTGCGAATGCTAATTGGAATAAGAAGAAAACGGGTGCTGAAAGCCCTAATCCCTCAATTTCATAACCGGAATAGAAAAAGTCTGTTAAACCAAAGAACGCATTTCCTTCACCGAAAATCAACCCATATCCAACTGCCCAAAAGACTATTGAAGCAATCCCAAACGTGAAGATCGTCTTACCAGCAATATGGCCAGCATTTTTCATTCGGGTTGATCCTGCTTCAAGCAAAATGAAGCCACCTAACATCAAAATAACAAGTACTGCTGAAATCATCACCCAAAGACTATTCATCAGAAACATCGAATCCATTTTAACTTCCCCTTTCATTTTTCAGACCCCAATAGAATACTGGTTTTTAGAAAATGTTAATTTATCTGACATTTATGTTTATAAGTATTTTTGCATGAACAAAAATTGACTTCAACAATCATGTTACATTATCTCTCTGACTATATATGAGGAGTAGTCAGGATTGATCCTGGCGGTAAGGTTGCTTCGTTCTTGGACCAAAACGAGATGAATTCCTAATGCGCAAGGAAAGGGTTACCTCATTTTCATCTAACTTCATTAACCTATAGGATGCTCGAGATACGGATTTACCTTGCCAGTGATAAACTATAAAAAATGGCCTTTACCCTTAAGGAGATGATATGTAAATGGCTAATATAAAGATGATTTTGTTAGACCAACTTCTAGAAAACGGAAATGATCGTAAGACGGGCGCTCTGAATCTGAGGCCGTTTGGAAACCTGATGATACGAGCCATCGTATTGCAGAAATTATGCCGCACCTTATTTATTGGAATGAGAACTGGCAATTAAGGTATAAAGAAAATCAAGTTAACGCAGTGCCAGCGGTGTCTATAAATGCCAACACTTTTCTCATAGGCGACGGCGAAACCTTTCTCTCTTTGAAAGAGAAACTATTAGAAATATTACTGCATTGGCAGAAGATACTTGATCTCGATCAACTCATTTCTACTGTTAATGGGTTTCCTGAGAAAGCGGAATGGTGGGCTATTCTTTCAAACACAGCAACGCATCACGCAAACCACATTGGCCAAATCTTCTATATTGGGAAAATGAAAAAAAGGAATCAACGCGATGCGTGGATTCCTTTTTCACTCTTCTTGATGGACGATTAAAAGTTCATGTTATTCTGTAGATCAAACATCGCAAGCGTAGTTCCTACAGGGGCATTGGAGTTGAAACCGACCGGATAAGACGGATCGACGACATCTACTGGCGCAGTTGTTCTTCCCCAAGGAAGCGCATAGCTGAAATAATTTGAATAAATCTGTATTTGACCGTCTGTAGGAACAGAAGTACCTCCAGGACGGTAGTCCACGTAAACAGCAAGCCGATTCGGGAAAGGCTGGATAAAGATATTCCCTTCAATCAAAATAAGATTAAACTGCGCAAAATCGAGACCACCAGGTTCCATATCAAAAATAACCGTACTCCCGCTAGCTGAATGAACCACATAGTTCTCTGTTACAAGAAATGAAATATTCGTTGTGATGATATTAAATAAAATAAATTGCGTCCAATTGATCGCTTTATTATTAGAAATTTGAATGGTTCCTTCCGCAAAACTTCCTTCGATTGAAAAAGTTCGTCGACTCGTAGCAATGCCAGTGAAAACATTCCCATAGATCATTGTTGTACCTCTGATCCGTTCAAATACAAGCGCATCAGCTGATCCTGCCCCTATATGAATCACTTCGTTTCCGACGAACATAACATTTTCAACATCAATGAATGCTGTTCTACGTCCCCCTTCAAAAATGTTGTAGCGAAGAATACTGTTGACATACAAATCAGAGGGAAACGATTTAAGTGCAATATTAAATAATGAATTTTGTGTTAAGCCGACAGGTGTTGGACCTGTGAAACGTATGTTTTCAATAATGACGTTATCTGCTTGAATTGACATATAAGCAAGATCAAGGGAACCTCCTGATACAAACTCGATTTGGGTGAGGCGTGCTGAAATCCCTCTTAATGTAATCGACTTATTAATTAACAGCTGCTGTAGTGGTGGTCCAAGTGCAACGGTAACTTGATAAACACCTGGAGACAGTTGAATCACATCTCCAGCAGTTGCAGCATTTATCGCGTCTTGAATTGTTGCGTAATCCATTCCTGTAGTAACATTGCGTATACGGTTGGCGCTAACGGCGACATTATCACCAATTGTGATAAACGAAAATTCTTGATCCCCATTCATCACAACATTTGCTGTTGCGACAGCAGATTGAAGTCGAACAGCTGTCGTCCGAATAATCAGACTAGCACTAATATCATAAGCTCCTGCTTCCAAATTAATCGTACTAATCGTATTGTCATTCAGCGCAGCAAGCAATTCTGCACTGGTCGTAACAGAGACAGCCGTTTGCATGCCTAACTTCTGTATAAAAACAGCAGCATTTGTATTTTCCTGTGTGCCCCCAGCAAGCGTTTGTAACGTGACTGGAATCGGCACGACGTTATTATAATAGCGAACTGTAAGTGTTGCTCCTGCAGGAAGCGTTAAAATCGCCTGTCCAAAATTCTGTTGGTTCTCGTCGTCAGATCCATATATGGTCCCATTCACTAAATTCCCATCTAGAAACAACGCAAATTGGTTGGCAGCCGATCCTGTCACTGAAAATGAAATATAGTAATCTCCCGACTCAGCAATCACAATCTCTGCTGCTCCGGCTGCGTGCGATATGCCAGAAGATTGTATTCCGTTTTGATCAAATGGTATCTCCGCTTCTGGTAGTAACGTTTGGACATCTAAATTATAAATGTATCCATGAGCGGATGAACTCCCTGGTGGCCCGAGTGGTCCAGGAGGGCCTGGGGGACCTGGTTCATAAAAGAATCGTCGTTTTCGAAAACAATCCTTCAAACTTTCACCTCCAAAATTGTTGATTCCTAACGTTAAAGGCGCTGAATTAAGATCGATGCCGTTACGTTAGCTTCAGTACCTCCTGCTAAAGTCTCTAAAGAAACAGACCCAGCGGATGTATGATTTCGTAGCGTTAGCGTGACTGGAGAAGCTACTTGAATAATGGCAAACCCTGTATTTTGCTGATCTGTACTATTTGAACCGTATATTGTACCCGGAAAAAGAGTCCCATTAATAAAGAGCGCAAACTGATTTGACTGCTGACCGGTTACGGAAAATATAATTTTATAGTCACCTGGTGTGTTAATGGTAATTCCAGCGTCTCCCACTGTATGAGCAATCGCACCAAAGATGGCCCCATTCGTATCAAACGTTACATCGGTTTCAATTGGGACGATCTGGGCAGTCGCTTGATAAATATACGCATAGTCAGTAGAAGCAGCGGTTCCATTTGCTCCTGGAGGACCAGTTGGCCCAGGTGGGCCAGGAACTGGTATGAAATTGGAACACGTTTTTTTGGTTGGAACACTTTCAGGAGAGCAAGTACAAGTGAAATGATGGCATTTTGTACAGCGAGGAGAACAAATGCAGTTCACCTTAAAGCAAATTCGGCATCGACGGTTATCAAACGTGGAAATAATCATAACCTCCCTTCATTCTTCATACACCATATTATGCGGACAACCTGTGGATCGTTCTGTTTGACTATCCCGTTTTTTAAACCAAAATAAAAAGCCTATGCAGGGAAGCAGAGGCTTTAAGGTCAGGGGGACAGGTACTTTGTCCCAACAAATATTTAAATAAACAACATAGCAGACATGTTCTGATCATGTTCCTTCTACTATCAAGGAAGCATTTGTCTATCGTTTCAATACAATCCCTCTGCTAAGTAGAATTTGTCCCTTTGTCTTTCACATACTTGTGATTACTTATAAAACACTTTTTAATGCTTCGGTTACCATTTCTTCAAAACTACTATACTCTTCTACTATATCTCCACTGGGTTTATCTAGCTCCATCCGGTGGGGCGGCGGTTACAGCATTAGTCACGGTCTTTCGCATCTGCTACTCAATCGATCATGCTTTTTAACGATGCATCCATCCATCAAATTCTCGTTTGGCTGACAGGAACCGTTGCAGGGTCAACATGGAAAGATTTGAGTTTACTAACCCCTGTTACCATCTTTGGTATCGGATGTTCTCTGCTAACGATGAAAGCTCTGTCGGTTCTCTCGCTCGGTGATGATGTGGCTCGGGGATTAGGGCAGCGGGTTTGGCTACAAAAAGCCACGGTTATTGCTCTTGTCGTCTTGCTCGCTGGATTATCTGTGGCGTTTACGGGCCCGATTGGGTTTGTCGGATTGATTATCCCGCATATTGTCCGATATTTGATCGGATCGAATCACGCTCTCGTGCTACCTGTTAGCGCGTTAGCTGGCGCAGCGCTGTTGGTATTAGCAGATGTGGGATCACGGTTTATCTCTTTTCCATCCGAAACACCAGTAGGCATCGTAATTCCAAAGCGCATTCCCTTCTAATTGTTTTTGAACAGAGGGATCGTCTTCATTTTTCGTAAGTAGAAGTAGATCAGGGTTGATTTTCAACAATTGTTCGATTGTCAGGTCCTGAGACGTTTCGTTCTCATCCTGAAGGGCGTACTCAAGTCCGATTTCTTCCATAAAACTTGGCATAAAGTAGGAAGATGTAGGAGCTCCAAATAGATTGCTGCTTGTATATTCCGCTTGAAGAACAGTCCCATCTATACCCGTAAGCGTTTCTTTAAAATCGGTAACCGATTCCCTATGTTCGGTCAACATTTGTTCCGTATCTTCCTCACGATCTAAAGCAAGTCCAATTGTTTCTGTCGCTTCCACAACATCCCCATAATCCGCCGTATCATTCACAACAGCAATTGTCGGCGCAATATCGCTCAGTTCTTCATAGATCGCCTTATGACGAACAGAATCGGCGATAATGAGATCTGGTTTTAATGTACGAATAATCTCTAAGCTCGGTTCCGAGCGAGAACCGACAGACTTATACCCTTCAATAACCATCATTGTCGAATCGGCAATGCGTTCAGGGCGTTCGTCATCAGCAACACCAACAGGTGCTACGGTATTCAGAAATTAGATGAACGAAATCGTTGCTTCCTATTTTAATGAATTACTAAAAAACCAGTTGAGCACATCAATCGAAAGAAGTGCTCAACTGATTTTTAGGACAGTGAAACAGGTCTGTCTCACTGTCCCACCCGCGTAAATTGAGTGCTTTTTTTGGTTAAGTCGTCTAACGCCAAACTATAGGGGATTCCCGAGACAATTCTCGTACAGGTAAGAATAATGATTCACTCAATAGATCAGCAATCCTCTTGCTTGCAAAACCATCACCATACGGGTTACTTGCATGACTCATACGGTTATATTCTTGTTTATCATCGAGAAGGGTTTTAAAATGCTGATAAATGTTTTCCTCTTCGGTACCAACTAATTTTAATGTTCCGGCTTCTATCCCTTCAGGTCTCTCAGTCGTCTCACGCATGACCAGTACGGGCTTACCCAGGCTCGGGGCTTCTTCTTGAATGCCACCGCTGTCTGTTATGATCATGAAAGAGCGTGAAAGGAAATTATGAAAAGCTACTACTTCTAACGGATCAATTATTCTTATTCGATCATGGTTTCCTAATATGTCATCTGCTGCTTTTCTTACCATCGGGTTCATATGAATTGGATAGACAGCTTTAATATCTGGATATTCTTCAACGATTCTTTTAATAGCATGAAACATGTTTCTCATAGGTTTTCCAAGATTTTCTCTTCGATGAGCCGTTATCATAATGAGTTTACTATCCGAAGCCCACTCAAGATGTTCATGAAAAAAATCATCTCTGACCGTCATCTTTAGGGCGTCAATTCCGGTGTTTCCCGTCACATAAATGGATGCTGGATCTTTGCCCTCTTTTAACAAATTTTCTCTAGAAACTTCTGTTGGAGTGAAATGATACCTTGCGATAATCCCTACAGATTGACGATTGAACTCTTCGGGATAAGGGGAATCAATATTATAAGTTCTAAGACCAGCCTCTACGTGCCCAATCGGAATTTGCAAGTAAAAACATGCTAAAGACGCAACAAATGTGGTTGAAGTATCACCATGAACTAACACCAAATCTGGATGAACTTCTTCAAGAACCGCTTTCATACCCCCTAAAATTTTGAGGGTTACATCAAATAGATTCTGCTTTTCTTTCATGATGGATAAGTTATAATCAGGCGTAATATCAAATACATCGAGAACCTGATTTAACATCTCCTTATGTTGACCAGTTACACAAACAATAGTCTGAAAATGATTTCGTGTTTTTAACTCTTTCACTAAGGGACACATCTTAATTGCTTCAGGTCTTGTACCGAAAACCAGCATAATTTTTTTCTTCAATACAATCAACCTACTTTACATAGTATTCAATCCATACATTGATACTATTATGTAAGCTAGGAAAAATAAGAAGTGTTAATTGGTTTATTTTTTGGGGGATTCGGGGGACGGTTCTCTTTATTCTAGATTGGCAAAGTGGAATTAAAAACACTACCAATAAACCAAGAATCCAACTAAATCAAACGTTTGTTTAAAAATTATTTATACAGTTCAATCACACTAACCGTTCCTCCTTAGCCATCACTTTTTCACCCTTTACCAATGTTTCAAGCAATTGAATGTCCTTCAAATGCTCAGGCTTAAATTTCCAGAGGGGTCGATTCACCATCCTCATCATAAGTTAAATTTACATAATCTCCTACAGAGTCATTTTCTTCAATATTACCTAACCAAACTGAAACCCATCCCTGTTTTTCCATTATATTATCCTTCCTCTATTAATATTGATATATCAATGGTTCACATCGTTGTAGGGATGCCAAAGAAATATTTCAGACATACTCACTAATATTGTTTTTCTATTCTGTACTCTTCTTACAAAAAGTGAATACTCTTCGCTAACACAACTGTGTAAAGATGGATGTTTTGTCAAGAGATATACGATGCACTGTGGATCTCTGCGTTGCTTATGATGACGTACCCTCCCATGTCCCCTGGCATCCTTCTGCCCGTATCCCTTTGTTCGGTCTAATCATTAGGCAGGAGGGACAAGGGGAGACAGAACTCGTTCCAGCAAATAGCTAATAATATAATACCGTAGACATGATGAAAAACTTTCTACATTTGCTAAACATTCTTGTATCGTTTGGTATTTTTTTATCATTATTCGTTCTTAAGAAGATAAAAAATTCACCCGTCTCGTAATGAGTCTTCTATTTCATTTTAAAATACAAAAACCAGTTGAACTATACTTTACATTAGTTCAACTGGTTCTTTTTTGGAACAGTGGGACAGGTACCTTGTTCTAGCAAATATTTAATTAAACAGACATGTTCTACTTTCTACTATTACGAAAGATATCTCTATCGTTTCTATACTATCGATCTGGTACGTAGAATCTGTCCTTTTTCTCTCCACATACTATCCTTATAAAACACTTTTCAAAGCTTCGGTTAGCATTTCTTCAAAACTACTATATTCTTCTACTATATCTCCACTTGGTTTATCAAGCTCCAAAAATGTATGTTTATCTATGTCCAAACAATACCACGAAATATTTGAATCACCAAAAAACAAATAATTACCTTCCCATTCATTTTCTTGCCAGATTTCATTCGCTTCAATAAAACCATTATTTTTGTCGTACTGATTGGCATTATAGATAACCAAACCATTAAACTCTAAACCGTTTATTTTTTTCAAAAAAGCCTCATAATCATTTATCATTGGATTTTTACTTGCATTGCTTGAAATCCATTTTTTTATTTCTTTGATATTTTCATCGTTAGCCGATGACATTATTGACTTTCCATCTTGATTTTTAATTTTTTCAATTTCAGCCAGTAAGTTTAACAACTTATCTTCACCTCTATTTTTTTGTTTTTGGGTATACCATACCTTCTGGCAATGGCCATTTAATAATAATTTAATCTCCTACTTTCAAACCTTTTGTTGAATTTTTTTGTGAATTTGTAAGAACTTTATGATGTAGGTCGTTTTCAATTAGTATTAAATTGCTAAAATCATTATTTCCTCCATCGTCTAAAGGTAGTTTATGATGAACTTGGTACCCATTAGCATTACTGCACATTTCTATACTAATTCCGCAACTCATGGAAAGACGGGGAGCCTGTCCCTTTGTTCTCCCTTCCTATATGAATTAGGCGATTCGGAAACGGTTATAATGATTCATTTAAAAACACAAAAACCAGAGAAACTATCCTTCATTGGGACAAGGGGACAGGTAGCTCGTCCCAGCAAATAGCTAATAATACAATACCGTAGACATGATGATAAACTTTCTACATTTGCTGAAACGTTCTTGTATCGTTTCTACAATTACGAAAGCATTTCTGTATCGTATGTATACTATTACCACAATTCCCTATGGATCGTGGAACCTGTCCCTTTGTCCCTCCAGTCAAACGATTCAAACAATCTACTAACATATATAAAACCTGGGTGAACGAATCATAATATGATTCGTTCACCCAGGTTTACTTAAATATTCTCCATAAAAATAAAATTCATAGATTATTCTTTACCTCCTCAAACCACTCTTCAGCAACATGATCTGCCGTTTTAACATCATCATGCGTATATACTAATTCATACTTATATTCAGCTTTAAAGTTACTACTCTTAACATCATAGACTAACTTCATCTCAGTGGGTATATCTCCATTATACTCTTTACACAATTCTTCAATTTTTTCAATATCTTCACTTATTATGCGTAGTACCATAAAACCTTTTTTGGGTGATACATCATATCTTTTATCCCCATTCTCTAATGCATCGTTTAATTTATGGGGCTTTACATAATTATTATTAATCAAATAAAAAAACTTACTTGAAATTACTCCTTGCTCACGCGAAGCATATACATATACTTTATCCGCTCGACCTTCCACATATTCCATGCATACTGATATCATATCTGCTTGCAATTCACTGAACTTATCTTCAAATTCTTTCATAAATAATTTTCACTCCTTAGTATTTTTAATAATTTTAAAGTACCACTCACCATCAATTGTATAATTAACTATAAATTTCTCAGGTCGCACATCGTTCCCATCGTAAATAATTTCCACATCAGTCGTTACTTTTTTAGGGGGAATCTCTTTCAAAGCTATAGCCCATTCTTCTTCTATTTTCTTATATTGTATTAAGTTAACCTCACTCAATTGTGATACCAAATTATCTATTTTAGGTAGGCCTCCAAATCTATCGCCCGCTAAATGCCCCGCGTGATCTTGCCCTTTTACTTTACCGAGAGTATTTTTGCTGTGTGATAGCCTCTCTGTTCTTGATGTTAATTGTAAGTTTCTGGTTTCAAAGCTTATAATTCTACCTGCATTTTCCTATAAGTTAAGCTACTAATCATTCATCATATTAATAGAAGTTGGTGTATAATCAACGGAGGACTTTTGAAGAAGGATTAAATCTGTAGGTGTTTGTAAACTGTTTAATTTTTAATTTGGAGTGATAGAAGAAAGAGAATTCACACAACCTCCCTGCCACTCTAAAAACGACAAAGGAGGTTAATTAAATGATGGATGTGTTCATTACTTGTTGCGGTGCTATTGGATTTTTCTTAGTGATTAATTTCTTTTTTTCATTGTTATACATGGTTAGCAAAACAGCAGGAAATGGCTTTTACCGCTGGTCTACCCACGATGAATTTTTCATTTTAACACTGATAATCTTTCCGTTATTCGGATTAACGCAATACACAGCTAATCAGTTTTATGACAAATTCAACTGGTTTACAGCTAGATTAATGCTAATCTTATACGCCATTTTGGTATTGATCCTCGCGATCTCATTTTTTATTTTGTTTGATTATCTTATAAGCATAACTTGATATAGAGCAGTACATAACAATTTCAGCCATGTTAATAAAATAGTTTAGTTCAATTTTATATGTGTGCATTTACGAAAAGGGTGTTCGCTTGATGGAGTTTTTAGCAATAGTATTTGGATTTATAGGTTTATCATTGTGCTTCAATTTATTTTTTTCTTTTCTCTATTTAATAAGTAAATCGGCCGGACATGGATTTTATCGATGGATGGTTCATGATTTAGACTATTTAATGATTCTTTCAACTCCATTGATAGGTTTAACGCAATTTGTCGCAACTAGAATTTATGAAAAGTTTAACTGGTTTATAGCCAGGGTTTTATTAATTTTATTTTCCATTTTGTTGTTTGTCTTAGCAATCATTTTCTTTATTTTATTTGGGAAAATGGCAGGTTCCAAGGAATGAAGCGTATGATGAGGAATTGATTGCAAAAGCCGAAGATAAAGCAGAACATTACATACGGAGTCATTATAACGGTGTTAAAACCGTTGAATTTAGTACCGATTATAGCAGTCCTAGGGGTAATAAGTTAGAGAACATTGCGCTAGAAAAAGGAAGTGAATGCATGCAGTTTTTAACTATAGCTTGTGGAGTTATCGCAGTATTGTTAACGTTTAATTTGTTTTTTTAACCCTATATTTCGTTAGTAGAACAGCAGGTACTAGATTGTATCATTGGGCTACTCATGAGGACCTAGAGGTATTGATCCTCCTCTCCTTTCCGTTCTTTGGATTAACTCAATATGTAGCCAGTCGCTGTTATGATCGGTTTAATTGGTTTCAAGCTAGAGGGATGCTTCTTTCATTTTCAATTTTGCTCCTTCTCTTAGATATCGGTTTCTTTATTTCCTTTATTCATTTATCCCAATCAACCTAAAACAAAAGGCTGCAGGTGCTGTTGGTGAAACGTTTTTTATACTAATGAGAAAGCAAAAGAGACATGAAGTGAGTTAACAGATAAATTATACGGATTGGTATAACTTCACCCCAACAAATTCCTTAAATAACTAAAAGGATTCGATAAATATGATGCATGTATTAACAGTTATATGCGGTGCAATAGGCTTTTCATTGATTTTCAATATGTTTTTTTCATTTTTATATTTCGTTAGTAAATCTGCAGGAAAAGGATTGTACCGTTGGATTACCTACGATGATTTTGAAATATTAACGGTATTAACATTTCCGTTTTTAGGATTAACACAATACGTAGCAAGTAGATTATATGAAAGAAACAACTGGTTTAAAGCCAGAATGATCCTTTTCCTATACTCCATATTATTATTAATACTAGCAATCTTGTTTTTTATTTTGTTTGACTTGTTATAGTAGCCATTTAAAGCTTATAACGGAAAGTACTTTACCTGCATGTCTTGTACTCTATCTATGGAAGAATACATATTTTCACTTGATAAATTATTTGGATGGATAAGGCGTTAATAAAATAGCATAAAATAAAGGATGTTATACACTTGGTGGAGTTTCTGGCAACAGTATGTGGATTTATCGGAATATCATTGTGCTTCAATTTATTTTTTTCTTTTCTCTATTTAACAAGTAAATCTGCAGGGCAAGGATTTTATCGATGGGTTGTTCATGACTTAGACTACTTAATGGTTCTATCCTCGCCATTGATCGGTTTAACTCAATTTGTGGCAAGTAGAATATATAATAAATTTAATTGGTTTGTTTCTAGACTATTGCTCATTGTTTTCTCGTTTGTATTGCTTGTTTCATCTATCATTTCCTTTATGCTATTAAGTTATTTTGTTGACTTAATGTAAACTAAAACTGCAAGGACTAAACCTATCCGCCTTTTCTATAAATATAAAACAGGAAGCTATTCATTAATAAGAATAGCTTCCTGTTTTTCTTATCATTTATTCATGGATTTGACGCTACAACTAGAAACTAGTCTTTAAACCTAATAGTTATAAATCTGCTCCGGCAAATTATCATAAACCCCCGGATCTGCCTGATCAATGGAACGATCTGCAATCGCCTCGGCCGTTGTGCTCATCGCAAGAAAAGCCTGCTTGGTGAGGTACCCATTTGATTTCTGTCCAAGAACGTATGGCTCATAGTTTCCGTCTGCCATCCCTCTCATTTCAAATAGAATGACGGGAATGTCATATTGGAGAGCCATGGCATTCGAAGCCACGTTCGGATTTTGGGTTGGCTCATCATACTTAAATACATGAGACCATCCCTTCGACTCTAGTCCCTGGTAGAGAACAGTCGCTAATTTTTTTGATTGTTCTTTTACTTCTTGTGTGACCTCAGAACTTTGCGGTGTTAAAAGTGATCCTGATGTTGGCTTTCCATCATATTCTTCTTGCGTGCCCTGGTGATGGAAATCGATCATATAATCAATGTCATACTTCGATATCACATTTTCGTGTAAAGCTTTTGTCTCAGGAGCTACTTTATTCACATGATCGCGATTAAGATCGAGTCTATCGGCATTATACCTCGTTAAATTGCGCCCGCTAGCTAAATAATTCTCAAGCTCAAAATTCACATCTCCCATCGCACCATCCGCATTGTACATAGGGACTATTAAAATATTCACGTTCTCAAGCAGTTCTTGATTACCCTGACTATTTGAACCAAGGTGACGAATATAATCTAACGCCCCTTCTGTCGTGAGCGCTTCGTTGCCATGCTGCTGTGTGAGAAACAGAATCGTAGGATTTTCTGGATTCGTTATGTATTTGACTAGATAGATATCACGATCCTTCGTCGTCTTTCCGATAACCTCCAAATCCATGCTCTCTTGTTTTTGATTCTCTTTTACTAGAAAGCTAGACATTTCTTCATAAGTCGTCAAAATCGCTGTTTGAACCGTTTCCTTTCCATTGACATCCGGACCATTTCCTCCCGCAAATGAAGGTACGCCCGCTATGGTAGAGCTTGCAATAACGGCAGAGAGTGTTAATGTGAAAATTTTCTTCTTCAAGCTTCTTCAGCTCCTTTATGATTTGGTAGAACATTCATAAAGTATCCGATTCTATAGATGTCAGTTATTCCCTGCAGTTTCACCTCAAAAGTGGATAAAAGGCCTATCATTTAGAAATTCCATTATAAATATACCAACTAAAGAACTAACTCATTTAATAAGAATATGGACAAAACAAGCAACGTATTGTATATCGTTTCATTGCTTTATTTTTATAACCGGGAAGCAGCAAGGATAGAGACACTTCGTGAAAATCTAAAAGGAAAGTAAATGGGGTGGTTATTTGGAAGGAGAAAACAAAAATAAACATTATGCTACTACTGCCTTAGTATTAGCGATTTGTTCATTTGTACTGGGATTAATCCCGATTATAGGTTGGCTTCTTGTGATTACGGCAACTGTTTTCCTTGTATTGAGCTATACAAATAAGGAGAGGGGGCCAAAGAATGTTGTCTCATTGATTCTAATAAGTCTCACATGGATAACTAAAATTCTTTTTGCAGTCCTCTTCTTTTTTGCAGTATTTACGCCTTCTAGCGATGAAGAAACCTCAACTCAAGTTGAAACCGTTGCGACAACTGAGGCTGCCGACAGCAAAGAGCAAGAAGATGAGAAGGATAAGGTTTACAAGGTAGGTGATGTTGTTCAAATAAATGATAAGGAGTTAACTGTTTTAAAGGTTGAGAAATCAAAGGGTAATGAATACTCCAGCCTTAAATCTGGGGATGAATATGTCATTATCTCTGTCAAAATAACGAATAATTCAAAAGAAAAAATATCCTATAACCCTTATGATTTTGAGATGAGTAACTCGAAAGGGCAGATACTGCAACACTCCTATTCAGGTATTCATGAAGATACTGCGTTGCATTATGGTGAGCTGGCGCCAGGCGGAACCGTAGAAGGGACAGTTCTATTCGAACAGCCGATAGATGATAAAAAGTTACAGTTGCAGTATACCGTTAACTTTTGGAGAGATCGAATGATTCGTGTTGACTTACAGTAATTGAGATTTAATCATTGTAAGATCGTTGTGACTAAGAGCAAAACAAAAAAACAGGGGCTACTCATAACTAAGAGTAGCTCCCTGTTTTTTGATGTGTTTTAAAACAAGTGATTTTCTTCTTCAGACCGACAAATCCATTTTCATCAGGAGAATCCACCTTTGGAATACACCTGCTCTTTTACACAACTCAACATTTCTAACTTATAAACCTAAAATCATTCCGTGATAATTAAAACGTTATTAACGATAGGATAGCTCTTTCTCCACAACACTCTTCAAATAAGCCATCACTTCACCCTGAAGATCTTCTCTACCCAAAGCGAAATCAACCGTCGCCTTAATAAACCCAAATTTATCTCCAACATCATATCGGTCACCTTTAAATTCATGTGCAATAACAGCTTGCGATTCATTCAATACCTTAATCGCATCCGTCAATTGCACCTCGCCACCAGCACCCGTTGGTAACGTTTCAAGAATTTCAAAGATTTCAGGAGTTAGCACGTAGCGACCAAGAATCGCATAGTTAGACGGCGCTTCTTCCATTGAAGGCTTTTCAACAAACGTTTCAACAGGAATTACGCCTTCTTCTAACATCCCTTCTTTTGGCGCGATGATCCCATATTTTGAAACATGCTCGTTAGCAACATGTTGAACGCCAACAACCGAACTGTTGTAGTGATTGTAAACATCCATCAACTGACCGATACATGGTACTTCAGAGCGAACGATATCGTCTCCTAATAGTACCGCAAAAGGCTCATCACCGATAAAACTTTGCGCACAACCAATCGCGTGACCAAGTCCTTTTGGCTCTTTTTGACGGATGTAATGAATGTTTGCTAGATTCGAGATCTTTTGGACTTCTTCTAACATCTCGTGTTTTTGCTTCTTCGTAAGCGTTTCTTCTAGTTCATATGATTTATCAAAATGATCTTCAATAGCGCGCTTTCCTCGTCCGCTTACGATAATAATGTCTTCAATCCCTGCACGTACTGCCTCTTCCACAATGTATTGAATGGTTGGCTTGTCCACGATTGGTAGCATTTCTTTCGGTTGAGCTTTCGTTGCTGGTAGGAATCTTGTTCCGAGGCCTGCAGCTGGGATAATCGCTTTTCTTACTTTCATAAATAAGCTTCCTTTCTTGAGTCAAACTTTACTATGCATACCACTCTTTTTAGAAATGCCTAACCGCTAATGACTACACATTCTAATTCCAACTAGCAAAAAGTCATAGTTATTCGTTCTGTATAAATATAAAGAAGAGTACTTCAAGCTTAAGTTACCTGTTCAATTGCATATCAGTTCTAACTAACTCATCGAGCCTTTTCAGATATTCTTTGTAATAACCAGATTCGTAATGGGAAGGGTTATTTCCATAAGGATGAGCGTAATGACCGATAAATCCATCATTTGTTAAATCGATCACCTTGATATTAGGGAGACGATTGATAAAGTAGTTGTTTAGCTTATCCCAAAAAACGTTATTTCTTCGGATCAATTTTTGCCGACTGTCTGAATAAGACTTAACATTTCCCTGTTCATCATAATACCTTGTCGTAAATTGCCCTTTGCTAAGAATGATTCTTTCTTCAGGAATAATCCTTAAGAGCTCGTCTATAAACCGGTCAACAGCAGATTTCCACAGCTGAAAATAATCATGGTTGTTTTGGTGATCGATTACCTTACTCTTACGTTGCAATTCTGAATACAGATTGGTTTTCCTTAATAACAAACTAGCACTAACATAAGACTCATCACTTATGCGAAAAACATCTCTGGCTGCATCCGCTAGGAAGTCCAAGATTAGATATTCTGGTTTTGATTGAGATAAGTCCCTGATGAACGTTTTATTAAAATCTCTCATGATCGGCAATTGTTCGCTCTTGTTCAGATGTTTCAGGTCATCAAGTTCAAGAGACACAGGATTTGACATTAAACTAATCATGGAAGATTGAATGTGCGTAAATGTACATTGATAGAATCTTTTGTACTCCGGATTGAAATATGGCTTTGATTCAAAGGCATTTCGACTAAAGCATGACCCAAGAACGGCAAGTTGTATGACATCATCTGAAAAGGTTGTTTTATCTTTTTTGACAACTATTGAAAGTTGATTTTTGTGGTTACGAGAGAAACTTATGATCAATGGTTGTGTCTTTGGCATTATACGAACAGTAGAATCCAATGGTAGAGAAGGTGTGCCAGAAACGAGTACATCTACTTTCTCATTTTGACCCATCTTTATTTCTAAAAACAGATCCCAACTCTGAAGTTCTTGTTGAATAGTCGAATCAATTATTTTAGAAAGATCAACTACTCCTTCAAATTCTTCTGGCGTTAGTCTAAGGCTACTTTTCTCACCTTCAAAATACGAGAATTCATTTCCATAAGTAAACCGTTTTTTAACGACAAGTGATATGCTTTCATTCCCCAAATTGGAAAGATCCAACTCCGGCGAATAAAGATTACCTTTAAGGTTTAAAACTTGATCACTTAAAGAAAGTTCAACGACTTCGGCAACAATGTCCTTTTTCCGAATTAAAAGAGAGAAGGTTTTTCCCCCCGTCATATAAGGTTTCATTTTTAAGGCCTGATTCGAATTCAACGTCTCGTAATGATACTTAGCTGCAGCGGTATTCATAGTTGAGTAAACTGGGACTTCCGCTGACTTTTGTCCGGTTACAGACAACCTTATAAAGACATCCCACGCCTGTTCATCATTTTTTAGGTCACCGTTAAACATATGGTTCACCTGAATTGTTTCACTACACCGTAAACCTTGATTTTTAAGGTGAAACACTTTCTCTTCATCATACTGAAAAAGGTTCATTTGTTCCCTTTTCTTAAAAACTAATTGACATGTTAGCTTTTCAAAGAAATGATCACTTACATCATTTGATTGAAGTAAGATTTCAGGAGTCAATTCTCCATTTGTATAGTCAGCAGATTCCAAGTTTGCTTGAAGGTTGACCATCGTAATAAGGAAGCCCAAACCACCGTCACCCGCTCTATATGGTTTCGCTTTAAAAAGAGGATTAACTGTGAATGGGTGATAAACCAATTTCAATTGTTGGTCGATTTTCAATCGATAAGAATGACCACCATTATTGATATAAAAATACCAAACTTGTCCTTCTTCCAACAGTTTCATATTTAATAATTTATCAATCTCAATTTCAAAGATGAATTTCTCTTTATTAACTTTTAAAGAAAAATGTCTTTCATCTAAATAGTCAATTGTATGTTCGATCACTCTTCGCTTAACACAAATGGTAGCATCTTCACTCAAATACTGATCGGACTGGCCCCATAAGGAAATGATTCCATTGCGATAGTCAACTTTAGAGACCTTTACTTCCAATTCTAAAACCCTTTCTCTGTTAAACTTAAAGAACTCTTTTTCAAGATCCCAAAACGGCCACTTTTAGTTGATTCTCACTTGAGACATTGTCTAAGAAATAAAGAGACAAGTTTTGCTTTCCATTCACAAATGGTTTACATTTCACCCTCGGGTTAGCAAACATTTCTTCATATCCAATTTTAAGTTGATTTACTTTTTCAGCATTTATCGGTAGATCTATTGTGTTTCCAGATATAGTGGCGACACGTAGAAAGAGATCCCATACATCCTTGTTATGAATAACCTCTTCTTCTAAAAGTTCAGAAACATCCGCTACCAAATCAAAATTTTGATTGGTAATAAGTAACTCCACCCCTTTTTCGAGGTTGTAAGTTAATTCTTGACCAACAGTTTGACGTTTTTTTAATACGAAAGAAGAGTTAAATTCATCCAGCTTATCGAGATCGTAATTCGTTGCTTCAATATGTCCAGTTACCAATAGTCGATTTGCCTCAAAATAAATTTGCTCAATAGAAGGAGAAATATCAGCGTATTTTATAATGAAAGCAAGTGTATCGTGTCCAGTTTTATATGGTTTGACTCGATAAAGATCATTTTTTTCAAACTGGTAGTAATTGAAATGAATGTTTTCCTTTTTATTTACTGTAAGGTCGAGTACCAAACCATTTGTATCTTTTAACTCTATAAATAAATCCCAGATAAGATTTTTGTTGAACGGATAGCCATCATAAAGATCATCTAACGAAAAGTGAAAAAGAAACCTTCCTTCAGAAATTGGTTCTATTGTTTTGGATTCATAATACTCAAAGAGATGTTCTTGCTCTCTTTTTTTTGCTTTTAAGGTGACGATCTTATCCTTTAAAGCGTTATCTGTCATAGCTCCATTCACGTCAACTTCAATCGAACAGCGCCCATCTTTAAACGTAACGTCAGCGACTTCTGTAGTGAGATCATTTTGTAACACAAGCATAGAAAGGCCATTTCGCCCATTCACATAAGGCTTAACTTTAAATAGGTGATGTGAAAAAGGACGGTAGTCCACTTCTTTCAAGTCAGGAGCTGAGGTTGTCATTTTAGCCTCAATGTATTCTCCACCTTGATGAATAAAGAAGTCCCAAATAACACCATCATGCATTTTTTTTTGAACAAATATGTCGTTAATGCTTTCTTCTATTGAGAACGTAGTCCCATTCATAACCGTGGTGAACCTATATTCTTCAGGATATTCTAGCCCCTGTTCAACTTCACGTCTTCTTAGACAGAGAGAAACATTATGATCTTGAATGTCTTGATCAACTTCTCCCGTTACCCTTAACACGTCATCAAAATATTCTACTCCCGTTATTAAAGCGTTCAATTTGTCACCTCTTTATTTAAATCATTTTCGTTTATTCAACGATCAGCTCATTAATTGTTTCTTTCCACTTCGTTCCGATTTCATCAATTTCATATCGTTTTACATTCTCCATGCCATTTTCACTAAACTTTTCACGTAAATTTTTGTCTTCTATTAAACGAATCAGGGAATCGGCAAATGCTTCAATATTTCCGTCTTCAACGAGAATCCCATCTTCATTATGCTTAATGATTTCACCTGGCCCCTTAGGGCAGTCAAAGCTAACCACCGGTACACCGCACTGCATTGCCTCAACAATAACCATTCCAAAACCTTCAAAACGAGAACTTAATGCATAGATGGAAGATTTCATTAGTTCCACATCGATGTTGGGAGTGGATCCCATTAGGACTACGTGATTATACAATTCCTTTTCTTCAATAAGGTCTAGAAGATTTTGACGTTCTCTTCCTCCGCCAAAAATTTTCAATTTCCAATCTGGATGCTTCTCGTTAACAATCTTAAAAGCTTCAATAAGTAAATCGAAGCCCTTCTGAGGTACTAATCTTCCTGCAGCAATGATCGTTTTAGATTCTAAAGGTGAGACACCACCTTGAAGCTTAGGAATCGAATTAGTCAGTTTTTTCACCTTCACACTACCAGCAGATAGCAACTCTTTGTAGTCGGTTGTATCATCATCCGTTAAAGTTGCAAGATAATCTAAGCTTGCATAATGCTTTACGATGGAACGCTTTAAGCGCTCTGGATAAATTGCGTAATTGAGATGCTCCTGTCCAATGACTTTCACATCTTTCTTCACATATTTACTAGCAAAAATGTTGAAACTTGGTCTTGTACTTACAAGAATTCCAGAATCAATGGATTTCATATAGTTATACATTTTAATATCCGATAAAGCTGAAAAGAAATGGTGTCCTTCATCATCGGGATGAATTAACCTACTTTTCATTTTCAATAATTTACTTGCTACCTTACTCTTTAGATCTAATTGACTTTTGCTACGATTCACAACATCGTGTAGAACGGTTACTTTGATTCTAGGATCAATTTCAAAGAAAGGGTTATTTCTGTGTCTAAATACACTAATTACTTCAATATCATAGCCGTTCTGCGCAAGATAATTGGTAACGTTAAGGACAGTTCGAACCGTACCTCCCATTCCATATATATCAAATACAAGAAATCTAATCTTCACAAATCATTCTCCAATCTCTTCATTTCACCCTAATACCTTTTCAATTGTTCTCCTTGCAGCCTTTCCGTCGTCAAGGTGACAAAACTTAGATGTGAAATCTTTGTATTTCTTTCGATATGTCTGCTGAATACGGTCTATATTGTCAATTGCATGAAACAACTTCTCTTCACTGATTACAATTGGACCAGGTGCTTCTTTTTGAAAATCAAAATAGAATCCTCTCACTTGAGTGGCATATCTTGGCATATCGTAAGCAAAGAAGATCATTGGTCGATTCAGGTTAGCGTAGTCGAACATCACGGAAGAGTAGTCTGTTATGAGAAGATTAGAAATCAGATAGAGCTCTTGAATATCATCATAACTTGAAACGTTATAGACAAACTCTTCATAGCCCTCTAACTGAATTCGCATCGCATCTCTATAGTGGAGCCTCACTAACAGAACATAGTCATTTCCAAACTTCTCTCTCATTCTCTCTAAATCAAATTTAAATTGGTATGGTTGAAAATTAGCTCCATTATGGAATTCATAATCTCGCCAAGTTGGCGCATACAAGATGACTTTTTTATCCTCAGGAATGTTTAGCTTTTTCTTAATGGCCCGAATCTTAACTTCTTTATTTTTGTTTAAAAGAACATCATTACGAGGATAACCAATGTCCAGGGTCGTTTTGTTAAAATTAAAAGCTCTCTTCAAAATCGTAGACGTATAATCATTGGGACCGATTAAATAATCCCAACGCTTATTTCTTTCAAGAAGGGCCGGAGAAGTGTTTTCTGCGTATGATTCAGAAGTTGGATCGATATCAAAACCTAGTTTTTTCAAAGGTGTACCATGCCAGGTTTGAAGATGGACGGATCCATTACGCTTTTCATAAAAATCTGGAAAGTTACCATTATTCACAAAAAACTTTCCGACCGCCATATAGTAATAATATTTGAGAGAATGCGGTCTTACTTTAATAGGATTACCAGGAATTTCAGTGTTCAGGTTATTCATCACCCAAACCGATTTGTACTTATTCTTAGAATCCACTAGCTCCTCGTAGATGGCTTTAGGATTGCATGAGTAGCTTTTACCGTGAAAACTCTGAAATACGATTACTTTAGTGTTAATCGGTAGTATTTTATTACATGCCTTATAGAAGGGAAGTAAACTTTTATTGATCAATGTTTTCCATTTTGTTCGTTGCTTCAAACGGTCTTCAAACGTCATGACCACTTTAGACGCATCCACATTCATCGTAAATGGAATTAATGCATCATCGAAATTAAGGTGACACCGAATCAGGTCAAAATTGATATCTCGCAGTAATTGCATCTTCTTTATTTTTTCTTGATGGCCAAGTTTTATTTTTGCCACAAATGCGTGTTCAAGCGTCGTCTTTCCAGTCTTTTGTAATTCCCACTCCACTGGTAGATGATATCTTGCGCCATATTGACCTTTAATTAATATTGAACCTTCAAGTAATTTAGGTAACTCCTTATGTGGAGGCTGAATATTAAGTTTTCCAGTAATCAATAAATCCGATTTCACAATTCTTACGTTATCAATTGATTTTGTTTGAATATAATCCCTTACGAGTATGGAAACTTCTTCATGTATGGTATAATAAGGCTTAATGACCTTAATATGCCTGTCGCGATTGATAAATGTTTGCTGTGGTAAGTTGACAAGTCTTTGTTTCGAACTAATATCGTCTAAGCGAGAGACTAATTTTGACTGACAAACATCTGAAATAAAGGATAAGTCCCAAATGCCATCGGTAAATAAGCCCTGACGATAGGACTCTTCAATATCCATCGTATAGGTGAATGTTCGATCCTCTACGCTGATCTCATATTCATGGCTTATGTCTGTACCTCTTTTTTCAAATCGAATGCGTGCATGATCAGCATAGGTACTTTCATCTAAAGAGGTCATTATTTGTCCATGTAAAGTTATTTCACCATTTTTAGCGTAGACTGCACGTATTTCTGCCTGAAAATCTTCCCTAGTTACAAGCACCGAAAGAGGATCGTTTTCCTGACCAACGTTCAACATCACTTTGTTGATAATACCGGACGTATGAAATATCGCTGAATAATGAAAGATCTTTGAAGCATCTACATTTAATGGCAAAGACATAACTTTATCCTGATAATCCATTCTCATTGCAATTTCAAATGATTCATCATAATGTAAGAGGAGATTATTCTTTCTAAAATCTAATTCAATTTCATATCCTGTCCAATCATACGTTCCATCAGGTTGACCATAATGCTTCGACAAATCCGGTCGATTCACATGTGTAGCTGGGAGCTCCAGTGTTGTACCATTCTTACGAGTGAGCAGAATCGTTTTCTTAACCTCTTTACTCTCTAACACTTGCCAGGAAGGTACTAAGAAATAACCACTTAGTTTAAGAACGCCAAATGTATCTAGATTGACCGTTTCGGAAACAAGTTTGGCGGTACTTCCATCAGATTTAAATGATAAATTTCCTTTTACAGTTGAATAGGGAATAAGTGACTTGTTTATTCTGTTGATATAAAGTGGCGGGTATTCGAGGGTATTTGTTAAACTGTTTTTCACTCTCAGAACCTTTTCTTTCCCTTGTAAATTCACATGAAAATAAGCATCCCATATACCTGATGTCAGTTCATTTACGTTCTGAGTGATGTCCAAGCTAAACTGTATGAGATCGTTACTTTGTGGGTCATACTCACTGTCTACCTTAGTTGTTATACGATTGCGAGTTTGTCTTTCTATAAGAACATATTTAAGTGGTTGCGCTGAAGCTACTGCATTGATGTCTAATTTTAATGTGACATCCAACTTCTGTTGATGGTATTCTAAGCCATGTAAATAACACTTAAACTGCTCGCTTGGCTGCCATAATAAATTTAATAATCCCATGTTACACCCCTAATAAATCATTGTTGTCATATCGTTCTATAACTTTTCTCTACCTGACTGAAGCTAACTCTTTTTTCACCTGGGTAGTTGAAATTCCTGGAGTCCTTTTCAAATAAACGACTTCACATTTTTCTTTTAAAAAGTCAAACTCCCCTTCCCAATCGTCACCCATGACAAATAAATCGACATCGTACAAGTTAATGTCACTCAACTTCTGCTCCCAATTTTCTTCCGCAATGACTTCATCCACATACCGAACAGCTTCAAGAATGTATTTACGATTTTCAAAACTATGAAAAGATTTCTTATTTTTAAGTGCATTAAATTCATCAGAAGAAATCGCCACAATCAAATAATCTCCTAAACCCTTAGCTCTCTTCAGCAAATTAATATGTCCCCAATGAAGCATGTCAAAAGTACCATATGTGATTACTTTTTTCATACAAACCTCCCATTAACACGAATATATCTATTTAGATTAACACATCACAGACCTTTAGACCTACAAATATTTACAATCCCTAAACATTACCATTACCGATCGATCACGAAAAAAGTGATCAATATGAAGATTACTTCTAATACAAATCATTCGTTCCTATCATTCATTTTATGAAATGCAAGCGATTATATTTGAGGTGACCAGAAGCGAAATGCTTGATGTGCTGCGCCATATAGAAGAATCAATGAGGAAGAAAATGGAGCAGATTTTCCTACAATCGATATTTCTAATCCTGCGAATAATGTGTTGAAAGTTATGCAAAATAAAAAAACTTTGTAAATTAAATATGAACGGTGATGAACCTAAAGACCTAGAATAAACAGGTTATATGAATGTGCTTTTAAAAAAACATCTATGGTTGGGAGCGAAGCTTGTGATATGTGGGTAAAGAACGAGTGGGATGATTCTATTGATTAACTAAAACCAGGTGAACTAATCTAGTGATTAGTTCACCTGGTTTTTTTGAAATAGAAAAAATTTAATTTATATTGAAAGTGGATCACAGTAGGGCGTTACCAGGTTACGAATGTTGGTGATGGATGGCGCCGGAGACTGACGAAAACAGTCACTACAAAAAACAGCAAAGCATAACAATCTAGTCTGTTTTGTAGCCTACAGTTAATGAACCTCAACATCATTTTACTGCGTTTGTTTTATACAGTTTGCTTGTTGATCCGTACCCCCTATTTGAATTGAACTAGGCATCAATGAGACGGTTCTGTTGATTCATTATCATAAATAAATAGAACAATAACTATTGACTAATCATTGTTCCTTCTAAATATAGATTGCATCATGAGAACCGTCCCAGCGCTTCCCCTGTTAAAAAATCGTCCCTCTCTCAACTTGTGAATGAAACAATTTAAGATTCTCTACCACTTGTTCTGATTCTTCAACAAGGGCTTCCACAGATACTGCTTTTTGATGAGAAAGCTGGTTAATGATATCTGAAAATAAGAGAATCATTTCTTCTAAAATCGTATTCGAACTTAAATTGTACAAGCGAACATCTTGGTACTTACTAATGTTAAAAAGTGCTGTATCAATATAAGGCTTGAAGCGATCGATCAGATCAGGGAAATTGGTTAACAATTGCTGAGTACCTTCTTCAAGTCCTTCCACCATATTTTGTAGTTGCTCTAATGGCGTAAGTGTAATAGAAACGAGCTCATTAATTTGTTCATCAAAGTTACTAAACAAACCTACTAATTTTGCTGGCAAAGAAGAGGTAGCTTGGACGTTAATGAAGCGGATTGTTTGAATCAGTAGAGTCAATGAATGATCGAATAAAGAAAGGACACTCTTAATCGCTGAAAGAGGCGGAATGATTAACTGCCAAATAGCTTGAATAAATGTTTCTGTTCCTTCTTCCAATACCTTTTCTTTAATCGAGAGACCATTTGGTAAATAGTGAGAGTCCAGTAAACGTGATTTTTCTACTTTTGATATTTTTCCTACGTCTTTAACTTGATTCACTTTAGACTTAATGGAATCAGCTAAAGATAATTCTCGATCAAAAAGGGAAGCTGCCGTTTCCGAAACACTTGTTCCAAAACTCATGATTTGCTGTGACAATAAACCGTTATTTTGGTTAATGATTTCATAATGGGAAGCTAATTCACCAACCACAGCATCGTAGATAAAATCTGTTCCTCCCTCTAATAATTTAGGTAGTTTCTCTTCTCTTATGTAAGTGACATGCTCTACAAGATCTTCAAATGAACTTTCGATCTCATTAATCTTTTTGTGAATTTCTCCAAAAATGCTTTCTACACTAACATCCATCTTTAAAAGGTGTTCAGCTATTTCTGCTGGAGGGGAATTGAGAAAGGCATTCAGGCTTCTAAAACGATCCTCGGCCATCGTTAACATCGTTCTCATATTATCAAGTTCAAACTGGATAAGATAACCGGTTGCGGTAATACTTTTTAAGACAGGAGACGAAGTTAGATCCTCCACAAACGTAGAGAACGTTTCTTTTAAATTTGTTACACGTTCTTCAAATTTAGCTCTCTCGTCCTCGACGATACTTACGGAATTCCCAATGTATTCGGAAGAAAGGGATAGACGATTTCCAACCAAATCATAGATTCCTTGATAAAGCGTATTGATCGTATCTGCATTCAATTCAATACGACTTGAATTCCCGCCGTGAAGGGACTCTCCTGTCCAAATACTAGTGACAATGTGTTCATCAGCACCAACACGAATAAACCCGTAACCAACACCGCCCTTTGTACCAACTTCTACTTTTTGATCCTTCATATCACCTTCTAGATAACCTGTATGGTTAGCACCCAAAAGAAGAGATCCTGTCGGCGTCCCCCCTCCTATCCGATAAACTTTCCCAGGAATACGATCACCGAGATCTAAAGCTTCCTCTCCGTTTGTCAAAGGGTCATATTCCATAAAGTAATTTGTACTATTCACATTTAAGTTTGAAGAGGGGGTTAGTTCACCAGGTAAAATGGCTGGATTCAATGTTACGCTTTTAACATCTTGATTTTGTACTGCGATTGAGTTTGCAAGAGCACCACCGAGGGAATTTCCAGCTACATAAGAGATACCGCCGTACTTTTCTTCCATCTGATCAAAATAGCTTTTTGCATCTTTTAATTGCTCAGGAATATCGGAACCGATTAGTTGAAGATCAGTAAAAACATCTTGTTTACTTGCCGGATCAGTCCCTACATAAATAACAGCCATTTCCCGTAATTTCGTATCTTTATTTACTTTTAATACGGTAACAGCATTTAATCCTGATGAAATTATTTTAGCTTTATCAATTACTCTATAAGTATTATCGTTAACATTTAAGGTTTCATTAAGGAAAGGGTTCCGATAAGCATGAAATCCCGATAGTTCTACCAAATCTACATCACTGATATTATTAATAGTAATCTTTCCCACACCCCCACTCCTTTCAATAAATCATTGGATTATTCTTTAATAATCTCATCAGGATAAGTTTGTTCTAAACTATTGTCCTTTACATTTTGACCACTATATTTATCAATTGTATTATCATGTAGAATAAAACCATATTGCCCAGCAGCTAGTTCTTCCATTTCAGATAAATCATTTACGATTTCATCAAATATCTCCTTGCTTGGTTCAACGTTTGGATCCTCCATATACAATTGAGTGAGAACAGCTACCATCGAAGGATCAACCTTTTCACCTTCTAACATGTTGGCCCACTCTTCTTTTGAGCGGTCAGGGTTATCGATATACGCCTGTAGAAGCTTTTCTTCCACGACTCCTCCATAAATGACTACTTTGTAATAAGGGGTAGTATGATAATTCCCTATTCCGTTTTGATTTGCTCCTTCATTAATCCCAACAATTGGATATTCCTTTACTTTTTCCTCTATATACTGATCCAGCTTATTGAATTTATCTTCATTAATCCACGCATACAATCCACTTATGATTGCTGTTTCAACTTGACCTTCTTGAGACCAAACTCCTGAAGTGTCTATTTCTCTAGTTTTTTTGTCAATCGGAATAATGGCGTACGAGTAAAAATGCGGTTGACCAATTGATTCTACAGATACAGATGCACCCCCCGCTGCACCAGTAATGTTATGTACCTTAACCTCTGTTTTGTACTCATCCTTAAAGTACTTCTTTATTGCGCTCTCTACTTCATCTCGGTTTTCTTCAGCTATTTTATCCGTCTCTTCACCGTTATCGAGCGTATATTCTTCCCCGGTATAATCTTGAACTGATACAAAATATTTATCCTCTATTCGTTCTTCTTCAGTCTTTTTATCTGTTTTTTGTTCTTTCTCTTTTCCGGTCTCATCATTTGAATTAGTCAACGCAGAACAACCTCCTAATAATAATGCACTACAAAGGATGCCAGTAAGTAAGAAACGTTTTTTAGTCATAAGTAGCTCCTTTTTCAGTTCTTCCTATTTTGTGTTTGTTTCATCCCTTAATCGATTATAAATGAGATTAATATGGCAGAGTGACCTGATTGCCAATTAATTGAAAATAGTCTATTGGAACTAATTAACCTCTCTATTAAATGATTCTATCTAACCATAAAAAAGGTTCTTCTTTCCTTTTTCGAATATCCAAAATTTAATTTACAAATAATTACATACCATTAAGTTAAATACCCTATTTCCCAGATTCAAACCCACAATATCCACGTCCTATACAAAAAAAACTAGGAAACCGATCAATCCCTCTCGATCAGTCTCCTAGCCTTCTATATTATTCTTATAGTTGTAATCTACTATTTACCCTACACAAAAAAACTAATTACAAACACGACTCCAAACCCAATAAATCCAATCAGCGTTTCCATCACTGTCCACGACTGAAGCGTTTGTTTCTCTGTTAACCCAAAGAAGCGATTCACTAACCAGAAGCCTGAGTCGTTTACGTGGGAAAAGACGGTTGCCCCACTCGCAATGGAAATAACCAGTAGTCCAAGCATTGGTTCAGAAACGTCCATCATGCTAATGATTGGCGACATTAAACCGGCTGCTGTAATCATCGCAACGGTTGCTGACCCTTGGGCGACACGAACGAAAGTAGAAATAAGGAAGGCTAATAGAACAATTGGTAAACTGGACGTTGCCATCATCTCGCCTAGGATATCTCCAACGCCACTGTTAATGAGCGTTTGCTTGAAGACGCCACCAGCACCTGTTACTAAGATAATGATCCCGGCAGGTTCTAGTGATTTTGTTGCAATGTTTTGGATTTCAGTTTTCGTGTATCCTCGCTTCGTACCTAAGAAATAAAATGTGAGTAAGGTGGAAAGCGTTAAGGCAATAAAAGGATGTCCGATAAATGTTAATAATGAACGCATAAAGCTATCTTCCGGTAAGATCTGACCCGAGACAGTGTTCACAAGAATTAATACGAGAGGAATCAGAATTAATACAACGATAGATAAAAAGCTTGGGAGCTCTTTTTCATTTTTATGCTGCTCCATTTCGTTTTGCGTAACAAAGTCAGGTACCTTTACGTGAATTTTGTTTCCGATGTATTTACCGAAGATCGGACCTGCGATAACCATTGCAGGAAGACCCGCCAACGCACCAAATAAAATGACCCATCCTAAATCTGCACCTAATATAGAGGCAACTGAGATTGGTCCAGGAGTCGGAGGGACGAAACTATGCGTTACCGCTAAACCAGCTAGCAACGGGATACCAAAATACAACGTGGATTTTTTCGTTTTCTGAGCCAAACTATAAACAATTGGAATCAGGATGACGAGTGCTACATCTAAAAAGACAGGAATGGCAACGATAAAACCCGTTAACCCAAGTGCCCACTGCACCCGCCCTTCTCCAAATTTGTTGACGAGTGTAATCGCCAGCCGTTCGGCACCTCCAGAAACACGAAGCATCTCTCCAAACATAGCACCAAGTCCGACGACAATGGCGATAAATCCAAGTGTGCCCCCCATGCCTTCCTCAATCGAGGTAATAACTTCATCTAATTCTAGTCCTGAAGCAACTCCAATGAACAGGCTGGAGATTAATAAAGCGACAAATGCTTGTAACTTGGACTTCATAACTAAAAAGAGCAATAAGGCAATTCCTAATACCGTAATCAAAATTAGAAATGTATCTGAACCCATTTATTTTCCTCCTTCTGTTCAATTTTTAAAAGATGCTAGAAAAACTACCATTCCGCAATGGAGCCATCCTTGTGACGCCATACCGGATTGTGCCAATTGTGACCTTCTTTTGCCATCTTCTCGACGACTTCTTCATTCACGTCAATTCCTAAGCCAGGTCCCTGCGGAATGCTGACATAGCCGTCTTCATATTTAAATACTTCTTTATCAGTAATATAGTCTAGTAGATCACTGCCCACGTTATAATGAATGCCTAGGCTTTGCTCCTGGATGAAGGCATTGTGTGACGTTGCATCCACTTGCAAGCATGCAGCAAGTGCAATTGGTCCAAGTGGACAATGAGGTGCAACAGCGACATCAAAGGCTTCTGCCATGGAAATGATTTTCTTGCATTCAGTAATGCCACCCGCATGAGACAAGTCAGGTTGAATAATGTCTGCGTAACCATCTGTTAGAAGCGGCTTAAAATCCCATCTTGAATACATCCGTTCCCCTGTCGCAATCGGGATGTTCACATGGTTCGCGATCTCGCGTAGTGCTTCATTGTTTTCAGGTAACACCGGTTCTTCAATAAACATTGGGCGGAACGTTTCTAGTTCTTTTGCCAGGATCTTCGCCATTGGTTTATGAACGCGACCGTGAAAATCAATGCCGATTCCGATATAAGGACCGACAGTTTCACGAATCGTGCTCACTCGTTCAAGCACCTGATCGATCTTTTCATGAGAATCAATATATTGAAGCTCTTCCGTGGCATTCATTTTGATTGCTTTAAATCCTTTTTCGACAACGTCCTTCGCAGCTTGTCCCACATCTGCTGGTCGATCGCCACCGATCCAGGAATAAACCTTTATGGAATCACGACAAGCGCCACCGAGGAGATTATGTATGGATGTGTTATGAAACTTTCCTTTTATATCCCAGAGCGCCTGGTCAATTCCAGCAATCGCACTCATAAGAATTGGGCCACCTCGGTAAAACCCAGAGCGGTACATCATGTTCCAGTGATCTTCAATTCGTTCAGGGTCTTTTCCGATCAAGTTTTCCATTAGTTCGTCAACCGCCGCTTTCACTGTCGATGCGCGTCCTTCAATAACGGGCTCCCCCCAACCGACAATGCCTTCATCCGTTTCAATTTTTAGAAACAACCATCTTGGTGGTACTTGATATAACTTATAACCTGTAATCTTCATGATTATTGTCCTCCTGTCATATCGGTTACGAAATTCGTAAATTGCCGTGCTTTATCGGTAATCTCTTCAAGGTATTCTTCTGTTACGTCTTGTGTTTTATGGACTAGTGAACTTCCAAGTCCTACGCCAAAAGCACCAACTGATAAATAACTTTCCACGTTATCTAGCGATACGCCACCGGTCGGTAGTAACCTGAGCTGTGGAAGCGGTCCGTTAAGATCTTTTATATAAGATGGACCAAGCGTTGTGGCTGGGAACACTTTTACAACATCGGCTCCTGCTTCATAAGCAGTTAAGATTTCCGTTGGTGTATAAGCTCCTGGTATACTGACTGCACCATAACGTTTTGTAAGTTTAATTGTTTCGGTATTGAGCGATGGAGAAAGAATAAACGTTGCGCCTGCCATTAATGCCGCTTGTGCTGACTCCGGATCCAATACGGTACCAGCCCCAACGAGCATCTTATCTCCTAATTCTTTTGAGATCTTCTCAATCGTACGAATCGCGTTAGGGGAATTTAAGGTTACTTCAACTAAGCGAATTCCACCTTCATACAGTGCCTTTGCAATAGCATAAGCATCTTCTTCTTCGTACCCACGAATAATTGCGATCATTTTATGTTGTTCGATTCCATTAAGCGCTTTCATTTTTCGTCGACCTCCACTTCATTATCGTTCAACATCCTCTTGCATATCTGAAGACATAAACTGTTCTAACCTTGCGTGATCTGGCAATCCTTCAAAGTCACCAGGAATGGTCGTAACCATCGCCCCAACAGCACAAGCACGCTCAACTGCTTTTTCAACGGATAAATCATCGAGAAGCCCGGATAGAAATCCTGCTGCAAATCCATCTCCCGCACCTACAGGATCGATGACATTCTTCACATGAAAACCGTCAACTTCTCCAGAAACTTCAGCCGTACTGTAATAGGCTCCTCTCTCACCTCGTTTCACCACCACACACGATACGTCATTCAACTTCAAAAAGGACTGGGCAATCTCTTTGTCATCTGTGGTCCCAAAAAGAAAAGCGCCTTCTGCAATCCCTGGGAGGACAATGTCAGATCGCTTGCTAATGGCTAACAAGGTCTCTCTCGCTTCCTCTTCACTCCAGAGCTTCTTTCTCACATTTGGATCAAACACAACTTTCGTATCATGTTTCTTCGCGATTGAGATCGCTTTCATAATAACCGTTTTACAAGACTCGCTTAACGCTGGCGTAATCCCTGATATGTATAAAAATCTTGCACTCGCGATATAGTCTTCATCCATATCATCTGCTTCAAGATGACTGGCAGCAGAGTCTTTTCTATAATAGTGCACTCTCACTTCTCCGCCATGGATCATCTCTTTAAAAAACATGCCCGTTTGGTGCTGACGGTCAAGCGTGACGTACGATGTATCGACCCGTTCACCTCTTACCGTTGTCAGGATCTTAGCCCCTAGTTCATCATCGCCAAGTCGACTAATCCACCCCGTCTCATGACCTAAGCGACTTAATCCAATTAACGTATTCGTTTCCGCTCCGGCCACTTTTGGACGAAATGATTCCGCATGCCTCATGAGCCCATTCGCACTTGGTGTAAGAGAGACAAGCGTCTCTCCAATTGCAACAACATCCATTACCCTAACCTCTTTTCTTAACCTCGATAGCCTACTTTGCTTGAGATGATTCGCGCTGTTTTCTTCAGCTCATTCGTCGTCGTTTCTATTCTCGCCATCATCCGCTCTTTCGGACCAGCTACGCTGACCGCCGCAATCTGCCTGTTACTACTATCAAAAACAGGGGCCGCTACGCAGAATAAGCCTTCTTCATTTTCTTCATCATCAATGCTATACCTCTGTTGCTGGTAAACCTCTAGCTGCTTCATTAGCTCATCTTTATCAGTAACCGTTTTGTCAGTAATCGGTTCTAGTGTCATGCCCTCGAGTAGGGAATCTCTCTCTTCTTTTGGAAGAAAGGCTAAAAATGCTTTTCCTAAACCCGTACAATATAACGGCTTTTTAAAGCCTAACTGAGCAGACGTTTTGATCGAACGATTGCTATCGATCTTCGCGACATAAACCAACTCTCCACCGGATAAAACTGCCATGAACACCGTCTCTTGAACGCTATTCATGAGAGAACTTAAATAAGGTAATCCGATGCTATGAATATCCAACGATTCCATAGCCGTTGTCCCTAAATGAATTAGCTTAGCTCCTAGTCGATATTTCTTTAATTCATCCTGATAAAGATACCCTTCCTGATGAAGCGTCTTCATTAAATTAAACGTACTACTTTGAGGAAACTCTAACTCATCACTCACTTCCTTAACCGTTAAGCCAGATGAAACATGAGAAACAACCTCCAAGATCTCCAGTACACGTTTCGCTGATTTGACCGACATTCCAATTCCTCGATTCACATATGTGATTTTAAATCCCTGTTGTGATTTAACATAAACATAAGTTATCATATGAAAGCGTTATCGTCAACAAGTTCCTAAGTCTTTTTTAAACACAAAAAAGAACCTGGCAAACCATTATGCTGGTTTGCCAGATTCTTTAATGAATTACGACTGATAAGCCAATTCCTTCTCCACAACACTCTTCAAATACGCCATCACTTCACCCTGAAGATCCTCTCTCCCCAAAGCAAAATCAACCGTCGCCTTAATAAACCCAAACTTATCGCCTACATCATAACGATCACCTTCAAACTCATGTGCAATAACCGCCTGCGATTCATTCAATACTTTAATCGCATCCGTTAGTTGCACCTCACCACCAGCACCTGTTGGCAGTGTTTCAAGAATTTCAAAAATCTCCGGAGTAAGCACGTAGCGACCAAGAATTGCATGGTTCGACGGCGCTTCTTCGATCGAAGGCTTTTCAACAAATGTTTCTACAGGAATCACGCCTTCCTCCAACATGCCTTCTTTCGGTGCAATGATTCCGTATTTTGAAACGTTCTCTCTCTCAACTTGTTGAACTCCAACTACAGAACTGTTGTAGCGGTTATATACGTCCATTAACTGACCAATACATGGCTTCTCAGAACGAACGATGTCATCCCCAAGCAATACGGCAAATGGTTCATCACCAATAAAGCTCTTTGCACATCCAATCGCGTGACCAAGTCCTTTTGGTTCTTTTTGACGGATGTAATGAATGTTTGCTAGATTGGAGATCTTTTGCACTTCTTCGTACATTTTGTGCTTTTGCTTCTTTGTAAGCGTTTCTTCTAGCTCATATGATTTGTCAAAATGATCTTCAATGGCACGCTTTCCACGACCGCTGACAATAATGATGTCCTCAATACCTGCTCGCACTGCCTCTTCTACAATGTATTGAATCGTTGGCTTGTCCACGATGGGAAGCATTTCTTTTGGTTGTGCTTTTGTCGCAGGAAGGAATCTCGTTCCTAGACCCGCAGCTGGAATTATCGCCTTTCTTACTTTCATAAATCATCTTCCTTTCTTCATTTAAGTTTATATTATGCAAGTAGTTCTGCAGACCTATATCTATAAGACCAGTATACATAGCATACTTATTCTTATAAATACCATTTCAAGAAATAAAAGGTATTATCGAATAAAAAAATAAAATCTCAACTGTCAAATTAGGTTGATATCATGTTTTCTCTCTTTATCCGTTACTCTTTGAAACCATCATTTCTAATTTACCTACCACAACAAAATCTTTCATCGTCGATGGAATGATAAAATGGTCGCCTTTCATAATGGAAAGAGCATCCTCATCTTTTACACCAATGCTACCTTCACCACCTAGCACGCTAACGAGCAAATATTCATCGTTTGTTGCTTGTTGAAAATGTCCATTAACTTCCCATTTCCAAACGGTAAAGTACTTTTCTGTCACTAGTTCTGTTTGGACTACGCCTTCCTTCACTTCACGTTTCGGATGAAATTCGGGATCTTCGTGAGGAACGGTTGATACTTCGATTGACTGCGCAATATGAAGGTCACGTTTGTTTCCACTTGCATCCGTTCGATCATAATCATATACCCGATACGTTGTGTCTGAGCTTTGTTGCGTTTCAAGAATCATCGTGCCTTTTCCAATCGCATGTATCGTACCACTTGGCACATAGTAGAATTCACCAGCCTTAATCTGAATGCTTCTTAACAAGCTATCCCATTTGCCTTCTTCAATCAATTGCTGGAATTCTTCTCTTGATTGAGCATGGTGACCAAAAATGATCTCAGAATTCTCTTCGCAATCTAGGATGTACCAGCATTCTGTTTTTCCATATGCCTCATTCTCTACTTCTCTTGCATAGGAATCATCGGGGTGAACTTGTACGGAAAGATCATTGTTTGCATCAAGAATTTTAATTAGTAGTGGGAAGTGTTCTCCACCTTCATTTCGAAAAAGGTCTTGATCTTCTTTCCATACGACATCTAAAGTCTTTCCTTTAAGCGGACCATTCAGAATTTCAGAAGGTCCATTTGAATGAGCTGATATCCCCCAGCATTCGCCAGTCGTTTCCGTTGGGATGTCATAGTCAAATTTCTCACGCAGATTCGTTCCACCCCAGATACGATCTTTAAAGTTAGGTTTTAAAAAGATTGGTTGACGTTCGTACATATACTCCTCCAGCTTATCTACTTTCACGAATTGTGTCTGTTGCAATCGTGACAAATGTATTCATCGTTTCACCCGGTTTGACGAATTGAAGATCTTCTTTTTCATTAAAATCATTCATCTTGGCCATCCATGGCTCGATGCAAACGAAGCCCTTATTTTGCTCAGTCCAAAGCACTGCATATTTAAACTCACTGCCATACGACATTGTGATACGTTGATTCATTTGCGCTAAATCAAATTTAATTTGATGATCGTCGGCATGTTTCAAAGCAACTGCTTCACGCTTCCCTGTTAAAGCAATCTCACCATAGAACGGCTTTTCTTCCCCATCATTGTAATCAAAATAGTCCTTTGCATCAGCTTGATAAACTAAATTCTTATGCTCTGAATGAAAGTAAGGATGGAACCCTGCATAAAATGGCATAATTTCACTAGAATGATTGCTGTAGCTTTGCTTGATGATCAATTCATTGTATTTTAATGTGTACGTAAAACGCAGTTCAAAATCAAATGGAAAAGATTCTTTTGTTTCACGATTGCTTTTAAGTTGCAATGTTATTTGTGCGCCATCTTCTGTACTTGACTCAATAACATCCCATGGCAAGTTCCGTGCAAATCCATGGTTCTTCATGGTGTATACTACGCCGTTTAAACGGTACTGCTTTTCTTCTAATTGGCCACAGATCGGAAAGAGGACTGGAATACCCCCTCTAACATTGGCTTCCGTATCACTAAATGTTTCTTCATTCAGGTATAAAAGTTCTTCGCCGTCTGATTTGTACCCTATCACCATACCGCCACGTTCAGGAGCGATTCGCACCTCTGAATAGGTATCACAGTTGATCAGATGATAGATTGTGTAACCATCCATAACTGACTGTTTGATTTCATACATAACTGGTAACCCCCGACACTTATCGTTGCTATTAGCCCTCTTTCTAAAGAGGGCTATATTCTTTAAACTCTAACAGTAAGAATCTGATTAACTAGGCCCATCACTTCATCCTTTACTTGATTAAGCATTCGTTGACTTGCTTCTAACGAATCTTCTTTCACTCCAAAGTAAAGTTTCATCTTTGGTTCAGTTCCTGATGGACGCAGGCAAAACCATGCTCCATTTTCAAGTTTGTATTTAATCACATTCGATTTAGGTAGCACTATTTTTTCTTTTTTGTTTTCAAGTAAATTTGTCGCTTCGCTCAATTGATAGTCTTCAATCCTTGCAACTTTGTGATCAGCGATACGTTTAGGTGAATTCTGTCTAAACTCATCCATAATGGTAGTAATTTGCTCTGCACCTGATTTGCCTTTTAGCGTTAGAGATTCAAGTGCCTCCTGGTAATAGCCATACTTAGCAAAAACATCTAGAAGTCCTTCATAAAGCGTTTTCCCTTTTGATTTATAATATGCTGCCATCTCTGCAGCAAAAAGACAGGACTGAACAGCATCTTTATCTCGCACAAAATCTCCAATGAGATAGCCATAGCTTTCTTCATAACCAAAAAGAAACGTGTGCTCACCGGTTTCTTCAAACTCTTTGATTTTCTCCCCAATGAACTTAAAGCCCGTTAATGTATCAATACTCGTTAATCCATAACTTTCTGCGATATCTCTCCCGATCTCAGAAGTAACAATTGTTTTAAGAATAGCGCCATTTTCCGGAAGAGTTCCATTCTTACTTCTAGTAGAGAGGAGATAGTCCACCATTAAAGCACCAAGTTGATTTCCACTTAATACTTCATAATTCCCTTCAAGATTGCGAACCGCTACACCGACACGGTCAGCATCTGGATCCGTACCCATAAGAATGTCGGCATCTAATTCCTCACCATACTGAATAGCAAGTTCAAAAGCCGCGTGTTCTTCAGGGTTAGGACTAGCAACCGTCGAAAATTCAGGATCAGGCTGTTCCTGTTCTTGGACAATTGAAACATTATCAAATCCTAACGCTTCTAAACCAGCACGCACTGGAAGATTCCCCGTTCCATGAAGTGGAGTGAATACTATTTTGAGATCCTTATTGATTTGACTACCCTTTTCC
The DNA here is from genome assembly GCF_011082085.1 of Bacillus sp. Cs-700. NCBI lineage: Bacteria > Bacillati > Bacillota > Bacilli > Caryophanales > Bacillaceae > Bacillus > Bacillus sp. Cs-700. The sequence continues at coordinate 2,299,270 of NZ_CP041063.1, forward strand.
TGATTAAGTGAGATCGATTTCAATTGGTTGATATACGCGTTATCGATTTTTTCACTCAACATTGTTAGGAGTCCAGTATTTTTTAACTTATCAGGATCTGCTACTTTTACTACCAATTCGTCTTCCACTGCATTCACATGATGAATAATTTCATCCCCAACACTCGGGGTGATTTGCCCACCATCCGGACCATAGATCTTATAGCCATTGTATTCTGGCGGATTATGACTCGCTGTAATGACGATCCCAGCATAGGCATGTAGATATCTAACGGTAAATGAAAGTTGTGGCGTTGGACGAAGCGCATCAAATAAATATGTTTGGATCCCGTGAGACCCAAGCGTTCTTGCCGTTTCTAAAGCAAATTCAGGAGATTGGTGTCTTGAATCGTAGGCAATCACAACGCCTCGCAACTTTGCTTCTCCCCCTTTTTCTTCTATGTATCTTGCTAATCCTTCAGATGCTTTACGGACTGTATAGATGTTCATTCTATTTGTGCCTGGACCGATTTCACCCCGCATTCCACCGGTGCCGAATTCGAGGTTTTTGTAAAAGGAATCTTCTAATACATTCTCGTTATTTTGGAATTCAAGCGTCTCTTTATACGATTCATCTAAAGATTTACTATCTAACCATCTCTTTAATTCTACTTTCCAATCCATGTCATCCCCCTAATTATCTTGAACCTATCTATCATCAATAAGATAAAACATACATACGTATCTATTGTTCCAATAATTTTCCCCAAAAAGATTATTCAGCATAAATTCAAATTTAAATAAGCCCCCTACTACATAGGGGACGATATCAAATATCTACATAATTACTTTAGACTTACTTTTTTGAAATTGACCTACTACTTCATCCCAATCAAACAACAATCTTGTAAAATCTTCATCGCTAATTCCATATCCAGTTTGCACTTCAACAAACTCTAGATTCTTAATAGCACGAATACCATGTTTCTTGCCGACCGGTAAATGAATAATATCCCCTGCCTTAACTCTAGTAAGACTATCATCTAAGGCAAGTTCACCTTCACCTCTTACAATCGTCCATACTTCGTCTCTTAAATTATGATAATGATAGCTTGAATTCTTTCCAGTATGGATGCAAATACGCTTGGTAACCATTTCTTCACCATCATCATATTTGGCATAATCTAAAACTCGTGACCAACCCCACATACGTTCTTCGTACATAGGAGGCTGTGTAAATCCACCAATTAGTTCTTTAATTCTTGGACTTGCAGATTTATCTGAAACAAGAATACCATCCGGGCTAGCAGCAACAATTAAGTCTTTTACCCCTAATACAGTAACTGGAATGTCTAACTCATTAACCAGGTGTGTATTTGTCGACTCTTCAGATAAAACCCCTTTCCCAATCTGTGTTGTTGCCATTTGCTCTGTAAGAGTATTCCAAGTACCAAGATCCTTCCATGAACCAATATAAGGTATTGCCACTATCTTTTTAGCTTTTTCAACTACTTCATAATCAAAACTAATTTTAGGAATTTCAGAATATCTAAGACTTAATTGTTCATAATTAGTTGGTAGATTCTTTTCAACTAGTAGATCCAAAATATACTTAAGTTTAAAAGCAAATACTCCACAGTTCCAAAGCGCATTATCATTTATTAACTGCTCCGCCTTCTCTTCAGAAGGTTTTTCTGTGAAATGACTTACATTAAAGTATTCATCTTGATTACTTTCTCCAGGTACAATGTAACCATACTTCGAAGATGGGTATGTAGGGTGAACACCCATTAATGCCAGATCGGCATTCGAATTCTTTAATACTGACTCTAAATCCTTAATTCTAGTAAAAAAGCTATCTTCTACAAATGGATCAACCGGCAAAATAACGACCACTTCGTTTTCCGAAACACCTTGGACAGAGCTAAGATATGCTGCTGATAACGCAATAGCAGGAAATGTATCTCTTCTCTCCGGCTCGATAATAATCGGAACCTCTTCTCCTACCTGGCTATGGATCATGTCTCTTTGCATCTTTGAGGTGGCAATTACAGAGGACTGTGCTAAGTTGTTTAAGGATAGTTGACCCCAAACACGTTGAACCATTGATTGATATTCATTATCTAAACTTTTTAGCACCTTCAAAAACTGCTTTGATCTAGTATCATTTGATAAAGGCCATAGTCGTTTTCCTGATCCACCTGAAAGCAACACTAACTTCATATAAAACGCCTCATTTCTTAAGAATTATACAATAGTTCTTTTAACTTGCTTTCAAAGCTACTTAAGATTTGGTTTTTATTTAAGTATTGTTCAGCATAGTTTCTAGCGTTTACACTCATTTTATTTCTTAAATCATTATCGTTAGCCATCTTTGTAATCATTTCTACAAATTTTTGTAAGTCCTCAGGGGGGGATGTTTCACCAACATTATTGGTTTTTAAAACTTCGTATAGGGCTGTACCTTTTTCAGCAGTTCCTATGCATGGTCGACCACTAGAAAGTATATTTGTCAGTTTCGAAGGCATAACTAAATCAGCTGCTTCTCTTTTTTGAACTATTAAATGCACATCAGCTGTAGATATCAAAACTGGTAACTTTTCCAAAGGTTGAACATCTAAAAAGAAAACATTATTCAATTCTTTTTGTGTTTTAATTTTTTTTAATTTTTCACATGCCCCACCTGCGCCTGCCAATACAAACTTGATATTGTTTGAACGTTTTAAAATCTCGGCTGCTTCGAGTATCAATTCAAGCCCTTGCTTTTCCCCCATATTTCCAGCATACATGAACACTATATCATTTTCGGTAAAATTGAATTTTTTTCGATAAATATTATTTTTATTCATGGGTTTTATAAAATTGGTGTCTGACCAATTTGGAAACAGCCATGTTTTAGTAGAAATCACTTTCTTCTCTACAATCCTTTTTCTCATTGCTTCTGTTATTGTTGAAACTATAGTAGATTTTTTTAATAACACACTCTCAATTTTATATAAAATTTTACCAAACAATCCATCTCCTAACATCCCAAGCCTAACTGCAGCATCTACTTGGAGGTCTTGAATATGGAAAATATTCGGAACACCCCTGAAATATTTATATACTAGTGGCAATAACCCAAGTTGCATTGGGGGTGATACTACAATTACTAAATCATATTTCTTTTTTTTGAATAAGATAGGAATCCAATACTTTAGGGAATTAAAAGCGAAAGAGCTTTCCAACAAAACCCTACTTTTAGCATTTAATTTAGTAGAATCCGGTACTATTAACGGGGTGCGAAACACTCTAACCTGGTTTACAATTTCAGTATGAAATCCTTTATTCTTATATTCATCTGCTATTTCCCATTTCGGGTAATGTGGTAAGGAAGCGATAACATCAACATCATGACCTTTTTCTTTAATCCATTCAGCCATTTCTCCAGTATATTTACCTGTACCAGTTGGCTCAGGGTAATAATTTAAACCATATATTAATATTTTCATATATTACTTTTTCTCCTTAACCATCCTATAAATATTTATTAATGTACTGTAATTTTGCTCTTCAGTATAATGTGCTAAATATCTATTCCTTGAATTTTTTTTCATTTTATTCAAATCATCCAAGTTGGTATTCACACCTTTTTCCAATATTAATTCCAAACTTTCTTTTTCGCCAGGTTTGAAAAAATATCCCTCTTGATTATCATTAATTATCTCTGGAAATCCAGCGTGATTGGGTACAATTGCTGGTGTTCCTAATGCTAAACTTTCAACTATTACCATGGGGAAACCTTCATACCATCGAGAAGGCATTACAATAAAGTTACTTTCTGATATTTCCTGCAATACTTCTTCTCTATTTAGCCAACCCCTCCAATTCACCTGTTCATCTTCACCATATTTTTTTTGTAATTTTTCTTTTTCTGGACCATCGCCTACTATGACTAATTCATACTTATTTTTATCAATTTTAGACCAAGCATCTAAAAGTAAATCAACGCCTTTTTCGTAAGTAATACGCCCAACAAAAACAATTTTTTTAATCCCCTCTTCATTTTTCGAATATTTAATATTTTCTATTGGATCAGGAATAAAATTGGGTTTAACATATAAATTCCGATCAGGTAATCCAGATTCCACCATGATGTTTTTCGCAAATTCTGTTAGAGTAATATAACCGTCAACTTTATTTTTGTAAGTTCCGATCATTTTATTTGTCATTTGCATACCTACAATAGCTGAAGTAGCACTAATAGAATCTCGATAACATCGATTTTTAATTGCTTCTATTGGGAATTTTGCACCAACGCACAGTTCACATGGTTTACCATCTTTCATTAGTAAAGCGTTAGCGCAAGTAAGCCTGTAATTATGAAGAGTTTGCACAATTGGAATGTTTTTTTTTGAAGCTGCCCAGTATACACTTGGGCTTAACATAGGAAATGTATTATGAACATGAATAATATCAGGTTTTTTTTCTTGTAAAACTTCTAAAAAATTTTTATAAGATTTTCGTGACCATATAGTTTCTAATCCTGCTCTAATCTTACTTGTGGCTTTTCCTACATTTATTTCATCATTAGATACCGTATAAAGTTCAACTTGATGCCCATGTTTCTCTAACAATTTATACTCTAATTCTAGAACTGTGTCTTCTCCACCCTTTGACTTATATTCATTATGAACCAACAAAATTTTCAATATTTAAAACCTCTTCCAGAATTGATTTGTCTACTATCAAGACTACCTTCCTTATTTAATATTATTTCTGATATAATTTTGTAAAAAAGAAAAACTAGAAATAAATTTAATAAACCTATAAATAACTGGCCAAAAAAATTGTAAAAATCTCCTCTGAACAAGCTATATGTTCGACTTATAATTAAACTATATAACAAAATATAAAATACATTTCTTCCATTAAGGAACAATATTTTATATATGGCTCCTAGTATGGCTCCCATTATTGAAAAACCGACTACCACAAATATTATTCCTCCATTCATATATAGTTCTCCTATGAATGAAACAGAATATTCACTTCTTATCTCTCCATAAAACTCAGGATAAAAAGTCTGAGTGTATATAGCATTTCCACCACCACGCGGCTTGTTATCCCAAAGACTTCTTGGAATTGGGGCAGACAACCCCTTTATTAATGATTCTCCATACAAAAATTCACTTTGGTTAGGGTACTTTCTTAAAACATCAATTGCTCCATCAAAAGAAGAAGCTTCAAACCCTCCCCAAAAAAAATGAGGCATAGAGCTAAAGTTTTCTATAACAATATTTGAGATACTTTGGTTCTCGTTTGATTGGAAATATTGATCTCTGGCAATTGTTCTATAAAACACACCTATAAACAAAAAGATTACTATACCTAATACAGCAAGTTTTTTTATACTGATTTGTTTATAAAATTGATGAATTACAATTAACAAGGGAAGTAAAAATCCATATATAAAATTTGATCTCGTTCCTAAAAACAAATCTATTAATAAAGTGAGAACAATTAGAAAAGCAATGTTTTTTCTTTTCACTTTTTTATTGACAATTGCACTAAAAATATATACTAATAATGCAAATTTGAAGCTTTGTATTAATGTTAATAGTATTCCTCCCCCATCGGAAAACCATTTATTTCTTAATTGAGTAACTTCGACCAATGAATAACCCATACTTAAGGCATTTGATACCATATACAATAAAGCTAGCATTGAAATAATTAATGTTATAACAAAAAGAAATTTAGTAATACGAAAGTTCACATTGTACCTCATGTTTTCCTTACTAATTTCCCTTATTTTTTTTCTTTTATTTCTTAATAAGAAATATGCTATGTAAAATGAAGTTAGGGCTACAGACCAAACCAGACTTACAGTACCTACTTCATTAAAGTCAGTACTAAATCGTTCAAATTCACCCGGACCAAACTCTTTTGTAGAAAATGTATAAACAGCATCTCCTAATATAAAAATAGCTACCCATATATTCACTAAAAAAATTGGTGATACCCACGTTTTTTCTATAATATGATTTAGTAAAAAACCAGCAACGATTACATAACCTAAAACAATAATACCCAGTATATCTATCATGGTTATCCCTTCTGTGTTAAATATTCATCCAATTCACCCAATAGCAGAACTTTATTCTCGTTAACTTTGTTTTGTACTCGCTCAATTGGAAATTCGCTGTATACTAATGAACTCTTAACTATACTGACTAGTTCACTAGTTTTAAACTTTTCTATATCTAATGCATATTCTTCTAAGCCCATTATCTTAAAAGTCCCCATAGTTTTAGGCTGGTAAGATAAAGCAATAGTTGGAGTTCCACCTGCAATAGCAAATATAGTTGAATGCATTCTACTACCTATAAAGAAATCCATATCTCCATACATAGCTACTAATTCATCGGGTGTTGGATTTAATAATTCTAAGTCAACTACAGTTGCATTTTGATTTAATATTTTTGACTGAAGTCTTAAGGAGGCATCTAGATCAGTATCTCCTGCTCCTACTGTAACCTGTGGGTAAATGTATAAATGTGCCTTAGGATATTCTTTTTTTATCTCTTTAAAAGCTAATGCTAATTTATTCAAATAAGTTTCTACATCTTCATCAGTTGAATTGGGTCTTGAGAATCTCCAATCCATAACTGTAATTCCTATCTTAGGAAAATGATTTGACTTAAAATGTTTATCATTATTGTTTATATTTTTAGGCGCTAGCGTGAATCCTACATCTGAAACTTCTGAGACATTTTCAATACCTAAGTCTTTTAAAAGTTCTGTAGAATATGGTTCTCTACTAAAGAATTTCTTTACTTTCTTCAATACTGTCTTTACTACAAATTTATCTATATTACTATAAAGCGGGCCAACACTTTGTGGGAAAGCAAGAACGGGTTTGGCGAATTTACAACTTAACCATATGTGATATAAGGAACTTAGTAATCCTAGACCTAAAGGCCCTCTTCTAGAAGAATATAGGTAACCCCCACCTACAGAAATCACCAAATCCGCTTTATGGTAATATTTAAAAGATTTATCATTTGGTTTTAAGTGTGCTTTAACGAATAGGTTTATCCCGTTTAAATATCTAGAAATAAGTGACTGTCCACTTTTCACTTCCCAAATAGCTGGTACGGATTTAACATTATAATGACTATAAAATTCCTTATTTTCATATGAATGTGAGGACATAACATATATATCGGCGTCAGGATCTCTTTCTCTCAATAGATTAATCATTGCTATTACTATTCCTGCGTCTCCTCTATTTTTTGCAGAGTATGCGTTAGTTAATAAGTATTTCATAATTCGACTCCAATACCCTAAATTTTATCTTTATGATTGCTGTTTTATTGTTGTATCATAGTAACTATAAGTAATAATTAAAGTGAAAACCAATCCGCTAAGTAGTATACCTAAAGCACCTCCAAAACTTTCGTATGCTTTAACTAAAAACAATCCAATTGTGATTGATATGCTTGCTGCAGAAATGTGTCCCCAAAAAAACGATTTAGTTTTAAGTTGAGCTCTTAAAGCTATTACTACTGGGCGATTCATCCCTAAAGCAAACTGATATAGCGCAAATATTATTACTAAATTTCTTGATTCGAAATATTTATCTCCATATATAAATTCAAACAAATAAAATGAAAGTACTCCTGTTACTAATATCACACCTAAAAGTGGCATAAACATTTTTTTGTAAATATTTGCAATATATGAATTCAACTCTATCTTACCATTATTATTAAATAACTGAGAGGCAATAGGTGTTATGGAATTTTCAAACAAGGTATATAGTACAGATAAGATACCCAACAAATTCATTGCTGCTCTTAACCCGCCGAGTTGAAGGTCATTTAAAAAAAATGCAGCAAAAATAAAATAACCTTGTGAAGCTATCCAGTAACCTATCATACCTCCAACGGGCCACTTTGAGAATTCCCAATGATTTTTCAGGACATCAATTTTATTTGTTTTTCTTTTTTCCTGTTTTCTCCACTTACTGGTCGATAGTATGAATATCAAACTAATAAAATAGCCTAGGAAAAGAACAAATAATGCTCGAAAAGTATCTAGATTACCAACAAAGTAAATCAGTGTATTTCCGACAATAAATACTAATGTCAAAATGGTGCTACCAATTGCTAGTAGTTTGATTTGATTAATAGAATAGTATGCTTTTCGCAAAATTTCATACTGACTCCAAACCCACGCAACTACTGTTGATAGTATAATAATAAAGAATGTAATATCTCTTACAAATAAATCAATAGTACCAAAAATTATTAAACATATTAATATGTTACTAATAAAATTACCAGTACTAATAATTAACAGATAGCTAACTTTTGATTCACTGTATTTAGTTGGAAGAAACACTAAAACTGGGTTACTCCATAGTCCTAATGAAATAGAAAATGCAAGAGAAATTCCTGCAAATAAAATAACATATTCTGCAAACTCACCGGGGGCAAGCATTCTACTTAATAGAATTACCATTCCAAAATTAAGAAGAGATATAAATCCCTGTTCAATAATACCTGTTCTAATTTTCCTTACTATAATAAGTAATTTACTCAATTTGTTTACCTACTTTTGATAATATATTTCTATATAAATAAGGAGGAAGGATAAAAACCCTCCCCCTTATTTATTTCAACTCAAACGTTTTAAATCTTCATCAACCATCATATGAATTAACTCTTGAAAACTGACTTGAAGGTCCCAACCTAACTTTTCTTTCGCTTTCGAACAATCTCCAAGCAGTAGATCAACTTCTGCAGGTCTAACAAATTTCTCATCTACTACAACATAATCTTTCCAATTCAAATCTACATATGAAAATGCGACTTCTACAAGTTCTTGCACAGTATGCATCTCACCGGTTGAAATAACATAATCATCTGGTGTGTCCTGTTGAAGCATCAACCACATAGCCTTAACATAATCTCCAGCAAAACCCCAATCACGCTTAGAATCTAAATTACCTAATCTTAGTTCTGTTTGTAATCCCAATTTGATTTTAGCGACTGCATCTGAAACTTTTCTGGTTACAAATTCCAATCCTCTTCTAGGTGATTCATGATTAAACAAAATTCCAGAACATGCAAACATATTAAAACTTTCTCTATAATTTAAAGTAATCCAATGCCCGTAAACTTTAGCTACTCCATATGGGCTTCTTGGGTAAAATGGTGTGTTTTCACTTTGAGGAGTTTCCAATACCTTTCCAAACATCTCTGAACTTGACGCCTGGTAATATTTTGCATCTGGCTTAATAATTCTTACGGCTTCTAACATATTAGTTACACCCATAGCTGTAATTTCCCCTGTAGCAATGGGTTGTGGCCAAGAAGTAGCAACATATGACTGTGCTGCAAGATTATATACTTCATCTGGTTCTGAATATTGAACAGCTCTTATTAATGAAGATAAATCTGTTAAATCTCCATCTATCCATTCAATTTGATTTCTGATATGTTCCACATTCTCATAATTTGGAGTACTAGTTCTTCTTCTTAATCCAAAGACATTATATCCTTTTCCTAATAAAAACTCTGCTAAATATGATCCATCTTGGCCAGTAATCCCAGTTATTAATGCAGTTTTCATTATTTTACCCCCACCTGATTATTATGTTTATCTGTTTTATTTGCACTGTCTAAATACCAGTTATATGCTTGTTTAATTCCTTCATCTAGTTGAGTTTTTGCTTTCCAACCTAAGCTAGTTAACTTGGTCACATCTACTAACTTTCGAGGTGTACCATCAGGTTTAGAAGTATCGAAAACAATTTCACCTTGATATCCAACGATTTTTTTTACTTTTTTAGCTAACTCACCAATTGGAATGTCTTCTCCAACACCTATGTTAACAATTTGATCTTCATCGTAAGTGTCCATAAGGTGCAAACATGCATCAGCAAGGTCCTCAGAAAACAAAAATTCTCTTTTTGGACTTCCTGTCCCCCAAACTACAACATTTTCGTTATTATTGATCTTTGCTTCATGGAATTTCCTTATCAATGCTGGTAATACATGAGAATTATGTAGGTCAAAGTTGTCATTAGGTCCATAAAGATTTGTTGGCATCACTGATATAAACCTTGTACCATATTGTCTGTTGTATGATTGACACATTTTAATGCCCGCAATCTTTGCTATTGCATAAGGTTCATTTGTTGGTTCTAATTCTCCTGTTAACAGATATTCTTCTTTTAAAGGTTGGTCTGCAAATTTAGGGTAGATGCATGTACTTCCTAGAAACAATAGTTTTTCAACATTATTTTTGTAAGCCGCATCAATTACATTGGTTTGTATCATGAGGTTATCACGTATGAAATCGGCAGGATATTCGTTATTGGCAACAATTCCTCCAACCTTCGCAGCTGCCAAAAAAACATAATCTATTTTTTCATTTTGAAAAAAAGAATTGACAGCAGCAGGATCACGCAAATCTAATTCACTGCTACGACGGTGAATTAGATTTGTAAATCCCTCTTTTTCAAGCTTGTTCAAAATTGCTGAACCAACTAGACCGCGATGTCCAGCAATATATATTTTAGAGTTTTTATTCATGTCTAAAAACTTCCTTCCATGTAACTTAATAAGCCCCTTTTTTTAGGAAAACAATTAAGACTGTTCTAATGAGAATTTTGATATCAAATGTAAGAGACTGGTGATATACGTAATATAACTCCAAATCCACTCTTTCAGGATATCCGATATCACTTCTACCGCTTACCTGCCAATATCCTGTTACTCCAGGTTTTACTGAAAGAAAATCACTAGATTTACTTTGGTACTCTTTCAATTCCTCTTCAACTATTGGCCTTGGACCGACTAAACTCATGTCACCTTTTAAAACATTTATTAATTGAGGTAACTCATCAAGACTTGTTCTCCTTAAAAATCTCCCAAGGTTAGTAATACGTGGATCCTCATCAGGCTCAAGTTTATAGTTATTCGCTAAGTATTTCTGGTACAATTCACTATTATTTTTAAGTTTTTCATCAGCATTCATTACCATGGATCTGAACTTATAAATATTAAATAATTCCCCGTTCTTTCCGAAACGCTTCTGTTTGAAAAACACTGGACCTTTTGAATCACCTACAAGATAAAGAATACTCACTAGTAAAAATAAAGGGAAAGTAATCAGCAATCCGATTGCTGCTCCAAGTACATCAATGCACCTTTTTATGATTAAATAACTTTTACCGCTATTAATTTCTGCTTTATTGACTTCAGCTAACGAAAAATAATTTGATTTTACATTTGAATTTTCCCCACCCACTAAATCACCCCTTCAAACTAAGACTAATCTTACATTATAATATCTATTAAAATATGTAATAAGGCATCTAACCCATCCTCACGCCATACCAACGACAATAAATGTCTAAGGAGTATGGTTAAAAGCCTCCCACAGCATAGCCGAGTGCCTCCAGAGGTAATGGCAAGGAGACATCGCCATAACATGACTTTGGAACCACAATTAAACCAAATTATCACATTTATTATGATGTTACGATCTTAACACACTACTTACGGCCTAAAAACAGGTGATTTTCTTTTGTTTCTGTCGAAAATCACCATTTAGTATAAAAGCACCACTATTTCTGAGCATAGTAATAGTAGTAACTACCATCTTTCATTTTCTTTCGATTAAGCACAACTCCAAGCAGCTTACTATTGACACTTTCAAGTCTCTCTTTCGCCTTTACCGCAGCTTCCTTATCCGTCGTCCCGCTACTCACAACTAGCACAGTCCCCTGCACCTTATTCGCTACAATCTGTGAATCGGCCACCGCAAGAATTGGAGGGCAATCAAATAGTACGACGTCATAATGTCGGAGTGCCTCTTCAATAAGGTTATCCATCCCTTTTGATCCAAGAAGCTCTGATGGATTCGGCGGAACTGGACCACTAGTAAGAACATTGAGATTCGGCACTTCCGTTTCCTGCGTTACCTCTACCAACTCAGCCTGACGGGTGAGGATATTAGTGATCCCTCTTGTATTCATTGTTCTGAATGTATAGTGCACAGTTGGCTTACGTAAGTCCGCATCCACAATTAGAACGCTTTTTCCCTGTTGCGCAAGGACCACTCCTAGATTAGCGATTGTCGTAGACTTTCCTTCCATTGGCCCAGAAGAAGTAACCATAATTGTACGAATCTCTTCTTCAACAGAAGCGAATTGAATGTTCGTTCTGATAGTTCGATATTGCTCAGCAATAGGTGATTTCGGATTTTGGTGTGTTAAGAGACTTCTTTCTTTATCAACGTGTACAGACTTTCGGTTTTTACGACTCAACCGTTTCACCCCTTACTGACTTATTCGTATGGCCTTTCGATGAACCTACTTCTTTATCTTCGATTACTGCTATTGTCCCAAGGACTGGTAATCCAAGTAGCTTTTCAATGTCATTTTCATCTTTAATGGTGTTATCAAGGTATTCAAGTAAGAAGGCAAGACCAACACCAACCATTAACCCAACAACAAGCGCAATCACCATATTTAAAATAGGTTTTGGATTAACGGGACTTGGCGTTCCTTCAAAGTTTGCTTCTGAAAGCACGCTAACGTTATCGACATTCATGATGCTACTAATCTCTTTTTCAAATACTTCAGCTGTTGTGTTTGCAATCTTTACAGCTAGTGCTGGATCAGCATCTTTTACATCAATCGAAACGACTTGAGAGTTTTGCGCGTTACTTACAGCAATTTTTTCATTTAATTCACTGGTTGATAGATCAAGGTTAAGATCTGCTCCAACTTCATCTAGAATTTTCGGACTCTTAATAATGACGCTGTATGTATTAATAAGTTCAACATTTGTTTTTACCTGGTTATAGTCGAAAGCATTTTCAGCATCTGCTTTTTGGTTGACAAGAATTTGGGTTGAAGTTTGGTAAATTGGGGTAAGTAGGAAATACGAGACAACTCCGCTTGTTGCTGTTGCAAGAAGTGTAATTAATAGAATAAGAGTGAGACGTTTTTTAAGAACCGAGAAAATTTCCTTTAAACTAATTGTTTCTTCCATAAATGCCTCCAACGCGATCATAATTATTTTTAATACATAACTAATTTCAGTACAGATTTCACTATAACACAGAAAATCAGTTAAATTTAGCCTTTTTTTTCATGATTACCCACATGAATTTTGTCATAGTACGAATATACTATGATTTCATGTCGAAATTTGTAGAAGAAAAGGTTTTCAATCTCGTTTTTTATACATATTTTGACGAAAACTTTTCTATTAAATAATTGTAAAGAGGTCCTTACCTAAAATAAGGACCTCTTTCACATGAAATTAGAACAAACCTAGTATTTTCTTCTTACGCACCTGTTGCGGTACTTCTTTCGCTACCATTCTTCCTTTGATCATGTCCTCTGCGTTTTCTTGTAGCATGTATCTTGTCGAAATCCCAAACTCTTTTTCTATTGTTTCAAATGCATCTAACAGATCAAACGGTCTGGAAATTGTGTTATGCGCATCTGATGCGATGAAATGCGATAAATTGTGTTGAATTAAATCAAGGGAGAATTTTTGAATCTTCTTGCCCATTTTTCCGGTCACGCTTGTTCCTGTCAGTTGACTTAATGCGCCTTCTTTAACAAGGTTATATAGTCGTTCAGGATTCTCCATAATTTCGCGGTTACGCTCAGGATGCACAATAATCGGCACAATCCCTTTTACTTGAAGGTCAAACATGAGCTTATTGGCGTAACGTGGTAAATGACTGGAAGGAAACTCAATTAACATATAAACGCCATTTTCGTTAACGGTTAATAAGTCGCTACCCTCTAGTTCCTCAACCAGTTCGCCATAGATCCGATTTTCCTGCCCAGGAAGAATTTCTAGGTCAATGCCTTCTAGTTGAAGTTCTTTGTTCAGTAGCTTCACCTCTTCAAGAATGCTCTCTCTTCCATTGTCGAACGTTCCATTTTTATTATGTGGGGTTGCGACAACCTTCGTTATTCCTTGATTGAATGCCTGTCTCGCCATGGCTAGACTATCTTCCAAGTTCTTAGCTCCATCATCAATTCCAGGTAATATGTGTGAATGGATATCAATCATGCTTTCCTTCTCCTTCCTCTATCCTGCTTTTTCCTATTCTTCTAGATTAGCATACTCTACTCTTTCATTTGTAACTTCTCCTCTGTTTATATCGTCTACTTTATGTGAGATCTTTAGAAGGGCATAAATATATTGAACTTTTCCAACTAGCCATTGGAAGGTATTTACTTTACGAAATAGTTCGACATATAATAGGGGTTAGGATTTCAACTGAAGAAAAGCAAGTCTATTATTCTACGGAAAGATGGAATGAGCGTATGAAAAAGTTCTTAATTATCTTAGGTATTATCGCTGGTGTTGTTCTTCTAGCTGGTGGGGGATATGCGTATTATCTCTATGATTCTGTGAAGGATACCGCGAGTGACATGCATGAGCCAATTAGCAGAGAAACGTCAGACAAGCGTACGGAAAAAGTGAACATGGAAGAGAAGGATCCTGTATCGATTCTATTAATGGGGGTAGACGAACGTGATGGGGATCAAGGGCGATCCGACACGATGATCATGATTACCTTGAATCCTCATAACGACTCGATGTATATGTTTAATATCCCGCGAGACACACGCACGGAAATTATTGGACGGGGAACAGTTGAAAAAATGAATCATGCTTATGCCTATGGCGGCATTGAAATGACGATGGATACGGTAGAGAATTTCCTTGATGTTCCGATTGATTATTATTTTAAAGTGAACATGGAAGCGTTCAAAGATGTTGTTAATGCACTAAATGGTGTTACCGTAGACAATCCGTTTGCATTTGATTATGAAGGTTACTCCTTCCCGGCAGGCGAGATTGATTTAAATGCGAAAGAGGCGCTCGCCTTTTCCAGAATGCGCTATGAAGATCCAAAGGGTGACCTTGGACGAAATGATCGCCAGCGCGAAATCATTAAATCGATTATTGATGAAGGCGCAAGCGTAGGAAGTATCAACAAGATTGATGATCTCTTAAAAGCGGTTGGTAGTAACGTGAAAACGAATATGACATTTGAAGAAATGAATGATATTTTCAAGAACTACCGAGGGGCTCGTAACAATATGACGACATTTGAAGTTCAAGGTAGTGGTGAAATGATCGATGGTCTCTGGTATTACATTGTTTCTGACGAAGAGAAGCAAAGTATTACGCAGAAATTGAAAGAACATCTTGAATTAAGTTAATAGATTAAGCCATGCTCGGTTGAAGAGCATGGCTCTTTTTTATTCGATCCCCGCCGAATGATTTGCTTTGTGACTTATTAGTATCTCCTTAATTTGATCTATGTAAGGCTTTGCTTCCCCTACTGGCTGCTTCTCTTCTTCCACTCGCTCAATAAATTGCTTAAGGTCATCCCATGGAAATAACTCACTGTGATTTTTCATTATACCGTTCCTTTCATGTTACGTTCTTTTGATTCTTTACCCCATTTCTTTCGATTTAAAGCTGAATTATGTAATAAATTCGTTAATTTACCAGTGAGTTTGACGGTCAACTAGTTTTAGAAGACTACGATACCTATACATATGAATAAAATTACTTTAATCGGGTAAATTAGTAAGACTAAGCTAAATTCTAACAGTGAATATGAAAATATTTTTCAAGAAACGACAGATTACGTAAGCGTTTTCATTTATAATAGAAGGAAGTCAACCTGATTGAACTGATTGATAACTCTTATGAGGGAGATGAGGACATGTACTACGAGGAAGAAGGCAACTTTGCTAAAGGTTTTGTATGGGCCGTTTCGTTAAGTATTCCTCTCTGGATTGCAGTGTTTGGGTGGGCTAAGATTGCGATGAGTATTGTTAGTTAATTACTGTTAATAAAATATATTATTAAAAGACCAATCAAAATGAGATTGGTCTTTTAATTTGCTACAAGACTGATGATGACGCCTACCATAATCGCAAAAACAGGAATAAAAGCATATCCAATCGTCTTGTTTCTATTTTTTCTCCAAGCAATCTCTTCTGGTGTTAACCAGGTCCCCTTCATCCAATTCCCCCTGTAAAAAATGGTAAAATTATCACATTTTTTATTATACACATACAGAGAGTTGCTTTGAAAGCGTTATTAAGAAAAAATATCATATTGAAGAATTATTTTCCAGATAACTTGTGGTACTCTACTTGTATCCATAGAAATAGAAATGAACTACTTATCTCCTAAACAAAGTTCTCGCACAAGAATGGACTTAATTTGATCAATATAAGGCTTTGCGCTATCCGGTTGAGCACTGCTTTCTTTCTCAACTCGCTTAACAAAATCTTGTAGCTCTTTCCACATTTCATTGAGATGATTTTGCTCAATCATTCGATACCCTCCGTATTCTATGAAACTATTTCGCGATTATACCATTATTTTGAAAGATGTTTTGTTAATTGATTGTTAATTTTCTGTAAATAGGGTTAGAGTTTATTCATAAATCGTACGCTTTTACGTATTATGATTATTTAATAGCGTTTTTTTGCTTAGGTGGATTATTGGGGGCCACTCCTTAGCTTTATTAATAAATGATAGATTCGGTTCTGGCCACCGAAGATAGTGAAAAAGCCCCCCTACTGTCCTTGTGAGGAGGACAGTAGGGGGGCTTTTGTTTTTAAGGGGGGGTCAGGCTCAAGCCTGACCCCCCTCCTCTTTATTTGCTATAAGTTACGACCCCTTCCGCTACATGAGTCATAAGTTTGCGAAGATATGCTGGATCTGAGAGGTTTTGATCATCTTCCGTATTTGTCATAAACCCCATTTCAATCAGCACTGTCGGGACTTGAGACCAATTAAATCCTGTGATATCGCTTCGAAACGAAATGCCGTTCGTGTCGATGGATTGATCACGTTGAACAGCACTGAAAATGACTTTTGCAGCTTGAAGGCTTTGTTTATGCATGGCATGACCTTCAGCTGGAGTGAGAAGATGAAATCCTTTAACGCTGCGATCATTTGATCCATCCGCGTGTAAGCGGATAAATAAGTCTGCTTGATGTTTGTTTGCCATTTCTGCTCTTTCTTTGTTGCTGATATCCACCATGTTCTCCATTCTTGTTAGAACAACGTTAATTCCGTGCTCCGCCAAATATTTTTTTAAGATCAGAGCTGCTTCAAGCGTTAGTTCATATTCAGGTTTTCCTGTGCTGACTCCCCTCGTACCTGAGGAAACTTTATCCTTCATTTGTTTGCTTCCTGGAGCAATAGGCTCTTGATCGTGATTGGCTAGCTGCTGGTGGCCTGGATCGATGACGATGGTGAAGTTTTTCTTAGGACTAGGAGAAGGTAGTGCTCTTTTGGGTTCTGCTTCTTTTTTAGGAGCTGCTGTCTTTTTGGTTTGGTCATCTTCAAAGGCCGGCTGAGCTGGCGTTTGACCCACTTCACTCTCCTGCGCGTTGTAGGAGAAAAGAAATAAGGATAGGAAGAGGCCAACGAGAAGGATCGAGCCAGATATTATCGCTACTTTTCTTCTGCCTCTCACTAATAAAGTTCCTCCAAATCTTCAATTAGCTTCACATTGTACGCTTCGACGTTAGTTAATGAGCCATCATAGTAAGGATCAGGGAAATACCAAGTTTTTTCCGCGAAGTAACTTTCTAGTTCATCTGATTTGAACACATATCCGTGACGAGCAAAGATTTCATTTCTGGCTAAACGGAGTTCGTCTTTATTGAAGGAAGTGAGTTCACTTTCAGATAGTTTGATAACGTCACTGTGCGGTAAGAGATAGAAACTTAAGCTCTCGATGGTGTCAAACACCGGATCCGCTGTGTATTGGGACATCATTTTTTCATCAATAAATAACGTCATTTTTCCCCAGTTGGACGCTTCTAACACAGGAATGGAATAGCCGCAAGAGCCAGAGTACCCGCTAATAACATCTGGTGGAAGCGTCAGTGGATACTGAGCGACGCATTCATTGCCGACGCTGATGTTCCAATCTACCTGCATTTGTTTTTCTAATTCATAGGCAACCTGCAGCACTTGGATTGACCACTTTTTGATCGAAGATAAATTCTGTTGATCGTAGAGGGTGAATATGTGTTCTAGGTTAGCCGGTGGAATGTCATTTGCTTGAATAAGGAGTTTTCCGTCGTTCTTAGTGATCTCCCATTGTCCGAGTGAAATTTCTCTTCCATTGGCGTGAATGGAAAGGGTGTTGAGTTCTTTGATGGCACTGTCTATGTCTGTGATTTTCTCTTCCGTTTCAATGGTGTTTTCCTCTGGTTTGGTTTCTTGATTGATTCCTTCGTTTTGTTCGGAAGTTTCTTGTGCCTCTTCCTTTGTATGGCTTGATCCGTTTTTTTCTTCCTTCCCTGAACTTTGGTCTTGTTTTAGTGCCGAATCGTTAATCTTCGGCTTTTCTGTAGCAAGCTTACCCATATAGAATGCGCCGCCTACGAGTAAACCAATGAGGATGAATACAGCGATGCCGATCAATGGTTTTGTATATGGACCTTTTCTTTTCACTCTCGTAGGCGTGTCTTTTTCCATTTGCTGTACCGGTTGGCCACAAGCTGTACAGAATTCTTGATTTTGTTCTAATTTATTCCCGCAATTGGTGCAGTGCTCCACCTTTTTCGCCCCCTTAGCAACTCAGATTTCCCTCAACCAGTATATGGGACAATTGGTAGGGATAGCACTTCTGAGAAAGAGGGATGTCCGTGTGAGGGGGATTTTTTGTGGGTTTTGTCTTTAAGGGGGGTCAGGCTCGAGCCTGACCCCCCTTAAAAAATAAGAACATAGCCCTCTTCCCCTCCCTATATTTGGATAACACTAGACGATCGGGTCTAGTTCAATTATTTTAAGAAAGGTACTCTGTTCCATATCTTCCCTTCATTTCCTGTATTATAATGGGGAATAACTTATTGAGAGGAGTTTGCTAATGAAATTTCTACACGTTCTTGGATCTCTTGTTCTTGCTTCCTGCTTTTATTTATTCTTCTTAGAGGACAATGCAGCTGCGATGATGGACACCGGTTCGAGAGGATCAGAAGTTGAGCACATGCAAAAGGTGTTGGAGAAACTCGATTACTTCAATACAACACCAACTGGCTATTATGGTTCGGTTACGAAGGAAGCGGTTCGCGATTTTCAGGTGGACTTTGGACTGAGTGCGGATGGCGTAGCGGGGACAAATACGCTAAACACGCTGAGTAATCTTGAAATGATCGCACACGTTGTTCACGGCGAATCACGTGGTGAGATTTACGAAGGAAAAGTTGCTGTCGCGTCTGTTATTCTAAATCGCGTTCAATCTTCCGAATTTCCAGGAAGTACATACGGGGTGATTTATCAGCAGAATGCCTTTACTGCGCTAAATGATGGTCAGTATTGGCTTACGCCTGATGCTTCTTCTTATCGAGCAGCGAAGGATGCTTACTTTGGATGGGATCCGTCTGAAGGCGCTACTTATTACTACAATCCGAGCGGCGTTTCGGATGAGTGGATTTTTTCACGTGATGTGATTAAGACGATTGGGCAGCATGTGTATGCGAGGTAGAGAATGAAAGAGTTAATGCCGCAAAGTCCGCCTGAGGCGGACTTTGCGGCATTTTTGTTTGCGAAGGGGGTCAGGCTCGCGCCTGACCCCCCTTTTTTTACTCTCTCTTATTCTTCTTCCGTCAGTTGAAAATCTTCTTTAAACTCGTTTGCCATGTTTTCAAAGTAAGGATCACCGCTGATTTTTGTTAGTCTCTCTAGCTGAGTAATGTGAATCATATGGTATCTGTCACTTTGCACATGATGTTCACGACAATAGTAACTAATCTCACCTTCTACGCGATACTCATCGAGATAGTGTTTTACTGTGGTGAGGGCTCCCATCAAATGATTTTTTACATCTTCGTCTTTCTCTAATAGGTAATAATCATAGACGCCGTAAATCGCGAAAAGAAAACCATTTAATGCATGAGTTGGGTTTTCTTCAGGATATTCTTCAAACCATAAGTACCCTTCTTGATCTATGAGTGATACCCATGTTTCATTATCCTCTTTTACATCCTTCATGCTTTGAAAAGTTTTTTCAGCTACCGTGAGATATTCTTCTTTACCTGTGGAACGATAAAGCCTTGTAAAAGTAGAGAGAACTTCCCCCTGTGCCATCGCAGAATACCAAGGTCCTTTTAAAACATCTTCTTCATCACCATGAAGATTGAAGTCGATTGAATAAGGAAAATACCAGGCACCCTGATGTTCGTCTGCCATCTCAACAAGCTTTTCCCCATATAATTCAGCTTTTTCTAGGTAGGCCTGATCACCTTTTTGGTCATAGCTTTTCAGAAATGATTTTGCATACAATCCAATTTTTAATGGATTGTAATAGAGATCCTCTCCGTTTTTCGTTAAAATAATGCCCTTTTCATCTGTTGGAAAATCTGGATTTAAGGGCACAACGGACCCGCTATATGGCACTTTATCTAATGGTAAATCGACGAGATCAAACGTTTCTAAGCGAAAACCATACTCTTCATTAATTTCTGCCCCTGTCATCACCTGATTAAATAGGACAGAGCCTATTAATAGAATCACAACAGTGAATGTGAATACGTACACGTTTTTCTTAAGTATCTTCCCCACTTTTTTAAATCCCCCATATCTTTTATGTAACTCCAATTCCCATTTATGACAATTATTAGATTACCATAGAATGACAGATTATGGAGAGGGACTTAAAAACCTTTCCCACATTCTTTGTTAATTTCTTCACAATTTCTTAACACACAAAAACGCTAAAACACGTTATGCTAGAGTCAAATGGGATAGTAAAAGGAAGGAGGTTGTGTTCATGGGAGTCCAACTCCGTAAAGGCATGATTGATCGTCGAACCTACCTAATTCGTAAACTACTAAATTCACCTGATAATCGGAAAGATCTTAGTAAGTTACACGAGCTTACGTTAACTGAGCTTGAGAAGATGTATGCGGATAATAATTGTAATAAACAAGTGTTGTAGTGGTAAATGATGTTCAATAGATAATAAACCGCGCATAGTCCGCCTGAGGCGGACTATGCGCGGTTTTTGTTTGTTAGAGGGGTCAGGCTCGAGCCTGACCCCTCTTTATATCTACTCTATTAAAATACTGCCCCGCTCGCTCGAACAGTCGATCTTCTACCGCTCCATCATAAGCCATTATAAAACTAGTGGCCGGGCCTGAAGATTTATAGAGATCTAAATCAGTTTGAACCATACTTTCCACTACTTCCACGCTATCTACAAGCTCATTCAATTCATAAATAATCCCTTTCGACCCAACTGGAAGCACAGCCTGAACGCCTTCCTGCTCACTCACCCAGCGAAAGAGTTCTAGTGGAGCGATGGCTGTCACTTCGTTCACTACTTCTTCTCCAACAAGAGGTTTACCAATCACCGCGAATTTCGTTGCATATTCTATGCGAACTTTCGGTAACGTGCGATGTTGCTTTCCAATCACCACAACTCCAAGCGCGGATTGAAGTAGCGGCATGTTGGTTTCCGAGCTTCCCGTTATCGTGATTTCGTGGTCGAAACCAAGCTCTCGTTTTCCTCGCTCCACGCCACTCACCAGAGCTTTCCATTCACGATCACCACAAAAGTTATGCATCACGACGGAAACCGGCATTCCACCAAGAGCGATGTTTTCCATCACTGCGACGCGAAAAGCGTAGTAAGCGACAACGTCGTATGGAACCGCTACATGATCTTGTTCTTTCATGCCAATTGCACCACTGTTGTCGCTTGTGATGATGAGGGTTTCGGCGCCAAGCTCAATAACTGTGCCGTCTCTCATAAGCTTGCGAGTCTTCTTTTCTCAAAATGCGGAACAAGCCGCGGAATGAGAATGAGCGCGAGAGCGAGATTTAGGACAGAGGCAATCAACAGACTTGGAACGATCGCCACGTAAAATCCTGTGCCCATGAGGAATAAGAAAGGAAGCGGCGCGACAAGTCCATTTCCGATCGCAAACGTAGCGGAAGCCCACTTCGTCTTTTTCGCTTCGTATAGTTTGCCAAACAGCCAGACGAGCGCCGCCATCTCTCCTGCAATGGCAAGGTGCATGGGGCCAAGCGGAAATCCGACGATAAGCGCAGATAACAAATGCCCGAAGCTTGCGATCAGCGCGCCGCATCTTTTTCCTAGAAGAACCGCTGCAATAAGGGCTGGAAAGGCATCGAGCGCTACACTTCCAACAGCTGACGGCATTTTAAAAATGGCGCCAACGACGGAGAGTGCTATGAACATCGCAAGTAAACTTGCGCGTTTTCCAGACATGCGTTACTCTCCTTTACGCTTCCCGCCGCGGAACACCTTTGCGCTTCTTGCGTATTCGATGTCTTTTACGTTTAAGCGGAAGTTGACCACGCGTGCGAGCGCGAAGAAGTAGTCGGATAGTCGGTTTAAGTATTTCATTGGAACGGTTGGTACGTTTTCAGCTTCTTTCATTAATGTCACAACATGACGCTCGGCGCGACGTGTGATCGTCCGTGCGATGTGAATCGTTGCGGACGGTTTGCTGCCGCCTGGCAGGATGAATTTTTCAAGTGCCGGTGCTTCTTCAATGAATTCATCAATTCGCCCTTCCAGGTATGTGATCGATTCTTCTTTCAGCTTCAATTCACGTTTTGGCGAAACGTTCGCAAGGTCACCACCGCAGTCAAAAAGCTCATGCTGAATTTTTTCAAGGTCGTCGATTAGGTCATTAAGCGACTCTTTCCCAAGTTCACTTAGCTCCACGATCGCCTGTCCTACGAATCCGTTCACTTCGTCCACCGTTCCGTAAGCGTCAACGCGCACGTCGTCTTTGTCGACTCTGCCTCCGATAATGCTCGTTTTTCCTTCGTCACCTGTTCGCGTATAAATTCTCATCCCTTTTTCCCCCTTTGATTATTTAAGCTGCTGGTTCAGGCCGTACCAGATCACGTCAACGCGGTCGGCTACGGCCGCTAGATCCTGGTACGCCCATCCGGTTAAATCGCGCCAGTCGCGGTCTTCTTTTTCCATCGGTACAATGCCTTTTGTAATATCCGTGCCAATGATGACGACGGTACGTTCATGTCGCTCGCTTTCCCACGTGCGCCAGATGCCAAGAAGCGACTGCCAGATTGCCCGGCATTCTTCAAGTCCTGATTCGGCCGTTAGCCCCTTGAGCCACTGTTCCACACCTTCAAGAACGACCACATCTCCGTAAAATCGACTCACATTAAGCGGGATTTTCGTTTGGTCATAAGCGGATTTCCAGCAATGATCTTCGGTTAAGCCGTAGAAGTTCTTCACCCATTTTGTTTTGCCATTATAGGCACCACCCGTAACGAAGTGCATCGCGCGTCCCTCCTTAGATCTTCTCGTTTCCATTCAAGCTCAACGGCCGAACCGTGCGGAACTTTCCATTCCCAGAACGACCGCTCCTCAGGCGCATATTTCATTAACAAGTAGCGGATCACCCCACCATGCGTTGTAAGGATCACCTTTTTATGCAGCTGCAAATTCATTTGTTCAACAAGTGCCTTAAATCCCTGATCAATTCGCTCCGTAAATTGTGCGAAGCTTTCTCCACCAGGCGGCGCGTCCGCGAGCGGATCGGACACCCAGCTTCGATATTGCTTATCATGTTCAAGGTCGGCATACGTTTTCCCTTCCCATTCCCCAAAGAGGATTTCGCGAAATAGCGGCATCGAAATCGCTTTTCGATGCGGAAAAAGTCGTTTTGTCGTCTGAGTGCATCGGTCCAAGTCACTTGTAAAAATCAAATCATAATCATCCGTCACGTCCGCAAATTCAGCGTCTTCGCTTATTGACGGATTCGTCCATCCAATATAAGCACCGCGCTTATTGTCTTCGGTTATGCCATGACGAAATAATGTAATAACCACACGCTCATCCATAAAAGCACCTCCATTCCTTCAACGCTTGCGCCAAGCACATCGCCTGTGATGCCGTTAAACCATCTTAGACTATTTCGTTTCATTCCGAGTGCCACCACGATCATGACAGCACTTAAGAGTAGCGTCATCCAAAACGCCTCGACTGAAATGAGTAACGTCGCTCCGCTCATCAAGATCCAATAAATCGGATAGATCCATAAGCATGACCGCTCAATTCCTTTTTGAAAAAAGGCGGCGAGCCCCTTGTCTTTTGCCGGCCGTATCAAAACAAGAAACGCCCCCATCACGCATTTGCTTAAAAAGGGAATCAAGATAATGAGCAAATACGAGACGCCCTGTGCCATCTGTGCGATCTCATAGAGAAAAAGAAACTTTGCCGCAAGCAGGACGATCACCGATAAAACGCCAAACGCACCAGTGCGCGGATCGCTCATAATCTCAAGACGCTTCCCAAGATCTCGATACGAGAAAAACGCATCGCTCGCATCTATCCAGCCGTCAAGGTGAAGTCCACCGGTGAGCACCATCATAAACAGCCAGACAAAAAACGTCGCCGCAAGCGTGGAAAATGGCGTCCATTCAAGCAGAGCATATAAAAAACCTGACGCCAGCATTCCCTGGAGTAGTCCAAGTAACGGAAACGTTTGAACTGAACGTGTCAGCTGCTTCGGGCCCATTGGGATTTCACGCCGAACTGGAATAACGGTAAAAAACTGAAGGTTGATCAGCATCCCCTGCCACACGATCATCGGTGTTCACCTTGAAACATGAGCGATTTGATTAGCTCCCAGTTGAGATGAGGCTTAAGCTCATTCGCGAGATCGTCGTACGTTTTTTCTTTTAACTGCTTGCGATTGATTTGTTTCTGCTCTGGCAACCCCTTTTTCGATCGAAGCCCGTTCAACCAAACCGTGCGCCACTCATCATTATGAAAAAGGTGATGCAGATACGTCCCGATGACGCGGCCACCTTCTCCATCGTACCCTTCAGGCCGATCGCCAATCTGGAGAAACGGCTTTACCGGTTGGTCGAAAAGCGTTTCACCAAGATGAATTTCGTATCCTTCAATTGGCAAGCCCGTTTCTGTGTTTACCCCGCTCACTCGAATCGTCGTTTTCACTTCATGAAACGTCGTTTTTGCGGGAATCAGTCCGAGACCGGATAGCTCCGTTCCTACTACCCCAGTATCTGAACCATGTTCGTCAATCAGCTGCTCCGTCAGCATTTGATAGCCGCCGCAAATGCCAACAACGCTCCCTCCACTTGCTGCATAGCTTCTTAACGTATCTTCAAATCCTTGCTCCTTCATCCACTGTAAGTCGCTGATCGTGCTTTTCGTTCCGGGAAGAATGATCGCATCTGGCGCACCCAGCTCACGCGGATTCTGTACCCAGCGAATCGTGACGTCTTCTTCGTTAAACGGTTCGATGTCGCTATAGTTTGAGAGAAACGGCAGCTGGATCACGGCGATCTCAATCGCGCCTTTTTTATGTAGAAAGCGATCGGTCAGCGAAAGCGAATCTTCCCCTTCTACGCGGTGGTTCACATACGGGAGCACCCCGACGATCGGGATGCCCGTACGCTCTTCAAGCCAGGTGATCCCATCTTCGAAAAGGTCTGGATCTCCGCGAAATTTATTAATCAGTATTCCTTTTACACGCCCCCGCTCTTCCTTCTCTAAGAGCTCAAGCGTCCCTACTATACTGGCAAACACGCCGCCACGATCAATGTCTGCGACAAGAAGAATGGGAACATCCGCCATCTCCGCTACTTTCATGTTCACAAGCTCGCGATCTTTTAAGTTCACTTCGACAGGACTTCCTGCGCCTTCCATGACGATCACGTCATACGTTTTTGCGAGGTGATCAAGCGCGAGCGCGATGCTTTCAAGCCCCATTTCATAGTACGACTGGCGGTAGTCACTGCCGGAAAGCGTCCGGTACGACGTGCCAAACTGAATCACTTCCGCATGCTGATCGGACCGAGGCTTGAGCAGGATCGGATTCATCCACACGCTCGCTTCCGTTCGTGCGGCTTCCGCCTGAGCTCCCTGCGCCCTGCCGATTTCTTTCCCCTCAATCGTCACGTACGAGTTATTGGACATGTTTTGCGATTTAAACGGCGCCACCGCGTAGCCTTCATTTGCGAGAAGGCGACAAAACGCCGTTACGATCAAGCTTTTCCCGACGTCGGACGCCGTTCCTTGAATCATAATCCCGTTCATACGCCTTCTCCTTTCATCAGATTTGGGAGGCCGTTTTCCACTAAATAAGCCTCGTCAGCCTTTGAAACAATCCATTGATGAAGCTCACCAAGTTGCCTTGCATAAACGTCGACAAGACCGTTTAACGGCTCATAACCAAGTTCATTGCTAACGATGACTAGCGCTTCTGAGCGTTCATAAAGTTTTTCGATGTCATTCTGAATTTTTTGTTTCATTTTCTGTTGAAACACTTCTTCTTTCCAGCTGTCATTTTGAAAAAGTTCATTGGATAGAAGGGTCGTCACGCAATCAAGGAGTACAACGGCATTCTCGTTTAAAGATGACGCGACGCTCCCAATATCCGTTGCGCATTCCACTGTTTCCCATGGAACATTGGCAGAAGCGCGATCGTTCTGATGACGTGCGATGCGACTTTTCATTTCGTGATCGGAGGGCTGGCCACAGGCAAGGTAATGAAGGGAGCCGCCTGTTGGACGGAGCGAAACCGCTCGCTTTTCCGCAAAGCGACTTTTCCCGCTTCTAACGCCGCCAGCTATAAAAATCAGCTGCGCCATGAGGCGAGCACCTCCCTTAATCGCTCGTTTTCTTCCGGGGTGCGAATCGCGAACCGGAGCCATCTGCCGTCGAGTCCAGGAAAGTTTTCCGTATGTCTTGGCACGATGCCTTTTTTCATAAGAAAGCTCAAAAGTTCAGATTGATCTTCTATTTCTGGATCACGTAGGAGGTAAAAGTTAACGCTCGAGTTGGAGTATGTAAAATGGTTTTCCTCGAAAAAACGGAAGCATTTCTCTCGTTCCTGTTCGATGACGTGATGAGTCTCTTCTACAAACACCGTGTCTTCGAGACAAAGTTCGCCCGCAAACAAAGCAAGCGCGTTGACGCTCCAGTGCGGCTGAAGCTTTTTGATCGCTCCAATAACCTCTGGATGAGCCATCATGTAGCCGAGACGGAGCCCTGGAATGGCGTACATTTTCGTAAGGGAGCGAAGTATCATTAGGTTGGAAAAGGGAGCAAGCAGTGATGAAAACGATGATTCATCTCCTAAAAAGTCCGCAAAGGCTTCATCGATAATAATGGCGCAATCATGCTTTTTCGCTGCTTCAACTAAAGCGAGAACAGAAGCCGGGTCATAGGTTACGCCGGTTGGGTTATTTGGGGTACAAAGAAAAACGGCATCAACGTAAGGCAATTTTTCAATTAGATGTGAGCCAAGCGCCCACTCTTTTTCCTCGAGCGTGTGATAGGTCACGTCACAACCCGCACGAAGGCAGGCGGATTCGTATTCAGAGAAAGTCGGTTGGACAATGCAAACGCGCTTCCCTGCTAAATAACGTCCGACAAGCGTAATCAGCTCAGCGCCACCGTTTCCGATAAGCAGCTGATTTTCTTCCACGTCATGATGGTTCGCGAGCTTTGTCATTAAGCTTGCGGCGTGAGGATCAGGATAAGTTGTGATGAGCTCGAATGCGTCTGCCCATTTTTCTTTTAGGGAAGGTGGCGGTCCGAGCGGGTTCAGGTTCGCGCTGAAATCAATCTTGCGCTCGGGCTGTTCAATTTGGAGTGCTTCGTATAAGTAATGGGCGTTAGCGCCATGAGATGGTAGCGTCAATGAGGAGCCCTCCGATCCAGAGAATAAGTAAAAAGAAAATGCTTGCGCGATTCATGAGCATTATCGCTTTTGGAATATGTAGCGCGCTTAACTTTATGATGGGATCCCCCATTCGCGCGCGGTTTGAATCAATGCCGCCATATGTGTTCACGCCACCGAGCTGTACGCCAAGGATCGCCGCAGTTGCCGCTTCACCCCAGCCGCTGTTCGGACTTGGATGCTGTTTGGCATCGCGAAAAAGGATGTACCAGGCGCGGAGGGTGGTCGCGTGCTTCGGCCGTTTGACGAGAAGCATACACATGCCTGTCAGCCGCGCTGGAATCCAGTTCACTATGTCATCAAGCTTTGCTGAAGCGTAGCCGAATTCACCGTACTTTTCGTTTCGATAGCCGACCATAGAATCGCACGTGTTGATGGCGCGGTACGCCATCGCACCAACGCTTCCGCCAATTAGCGCCCAAAAAAGCGGAGCGGTGATGCCGTCACTCGTGTTTTCAGCGACCGTTTCCACCGTGCCACGCACGACTTCGCTTTCGTCGAGGTGCGCCGTGTCGCGTCCGACGATCCATGAGAGCTTTTCTCGTGCTTCTGTCATATTACCGTCTTGGAGCGGTTCGTAAACATCAAGCGCCGCATTCCGTAGGCTTTTTTGTGCGATGGTTGTGGCGATCAGGATCGCTTCATAAAAAATACCGACGAGTGGGTGAAACGTGTAGGCTACGGTAACGGTAAGACCGGTGATGCTGATGACGATCAAGAGCACGATTAGCGTCATAAGTGCACCTTTTTGCTTGCGATTGCGGCCGTTGTTCCAGCGTTTTTCAAGGAAGCTTATAAGCTTACCAAACCCCTTTACCGGATGCGGCCAATTGGGCGGATCGCCAATCAGTCGATCCAGGAAAAACGCTACGGTGATGGCAAGCAGGTGGTTCAAAATCATTTCGAGAGCCTCACGCGATAGTTTTCAAGCGCCTCCGTCGTACACTCATAAACGCCTTCGCTAATCAGTTTTCCAAGCGTTGTAATCGTTCCGGCATACGCTTGGTGCTCGCCGCGCTGAGTGGCAGCAATGAGAATGCTGTCAGTTGAAGTTCCCGTCGCCGTGGTGCCTGTCACCGCGTCTTTTACTTGCTGGTCGTGCATCACTTTTACTTTTGCTTCCGTTGCCGTCATAATACTTTGAATGAACGCTTCATCTGTGAGCGTGCCGTTCACGAAAACCCACGTATTGATCGTTCCCGGAAGCGGCTCGTAGACGTGTTCACGGCTTTTTGACGCATCAACGGCATTGCCGACGCCTGCCGTGACAACGACGAATACGGAAACGCCCTCGTCTTCAATAAGACGGTATGCGACGTCTTCAAGTCGAACTGCCGTCATCATGCCAACCGTTTCAGTCGGATCGATGCCGTGTCCTTCAAGGAAGGAGGTCATTTCCCCTTTGTGGTCGGAGCAGTTATACGTTTTATCGACGTGACGGTTTACAAACGTGCGATACCAGCCTGTGCCTGAGCCCACAACGCCTGAAGACATTGTTCGGAGGGGAAACGGTGCGTTCAGCGTGATCATGTCTTTTTGATGCGTGAGGCATTTTTCCGTAATGTGAAGATCACTTAAATCCTCCGCCTGCTTCTCCGGTAGCAGCAGCATTTGCGGCTTTGGCACGGTTGGATGCGGATGCTTCTCGATTTTCGTGCGGTAAACGGACTGAATCCGCGCTTCGTTTAAGACATCATTTGGCTTGTTGTGCAAGTTTATTTTTCCGTTTTCAAGAAGCAAGAGACGGTCGCAGTAAAGTCCAGCCAAATTCAGGTCGTGAAAAATAGAAATAACCGTAAGCCCCTGTTCCCGCGTCCACTTTTTCAACAGATCAAGCAGTTCTTTTTGATAGGAAAGATCCAGGTGATTCGTTGGTTCGTCCAGTAATAGAATTTCAGGTTCCTGCGCGAGCGCCTGAGCAAGAAAAACACGCTGGCGCTCGCCGCCAGAAAGCTCGTTCACGTACTGATCCTGAAACACTGAAATGCCGGTTTGTGCCATTGTGCGCTGGACGACCGCTTCGTCATGCTCGCTCCACGATTGGAACCAGCCGGATTGGTGGGCGTAGCGGCCGAGCGAAACGGTTTCTTTGACCGTATAGGGAAAAGCCTGCTCCGCGTGCTGTGGCAGGACGGCGAGTACGCGCGCCAGCTGTTTCGCTGAGTAGCTTGCGATCGGCTTTTCTTTTAACAAAATGGAGCCTGACTTTGCTTTCAATATGCCGCTTATCATTTTAAAAATCGTTGTTTTGCCGCTTCCGTTCGGACCAACGATTCCGAGCAGCTCGCCTCTCTCTACATCAAACGAGATGTCGTCGAGCACGTCGTGACCGGGGTATCCTCCTGTAACAGATTGTACGCTAAGCATGCTTATCCTCTACTTTCTTTACGTCTTCGAATTAAAATAATGGCAAACACCGGAGCGCCGATGAGCGATGTGATCACGCCGATCGGAAGCTCTGTTGGTGATATGATCGTGCGCGAAATCAAGTCGGCGACGATCAGAAAAGCGGCACCGAGTAAAATCGATAGCGGCAGTAAATGGCGGTGATCCGGTCCCCACAAGAGGCGCGTTAAATGCGGAATGACAAGACCAACGAAGCCGATCGTTCCAGACACAGCGACTGCCGCGCCCGTTAAAATTGAGCCGCCAATTAAAATCCACAGCTTTCGTTTCGCCACGTTTACGCCGATATGCTGGGCGCGTTCTTCGCCAAACGACATGGCGTTCAGCTCTTTTGTACTAAAAAGGAGAATTCCTGCGCCGATGATGAAAAAGGGCAGGATAATCCCGATGTATTCCCAGCCGCGCATGGAAACACTTCCGAGGAGCCAGCCGATGATCTGTCTTAGTTCCTCTCCGGTTAGCGCAATCATGAGCGATAGAAGCGAGCCAAGAAACGAGCTAAAGACGATTCCTGTTAGGATAATCGTCTCCACACGCATCGATCGCTCGATTTGTCGTGCAAAGAATAGCACGAGGAAAATCGTGAGGATCGATGCGGCGATGCTCATGACAGGGAGTGTAAACATGCCGACAAATGGAATGGTTAGGTTTAAAAAGAGTACGAGCACGGCGCCGACCGATGCGCCTGATGAAACGCCGAGCACGTACGGATCGGCTAATGGATTTCGTAGTAAACCTTGAAAGGCGGCTCCTGCTATCGCAAGAGACGCCCCCACAAGACCTGCCAGGATGACGCGCGGCAGGCGAATATCCATCACAATCGTTGTAAACATCGGATCCGTTTTTCCTAACGAAGGAAGGTGCAGCACTTCGGTTCCGAGTAATTTTAAAATGGTGAGCACCGGGACGGAAACGGTGCCGATGGAAATGCCGAGCAGCATCGCGGCGATTAAGAGCGCTGTCGCAATCGGGTAGGCAATGAACTGTTTATTCAGCAAAAACATCCGGGTAAACCGCTTTTGCAAGTTCCTCTACTCCTTCAACGAGACGAGGGCCTGAGCGTGTCACGAGGTCAGAGTGCACATCGACAACCTGCTCTTCTTTTACCGCCGTTACGTCCTGCCAGCCTTCGCGACTTAACACTTGCTTGATTGGGTTCTCTGTATAATAACCGTACGTTGTGATGATCACGTCAGGATTCGCTTGAATAATCGCTTCCTGGTCGATCTGGTTCCAGCCTTCTTCGTTGTGCGTCACGTTCTTTGCGTGAATCATCGACAGCATGTCATCCATGAACGTATTTTTCCCTGGAGAGAAGATTTCAGGTGCAGGTGCCACTTCAACGAAGACCTCTTTTTCATCTTCTTGAGGGATGTCTTCCGCTTTTGCTTGAATGTCTTCAAGCTGCTTTTTCATGTCGCTGATCGTTGTTTCGGCTTGTTCGGTTTCACCTGTTGCTTGTCCAATCATTTCGATTGATTTGTACACTTCTTCAAAGCTCTTTGCATCGTTTACCACAAGAACAGCGATGCCCGCATCGCGTAGCTGTTGAAGACCTGCTTCTGAGTTATGAGCGCTTGAGCCGTGGGCAAGTACGAGATCAGGCTTGAGCGAAATAATTTTTTCGACGTTAAATTCCATGCCACCGATTTTCTCAATATCCGCCGTTTCTTCTGGGTAGTTCGCAAAGTCTGAAACGCCGACAACTTCTTCACCAGCGCCAAGGTCGAATAGAATTTCTGTGTTACTTGGAATGAGGGAGACGATTTTCTCAGGGTCCTGCTCGATCGTCACTTCCTCGTCGAGTGCATCGATAATCGTTACCGGGAAAGCGCTATCTTTTGACGATTCAGCCTGATCTGTTGAGGCATTTCCTTCATTTGTTGCACTGTTTTCCTCGTTTGCACCGCAACCTGCGATGATGCCTGTTACGAGAAAAAGTAAAACGAGTAGTGAATAAAGCTTTTTCATGTGTGTTTCTCCTCCTGTAGTGTGATGTCTCTAAACTAAAAAAATCCCCACGCCGGAGGGCATGAAGATGGTCGAATGGAAGTAACGGTGCATAAAGGCACCTGAATCCGTTCGCACATCCCTATCCTCGTAGGCTGTTCGCGCTTGATTCAGGCAGGTCTCCTGGCTCATGGTTCTCGCGTGCTGCTCCTTCCCATTCGTTATGTGAACAGTGGATTCTGCAGCAAGCGACCATTTACAGTGGCGGGACCGCGCTGGAATTGCACCAGCTTCCCTTTTAAGTCTTCATTGAAAAGACACCTGAATCGATCACTATGAAATTTCGTAACAGGTTTATTATACATGATTGTATGTGTGGGGGGAACTGTTGTCTTTTGGAGGGGTCAGGCACGAGCCTGCCCCCCTTCCATCCCACACCCTTACACATTCTCTTGCTTCAGCGTATCAACGATATTATTCTTCTCTAATTTCTTAATGGAGTAGAACATTGCGGAACCTACGATGATGAAGATGGCAATGATCACCAAGAGAAGACTCATCCACGGCAATGTGAACCCGTAGACAAACGTACTTCTGAATGACAAATACATCAGATACATGATGGCAATGCTGATTGGAATCCCGTAGAGGATTGCTTTCATGCCATAGAAGATGCTTTCGTAGTTCATCATTTTATTGAACCCTTTTGGAGTCATCCCAATGGACTTAAGCATAGCGAATTCTCGCTTGCGAAGAGAAATGCTTGTCGAAATCGTATTGAAAATATTTGCGATAGAGATAAGGGAAATTAACGAAATAAATCCGTACGTGAAGACCGACATGAATAGAATCATTTGCTTGTCACGCTGTCTACTTTGCACAACATTATAGACATTCAGATTCGTTCCTTTCTCCTCTTCAATCGCTTCTTGCGTCTCCATCGGATCTGAACTATTCATATACAGATAAGTTTGCACGTCTTCTTGGACGTCTTTATCGATCAACTGATTCATGGTTTCCTTTGAAACAATGACGTCAACTCCACCAATGCCAGCTGTATTCACTCCCATTGGCACCTCATCCGTTAACGCACCGACCTCGACTTTGTTCATGAGCGTTTCTTCTTCTGTTTCATAGTTCATTGTATAAAGATCGATGCTTTCTCCAGTTTTGGTCTTAATCGACTTGGTTTCCTTGAATTGACCTGTCTCTTGATCCATATAAGAGATGTTCTCAATAACAATGCCAGTTGGGTTCTCGAAATCCTTGAGCTTCTCTGCATCAACGCCAACTTTTTTCGCATATTCTTGAAAACTTTGCTCATCCAATCCATGTATGACCGTGTAGTATGGATATTTGCCATCCTTGAGAATGCTCTCATCCTGCTGAACATTTTCTTCTAACGCTTCCGGGATCGCGTCACGAGCCACATAGGTGTTAACGTTCAGCTCCTTCATGATACTAGATTTCGTCACATTCTTAAGCCTTGTATAAGGCTCAAGGTCCCCTTCATCCGCACCGCTTCCCCATACTTGAATATCAAAATTAATGTTTTGCTGGGAGAGTTCAAGAGATTTCTCTAAATTCGATGTAAAATAGGACACCGACAAGAAAAGGATAATGCTAATCACAAGTGAAAAAACAGTCACCTGATACCTTCTTTTATTCCGCTTTAAATTCTTCAAGCCGATCTCCGCTTCGATCCCAAATAATTTTCGAATCAGTTTGGAGGTCTTCACTGTTTTGCCAGATAGCTTAATATCCTGCGTTTGTCGAATGGCATCAATGGCTGAGATCTTCGATGCTTTGCGTGCTGGCATATAGGATGAAATAAAAATAGTGATAATTGAAATTCCACAGGCGACGAGAATACTGAGAGGCGTTACGACCACCTTGAGATTCTCGGAAACCCCAAGGGCTTCTTCAAGAAAAGCGTTTATGAACATGAAAGTAACCGCTATTCCAGCAAATCCAGCAAGAATGCCGATCGGGATACTGATCAGACCAATAATCCCTCCTTCAAAAAAGACCGAAGTTTGCTTTTGACGTTTCGTTGCTCCAACGCTTGATAGCATGCCTAAATGTCTGGAACGTTCGGAAACACTAATCGCAAAAGCATTATAAATCAGCGCAACGGAACCGATCATGATAACGCTCATAATGATTCCAGTTAACAGAAGCATTGTTTTTAACAGATTATCATTATCCGTCACGCCATAGTAGCGAAGCAGTTCATCGTTGAACGTAACGTTTTCAATATTGTTTTGTTTCGCCAGCGTTTCTGCATGCTCATAAAGAGATCGTTTCACTTTGTCCAACACGACGACGGCATCAACGGTGTCCTTGCTATTCATAAGGCTTTGATCGACATAGCTAATCGCCGTATAACCGGGCGCCCACGCGGGTTCCCATGTAGGACGTTTGATTGTTCCTACAATCGTATACGTTCTCTTGTTCTCATTTTCTATTGACTCACTTGCACCTTCCACATCCGTTTGGAGGGGATCGTTTTGAGAAAAAGGACGTTCAACACCTTCCATCAGACGTTCGCCAACGTTCAGTGTGATCTGATCGCCTATCCCGTGTTTCACCTTTGCATTCCCCACAACTTCTTCAGACAACACAATCTCATTGTCTTCCTGCGGCAAGCGTCCCTCGCTTATTTCGATTGGGAAGTTTTTGAATCCCTGCTCATTGTATTCTTTAATAAACAGATACGGTTTGCTTTCATTTTTCGCTTCATCTAATTTGGCATAACCTACATCGTTTGCGAGAATCAGAGTCTTGGTTGATTCGTCGCTTTCAATCGCTTCGATTTGATCGGAATCGACGTTCTCATATTGAACATGCCACTCTCCATCCGTCGCCATCGATTGACGTTGCAAGAGATCCATGAACGAGACACCAAGTGTCGCGACAGCCGTAACCATCGCTACGGAAATAATGACACCAATGACGGTAACCAGCGTCCGTCTTTTATTTTCCTTCAAATGCCTCACAGTCAGTTTGTTTACGATGTTCATGGACGGATCACCTCGTCTTTGGCAATCCTCCCGTCTTCAATCGAAATGACGCGATCCGCTTGTAAAGCGATGCGTTCATCATGCGTAATGACAATCAGCGTTTGGTTGTAATTTTTATTAAACATTTTCAGAAGCTCCATAATTTCACTGCTGTTTTGACTATCCAAATTTCCGGTAGGCTCATCGGCGAGCATGATCGAAGGATTACTAATCAAGGCCCTCCCAATTGACACACGCTGTTGCTGTCCTCCTGATAATTGGTTCGGCAAATGCCCAAGCCGATTTTGTAAGCCCAATGTGCCGACGATATTCTCAAGCTGCTTTTGGTCAACTTTATGTTCATCCAGTAGCATCGGAAGGGTAATGTTTTCTTCCACGGTTAAGATCGGTATCAAATTATAGAATTGATAAATCAAGCCGATTTGCCTTCTTCTAAAAATGGCAAGCTGCGTTTCATCAAGTTGATAGATGTTTGTATTATCGACGAGAACGTTGCCGCTCGTCGGCCGATCCACGCCACCGAGTAGGTGAAGCAAGGTTGATTTCCCTGAACCAGAAGGGCCGATAATGACGACAAACTCTCCTTTTTTAACTGAAAATGAGACGTCATCGAGTGCCTTCACGGCCGTTTCCCCTTTGCCATACACTTTAGACAGATTTTCTATTTGTAAAATATCCATTGCAGATTCCCCCATAAATTTAATGTACCTTCAGTTTATCTGCCTAAAATGACGTTAAAGTGACTCTGAGGTGACAGTTTAGTCACCTGTCCTTTCTAAACAACTTGCTTATAAAATTTAATGGTAAATTCAGTCCCCGTACCCTGTTTACTCGTTACTTCAATATCCCCATTCTGGCTGGTGATAATGCTGTACGCCATCGCAAGACCGATACCAACGCTATCGTCTCCCGCATTCTTCCCCCTATAAAATCGTTTGAAAATATAAGGCAGATCTTCTTTTGGAATACCATTTCCATTGTCCGAAATGATGATTTCGGTATACAACGGATTCTCGGAATACGAGAGTGAAATCGTTCCACCCTCATCGGTATGCTCCACGCAATTTTTTAGTATATTTAATAGCGCCTCCGAAGTCCAGTTAACATCTCCGACAAACGTGGCAGAGTCATCACCCGATATGCTTAAGTTTTGTTGTTTAATATCGACTGGAATGAGAATGGACTCTACCGCTTTTTGGATCACCTGCCGTGGAGAAATGCTCTCTTTTTTAAAGGCAATCGTTCCAGCATCTATTTTCGATAATTTCAATAAAGAAGAGACTAGCCATTCAATCCTTTCTAATTGAATGCGAATGTTTGTGGTGAATTCAACGCGTTTCTCCTCATCTAAATTCGGATCACTCACTAAATCCACCATCACCAGCATCGAAGTTAGTGGCGTTTTGAGCTGGTGGGAAATGTCTGAAATCGCGTTGGTTAATTTCACTTTGTCTTCTTGTAAAAGGGAACGGTGCTCTGAAAGCATCATCGTAACTTTATAAATATCATTCTTTAAAATGCTGAGCTCACCCTCATGGTTATTTCTCACATCTAACGTATAATCCCCACTACTAATCTGTCTCAAATAACCAGAAAGCTGCTCGATTTCACGGTACCGCCATCTTGTGAAAAACACAAAACAACTGACGAGCATGAGCGAGGTGAGCAGTGTTAGGATTGCCGCTTGGTAAGAAAGCACGAACACAGCGAGCCCCGTTGCAACAAGAATGATTCCCCCAATAACGAGAAAAAGAAGATGTATTTCACGATTACGCAACAACCTACTCACCCACCTTATAACCGAACCCGCGCACGGTTTTGATGATTTTCGGGCTTTGTGCGTTGTCCTCTAGCTTCTCTCGTAGACGTTTGATGTACACCGTTAACGTATTATCGTTCACGAAATCACCAGCCACATCCCAGATCCGTTCTAATAGCTGATTTCGCGTTAATACCTGTCCAACATGATTAGCAAAAATCAGAAAGAGCCTATACTCGAGTGCCGTTAGAAGCACTTCCTCCCCTTTTTTATAAACCTTGCCTTCTAGCGTATTGATTCGGATATCTTCAATCGTAATGATGCTAGTGGATTGTGGCTGTGGTTGCTTATTGTAACGACGCAAAACCGATTTAATTCTTGAAAGTAATTCTCGAATGCGAAACGGCTTTGTGATGTAATCATCCGCTCCCATATCAAGACCCATGACTACATTTACTTCATCATCAAAAGCCGTGAGAAAAATAACTGGTTTATCACTCTGTTTCTTCACAAATTCACAAAGATCATATCCACTACCATCAGGTAAGGATAAATCAAATAAACATAAATCGATCTCATGCAACTGTCTCATAAGTACTTCCCTGGCCGATTCAGCATTATAGCAGACAATGGTCTCATATCCATCGTTTTGCAAGGAATAGTCAAGCCCCATTGCAATCGTCTTATCATCTTCCACCATTAATAGTTTCATTTAGAGCACCCTCATTTTGAGTTCTTTTTGTGTTCTTTTTGTGTTCTTTTTGGGGGTCTGGTTCGAGCCTGACCCCCTCCCTCCTCTATTCCCCTCAAGTCCTTTAATGATAAGGCTTTGAAGGAGCTATTTACATTCACTTAAATGACAAAAGTGTCCCTAGAGGAGGAACACTTTTCACTGTTTTGTCTTTTGGCGGGGTCAGGCTCGAGCCTGACCCCTCTCAACTATTTCCTCTTTTTCAAGTGTACAATAATTACATACAATCATATAGATCATGTCCCAAAGATTGTAACGTTGTCTTATGTACTTATTGCTATGATGCCTTGCACGGCTGATATCATTCA
Organism: Bacillus sp. Cs-700; assembly: GCF_011082085.1. Lineage (NCBI taxonomy): Bacteria > Bacillati > Bacillota > Bacilli > Caryophanales > Bacillaceae > Bacillus > Bacillus sp. Cs-700. The sequence continues at coordinate 2,337,241 of NZ_CP041063.1, forward strand.
GTAAAAGAATCTTGTCCGATTCTTCACATGTGGCGGGGCAGAGAGGAATCAAATCCCTTAACCCCGCCAAATTCTTACTACCTTCTCTTCGTTAACATATACAAAAACCACACCGCATGGTTCTGCTCATCCGCTGCTGCTCTTTTGAACGTTTCTTTTATATATGGATCCTGCGTTTGTTCAGCAATATCAAGATAGAAGTCGACTGTGTTTTGCTCATCGTTAAAGGCAAGATCAAGACCTATTCTGTAATCAGTTGCACATTCTTCAACGAGCTCGGGCTCATGCTCGCGGCCCGTTAGCTGCGTATAGATCTGTTGAAAAGCTCTGAAATGCTTTTTCTCATCCTGTCGAATTTCTTTAATGCGGTTCTTTTCTGTTTCATTTGGCGCTAGTCTCGCTAGCTTCTTATAGCATTGAATGGCGCTATACTGACCGTTGATCGCAGTGGCAATATCATCTGTAAGCGTTCGGTAGAGATAAGACATATGCTCGCTCCTTTTCGGGGTGTTTGGGTGTTTGGATACGATAGTGTATTTGAGGGGGGTCAGGCACGTGCCTGACCCCCCTCAAATACAAAAACCGTGGATTGTCCGTCACAGACGGACAATCCACGGTTTTTTTAACTGCTCTCATTTCTTCTTTTATTCCGCCTTCGCTTCCTCCACCATTTCCTTTAACTCATCAATCGTTTGCCCTTCAAATGGTTCACCGTTAACGAAAAGTGCTGGGGTGCCGCTTACGTTCAGGTTTCGTGCGCGCTCGAGGTCGTAGTCCACGCCCTCTTCGCCAGCACCATCCTGGAACGCAGTAAGCACTCTCTCCGCTTTCTCTTCATCAGTAATTTCTTTTAACGTATCGAAGAGGTAATCCTCCGTATAAATATCCTGCTGTTCCGTTCCTTCAGTTTGCTTTTCGTACATTAACCTGTGAAACTCCCAGAAAACGTCGTTGCCGAGCTCTTGATACACGACTTCTGCAAACTCTGCTGAACGATTGGAGTCGACATTAATGAATGGATAGTTCATGAACGTAAATTTCACATCGCCCGTTTGGATGAGCTCCTGATCGATTTGCGGGAAAAAGGATTGCTCAAATGCTTTGCAGTAAGGACACTTATAATCGCCAAATTCAATCACTTCCACCTGGGCCTTTTCGTCCCCAAGAAACGGCTGATCCATCGCTTCTTCACTTGATCCGCCCGAGTTTGATCCAGTTGTCATGATAATCACAACGACGATAACAACAGCCGCTACAGCCGCTAATCCATACAAGCAGACTTTTGACTTCGTCGCCTGGTTTTTCTTTTTATTTTTAGAATTTGCCATTATCTATGAACCCCTTCAGCTTGTTTGGAAAAAAGTTTGTTGTCGACAGAAATCACTCCACCACCGCTAATGAGTAGCGCGAGTGACATACCGAGAAGGGCGAGATCAAGTTCATACCCTCCAATAAATCCAGTTCCGCTTTTTACTGTAAAGATCGCTCCGAGCATCACGATAATAAAGAGCGCAGCGACGATGCGTGTTCCAAGACCAACGATCATGAGGAGCCCACCTACAAGTTCAATTGTGGCCACGACATAAGCTAATCCACCACTTATGCCAATGCTTTCAAAAAAGCCAACGGTATTTTCAATTCCTCCTGCAAACTTATCAAATCCATGAACAGTAAAAATAAGTCCAAGTGCGAGACGAAGGACGACTAGGGCGACGTTTGGTGATAATTTCATATATGATTTCTCCTTTGTTTTACACTACGTAGTGTAGTGTTTATTTCCGAAAAAGAATTAGGGTGTCGCCACCGTGAACATGACGGTTAACCCTAAGACGATAAAGACTGAATAAAGTATGATTCCCACAGGCAGCGTCGCATGTACTTCTTTTTCGGGTGAAAGAATGTGCTGAATGCGGTCATTCACAGACGTATCTGCGAACGAAACGGCAAATGCGTGTCGCTGTCTGTGCTCGTTTTTCAATAATTTTAATAGAGCGCTACTAAGGTCGAGCATATTGTTTGTTTGCAACATCGCAAATTTGTCCGCCTCGATTTCCCTTAACGTTTGATAGTGTTTCGATACCCATTTTAGGATGGGAACGTACCAGAGCGCGGTTACAAGAAGGATGATGAGAAACTTTTTTAACGGGTCGCGATGCTGTTGATGAAACTGTTCATGACAAATGACGGCACGAAGCTCTTCTTCAGTAAGCATGTTCACAAGCGCAGTCGAAAGAACGATCTTCGGTTTGAGCAGCCCATATGTAAGTGCAATCGGTGCTTCGCTCGTGATAACGGTGATTTGGTCCAGATCATATTTAACAATCACCTTCTTTGTAATCAATTCGTCTTGTAGAAGCGACAAACGTTTTGAAAAAGTGATGTACCGTGCGATCTGCTTCACGAGTACGACCACGAAAAGCGCTAATGTTGAAAGAATCAGCACTTCTAAAAAAACATTCATCGATGAAACCCCAATTGCCAGAAACATATTATGACACGCTTCGAGAACAGTAAACATCAGATTCCAGTTAGAGAAAAGATGCAGACTGTACATCGCCATTTGCACAATCACAGCTGCGACGAGAAAAAGAGACAGCATGAAAACAAGCCCTGTCTGTTTGATTTTCATCTTACTTCTCCTTTAGCTGCTTGATTTTTTGCTCAAGCTTTTCGATCAGAATAGGATCTGCTTCATCAAGCGCATCAAGCATATGATTGACCGCTAGCGGACCGAATTCATCCATCAAATCCTGCGTTAGCTCTTTCGACTGCGTTTGTAAAAACTCTTCTTTTGAGAAAACCGGCGTAAACATTGACGTCCGCTTCTCCGTTCTCTTCGCAAGTACGCCTTTATCAACAAGACGATTCATTACCGTCATCACCGTGTTAAAGTTCGTACTTTTTTCTTGATCAAGCTTTTGCTTCACATCTTTAATCGTCATCTCTGGACCATCCCAGAGAATGTCCATTATCTTCGCTTCAAGCGAACCAAAGAAACGATTCAACCCTGTCTCATTTGTCTTGAACTGCTGAATTTTCATCGCGTCCACCTCACACTACACAGTGTAGTTTAAATAAATGGAGGGGTCAAGAGGAATTGAGGGTGTCCTTTGTAGGAGGACAGTTGTATGAGGAGGGGGTCAGGCTCGAGCCTGACCCCCTCCTCATACAACCTTTTTTCCCATTCGCCCTCTCTTCTCCTCCTTTTCTTTCATAAGCTAGTAGCATCGATAATACTTGAACGAGCATGAAAGGAGATTAGTTATGATCGAACCACATGGCGGTCACCTGGTGAACCGCATTCCATGTGAAGAAGATCGTCTGGCGCTGCTTGAGAAAGCTGCAATGTTTCCAGCGATCACGTTAACACCATGGAATTTATCTGATTTATATCTGATCGCAATCGGAGCCTTCAGTCCGTTAACGGGCTTTATGAACAAAACTGATTATCAGAACGTTTTAACGAAAATGCGGCTCGCAAATGGGACAATCTGGAGCTTGCCTATTACACTTTCCGTTTCTGATGACGTGCGGGACCAAATATCTTTTAGTCCTACTGTTTGCTTAAAGGGGGATGACGGCGAAATCTACGGACTTATGGAAGTAGAAGATATCTATGAAACTGACAAACTTGAAGAAGCGCAAGTGGTTTATGGAACGAACGATCCAGCGCATCCTGGGGTACAAAAAACGTACGAGCAGCCGGCTTTTAACCTTGGAGGACCAATCACCCTCCTTCAACATCCAAAGGCACTTCAGGAACATTTTCACACGCCAGCTGAACTGAGAGGATTATTTCAACAACGTGGGTGGCAAACGATTGTAGGTTTTCAAACGCGCAATCCGATTCACCGCGCTCATGAGTACCTTCAAAAGACGGCACTCGAAACGGTTGATGGGCTTCTGATCCATCCGCTCGTTGGTGAAACAAAGAAAGATGACATTTCAGCGGATATCCGCATGAAAAGCTATCGTGCTCTATTAGAAAACTACTATCCGGCCGATCGCGTTATACTCTCCGTCTTTCCAGCCGCCATGAGGTATGCCGGTCCGCGCGAAGCCGTTTTTCATAGTCTCGTTCGGAAAAACTTTGGCTGTACCCATTTTATCGTTGGTAGAGACCATGCAGGCGTTGGCGACTATTACGATACGTTCGCAGCACAGACAATTTTCAACCAATTTGCACAGGATGAAATCGGCATTGAGATCATGGCCTTTGAACATGCTTTTTACTGTGAAACATGTGGAAGCATGGCAACTTCCAAAACGTGTCCACACGACAGTGAATGTCACCTTCACCTGAGCGGCACAAAAGTTCGAGAGATGTTGAAAAATGGTCAGCGTCCACCAAAGGAATTTTCTCGACCTGAAGTGATCGACATTTTAATTAACGAGGTGCAACAGCATGAACCCGAAGAAACCTAATGCTGTCATCCTACTCTCACCATGACTGCCTTCTATTTTGTCATCATCACCATGGTCGCCATGCTCATTGGCCTTTTCTTTGAACTGGGACGGCCTGAGGTTATTCTCGCTTCCGTTCTCGTTTTATTTCTTTTCACCGGGATCATTACGCCGGAGGAAGCGACGGCCGGATTCTCGAATGAAGGAATGCTCACCATCGCCCTTCTTTTTATTATTGCTGGTAGTATTCAAAAAAGCGGAATTGTCGACCGCACGTTTCTGCGCCTCTTAAAAGGGTCGTATTCACCAAAGAAACGATTGGCTAAATTGCTCTTGCCTATTTCGATGATTTCCGCATTCGTGAACAATACACCGATCGTCATCGCTTCCACACCAATGGTAAAAAAATGGTGTATGGAAAACGATGTTTCGCCTTCTAAATATCTCATCCCACTTTCTTACGCTACTATTCTCGGCGGCACGATTACACTAATCGGGACATCAACCAATTTGGTTGTTCACGGTCTTCTTGTTGAAAATGGGTATGCTGGCTTTTCTTTTTTTCAGCTTAGCGCTATTGGTATTCCAATCACATTACTTGGACTTTTGTATTTGGTTCTATTTAGTCATCATCTGCTTCCAGGGCGCCGTATTTCTAATTTCTCTGAGCCAGTGCTTAAAGAATACACCGGTGAAGCGCTCATCACTGCCCAATTCCCTTATCTAAATCTTACAGTGAAAGAAGCGCAGCTAAGGAACTTGAAAGGATTATTTCTCGTTAGCATCTTACGCAACGAACATGCGATAGCGCCCGTGTCAGGCAACACGATTTTAAAAGAAGGTGACCGGCTGGTGTTTAGCGGTGATATTTCAACAATTACCGATATACAGCGGATGAAAGGGCTCGAACTTCAAGAAAGCACAGGTTCCTCTTTTTCAGATCACCACCGGCTCGTGGAGGGAATCGTCACCCATCATTCTTCCCACCTTTTTAAAAAGGTGAAAGATACCAATTTCAGAAGCCTTCATCAAGCTGTGGTAATTGCTGTTCATCGACATAACCAGCGTTTGCAAACGAAAATCGGTGATATTGTGTTAAAGCCTGGTGACGTGCTGTTAATGGTGGCTGGAGAACAGTTTGATAAGAAAAACGATTTCTACGCCATTACCCCAATCGATCATAAGCTTGTAACCAAGCGACAAATCCGAATGGGCTGGCTGTCGATCGGATGGCTTGGAATGATGATTGCCCTCGTTACGTTCAACATTCTCTCGATGCTTACCGCGATGGCTGTAACGACACTGCTCCTCTTCTTAACGAAGCTTGTAACACCTGGCGAAGCGCGGGATCTCATTCAATGGAACGTTCTCTTGATGATCGCTTGTTCTTTCGGGATTGGAGCTGCGCTATTAAATTCAGGCGTCGCTACGTCAATGGCTGACTCCCTAATTACAATCACCCAGCCTTTTGGTCTTTTTGCCACGCTCCTTAGCCTCTATGTCATCACAAATATCTTTACCGAAATGATGACAAATAGCGCCGCTGCCGTCTTTATGTTTCCCGTCGCGATGGAGGTGGCACGTACACTTGAAGTCGAACTCATGCCACTCGCGATCACTGTTGCGATCGCTGCCTCCGCAAGCTTCATAACGCCAATTGGCTACCAAACAAATTTAATTGTGTATGGCGCAGGTGGTTATCGGTTCCACGACTTTTTAAAAATTGGATTCCCTTTAACCATCATTGTGATGGTGACCACATTAGTACTAGTTCGATTTTATTTAATGGCTTAAGGAAAGGAGAACGATTGAATGAAAGAAAAACATATTACCTGGCATGAAGGAAGTGTGATGAAGCAGGATCGCGAAAAAATGAAGGGGCATAAAGGTGTCGTGCTCTGGTTTACAGGGTTATCTGGTTCAGGTAAATCGACGATAGCTGTAGAGCTTGAGAACGTTTTACACGCATCAGGTGTTCATACGTATCGTCTTGATGGCGATAACGTGCGGCATGGGTTAAACCGTGACCTTGGCTTCAGTGATGAGGACAGGGTCGAAAACATCCGGAGAATTGGTGAAGTGTCTCGGCTATTTGTAGATGCTGGACTGATGACCCTGACAGCCTTCATTTCTCCTTTTCAAAAAGACCGCGACATGGTTCGTTCTCGATTCGATGATGGAGAGTTTATCGAGATTTTTGTAAAAGCAAGTGTTGAAGCATGTGAAAAGCGGGATCCAAAGGGTTTATATGCTAAGGTCCGCCGAGGAGAAATTCAACAATTTACCGGAATCGACTCTCCATATGAACCTCCAACTACCGCTCATATCGTTCTTGATACAGAAAAACTGACAATAGATGAAGCCGTCCAGTCAATCGTGTCGTATTTACAGAAGCATAAGTATTTAAAAGGTTAAATTTCAGCACAATTAAACTCATTTTTATTAGTAAGAATTTAAAATCGAGACGAATGATGGTCAGAAATTGCCATCAGATTCTTATAAAATTAAGGAGGTTTTAAGGTTTGAGCCAGATTGTCATTCCAAGCTTTTTCTTAAATTCAATCCCAAAAAGCGGTACGCATCTCTTAAAACAGCTGCTTCTTGGGATACCTGGTATCCAATATAATCCTCACATTGGGTTATACGGACATTATCATTATCAGACGGATGAAAAACTCCATCCAATTAAAAATCTTCCTCTACATTCTTTTGCAAATGGACACCTTCATTACTCAGTGGAATGGGAGACGTTCTTTAAAGAACTCAAAATGAAACAGGTCTTTGTACTGCGTGACCCACGAGATGTCTTAATTTCGTATGCTCACTTCATTCCTGGTACGCAAATAGACCATCTTTATCGTACTTTCACACAAGAAGGGTTCACACATCGTGATCGTATCAAGTTTCTAATAGAAGGAGGGCCAGTTTTAGAGAATGGAATGCCAGATCACCCAGGCATTCGAGAGTGGTATCAAAGCTTTTCAGGTTGGTTAAACCGTCCAAATGTTCACGCTATACGCTTCGAAGATATGATTGCTTCAGAACAAATGAAACGAAAAACCACTGGCGAATTGCTTGATTTCCTATCTGATGGAGTCGACCATTCCCTTCATCGAGAAGACTGGATTACCGCAATGATTTCAAACATCCGACCAGAAGCTTCCGTTACATTCCGCAAAGGAAAAAGCGGTGGATGGAAGGATGAGATGGATGATGAACTCAAAGCACTGTTTCATGCTCGTGCTGGAGATCTACTCGAAGAATTGGGGTATGAGTAAAAAAACTTGCCCTACTAAATTCAAGCTCGTTCTTTAACAAAGAGTCCTGCTTGAAGGGACTTTTTGCTTGTTTTGTTTTTTAGGGGGGTCAGGCTCGAGCCTGACCCCCTCTCCTTTTTTCATAGGATTTCTCCAATCAGGGTAGCATACGAATACCTAGACCTATGAAGGAGGAAACCGGTTATGACTATGAAAATCGTTACAATTGTCGCTTACTTCTATTTGATCGCCTCATCATTTATTTTTTCAGGAGATATGTCTGGAGGGAATGAAGTGCTCATCGCCCCTTCCGGCTACACGTTTTCAATCTGGTTGTTGATTTATTTGCTTCTTCTCATTTCTCTCGTTCGCCAATTTACGGCAAGTGAGTGTGATCAAGCACTGTATGTGAAAATTTCCTATCTTTTTGCCAGCAGCATGCTCTTATCTGGAACGGCAGTGCTTGTAAGTGATTCAGTGGCGCTCATCTTTATCGCAGGTTCCTTGGTTACGCTATCCATCCTTTACGCCATCATCACTAAGAACGCTGAACGCTCCTCCTTTTTCAGCGTACCGTTCTCGTTCTACCTCGCCTGGACATCGATCGCCACGATCGTTGATGTATTCGTTGTGGCAGATGTAAATAACGTATCGCTGATTTTTGGGATGAATGAGTTAACCTGGACGATTATTATGCTCATTATCGGCGCAGGGCTCGCCGTCTACTTTAGCCTCTATAACGACGATTTAATCTATCCGATTGTGTTTCTGTGGGGTTACTTTGGCATCTTTGTGAAAGACGATAAACCATTGCAGCTGACGTACACGCTTAGTATTGTGATGATTGGACTTGTGGCGTTTGTGATTTGGAAGATTGTTCAAGAGGTTCGTGGGCGGAGGATGAGAGCGGAGGCGGTTTGAATGTGTGTTTGTTTTTATAGGGGGTCAGGCTCGCGCCTGACTCCTTTTCAAAATCGTTTGAACAAGCTCTTCCTTGCTTCCTTCCACTCTTGTTACACCGCTTGTATGGTAAAAGGTGCTCGCTTCTTTAGCATTTTGAAATCCTTCTTCATTGAAAAGATAAACTGGAATATCAAGTCCAAGCGCAATGCCAAGTTCAATATGGGTTCCCTTTCCTCCTGGAAGTAGAACAATAAGAACATCCGCTTTTTTTACTGCCTCTAATTCCGCTTCTCCAATCGACGCAAGTTCATCAAACGTCGCGGCTTTTGCGTTTTTCGTCCAATCGTATGTATGCTTGAAGCCATAACGTTTCAATTCAACAGCTAGTTTTTGCACGTGTTGTTTGTTTTGGAAACTTGATGCGATGTAAAAGTTCATCTTTTCTTTTCCTCCGTTCTCAATCCGTGATGAAGCACTATACACTTCATTTATTCTCTCAATCAGCCGCAGCCAGCTGTTTTTGGAGTGTTTTTTTCAATTTGCGTTCTTTCCGCTCTTCATACATCGGTGATCGTTTCATCTTTTTCATTTTCATTTTTCCAATCACATATCGTACAGACGTATTTTCCTGAACTAACTTGTTATATTGAGGTTTCTCAATAAGCTCAACAAACCAACTGTATGCCATTAGAGCTGCAATGTTTGCTTCAATTCGCTGTTCATCTGGAGGATCTCCCCACCAAAACAAATCACCTGCCAATGCTAAGATCTCCAAAAACAAATCCAATTCCTCGCCCCCTCTACTGTCTCAAATTCACAATAATGACCATTCTATCTATAGATACGAAATAGCAGGTAAAATTGTTTCAAATGATCGATCGAGCGTCCACAATAAGAGGACGATTTCGCTATTATTGGACGATTTGTTTTTGAAGGGGGTCAGGCTCGAGCCTGACCCCTATTACTTATTACTATTACTTATTTACTGACCTACCCACACCTCATCCGGCACAAGGCTACCCCCTGTTGCCCACACCAAATGTGTACCACGAGAACTTTTGCCCTCTACTGCTGTTGCTTGCGGACCGCTCATTCCTGCAAGGGCTGAGGGTTCAAGCTTAATGCCTTCAGTTTCAAAGACCCATCCGAGCATCTCCTTCATTCGCTCATCTGTCACCGTGTAGACACCTTCAAGCATGGGTTGCATCACATGCCCAACAAAACCAGATGGTCTGCCGACTGCGAGACCATCTGCCGCTGTTTTATTGTCGATACCAAAGTCTTGCACGGAAACTTGATCATGCAATCCTGTCATTAAGCCCAGCAGCATAGACGGTGAATGCGTAGGTTCCGCAAAGTAACAGTGAACGTGCTCCCCGAAAACTTGATGAAGGCCAAACGCAATCCCACCGGGTCCTCCGCCTACACCGCATGGTAAATAAACGTGTAGCGGATTTTCAGCATCTACTTTTATTCCCCGCTCCTCAAACTGCTTTTTCAAGCGAAGCGCTGCTACGGCATATCCGAGAAAGAGGTCTTTCGAGTTCTCGTCATCTATAAAGTAACACGTTAGCTTCTTCTCACACTGTTTTCGTCCTTCTTCTACAGCCGCGCCATAGTCTGCCTGATGCTCCACAACTTGAACGCCTTTTTCACGTAAGAGGTCTTTTTTCCACTGCTTCGCGTCACTCGACATATGAACGGTAACGTTAAATCCGAGTTTTGCCGACATGATACCTATACTTAAACCAAGGTTCCCTGTTGAACCGACGGAAATAGAAAAAGCCGAGAAGAACTCGGTAAACTTTTTATCGGCTAGAATAGCGTAATTGTCGTTTTTCGTTAAAATCGCATGGCCAAGCGCAAGTCTCTCAGCATGTTTGATGACTTCATAAATGCCGCCACGTGCCTTAATGCTTCCGGCAATCGGGAGAATGTCATCTCGCTTTAAAAGAAGATCTCCTTCAATTTTGATCTGCTCTTCTTCCTTCAGCTTCGCTTTCATGTTGCTGATATCAGAAATAGGCGATTCAATGATGCCGTTTGTTTCTGGAAACACTTTGTGAAAATAAGGCGCAAAACGTTTCATCCTAGCTTCAGCGTCCAGAATATCTGCCATCGAAAGATCCGTTGTTGGCGTGATTTTTCCTTTTTGCGGATTTCTCCAATAAACTTCCTTTAATTGAAGTATGTCATCTAACAGTGGATGCTCATTCTTCCACTGTTCAAGTGATTTTCCAGCTATGATCATGTTGGCTGCTTCACTCCTTTACTGTGGTGGGGGTCAGAGAGGAGCCTGACCCCTCTAAAAGACATTTGTTTGTTCTTCTCCTACTGTAACATTTCTGCATTACGATGGAATAAAGCATCTTCCCCTCATCGTACCCAACCGGTTCAATAAATGATCCATCTATCTTATTCAACAAACTAAAACAAAAGTGTCCGTCTATGACGGACACTTTTGTCGATTTGTCTTTTGGTGGGGTCAGGCACGAGCCTGACCCCTATTAGACCTTACCTCACTCAAACATTTCCCAAATCTCTTGCTCCACTTCTTCTCCAACGGCACCTGTGCCGCCAAAGATTGTGAAATAGAATGTTTCGTTATCCTCTAAGTAAGTTCTTACTTTCGGATCGAGTTTGTTCTTAGGTGTGAGCAAGAGTGGCTCACCGTAATTTGCAGCAAGAACGGAACCTGCTAGTGCATCAGCAAATCCTGTACCCGTTGCAAGAGTTACTGCCTGAGCTTCAAAATCAAAATATTTAGCTATTTCTACACCTGTATCGTAACGGTCTTTTCCTGCAATACGCTCTTTCCCTGGCAGTGCATTATAAACTTTTGAACCAATAACGCCAGTTCCTCCAATCGCCAAAGTATGATCAACGTTCTTTAGCGCTTTTTTCGTTACATCTGGCATCTGATCTTTATCAGTTAGGAGGATTGGCATCATATATTGCGCCGCAACAGGAGCAATGGACAGAGCGTCTGGAAAGTTCTTTCCGTATGCGACAACCGCTGTATCAGAAGGTGGAAGTTCTTTCGCAATGGCAGCAGCTGTTTCATAGCGGTCTTTTCCTGCCACACGATCGACCTCAATATTCAATTTATCCTCTAAGTAATCTTCAATACTCGTTGATACCGCACCTTTACCACCAACAATCGTGACATGTTCCACTTGCAGGAAGGTTAGAGCGGCTTCTGTTATTTTCGAAAGCTTCTTCCCTTCGGTTAAAAGAATCGGTGCTTCATAGTAATACGCAAGTGGTGCAGCTGCTAACGCATCAGGAAAATCTTCACCTGTTGCGAGAACGACATTGTCAATTGAGTCACCAAACTGCTGACGAGCAGCGATCGCCGCTGCTGTATAATAGCGGTCTTTACCCGAAATCCGTTCAACGATTGGTTCTTCTTCGTAAACAAAGCCGTTTAAGATATATTCTTCGCCGTTATCGAGATTCGCGAGATCTGTAGCTTCCATATAGTACGTTCCAGGTTCAAGTACGAAGCCATTACCTGAGCCGTAATCATCCTCCCACTCTTCATCCGCTTCAACCTTTTGCTTCTCCGTATCATATACCGTTACCCGAGGCTTCATCTCAGTCTCTTCGTCACTTGCGGAAAAAATCGAGGCATAAAAATCGACTTTCTCATCACCAGAGATCTCAAGTTTATAATAATCTTTGTCATCTTTAACAAACGTTCCGATTACATAGTCATCGACGTTGATTTTATTTGCGTCGCTGAATGTATTATTCGGTTCCTCTTCCATGAAACCACCATACTCATCGTATCCTTGAATGGAAATCTCATTTTGATTCATCAAATGCTGCGAACGCTTGTGCAAAATCGATAAATCAACCTGCTCATTTGATGCTGCTTGTACAGCCGGACTGGCTAGTAAACTCGTAGCCATTAAGAAAGATGTTGCAATCCCTAGTGCTTTTTTCAATCGTCTCGTTCCCCCATTTTTTTATTAAAACACGCTTTAACACCCCATCAATCTAGCCAGGCCTCACCGTCCCTCTCTATTCACTAAGAGGATTATATATAATTTTTTCCATAAGCGCTATTTGTTTCTTTCGACAAAAAAAGCACCCGCTGGGCGGGCGCTTTTCTCACTGTTTTCCGTCTCTCAATACTTCAATTAAATCATTTTCAAGAAGCTGGTCTGACATGACAATCTGCTTCATAATTTGTTCGTAACCTTCGCGGCATTTCTCAACGCCCACTTGTTCACCGGTATCCGTATTTGTACAGGTCCCTTTCGAAAACTCACCAGTTGGTGACATGCTAAAGGAATAGTCTTCCCCAAAGAACGTACCGGTCGGGAAGCCATGTCGAAAGCCAACAAATCCTTTTTCTTTCGTTAACAGGTTGTCTCCTACTTGATAAAGAGGCTGATCAATGCCAAGTAGCGAGGTCACGGTTGGCGCGATATCAACCATTCCACCAATAACCTCTTCCGTAACCCCATCTTCCTGGCCAGGTGTATGAATGATGAGCGGGACGTTAAACATCTCTTTGCGATCAAATGTCACATCAACGAACTGATCTAATTGATCGGCCGAATCAGCCAATAGCCCATAATGATCTCCGTAGTAAACGAATAACGTCTCTTCCCAAATCCCTTTTTGCTTCAGGTCTTCAATAAAATGGCCAAGGGCCTGATCCGCGTAATAAGAGCTTTGCAAGTAGTCACCAACAGGCGTTCCACTAAACTTATCTGGTAAGCGGAGCATCTGCTGTTCCTCCGGTAGTTTAAACGGTCGATGCTGAGAAAGCGTAATAAAGAAGTTGTAGAACGGCCCCTTCTCAGCGTCTTTTTCATAGATTTTGCTTAGCTGCTCATACATGCTTTCATCCGAAATTCCCATGCCTAATTGATCACTAGGATCAATGTCAGGCGAAGTAGCGTTGTAGAATTCATCAAATCCCTGCGCAGGATAAGCGGCTTTTCGATTCCAAAAATCAGGATCATTTCCATGAGCCACACTCGTCCGATACGCTTCCTCATTTAAAAGAATTGGCAGCGATTGAAAAGCGGCGTTTTCATAAGCTGAATAACCACTTTCCTTTTCTGCTGGAAAAAGGGAATTATTGACGATAAATTCCGCATCGGAGGTATTGCCCTTCCCAATCTGAGTATAGATGTTAGTAAAGTAATGACTTTTCTGTATCAGCTCATTTAAATTCGGCGTAATTTCTTCGCCATTTACTTTGAGCCCGATTACAAAATCATTAAGGGATTCACCTTGCACGATTACAAGATTTTTGTTTTCAGCCATTCCAAATGACGGCGAAGCTTGATTCTCTTTTTGCTTTTCTGCAAAATAAGCATTTACTTTCTCTAGATCTTCCGCGTTGCTGCCTTTTCCATTCGCTGGGGCAATCTTTTCCTCATTAAAATAAACCGTGCTGTCATAGAGGTGGGCAGGAAGTATACCAGCCACGGCCACTTTGTATTGATCACTGTACTGTTCTTCCATTGCAAAAACGGAAACACACGTTAGAATCACCATTCCAACTAGTAAAAAAGAATAGCCCACAGCGATCTTTTTGAAGTGCGCTTTTTTCATATACATGAAGTGCCCCACTATCGCGAGAAGCACAACATCAATAGCAAACCAGACATCGTTCCACTGCATTAACGAGGTAATTGAATCACCCACATCCGCCGTTTGACCAGCTTGATTCATTAATTCTAGTGATAGTAGACTATTATAATATCGTTCATAAAGAACATCACCATAGAGTAGCAGTGAAAGTAATCCATACAACCCAAGTGAAATAAGCGCTGCACTTTTCTTTATTGAGAATAAAAGTAAACTTGTTAAAAAGAGTGTGAGCCCTGCTGCTCCTAATAAAATCGTTCCAATATTGGCTTCACCAATGATTTGATGAGCAAAATAAGCGTTTTTAAACGTCCAACCGATCACCATAACGAACGCCCATAAACCTATCTTCATCCACTTCGTCATATATCTTCCTTCTTTGCATCTGTTTCTTCATATTGTAACAGATAATTTACAATAAATTAACATTCGTTCAGAGTAGAAGCTCCAGAAGATTTGCCCGTCAGTTCATCATTCATCTTATGAACAACACAAAAAGCCCGCCTGCATGACGGACTTTCGTTTATTAAATGCACTAAATTAGTAATATCGGTTGACGAGCTCAATCTCTACGGACTCAGAGACAGCCCCTTTTCCGCCAAGGATCATATATCTATAGGTCTCTTGTTCGTCAAGAAACTTTACGGTGGCCGGAGAAAGCTTTGTTTCCGGGGTTAACAGGAGAGGAGCTTGTAAGTAAGCTGCACGCAAGGAACCTGTTAACGCATCCGCATACCCTGAACCTTTTGCGAGATGGATGATGCTAGGCGACCAATCAAAATATTCAGCTACAGCAGCAGAAGTTCCGTAACGATCTTTGCCGGAAAGACGTTCTGAATCCGGAAGCTCATCAAAAATATCCTCGCTAATCACACCACTTCCACCGACAGCCAGACTGCGGTCATACTTATCTAGAGCTTTTTTAGTTGAATCAGGAATTTCATTTGTTTCTGTTAACAGAATCGGCATATGGTTGCGAGCAGCATACGCTGCTACTGATAGCGCATCAGCAAACCCTTTTCCATTCACTACAGCGACTTGATCAGAAGATAGCTTACCGGCAACTGCGGCAGCCGTTGCGTAGCGATCTTTACCGGAGATGCGCTCCACTTTCAGACCAAGCTCGTCTTCTAAGAATTTTACTACCTTATTTGAAACCACGCCTTCTCCTCCAACGATCGTCACTTTCTTCGTCTTTAAGGACTTCAATGCGTCTTTCGTCACTTCTGGTAATTTATCCTTTTGAGTTAACAACATTTCTGCATCTAGCTCATAAGCAAGCGGTGCTCCTGAAAGGGCATCAGGAAAATTTTCACCAGAGACAAGAACCACATTCTCTGCTGGACCATGCGCTCGATTTTGCTCGGCTACTTTAGATGCCGTTTCATAACGGTCGCTACCAGATATTCTATAAATCGATTTATCCATTTCGGGAACGGCAGCATTTAATTCATAAACCTTCCCATTGTTTACGTTCTTCAAATCATAAGCTTCGATATAATAGGTGCCAGCTTTTAATAGATAACTAGATCGAAAGTAAGAGCCCGAGCCAAACTCGTAAGGCTTCATCTTATTTCCGTCAGAATCATAGACGTTTGCATGAAGTTCCATGTCAGTTATTTTTCCATCTTTTTGTCCCATTGTAATCATTAAATCATTTTCTTTTTCACCAGTTAATTCAACTTTATAAAAATCCTTATCATTTTTTGCGAATGTACCCTGGACATAGTCGTTTGACTTTAAGGTTTGGTTGGCCGTATTAACCGTATCATTCAATTCTCTTTCTTGAATAATGTTCACTTCGTCAGCATCTGCCTTCTTGCTGCTTAAGGCTAAGGCTGAAGGGCTAGCTAGTAAACTTGTAGCTACTAGTAAAGAAGTGGCCACTCCAATCGTTTTTCTCATTAAATCCAATCCTTCCTATTTTCACGTCATTGCATTGCTTCTACCATAAGCAACGAGCTCTTTTCCATAGGGCTTTTGAAATGAAGAGATTCATTAATAGCATGATTTAGCGACCGATCAATTGCGTTAATAGAATGACATTTATTTCATCTATGCTAATCATACACCGTCAACTATTTTGCTTCAATGAATATAAAGTAACTATTTCTACTTAGAAAAATGGAAATGATTGTTTTCTTCATAACTGAAGTTGTTATTCCCTTTACTCACCGAAATGAATCCATTTCAGCACAAAAAAGTGCTCGTCTAAGACGGACACTTCATCGTGTAATCTTATTTAAAAACCAGCTTAATGCGCGCGCTTCGCACCTAAATATCTCGGTGCCCAGTAGCTTGACGTCATATCGCTAATGGTTACGCCAGTGGAGGAACCTGCATGAATAAATTTATTATTTCCGATATAAATTCCGCCATGAGATGCGCCAGGCTTGTACGTTGTAAAATAAACAATATCCCCAACAGACGGGCTGCTAACCGAATCGGTTACATTCCACATTTGTGCCATCGTTCGCGGTAGAGAAATGCCCTGTTTTTTAAAGACATAAACAAGAAACCCGCTACAATCAAACCCAGACTGAGGCGTATTACCTCCCCAAGTATAAGGAACGCCAATAAATTCTGAAGCATCCGCGATCAAGTCCATTGCATTAAAAGATTGAGACCCGCTTCCGGTATTATTGCTTTCACTTCCGGAATAAGCCGTCCCCTGTTTGAGCTTTTCCCATGTTGCAGGTCCGACTACCCCATCGACCGTAAGCTTGTTACGTGATTGGAAGTTCTTTACCGCCTGCTCTGTTGCTGGCCCAAAATCGCCATCTTTTGTACCTTTGTAATAGCCAAGTGCTGTTAGCTTTGATTGTAGCTCTTTGACGCCTTCACCTTTTACCCCTAGTTTCAGAAGGTCTCCTTGTTTTGCCTGATCGTTAACAGGCGTTTGAGTTGTGCTACGCGTTTTTAATGCATCAATGGTCGCGTCATTGGCTATGCCTGTGACAGGAAGACCAACGATACTTTGAAACTCTTTAACGGCTTTTTCTGTAATCGAACCAAAAATCCCGTCAACATTGTAATTGTAGTAGCCACGGTCCTTTAAATTCTGCTGAAGCGAAGTAACCGAACTTCCACGTGCGCCAACCTTAAGCCCTGAAACTTCCTCCTTTTTCTCTTCTACAGAAGCACTTGAGAGCTTATTTTTCGTCTGGCTATCCACAATCCCAGTTTGCGATAAACCATTCGCGCTCTGAAATTGCTTGACCGCTTTTTCTGTAATGGGACCAAAAATTCCATCAACGTTGTAGTTATAGTAACCTTTGTTTTTCAGCTGTTGTTGCACAGATGTTACTTCTGAACCACGCGAACCCGTCTTTAAAACACCTGCCGTTGAGGAAGGTGACTGTTTTTTTTCTGCAGCACTGAGGGCATTTTCAGTCGCTTGATCGACAACTCCAGAGGCGCTTAATCCGTTTGCACTCTGAAACTGTTTCACCGCTTTTTCTGTAATTGGACCAAAAATCCCATCAACGTTGTATTTATAGTAACCTTTGCTCTTTAACGTCGACTGAATTGAAGTAACTGATTGACCACGATCCCCTATCGTTAGCGTCGACGAAGATCTCGCCGGAGCTGATTTTGCTACACTCCCTTTGAGCGCATTCAATGTGTCACCTGATACCGTTCCCGTCATTTTTAAACCAGTTGCTTTTTGAAAATCCTTCACCGCTTGTTCTGTAATGGGACCAAAGTAGCCAGTAGACGTATGATATGTAAAATAACCTTTTTCCTTAAGAACATCTTGTAACTCTTTCACATCGGGGCTGTTCATACCCTTTTGCAAAGCCTGGTCTCCAAGAGATGCCTCTACATCCTCAGTTTGAACATAAAATAAGCCAGTTAAAAATGCCGAACCTACAAGCGTCTTCTTCCATGTAGAAAGTTGCATGAATTTCCCCCTTAAATTTATCAAAGCCCATGAATAGAGATCTTTTAACAATATCGGCTATAATTCGCTAAGTTTGAATAGATTTCCTGTTAAAATTTAATTATTCATGAAAATACATGTAAAAAAGCAACTTTTGGCATATGCTAGTACGTTGTTACTAAATTAGAGACTCTAAAATGACAAAAGAAAATAAGCCTTTCTCTTTTAGCGAAAGGCTTTCTTCTTCATATGAAATGATGTCACTCTGCTAGTTGGTTTTCAACGTCTAAACTGATCGCTCCAGTTCCCCCTAGTAGTACGTAAGATTCTGAATGGCGATTGTTGATGAGCTGCTTCGTCTCATCAGGAATCCGGTTTTTCTCAACAAGGTATAGTGGCGCATGATTTTTTGCCGCCGCTACTGAGCCTGTGAGCGCATCTGCAAATCCCATGCCATTCGCGAAATACGTCATATTCGTTTCCATATAAAGTCGATTCACAATATCAGCTGCGGTACCAAAACGATTCTTACCTGAATATCGAGTCGGGTTCTGAAGCTGGTCAACAACAGCTTTGCTAATGACGCCAGTTCCCCCCACAACAATTGTTTCATTCATTCCCCTCAGTGCACTCTTGGTCACTGCGGGTAGCTTCGTCGTATTCGCGAGTAGGATTGGATAGCCATGTTCAGCCGCATATGGTGCAATCGCAAGGGCATCAGGGAAATTCATTCCGTAAGCCACAACAGCTTTTTTAGCAGGATCCATCCGCTTTGCAATTTCGGCAGCTGTCTCAAATCGGTCTTTACCACTAATACGCTCAACATCAAGCCCTAGTTTCTTTAGCTGGTCACGAACGGACTCCGAAACCGCGCCGCTTCCACCTAAAATGATCGCTTTTGATGCGTTTAGACGCTTGATTTCATCCACCGTTTGGTCAGGAAGGCTTGATTTACCCGCTAGCAAAATCGGCGCCTTTAATTGATAGGCTAGTGGTGAGCCTGCTAATGCATCAGGAAAATCTAACCCTCGCGCAATGAGCACGGTCGTTGCCGTATCATACGTATGCTCGCTGACAGCACTTGCAGTACCAAATCGATCTGAACCTTTCACTCTTAAAATATCATGTAATTTCGTTTTCACAGTAACGGTTGGCCCATCCTTTGATTCATTGCCAGCAGAATCGACAGCTTGTACGGAAAAACGATACGTGGTATTTGGCGCAAGGTTGGTTATTTTCATGCTGTTCTTATCGCTAACTGTTTGGATGACTTGATCATCCTGATAAATTTTATAATGGTCGATTCCATCTTTATCTGATGCAGACGACCATGCAAGCTTTAATGAAAAAGCTTCTACTACACTTGCACGCAGGCTTTTGGTAGAAGGCCAGCTTGGTGGCGTTGTATCCGTACCGATGCTAACTTCTATCCTCATGCCATCCATGCTACGGTCCAGGGCTTCTACAGATAGGTTTGAACTTGATCCATCATAAAGATTGCTATTTGGTAAAGAAGAAGCATTAAAATTCGGATAATGATTCGCTGTGAAATAGTGCTCGTATTTTGAATGCCAATCTCCATTATCTAGCTCACTAAATCCTCTTACAGCCTGGTTCGCTTCTTCCAAATCAACCAGCTTATTCCTTTCATTATCGTTTCCTCTATATTTCTGAGATTCATCAATGTGCCAGATTGCGAGTCCACCAGTTACAGTACGGTTTTGCAATCCTCGGTCATACCCGATATACTGCCGATTCTCAATTAAAAAATATTCGTCTGCTTTATCCGTGTTCACGCGAATGGCCTTATAAGCCCCATCCTTGTTCGACTGAACCGAATACGTTCCTGACGAAGAAACGAGAGTAGGAATACTAAACCCTAGTTTTTCTTTTGACCATGCATCTAAATGAGTAGGCGTTTGTCCCTGGTATTCCCCATCCAAATAAGCCCACGATCCTTCTCCCATTAAGCTATGTACACCGACTCCAAGAGAAGAATTGTCGCGATCATATAAATCAGGTAACCCTAAATCATGGCCTAGTTCGTGAGCCATAATTCCAATTGTCGCCATATGGCCACCCTGCGTTTCACCAAACTGCATGTATCCTCCCTTTCCTTCTAATGAAGCAACTTTCACGCCATCTAGCTTAGGAACATCGTTTAGGACAAGACTACTGCGGTGTCCCCACACGCTTGGAGAAGGATCGGAAAAGCTTCCTTCGCCTCCAGCTACGATTGTCACAATGTGAAGCTCGTTTGTGCTAATGTAGCCATCTTTGTTCGTGTCATAGGTTTTGTAATCAACCTTTGCGTCGGACGCTTTCAAAGCGTCTGAAACAATTTTGTTGTATAGCGCGTTCTCCGTTTGTTTTCCAACAGGATCCGGATGATTATACGTTAAGGAGACAGTAGCGATTCCATTCGAAGTACCGCTTGATTCAGATGCTGGCTCGAATTGAAGCTTTCCGTTTGAGACCTCATCATAGTAATTCTTAACTGATTTACCTGTAGGACTAAAAAAAGTATTATTCCAGCTTGCTTCAGAGTACTTTATTTTCTTATCTTGAAAGTTTACTAGCAGAACAAGCAATGGATGCTTGTCTACCTGATTCGTAGATTGAATCGTGACCTGATTGATCTCAGGCCGTTCAGTAAACCGTTTGCTATCTTCTGTATCAGGGAGCTTCAACATCTCATCGTGTCTAGCGGCTGATTCCGGTACGGCATCGATTCCTACCTTTGCTTCTGTACGAATTAATTTCTCGTCTTTTAACATGGCATAAACCCAGTAGTTGTTATCTTCTTGTAAAATCACCTGGCCCTCAGCTGTCTCAAACCAGTGACGAACTTCATCCCCTGCAGCTTTTAATTCAAACTCCAATCCGTTTGGTTGGCTCTCCGACCTTGTTTGATCAGAAGCCGGTGCAGCATGTGTTGTGACGTTCAACATAAAGAACACAAGTATCGTTAGTAGTCCAATTTTGTCTAGTCGTGTGCTTTTCATTCATCCATCTCCCCGTGTTCGATATGTTAGATATTCCCTTTATAGTAGCATGCAAACGTCCTTACTGATAGAACTTTCGAACTACAAAAAATGAGAGATCGTCGTATAAAACGACACCTCTCATTTCTAATAGATGATTCACTTCAAGTCAGCTAAATCTTTTTCGATATCGATGACGCTATTCCCGCCCAGGAGATTAAATTGATCATAAGAATTCTTTTCTAGAAGCATTCCTGTACCTGTCGGAAGTCGGTTTGACCAAGAGAGGTATAGAGGAGCGTCATTCTTTGCAGCAAGCACGGCTCCTGTTAATGCGTCAGCAAAACCTTTTCCAGTCGCAAAATACGCTTGCTCGTTTCCAAGAGGAAGGTTCTTAATAATTTCCTGGTTCGTTTCAAAGCGATCTTGCCCTGCATATCGCTCATAATCTGTTATTTCTGTGAGAGCTTTTTCACTAATCACGCCGTTACTTCCTACGACAATGACATTGTCATAGTTTTGGATTTCAGCAGCCGTTTCTTTTGGAAGCTTATCCGTTAAGGAAAGATAAATCGGATAAGCATTCCTCGCTGCAAATGGGGCAATCGATAAGGCATCAGGATAATCCATACCATACGCAAGAACTGCCGTGTTATTCTTCTTTGGCAGGTTATCAGCGATGATCGCTGCTGTATCAAAGCGATTTTTTCCTCCGAAACGATCTACTTCAATCCCCATTGATTTGATTTCATTACTTACCTTGTCAGTGATCGCACCAGAACTTCCTAAAATGATCACCTTTTTCGGTCGTAATCTCTCTAACTCTTTCTTCGTTGAATCAGTAAGCTTATTATCCTCTGTTAAAAGCATTGGGGCGTCATGCTGATACGCAAGGGGCGTTCCTGCAAGTGCATCAGGGAATTCTCCGCCTCTTGCTAAAACAACAGTCTCCGCATGATCCCACCCTTTTTGTGAGATCGCAACGGCTGTTTTATAGCGATCTTTTCCAGAAAGGCGTTCTCCTAATTGCGTCATTTCGATAGAAGAGATATAGCCGATCGCACCATCGTCTGTCTCCGCTTTATACCAAACATAATGGTTGTTTAGCGGATCCGCTGAGCTATCATATAAGTTCGAACTGAGTAACGTTAAAGGACGAGGCGTCGTTGTCGATTCTTCGATGATGGAAGCACTTGTCGTTGGCGCTTCACGTAATCTTGCTGAAGATAAGACAATCTCATTTTCTTGATACAGTTGAGACGTTTGATGAAGTTCACTTTCAGGAAGCTCGTAATGACTCTCTTTAAAATAAAGTTGATTACCGCTACCATATTCAAAATCTTCTAGCTCAAAATTAAATGGAATTGGATGAAATTCGCTATACAAGTTTGAATTCTCAATCGTTTGATAGACTTGCTCTTGATACGCCTCTAAGTTTCGTTCAGTTGAATCTTTACTTAAGAAGATTGGACTATTTTCCTGCACCTGCCCATTGTAGGCTAATACCGCGAAATACCAGCTTTCAAGCACATCTCGTTCATTATCATTTACAGTTGGGAGCTTGCCACTTTTCCCCTCAAATTTCTCATTAAGAATTTGAAGGCCACTGCTAATGTTGTAAGCGACATCGTTTTTCAACCGCTCCTGGTCGAAACGAGAATCGTTTGTCACCTGCATGACCCCAATCCCACCATCTTCTGAAATGAGATCCTGGTTCCAGGCGCTTTCTTCAAAAGCGACTGCCTTTGCAATTTCTGGCGGAATGTCTTGTTTAATTGCTTCTTCTGTTAAGAGTTTACTAATCTCTGCTTTCGTACTTGACTCTTTTGCCGCGACACCGCCAGTTCCAAATCCACTTACAATTAGTAAAGCGATAACTACTTGAATCACTCTTTTCTTCATTCGTTCCTCTCCTTTCCATCTTTTAGCATTGTAACAAATTCATAGATTGAAATGGGGGTAAATGGAAAGAAAGTAGAGAGAGGGGTGAGGATGGGGGTCAGGTACGTACCTGACCCCCGCTGCTTTAAACGACAAAAGAAGCTACCTCTGGCAGCTCCTTTTGTCGTCTTTTATTTGATTTTTTGGAGAGAGGTAATCACTTCTTGATTCACAGCTCCTTCTCCACCAAGAATCGTAAAATTCCTAACGCCAAGCTCAATAGCCGCTTTTTGAATGGACTCATCCATCTTCGTAGGCGGTACGAGGAGAAATGTACTTTCTGATCTTGCAGCTAAAATCGATCCAGTTAAGGCATCTGCAAAGTTTGCACCCGTTGCTACGACTGCTTTATCAGCAGGGTTGAGCTTCATAGCAATTTCCGCAGAAGTAGCATAACGATTAGCGCCACCATACCGCACCGGTGCTGGAAGCTGTCCAGCCACTTTTTCTGATACGACACCTTTTCCACCAACAATAATACTATCCGCAAATTCTAGTAGTGCCGTTTCCGTAATTGCAGGAAGTTTAGTCTGCTGAGTTAATAGAATTGGGTACCCTTGCTTAGCCGCATAAGAAGCAATTGAAAGAGCATCTGGAAAATTCATTCCGTTTGCTACTACAGCTTTTGGAGGATTTCCATCCAGATAAGCTGCAATGTGGGCGGCTGTTTCAAAACGATCTTTTCCTCCTAAACGCTTTGTTTTTAATCCTAACCCTTTCAATTCGTTCACCACATAATCAGAAACGGCACCGGTCCCACCCAAAACAATCGCATGATGCGCACCAAGTCGATTAATTTCATTTTTCACAGCCAGGGGCAATGTTTCACCAGTTAATAAGATTGGCGCATTCTTTTTATAAGCTAGCGGAGCGCCCGACAAAGCATCAGGAAAATCATCTCCTCGTGCTAAAACCACCGTATCTGCTGCTTCAAAACTCGCCTCTGATATCGCCACAGCCGTTAAATAACGGTCCTTCCCAGCAATGCGCTCAATTCCAATCGGAAGGGCAGGTTTCATTTGTTTCCAGAATTCTGAAGCGATCGCTTGATATCCCGCCTGAGAAGGATGAACATCGAGCGGATTCGGTAAGTAAGCTTGATAGTTTTCTGCAATCGCCTCATACGTTGGAACAAAGCCACTTCCTGAAGCCGTTGCGATACTTTCAATCCCTTTATTAAGTTCTTTCGTAACATATGCAACTGCATCCTGCTGCTCTTTAGGATAAGCATAGAATGAATTGTAATAGCCCATTAGAAAAATAGATGCATCAGGATTAAGTTTACGTATACCTGACATGATTTGGCCGTAATTATTTCTAGCTTTCGTAAGAATGGCACTGGCTACTGCAGGATCATTTAGTCCATTAGGATCCTTTTTCAATACCTCCAGCAGATCATTTGCACCAACACTTATCGTAATTAAATCTGTATTTGCAATAGCTAGTTGCAAATCTGCATTTGTTTGGAGCATCGCCAACATCTCTGAAGTAGTTAATCCTGAACGCGCATAGCTTTTATTAAATTGCTTTAATCGATCCAAATCTGTTAAATAATCCGCTATGTAGTCTGCATAGCTCAAACCATCTTTTCCATCGTATTGAAGACCATGAGCAAGGGAGTCACCAAGAGCGAGATAATCCCATTTTTGAACCTGAGCTTCTGCACTAACCGCATTACTAAATGACGGAGAAATGATCATTAGAACAAGGCAAATGAGAAATACAAACTGTGCTTTTTTCTTCGCAACCAACCTACCATCTATAAGCTATCCCTCCTAAACATCTGATCGTAATAAAGAACAGAACTTCACAATAAATATACGCCCTACGATTTAAAAATCCTTCTCCTAACGTAAAAAGAGGAGAGCCGAATCATCAGCTTCTCCTCTTCATTCCATATTATTCAGAAAGCTTTTTCAATACGTCGTCACTTACCGCACCAGTTCCACCAGTTACAGTAAAGTTCGTTGCATCTAATTCATCAATCGCATCTTCTGTTGCTTCAGGTAACTTGTTCGGCTGAACAAGTAGAATTGAAGCATTTTCTTTTGCTGCAAGTACGGATCCTGCTAATGCATCAGCAAAATCCATCCCAGTTGCGACAAATACTTTTGCAGAAGGATTCAAATCAGTTGCAATGGTTGCTGCTGTAGCAAAACGATCTTTACCAGCATAGCGTTTTGCATCTGGTAGCATGTCTTTTACTTTTTCACTTACGACGCCTGATCCACCTGCAACAATAGTGTGATCAATGCCACTAATTGCACGATCTGTTACTTTCGGTAACTTGTCATCTTCCGTTAATAGAATCGGGAAGCCATTACGTGCTGCATAAGAAGCAACAGATAGGGCATCCGGGAAGTCCATACCGTTTGCAACAACGGCCTGCTCAGGTGAGCCGCCTAGACGCGCTGCAATATTCGCCGCTGTTTCAAAACGATCTTTCCCATTGATTCGCTCTGTGTCAATATCAAGTCCTTCAATTTGATACTCAACATAATTGCTAACTGCACCCGTGCCGCCAAGAATGAACACTTTCTTCGCGCCAAGACGCTGAATTTCTGCTCTTACTTCTTTATTCAAAGACTTTTGCCCTGTTAGAAGAATCGGGGCATCCATTTTATAAGCAAGAGGTGCTCCTGCTAACGCATCAGGGAACTGATCGCCGCGGGCTAATACAACATAATCAGACTGCTCCCAGCCAGATTGTGAAACGTTGATCGCTGTTTCATAACGATCTTCTCCTGATAAGCGCGTTGTGTCAGCTTCAACGATACGAGCTTCCTCTTTTGCTTTTACTGTTCCAATCTCATCAAGGTATTCAGTGAATACTTCATAGTCGATTAAATAAAGCTCATTAATTCGACCTTCTGACGCTGCTTTCCCCATTTCATCGTAGCCGTCTCCACCTTGTGCAATATAGGCATTCGTTGCTACTGTATACGTTGCTTCGGGATCGATATCCTTATAGCCGTCTTCTGTTTTCACATTCACGTCAAGAATACGTTCATCAGAAGGAAGATCCTTGTCAAAAGAATATTTCAATCCAGAAACTTGCGCGAATCGTCCTTGTTCCGTTTCCACACTGCTTACACCGTGCTCTAATGAATCAATAATTTCTTGACCGGTTAGATCGATGGTTACGAGATTATTCCCAAACGGCATAGTCGTTAACACTTCACCTAAAGTAATTGGCCCTTTATCAATAGACTCGCGAATGCCTCCACCGTTCGTGATGGCAATAGTTGCATCAGTGAGCTGCTGAGCTTTGTAAAGCATGGCGTCCGTAATTAAGTTTCCTAGATTCGTTTCACCTGTTCTTACTGATGCACGTTTACCGTCCAGATAAACGTCTGATTGTCCAACAACTTCTTTTTCGATTTCTTCAAGTGGTTTTTTAAGGTCATCATAAAGGTCTTGAGCTTCTGGGTCCGCTTCAAATCCTTTCCCTTCATCAAGATTAAGAAGTTCATTGTCCCATTCTGTTAAAACACCTTCTGAATCAAAGGTTACTTCCAAATCACCGAGGTATTTGCTATATTCATTGGCTTGAACAACAAGCGTAGGGTCCTCA
This sequence comes from Bacillus sp. Cs-700, assembly GCF_011082085.1. Lineage (NCBI taxonomy): Bacteria > Bacillati > Bacillota > Bacilli > Caryophanales > Bacillaceae > Bacillus > Bacillus sp. Cs-700. The sequence continues at coordinate 2,363,800 of NZ_CP041063.1, forward strand.
AATGTATCGACAACAACAGCTTCTTCGATTTTCGTATGGCTATGTCCACCAACGACCACGTCAATGCCTTCGACTGTTTTAGCAAGCTCTACTTCAACCGACTTCCCAAGGTGAGTAAGCGCAATGATTTTGTTTACACCTTTATCCTGTAACATTTTCACCATCTTTTGCGCTTGCTCCTGATGGTTTAGAAAAGAGATTGTGTCGCCTGGGCTTGATAGTTCATCTGTCGATTCGATCGTTAAACCAAAGACACCCACTTCTTCACCGTTCACATCAAGAATTACCGCAGGATAAATCGTACCATCGTCGCCGGTCATCGCCATTTCGTTTTTGTATAGAGGGCTAAGGTCCGGGTCTTTGCTGTAGTCGATATTTGAGCTGACGATCGGGAATTTTGTTTGCTTCACAAATTCTGAAAACGTCTTTGGCCCTTCATCAAATTCGTGATTTCCTGGAACCATGGCATCGTAGTCCATCATGTTCATGAACTGCACATCTGCAAGACCTTTGTATTTATTAAAGAATAACGTTCCAGAGAAAACATCACCTGCATCCAGTAGAATCGTGTTTGCACGAGCAGCGCGAATCTCTTCAACCGCCGTTAGACGCCTTGGTGCATTATCCAAGTGGGCGTGCGTGTCATTCGTGTGCATGATCGTTAAATCGAAATCGCCTGTTGCAGCTTCTGCAGGAGTTGACGGTGCAGCGGCAGCAACCCCCATTGCTAGTGCTGCTGTTGATAGAACGCCGAAAAGTGGTTTTTTCAAATTCATTTGTGTCATCCCTTCCCTTTCAATCCCTCTTTTTATAGAAAAACTAGATTTCTAGTTATTCAAACCAGGTTTGCCACTCTCTGCTACGAACAGAGAGCGACATCTTTAATTTTTGAATTGATTTAATACGTCATCGCTAACCGGGCCAGTCCCACCAAGAACACGAAACTGGTTGATTTCAAGTTCTTCAATCGCTTGTTTCGTAGATTCTGGCACTTTATTCGTTTCTACGAGCAGCATCACTGCTTCATCTTTCGCTGCAAGAACAGAACCTGTTAGCGCATCTGCAAAGCCTTTTCCTGTTGCAATGTAAGCTGTATCTGTTTCACCAACTAATTCAGTTGCAATAGTAGCGGCCGTTTCATAACGATCTTTACCACTATAGCGCTTTGGTTCAGGAAGCTGTTTGAACACTTCCGCTCCGATCACGCCAGTACCACCAACAACAATGGACTCATCAACTTCACGCAGTGCTGTTTTTGTTGCGGCAGGAAGTTTTGTTTTTCCAGATAGAAGAATCGGATATCCTTTGACTGCTGCATAGGAAGCAACAGATAGAGCATCTGGATAGTTATATCCGTCAGCAATGACTGCTTTCGCCGGGTTACCATCTAAACGAGCAGCAATGTTTGCGGCTGTTTCAAAACGATCTTTACCAGAAATACGACTAGCATCAAATCCGTAGCCTTCAAGCTGATATTCAACATAAGTCGATATCGCTCCTGAGCCGCCAAGGATAATCACCTTTTTCGCCTCAAGTCGCTGTAACTCTTCTAACACTTCTGCGTTCAACTTATTCTGCGCATTTAATAGAATAGGTGCATCGTATTTATAAGCAAGTGGAGCACCTGCTAACGCATCTGGGTAGTCATCTCCACGAGCGAGAACAACGGTATCAGACTTTTCCCAGCCCGCTTTCGACACTTCAATAGCTGTTTTGTAGCGATCTTTACCGGAAATCCGTTCCACTTTATTTTTAAATTGAATCTTCGCAAGCACCGGATCATGGTCACTTGCGCGTCCATCTGCTTCACTAAAATCAGAGTTAATGTTAATGCTATCAATCATCGTACGTTTTGCTAGGTTGTTCGATACGAGAATATGATCGAGCACTTGCGCGTTACCTTGATAGTTGTACGTGTAACGTTGCTCTGTTGGAAGCTTATTGATCATGTTTGTTAGAACATCGCCTTCAAGTGTTTCGATTGGCTTCGAAAATTCAAAGTCATTCAAGTCACCGAGAACAACAACGTTGCCATCATCCATGTTCGTTACAACTTCATTTACAAAGTTGTTTACGACCGATGCTTGCTTCATGCGCTGTACTTCACTTCCTAAAACAACAGGATGATCTGCACCAAATAGGGCACCGTCTCCCCCTTTTGAGTTGAAGTGATTTGCAACGACGACCACTTTTTCACCGTTAAATTCGAACTCGGCTGCAAGCGCTTTACGAGAATCGTCAAATGCTTCATTCGTTGGATCAATACGACCAGGGTTTAGCGTTAGACCGTTTTCATCTACGCCAACTGAAGTTGTTGCATCTCCTGATTTTTTCTCAGGAAAAGTCACGCGATCTGGGTTGTAGATGAAGCCTACTCGAATATTTCCGCCAGGCTGTCCGCCATCTGTTTTGTCCGCTGGTGCGATATCCGCAAACTTGTACGTTGGTCCGCCTGCTTCTTCAATCGCTTGAATAATCGCTTCGTAAGACTCGTTTGCCTTTGTCGTGCCATCATCTGTTGGACCGTTGTTATCTTGTACTTCGATTAAGCCAACGATGTCTGGTGTCTTCATGTTTTTTACGATTGATTCAGCAATTTTGCCTGTTTTCTCTTCTCCAACACCTGGATAGTAGTTTTCAATGTTATAAGAAGCAATCGTTAGATCACCATCTGTTGTTTCTATTTTTGTTACTTCGCGCTCCGTGTCTCCTTCAATAACAGAAGGGAATGTACCGGTTGGGCGAATTTTAAAGTTGCTGTAATCATAGCTCACGTTTCCAGTAACTGATCCGTCAAGGCGATCGCCAGTCGTTACGTCAATATCAATGCCATCAACGTCAATTAATAGACGCTCAGGATTCGGATCGTCTGCCGTCAGCAGAAGTCCGTTTGCACGAGTGAACAGTTGATCTTCACTTGCATTTACGTAAACAGGAAGCTCATCGTATTTTACTGGACCTGTTACCGTTGCATCCGGAATCTCAATAAGCATGCCTTCAAGACTTTCGTAAAAGTCCAGTCCATCTGTTTTTGGATCAAATGTCTTCATTTCATCGTCTTCTACGATTTCAGTTGGAGGTGTGCGGTCTTCTCCAATCACGATTGCTTCTGGTAGTGTGTTTCCTGAAGAAGCAACCGTTATACTTGAAGCTGTAATTTGAGTCGTTAGAAGATCTTTTGCATCGCTATAACCACCTTCACGATACTCTTTTACCTGACCATCTACTTCTACTTTGTCACCAACGCTCACACCAGCTCCACCGCTTTTGTAAACGTAGATGCCTTCTGAAGTAGCGACGTTATCGTCCGGGTTTTCTTCTTGCATGTAGAATGCGTTATTGCCGTCTTTTGCTGTTACGATCCCAGCAATTTTCGTTACCGCTTTTCCTTCATAAGGAGAAGCGTGGCCTGCACCTTGAATGTCGTGGATGCTAATGCCATCAGCAGATTTTAGAACTGTGTAGCTGAACGTAGTCACTTCACTTGTTTGACCATCTTTTGCTGCAATTGCTTTAATTGTTGTATCTTCTGTTAATTCAATAGGAGCTGTGTATTCTGTGCTTTCAGCAGTTGGGTCGCTACCGTCTGTTGTGTAATGAACCGTTGCGCCTTCTTCTGCTGTAGCCAGTTTGACCATTGTGCCTTCAAGAACAGATCCTGACGCAGGATTTGCTGTTACCGAGAAAGCTTTTTCGATGACGTCAGCTGCGCTGCGAGGTACGAGTTTGTATTCGTTATAGTTGTAGTCGATAACACCTTTAAGGAGTTCGTACGTCTTTCCTACTTCTAGTAGCGATTTGTCTACTGGTTTAATGACAAATTCGCCCGTAGCGTCTTCAGCCGTGAAATTACCGTTGCTGTCGACTGATTTAATCATGACGTCTGTAAACTGTGTGAACGAAGCTTCGTGCTGTTCACCATTTTCTTTTGAAAGATCTGTTGATGTAAGTGGCTGAGGGGACGGAATGCCTTTGTCTTCTGTTGTCTTTACGACTTTAGAAGCGTCTGTTTGAATTTGCTGCATGCCATAATAATCTGACATGGTGCCTTCTGCGGTTACTTCATCACCAGGCTGAGCTGTAATACCTGCTGCACGAACAATAATGGCTGCAGTATCATCCTGGATAAATAGGTTTGTTTGGCCACCAGTTTCAAAGGATGCAGTGGCAGTTCCTTTTATTTTCACTTGTGTACCGTTTGCTACTTTTCTAGCATCTGTAATGGTTGAGAGTTCGATAGGATCCGGATCTGGAGCTGTGCCGTCAGAAAGGTGGGCGCCGAGGTAGTCCGTCGTATCTTTTGCGTATTGCGTCCATCCACTTGTAACGTCGTAGGCATCAGTCGCATCTGTATCGCCTGATTTAATACCGTTATTACGAACAAGCGTCATATCTTTCGCAAAATCGTCAGCTGAACCAATTTGGCCGATGGAATCAATGACTGCGTCTGTTTTTTTGAGGACAACAACATCATTTCCGTTAAAATTCACGACGGATTGATTTGTTACATCAGCCTGATCTAAAATCGACTGAATGGATTGATCGTGGGCGAGGACAAACACTTCTCCATCAGCAAGTTTTCCTTCTAGAGATAAGGAATACTTTGGAGCTGTCTCCCCGTTGGAGTAAAGTTCAAGAGTGTAATTTGCTAAATCAAGTTCATTTCCTGTTCCATTGAAAAGTTCAAGCGCTTTGTTGTAGCTCCCGCCTTCAATGTACTCTGAAATAATCAAGTCCTGAAACGTCTCTTCAGCTGCTGACGCATACTGAGAAACAGGAGCTGCGAAAAAACTAAGAACCATTGAGAATATTAGCGCAAAGCTAATAAAACGACTGGTTGATCTTCGTTTCAAATTTCATCCCCCCGGATATGTAGTCGAATTTTGGTGATAGTCCCACCAATTGTCAGTATACAATAACTTTTGACCTAAATGTGTAAAAATAGCGTAAATTGTCTAACTTTAGAATGCGCTTACATTATATAGGAGGGGTCAGGCTCGAACCAGACCCCCCTTAAAGACAAAACCGCTCTTCTCACTGCATTTGTCCACGCTGACGGGACACCCCTCATTGTAAAAATCCACCTTTATTGAATGCTTATCAATGTAAAGATTATGTGAATTTAATATATGCCAATAGGTTTACTAGTTTAGCGCCGCTTAACTTACACACTAACGTACAAGTCGAAAGTACTAGTTCTGATCATTAAAAAAAAACCACCTAATCGATGGCTCGATAGGGTGGTTCAGAGGCAGGTTTATCTTCTTCTTTCTTACATCTCTTCCTTGATGGGTTGGATCCATCATGCTCTAGTTAAGGAATGATGTTCTTGAAGATCCTAGAGGGATCAAATCACGGTAAACTTGCGAAGGTTTTTCATTGTTTAGTGGTTTCAGAGACTAGGAAGAATCTCTTTTTCAATCGAATGAAAGCTATGATAAGGACGTATACCTTGATTCATTAGACAGGTTGTTCCCTGCCTGAATCGAGCGTCATTGCTTATAAAAACAAAGACTTTTCTTGCATGCTTTCGAGCAAAGTGAGCGGTCGTCATCGCACCACTTTTTACGTCAGCTTCCATGACCACAACATGACTTGACCATGCACTGATTAACGCGTTTCGCTGAATAAATTGCTTTGGAGTAGGTGCTGTGCCAGGTGGATACTGCGATATGACAGCGCCTTCATTAATGACTGCTTCGTAGAGCGAGCGGTGCTCTTTCGGGTAACAGTCGTCAACCCCCGTTGCAACAAAAGCAATCGGTTGCCCACTATTTGCGAGGCAGGCAATGTGAGCAGCATAATCGATGCCTTTCGCGAGACCGCTAATAACAGGTATGCTCAGGCTTGAGAGTCTGGTGGATAACTCTTCGGCAGCATGTCGTGCGTGACCGGAACATGAACGGGAACCAACAATACTGACAGAAGGTAAGGATGGTTTAATATGACCTTTGACATATAAAAGGACAGGCGATTCAGCAACATCTTTTGCATAACTCGGATATAGCGGGTCATCTCGGGGTAAAAGCCAGATCTCCTTTTGCTGAACAAGGTCAAGAATCCGCTTCGATTTTTCAAGAGAACGCGCAGCTGCAATAGCTTCGCGGGCACGAGGAGAGATTCCGATTTCCTTTAGTTCAGATGGAGAGGCATGATAGACTCGTTCTGGATTTCCGAAGGCGCCCAGTAATTTCTTTTGCGTTACAGGGCCAATATGCGGAATCGAACTTAGCCAGATCCAGCGCTCCATTCATTCACTTCTCTTTCCTGGTAAATTTTAGAGCAATATACTTTATTTACTGCGGTAAATTGGAGAGCAGATAAACCTTTTTTCCTTTCCATTCTGGCAATTGTTGCACAAGACCTGGTGGCAATGATGGTTCCTCATTTTCGACGTAGCGCTGATAAGCTTCCCGTGAAGGTTTTTGAAACAATGAGAGTATGTAATCAGGGTAAGCATGTGGATTCTTTCGATATGAAATATACGCACAATAACTGCTCCACATATAGTCCGCTGGTTTAGCAACCATTCGGGCTTTAACTGGATTAAGGTGAATGTATTTACTTACATCAATTTCATAATCAATTGAATCTAGCAGTTCAGCTTTGTAGCGACCTTGAAAAACGTGTCCTGTGTACTCATATTTGTCGTTGAAATATCTAGCATAGTTGGAGTTGATCACTTTCATGATTTCACCAGGGGGATGGTCGAAGGTTTCGATGGAGAGATGCACATGGTTAGTCATGAGACAGTATACGTGTAGGCGAAATGGAAAAGTGAGACGAGCTTGTTCTAGAATTTGAAAATACTTTTGACGATCGATTCGTTCTTCAAACAACGGTGCTTTTCGATTTCCACGGCAGATAATGTGATACTTTGCACCAGGAAACCAGGTTCGTTTCTTACGAGGCATTCGAATGACTCCTTTGGCAAGGAAAATGGGGAATTTCTACTATAGCGGGGCTGATAATTGTAGTATACCACTTTTCAAGAATTTGGGAATAGTTAATTAATAAATTATTCAGAAATATTTTTTAATTGTTTTGAAGGAAATTGAAGAGAGAGGTAATAGAGCGGGCGAAGGGGGTCAGGTACGAACCAGACCCCCTTCGCCCCTCTTTCACCCTCAAACCCATATCCACCATAGCTTTTCAGCTTTTTGGAGATGATTTGCTATTGAAAAAGTGTCCACCTGAGATGGACACTTTTGGGATTTTGTCTTTTGGAGGGGTCAGGCTCGAGCCTGACCCCCAATACCCAATACCTTTACCTCTCCATCATTTCCTTTACCACTTTCTCACTAACTGCTCCTGTGCCACCTAAAATCGTAAATTCGTTTGCTTTTAAAGTTCCAACAGCTTCTTTCGTAGTTTCAGGTAATTTGTCAGGCTGTACTAGAAGCACTGTTGCTTCTTGTTTTGCAGCAAGGACTGATCCCGCTAAGGCATCAGCGAAGTCCATACCTGTCGCCACAAAAACGTGGTGAGAAGGATTTAATTCTGTTGCCACTTTTGCGGCTGTACCAAAACGATCCTTGCCAGAATACCTTGTTGGTTTTGGAAGAAGTTGCGCTACTTTTTCGCTCACAACTCCTGTGCCGCCTACTACAATCGTGTTCTCTTTTGATTTCAGTACTTTTTTCGTTTCATTCGGAAGCTTTTCTTTCATCGTAAAAAGAATCGGGTAGCCTTTTTCTGCAGCATAAGCGCCAGCTGACAGAGCATCAGGAAAATCGAGTCCATTTACAACGATCGCTTTTTCGGAATCTCCCATACGAGCTGAGATATTTGCGGCCGTTTCAAATCGGTCATGACCTCCAATTCGATCGACTTTGATGCCCATTCCTCGAAGTTGATAGGCAACATAATCTGAGACGACGCCTTCTCCTCCTAAAATAATCACTTTCCCTGGAGTAAGACGCTGAATTTCTTTTTTAGTGCTACTAGTCAACTTGTCCTTACCTGTAAGAAGAATAGGAGCATCTAATTGATAAGCATAAGGAACACCAGCAAGCGCATCTGCGAACTCATCTCCCCTTGCCAGGATTACCGTGTCTGCTTTTTCCCAGCCTTCTTTAGAGATCTCAACTGCCGTTTCATAGCGGTCTGAACCTGACAACCTCACAGGCTCTTTCGCTTCCGCTTCCCCAGCCTTCGAAGTCACTTTCCACGTATATTTCTTTGTATTTTTTCCAATTGCTCCACCATCGTTGTTAAAGATGGCAGTTTTATTTTCTTCTGATGGTTCAATCGTGATCGGTATTTCATTTTCGCCATTTTCAAGCGTTACTTCATGCGTAAATGTCATATCCTCATTTATTGCCACTTTTTCCCCATTGATGGTGAGGTTACCTTCTTTAATTGCATTTCCTTTGAACGTAACTGTGTCACCTTCCACAACCGCTCCATTTTCAGGCGAATTCACGACAACCGGCATGTCGATCCAGCGGAGAATTTCATCCTGTACGACCATTTTATTACTGCCCTGATTTGTTACCGTTACTTTAAGGTCTGTGCCTTCCGCTCCGTAACCATAGTAGCTCACGTCATCGTCTGACTTATCGTTACGTGTATGGTCCGCAAGACCCTCTTGCTCCCAAGATTCTCCTTTTACATATTTGTACGTTAAAATCGTCCCTTCAGGGAAAGATTTTTGAATTTCCCAGTCTGGTGAAACCGCTCCGTTACGAGACATCTCCCACGCGCTCGTACTCCATCCATTTTGATCACCTGGCATCGTTACTTTCGCGCTAAGCGGCGTATCGTCTGGGGCATGGACTTTAAACGTAACCTCAACCATCACAATATCAGGCGTTATCTTCACTTCATTGGAAGCGGTTTGATTGCCAGCTTGATCATACGCCACGATGCGATATGTGTACGCTTCTCCATTCTGTACAGCAAAATCCGTGTAAGTAGTTGTCTCTGCATTTTCGATTAGATCAAGGGTTTCACCATTACGTTCTACCGCTAAAAGATAAGCACCGTCAGCGCCATCAAGCTTCCAGTTCAACGTCACTTGACCGGACTCTTTTAGTGGCTCCTCTAGTTTCACCGCATCCGCAGGCGCATTCGTATCTTCTTGGTTTTGGGTAAACGTTACTTCTTCTGTGTTCGTTGTTTTCCACGTTGCACCACGATCGGTTGAAAAAGCAAGTCGATAAGCATAGGTCCCTTTTTCAATCGGACGGAAATTAGCTTTAAATTTGTTAAATGCTCCATCCTGACCCGTATAAATTGCCTTTGACTCCTGCCACTCGCCCTCACCCTGCTTCACTTGAAGCTTTCCAATTAAGCCCTGTGCAAGGTCAGTTTCCGTAGCGCCTTCCATTTTCACACCCGCTTCAATCGCAAAGGTGTTTGCTAGATCGAGCACCTGGTCTGGGATTGCCGTTACAGAAGAGATTTCATATTTTCCTTCTTTCCACTCAATGTGTGGAATGGTTGGTTCCGTCGTTTCGACCTTAACGGATTCATTTCCATCTTCATCTACTGCCGTTACTGCAAAATAGTAGGCCTGGCCGTTTGTTAATCCGTCGACGGTCAGGTCATTGCCTTCTGTTACATCAACTTCTTCATACATCGCGCCTTGAAGCGTTGAGCGATACACTTTGTATTTCGCTGCGTCACCTGTCCATGACAGAGTTGCGCTTCCTTCTCCAGTAGCAACTTTTAAATCAGTTGGGGCTTTCGGAAGTTCAAGATTCTGTCCTTGATCCGCAATTAGCATGCGACCAGTCATCGCAGGAATGGTAACAGATACTTTACCGTCTTTGACCGATACGCTATACTCCTTCGCAAGTCCATCAGTAAAGGTGATTTTATTTTTCACAACATCTTTTACATCTAGATCGATCGTTTGTGCTTTCGCGCCGCGGTTCACTGCAATGATTGCTGCACCGTCCTCACTTGTACGCGCGAACGCATAAACATCTCCATCTGCATGCAGCGTTGTGAGCTTTCCATAGGCAAGAAGATCTGCATTTTCAGTACGAATTGCTCCTGCAGCTTGATAGTGCTCGATCAGATTTGTATTTTCATCACCCCATGGGTATGTGCGGCGGTCGTCAGGATCTTTAGAGCCCGTTACGCCAGCTTCGTCTCCATAATAAATTGTTGGAGCACCTGGATAGCCCATTTGTAGCACGGCAGCTAGCTTGAGACGCTGCACGCCAAGCTTATGATCGTAATTCGGATCGAATTCTGCTCGCTCATACGTATCCGTTCCGCCGCCAAGAACGTAAATGGCACGCGGCGTATCGTGAGAGCCCATTAAGTTCATAAGCGCATGGAACGCTTCATCAGGATAATCTTCCTCTACCGCCATCAGCTTCTCATCTGCACTCGCGGCATCTCCGCTTTTCAAGAAATTTAGAATGGCGCCTTCAAAGCGATAGTTCATAACAGAGTCATATTGATCGCCAAGGAAGTACTTAGAAGCATCATCCCAGATTTCACCGAGAATAAGCGGTTCTTCTCCTTCTTTTAACGTCGCGCCCGCACCGGACATTTCTTCAGACTTAAGTTCTTTTCGGAACTCACGCCAGAATTCCATATCCACTTCATTCGCTACATCAAGGCGCCATCCGGACGCACCATTAGTTAACCATGATTTGGATGCAGAATCTTTGTCATACATAATGTAATCCGCAAATTTTTCGTTGTTTAATTCGCTATCATAATCAACCGCATCGCCTTCAATGCTTTTGATTTCAGGAAGGGAATCGTATCCCCACCATGCCTGGTATTCGTAACGTTCATTCCCATTTTCATCGGTTACTTTTTCATTTTTAAGATTAAACCAGTTGTGGAATCCGTATTCGTCATTAAACGTTTGCCCTTCATTCTCGAGCTGTTTACGCGCTTCTGTTTTTGCTTCTTCTTCACTCATGCCCTCTTCATTCATGAGATCATAAATGCGAGACCAGTATTCATAAGCACCCACTACCTCATATTTCCCGTAGCGGTCAAAATAGATGGAGTCATCGCCAACGTGATTAAACACGCCGTCCATAATCAGATGCATGTCACGTTTTTCGAGTTCATCCGTAAACGCTGTAAATTCTTCCGGTGAGCCAAACATCGGATCAACCGCTTTCCAATCCGTTGCATCATATTTGTGGTTTGATGCTGCCTTAGCGATTGGATTTAAATAGATTGTATTAACACCGAGTGATTGGATGTAGTCGAGCTTTTGCTGAATCCCTTTAATATCGCCACCAAAGAAATCATTGCTCCAAATTCCATCACCATCGTAATTGGCACTATCCGCAAGCCTTGGATTATCCGGTAGCTCTCCCCAATCCTGATCTTCAATTGGCTCTGGACCACGCGCCGTTTCCTTTGCATCGTCATTGCCTTCATTTCCATTGTAGAATCGATCAGGGAAAATTTGATACACAACAGCTTCCTTCATCCAGTCTGGCGTTTTATATCCTGGATCAAAGACCGTTAATTGGTAGAGTTCTGCATTCGCATCTACTGCTTTTCCTGCTTCACCCTGCTTCGTATCTTCTCCGTATTCCGCTTTAGCTGAACCATCACGAACGATAAATTTATAGCCATAAAGGCCTTTTTCTTCAGGCGTTACTGTCGCTTCCCAGTAATCTTTCCCGTCTGAAGTAGCAGCTTTTTCCATTGCAATCAATTTACTTGTACCTGTATTTTGATTTTTAATAGAAAGATCGGCTTTTGTTAAATCATCTTTTTTTGCTGCTAGACGAAGTGTTACCGTCTTTCCTTCTTGCACGGCACCAAATGGAGATCGAAACGCTTCTTCCCACGAGTTATGTAGAAGACTTGCCTTCGAAATGGCGCCATCTGATCCTTCCGCTGTATAATCTGTACTTACTTCTTTTGTTTCTGTATTAAAAAAGAACGTAACGTCCGCCTTTTCAATCACGTTTAATTTTGCATTATCTGTAGGATAATCTTCTCCCCAAGTATCTCCAAGCACAACTTTATACTCATAGTTTCCTTTAGGTACACTTGTTGAAAAGGAATAAACGTTATCAAAATTATCATCAGTAAACAGCGCAGTAGACTGTTCAGGACTCCATTCAGCCCCCGCATCAATCCCAGGTTGAATCGAACCAACAAGTCTTGGTTGTTTATCTGTCGTCACCGGCGTATAGGTCGTTGAGTTCGCAATGGCGTGAGTTTCATCATGATAATAAAACGTCACTTTCGTCTTTTCATCTAGCGTTAGTTTCAAATTGTTCGCACCATCTCCATAGCTTTCTCCCCACGATTGGTTGATCGCTACCTTATACTCATACGTCCCAGCTGGGAGTTCACCAGAGAATTCATAAAACCCTTCTCCTTTTGCTTCCATCTTTGTTTCCTCAGACGCTGGATCCCATTCTCCCGCAGCTCCAAGCTCGTCCTGCAAATCACCGACAAGGGTTACAATCCGTTCATCCGTCGTCTCACCAATTATAAACGTACTGTTATCGCTACCATTTGGATTTAAAGGATCCTTCATCCATTCATCCCCTACGATAAATTTGTACTGATGAAGTCCATCCGATAAATTATCTATCGTTAACTTCCAGACACCATCTACCTTCTCGAGTGGTAGCGCTCCTTCCTGCCAATTGGTAAAATCACCGGCTACAAGAACCGATTCCTCGCTCCCATCTCCTTCATAAATAAACGTTGCTGACGTTCCATCAATAACAGGACTACTAGCTGCCTTCACTGTTCCTGGAATAGCCCCAGCAAGTAGTTGTATAACAAGAATAATGACGAGTGACAGTGAGAGTTTTCTTCGATTACCCCTTTTCATCCTTTTCCCCCTTAAAGAAAATGCGAAACCGTTTGCACAAAATACTAAAAACAAGGAAATCGCTTGTCTATTAAAATAAACCAACGATTCCATCATTAAGCAAACGCTTTCAATCTTTATTTTGTCACAGGTTTTGAAAGGAAGCAACTATTTTTAGAATATTGTTTCATTTCTCATATAGTTCAATTGGTAGGTCGTCTGGATCAGCGAAAAAGGTAAAGCGCTTGTTTGTGAGCTCATCCACTCTTATGTTTTCAAGTGATGCAACGCCTTTTTCCTTAAGGTGTTGCACCGCCTCATCAAGATCGGTTACTTCAAACGCCACATGTCTTAATCCTCTCGCTTCAGGATAACTCGGTCTCTCCGGGGAGTTAGGAAAAGAAAACAATTCAATTTGAGTATGTTCCCCTACAGCTAAATCGAGTTTGTACGAATTTCGTTCTTTTCGATACGTTTCTTCGATAACTGTTAATCCCAGGGTATTCGTATAAAATTCTTTGGATCGTTCATAATCTGAACAAATAATCGCCACATGATGGACTTTTGTAAACATTTTCTTCACCTCTCTTCAACGATAATCCGGCGATCTCCTGACGTCAATATGAAACCTGGCTTCCGGCCTCCTTTACAATAGCGATTCTGCTCCATCTACAAACATTGCTGTACCTGTCACATGACTGGATGCATCAGAAGCTAGAAAATAAACCACATCCGCTACTTGTTCGGGAGAACCTGGCTTTTGCTCAAGAGGATGACTTCCTTCAGGATATTCAACCGGAATTTCGATATCTTCCACACTTTCTTTTTTGTCAGTACTCTGATCAATGTTTGTTTCAATCGCGCCGGGACAAATTGCGTTAACACGAATGCGATACTGAGCCAGTTCAAGGGCAGCCATTTTCATAAAAGCCACTTGTCCTGCTTTGGACGTACTGTAGGCCGACATGCCGAAGTTTGAGAAGGTGCGATTGCCATTTATGGAGCTTGTAATAATCATGCTACCTCCATTTTCTTTCATATAAGGAATCGTGTGCTTGACCATTAAAAACGTACTTCGCAAGTTTGTTTCAATCGTTTGATCCCATTCCTCTACTTTCATTTCTTCTATTGGATTGAGCGTTCCGTTAATCCCAGCATTATTGAAAAGAATATCAATCCGGCCCCATTCACTGACAACTTGCTCTAAACCGTATGTAACTCGTTTTTCATCGGAAACGTCCACATCAAGGACAAATGCTTCACCGCCGTCATTAATAATTTCTGCCTTCACGTGTTCTGCACGACTTTCTTTTAAATCAAATAAACAAACGCGAATCCCCTCTTTCGCCATTCGCTTAGCTGTCGCTTCTCCAATGCCAGAACCGCCACCTGTAATTACTGCCACCTTGTTCATGTTCATAACCTCCTTTTTCTGCTTATTCCCGTTGCCAGGTTTTTTAGAACATTTTTCAAAAAGAAAAAAGAGACCTTATTAGGCCTCTTACTGCTGATCTTCTGTTTCATCATTCGGCTGCTTCTCGGCGTCGTCCATATCGCCTTCCTCCATGTTGCCATCTTCATCTTGATCGCCTTCTTGCTTCCCATCCTGATTCATCGTATCGTCATCTTCTTCATCAATTGTTCCGTCATCTTCATTGACATTCTCTTCATCTTCAGGCGTATTCTCCTGCATTTCTGGATCTTCAACAGGACCTTCTTCTTCATTTGCATTGGAGCATGCAGCCATGTTTAAAGCAAGTAAACAAGTAACTAATGATAGCATCCACTTTTTCAAAATAACTCCTCCTTGTACCCTTAATAGTGGTATTTTTGCCATCTCTTTGAAAAATATGTATCCATAAAACAAAACCACCGTCTGAAATGAGGATAAATTAAGCTGGTTTTTTACAAAAATAGTCAAAATCAATTGTTATTTTTTACAATTTTCTACACCTTTCGTAGGTTAAATGTCCTATGATAAAAGTAGTTATTTTCGTTGCTACTCGTTAATCGTACAAAGTACCCTCCAGAAAAGGGCAACCATTTTTGAAAAAAAGTGGACGCAAAGTAAACAGATCTAAGGAAGGTTTTGTTACACTTCTATGATGGCTGAACTACCTGGAATGAGTTGAAGGAGGAGTTACATGGGCGTACATACGGAGGAAAAACTTGATGAAGAATGGGTTGCACTAATCATTGAAGCGAAAGAACTTGGCATGGATATTAACGAAATTAAATCATTTCTTCATCAAAGTGGAAAGTAACTTTAACGAAAGCGGCATCGAATTATGCCGCTTTCGTTCTATTTACGGAACAAAAACATACTGGTATAATTAATAATTATAAGAGATTTTGTCGAAGTATCGGAGGGATAGACGTGATCGGAGAAGAAGTTAAGAAGTATCGTTTACGCAAAGGGTTATCACTTTCAGAGCTAGCAGAACGCGCCAACGTTGCTAAATCGTATTTAAGTTCCATTGAACGAAATATACAATCAAATCCCTCTATTCAATTTCTTGATAAAATATCGAATGTATTGGACGTTTCAGTCGAAGTACTTCTTCAAGGGGATGATCCTATTCACCAAAGTGAATTAGACGCTGAATGGAAGAAATTAGTGAAGGAAGCTATGGAGTCCGGTGTTAGTAAAGATCAGTTCAAGGAATTTCTTGAATTTAATAAATGGCGCGCAAAACAGGGGCCGAATCAATAAAGTCCTGCAAGAGCCGACACCTTCTGGGAGGCTCTTATTTCATGCGCAAATAAATTCATTAGCCATTAGCAGTATAAATTAAAACCAGCGATTAGGCTGTTAACGGCACGATTAATAAAACCCGTATCATATTACTTTTACTCTTCGTATCTTCCTCAATCCTACGAGTTTCTACTGGGTTTATCTACCTCATTTATACGTTAATGATCCCACGAATATCTGAACGAACGCTACATCCATCATGAAAACTTTAGCCATTCTCTCTACTCATAATGAGGCGATATGATTTGGTTTTTAATGATTTTATTTAGTTCCTCGTACATCATTTGCTCATCTTCTATAAGTCCTTTGATGTCTTGTTCTTTGTATTCGAGATGATGGATTTTCTCTAAGATAAACGCGAGATCACATTTGCCTTTATACTCACCGTTAATGTAAAGTTTGCCGATTTCTTTATCGAGTGCAATCACTTTGATTCTCTTCCCAAGTATATAGGATACAAACGTCCCCTCACCTAACTTAATCACCATCACTCCTCCTTACTTTTTTGAGGAATTGATTAAAAACCGCTTCACTTCCTCCTTAGACAACCCTATATTTCTAGCGATTGACATAAGAGTCACCCAATCCTGATCCAATTTTTCGTCAGTATACGTTCTCATTCCCCATCCCCCTTATCAAATTCAGCAATAATCGACACTAATAAAGAACGTTTTGTTCTTTATTTAGAATGTACATCTAATATAGTCTTATTTTGGAAGATTAAAAAGAGTGAAAATTCTTTATTTTTAGCTGTATTTTTGGATAAACTTGCTATTTTCTAATAAATCCTCTACTATTCTTATTTTTTCACAATTTTTTTGCTCTCGTTCATTTGTAAAATCTATGACTTTTGTTCTGTTTACAGAACAATACGTTCTTGATAAGATTAAATCATCAAATAAAGATGAAGTCGAGGTAAAGGGATGATCGGTGAAAAAATTAAACTTTATCGTAATCGAATGGGATTGTCTTTGACAGAATTAGCGAAGCGGGCAGGGGTAGCAAAGTCTTATCTAAGTTCCATCGAGCGAAATCAACAAGCAAATCCTTCCATTCAATTTCTTGAAAAAATCGCAGTGGAACTTAAAGTGCCGATTGAGGTATTCATTCTTGAAGAAGATCATGAGGAACCTGTGCTTGATACAGAATGGAAAGAATTGATTGAAGAGGCCATGCGCTCTGGCATTACAAAAGAAGACTTTGCAGACTATTTAGAGTTTAAAAAGTGGCAAATCCATCATGGAAAAAGCGAGCCGGAAAAATAGAAACTCCTGTCCAGGATGGACAGGAGAGAAAGTTCTTATTCAGCAGAGTTCTCGGAGTTTTCGTTAGCTGCGGGCTCTTCGGTGTTACTTCCATTGTTCATAGAGTTGTTGCCGTTCTCTGAATCATTTTCACCGCTGTTACACGCTGTGATTAACATAACAGCTACTAACGAAGTTGCAATTTTGAGCATGAATTTCTTGTTATTCATTTCCAAAATTCCTCCCTGAACTCGATAAGTTTTTACCGCTATTGAACGGTTGAGTCAATCATATCAGGTCAAAAAGGGAAAAAGTTGAAATTTACATAGTCTCTATGATGGTTTTACAATACGGATAATTGCTTAACATGCCATCAATAATTCCGTTCCGAGCAAAAAATCCTCACGTTTTTGTGTCATCGTACGGACACAGACGTGAGGATGTTGCCTTACTTCAGGGCAAACATAATTTCAGCTTCAGCAGCAACTTCACCATCAACAGTTGCCGTTGCTTTTCCTTTACCAATCGGTCCTTTAATGCGGATAATTTCCACTTCAAGACGAAGCTGATCACCTGGTTTCACTTGTCTTTTAAAACGGCATTTATCAATGCCTGTAAAGAAAGCAAGCTTCCCCTGGTTCTCTTCTTTCTTAAGCATCGCCACTGCCCCTACTTGAGCAAGTGCTTCTACAATCAAGACACCTGGCATAACCGGGTAGTCCGGGAAATGGCCATTAAAGAATTCTTCATTTGCAGTTACGTTCTTAATACCGACCGCGCGTACTTCTTCTTCTACTTCAAGAATTCGATCAACAAGAAGGAAAGGGTAGCGATGCGGGATAATCTTTTTAATTTCCTGACTATCTAACATATCTTATTCTCCTATCTGTTACTCTTCTTTTTTTACAATATCACTGATCTTCACCCAGGTGCTCTTTTTAAACACATCGCCAGGACTACCATCACCAATTACACCGTAACCGATCATCGCGCCTGCAAGAAGGGATGCCATGAGCAAGAGGGCAACGAGAAGAAGGCGTAGCCAGATGGGAATTAACCGCACCTTTGGCTTACGCTCTTGCTCGTCGTGATTCTTATTCGTTTGTGCGACCTCTTTATTAAGAATGACTTTTTCTTCAGAGGCCTGGTTCACCTTTTCATGGTTGTTCGCCATTATGATTACACCCTTACGAATAGTTTCGGTTCAAATTTAGATTAATTTTTTCTTAGCAATCTTGTCAATATGTTCAAGCATAAGGCCTGTCCCTTTTGCCACACAGCTCATTGGCTCTTCTGCTACGAGAACTGGAACCATAAGCTCCTCAGCAAATAGCTGATCGATCCCGTGGAGTAGTGCGCCTCCACCTGTCATAATGACACCACGGTCGATAATATCCGCTGAAAGCTCCGGAGGTGTACGTTCAAGGACACTTTTAGCAGCCATCACCATGTGGGAGATTGGCTCTTGAAGGGCCTGCTGAATTTCATCCGATTTTACAGTGATTGTCCGCGGAAGTCCTGATACCATGTCTCGTCCACGAATATCAAGTTCTTCATTCCGGCCGCCTGGAAATACCGTTGCTACATTGATCTTAATTTGTTCTGCTGTTCGCTCCCCGATGAGAAGCTTATACGTTTTCTTGATGTAATCCAGGATTTCGTAATCGAACTTGTCCCCTGCCATTTTAATGGAAGAGGCGGTGACAATATCGCCCATTGAAAGCACTGCGATATCTGTCGTTCCACCGCCAATGTCCACAACCATATTACCGCTTGGCTGAAAAATATCCATGCCAGCGCCAATTGCAGCTACTTTTGGTTCTTCTTCAAGAAAAATTTGTTTCCCACCGCTTTTTTCAGCAGCTTCTTTAATCGCTTTCTTCTCAACAGATGTGATGTTCGTCGGCGTACAAATTAAAATACGCGGCTTTGATAGAAAGCTTTTTACATTAATTTTGTTCAAGAAATGTCTTAGCATCACTTCTGTAATATCGAAGTCTGCGATCACGCCGTCCTTAAGTGGACGCGTTGCAACGATGTTTCCAGGAGTCCGGCCAACCATTTGTCTTGCTTCTTCACCAACAGCAAGCGCTCTTCCAGTACCCGTGTCTAGTGCTACAACAGACGGTTCATCTAAAACAATGCCTCTGCCTTTCACATAAATCAGTACGTTCGCCGTACCTAAATCGATCCCAATATCACGTGAAAACATGACGTATCCTCCCTGTATTCTAACACTCATCTATAGTTTCAGTACTAGTATGTTTAAACTACGTATCCATTAGTATATTGTACCATAAATTAAGAAACAGGAAGAAAGTATTTAGAAAAAATTGTCGTTTTTAGGCGCATTATTTGACAGCTTCTTCTTTTTCCGTATCCTTTCTATATTTTATTCTCGTTGCTTCGCCGCCGCGGAGATGGCGTATTGATTTATGATACTCGAGAATTCCCTTCACCTCATTGGCGAGGTCCGGATTAATTTCAGGAAGTCGTTCTGTTAAATCCTTGTGAACGGTACTTTTAGAAACGCCAAATTCCTTTGCGATCACCCTCACCGTTTTCTTAGTCTCCACGATGTAATTTCCAATCTTGATGGTTCGCTCTTTGATGTAATCGTGCACACCACTCGCCTCCCTAAATTGGATGTGAGAGATGCGAAATGAGACTGATAAAGTGATCATGCTACGAAGCTCTAGTCATCAGGTGACCTACTTGATGTCAGGAGTATTGCATGCAAGAATACTTCGAAGCCTTACCACAACTTCTCACCTCTGCCCCTCATTTACTAAGTTTTGTAACATTTTATTAAAGCAAAGGTGGTTATATTCCTAAAAGTCAAGAGGGACAAGGGATTTTATTTAAATATTCTTTTAAATGGACCATGTTGGTTTTTTTGTATGTTTGCAAACAAAAAAAAGAACCTCCAGTTTACAACCGGAGATTCTTTTTTTAGATGACCTCATCGTCTTTCCATACCTCTCCATCTCTGAATGTAAGCTGTTCAGGATACCTGAGATCCATCACTTCATTCTGAAGCTTCTCAGAAGGTGGTTTTGTACTTAACGATACGATCACATTTGTTAAAATGGCTGACGTAGCACCGAAGATTCCTGCTCCGGTGTCAATAATGCCTAAAATCGTAAAGCCGCCGTATTTTGCAAGGAAAATGTACGTTAAGGTGACCAATAATCCTACGATCATTCCTGCAATGACACCTGGTGCATTCGCTCTCTTCCACCACACCCCAAGTATCAGTGCTGGAAAGAACGTTCCTGAAGCAAGTGCAAACGCCCAAGCTACAATTTGCGTGATCACTCCCGGTGGATTTAACGCCACGACTCCCGCTACAATCGTCGCAATCAAAATAGACCAGCGCGCAACAGACATCCGCTTCCGCTCCGTTGCCCTAGGATTAATAATGCGGTAGTAAATATCATGAGAAAACGACGAGGAAATTGCAATCAGTAACCCACCAGCCGTCGATAACGCTGCGGCCATCGCTCCTGCTGCAACGAGACCAATCACAAAAATGCCTAAGTCAGCAATTTCAGGTGTGGCCATAACCACAATATCATTGCTGATCGCAATCTCTTGCCACTGGAGAATGCCATCCCCACTCGTATCAGCCATCGTGAGAAGTCCGGTATTTACCCATTTGTCGGTCCATGCAGGCAAAGAGTCGATCGGACTGCCTGCTACTTGTTTCATCAAAATAAAGCGAGAAAAAGCCGCATAGGCTGGAGCAGATAAATAGAGGAGACCGATAAAGAGTAACGCCCATGCGCCGCTCCACCGTGCTGCTTTCATCGTAGATACGGTATAGAAGCGAACGATAACGTGCGGCAACCCAGCTGTTCCTGCCATTAAACTAAACATAAGAGCAATAAACTGCCACTTTGAAGCTGATTCAAACGGTGCAAAATACTCAGAGATTCCGAGCTCCCGATCTAATTCACCAAGTTCTGATACGACATTCCCATAGCTTAGCCACGGAATCGGGTTATTCGTAATTTGAAGTGACATGAAAATAACTGGTATTAAGTAGGCCAAAATTAAAATAATATACTGCGCCACCTGGGTCCATGTAATTCCTTTCATCCCACCAAATGTTGCATAGATCGCGATAATAACGACCCCAATCATAACGCCCACTCTGGCATCTACTTCAAACAGTCTTCCAATCACCACGCCAGACCCTGCTAACTGACCAATAGAATAGGTGAAGCTAATAATGATTGTTGCAATGGCTGCGATAACTAAGGCTGTTTTGCTTTGAAAACGATCCCCAATAAATTCCGGAACCGTGTAACGCCCGTACTTCCGCAATTGCGGTGCTAATAGAAAGGTTAACAGCAAATACCCTCCTGTCCAGCCCATAATATAAGCAAGCCCATCATAGCCAAGGACCATCACTGTCCCAGCAAGACCGATGAATGAAGCGGCACTCATCCAGTCCGCTCCGATCGCCATACCATTGTAAATCGCCGGTACGCCTCGACCGGCAACAAAGAACTCAGACGTTTGACGGGCGCGATTAAAGACGGCAATCCCAATGTATAAACCAAATGATGCGACAATAAGTAGAAGTGAAACTAGAAATTGTGTATCCATCCCTTATCCCCCTTATGATTGTAAGGTTTGTCCTTTCGTTGCTTTCACTCGCTTTTCGACTAACCCATAATTTTGATCAATCTTATCCGATATGTAAGCGTTAACAAATAATAGAATAATAAAGACAACAATCGAACCTTGCGCGCCCATAAAATAATGAAGAGGAAATCCGTTAAACGTATATTGCGCAAGCGTTTCAGCAAACAGTACCATTCCAAAAGACACGGCAAACCAGAAAAAAAGTAAGATAGAAATCAACCTTACTCTCGCATGAAAGTAAGCATCTGCCATTTTCTTATCAATCTTTTTCATCAGTGAACCTCCTAACTATTTTAAGTTAAAAATAAGTTCGATTGTTTCGACAAATCCTAGCGGAACTCTAGCAATCTCAATAACAAAATAGATTCCCATAAGTGCAATTGGGAATAGTAAGTATACACCTTTTCGCTTTTTGATTGTAAAAATTAAACAGACTATTGCAGCAGCTAGCAACACATATAAAATAAGTAGTCTCTCCTTTCTCGTGTAATTATCTGAATTTTCTAAAATACACTTCTCATTATGTTTCTATCATACGATGAAGTCAATGAGACTAAATTACCAGTAACTGTATATAGCGACATGACAATAGACCTGTGTTCCCGACACTAAAAAGCGAATCTTTTCAATCGATAAGGAATGATAGCGCTATTTCCCGGGAAAGGTCGAATGGTGTCCGATTTCATTCCATACAAAAAGCCCCCGATCAATCGGGGACTTCTGTTATTCTGAATCCTTTGTATCTGATTTTTGATCATCCGATTTCTGCTCGTTGCTTTTTTGCTCGTCGGATTGATCCTCGTCAGCACTGTTTGCATCTTCTTCGGCGTCTTTCTCAGCATCCATTTCGGATTCTGTACTGTTGTCCTGATTTTCAACGTCAGTACCTTCTGAGGCTGATGGGTTTGAAACTTCATCACCAGCGTCTGGCGCTTCAACTGCTGAAGAAGGCTGGTTAAATACATCAAGTGGGTTAACCGGCACATCATCTTTACGTACTTCAAAGTGTACGTGGACACCTGCGTCTGTATCAAATGTGTTTGTTCCAGCTGTACCAAGCTTTTCGCCTTGCTTTACAGTATCGCCTTGTTCTACTTCAAGAGCTTCAAGCGATTCATATACAGTTACAACACCATCGTTATGTTCTAAATGAACAACATTTCCAAGTAACTGGTCATTAGTTGCTTTCACAACCTTACCACTCATCGCGGCTTTGACATCAAAACTAGCGCCATCTTCTTTAGCATAGTCGATTCCTGCGTTCTGGTAGTAGGTATTATTATAGAAAACAAGGGCTGCTTGTTGTTCTTCCGTGCTAGCTGATGTGTCATAGAATTGTTTCTGCACAAATACGCCACTATCTTCGGATGCAGGTACTTTAAAGACTTCTGAATCACCAAGAACTGGAACAGACTCGTCATTTGTGTCAAAGGCACTTCTTTCTTCATCAATTCCACTTAAATCTTTTGCATTGTCTTGCCCGCCTTGCATCCATAGAACGGTTGCAAGAACAATTGCTGCAAAACCAAGATAGACTGCTGGGTAAATCCAACGTTTTCTTGCTAGCTTCTGCCATTTAGAAGCGCTTTTTTCAACAGGATGAGATCGTTGTTTTTCGTCTCCCATTTGTTCATCACCTCAGCAACATTGTGGTCAGGTTGCGAGATTTATATACCTATTTCAAAAAAAAGTTCTATTTATTTTTCGACAAGGGGGTTTCTTTTATGCATGGATTTGAAATTTCTTTGTTTGCCTTAATGGATGAACGCATGATATCACTGATTTCATTACCCAGTTCTTTACTCAATATGTAAGTGTTTCTTGTATCTATTTTGTTATCTATTTGTAAGAATGATTCCTTAGGCAATAGGGTATATAACCTTTATACGCTTTTGACAACAAAATCTATTTTGATAACATCAAAATGATCATAAAGGGGATTAACCATTAATGAATTACGTGATTACGTCAACACTGCCTGAGCAATACGGAGGCAGAACAAAGTCCCTCCTTGACCGCACGAAGAAACTAGTTGAGCAAGCTGACATGTCATATACAATTATTACAACAAACTACAACCCATACTATGGAGAGATCTACGAGCAGTATTATAGCCAGAATAAAGTTCCGCGCTCGGTTAAAATGATTAATATTTACGATTATCTGGCCAATCGTTCTTATTCAGGTGATAAAGTAGAGCAACCAATTGAAGAAGAAGGCCTTACGTATCGTGAAGTAAAGAAAAATAAAGCCTACCGCTTTTTTGAAAACGGAGAGTACGTTCTTTATAAAAACTATGATACGGAAGACGGCTCTTTGAAATTTATCGACTTTATGGATTCTTACAACCGGAAACGGGCCTGTAGAAAAGAATTTAATAGCCTTGGGAAATGCCATAGAAAGATTAACTATAAGCAAGGAACGACAAATAAGCTTGAAGAAATCTATTATGATGATGCTGGAAATGCTTATGTAAATAAAACGTTTGATGGTTCAAATGAAAGTAAATTGATTCGCATGCATCTCTTTAGTGGGCAAGACATTCTAGAATTTAAAACAGAAAAAGACTTCTTCCGCTATTGTCTTGAGCACATGATTGAAGATGGTTCTACCATTATTAATGATGCTCGTCTTCTTGATAAACCAATGTGTGAGATGAAGGGAAATGACGTAACGAAAATCGCCATCCTTCACAATACACACCTACAAAGCGAAGACATTCATGACGTCAAATCGTCTTATCAGTATTTGATCGAGCATGCGGAAGACGTCGATCATATTGTTGCGTTAACGTATGAACAGAAAAAAGATCTCTCTCATCATATCTTTAACAATGAAAAGATCAGCATTATTCCGCATTCCATTGCTCCTTCCACTCGAAACAAGAGTGTTCAGAAGGAAAATAAATTTGTTTTCATCGGAAGGTTAACCGATGTGAAACAACCTGATCATTTGATTGAAGCGTATCAAATGGCAAGAGAACAGCTATCCGATTTTACACTAGATATTTATGGAGAAGGACCGGTAAAAGAAAAGCTTGAAGAGCAGATTAAAGAATACAAGCTTGAAAACCACGTAACGCTAAAAGGATTAACCGATGATCCAGAAGGTGTCTTTGCTTCAGCAAAAGCTTCTTTCCTACCGAGTCAGTATGAAGGATTTGGGCTCGTGATTATGGAAAGTCTGAATAACGGCTGTCCTGTTGTGGCTTACGATATTAAATATGGTCCGAGAGATTTAGTGAAGGATCATGAAAATGGGCTTATCGTAGAGAAAAACAATATTGAAGCACTATCAAAAGCAATGGTACAAGTAAAGGATATGGATTTTGGAACGATTGACGTCGAGAAAGAATTCCGAGAAGAAGCCTTTGTATCAAATTGGAGTGCTCTTCTAGGGAAACAACAGAAAAGATTTAAGCTTCCCTTCTTTAACTAAGGTCTCTCCAGAGAAAGACCGCTACTGTTCACAGTAGCGGTCTTTCTTTTACCTTTGCGCCGTATAATCTGTCACGTAGTTTTCCATCTCACTAATCGCGACTCCTTGATAATAATGTTTCACAATATCAGCGTACGCCTTACCATCTTCCGCCATTCCATTTGCTCCATATTGGCTCATGCCAACTCCATGTCCGTACCCCTTTGTTACCACGTTAATCGTGTCTCCCACTCGTTCCCATGTAAAGTCAGAAGACCTCAATCCGAGAAGATCTCTTATTTCTCTACCAGTAAACGTTTTACCACCTACTGAAACTTCGGCTACTCTTTTGCCTTCGGTCAAATTTTCAATGGATCCAATGGAATTGTTCGAAAGATCTACCCCAAGTTTCTGTTCAAATTCTGCCACTGTGAACGTTGCTTTATCTTCGTACTTTGGCGAATCAACATCCCACGGACTTTCAACACTTCTTAAATAAGGTGCTTTATTTTCCCAATAGTCTTCTGAATTCTCTGTATAGCCATTACTTGTGGAGAAAAAAGAAGCATAGATTGGATTACCTTCATAGGTTAAAATTTGACCGCTCGTAGCTTGAACCGCTTCTTCAATTCTCGCAAACTTTTCGTCAAATTCTTCTCCCCACGCTTTTTTCAACTGTGCTTGATCCTTATATACCTGATCCTGGATCGTATCTGTGACGACAGCTTGATCAGGAAGATTGGCAGAAGGATTTTTAAGCTTCGTTACAACAAACGTTCTTGCGGTAAGCGCCTGAGCTTTCAACGCCTCCAGATTAAAGTCTGAAGGCATTTCAGCAGCCACGACCCCCTTCACATAGTCTTCGATCGGGATACTTATTGTTTTTTTCTGATCTGATCGAAAGACTGGTACGTCTACTTCAACCGCTTCTGTTATTTTCTCCTTCGTCATCTGATTCCCTTCACTAGTCTGTAGTTTCATCTCCGTTGCTCCAAAAGGTAAAACCAGAATAGATGGGAGAAGGATTAGAATCGCCGCAAACAGAATTAGTGAGCCAACAATTCGCTTCATTCACATGCCTCCTTCTCGATTGCTTACCCCTATCATCGTATGGAGATGGACAACCATTTAGAACAGAAACGGCAAGCAGATACAGAGTTTTTTTACCATATATATGTAAACAATTGAACCCAAAGCCACTTTTGTACATAAAAAAGAGGAGGCCATGGCCTCCTCTTTTATTCACGTTATGCAAATTTAGGTTTCACATTAACAGCTTGCTCAGAATCTTCAGTTGCAGGCTTTGCTGTCTCATCAACTGTTACACGTTCAACGTCAGCTCCAAGGCTTGCAAGCTTCCCAGAGAAGTTAACGTAACCGCGGTCAAGGTGCTTCAGCTCATCAACACGCGTATAGCCATCTGCGACAAGTCCAGCTAGAATTAAAGCAGCTCCAGCGCGCAAATCAGTAGCAGAAACTTCTGCACCTTGAAGTGTAGATGGTCCTTCAATGATAGCTGCACGTCCTTCAATCTTAATGTTTCCGTTCATGCGACGGAATTCTTCCACATGCATGAAGCGATTTTCAAAGACTGTTTCCGTAATAACACTTGTACCCTTAGCTTGAAGTAATAGCGCCATCATCTGGGACTGCATATCCGTAGGGAACCCAGGGTGAGGCATTGTTTTCAAGTCAACAGGCTTTAGCGTTTCAGGTCCAATAATGCGAAGGCCCTGACCTTCTTCAGTAATCTCTACGCCCATTTCTTCCATCTTCGCAATCAATGGACGAAGATGTTCTGAAACAGCATTTTCAATTAATACGTTACCACCTGTAATTGCAGCAGCTACCATGAATGTTCCTGCTTCAATACGGTCTGGGATAACAGCGTGCTCTGCTCCTACGAGCTTTTCCACACCTTCAATACGAATCGTACCAGTACCTGCGCCTCGTACTTTTGCACCCATTGCATTAAGATAGTTCGCAAGACAAACGATTTCAGGTTCTTGAGCAACGTTCTCCATTACCGTTGTACCTTCTGCAAGTACAGCTGCCATCATAATATTTTCAGTGGCGCCTACACTTGGGAAATCAAGATAAATCTTTGCCCCTTGTAGTCTTCCTTTAATACCGGCTTCAATAAAGCCATTACCGATTGTTACTTCTGCACCCATCGCTTCAAAGCCTTTAAGATGCTGATCAATCGGTCTTGAACCAATTGCGCAACCTCCAGGTAGTGCAATACGGGCATGACCCACACGGGCCAAAAGTGGTCCCATCACAAGAAACGAAGCTCGCATTTTACGAACTGCTTCAAATGGTGCCTCTGTTTCCAAAGGTTTTGTTGCGTTTACTTTAATTGTGTTACCTTCTATTTGCGTCTCAACATTAAGATAGCTTAATACTTCACTAATCGTGTGTACATCTGAAAGGGCAGGCACATCATTTAACGTGCTCGTGCCTTCACCTGCTAAAATAGATGCTGTGATGACGGGCAAGACTGCATTTTTAGCTCCTTCTACTTTCACAGAGCCTGACAATCTCCTGCCACCTCGGACGATGATTTTTTCCAACGTATTCCCCTCCGCGTCCTATTTGTATATTAATATTCAGTCGTAATTATTGGTGTGCCAATTGTAGCGGTTATTCCGCCGCCTATTCCTGTATTACGTAATGCTATTTGTATGTTCATTCTCTGGTTGTTCGTTACGAGATCTGCTTCCCACTCTTCATGGTATGCGGAAAGAGATACAAACGTCTCTTCATTGATTTCTTCTACTTTTGAAGCGGAAAAAGCTCCTAACAGCTTGTCTGCTTCGTTGTACAAAACAATGTCCATTGTATCATTTTTCTCACCTACAAAACAAGAGAAAACTGGGGCTTCTTGCGTAACTAATTGTGACTTTTGCGCCTTAAATCGTTCGTACGTTGTTCGCCATTCCTCCTGATAAAACCCTTTAATTTCCATGTTATAAATAAGATAAGAGCTAATGCGATTTTCTTCTGGATAAGACACGATTGTCAGTGTTTCTTTCGTACCCAATTCTGAATCGATTTTTGTCCCGCTTACTTTTACATTACCGTCTTCATTTTCCAAATCACCCCATTGAAAACCTGGTGCTCTTTTGGAAATCTCGGACATAATACCTTTGTACCCTAACGACTTTGGAATGAAACTCACTTTTTCTCGTGTGTAAAGCGACCACTTTTGTATCGAATAATTGTGGGTCAGTAGAACATTCGCCATCTCGGCAGTCTTTACTTCCGTTTCATCTTCAATTGAGACTGATGTACCATTCGAAAAGCTCGCTAGAAGTAAAATGGACAGTAATCCGATTAGAAGCCTCATCTTAACCCTCTCCCGTTCTGGTCTTCTTATCTTTCAGTGTGACCATGGGAGGGGAAGGCATACATGGAAGTTGTAGTCAGATCCCGACAAATTCCGTACGAAGCTTCTGTATATGAACTGTTTTGAGTTTTTCTAGCTCGCAACGCCTGTTTACATCCTGGGGATTAAACGGGCGCATTCGCTTTTCATTGTCTAGCTGCTGCGCCCAGACCCTCGAGTCGCTTCGACTTTCAGCCTGAACACAAAGAGCGTGTTCAGGCTGAAAGCATCCAGCGCTTGTCGGGTTTAAACGGGCGTTTCCGCTTTTCGTTTTTAAAAGAAATATTGTAGACGGAGTGACCAGTTGTAGTAATCTAGGAAGAAACTGCTTGCGAGGGAACCGATGCTTAGGGTTAGCAAGATCATGAGGACTTTCGCCTGTGGACTGTTCGGTTTTTTGAAAAAGACATCGAACCGAACGGTTTGTAACGCCCACCAGGTAATCATAATGAAAACCAGGTTAATCACAATCGTTAAAATCGATTGTTGCGCCAGTGCTTCTGTCATCTTATCTACCCCCTATCTGCAAGTGCACCATTCGACAAACGTACATTTTTCCATCTAATAGCCTATTATAAGAGATTTCAACTCAAATGAATATCCTACTTTACCCCTAATAAACGTTTTTTTCTCACGCAAATAAGGCGTTTTCGCCATATTTTCCTTTTTCTTCGTTTAGAACACGGAAAAACAGCAGATTCCTCTGCTGTTTCAGGGATTAAAGATTTCAAGGAATTGAAAGTGATCGTGAATAAAGGTTAAGGCAACGGAAGGAAAGATGCCAAGTATAACGGTTCCTGCTGCAGTGATCGCGAGTACAGCGACAAGCCCATTTGAGGCAACGACTGGCTTTTTCGTTGCTGATGGACGGAAATACATTTGAATGAATAAACCAAAATAATAAACATAGGAGAGGATTGTTCCAGTTAACATAGCGAGTGCTAGAACGAATCGCTTTGGCTCAGTGCCTAGTGCGCTCATGAAAATCTCAAACTTGCCAATAAAGCCAGCCGTTAACGGAATGCCTGCGAGCGATAAAAGGTAGATCGTCATCGCGATTGTGACATAAGGAGAGCGTTTAAATAAACCGGCAAAAGAATCGACTGTTACCTCTTTCGTTTCGTCACCTAGCGCATGAATCACGGCAAACGCCCCTAGATTCATTAACAGATAAGCGGCAAGATAAAACCATACGGCATCAAAGACGAGCTCTGATAATGCAACAAACGGAACGAGAAGGTAGCCGGCGTGCGCAATACTCGAATAGGCGAACAGCCTTTTCGCATTCACCTGCCTTAGCGCAATGAGATTTCCAACCAGAATTGTGAGAACAGCGAGTAACACAAGATAGGGACGAACCGAGACAAGTAGCGTCTCATAGCTTACCCCATCTGGTGTAATGACTTTTCCAGTTCCAGGTGCAAAAACAAATGGAACCATGAGGAGTCTGAGCATGATCGCAAACCCTGCAATTTTCGAAACGACACTAAGATAGGCGGTGATCGGTGTTTCAGCCCCCTGGTAAACGTCCGGCGCCCACATATGAAATGGGGCCGCTGTTATTTTAAAGCTGAGACCAACAAAAATCATCAGAAAAGCAAACACGGCGATGTACCGATTCTCTGTTACAATGTCGCTACCCATTAAAGCTTGGATTTCATAAATGTTTGTTTCCCCTGTAAGGCCAAATAAGTAACTCATTCCAAACAGCGTGATGGCTGTCGCAATTCCGCCATTAACGATGTATTTAAAAGCAGCTTCATTCGCTAACTGGTTCTTTTTACGAATGCCAACAAGAATGTAGGATGAAAGACTAAGAAGCTCTAACCCGACGAAAAGCGTGATTAAATCTGCACTTGAAGCCATCATCATCCCGCCAAGTAAACCTGTTAGCAAGAGATAGGGATATTCTCCTTTCACCTCATCAAGGTCATTTGCTTTTATCCCTAGTAGTAGCACGAGACCCGTCCCAATGAGCATAAGAAGCTTAAATGCTTTTGCGAAGGAGTCGAGTCGATACGTTTGATTTATTATCGTCACAACGCCATCATCAAGCTGAAAAATGAGAAAGACGATGGCCAGCGCAATGCCTGCGAGGGCAAACGAGACGAGAATCGCTCTATCCCTGTTCTTTGGCATAAACAAATCAAGTAGCGATAGCGTAACCGCCGTCAGCAGAATCGTAAATTCTGGCATCATGCTGCTCCATTGGTAGTTTAGTAACTCATTGATCTCCATATCTTAACCCCCAATCCCGAGCGTACGCGCTATTTGAAGTGTGTTGGACAATACTGCAGGATAAACACCAATCCAGATAATGAGACTGAGAAGAACGGCGGATGGAACTAGTTCCATCGCTGATAAATCTTTTTGTTTATCAAAATGCGATTTTCTTTCTCCAAATGTCACAGCTAGCACTGCCCGGAGCATATAAACCGCGGTTAAAATTAGACCAATTACACCGATACTTCCAATAACAGGCATCGTTTCGAATAAACCGAGAAACGCGAGAAATTCACTAATAAACCCACTCATTCCTGGCAACCCAAGTGAAGCGAGACCTGCAGCAAGAAAGAAGCCCGCGAAAAGCGGTGTCTGACTTGCTATTCCCCCTAAATTCTCAAGCTCTGTTGAATGAAAGCGATCAATGATAACGCCAACAAGGAGGAACAGTAGCGCTGCGATCAAACCATGTGAAATTGTTTGAAAGATCGCTCCCTGTAGACCAGCCGTGTTAAAGGACGCCACTCCAATCAGCACAATGCCCATATGGGAGACCGATGAGTAGGCAAGTAAGGCGCGCAACTCCGTTTGTACAAGGGCGTTAAAAGCTCCATAGAGTAAATTAACTACGCCAAGAATCGCCAGAACAACGGCCGTTTCTTTTAGCTGATCAGGGAAAAAACCTGCGCCGAAACGAATAAGACCATAAGCACCAATCTTCAGTAAAACACCCGCATGAATCATAACCACTGCGATTGGAGCTTCGACATGCACACGAACCATCCATGTATGAAGTGGCACAATCGGAAGTTTTGTACCAAACGCGACTAGAAGAAGAACAAAGAGCCACATTCGCGTATTCCCTGATAGAAATTCATAAGAATCAGCTTCTTGCAAAAGAAGGGTTAGTTCACTAATATTCATCGTTCGCATCTCAACAAATAGCACAATGATGACAATTAATAACAGAATTGAACCGATGCCGTTATAAACAAGGAAAGAAAAAGCAGCCTTTTCCCGCTCAAACCCTCCCCACTTTCCAACGAGGAAAAACATTGCCACAAGTGTCACTTCAAAAAATAAGAAAAACAAAAATAAATTTTCACTAGAAAAGACGCCAAGAATCCCGAGTTCAAGAAGTAAAAACAGGATAAAAAACCCTTTTACACCCTCCTGGATCCGAACGGCAGCGAGTGAAGCGAGAAAGGTGATAAGCGCAGAAAGCAATAAAAACAATAGCGACAGACCGGTTACCCCAAGGTCATATGTGACCGAGTATGGTTCATTTGGACTAATTGCCGTCATCAGTTCAAACCACTGATAACTTTCAGCAAATTGAATACCTGAAAGTGTCCGATCATAAAAGCTAAAAACAATAATCGTTACCATTAGCGGTAGCACTGTTCCAAGAATACCAATCATTTTAATTGATCCATGCTTTGATGGCATGAGGCTAAGCACGATTACGCCGAGTAGCGGGGAGAGAATTAAGATCGTTAGCAAGCCCATTAGAAATACCCCCCTAATATGGCAATTAACAATATGACAACGACTAGACCCGAGAAGGCTACCGTTCCATAGGTTTGCACCTGACCGGATTGTACGTCTGATCCCGCTCTTCCGATTCGTTTTACAAGCACTGTGAGCGCCAGTGCACCCCCTTCAATAATAAAACGATCAAAGTATATCCAGAAGTAGCCGAACACACGCGTTCCTTTTACGACGGTTTTATCATAAATCTCATCGAGAAAATATCCTTTTGATAAAAGGCGGTGTAAGATACTTGAACTCTCTTCTAAATGTGGTCGCTTTTTCGCATACGTCCTCCAGGCAAGACCAATGCCTGCTAGTGAGAAAAGAATCGCACTTATTGGAATCCAAGTTGGCGCAGCGTGATGAACGACTGCCACTGGGTATGGACTGGTTTCTAACCAGTCTCCAAGAAACGAACCGAACCAGGCTGTCTGCACATATCCTGCAACGATCGAAAGTACCCCGAGTACGAGCATTGGAATCAACATCACCCTTGAAGACTCCTTCGCTTCACTCGAACGGTCGCCAGAAAAGACGAGAAAGTAAAGACGGAACATATAAAAAGCTGTGAGAAAAGCCGTCAATAGCGCAATTGAGAATAAAACGTATCGCCCGTCGGCAAAGGTTGAAACGAGAATTTCATCTTTACTAAAAAAACCTGCGAAAAGCGGAAATCCAGAAATCGATAAACAGCCGATCAAGAATAATCCTGCCGTAATAGGAAGTTGCTTTCTAAGCCCACCCATTTTAAAAATGTTCTGTTCATGAACGGCATGAATCACACTTCCTGCCGCAAGAAACAGAAGCGCTTTAAAAAAAGCGTGCGTCGTTAAGTGAAAAATACCTGCTGTGTAACCTGCTGCACCTAATGCAAGCATCATATAACCTAGCTGACTAATCGTTGAATAAGCGAGAATCCGTTTAATGTCTCGCTGCACAAGAGCGATTGTGGCTGCAAAAATCGCCGTAAAGCCTCCCGTGATGGCTACAGTCGTCATTGCCGTTTCAGAGCTTGAGAAGAGTGGATACATCACGGCAACAAGGTAGACACCAGCTGCTACCATCGTAGCCGCATGGATCAATGCCGAGACTGGCGTCGGGCCTTCCATTGCATCCGGAAGCCACGTATGAAGCGGAAACTGTCCTGACTTTCCAACCGCTCCAACAAAAATTAGAATTGCGATAAGTGTAATCATCGATGGCGCGATGTCACCTGCTTGCACTGCTGCAAAAATAACATCGAGCTCAAAGCTACCCGTTTGCCAAAACAATAAGAAAATCGCAACGAGCAAACCGATATCGCCTATTCTCGTTACGATAAAAGCTTTTTTAGCGGCTGCTTTTGCTTCAGGTTTGTAGAAATAAAATCCAACTAGAAGGAAGGAGCAAACCCCAACAAGCTCCCAAAAAATGTAGAGCTGCAGAAGGTTTGGTGAGAGAACTAGCCCCGTCATTGCAAACGTAAAGAGACCGAGGTAGCCAAAAAATGTGGCAATGCGCTCGTCATTCGCCATATAAGCGATGGAATACATATGTACGAGAAAACTGACAAGCGTCACGATCACAAGCATTAACGCATTTAATGGATTTACTTCAAATCCCACCGTAATCATTACGGTATCGATCGATAGCCAATTGGTTTCTACGAGCATATTTCCTTGTATCAAATGACTAAAAAGAACAAGAAGCGCACAGCCAAAAGCAGCTCCAGCGAAAATCGTCCCAACAAAACCGGATTTTCGATAGAGGATCGGCCGAGTGAATAGAATGATAAGGAATGAGAGAAGCGGCAATATCGGGATAAGCCAGACAGCGTCCACGTTTCTACCCCCTTCGCTACTTTTTAAGTATGTTCATTTCATCAACATTGACTGTAGCCCTGTTTCGATAAAGGGCAATCAGGATAGCAAGCCCGACAGCCGCTTCAGCTGCCGCAACCGTAATCGTAAAAAGAGAAAATACCTGACCACGAATGGATGCGCCAACACCGTATTTTGCAAAAGCAACAAGATTTAAATTAACGGCGTTCAGCATTAATTCAATCGAAATTAACACAATGACCGCATTTCGCTTCGTTAGCGCCCCGTATAGCCCTATACAAAACAGGAGCAAAGCGGTTAATAAATAGGCGGAAAGTGGAATCGAGCTCATGGCTTCTCACCTTCTTCATCATCCTTTTTGGCGAGGATAATGGCTCCAACAAGCGCAACGAGTAAAACGACGGATACGAGTTCAAATGGAATGACATAATCTGTGAACAACATTAGCCCCACTTGTTCGGTATTGTTTTCATGAAGTTTCTCCGCTTGCGGACCGAGTGAAATTGTCCGAATTCCTTTAAATACAATTAAAAAGAAAGCGGTGACCACTGTTAACACGATGCCTTTTTTCGCCCACCCTGTCTTCGGCTCTTCCTCTGAATGTTTTGTCAGCATGATCCCGAATAACATAATGATCGTAATCGCTCCGGAATAAATTAAAATTTGAACGACCGCTACAAATTCAGCAGAAAGCATTATATAGAGTCCTGCAATGCCGAGAAACGTTAAGACGAGCGCCATCATCATATGGATCACTTTTGAGAGATTGATCATCAGCAAGCCGCCGGTCATCGTAATAAGAAATAGGAAAATAAATATGAGCAGCTCCCCGGTCATACTTTGTTTTCCTTTCGAAGGTTCGTATCATTTTCATCGAGCCACTCTAAATTTTTAAATAGATCATCGCGGCTATACGTCGCGAGCTCAAAATTATTTGTCATGATAATCGCTTCAGTCGGACAGACCTCTGTGCATAAATCGCACAAAATGCAAATTTCGAAATTAATATCGTACGTATCGATAATTTTTCCTTTTTTAGTTGGATCGGGATGTTTGATACCTGTCAATGAAATGCAGTCTGTCGGACAAATCGCAACACACTGATTACATACAATACATTTTTCAGGATAAAATTTTTGAATGCCGCGAAAGCGATCTGGTAAAGCAAGGGGCTGATCCGGATACTGGTACGTCACTTTTTCCTTCGTCATGTTTTTGAGGGTGTAAGCTAATCCTTTCGCTAATCCACGCATGTTGGCTTCCTCCCTTGTTTAGAATGAGCGAATTATTTCGATCACAATGGTCGTTAGAAAAATGTTTAATAAAGCGAGCGGTAAAAGAATTTTCCATCCGAATGACATAAGTTGATCGGCTCGAAGTCGAGGAAACGTGCCTCGAATCCAGATCATCACGAATATGATGAAAATAAATTTAAGCGCAAACCAGACTGCGCCTGGTATAAAGGTTAAGAACGGAATCGCCTGCCATCCTCCAAGAAAAAGAATGGTAGTTAACGATGCCATCGCAAATAAATAAACATATTCCGCAAGCATAAAGAATGCAAAGCGAAATCCTGAATATTCAACGTGATACCCTGCGACGAGCTCTGATTCTGCCTCAGGTAAGTCAAATGGGGTTCGATTCAACTCCGCAACGGAAGCAATCAAAAAGATTAGAAACGCAAGCGGCTGTTTAAATAGAAAGGCAACGGACTCCTGCTCAGCAATAATGGTATTAAGATTTAACGACCCTGTTAAAAGCACAATTCCTACAACACTCATCACAAGCGGAATTTCATATGAGATCATCTGGGCCGCTGATCGCATGCTACCAAGCAAAGCGTATTTATTGTTCGATGCCCATCCTCCTGCTAGAATGCCTATCGTTGAAATCCCAGATATGGCAATGTAATAAAGCAAGCCCACGCCAATATTGGCAAAGGAAACCCGCTCGGTTAGCGGAAGGGCAGCGATTACGATAAACGCCGGTGCAAAGGCAACAACAGGTGCAATAATAAATAGCGGGCGATCCGCATCGCGTGGAATCGTATCTTCCTTTATTAATAGCTTCAAAACGTCCGCTACCGTTTGTAATAATCCGAATCGCCCACCAACTCTGTTTGGACCATGACGAAGCTGCATAAACCCAAGCACTTTTCGCTCAGCCAAAATGGCGTACGTCACGAACCCGAGTACAACCATTAACATGGCGGCACCGACAAGGAAAAAACTGAGCGTCTGCCAGTATCCAGGTGGTGAAGCAAGCATGTTGTTGATCATTAGCCGTCCACCTCCCCGAGCACGATATCAATACCGCCGAGAATGGCGATTAAGTTTGAGATATTCTCTCCTTCTAGTAACTCAGGTAAGATTTGCAAATTATAAAAAGACGGTCGACGAAACTTCAGGCGATAAGGTTCTTTTTTCCCTTTGGAGGCAATGTAGCAGCCAATTTCACCGCGCGGCGATTCAATGCGCACATACGTCTCACCTGCAGGAGGTTTAATAATGCGCGGTACTTTCGCCATAATCGGCCCTTCGGAAATTTGTTCAACTGCCTGCTCCACAATTTTTAGTGCTTCTTCTATTTCAGCCATACGACAGTTGTAGCGTGCCAGAGCGTCGCCTTGTGGAAAGACGGGAACTTCAAACTGAAAGCGATCATAAAGCGAATAAGGTTCGTTTTTCCTCAGGTCCCACTGAACGCCTGTACAGCGTAGGTTCGCACCACTTAATGAGTACGCAAGCGCCTTTTGTTTCGAATAAGCGCCTACCCCTTTCATTCTCGCCATAAAAATTTCATTCCCTGTTACGAGATCATGGTAGCCGGCGAGCTGCTCTCTCATATACGGCACAAACTCTCGCACCTTCTCGAGCCAGCCTTGAGGCGCATCCCATTTTACGCCACCAACGCGCATATAATTAAAGGTCAGTCGTCCTCCTGAGATCTCCGTTAACAAATTAATGATCACTTCTCGTTCTCTGAAGGCATAAAGAAACGGACTCATCGCGCCAATGTCGAGCAAATAGGTGCCGAACCAAACAAGGTGACTCGCTACTCTTCCAAGCTCCATCACAATGACGCGAAGGTAATCCGCTCGCTCAGGAATGTCCATTGCCATCATCGTTTCAACTGCATGGCAGAGAATGTAGTTATTCGTCATGGCAGCAAGATAATCCATTCGGTCTGTATACGGGATAATCTGCGTGTATTGCAGGTTTTCTGCAATCTTTTCCGTGCCTCTATGCAGGTAACCGATAACAGGCTTTGCTTCTTTTATGACTTCTCCATCAATTGTAAGCACGATGCGGAAGACGCCATGCGTACTCGGATGCTGTGGACCTACATTTAAAAGCATCTCCTCTGTCCGAATCATCGCTACACCTCCACATCATATGGCTCATAATCTTTTCGAAGCGGATGGCCGACCCAGTCATCCGGCATCATGATTCGCGTCAAATTCGGATGCCCATTGAAAACAATGCCGAGAAGATCAAATCCTTCTCGCTCAGGCCAGTTTGCCCCAGCCCAAAGGGATGTCAACGAGTCAACGACAGGTTTGTCTCGATCAATCTTCACTTTTAAAGCAACACTCTGGCGATTTTGATACGAATACAGGTGATTGTAAATTTCCATATGAGTCTCAAAGTCAGTGCCGTGCGTTTCAGAAAGATAATCAAAAGCAAGAAGCTCATTGTATTTAAGAAACTGCGCCACTTTTAAGTACGTTTCTTTCCTCGCCACAAGCGTTGGCACGTCTTTCGCCAGACGGTTAATATAGGCAGCTTCAAGAATGTCGTCCCCAAGGTTTTCTCGAATGATGTGCAGGTATCGGTCAAGCACAGGCTGATTTGGTGAAGGGCTTTCTTCTTTTAGAGGCTCTTCCGTTTCCGAAGCAACCTTCTTTGCTTTAGCAGCAGCGGCTTTTGCCTTTGCAGCAGCGATCGCTTTTGCTTTCTCATCCGAAGTATCGGAACTACCTGCCTCTTTTTGCTTTCGTAGGGCTGCCGCTTTCGCCTTTGCAGCAGCCACAGCTTTCTTTTTCGCAAGGGCTGACGCGTCTTCTCCATCTCCCTCTATTTGCTCCCCTTTTTCTTTCTGTTTTTTCAGCGCAGCGGCCTTCGCCTTTGCGGCAGCAACCGCCTTCTTTTTCGCGAGGGCAACATCGTCTTCTGATGCTTCCTGATCCGCTACGTTTTGGTTCATTTCTTTTTGTTTTTTCAGCGCCGCCGCTTTCGCCTTTGCGGCTGCGACGGCTTTCTTTTTCGCAAGTTCAACGTCATCTATCTCCGATACGCTATTCTGTTCACTTTGCTCCATTTCTTTTTGCTTTTTCAGTGCAGCAGCTTTTGCTTTAGCCGCCGCGACCGCTTTTTTCTTTTGAAGCTCAAGGTCATCAGCGGGATTTTCGGCTTCCGCCTTCTTTTTCCGTAACTCGGCCGCCTTCCGCTTTGCTTCTTCTACGGCTTTTCGTTTTTCTTCCGCCAACTCTTCAGGTGTTTGATCGCTCATCGATTCGTCACCCTCTTCCCGGTGCGCGCTTCA
The DNA here is from genome assembly GCF_011082085.1 of Bacillus sp. Cs-700. Classification (NCBI taxonomy): domain Bacteria; kingdom Bacillati; phylum Bacillota; class Bacilli; order Caryophanales; family Bacillaceae; genus Bacillus; species Bacillus sp. Cs-700. The sequence continues at coordinate 2,402,144 of NZ_CP041063.1, forward strand.
TAACGGATCTTTTCTTGCAGTTTATTTATGCCGTATATGAGGGCAGCTGGGTTTGGCGGGCAGCCAGGGATATACACATCAACAGGGACGATTTGATCCACTCCTTTAACCACAGCGTAGGAGTTAATATAAGGGCCGCCAGCAGTCGCACAAGAGCCCATCGCAATGACCCATTTTGGTTCAGGCATTTGATCATAAAGACGCTTTAGTACAGGAGCCATTTTTTTCGTTACGGTTCCTGATACAATCATCACATCAGACTGTCTTGGAGACGTTCGAAAAAACGTTCCAAAGCGATCAAGGTCATAGTGGGAAGCCCCTGAACCCATCATTTCAATGGCACAGCAGGCGAGACCAAACGTTAACGGCCAGAGCGAATTGCTTCTTGCCCAGGCCTTTACATTTTCAAGCGTTGCGAGAAAAACATTATGCTTCATTTCCTCATATTCTTCCGGCGTTATATTTTCTAAGTTCAAATCCATTTCAACACCTTCTTTTTCCATGCGTATAGTAAGCCAATTAATAGCATGACAATAAAGATCATCATTTCGATGAACGCAAAGAAACCAAGCTTTTGATAGGCAACCGCCCATGGATACAAGAAAACGGTTTCGACATCAAAGATGACAAAAAGCAGTCCGAATAAATAATAACGAACGTTATACTGAATCCAGCTTTGGTGAAACGGCTCAATGCCGCTTTCATAGGTTGTTTGTTTCTCAGATGTTGGTTTTGAGGGACGTAGGAATCTTCCTGCCGTTAGGGCAACAGCTGGAAGGAGAAGGCCAAGGAATAGGAACATGATTACGAAGAGGTAACTATTTTGGTACACGTTAAGTGATTCACCCATGAAGGTCTCTCCTCTCATCGTGCTGTAAAGTTGCTAGTCTTGTATACTAATTCAACATCCCCACTCTTATTCTTGCTTTTATTTGTAAGTTTTTTTAAAATTTCGAACAGAGGTGATTAAATGAGCGATAAACGAATTCGAACACTGACAGAAAAGCTGTGGGCTAGAAATAAATATACGGTGATGGCCAAAGGCTATGAACATTACAAAAACATAGGAGATTCATTAAAAAAAGCGCAATCTCCTGAAGAGCTCCTTTACGTCTATGACTTACTAAAGGAAACGTTAACTCTCCCCTATACTAAAAAAGGTATGCGGACAACACTCCAACATATGTGGGGCTATTTCAAAAAAAGAGCAACAAGTGAGGAAAAAGAAGAATTTATCGCTTTTATGAATAAACAACTATCTGATTTAGACCCCTTAACCGATTACAACATTGAACTGTTTCGTAGGCAGCTTTGGAAGCTACTCGAAACCTATCCGTCTGATTATTTGTTACAAAGCAGCTTTGTTCAGCCACAGAGGAAATGGAATGAGGTGTATGATCAAAAACAGATGCGGATTGTCTCAAGAGAAGATTATTTAGGAAGTAATGAAAAATAAAAGGATTTCCACGTTGGTATCGCGTAGTTAACCAACAAAAGAAGGTGGGATGAAAGTGACAACCTATGTCGGATTATTAAGGGGCGTTAATGTTGGCGGTAAAAATAAAATCAACATGTCCGAATTGCGCGATGCCCTTTCAAATGAAGGGTTTCAGCATGTGAAAACGTATATTCAAAGTGGTAACGTTTTGTTTCAATCAGAAGATGCCGAAAGCCTTTTAAGAAAAAAGATGGAAGAGATTATTCGTAAACGGTTTAAATTAAAGGTCCCCATCGTTTTAAGGACCGCTGTAGAGTGGAAGATCTTGATCGAAAACTGTCCTTTTCATGACGAACAAATTTCAAAAGCGCAGGAAACAGCGATTGGAGAAAGTCTTTATGTGGCAATGGTAGGAGAACCTCTCTTAGCGGATGACGAAAAGAAACTTCTTACCTATGCATCTGAAACCGAAGAATGTGAGATTAGAGGTAGGGAAATTTATTTACTGTTTCATGAGAGCATTCGAAATTCAAAACTTGCGGCCTTCATCACTCGGTCTAATGAGTATGCGACCGTACGAAATTGGAAAACGATTAACAAAATGAATAGCTTATTACCGAATATACAGACTTGAATGCAAAAAACACCAGCGGAATTTTCCGCTGGTGCTTTCCATTTATTTACCTGCCAAATCAAGGCGGTTGATTGCACGCTTAAGCGCTAGCTCAGCACGTTTGAAATCAACATTGTCTTGCTTCGCTTGATCCAAGCGTTGTTCCGCTCTTTCCTTCGCTGCACGTGCGCGTTCCACGTCAATATCAGAAGGTAATTCAGCAGACTCAGCAAGGATCGTGACTTGCTTTGGTCTTACTTCAACAAACCCACCGCTAACGGCCAGTAAATGTGTATCCGCTCCATTTTTGAAACGCACCGCATTGATTGTAAGAGGGGCAACAAGCGGAATGTGTCCTGGTAAAATACCGAGCTCACCGCTCTTTGCTTTTACGCTGACCAATTCAGCTTCCCCTTCGTATACCGGGCCGTCAGGGGTGACTACACTGACTTTCAATGTATTCATCGTACCCCTCCCTGGGTGTGATCGTAATTAGAAAAGTTGGCTTATCGCCCAAATAGCAAAAAGTGGGAGCGAATCCCTTATGAGTCTCCGGCCTACTTTTTATTTACGCCATCTGTTTTGCCTTTTCTACTACTTCTTCAATTGTTCCAACAAGACGGAATGCGTCCTCTGGAATATCATCGTGTTTACCATCAAGGATTTCTTTGAAACCTTTGATTGTTTCTTTAACTGGTACGTATGAACCTTTTTGTCCAGTAAACTGTTCAGCTACGTGGAAGTTCTGAGAAAGGAAGAACTGAATGCGACGAGCGCGAGAAACAGTTAGCTTATCTTCATCAGAAAGCTCATCCATACCAAGGATTGCGATGATGTCTTGAAGCTCTTTGTAGCGCTGAAGTGTTTGTTGCACTTCACGGGCTGTGTTGTAGTGCTCATCTCCAACGATTTCCGGAGAAAGCGCACGAGAAGTTGAAGCAAGTGGATCCACCGCAGGGTAGATACCTTGCTCAGATAGTTTACGTTCAAGGTTTGTTGTTGCATCAAGGTGAGCAAACGTCGTTGCCGGAGCCGGGTCAGTATAGTCATCGGCTGGTACGTAGATTGCTTGAATTGAAGTAACAGAACCTTTATTTGTAGAAGTGATACGCTCTTGAAGTTGACCCATCTCAGTCGCAAGTGTAGGCTGGTAACCTACTGCTGATGGCATACGTCCAAGCAATGCCGATACCTCTGAACCAGCTTGTGTAAAGCGGTAGATGTTATCGATAAAGAGAAGAACGTCTTGTCCTTGCTCATCACGGAAGTATTCTGCCATTGTAAGACCTGAAAGGGCAACACGCATACGTGCACCTGGTGGTTCGTTCATCTGACCGAATACCATTGCCGTTTTCTTAATAACACCAGAATCAGTCATCTCGTAGTAAAGGTCATTACCTTCACGCGTACGTTCACCAACACCAGCGAATACAGAAATACCGCCGTGCTCTTGTGCAATGTTGTTGATCAGTTCCTGGATAAGTACCGTTTTACCTACACCGGCACCACCGAAGAGACCGATCTTACCACCTTTAACGTATGGTGCAAGAAGATCGACTACTTTGATTCCTGTTTCAAGAATATCCGTTGTTGTTGAAAGGTTCTCAAATACTGGTGCAAGACGGTGAATCGGATCGCGGCGAACTTCGCCGAGTTCTTCATTAAGGTCAATTTTCTCACCTAGTACGTTAAATACACGTCCTAGTGTGATATCTCCAACTGGAACGGAGATCGGTGCACCTGTATCTAGAGCATCAACTCCACGTACAAGTCCGTCTGTTGAACCCATTGCTACGGTACGAACAGAGTTATCGCCAAGGTGAAGCGCGACTTCAAGCGTCAATTCGATGCTTTCTTCAGCACCGGTTTGAGCGATATAGTTAACTTTAAGGGCGTTGTAGATTTCTGGGAGCTTGCCGCTCTCAAACTTAACGTCTACAACCGGACCCATAACCTGGGTAATGTATCCCTTGTTCATCCTGTTCCCTCCTAACTTGCTTTAAGCTGCTTTTGAAAGTAAGCCTTTCAAAAAAGCATTTATGGTTTATCGTAGTATTGTCTAGCTACACGAGCCAAATCCTGCGGCTGTTTCACCCATTCGATTGAGACATAAACCGTCTCATTCTCATGGCTTCCAGCAACCTGCGGATTTAAACCCGCTCGTTCCGCTTTTCGTGTCTAGCTACACAAGCCAAATCCTGCGGCTGTCTCACCCATTCGATTGAGACATAAACCGTCTCATTCTCATGGCTTCCAACAACCTGCGGATTTAAACCCGCTCGTTCCGCTTTTCGTTTGTCCAGCTACAGTGGCCAGGCCCTCGAGTCGCTTCACCTTTTCGATTGAACGCAAGTGTTCATTCGAAAAGCCTCCAGCGCTTGTCGGGTTTAAACGGCCACTTCCGCTATTCTAATGCCGCCGCACCAGACACAATCTCAGTCAATTCCTGAGTAATGGAAGCCTGACGAGCACGGTTGTAAGAAAGTGTAAGATCGCCGATAAGATCGTCCGCATTGTCCGTCGCACTTCTCATCGCTGTCATACGGGAAGCGTGCTCTGCTGCTTTCGCATCAAGAAGCGCTCCGTAGATCAAGCTTTCAGCATATTGAGGAAGGAGGATTTCAAGAATTTCTTCTTCTGATGGCTCGTACTCGTAACTTGCGAGTGATTTGCCTCCGCCTGTCTCAATATCCGTTAACGGAAGAAGTTTTCTTTCCGTTAAATCTTGCTGAATGGCACTTACATAGTGGTTGTAATAAAGATAAAGCTCATCGAAAGCTCCGTCTTCAAACATTCCAACTGTTCGAGATGCAATGTCTTTAATGTCTGCAAAAGCAGGCTGATCAGAAAGACCAACGACACTTTCAACAACAGGCATTCCGCGCTTTTTAAAGAAGGAAAGTCCTACTTTACCAGCTACGATAATCGCATACTCATCAGTTGAGTTATGACGCTCATTAATTGTTCTATACACATGACGTAGTACCGAGCTATTGTATGCCCCAGCAAGTCCACGGTCAGATGTGATTACCACATAGCCCGTTTTCTTCACTTCGCGACTTTCTAGCATCGGATGACTTCCGCCGCTTGATCCATTTGCAATGCTTCCAACAACTTCTTGAATTTTCTCCATGTATGGAACGAATGACTTGGCATTCATTTCAGCACGGTTCAATTTCGCAGCCGAAACCATCTGCATTGCTTTTGTGATCTGCTTTGTTTTCTTCGTCGATGTAATTCTCGACTTAATATCGCGTAAAGATGCCATTCATTTCACCACCTTTTAAGCTGGCCGCGGCGTTTCCGCCGCATCCCTCTTATTCAGATACTGCGAAGCTCTTTTTGAATTCTTCGATTGCACCGTTGAATTCTTTTTCATCAGGAAGAGCTTTTGTTTCACGAATTGTATTGAAAATGTCTTTCTTATTGTGTTCGATCCATGTCATCATTTCAGATTCAAAACGCTGGATATCGGTAACCGGGATATCGTCAAGGAATCCACGAGTTAGAGCGTAAAGAATCGCAACCTGCTTCTCAACAGCAAGTGGCTTGTTTAGCCCCTGCTTAAGAACTTCAACCGTACGAGCACCGCGGTTCAGCTTCGCTTGTGTTGCTTTATCAAGGTCAGATCCGAACTGAGCAAATGCTTCTAGCTCACGATATGATGCAAGGTCAAGACGTAGTGTACCGGCAACCTTCTTCATCGCTTTAATCTGAGCGGAACCACCTACACGGGATACGGAAAGACCGGCGTTAACCGCTGGACGTACACCCGAGAAGAAGAGATCCGATTGAAGGAAGATCTGTCCATCAGTGATGGAGATAACGTTAGTTGGGATATAAGCTGATACGTCGCCAGCTTGTGTTTCGATAAACGGAAGGGCAGTTAGTGAACCTGCTCCTTTTGCATCACTAAGCTTCGCTGCACGCTCAAGAAGGCGTGAGTGAAGATAGAATACATCCCCTGGATATGCTTCACGACCTGGAGGACGACGAAGTAGTAGGGAAAGTTCACGGTATGCAGAAGCCTGCTTTGTTAAATCATCGTATACAACAAGAACGTGCTTGCCGTTATACATGAATTCTTCACCCATTGTTACACCAGCATACGGTGCAAGGAAAAGAAGTGGAGAAGGCTGAGATGCGCCTGCCGTTACAACGATTGTGTAATCAAGTGCACCCTGCTTACGAAGCGTTTCAACAACACCACGTACCGTAGATTCTTTCTGACCAATTGCAACGTAGATACAGATCATATCTTCGTCTTTTTGGTTCAGGATTGTATCGATTGCAATCGAAGTCTTACCAGTCTGACGGTCACCGATGATTAGCTCACGCTGTCCGCGTCCGATTGGAATAAGAGAGTCAATTGCTTTGATTCCTGTTTGAAGTGGCTCATGTACTGATTTACGATCCATAACCCCTGGTGCTGGGCTTTCGATCGGACGAGTTTTTGTTGTACCTAGTGGGCCCTGTCCATCAACAGGTTGTCCAAGAGGGTTTACAACACGGCCAAGAAGTTCTTCACCGACTGGAACTTCCATGATGCGTCCAGTACGACGTACTTCATCGCCTTCACGAATTTCAGTGTATGGTCCAAGGATAATGATACCAACGTTGCTCTCCTCTAGGTTCTGAGCCATACCCATAACACCGTTTGAAAATTCAACAAGCTCTCCTGCCATCACGTTATCGAGACCGTGGGCACGAGCAATACCATCACCAATCTGGATAACGGTACCAACATCATCAACTTTAATATCAGTTTGATAATTTGCGATTTGCTGCTTGATCAGCGCACTGATTTCTTCAGCATTGATGCTCATGCATATTCACCCCTATCTTCTAGCTCTTCGCTGAAACTAATTCTCGTTCCATGCGTTTAAGTTTTCCGCTAATGCTACCGTCAAAAATGCGATTACCAATACGTACTTTAATACCACCGATTAAAGTAGGATCGATCACATTCTCGATCAGAAGCGTTGTTTTGCCTACTCGTTTCGCAAACACTGCAGAGACCTTCATCTGCTCCTCTTCCGTTAGAGGCTTCACAGAATAAACTTTCGCTACTGCTGTTTGCTTTTGTTCATATGCTAACGTTTCATATTGATCAACAAGTTCGAAAACGATTGCTGTACGCTTACGTTCGATCAGTGTAAGAAGCATATTCATCACGTAAGTGGAGAGAGACGACCCAAAACTAGTCCGGATCATGTTCTTCTTCTCAGCTGTTGTGAATTTTGGATGCATCAACACATTCATTAAATCTGGCGTTTGATGAAAGACATCTTTAACAACAGTTAGCTCATTCTTGATTTGCTCGACGTTATCGTTCTCACGAGCGATGTCAAAAAGAGCACCGGCATAACGTTTTGCGATTACTGCATGTTCTCTACTCATTTCTGATCGCCTGCCTGGTCAAGATACTCATCGATCAGCTGCTTTTGTGCACGCTCATCAAGTTCCTTCTCAACAACTTTTGAAGCAATCATGACAGATAAAGAAGCTACCTGTTCACGTAGAGAGGCAACTGCACTTTCACGTTCACGTTTGATTTCAGCAGTAGCCGCTTCTTTCAAACGCTCGGATTCAAGACGAGCCGCTTCAATCATTTCCTGACCTTGTTGGTCAGCCATTTGTTTTTGATTCTCAAGCATAGCTTTCGCTTCCTGACGAACACGCTTCATTTCATCGCGCTGCTCATTCAAGAATGCTTCAGCTTCTTTACGGTTCTTCTCAGCTGAGTCAATTTCGTTCGCAATGTGCTGCTCACGTTCTTTCATGATGCCCATGAGTGGACCCCATGCAAACTTCTTAAGTAGTGCAAGAAGAACAATAAATGCGACAAGTTGGAAAAGAATATCGCCTGCAGCAAATCCTGCTCCTAGAATTAAACTATTGAACACCGTGTTCACTCCCTTCAGAGGTCATACAAAACGAATGGCGAAGGTTTCATTTCGAAACTTTCTCCGCCATCATGAAACAAATCCGTATCCTTATCTAATTGAATTATTGACCCATTACGATAAATGCAATAACTACCGCAATAATTGGAAGTGCCTCAACTAGTGCAATACCGATAAACATTGTTGTTTGAAGCGTACCACGAAGTTCTGGCTGACGAGCAATTCCCTCAACTGTACTCTTTACGATAAGACCGTTACCAATACCGGCACCTACTGCCGCTAAACCTACTGCAATTGCAGCTGCTAATAAACCCATGCTAAATTTCCTCCTTATAATTCATAAATATTTTTATATAATAAAAACTCATTGATACCTTGTTTTAATGGTCGTCTGCCACTTTATGCGCCATGTAAACCATTGTTAGCATTGTAAAGATAAACGCTTGAATTGTACCGACAAAGATACTAAATCCTTGCCATAACAGCATAGGAAGAAAGGCTCCAAGCGCTCCAGCAATTCCTGCGCCACCGAGTCCTGCGAGAAGTCCAAGCAGAATTTCACCAGCGTAGATATTACCATAAAGACGAAGGCCAAGAGTTAAGGTGTTCGAGAATTCTTCAATAATCTTAAAAGGAAATAGGAATTTCAGTGGACTAACAAATCCTCTTCCGTACTCCTTCGCACCTTTCATCTTAATACCGTAATAATGTGTTAACAACACGACCATCGTTGCTAATGTTAGCGTGATCGTCGGATCTGCAGTTGGAGACTTCCACCAAAGTTCAGAATCGACGGCAATGGCGAACGGTAGCCCCAGCATGTTTGATACAAAGATATACATGAGTAGCGTCATCCCAAGAAACAAGAAGCGTCCACCAGTTTTCCAATCCATTGTGCTTCCAATAAGTCCTTTAACAAAGTCCATTACCCACTCAATGAAGTTCTGCAATCCCGTAGGTCGCATCGCTAAAGAGCGAGTTGTTACTACTGCAAGAATAAATACAATGGCAGAAGCAATCGTGATCATTAAAATATTGGATAGATTGAAAGTCATTCCTAAAAATTCAGTTGTAGGTGCATGATGTTCCAACAGCTTTTCACCTCTCTTCCTACTTAAAGCGTATTTTGGATATAGAATCTATGAGAATGATAATATAGGTGGTCATTAACCCAATTACCACACCTAGCAAATTGAAATACTCTGGGTACCTTAATGCAATCAGTACGCCGAGTCCAGCAACAGCCTGTCTTGTTAACAGACCAAGTGACCTAGCCTTTGTCCCTTTTACTGTAGCTTCACCAAGACGATCAATCTTACGGAACATGTTGAATAGGTTGTAAATACTGAAAATAGTGCCAAGAATTAACCCGAGGAATAATGCTTTATATGAGGTAATCCCCCAACCCATTACGAAAATGGCGAGCAAATACAGGGTGAATTGCATGTAGCGGCGAAAACTTTGAGTGTATTCTGTCATTTAATCTTCCCCTGTAAACTTATGTAGAAGACGAACCAATCCATAAACTCCTCCGCCCAAACCGAGCAAAAGACCAATTATGAGAAAAAGTGGAAAAGTGTCGAATAGGCGATCCATCCATCTCCCCAAAAATACCCCCGTAAGGATCGATCCAACAAGATAAGAAAGGATTGTCGTATAGAGAGCCATCGCCTTCAATAAAAGCGCTCCTTTGCTATAAAGGTAAGTCATTGAAAAGGATGTTTCGAGTAAATGAAAACCTTATCACTATACCCTTTGTAAGTCTACAATAGGGTGTACATGATGTCAATGTGTTTGGAGGAAATGGTGTGATCAAATTCACAAATGAAAAAACGCTTAAAAAAGCCTGTAATACCAAGGATAGTAACGCTTACAGGAGCAGAGTTGTGTTAATCAAAGAAAACAGGGAATGATTCCCTGTTATTTAAGGTGGAATTTGTCACTTTTTTTTCACATTTGTTGATATTCGACAAAAAAATCTCTTCCCGAGAAGGAAGAGATTTTTCCAAATTACTTCGTTCCGTACAAACGATCTCCGGCATCGCCGAGACCTGGAACAATATATCCTTTTTCGTTTAGTTTCTCATCAAGACCTGCGATGTAAATATCTACATCAGGGTGCGCATCGTTAAGAAGCTCTACGCCTTCAGGTGCTGCAATCAGACACATCATTTTAATGTTTTTCGCACCGCGTTTCTTAAGGGAGTTGATCGCTTCAACAGCCGAACCACCTGTAGCAAGCATTGGATCAATCACGATGAATTCACGTTCTTCAATATCAGCAGGAAGCTTTACATAGTATTCTACCGGTTGAAGCGTTTCAGGATCACGATAAAGACCAACGTGTCCTACTTTTGCAGCAGGAATTAACTTAAGGATTCCGTCTGTCATGCCAAGACCGGCTCTTAGAATCGGAACTAGTCCAAGCTTTTTACCTGAAAGAACCTTTGATTTCGCTTCGGTTACAGGCGTTTTGACCATCACTTCTTCAGTCGGAAGCTCTCTTGTAATTTCATAAGCCATTAACGCTGCCACTTCGTCCACAAGTTCACGGAACTCCTTCGTTCCTGTTTTCTCATCACGAATGTATGTAAGCTTATGCTGAATCAACGGATGATCGAACACGTATACTTTACCCATCGTATGCACTCCCCTTTTCGTTTTGGTTTCGTTCCTAAATCTTCTTCGCAATTTTACAGAAAAACGCGAGTTGATTCAAGGCTTTCAAAAATGATGAAATATTCACGCTCTTCCCACTGAGATTCATCGACAATTTAACAACCCATTATTGACTAAAAACGCCGGGAAAAGATAGTCTCCCGGCGTCAGTGTCTATTTAATACGCTCTTTTCGTAGATATTGTTGCTTTTGGATAACTGGTTAATTTCCGCTCCTACACGCTTTCCGCCGGGCGGGCGGTGAGCATCCTTCCGCTACAATTAGCAAAGTGTGGTTTTTTATTAAATAATAAAATCAAAAGCAATAATCTATTAGAAAAGAGCCATTTAATAAGATAAGTTTTCATACATTGGAAATTTAGCAGTAAGGTCTTGAACACGCTTCTCTGCTTTTTGAAGAGCGTCCGCGTCTTCATGCTGCTTCAACACATCACCAATAATGCTTGCGATTTCTTCCATTTCTGCTTCACCAAACCCTCGAGACGTTACAGCTGCCGTACCGATACGAAGGCCGCTCGTTACGAATGGGCTTTGTGGATCAAATGGGATCGTGTTTTTGTTCGTTGTAATGCCAATATCATCGAGGGCTTTTTCAGCTACTTTCCCTGTCAAATCAAGGCTTTGTAAATCTAGAAGGACAAGGTGATTGTCCGTGCCGTTTGAGACGAGGTTAATGCCCTCTTTTTCAAGTGCTGAAGCGAGTTTTTTCGCATTTGCAACGACCTTTTCAGAGTAACCTTTAAAATCGTCAGAAAGAGCTTCACCGAATGCAACCGCTTTTGCTGCGATCACGTGCATGAGTGGTCCCCCTTGAATACCAGGGAAAATCGACTTATCAATTTTCTTCGCGAATTCTTCTTTACAAAGAATCATGCCGCCACGCGGGCCACGAAGGGTTTTATGTGTTGTTGTCGTTACGAAATGGGCGTGTGGCACAGGATTTGGATGATGACCAGTTGCAACTAGACCTGCAATATGCGCCATATCCACCATCAAGTAAGCATCCACTTCATCTGCAATTTCACGGAATCGTTTAAAATCAATTTCACGCGGATAAGCACTCGCACCCGCAACGATTAGCTTTGGACGATGCGCTTTTGCTTTCTCAAGAACATCCTCGTAATCAATGCGATGTGAGTCTTTGTCAACGCCATACTCCACAAAGTTATATTGCACGCCACTAAAGTTAACAGGGCTACCGTGAGTCAAATGCCCACCATGAGAAAGGTTCATGCCAAGAACAGTATCACCCTGCTCAAGAATCGTGAAATAAACAGCCATGTTAGCTTGCGCGCCTGAGTGAGGTTGCACGTTCACATGCTCTGCACCAAACAGTTGCTTCGCACGGTCTCTTGCAATATTTTCAGCGACATCGACATATTCACAGCCACCGTAATAACGTCGACCTGGATAGCCTTCCGCATACTTGTTTGTTAAAACAGACCCTTGTGCCTCCATAACGGCTTCTGATACAAAGTTCTCTGATGCGATAAGTTCAATCTTGCTGCGCTGTCTACCAAGCTCGTCTTTCATTGCCTGTAAAAGTTCTTGATCCTGCTTTGCTAGGTTTTGCATTGATATCCCCTTTCCATCCCACACAAATTACCATTCGTGAACACGAACAGTTCGTATTTAATCTCGATTGCATTGTACCACAGAAGTTCGAATCCGTATATTAGATAAATGAACTAAAATATCGTTCGGTTTTAGGACTAAAAGCAGTGCTCGTTTTTTCCTGGATACGACGCACGCTCTCCACCAATTAACTTTGGTCTTGAACGAACCATTGTCACATGAGCCTCACCGATCGACGTGTGTCGCCCTCTCACAGGTACTGCTACATGCCGGATGTGCATACCAATAAACGTATCACCTATATCAATCCCGGCGTCTGCTGAAATGAACTCCACAAGGACCGGATCTGCCATGTTTGCATACGCATGCGTTGCCATGGAACCGCCTGCTCGTGTTGTCGGAACTGCAGCGACAATGTCATACCCTTTCGCATAAGCTGTTTCACGTTCAACGACTAGTGCTCGATTTAAATGTTCGCAGCACTGAAAAGCAAGCTGAACACCTGTTTCTTTTTGAAAGACTTGAACACTTTCATAAATCGCTTCTGCAGCTGAAATGGTGCCTGCCGTTCCAATTCGCTGACCGACTACTTCACTTGAGCTCATCCCAACGACAAGTAAATGACGCTCTGAAAGACGCGCATCTTTCTGAAGGTCCCCGAGCGCTTCTAGCGTATGACGGGTGATTTGACGCGCTGTTTGTTCATTCACAGAAAACGCCTCCTTATCCCTTTGCTTCGTATTCCGTAATCTTACCCACTCGTTTTGCATGGCGACCTGCTTCATACTCTGTCTCAAGCCACACCTTCGCAATTTCAGTCGCAAGTCCTGGTCCAATAATTCGCTCGCCCATTGCTAGGACGTTTGAATCATTATGTTGCCTGGTTGCTTTCGCACTAAAAAGATCATGTACGAGCGCACAGCGAATGCCATTTACTTTATTGGCTGCAATCGACATACCAATCCCAGTACCGCAAATTAAAATGCCGCGATCCGCTTCACCAGTAGCTACTTTCTCGGCTACAGGGATCGCATAGTCAGGATAATCAACTGAATCATGGCAGTCACAGCCAAGATCGATCGGCTCCATCCCTAATTCTTGTATCACGTGAATAATGTCTTCTTTAATCTTCACACCAGCATGATCGGCACCTACGGCAACTTTCATGGTTATCCCTCCAATTCTTCTTGATCAAGCCGCTCAATCATTCGCTCAATCGCTTCCTCAATTTCTGCATAGGTTGTTCGATATTGCTCGATGGTTCCACCAAAAGGATCCGATATATCCATCGAAGGTAACGCTTGTTCAAGCGTTTGCAACTCACTTAACTCTTTTCTCATTTCTGCTTCAAATTGTTGTCGCTTTTCAGTCTGTTTATCTGCATCCATCTTTGTGATGTCATGAAGAAACGCCGCTCGCTTCATTTCGATCTCAGCTGCTTTTTCCTGGTACTCATCGTACTTTTTTTCATTTTCTGTTGCGGCATATTCTTTTAAGGTATACACCTTATGAGAAATTTCAGGGAAATCTCGAAGCACGAGTGCTTTATGACTACTCGTCATTGTCAGAAGCAAATCGCCCCATTCTGCTAGATTCCGATCCAACATTTTCGCTGTATGCGTAAATGGTACGTTTTTCTCTTCTAAAAGTATTTCTACCTGACGGCTTGCCGGTGCGCCATTCGCTGCAAAAACACCAGCCGATTTCGCTTCAATTTTGTTGTTTTTATTTTTTAAGATCACTTCCGCCATTGGGCTGCGGCATGTGTTACCTGTACACACAAATACAACTCTCACCTTGTCCACTTCCCTTCCCTTCTTATTATGAGAGAAGAAAGGGGATAAATCCACCCCTCGCGCGTAGCGAAAAAAACTTGAAGTTCTGAAACCTTTTTGTCATCTGTCCGTAATACTTGTAAGAAGCAAATCAAGGGGGAAAGTCGCATGTCACAAAGAAAAGTCGTTATTTTAGCAGGAAGCATTGTTCTATTTCTTATTCTTGGCGTCATCCTCGTTACAAGCTGGTATACCGTGGATGAATCCGAGCAGGCTGTCATTATGACGTTCGGAAAAGTTGATGAAGAAATTAGCGACGCTGGTCTTCACTTTAAACTACCATGGCCGATCCAGCAGGTCGATACTCTACCAAGAGAGACATTCAGCTTAACGTTCGGATACGATGAGGAAGATGGGAAGATTGTGGACTATCCAGAGGAAACCAAAATGGTTACTGGAGATGAGAACATCGTGCTCGCTGACCTCGTCGTTCAGTGGCGCATCACGAATCCAAAACAATACTTATATTACTCAGACGAACCGAAAGAAATTCTCTACAATGCGACTTCTTCTTCATTAAGAGGCGTTATCGGTAGTTCCGAAATCGATGAAGCGCTAACGTCAGGAAAAGCGGAAATTGAAGGAAACGTCCGAGACATTCTTACAAAATTGATTGATCGCTACGAAATCGGCATTTCCATACTTGATGTAAAGCTTCAAGACGTGGAACTCCCAAATGATGAAGTACGAAAAGCATTCACAAACGTTGTCGATGCACGCGAACAAAAAGAAACGACCATCTATGGAGCGAAGAAATACAAAAACCAGGAACTGAGCGTTGTGGAAGGCCAAAAAGATGCGCGCATTTCCAAAGCAGAAGGTGAAAAAGCACAGCGAATCGAGCAGGCGCGTGGGGATGTCGCGACATTTAACGCTCTCTACAATGAATACAAGAACAATCCAGATATCACAAGACAGCGACTTGTCTTAGAAACGCTTGAAGAAGTGCTACCTGATACAAAGATTTATGTTACCGATGAAGGCGGAGACACGGTGAAGTATTTACCGATCCAACCGACGCAAGAGAAAACGACTGAAAAACCGAAGCCAAAGGAGAGTGAAAAGAATGAGTGAGAACGTTTTTAATATGGATGAACATCGCCGCAAGATGAGTCCCGGCAAAATTGTGAAGAGCATTCTGCTCATTGTTCTCCTCCTCATTATCATTGGCAGCATTTTCAGCACTCTCTTCGTTGTAAAGGAAGGTGAGTACAAAGTGATCCGCCAATTCGGAGACGTTGTTAAGATTGAAACGGAGCCTGGACTAAAGATGAAGGTGCCCTTTATCCAATCCGTGACGACACTTCCAAAGTATCAAATGCTTTATGATGTGAATCCAGAAGAAATCACAACGAAAGATAAAAAGCGGATGACTGTTGATAACTATGCAGTTTGGTCAGTTAGTGACCCACAGGATATGATTACTAACGCAAGGACAATCGAAAATGCGGAAGCAAAAATGGGAGAATTCATTTTCTCGGTTATTCGCTCTGAGCTTGGTCAGCTTGAGTACGACCAGATCATTAACGAAGAAAAGTCGAATCGAGGAAGTTTTAATGACAATGTGCGAGAGCGCGTGAATGAATTACTTGAGCGCGATTCATACGGCATCCAAGTGACTGACGTGCGCATGAAGCGGACTGACCTTCCTGATGCGAATGAACAGTCTGTTTACCAACGTATGATTTCAGAGCGTGAATCGAAAGCACAGGAATACTTATCTCAAGGGGATGCCGACTCCGATCGAATTAAAGCAGAAACAGATAAAGAGGTTGATACGATTCTTGCTAAAGCCGATGCGGATGCGGAAGAAATTCGTGCAGAAGGTGAATCCGAAGCAGCTAAAATCTACAATAAAGCATTTAGCAAAGACCCCGAATTCTATGAACTTTACCGCACGCTTGAGTCGTATAAAACAACGCTAAACGACGAAACTGTGATTATGTTACCAGCAGATTCACCGTATGCGAGGCTTTTACAGGGCATTACGGAATAAATTTTTTCAGGGTGGCCGCTTGTATGACTGAGCGCCCTCCCTGAAGGTGCTTTATTGGCTAAACTGAGATTAATTGGCCAAAGAACCCCACCGCCATCATTACACGATCAACAACTTCAGCCCAAAACAAAATAAGATGCAGCCTCCAAGCAGTTCGCTATAAGAACCGATCCAGCGCTGGAACTTTCGACCCATCATTAAACCAGACCAGGTTAAAAACATGCTGATTAGGCCGAACAATAAAATCGTGACAAATACTCTTGCTCCATAAATACCAAGACTTAGACCAACGGAAAAACTATCAAGACTAACGCTCAACGAAAAAACAAGCAGGCCGAATCCGACAGGGGTTACAAACGGTTTATCTCGCGATGATAGCGAGGAAAGTCCCATTTGAATACCGAGTAACAGCAAAAGGGCGCCGCCGACCATCGTCGCGACCGTGCCAAAATGTTCGGATAAAACGCGGCCAATCATCATTCCGGCAAGAGGCATTCCCATATGAAAAAGTCCAATCACCACACCGATTTTGGCAATTTGGCGGAGACGGAGCGGGATCATACCCATGCCAAGTCCAACTGAAAAAGCATCCATACCGAGAGCAAATGCCATTATGCTTAATGTGGCGAGCTCTCCAATTAATGCAGTGGAAATCATTCCATCTCCCCCCGGGACGTGCTATTCAACTTTTATGCACGTCCTCTTGAAAATAGAAGGGAAAGAATGAATAATAGATTAAGTAAGGCTCGTTAAGGGTAGTGTTTTAGTAATGATTGAGCCAAATTGGAGGAACGAATACAATGAGTGTGCATAAAGGGATTTCGAATCAGCTTAGTCAAAAAAACAGGGAAATTAATTTGTTTATTCAATTAGATAAAGAGCGAGAAGCCGCAATTGCGCATGCCAGCGAATTATGTGCAGCTAACGAACCATTTACAACGGATCGCATTAACGAACTTTCTCTACAAATTAATGAACTCGCAAAACAAGGAAGCATTCCTACCCGTACGTACGTAACACCGCAAATGGTAGAAGAGTTCGTCAACAAAAAACGCAGCTAGTCTATAGTAAAAACCCGCTCAAGGCCTGAGCGGGTTTTGTTATTCTTTGATCACACGATTGCTGGCTGCTTTTGATAGCCGATTCATTACGGCTGCTCCTACGCCCTCATGTGTAAACATTTCACTATAAATTTCATCAACGTCTGATTCATCGAACTGCCTTAGGACATCATACAAGCGGTTCGCAACTGAAATCAGATCTGCCCTTGATCCGCACGGGATAACCACGTCGGCACGGTACCTCGCTTTCGATTCTTCCGTGGCGAGAACACCAATCTTTTTACCTTCTGCTCTACGCTTGTCCACAAGTGATTGCAAGTATGACGAGGAACCATCCACAAGCGTGACCGGAGCCGTCGGAGCATAGTGTGTGTACTTCACGCCAGGGGATTTTGGCTTTTGCCCTTCGTCACTTAGCGCTGGATCCACGTTCACTTCCCCAACAACTTCTTCTAACTGCTCTTTCGTCACACCACCCGGACGAAGGATCGTCACGTGATGGCCTGAACAATCCACGACCGTAGACTCTAGCCCAACACCTGTCGAACCGCCGTCCACAATACCAGCAATTCTGCCACTTAAATCATGAATCACATGTTTCGCTGTGGTTGGACTCGGTTTTCCTGATAAGTTTGCACTTGGCGCGGCAAGTGGTAAATTCGCCGCCTTTAGAAGCGCAAGTGCCACTGGATGGTCAGGCATGCGAATGGCCACCGTATCAAGCCCAGCGGTCACATTTGAAGCGACACTCTTACCACCAGGTAATACAATCGTTAATGGTCCTGGCCAGAACGCATTCATTAGCTTATCAGCTTGTTTTGGAATATGTGATACTAACTTTTCCACATGTGGACGACTCGCCACGTGAACAATCAGAGGATTATCCGCAGGACGGCCTTTCGCACTGAATATTTTGGCCACAGCTTCTTCAGATAGCGCGTTTCCCCCTAGGCCATACACGGTTTCAGTAGGAAAAGCGACGACTTCATTTCGTTGTAAACATTCGGCAGCTTCCACAACCTGTGGATAAACTTTTTCACTATCCACATTTCCATCCACATACCAAACATTTGTGTGGATACCTTCCACGTTATTCACCTTCTTATTCAATAAATGCTAATAAACCCGGTTATTTCGGGATAATAAGTGATCTTTCCACAGAATTCTACACAATTCGTAAAAACGCTTCCTTTCACTTAACACACAAGTATCCACACAATGTGGATAACGTATGTTCGATTTGTGCATAACCATGTTGATGAGATCACCTAGTTTAAACGTTTTCTCATAATCACTCGCTGATCTGATTGATTGGAAAATAGCTCATTTTCCCTTACTAATTTCGGAACGTCTTCGATAGAAATTGTCGAGAAACCGAAAACTTGAAAGAAAAATGATTCTTCTTTTGATGTGAGAAACAACTCGTCCAAATTAGCTTTTTTCGCAAAAAGTAGTACCTGGTCAAAGAACTGTAATAATCGTTCAGAAGTTGATTCAGAGCTATTTAAGACGAGTGCTCTTAGAAGACCTGACGCACCTATCGTTTCAAGTCCAATCACGCCTAGCAGGTCTTTTTTTTCTGATTCTGCGATAAGAAACGACTCAATATCAGGTAGCCCGTCCACATCAAGGCCGGATTGGATAACAAAATTCCTAACGGCTACGGCATCATCTGTCGTTGCTTTTCTAACAAGAAACAAATAGATCTCCTCCTTCAGTTTTCACACAAAACCGTTCTGTTATGGTCTTATGCGTTGAAGAAGGAGAATAGACCAGTTAGCTGAATATTCCTTTCACCCAGTCCACAATCGTATCCATGATTTTCACCAAGAAGAAGTCAACTTCCACGTCTTCTGAAGGCTCTTCTACAGGCGCGTCGCTTTCTGCCTGAACAGCGTCCCCATTTGAGAAGTCAAGGAAACAAAGCGGTGGGAAAAGAACGCACCACCAGTTATCCCCAAGACCTTCCCCAATTGTAATTAAGACGGCTTCATAGTCACCGGCAGGGTAAACAAAATCGCCATATAGTTTCGTCGGAAACGCGACTTCTCCAAAAGAAACAGAAAATGATTCACTGCTCCCAATCTGATCAAGCTCTTTTTCTACAATCGCTTCAATTTCATTCAAATGACTTTTAATCACGCGACGCGAAGCTTCAATGGATGTTAAATCAGCGACCCACTTATTAATTGATTCGTTCACTTCGTCACGAATACTACGCTTTACTGATTGATCTTCCTCACTATTACTATTTGCTAAAATGCGAAGACGAATCGCTTCGTCTGGAATAATCTGCTGATTTGCTGTAACAACTCCCGAACCCTGGAGACTTGAAGCAAGAATAAAAAATGAGATTAATAGATTAATAAGTCCTCTTTGATTCATCTTGTATCCCGTCCCTTCTAGCTCTCATTCTGGCCAGATTCATACGTTTTAAACGTAGAACTGTTCACCAGAATGCGAGCAGAATCGACAGGGTTACGTTACAACACCAAATACCATTCGTTCTTTCCCACTAATATCTTTCACAACCTCAACCTGAATACACTGACCAAAAGAAGCTTCGAGCATTGCGGCAACTGTTCTTGCCTGCTTTTCGCCTACCTCAAATCCAATTAACCCTGGAGAAGCAATCAGCCCAGGCAAACCTTCCGCAAGTCTGCGATAAAGTACGTAGCCATCTTCTCCTCCTACAAGAGCACGAATCGGTTCATGGTCTCGAACTAACGGGTCAAGAGTGGCATATTCTTCTTCTGAAATGTAAGGAGGATTTGAAACGACGATATCAAACGTTTGTCCTTGTAACGGCTGAAGTAAATCACCGTGAAGAAACGAGATTGGAGCGTCAAGCTGACGTGCATTTTCCTTCGCTACCTTAAGGGCCTCCTGAGAAATATCCACTGCTGTGACGTTTTGATTTTTCAGTTCTAGCGCAAGACTAATCCCAATCGCCCCGCTTCCGGTACCGATGTCGGCGATCTTGGACTTTTCCGGGTTAGGAAACAGCATTTTTGACCTAGAAAGAATACCTTCCACAAGCTCTTCTGTTTCAGGTCTTGGCACGAGTACATGATGATTCACGCGGAACGTTCTTCCGTAGAACTCTTCTTTTCCAACAATGTGCTGAACAGGAATGCCGGTCGCGTGCTCGTTTATTTTCGCTTCAAAACTCGCAAAATTCGGCATTTGATCTTGCATCTGAAGCAATAGTTCTGTTCTTGATACGTTTAACTCGTGTTTGATCAGCCACTCGGCAGCCGATGCTTCACGTCCGTGCTCCTCTAAAAAAGAAGAAGCCCATTTAAGGGCTTCGAATACAGTCATCATAGGGTCACTCTCCAGCTTCCGCCATTAAGCGCGTTTGTTCTTCTGTAATAAGCGCATCAATGAACTCATCAAGCTTACCTTGAAGGATCTGGTCAAGCTTTTGGATCGTTAAGTTAATTCTGTGATCCGTTACGCGGTTTTGTGGGAAGTTGTACGTGCGAATACGTTCAGAACGGTCGCCAGTACCAACAGCGGATTTACGGTTATCGTCATACTCTTTCTGTGCTTCCTGCTGGAACTTATCATACACGCGAGCACGAAGAACCTTCATCGCTTTTTCTTTGTTCTTGATCTGAGATTTTTCATCCTGACACGAAACTACAACACCAGTTGGCATGTGCGTTAAGCGAACCGCTGACATCGTTGTATTAACACTCTGTCCACCTGGCCCACTTGAAGTAAAGGTATCAACACGAATGTCTTTATCATGAATGTCAACTTCTACTTCTTCTGCTTCAGGAAGCACCGCAACGGTTGCCGTAGACGTATGAATACGACCACCTGATTCTGTTGACGGAACGCGCTGAACGCGGTGTGCTCCGTTCTCATACTTCATTTTTGAATAAGCGCCAGCACCGTTGATCATAAAGATAATCTCTTTAAAACCACCGAGTTCGGTTGAACTTGATTCAATGACTTCAGACTTCCAACCTTGCATTTCAGCAAAGCGGCTGTACATTTTGTACAAGTCACCCGCAAATAGAGCGGCTTCATCTCCACCCGCTGCTCCGCGAACCTCGATAATTACGTTCTTATCATCGTTCGGGTCTTTTGGAAGAAGTAGCACGCGCAAGCGCTCTGCATACTCTTCTTCTTTAGGTGTAAGCTCGGAAAGTTCAGCCTTTACCATTTCGCGCATTTCTGCATCTTTTTCTTCCTCAAGCATCGCTTTCGCATCTTGAATGCCCTCGAGAATTTCCTTATATTCACGATACACCTGAACGGTTTCCTCAAGACTTGATTGCTCTTTGGAATATTCCCGGAGTTTCGTCGTGTCATTAATGACTTCTGGATCACTCAACAACTGATTTAACTTATCATAACGTTCTTCAACAATTTCTAAACGGTCTAACAAGATCTTTCACCTCGTTTTCGTTGCATAACATTCTAATTATAGTATAGGACATTTCACAGGTCAAAAGCAAAAATAGCTTGAACTTGATTTATTCAGGGTAAACTGGAAGTAGGTTAGTAAAAACGAACGATTCCGGAAGGGGCGGTTTGAACATGAAATTCGTCATTATTGGCGGCGATGCAGCTGGTATGAGTGCAGCAATGCAAATTATTCGAAATGATGAGGAAGCGGAAGTTGTGACGCTTGAGAAAGGAAATATCTACTCTTATGGGCAGTGCGGTCTCCCTTATGTCATTAGTGGAAAAATTGAATCCACTGAAAAACTTATCGCTAGATCTGTCGATACGTTTCGAGAGAAGTATGGCATCGATGCTCGTGTGTATCATGAAGTAACAAATGTGGATACCGATAAAAAAATTGTAAAAGGAGTTAACTTAAAGTCCGGCGAACATTTTACCGAAAAATACGATAAACTGTTAATCGCGACAGGGGTTAGTCCTGTGAAACCAAATTGGGAAGGAATCGATCTTAACGGAATACATACATTAAAAACGATTCCGGATGCTGAGAAGGTAATCAATGATTTGGATGACTCTGTTAAAAACGTTGCGGTTATTGGAGGAGGCTATATCGGTCTTGAAATGGCTGAAACGTTCCGTGAACTTGGTAAAAATGTGCGCATCATTGAACTAGGGTCACACCTCGCTAGCATTTTTGATGAAGACATGGCGAAGATGATCCATGATGAGGCAGAGCGAAACGAGGTTGCTGTTCATACAAACGAAGGCGTGCAATCTTTTAAAGGTGAGAAGCGCGTGAAAAAGATCGTAACAGATAAAGGAGAATATGAAGCAGATCTTGTTCTCGTTTCTGTTGGAGTAAAGCCTAATACAGGTTTCCTTAAGGAGTGCGGGCTACACACCGCTTCTAACGGGGCAATACAGGTGAATCGCTACATGCAAACGAGTAAAGAAGATGTCTATGCCGCTGGAGACTGTGCGACACATTACCATCGTGTCAAAGAACGTGATGACTTTGTTCCTCTAGGGACGACAGCAAATAAACAGGGGCGTATTGCAGGACTGAATATGGTCGGACAGCCGAATACGTTTAAAGGAATTGTCGGTACTTCTGTCATTAAATTCTTTGACTTAACGCTTGGTCGAACAGGGCTTTCAACAAGTGAAGCAGAAGCACTTAATTTACCGTTCGCTAGCTGTTCTACTGAAGCGACAGATATCGCTGGATACTACCCTGATGCACGAGAACTTTGTGTCAAAATCATTTTCCGAGATGATAACGAGCGCATCCTTGGCGGGCAGTTTATTGGAAAGTATGGCGTGGATAAGCGCGTTGACGTACTTGCGACTGCTCTTTATCACCAAATGACGTTACATGACATAGAGGACCTCGATCTCTCCTACGCTCCACCTTACAACAGCGTTTGGGATCCGTTGCAACAAGCAGCAAGACGAGCTCAGCATTAATAAAAATAACCCTCTCATTGTTGAGAGGGTTTATCTTGCTCGCACGTGAATTTTGTATCTTGGCACTGCTTGATAAATTTTTGCGGCAAGCGTTTTTTTCTGATTATTTAGTTCCGCTTCTTGTTTATTCGTAAATTTAACATTTACCCACGCATGGTTGCCAGTGATCGAAATCAATCCAGCATCAAATCCTTCTGCCTCGACTACTTCTCGAATCTTATCTTGATCGTCACTAATCGTTGGCTTGTCCACGCTCATATTTCGATAGGACTGTGGGTTTAGATTAATATCGGTATTTAAGTTTTGACCTTCTCCCGCCTGTCCATTTGCTTCTGGCGGCTTGAGTGGCGAACAGGCTGATACAAGCAACAGAAGCACAAGCATCATCCAGGTTATCTTTCTCATCAGTCGGTCACCTCCTGTTTTTAAGGTGCCCAACAAATGATGGTTAGATTCAAATCAGCGCTTTTCTTATCTTTTCGTTACGATTTACATATTTAAAAAGCACAAAAAAAAGCCCGGTTTCCCGGACTTACTTTGAGATTTCTTGTTCTTGATGATCCCTTGCTGTCGGTTTTCCAGGTACTTTATGACAGTGACGACAGCGCGGTTCATAAGACTCAGATGCACCAACAAGGATAATGGGATCCTCGTAATGAGCAGGCTTGCCATCAATAAGACGCTGCGTACGACTTGCTGGAGAACCACATACGACACAAATCGCTTGAAGCTTTGTGACGGATTCTGCAACCGTTAAAAGCTTTGGCACCTGCCCAAAAGCTTCACCGCGGAAATCCTGATCCAGCCCTGCAACGATCACACGAACTCCTTCATCTGCAAGCTGTTGCGCTACATCAACAATGCCTTCATCAAAAAACTGCACTTCATCAACCGCAACCATATCCGTATCTTCAGAAACGCGGTCCAGGATCGCCTGTGAATGATCAACCGGAACAGCGATGACGGACATTCCATTATGAGATACAACAGATTCTTCGCTATATCTGTTATCCACTTTTGGTTTAAACACCTGAACTTTTTGTTTGGCATAAGTCGCTCGTCTTACGCGACGAATTAATTCTTCAGACTTCCCGGAAAACATACTCCCGCAAACAACCTCAATCCAGCCGCTGTACTTCATAACATGCATTCAACCGCTTCTCCTTTCCCAGCATAAGCATAAAAAAACGACTGATCAGCGCAGTCCTTATTTTGCGTATACTTTCATCCAATTATTGATCGTAGAGTGCTCACAAACCGCAATCACTCGTATTCGCTTAAAAAGGCTTCGCCCATCTTAAAAATCATCCTTCATAGGAAGAAACGAGTGAACAAAAGGGTTTGTTCCAACCGTTTCTTCCTACAAATATGTGCAAAGTAGCTCTGCATGATGATCATTTCTTGCTTCATTGAGTTAAAAAACAGGCAAGGAGTAAAAACTTGCCTGTTCTATCATTAACCTTTTAGGTTGTATTTTTTTCTAAACTTATCTACGCGTCCACCAGCGTCATTAAACTTCTGACGTCCAGTATAGAATGGATGGCACTCAGAGCAAACCTCTACGCTCACGCCGTCCTGTTTTGTAGAACCAGTTTCGAATTCGTTACCGCAAGCACATCTTACCTTAATGGTTTCATAACCAGGATGAATCGCTTGTTTCATGAATTTCATCTCCTTCCGCCCTGATTCCTGAGGAACCAGAGTTAAATGAAGCTAAAAGGCAGTGCCTTTTAGCTTCTGCACACATAGACGTATTATAGCAGGGTGTTCCAGACAATGCAATTGATCATCTTGTGACGAAACACCCTCATTCTTTACCTGGAAGAACCGCTTTTTTCTTTCTCAAACAGGTCGAAAAACTCACGATTTTCCTTCGTTTTCTTCAGACGCTTTAAGAAATTATCCACGAATTCAAAGGAGTCATCCATGCTCTTACGAATCGTCCAAAGCATTTCAAGCTGTTCTTTCGGAAGAAGCAACTCTTCTTTACGTGTACCAGAGCGACGAATATCAATCGCAGGGAAAACGCGACGTTCTGCGAGACGACGATCAAGATGAAGCTCCATGTTACCAGTTCCTTTAAATTCTTCATAAATGACGTCATCCATGCGTGAACCTGTCTCAACTAACGCTGTTGCTAAAATCGTCAAGCTTCCGCCTTCTTCAATGTTACGCGCCGCACCAAAGAATCGTTTCGGACGATGGAAGGCTGCAGGATCAATACCACCGGAAAGCGTACGTCCACTCGGTGGGATGACGAGGTTATAAGCACGAGCAAGACGTGTAATACTATCCAAAAGAATGACAACATCTTTCTTATGCTCAACCAATCGCATCGCACGCTCAAGCACAAGCTCAGCTACTTTAATATGGTTATCTGGCGTTTCATCAAACGTTGAATGAACCACATCGCCATCAACGGAACGCTCAATATCCGTCACTTCCTCAGGACGCTCGTCAATGAGAAGAACGATTAATTCCGTTTCAGGATGATTCGTTGTAATGCTATTAGCAATTTCCTTCAAAAGCATCGTTTTACCAGCTTTTGGTGGCGCTACGATGAGTCCACGCTGCCCATACCCCACTGGTGAAATCATGTCGATGATTCGAGTAGACAGATTGCCTGATTTGTTTTCAAAATTCATGCGCTTCTCAGGATAAAGCGGTGTTAGCGCTGGAAAATGGACGCGTTCTTTTGAAGAATCAGGGTCTTCTCCGTTCACTGCCGCCACGTGTAGAAGACCATAATAGCGTTCATTTTCTTTTGGCGGACGTACTTTCCCAGAAACGCGATCCCCGTTTCGAAGGTCGAATCTGCGAATTTGAGATGCCGAGATATAAATGTCTTCTGCGCTTGGCGAGTAGTTAATTGGTCGAAGGAAGCCAAATCCTTCAGACGAAATAATTTCAAGAATCCCTTCCATGAACAGAAGTCCTGATTGCTCTGCCTGGGCTTTTAAAATAGCGAAAACAAGCTCTCGTTTGTTTAACTTACTATAGTAAGAGACTTTGTATAAACGAGCCTGTTCATAAAGCTCTTTTAATGTCATTTGTTCTAGTTCTGATATATTTACTGCCATGTTGACACCACACTTTTTAAATGATTATGGGTTTTACCCAAATGATTGGAAAATGAAATAAGTGCACAAAAGGTTCATTTAAACAACAGAGGTATGTTGTGTACAGATCGCCCTTTTGATTATGAATAAAATAATAAAGAAAGAGAGAAAGAGTTTGTTGAGATCCTGCGAGAGGCTAGTATGTGATCCATTCAGGAATCTCTTAAGTGAGAGTAGAGGAAGTGCACAACGAAGGTGTTGCTTAGCAATCGTTACTCTTGAACATATTCTTTAATGATTTTTGGCTCATTTTCGCCATTAACTAAAACGGGACAGGTGGTCCACTACGCGAATGACGACATTTGAGCCAAAAATCAACTTTTCCACTCAACGATGTTGAGCGAATAGTAATAGGAAATAATACAGCACCTTATAGTTTTACCAGATTCCTAAAAAATATTCAACATGAAATGATACTTGTGGTTTTGAATCATGTACGTCTAATGAACTTTTAAGAACGAATAACAAGGTCTGGTTTCTTTTTCAAACTGTGTTTTCCGTCTATAAAGCGGACAGTACCGGACTTTGCACGCATAACAACCGATTGGGTCGTACCAGAAGTTCCCTGGAATCTAACACCCTTTAATAATTCGCCATCTGTCACGCCAGTTGCCGCAAAAATGGCATCTTCCCCTTTTACGAGATCCTCCATGTAAAGAACGCGGGAAACATCATGAATCCCCATCTCGTTACATCGTTTCAACTCTTCTTCATTTTGAGGGAGAAGTTTACCCTGTATTTCTCCACCGAGACACTTCAATGCAACGGCTGCAAGTACACCTTCAGGGGCACCACCAGAGCCAAATAAAATATCAACGCCTGTGTCATCAAAGGCCGTGTTAATTGCCGCTGCCACATCTCCATCAGAAATAAGCTTAATTCTAGCGCCTGCAGCACGAACTTCTTCTATAATCTTTTCGTGCCGCTTGCGGTCTAATATGACCGCCACACAGTCTTCAATTTCTTTTCCTTTCGCTTCAGCAACCGCCTTCAAATTAACG
Source organism: Bacillus sp. Cs-700 (assembly GCF_011082085.1). Lineage (NCBI taxonomy): Bacteria > Bacillati > Bacillota > Bacilli > Caryophanales > Bacillaceae > Bacillus > Bacillus sp. Cs-700. Next base: position 2,429,255 of record NZ_CP041063.1, read on the forward strand.
TAAACGGAAGCGTTAATATCGATTTTGCCAACCGCTTTCGGTCCGACCGCAATTTTGTCCATATACATGTCAGGTGCATGAAGCAAATTGCCGTGATCAGCAACCGCTAACACAGCTAGTGCATTCCACGTTCCTGCTGCTACGATATTCGTTCCTTCAAGAGGATCAACCGCGACGTCTACACGGGGACCATAACCAGTCCCAAGCTTTTCACCAATATAGAGCATCGGGGCTTCATCCATTTCCCCTTCCCCGATAACCACCGTTCCCTTCATCGGTACCGTGTCAAACACATCCCGCATTGCCGTGGTCGCGGCATCATCTGCTTCTTCTTTCTTGCCTCTTCCCATCCAGCGTGCTGAAGCGAGCGCAGCAGCTTCTGTAACTCTGACAAGTTCCATCGTTAAACTTCTTTCCATCATGCTTTCCTCCCCCGGGGTGCGCAATGTTAGTAAAACGCTTTCAAAACAGAGATAACAGAATGGTGGTTTTCACCACCATTTCTGATAATTTAAGAACTTTCTACTTCTTTCAACTCTTCTTGGTCTAATTTCTCGCGCCAAACCCGCGCACCAAGATTGCTAAGCTTCTCAACGAGTCGCTCATAGCCGCGATCAATGTGCTCCAGTCCTGAGACTTCCGTGACGCCTTCAGCCATTAGGCCAGCGACAACAAGGGCTGCACCAGCACGTAGATCTGAAGCACGCACCTTTGCTCCCTGGAGCTTGACAGCGCCATTAATTATGGCAGAACGTCCTTCAACCTTAACGTTCGCACCCATTCGACGTAGTTCATCGATGTGTTTGAATCTTGCACTATAGATCGTATCGGTTACAATACTGCTTCCTTCAGCATTTGTTAAAAGCGAAGTAAACGGCTGCTGAAGATCAGTTGGGAACCCTGGATAAACAAGGGTTTTAAGATCAACGCCTTTCCAACCTTCACGCGGCGAACGAATAAAAACTTGATCTTCATTTGTCTCGACTTGTACACCCATCTCACGTAGTTTCGCAATAAGCGATTCTAAGTGTTGAGAAATAACATTGTCGATCACAACTTCATCACCCATCGCAGCTGCCATGATCATGTAGGTTCCTGCCTCAATACGGTCAGGAATAATGGAATGATAGCAACCGGTTAGCTCGTCCACGCCGTCAATTCGAATAACGTCCGTTCCAGCCCCTTTAATCTTTGCTCCCATGCTTGATAATAGTGTGGCAACGTCAATGATTTCAGGTTCTTTAGCTGCATTTTCAATCACGGTACGACCTTTCGCACGAACCGCTGCAAGCATAATGTTAATCGTCGCTCCAACGCTTACTACATCAAGGTAAATGCGAGCACCTCTTAGTTCATCTGCACGAAGGTAAATGGCCCCTTGTTCATTCGTTACTTTTGCGCCAAGCGCTTCAAATCCCTTAATATGCTGATCAATCGGACGTGGTCCAAGATTACATCCGCCCGGAAGTCCGATAACCGCCTTGTTAAAACGACCTAACATTGCACCCATTAAATAATAAGAAGCACGCAGCTTCTTTACTTTGCCATTCGGCAGCGGCATCGCAATCATATCCTTAGGATTTACAGTTAATGTATTTCCATTTAGCTCAGCTTGTCCCCCGATTTCTTCAAGCAAATCACGGAGAATCCCAACGTCAGAAATGTTCGGCAAGTGATCAATAGTGACAGTGGAATCTGCTAGAATAGCCGCCGGGATTAATGCTACCGCACTATTCTTGGCCCCGCTCACCTGAACGGTTCCACTTAAACGGTGGCCTCCAGCGATCATCAACTTTTCCATAACGGTCTCCCTTCTTCGTCCGCATCGTATGTTCCTCATTCTGTCATGATACTTCATAAGAATAGTATGGGCAAAAACAGGAAGTTCATGCCAATTCGTTCATTTTATTCGTTTGCTTTTTTCGCTTCTTCCCAATCAGCAAGGAATTGATCGATTCCTTTGTCTGTTAGCGGGTGCTCAAGCATTTGAAGCACGACTTTCAATGGCATTGTGCCAATGTCAGCTCCGCGTAGGGCAGCTTCTGTTACGTGCATAGGGTGACGAATGGATGCAGCAATGATTTCAGTTTCGATGCCATGCACAGCGAACAGTTCAGAGATTTCAGAGATAAGATCAAGACCATTTTGACCGATATCATCAAGACGACCAAGGAATGGTGAGACATAAGAAGCGCCAGCTCGTGCTGCAAGCAATGCCTGGTTCGCAGAAAAAACGAGCGTTACGTTTGTCTTAATACCAGCTTCAGAGAATGCTTTGACAGCTTTCATTCCTTCACGGTTCATCGGTACTTTCACTGTAATGTTTGGAGCGATTTCAGCAAGCTGTTTACCTTCTTCAATCATTTCTTCAGCTGTAGTGGAAACTACTTCAGCACTAACCGATCCAGCTACAAGGCTAGTAATTTCACGAAGACGATCGTGAAAATTTACTTTCTCCTTCATAACGAGGGACGGATTCGTTGTTACACCTGAAACGATACCCATATCATGTGCTTCTTTAATGTCAGTTAAGTTAGCGGAATCTATGAAAATTTTCATTGCATTCGTCCTCCTTTTATTTAGAAAGCGTTTACGAGAAAAATTTTAACATATTTTGTTTTGCGTTAGCTGATTTGGTTGTAAATAAATGAAAAATAGTCGTAAGGTAGTAGGTAGGGGATTAAAAAACGGAAATCAGAAACCGCTCATATTAGAGCGGTTTTGATGATCCGATTTTAAGAAGATTATGCTTTGTTTGAAGAACCGAATTCACGCATTTTGCCAATTACTGTTTCTTTAATTGCATCGCGTGCAGGTCCCATGTATTTACGAGGATCGTAAAGATCTGGCTTTTCTTCAAGTACAGAACGAACTGCTTTAGCAGAAGAAAGTTGGCTCTCCGTGTTAACGTTGATCTTAGCATGTCCAAATTTGATCGCTTTTTTAACGTCAGCTGTTGGAATACCAGTACCACCGTGAAGTACGAGAGGAACACCAGTCATTTTGCTGATTGTTTCCATGCGGTCGAACCCTAGGTTAGGCTCACCTTTGTAAGGACCGTGTACAGAACCAAGTGCAGGCGCGAAGCAATCTACACCAGTTTCGTTGATTAGACGCTCACACTCTTCAGGGATCGCGTATGCAGCTTCTGCATCACTAACAACAAGATCGTCTTCTTGTCCGCCAATGCGGCCAAGCTCAGCTTCAACAGAAACACCAACTGCGTGTGCAGCTTCTACTACTTTTGTAGTAAGAGCAATGTTTTCGTCTAGTGGGTAGTGAGAACCATCGATCATAACAGAAGTAAATCCAGCGTTGATCGCTTGCATACACTTCTCGAAGCTAGAACCGTGGTCAAGGTGAATCGCAACTGGTACTGTAACCTTGTACTCTTCCATAAGCGCTTCAACCAACGTTACGATTGTTTTGAATCCGCCCATGTAACGAGCAGCACCTTCAGAAACACCAAGGATAACTGGTGATTGTTCTTCTTGTGCAGCTTGTAGGATCGCTTGAGTGAACTCAAGGTTGTTAAGGTTAAATTGGCCAACTGCGTAGCCTTCCGCTTTACCTTTTTCAAGCATTTCTTTCATAGAAACTAAAGGCATGATAAATCCTCCTCAATCTAATTTAAAATTGCCAGGTCTGACCTGGAACATCTTAATAACGAATACCTGTTATTGAAGCATGCAGATGCATCCAGAAAAAACTGTCTTCTACAAGATGGCACAAACATGGTGTTTTTATGTATGCCACAGCTTAAGAAATTTCAGCTAATCTGAATTCATTTCGTCTACAATTTATCCAAAAACACGGTTCTATTATAGCATATCACTTCTATAAAAGAAGGGGAAAAAGCTTGATTTAATAGGATTTGTTTATGTAAGCGTTACCTTTTGTTATGAAAGCGATGCTAATTCTTTTTTGACTGTTGCTCGAATCTCATCGATGTCAAAAGGTTTCGCAAAATGCGTTATTGCCCCTAAGTCCATCGCTTCATGAATCATGTCTAATTCGCCATATGCCGTCATGATGATAACAAGCGCTCTTGCTTCCATTTTTTTGATTCGCTTTAAAATCTCTAGCCCATCCATTCCTGGGATTTTCATATCGAGAATAACTAAGTCAGGATCCTCACTTTTTACGATTGAGAGTGCTTGAACGCCGTTTGCTGCCTGGAATGTTTGATAGCCTTCTTTTTGAAAAATTTCGTTAAGAAGGATGCGTATACCGTATTGATCATCTACGATTAAGATTTTTTCATTCATATGTGAGCACCTACTTTTCCGTTAGTCTTATGTTTAAGTTCGCTTAAAGATCGTGAATCCCTTCCTGATTATACATTGAGGGCTGATATTCGCAAGTGTTGAACAGTTTCGTTATAATAGTGACCGGTTATACATGTATAATGTGTTCGCTCATCCCACCTCCTTTTCGCTAGCAATTCATTTGTATACCTATACCCAGATCGACATAAAATTAGCTTTCAATTTTTCATAAAAAACAGAAAGGCAGTGATCCAATGCTTAAGATTTTCACGACTCAGTTAATGGGTAAATTTAAAGGGATTCAGGATCAGCATGAAATGATCATAGAAGATATTTCACGCTTGTTTGCTCAAATTATTACAGGCGGTGGTACAGTTTATTTCTATGGAGAAAACGAACTTCAGGGAGCTGCTCTCGAAGCAGTGTATGGCTCTGAAAAGCTTCCCTCAAGTGCGATTCTTCATGATCCTGCCGATTTAACTGAGAATGATTGTGTCCTTTTATTTTCAAGGCTTAGTGAAGACGAAGCGGCTGCGAAGCATGCGGAAAAGTTTAAAGCGACTGGTGCAACGGTCGTCGGTATTTCCGCTACGCGAAAAGAAGCCGATCCTATCCTTGAGCAAAACACCGATTTTCATATCAACACCGGATTAACGACCGGTCTTGTTCCAAATGATGAAGGAGAACGCATAGGTTATCCGGCCTTACTTACTTCGTTATATGTTTATCATGCTCTCTATTTAACGACTCGGGAAATACTAGAAGAACATGGATACGAATTTTAAGTCTATACAAAAAGACATCCCTTTCGCGGTAGAAAAGGATGTCTTTTTATTAGGCTCATTTCGTAGATGTTATTGCTTTTAGATAAATTGGGTAATTTCCGCTCCTGTCCCGCTAGTCCCGCAGGAGTCGAGCATCCTTCCGCTACAATTAGCGAAGTGTGGTCTTTTATTCAATAATTGATTCAAAAGCAACAATCTATTAGAAAAGAGCCTTTTTTTAATTAGTTATTCGCCATTGAAGCGCCGATAAATTCTTTGAATAACGGCTGTGGACGTGTCGGACGTGACGTGAATTCTGGGTGGAATTGTGAAGCGACAAACCACGGGTGATCTTTCACTTCAACGACTTCAACTAGACGGCCATCAGGGCTCGTACCAGAGAAAATGAATCCTGCCTCTTCCATTTGCGCACGATACTGGTTGCTGAACTCGTAGCGGTGACGATGACGTTCATAGACGACTTCATCATTGTAAGCAGCATAAGCCTTTGTACCTTCGGTTAGCTTACAAGGGTATAGACCAAGACGAAGCGTACCACCAAGGTCCTCCACATCTTTTTGTTCAGGTAGAAGATCAATGACAGGGTATTTCGTTGTTGGCTTAATTTCGGCTGAATGCGCACCTTCTAAGTTTAGAACGTTGCGAGCAAATTCAACTGAAGCAAGCTGCATACCAAGACAGATACCTAAGAAAGGTACTTTGTTTTCACGCGCATACTGAATTGCCGTGATCTTTCCTTCGATTCCGCGATCGCCGAAACCACCAGGAACAAGGATACCATCGACATCAGAAAGAAGCTCTTTTACATTCTCTTGTGTCACTGTTTCAGAGTTTACCCACTTAATATCAATGTCTGCGTCAAACGCATAGCCGGCATGCTTTAGAGATTCCACAACTGAAATATAAGCATCTTGAAGGGCTACATATTTACCAACGAGGGCGATTTTCGTTTTTCTAGAAAGGTTTTGAACCTTATCTACAAGTGCATTCCACTCATCCATGTCCGCTTCCTGACAGTTTAGCTTCAGGTGCTGACAAGTAATTTCATCAAGCTTCTGTTCTTGAAGAGCTAGAGGTACTTTGTAAAGCGTGTCAGCATCCTGTGCTTCGATAACGGCGTGCTCATCGATGTCACAGAACAAAGCAATCTTGTCTTTCATTTCTTGAGGAACCGGCTGCTCAGCACGAACAACGATCACATTTGGCTGGATGCCAAGACTACGAAGTTCTTTTACACTATGCTGTGTTGGCTTTGTTTTCATTTCACCTGCAGCTTTTAAATAAGGAAGTAGCGTACAGTGAATGTACATCACATTTTCCTTACCAATATCACTCTTAATTTGGCGGATTGCTTCAAGGAATGGAAGACTTTCGATGTCTCCAACTGTTCCACCGATTTCCGTAATCACGACATCAGCATTTGTTTCATTTCCAGCACGGAAAATACGCTCTTTGATTTCATTCGTGATGTGCGGAATAACCTGAACCGTACCACCAAGGTAGTCACCGCGACGCTCTTTGCGAAGAACAGTTGAGTAGACTTTACCTGTCGTTACGTTCGAGTTTTTCGAAAGGTTGATATCGATGAAGCGCTCGTAGTGACCAAGGTCAAGATCTGTTTCAGCGCCATCATCCGTTACAAATACCTCTCCGTGTTGATAAGGACTCATTGTCCCTGGGTCAACGTTAATGTATGGATCGAACTTTTGAATCGTTACACTCACGCCACGGTTTTTCAAAAGTCGTCCTAGTGAAGCTGCTGTGATACCTTTACCAAGTGACGAAACAACGCCGCCTGTTACAAAGATGTACTTCTTATGTTTTGCTGTCATCTTTCTGCCCCCTCATGGTTTGTATTCTGCCCTTTTAGAAAGGGAGAGGATTCATCTGAAACGAGAGATTTTATTTTTTTAATAAAATCCATGCAGATGGATACAATTTTCTTTACTTAAACGGAAGGTCCACTCTTACTGGCTAAAAGCTTCTCATATGTGAGTATAAAAACAAAAAAAACAAAAGTGGCACCTGTCCCATAAATGGGGGGCACTTTTGTTTTTATATCGGATCTATAAATTAGTTTAGTATTTTGGTGAAGCCCAAAAATGATTCTACCGATTTCGCTACTGAAAGTCAAGAAGCGACAGAAATTATTTCTTTTCTTCTTCGTCGTCTTCCACGTCGTCGTCATCTTCATCATCTAGGTCTTCATCATCCAAATCTTCTGTATCATCATCGAAGTCGTCGTCATCAAAATCGTCAAGGTCATCAACTTCAAGATCTTCAAGATCGTCTTCATCATCTTCATCAAAACCAAGGTCATCTTCAGACTTCTTGCGTTTCTTAGGCTTGATTGTTGTTGCTAGCTCTTCTTGTGATTGCTCAACTGGGTACCAGCCTTTTAGACCCCACTGGTTGTCTCCAAGCGTTACAAATCGACCATCCGTGTTCAAGTTTGTATAAACTTCTGCAAGCATTTCCTGAAGCTGTGAGGAAGATAAACCTTTCATCTTTCCAATCTGGTCCATCAGTTTATAGAAAGAAACAGGTTTCTTCTCGTCCTGCAGGATGAAATACATAATATCAATCATGGATGTTTCTTGAATGTCTTCAGCAGACAGCTGCTTTAAGCTACTCACGATATCGGCACTCCCTTTCAATTCTCTCCTATGAATAATAGCTACTAAAAAAACTAGCATTTCACTATTTTTAAAACGATCGCGTTTCCATGTTGCTCGTTATACCCTAATTCAAAACATACCATTCATTATAAACAAATTTACACAATCTATGCTACGATTTTCAAACAAATCTATTGAAATAACAGGATTTACTCTTCCATACTCTCTTCTCTTTCGAACGAAAAGGAGGAAGGGAAGTCCTTCCTCCTACAATAATATGAACGCTTGCATTTGACAAGTTCTTTACTGCTTACATATTACGACGGTATTTCCCGCCCACTTCATAAAGAGCTCTTGTAATTTGGCCAAGGCTCGCGACCTTAACGGTTTCCATTAACTCTTCAAAAATGTTTCCTTTACTAAGTGCGGCACGCTTTAAGCGATTAAGTGCTTCTTCTGTCTTATCAGCATGCGCTTCCTGGAACTGCTTTAAGTTCGTAATCTGCTGTTCCTTCTCTTCTTTGCTCGCTCGCGCAAGCTCCATGTTCCACTCTTCTTCTGCTGGTGGATTCGGATTTTTATACGTATTTACACCAACGATCGGAAGCTCGCCGCTATGCTTTAGCATCTCGTAATGCATGGACTCTTCTTGAATTTTGCCGCGCTGGTACTGTGTCTCCATCGCACCTAATACCCCACCGCGCGCATTGATTTTCTCAAATTCACTAAGAACGGCTTCTTCCACAAGGTCGGTTAATTCTTCAATAATGAAGGAACCTTGGAGCGGGTTTTCGTTCTTCGTTAACCCGTGCTCCTTTGTAATAATCATTTGAATAGCCATCGCACGACGAACCGACTCCTCTGTCGGCGTTGTTACCGCTTCGTCGTATGCATTCGTGTGAAGCGAGTTGCAGTTGTCATGAATCGCCATTAAGCCTTGTAACGTTGTGCGAATATCGTTAAAGTCCATCTCTTGCGCATGCAGGGAGCGACCTGACGTTTGAACATGGTACTTTAACTTCTGACTACGCGCATTAGCGCCGTACTTCTCGCGCATCACGGTTGCCCAAATTCTGCGTGCCACTCTTCCAATGACCGTATATTCTGGATCCAGTCCATTGCTAAAGAAGAACGAGAGATTTGGTGCAAATTTATCGATATCCATGCCGCGGCTTAAATAGTATTCAACATACGTAAAACCATTGGCAAGCGTAAATGCCAGCTGCGATATTGGATTGGCTCCAGCTTCTGCAATATGATACCCCGAAATCGATACAGAATAATAATTACGGACGTTTTCGTTAATAAAATATTCCTGAATATCTCCCATCATTCGAAGGGCAAATTCCGTTGAAAAGATGCATGTGTTCTGTCCTTGATCTTCTTTTAAAATATCAGCTTGAACCGTACCACGAACGGTGCTCAGCGTGTGTGCCTTAATCTCTGCAAGCTCCTTCGCGCTTGCTTTACGGCCTTCTTTTTCTTCAAAGCGCTGAATTTGCTGCTCAATCGCCGTGTTCATAAACATCGCAAGAATGATTGGCGCGGGGCCATTAATCGTCATCGATACCGAAGTCGAAGGCGCACACAAATCAAACCCTGCATAAAGCTTTTTCATATCATCAAGCGTACAAATGCTAACGCCACTTTCGCCAACTTTTCCATAAATATCCGGTCGATAGTCTGGATCTTCTCCATAAAGCGTAACGGAATCAAAGGCCGTGCTTAAGCGCTTCGCGTCTTCGTTCTCAGAAAGGTAATGGAAGCGGCGATTCGTGCGCTCCGGCGTTCCTTCGCCTGCGAATTGACGCTTCGGATCCTCGCCTTTTCGTTTAAACGGAAAAACACCTGCTGTATAAGGAAACGAGCCTGGTACGTTCTCTTTCAGAACCCAGCGAACGATCTCTCCCCAGTCCTCGTATTTCGGTAGAGAGACTTTAGGAATATCAAGCCCAGACAAACTCTTTGTTGTAAGCTCCGTCACGATTTCCTTCTCTCGGATCACCGTCACAAACTCTTTCCCGCTATACTTTTCTTTCACTTCAGGCCAGTTCTCGATGATTTTACGGGTTTCTGTATGCATGTCGTCCATGTTTTGATCTTTCATCTTCGTTAGCATGGCGATAGTCTCATCGTTGTCTTCCGTACTCTTAAGCATCTCTATTGTCCCTTGGAGCTGGAACGCTTTTCGCGCAAGCTGAACTTGTTTCTCAACATATTCATGATAGCGTCGAACGGAGCCAGAGATATCCTGTAAATATTGCTGGCGCTGCGGCGGAATAATCAAATTCAGCTTTTCAACAATGTCACTCGTTTCAATATTTGTTGCCCAGTCATTGCGACATTTACGGTGGATTGTATCAACCAATGCTTTAAAAAGCGTATTCGTCCCCGGGTCATTAAATTGACTGGCAATCGTGCCGTAGACCGGCATTTGATCAAGATTTTGCTCAAACAGCATGTGACTGCGCTGATACTGCTTCTTCACATCACGTAAGGCGTCTTCAGAACCTTTTCGCTCATATTTATTAATAACAATCAAATCAGCAAAGTCGATCATATCAATTTTCTCAAGCTGAGAAGGCGCACCGAATTCACTTGTCATCACATACATCGAAACATCGGAAATATCAACGATCTCGGCATCCCCCTGGCCGATTCCGCTCGTTTCAATGATAATCAAGTCATAGCCTGCCGCCTTCACAACCGTTAGTGCTTCACGAATCGAGAGCGAAAGTTCGGTTTTTGATTTCCGCGTTGCAAGGCTTCTCATAAAGACGCGATCATTGTGAATGGCATTCATACGAATTCTGTCGCCGAGCAGAGCGCCGCCAGTCTTTTGTTTTGTCGGATCAATGGAAAGGATCGCTACCGTCTTATTATCAAATTCATTAATGAAACGTCGCACAAGCTCATCGGTTAAAGAACTTTTCCCCGCGCCACCGGTTCCAGTAATCCCAAGAACAGGTGAATCGGTTGCCATATTCTTCAGCTTATCGAACACTTGCTCAGCAGCGGCCGCCGTCTCTTCTGTGCGCTCTCCTCCATAGCTTTCCGCTAGCGTAATGAGACTTGATACAGCTTGAGGATCACGTTCATGCAAACGATCAATCTGATTATCAATTTGTTTAAATGTCGCGAAATCACATTCCTTAATCATGTGGTCGATCATGCCTTGAAGTCCAAGATCGCTGCCATCATCAGGTGAAAAAATTCGTGATATTCCGTAGGCGTGAAGTTCTTTAATTTCCTTAGGAATAATGACGCCGCCTCCACCGCCATAAATCTTAACGTGAGAAGCCCCTTTTTCCTTTAAAAGGTCGTACATGTATTTAAAATACTCCATGTGACCGCCCTGGTAGGAAGAAATCGCAATTCCCTGCGCATCTTCCTGAATCGCAGCATTAACAACTTCCTCAACAGATCGGTTATGACCAAGATGGATCACTTCTGCTCCGCTTGCCTGTAATATTCGACGCATAATGTTAATGGATGCATCGTGACCGTCAAACAAACTTGAAGCAGTTACAAAACGAACGTGGTTAACCGGTTTATACGTTTCAACTACACTCACTGCTGTTCCTCCTCTATACGTTTTTAGCTTCGATCGGATTTAAAGCTTTCATCAAAAATCCTTCTTGCATTTTGGTGTATTCTTCAATTGAATAATGTGAATGAAGCGCCCAACGCCTAAAGGTCCACATCTGCCCCTGCACTAGGATGTTATGCGCAGCACCGTAGATCTCGTCTTCTGTCAGGCGTAGCTTCCCTTCCGTCACGCACTCTTCAATTAGTCGCTCAAAAATTTCGGCCATACCGAGTTCCTTTTTCAATACATAGGGAAGCGTTTCCCGTGGGAGCGATTTTGCTTCCTGGTACATGACAAGCACTTCATCCTGCATATCATCCATGACATGATAAAACGCATGAAGAGCCTGCCTCAGTCTCTCAATTCCTGTTATATCTGGCTTCAACTGTTCTTCGAGCCTTTCGCGCACTTCATCGTAGATACTGTCGCAAACAAGATATAGCACGTCTTCTTTTTTTCGAATGTATTCATAAAGTGTCCCAATGCTAAACCCGGCGACACGAGCGATCTCTCTCGTCGTTGTCCGATGAAACCCTTTTTCTTTAAAAAGAGAGACCGCCGCTTTAATCATTTGCTCGCGACGTTTCTGGATCAACTTCTCATCTTTCACCATCGAAGGAACGTTCTTCTTCACCTTCCCATCCCCTTCCTCTCAAGACTGCCGTCCATGTAATTCTGAAGCAGCTTTACAGCAGCTGAGTAAGGGTCAATGGAACCACTTGTCACTTCCTCGACCCAGCCTTTCTCAGTTTCTTCATATTCCACAAGTTTTTTCATCATTTCAGCGTGCACCACTTCAATCACTTCACGCTCAAGGGACGTTTTACGCCGAGCATCACGCTCACCGGATGCTTTGCTGTATTCAAAGTGCTCCTGCATTCGTTTCCACACTTTTTCAAGACCTAGATTCTGAACAGAGATCGCCTTTACAATCGGTGGGCGCCACGGTGCATCGTGCTTCACGAGATCGAGCATACTTTCAAGCTCGGCAAGAAGCTTCGGAACGCCTGGTAAATCCGCTTTATTCACGACAAAGAGATCCGCAATTTCCATGATGCCAGCCTTAAAGACTTGCACGACATCTCCGCTACCCGGATTTAAAACGACCGCAATCGTATCCGCAATTTTCATAATGTCTAGCTCCGATTGCCCAACCCCAACCGTTTCAATCAAAATAACATCAAATCCAAAGGCATCCATCAAACGAACGGTTTCTTTCGTCGTTCGTGATAGTCCTCCAAGGCTTCCTCTCGTTCCCATGCTCCGAATAAATACGCCTGGATCTGTAAAATGCTCCGCCATCCGAACCCGATCGCCAAGAAGAGCCCCACCGCTGAACGGACTCGTCGGGTCAACAGCGACAACGCCAACGGTAAGGTTTTGTTTTCTTAAGTACGTAATCAGACGATTCACGAGTGAACTTTTTCCGGCGCCAGGTGACCCAGTCATGCCAATGTAGTGGGCTCGCCCTGTCATCGGATGAATATCCTTCAGCAATTCTAATTTATCCTCAGCATCATTTTCGACCAGACTAATGGCTTTAGCGAGCGCTCGCTCATCCTTTTTTGAAAGTCGTTCTGCGAGTGGATGCATGGCGCTTTTTAATCAGCCATCAGCATTCTTGAAATAACAAGACGCTGAATTTCATTTGTACCTTCATAGATTTGCGTAATTTTCGCATCACGCATGTAGCGCTCAACCGGATAATCCTTCGTATAGCCATAGCCACCAAAGACTTGCACCGCTTCTGTTGTCACTTCCATTGAAATATCACCGGCATATAGTTTAGACATCGCCGATTCTTTTCCGTACGGCAGACCCTGACTTTCTTTCCATGCTGCCTGATAAGTTAATAGTCGAGCTGCTTCAATCTTTGTAGCCATATCGGCTAGCTTAAAGCCAATGCCTTGATTCTCACCAATCGGCTTACCAAACTGCTTACGATCTTTCGCATACGCCGTAGCCGCATCTAGTGCCCCCTGCGCGATGCCAACAGCTTGAGCCGCAATCCCGTTACGTCCACCGTCAAGCGTCTTCATGGCGATCTTAAATCCTTGCCCCTCGTCACCAAGACGGTTCTCAACCGGAACACGACAATCTTCGAAAATAATTTCTAATGTAGGTGAAGAACGAATCCCTAGCTTTTTCTCTTTCTTACCCATCGAGAAGCCAGGCGTTCCTTTTTCAACAATAAATGCGGTAATCCCTTTGTGACGCTTTTCTTTATCTGTTTGAGCAAACACAATATAAATCTCCGCTTCGCCACCATTTGTGATAAAAATCTTTGATCCATTTAAAATATAGTGATCACCATCAAGCTTCGCTGTTGTTTTCATACCACCAGCATCAGATCCTGATCCAGGCTCCGTTAGGCCGTAAGCACCCATAAGCTTCCCTTCTGCCATTGGACGGAGGAACTTTTGCTTCTGTTCTTCAGTACCAAAAGCATTTAGCGGCCAGCCTGCTAGAGAGGTATGAGCGGATAAGGTTACTCCTGTAGAAGCACAAACGCGAGAAAGCTCTTCCACTGCAATCACGTAGCTTAAATAATCCGAGCCAATGCCGCCGTACTCTTCTGACCATGGAATGCCCGTTAAGCCAAGTTCCGCCATTTGATCAAAAAGCTTGCGATCAAAGCGCTCTTCTTCGTCACGCTCAGCTGCAGTTGGTTCGACTTCTTTCCTCGCAAAGTCACGCACCATTTTGCGTAGCATTTCATGTTCTTCTGATAGTTGGAAATTCATCTCGTTTCTCTCCCTTTTTGGTGGTTTGGACAATAAAAGTTGGTTATGGAAAATATATTTAATTTTTGGACAATAAAACGAATATCCCTGACTTTTCTAATCCAGCTGCACTGACCAGTCCCTCTGGCACTTCACCTTCCAACTCGAACACATAGATCGTGTTCGGTTTGGATGCCTCCAGTGCCTGTCAGGTCTAAACGGCCACTTCCGCTTTTCCTTATTTCATCAGGTTTCGACTAATCACGATCTTCTGTATTTCGCTCGTTCCTTCATAGATTTCGCATACTTTTGCATCGCGGAAGAGGCGTTCTACCGGGTAATCTTTCGTGTAGCCGTATCCTCCGTAGACTTGAACCGCTTCAATCGAAGCTTTCACGGCCGCTTTCGATGCAAAAAGCTTTGCCATCGAGACTTCCTGCATGCAAGGGATTCCGTGGTTTTTCAGGTCAGCCGCACGATAGGTTAGTAGTTTAGCCGCCTCAACTTCTGTCGCCATATCGGCAAGCTTAAAACCAAGGCCTTGATTTTGCCCAATCGGCTTCCCAAACTGATGACGCTCTTTCGCGTAAGCTGTTGCATAGTTCAGCGCCGCTTCTGCGATGCCAAGTGACTGAGCAGCAATTCCAATGCGACCGCTTTCAAGATTCGCCATCGCAATTTTAAAGCCCTGCCCTTCTTCGCCAAGACGATTTCCAACAGGTACACGGCAGTCTTCAAAAATGATTTCCACCGTATTCGAGCCATTTAGCCCCATTTTCTTCTCTTTCTTTCCAACGCTAAAGCCAGGCATGTCACGCTCAATAATAAATGCGGTTACGCCTTTGCTTCCTTTTTCATCCGGATTTGTTCTAGCGAAGGCGACGTACGTATCTGCTTCTCCACCATTTGTAATGAAGATTTTCGAACCGTTCAAAATGTAATGATCTCCGTCTCGTACGGCGCGTGTTTTCATACTGCTTGCGTCTGAACCTGAACTCGGTTCCGTCAGTGCGAATGCACCAAGGTATTCACCAGTCGCTAGCTTCGGAATGTAGCGTTTTTTCTGTTCTTCTGTTCCAAACGCTAATATCGGCAGTGTCCCAACGGACGTATGAACTGATAGAATCACGCCAACCGTGGCGCTTACTTTTGAGAGCTCATGAATCGCAATAATATAAGACGTATAGTCCATTTCCGCTCCGCCGTACGCTTCTGGAATCGGTATGCCCATTAAACCGAGCTCGCCCATTCGTTTGATCACTTCACGTGGAAAGCGATCCGTCTCTTCCATTTCCTCAACGATTGGGGCGATTTCTTTTTCCGCAAAGTCCCGCACCATTTTCTGCATCATCTTCTGCTCTTCCGTAAATACAAGCTCCATGCTCGTTCCTCCTCGTGGTGTTAATCCTGGTATTGGTAGAAGCCTCTTCCTGTCTTACGTCCGAGCCAGCCGGCTTTTACATACTTTCGCAGAAGCGGGCATGGGCGGTATTTGTCATCACCAAATCCTTCTTGAAGCGTTTCCATAATATACAAACACGTATCCAGCCCAATAAAATCAGCGAGCGTTAGCGGTCCCATCGGATGATTCATACCGAGCTTCATGACGCTATCGATATCTTCAGGAGAGGCTACACCTTCATAAACGGTATAGATCGCTTCATTGATCATTGGCATCAAAATTCGATTCGACACAAATCCAGGAAAATCATTTACTTCCACCGCTGTTTTTCCAAGATCCACTGCCAGCTTTTCAACCGCTTGATAGCTTTCATCCGTTGTCGCTAAGCCCCGAATGATTTCAACAAGCTTCATGACAGGTACCGGGTTCATAAAATGCATTCCGATTACTTTCTCCGGGCGCTTTGTCGCTGCCGCAATTTCCGTAATTGGAAGGGAAGATGTATTAGTCGCAAGGATTGTATGTTTCTCGGCAATTTCATCCAGGCGTGCAAAAAGGTTTCCCTTTACTTCCATGTTTTCAACTGCGGCTTCAATGACGATATCAACATGCTTTGCATCCTGCAGATCTGTCGTTGCTCTCAACCGCTCCATCGTTCCATTCATATCGTCCTGCGTGATTCGCTCTTTGGAAACCTGCTTCGAAAGGTTTTTCTCAATTCCTGCGAGTCCTCTATCAATAAATTCCTGCTTTAAATCATTTACATACACGGTATAGCCAGAAGCTGCACACACCTGCGCAATCCCTGCCCCCATTTGTCCAGCACCAATCACCATAATTGTTTTGATTTCCATTGTCATGCTCCCTTCTATACTTGAACCATGATTGCGTCGCCTTGACCACCGCCGCTGCAGATCGCCGCGACCCCGATGCCACCGCCACGTCGTTTCAATTCATGAATAAGCGTTATTAAAATGCGGGCACCGCTTGCGCCAATTGGATGTCCAAGTGCCACTGCACCGCCGTGTACATTCACCTTTTCTTCATCAAGAGAAGCAATTTTCCCGCTCGTTAGCGCAACCGCCGCAAACGCTTCATTGATTTCAAAAAGATCGATTTCTTCAAGCGATTTACCTGTTTTCGTTAAAAGTTCATTAATCACAAGGCCAGGCGTCTTTGGGAAATCCTTTGCTTCAACGGCAATGGCCGTATGCGCAAGAATCGTTGCCATCACTTCTTTTCCTTCTTTCGACGCGCGTTCTTCCGACATTAGGACAAGCGCTCCTGCGCCATCATTTACACCAGGTGCATTCCCCGCAGTAATCGTTCCGTCAGCACCGAAAACCGGGTTTAGTTTCGCGAGCTGCTCCTCCGTAGTGCCTTTTCTTGGCGCCTCATCGTGTTCAACGAAAAGAGGATCTCCCTTTCGCTGCGGCACTTCTACAGGGATAATTTCCTGTGCGAAAATGCCCCCTTCCATCGCCTTTACTGCTCGCTCCTGACTTCTTGTCGCCCAGCGATCCTGCTCTTCTCTCGAAATTTCATATTCTTCAGCAGTCGTATTTCCATAAACGCCCATATGACAGCCATCAAAGGAGCACGTTAAGCCATCATGGACCATAAGATCAACCACTTGATTGTCGCCCATTCGCATACCCCAGCGTGCGTCCTTCATGATGTATGGCGCGTTGCTCATCGATTCCATTCCACCGGCCACGATGACGTCTTCATCCCCAGAGCGAATGATCTGATCGGCGAGCGTAACGCTACGAAGACCAGAGGCGCACACTTTGTTAATCGTTTCTGTTTTCACTTCCCACGGAATGCCCGCATGTCTTGCGGCCTGACGCGATGGAATTTGACCCTGACCACCTTGAAGCACTGATCCCATAATCACTTCACCAACATCTCCAGGCTCAACTCCAGCGCGAACTAACGCTTCTTTGATCGCTATTCCACCAAGCTTAGATGCTTCGATTGATTTTAAAGCCCCTCCAAATTTTCCAAATGGCGTTCTTACACCACTAACGATGACCGTTTTGCCCACAAAAACCTCTCCTCTCTTTTTTGAAAACGCTATCATTATTGCGTAAAATGCGACTGAACGCTCGCTCACCTTACCGACAAAGTAACAAAGGAAAGAGCTCATGCCGGTCGTTAAAACCAGCATAAGCTAACCCTTTGCAATACAGTCTATTGGAGAACGGCTTTCTTTTGAACAATCGAGCGTTCTAAAATCTCAACGATATCAAGCGTTGCGACTTCTTCTTCTACTTCTTTCGCTTTCGTCCCATCACTCATCATTGTTAAGCAATATGGACATGCGCTTCCGATAACGGATGGCTTCACACTAAGTGCTTGCTCGGTTCTCGTTACATTAATACGAGATCCTGTGTCTTCTTCTGTCCACATCAAACCGCCACCAGCGCCACAGCACATACCGTTTTCGCGGTTGCGGTCCATCTCGATCACTTCAACGCCTGGAATACTGCGAAGAATTTCACGTGGTGGATCGTACACTTCGTTGTAACGGCCGAGGTAACAGGAATCATGATAGGTGATTCTCTCGTTTACTTCGTGCTTCGGCTTCAGTTTTCCTTCTTTAATCCAGTCATATAATAATTCTGTATGGTGATAAACCTCTGCTTCAAGCCCAAACTCTGGATACTCATTTTTGAGAGAGTTATAAGCATGAGGGTCGATCGTCACGATTTTTGTAATGTTATGCTTCTGGAACGTTTCAATGTTTTTCTGTGCAAGGTCCTGGAATAAGAACTCGTTTCCAACACGTCTTGGCGTATCGCCAGAGTTCTTTTCTTTATTTCCAAGAATAGCGAATGAGATGCCTGCCTCGTTCATGATTTTTGCAAAAGAAGCAGCAATCTTCTGGCTACGGTTATCATAAGATCCCATTGAGCCAACCCAGAAAAGATATTCGAATTCTTCGCCTGCTTTTTCTTTTTCTTTCACCGTTGGAACAACGATATCGTCACGTAGGTCACGCCAGTTCTCACGCTCTTTCCGGCTAATGCCCCACGGGTTGCCTTGACGTTCAATGTTTGTGATTGCTCGCTGAACGTCGCTATCCATCTTCCCTTCCATTAAGACAAGATGACGACGCATGTCGATAATCTTATCAACGTGCTCGTTTTCAACCGGACACTGATCTTCACAGTTACGGCACGTTGTACAAGCCCAAATTTCTTCTTCCGTTATGACGTTCCCAATTAAATCTCCACTTACAAGTCCTTCTGCTGCTGCAGCTGTTTCCTGCTGATCACGTGATTGATAAGCGATTTGATTTCCAGCTGTATTTGAGAAGGCATACGCCGGAACCCATGGCGTTCTTGATGTGACGGCAGCCCCTTTTTCCGTTAGATGATCACGAAGCTTAACGATTAAATCCATTGGAGAAAGAATTTTTCCTGTTGCGGTTGCTGGACACATATTTGTACAGCGTCCACATTCTACACAAGCGTACAGATCGACGAGCTGCTTTTGGTTAAAATCTTCAATTGTATTAACGCCGTATGTTTCTTGACTTTCATCTTCAAAGTTAATGGATGAAAGCTGACCGACTTTGTGCGTGCGACCAAGAAAAACGTTCACTGGCCCAGCAATTAAGTGAGCATGTTTCGATTGCGGTACGTACACCATGAACGTTAGTAGCACGAGCAGGTGGATCCACCAGAAAAAGAAGAATAGCGCAATCGCTGCTGTTTCATTGAGCCATGAGAACAGGAACGCAATTCCTGAAGCTACTGGTGCGCTCCACGAGTAACCTGCATCATGCCAAATGATTTCCATACCGCCTGCAAATAGGACGGAAATCATAAGAAGACCGATAAATAAAAGGACAAGTCCTGCTTTAAAGCCTTTTTTCAATCGAGCAATGGCTTCAATATAGCGACGATAGAATGCCCATACTACCGCTGTTAAAATCATGAGCGTCACGAGCTCCTGGAAAAACGTAAACGCTGGATAAAGCGGTCCAAGAGGAAGGTGTGACCCCGGCGATAGACCTTTCACAATCATATCGATGGCACCAAATTGAACGAGAAGGAAACCGTAGAACATCATCACATGGATGGTTCCACTCTTCTTATCTTTTAGTAATTTCTTTTGCCCAAATACTTTAACTAGAATCGCTTCTAGTCGTTCTTTCATGGAATGATCAAATTCTGCTTTCTTTCCAAGCTTAATGTATTCATATCGCGTCTTGACAACATACCCAAACAAAAACAGTGCGTAAGCGGTTACAATAATGAAAGCAATCCAGTTAGCGATCAATAAAACATCCATGTTGGCAAACCTCTCCTTTCGAGTCATTCCTTCTTAGCCGCTTCTAAGTTGCTTGAACGATGGTGCTCCCCGAATGTCCAAACGAATTATGAAAACGCTTTTAAGTCAGAATGAAAGTAATTTTCTGACTTTAGTATAACACAAAAACAAATGAATGAGCATTCAGTCAGAGAATTTTTTTTACTTTTTTCAAGTTTAGGACAAACTATGTCCATATCAGCAGTGGAAAGTGGTGAAACGCATGAAATACTTTTTTTTCGTTCTCCTTGTTCTCGTATTATGGATCGTCATTGATCTTCACTTAGGAAGTAAAAAAAGAAAGCAGACTTCTTCTTCATGGATTGAAACGACCGGTAATGCCACTTTCATCGGGGATGGAGATGATTTTTTCCGACAGCTGCTTAGCGATATCGACAGCGCGAGCCAAGAAATCCAGATGATGTTTTACATTTTTCGTAATGATGAAACAGGTCAAAAGGTGATTGATCACCTTTGTAAAAAAGCTGGTTCTGGCGTTCTCATTTACCTGCTTGTTGACTACGGAGGTAGTCATGGCTTAAAGAAATCCACCATTACCAAAATGCGCACATGCGGCATCCATTTTTCCTATTCTAGAAAAATTTCTTTTCCGAATCTCTTTACTTCTTTAAATGAACGCAATCATCGTAAGATAACAGTTATTGACGGAAAGATTGGCTATATAGGTGGGTTTAATGTGGGCAACGAATATGCGGGCAAAGACCCTAAATTCGGCTATTGGCGCGACTACCATCTCAGGTTGACTGGTGAAGCTGTAAAAGGACTACAAGATCAATTTGTTCACGACTGGATGGAAAACCATTGCTCTCCAATTGAAGCTGTTTCAGCCGATTTGGAAAAAGGGGCTGAAACACTTACATTTCATATTACAAATGGAAGTGATATCGAAAAATCATTCGCTTCTTACATTGATAAAGCAACAACGTCAATCAAAATTGGGACACCCTACTATATTCCAGGACAAACCGTCCAAACGAGTCTTTTGCGTGCATTAAAATGCGGCGTGTCTGTGCAAATCATTTTACCAATGCGCGCTGATCATCCCCTCGTGAAAGAAGCATCTTATCCCTATCTCGTCGAACTGATCCAGGCTGGTTGTGAAGTGTATCAATATATGAACGGGTTTTACCACGCCAAAGTGATGGTTATTGATGATACGTTTTGCGATATCGGCACAGCGAATTTTGATCAGCGAAGTTTTCATATTAACGGCGAGATCAATTGCCTTTTACACTCTTCTAATTTTGTTTCGGAAATTAAAGAAGTTATTAAAAAGGATCTGCTTCAGTCAGAGCGCCTCGATTTGACGCGTCTTCAAGATCGAACGTTTGGGAACCGCATGCTTGCTCCAATCGCACGCCTTTTTAGTCCGTTTCTTTAAGTTTGGCTCTTTTCGTAGATATTGTTGTTTTTAGATAAGTGGTTAATTTCCGCTACAGGATGCTCGCTTTCCGCGGGGCGGGCGGTGAGCCTCCTCGTCGCTTTTTACGGGGTCTCACCTGTCCCGCTAGTCCCGCAGGAGTCGAGCATCCTTCCGCTACAATTAGCGAAGTGTGGTGTTTTATTCAATATCAATAATTGATTGAAAAGCAACAACTTATTAGAAAAGAGCCTTAAGCTTAAATGTGCTACATTCCGTTTTAACTTAAGGTCAAAGGGAATGAAACGATCAGACCTTTTAAGAAAGGAGTTGACCTCATGATGCAACTTCGATTCGGCTATGTATCGAACGCTCTCGCATTATATGAAGCTTCCCCCGCGAGAACGATGACATTTGCGACGTGGTCAAAGTTATCGAAAGAAGAGCGCGAAGCCAAACTGCACAATCTTACAGAGACCAATTTAAAGAGTACACTTCGAGCACTTCATTACAACATTGCGCATGAGATTGATATGTATCGCATGTCTTCATCCATCGTGCCGCTTGCAACGCATCCCGAAGCAACCTGGGATTATATCACGCCTTTTCGAGAACTGTTTCAAGAAATCGGAAATCTAGTTAAGAAGCACAAGCTTCGCGTAAGCTTCCACCCAAATCAATTCACGCTTTTTACAAGTCCCAAATCACACGTAACAGAAAATGCCATTGGCGATCTGAATTATCATGTCGCCATGTTAGAGGCAATGGGTCTTGACACACGTTCGATCGTCAATATTCATATTGGTGGCGCTTATGGAGATAAAGAGGAAACATTGAAACGGTTTTATAAAAACTTCAATAAAATACCAGCTGCCGTCCGCTCCCACGTAACCCTTGAAAATGACGACAAAACCTATACTGCAAAAGAAACACTAGAAGCATGTGAGCAAACCGGCGTGCCGTTTATTTTCGATTACCATCATCATATGGCGAATCCAGGCGATGGCTTGCCTGATCGATTCTTCGAGCGAGTGTATAAGACATGGGAATCGCACGGTATTCGACCAAAATTCCACCTCTCTTCCCCAAAATCAACGAGTGCGTATCGCAGTCATGCTGATTATGTGGACAGCGAGTTTGCGATTCCGTTTCTTAACATGTTGAAAGAGCACGGAGAAGATGCAGACATTATGATTGAAGCAAAGAAAAAAGATCTCGCAGCGCTTCAGCTTGTCGAAGATCTTTCAGCCGTTCGCGGTGTAAAGCGACTTAACGGCGGTTCAATTCAATGGAAGTAGCAAACTGATAAATAATCTGATTTAGCTCTCTCCATGATTTTGTTGGTAGCTCATGATACGCATTCGAGACGCACACAAGCTTACAGTGCGGTACATATTTTTGATACTTTTTTTGATAATGATGAAAGTAAAAGGCGCGCTCTCCCGTTACGTGCATAAACGGTATATGGAGCGCGCTTAGTTTGTTTGTGCACACATAGCGACGTCCTTTTTCGTAAAAGTTCTCAAGCAGGTATGGATTCGTGCTAACGATGTACGAACGTAACATTTTAAACTCTGCCTCGCTTCTCGCATGTCCTTTCGCAAGAATCCAAGAAAGCACCTTCATCTTATGGACAAGCGCCTTCCCCGCTCGAAATTCAGCTTGGAGGAATGGATCGATCACCTCAGAAAACCCACCACATAAAAGTAGTCCGGCTACTTTTTCTTGATGCTGAATAGCAAACTCCTGAGCGACACTTCCTCCGCTGGAATACCCGATGAGCACTGCTTCTTTTATGCTGAGTGCCTTCATTAGAAGGTTTAAATCATTTGCTAACAGAGCAATTGAAAATTCCTTTGAACCTAATCCGCTTCTCCCGTGTCCTCGCATATCGAAAACAATGATGCGAAAATGCTCCGCAAGCTTTCGCTGTTCATGAAACACAACATGTCCCATCCCCGGTGGGTGAAGAAAAATTAGCGGCAGCCCGCTCCCTTTCTCTTCATAAAACAAGTCAATATCGTCTACCTTTACATACGCCAAACCGTTAACCTCATTTCCTTATAATGAAAAAAATCCGATCATCCACTCGTACGCTTTAAATCCAAGGTAAATGCCAACAATACCAGCAATTCCTGCAAAAGCAGGCGGAGCTGGAATCGGAAGTTTTAAGAAAGCAAAAATAAGACCTACTAAAAATCCCGTTAATGTTGCGATTAGTACCGTCTTCATCCGATCACCTCTTCTTTAAAGTATGACCGAATGAATGATTCATTATAAAAAATGATTGCAACGTCATCATGATTAAGAAAAAAAGTCCTGTCGCAAAAGCAACAGGACTTGGATATTACATTTTTTCTGGAGCTGTGACGCCGATGATTTCAAGCGTGTTTTGAATCGTTTGACGAACGGCCTGCATCAGCTTAAAGCGTGCTGCGCTTTTCGCAAGATCTTCTGAATCCAGCACGCGCTCCGCATTATAGAAGCTGTGAAGCGCCTGTGCAAGCTCAAATGCATAGTTTGTGATCCGGTGCGTCATGCGTTTCTCCGCTGCTTCTGCAATTGCCTCAGGAAGTTCACCGAGCTTTTTAAGAAGGTCCATTTCTTTCTCAGATGTAATGAGAGAAAGATCTGCGTCTTCTGTTAAGCCCATTTCTTCGCCTTGACGCAGAATGCTACAAACGCGAGCATGCGCATACTGCACGTAGTACACAGGGTTTTCGTTCGAACGAGATACAGCAAGATCCATATCAAAATCAAGATGTGAATCCGAGCTTCTCATGGAGAAGAAATAGCGCATCGCATCGATGCCCACTTCATCCATTAATTCACGAAGGGTAACGGCTTTCCCTGTTCGTTTACTCATCTTCATTTTCTCGCCGTCTTTAAAGAGATTCACCATCTGAATGATTTCCACTTCAAGCTGCTCACGCTTGTAGCCAAGCGCTTCAATGGCTGCTTTCATTCTTGGAATGTAACCGTGATGGTCTGCTCCCCAGATATTGATCAACTTATCAAAACCGCGAGATAGCTTATCCTGGTGGTAAGCGATATCCGGCGTTAAGTACGTATAAGATCCGTCACCTTTAATCAAAACGCGATCTTTGTCGTCGCCGTAAGTGGTTGAACGGAACCAAGTTGCACCGTCCTGCTCAAACGTTTCACCGCGCTCTTTTAACTTCGCAAGAACGTTATCGATCTTGTTTGATTGATAAAGAGATGTTTCAGAGAACCAGACATCAAATTCAACGCCAAATTCCTTCAAATCTTTTTTAAGCTTTTCAAGCTCGCGCTCAAGGCCATATTCACGGAAATAAGCATAGCGCTCTTTGTCATTAAGTTGAAGGAGACGATCGCCTTCTTTCTCAACAAGATCTTTCCCGAACTGCACGATATCCTGTCCTTGATAACCATCTTCAGGCATGTCTTTTTCTTTTCCAAGTGCCTGCATGTAGCGCGCTTCAAGTGATACAGTAAGATTATGAATCTGGTTTCCAGCGTCATTGATGTAATATTCACGTGATACATCATAACCAGCACGGTCTAGTACGTTACATAGCGTATCGCCTACTGCTGCTCCTCGCGCGTGACCTAGATGCAAACTTCCAGTCGGATTGGCTGAAACGAACTCAACCTGGATTTTTTCATTTTTGTCAGCTGAACGACCGTAGTTATTTCCTTTATCAAGAATCGTTGGGATGAGCTCTGTTAAATAAGCTGTATCCATGAAAAAGTTAATAAATCCTGGACCCGCAATATCAATTTGTTTAATGCCTGCTTTTGTCATATCAAGATTCGCTTTTAGATCTTCTGCAATGGCACGAGGTGCTTTCTTTGCAATACGAGCAAGCTGCATCGCCATGTTCGTTGCATAATCACCGTGCGCTTTATCTTTCGGTGATTCCAGAATTACTTCAGGCATTTCACTTTCTGATGCAAGGTTCGCTTTGATGACGGCCTGCTTAATCTCTTCTTTTAACTGCTCTTTCTTTTGTTCCACACTGTTCATTGACTTGCTCCTTTCCAGCTTAGCGACAGCTCATGTCGCTGCGTTTCATCTTCTTCAAGGTAAAGCAAATACCGTAGCGTTAAACGACCCTTCACCTTCTCCTTGTCCACCAGCTGCTCAATACGTTCTGTTCGAATTTGCATCGGCATCGCTCCGAACGGCGTTTTATAAAGAGATTCTGACACTTGTCCTGGCGCAAACTGCTGACGCATGGAAAGTGCTCCTCTTCGAATCACGGTCACTTGTTCTTGATCTATTTTCACCGTTGTTGAAACCTTCCCAATCTCCAGGCTTTCTTCATAACGCAAATAAAGCGCTTCGCCTTTCTCAACAAGGTTTCCCTGAACGGAATAATTTGTAGACTCTTTCTCTTTCCCTGACTGTATCCGGGAATCAATCGTTATTTCAATCGGATGATCACTCATCACTTCACGTCCTCACTAAAGCATTAACTTTCTTATTATAAGAAAAGCGCAGGGGCCTTGTCCACCCCCGACAAGCTTAAGGCCTATCTCAATGTGACGCTTTTTGTCACAATGAGAGGGGACTTAAGACCTCGAGGGGGTAGGCTTTGGAATAACCGCCACTAAAAGTTCTTCCATTCTTTCCAATAAGAAAAGACTGTATTCAAATAGAATACAGCCTCTACGCTTTATTTCTTATGTGTCCAGCCAAGCAACATTTCACGGATAAATTTACTAGCCGCAATTGGCGTTTGTTCAGATGGATCGTATGCTGGAGCCACTTCAACAAGATCGGCTCCGACCACGTTAATGTCCGAACCTGCAATCGCCGCGATCGCTTCAAGTAATTCTTTGGACGTAATGCCCCCTGCTTCAGCGGTGCCTGTTCCAGGCGCATGAGCAGGGTCAAGCACATCAATATCAATCGTAACGTAGACGTTGCGTCCTTTTAACGTTGGAAGCACCTTTTTCAAAGGCTCCGCAACGTCGAACTTATGCATGTGCATGCCTGACTCTTTCGCAAATTGAAACTCTTCACGCATGCCAGAGCGAATTCCGAACGAGTACACGTTCTCTGCACCAATCAACCCACAAATTTTACGAACAGGTGTGGAATGAGAAAGCGGTTCGCCTTCGTACTCCTCACGCAAATCGGCATGGGCGTCAATGTGAATCAACGCAAGATCATCGTACTTCTTATGAAATGCTTTAAGGATTGGCCATGTCACAAGGTGCTCGCCACCCATACCAAGTGGAAACTTTCCAGCTTCAAGCAACGAATCAATGTATTCTTCAATCATATCGATGCTTCGCTGTGGATTTCCGAATGGAAGTGGAATATCACCTGCATCAAAGTACCGAATTTCTTCAAGATGACGATCGGCATAAGGACTATATTCTTCAAGACCGAGAGAAGCCTCGCGAATGCGCCCTGGCCCAAAGCGAGAACCCGGGCGGAAGCTAACCGTCCAGTCCATCGGCATACCGTAGATCACAACGTTACTTTCATCAAAAGACGGATTGCTTAGGATAAAAACGTTACCTGAATAAGCTTCATCAAACTTCATACTCATTTAATGAGATCCTGTACGAATTTAGGAAGTGCGAAGCTAGCCGTGTGAAGCTCTTTTGTATAGTACTTTGTGTCAATCTCATGGAAGCGACTTTCAGGTACTTCAAGCGGATCGTTCTTTTTCGAACCAATTGTAAATGTCCAGAGACCGCTTGGGTAAGTAGGAATGTTCGCTGTGTAAACGCGCGTAATCGGGAAAATCTCTCTTACGTCTTTGGATACTTGTGTAATTAAGTCTGCTTTAAACCATGGGTTGTCCGTCTGTGCAACGAAAATACCGTCTTCTTTTAAAGCTTTTGAAATGCCTTCATAAAAGCCACGCTCAAAAAGCTTTGCAGCTGGTCCAACCGGCTCCGTTGAATCGACCATAATGACGTCGTATTCTCCTTCGCTTTTCGCGATATGCATAAAGCCGTCATCAACGAGCACTTCAACACGCTCGTTATCTAACGCTCCTGCAATGGAAGGCAAGTATTTCTTCGAGTACTCGATCACTTTGCCATCGATTTCAACGAGTGTTGCTTTTTCGACAGATGGGTGCTTCAATACTTCCCGAATGACACCACCATCTCCACCACCAACAACAAGAACGTGTTTTGGATTGGGATGCGTAAATAACGGTACGTGAGCGACCATTTCATGATAGACGAACTCATCTTTTTCCGTCGTCATAACCATGCCATCAAGAACAAGCATGTTTCCGAACTCTTCTGTTTCAATCATGTCCAGACGCTGAAAGTCAGTTTGTTCTGTATGCAACGTCTGTTTAATTTTCGCCGTAATGCCAAAGCTTTCTGTCTGTTTCTCTGTGTACCATAATTCCATGTAAACCACTCCTCTATGTCAAATTGCTACACTAAGACCGTTCCCGAACCGCATAGGTCCAAACACCTTTAGTATGTAGCAAAAAAATGGATCTAAGCATCAGGAAAGCTTGCCACCAAACGGAAGCCATCGTTTTCCTTATCCTTTCGTCCCTTTAAAAAGTTTCTTAAAGCACAAGAAAAGTATAGTCGACTCTGCGTAAAAAGCAAGAGAATTTTCTACATTCATTTCTTGTTTCTAACAGTAATGAATTTGCCCCTCTTCCATTCACGCTAAAACAACACCATCCAAACAAAGAGAGCGAGTACAAATCGATAGATGGCAAAAGGGATCAATCGGACGCGTTCAATGAATTTAATAAATGTTACAATAGCGAAAAGCGCAACGACAAAGGCTGCCAAAAAGCCTGTCACAAATACTGGAAGATCAGATACGGATAAAAACTGATAGCTTTTCAACAAATCATATCCGCTTGCCGCCACCATCATCGGAACCGCTAAAATAAACGAAAATTCAGCCGCTGTTTTGTGATTTGTTCCTAGTAAGACGCCGCCTGAAATCGTGGCGCCTGACCGTGAAAACCCTGGCCACAGTGCTAAACATTGAAAGAGACCAATCGAGAAAGCTTGCTTAAGCGTTAAGTTATCTAAACTTGAACTAACAGGGGCACGTTTTTTTAAATCAGCGAAAATCATTAACACGCCACCAACAATCAGTCCAATGACAACGGTATGCGGCGAGAACAGATAACTTTTTATAAAACCATGAAGAAGGAAGCCCGCTACGACAGCGGGAATCATACCAAGGATGAGATGAACAAGGGTTAACCCTTCACTTGTTTTTGGTGATAATAACGCAACAAATCGTTTTCGATACATAACAACCACCGCAAGAATTGAACCAAGTTGAATGACGATTTCAAACGTCTTTGCCCTCTCTCCAGTAAAATCAAGCCAGTATCCTGTTAAGATCAAATGCCCTGTTGATGAAACTGGTAAAAATTCTGTTAGTCCCTCTACAATCCCAAGTATGATTGCAATCATGATCTCCATACGTTTCTCTCCTCGCTCTCAGATAACATTGCGTATAGTTCATCTTATTCAAAAACTGGACAACTATTTTTTAAACTTATTGCTACCGTCTTTCGTTTTGAAAAAACAAGTATCTTTCATCGGGAAACGTGTTTAAGAGTTTCTAGATTGTTACATACTAGATTTAAGACGATGTGGGGGTGAACCACATGAAATGGCTCAAGGATGAGCGATTCCATTATTGGAAGCGATGGACCATGCTTCTAAGTAAATTAATGATGATTGGCATCGTGTTAATCGGGATGTCTATGGGGATGCTTTATTTGCTAACGGTGTTTATGGGAGCTCCCGAGCTTCAAGTCCCACAAACAACGATTTACTATGATCATGATGAAACGGTTATAAGCGAATCAAATCAAGATGGTCAGAACCGCTATTGGGTTGACCTTGAACATATTTCTCCTAACGTGATTGATGCAACAATCGCCATTGAAGACAGGCATTTCTACGATCATATGGGGTTTGATTTTAAACGGATCGGCGGGGCAATTCTTGCAGATCTAAAAGCAATGGCAAAAGTTCAAGGAGCTAGTACCATTACACAGCAATATGCGCGGAATCTCTTCTTAGAACATGATAAAACGTGGAAACGAAAAATCGCGGAAGCCTTTTACGCTTACCGGCTCGAGGTTCATTATTCGAAAGAAGACATTCTTGAAGGGTATCTCAACACGATCTACTATGGTCACGGCTCTTACGGAATTGAGTCTGCAGCAAGAACGTACTTTGGTAAAAAAGCAGAGGAACTTTCTCTTGCAGAAGCGGCGATGCTTGCTGGGATTCCAAAAGGTCCTGGCTATTACTCTCCTTATGCCGATGCCGAGCGGGCAGAGGAACGGCAAAGCACCGTCCTCCAAGCAATGGTGTCGAACGATGTGATAACGGAAGAGGAAGCCATGCAAGCAGAGACTGAAAACATGGCCCTTCAAACGTTTACAGAAGAAACGAAGTCTGACATCGCGCCTTATTTTGCTCAGGAAGTAAAAAAGGAATTAAGGTCGGTTCTTTCACTTGATGAGCGTGTAATTGAGCAAGGCGGGCTCCATGTTTATACGACACTTGATGCAACGATGCAAAAGGCAGCAGAAAAGTGGGTAGCCTCTTCCATTGACCAAAAAAGCGACATTCAAGCAGCGCTCGTCGCCATGGAACCGACGTCAGGAGCCGTTAAGGTGATGGTCGGAGGTCGTGATTATTCAGAAAGTAAATTCAATCGTGCCACGATGGCAAAGCGAACGCCTGGTTCCACGTTTAAACCGCTGTTGTATTATGCGGCTATCAAGAATGGCTTCACGCCTTCGACGCTTGTGCGAAGTGAGCCAACAACTTTTTACTATGATAACGAAAAGAAAACCTATTCTCCGCACAACTATGGAGACGTTTATGCGAATGAGGAAATTACCCTTGCACAAGCTTTAGCGCTTTCTGATAATGTTGTTGCGGTAAAAACACATATGTTTTTGGAGGAAAAAACGCTCGTTAATACGGCAAAATCATTCGGGATAACAAGTAAACTATCGGCAATTCCTTCCCTTGCGCTTGGAACAAAGCCTGTTGGGATGATGGAGATGACAGAAGCGTATAGCATGCTAGCAAATGGTGGCTATAGCGTTGCTCCGTATTACATTGAGAAAGTAACGGATCGCGACGGCAAAGTGATTTATGAGCATTCAACACAATCTGAGCTTGTTTTAGATCCTGAGGCTGCTTTTGTGACGACCAGTATGATGACCGGCGTCTTCGATGAATCACTCAATGATTACACGCGCGTCACGGGGTCTGGAATAGATCACCTCTTAACGCGACCGGCTGCCGCCAAAACGGGATCAACTTCTACAGATAGTTGGATGGTAGGATTTACACCGCAGCTTACCGCAGCGGTTTGGGTTGGATACGATAAAGGAGAAACATTGAATCATCGAAACGATGGCTCTTATACGAAAAAGATCTGGGCAAATTTTATCGAAGAGGCACTAGCTGAAGAAGAAGCGACTGATTTTAAGAAACCAGAAAATGTGGTTGGGATAGAGGTCGATCCTCAAACAGGGCTGATCGCCACTGACAATTGCCCTGTGAAGCGCTTAACTTATTATATAGAAGGAACGGAGCCTTCACACCTTTGTGAAGATCATCCCGGAACGCCTTCTTCAGAGCAAGAAAAGCAGAAAAAAGGCATTTTCGATCGGTTCTTTAATTGGATTAGATAAAAGACGGGTGCTACACCCGTCTTTCTTAGCGATTCGATTCTGGATCTGGCTTCTTTAACGCCTCAAGGTCTTGTTCGATACTAATCCACTTTTGTTCTGTCATACCAATTGCGTCAGATATTCCAGCGTTGTAAAGTGTCGGACCGATATCGGACATCACAAAATGCAAAACGTTTTCAGCTGCAAGATCGCCAATTTCTTCATTTCGCTCTTCATAGAAAAATGCTTGGATGCGTTCAACTAATTCTTTCTTTTTCGCACGTGAGATTTGATACACCTTGCTCACCCTCTCTAAGTAAACGCTTACGAAATGTTCCCTAGAACCAGAACAGCCCGGGGAAACTTCCCCGGGCTGTTTTGGGTCCTAGCTATATGTGTTGCGTAACCATAAGTTTACGCTCAGTTTCAGGAAACCTCAAGGGATTTTATCAATTAGTCAGAAAACAACTCAAAGTTAGTCTTGAAGTCCTGCTTTCACTTCATCACTGGAACGTTCATAGACTTCTTTATCAAACTCAATCAAATAGTTACGGAGCATTTGTTTTGATTTAGCATCCATATGGTCGACAACGACTTTACCCTTCATGGATTTATCCATATTGTTTACATGCTCCGGCATGCTTTTCCATGCGCGCTTCGCTTCTGCATTAAAGAAAAATTCACACGCGCCAATGCCATAATAGTGTGGTCCTTCTTCCGTACGTTGAAGGGTCACCCATACGATCCAAGCTGTATGACCATCTGGCACTTCTTCGCGCGTCTTAACGAGCTTCTTGCGCTTTTCAAGAGCACTACGTGCGTGAAGCGCACCTACATCTACATAAATTTCGTCCGTTGTCGGATCAATAATGACAGGTGAAACGTTATCGAGGTTAATCGTACCTACTCCATAACCTCCGTGTCCGTCAGTAGAATCACCACTTAAAATGTTAAAACCTGTTGAAGGCTTCTTTTTCGGATTCTTTTCTTCTTCATTTGCCATTTCTTAGTACCTCCTTCAATCGCAATTGTCCGCTATCATTTTATCACAATTACCTGAATGGATTCATGTCACAGCCATTCATGGTTTTATCGGAATTGATTTTAGATTACCCCTTGTCAAATGCGTTTATTACGAATATTATAGTATTTGTGCTTAAAAAACGTTCGTATTTAATGGAGGTCTTACCATGTTTAACTCCTTTTTCCGCTTGAAAGAAAATGGAACAAACGTTAAAACAGAATTTCTTGCAGGATTAACTACTTTCCTGACAATGGTATATATCGTAATTGTTAACCCAATTATCCTATCCTCAACAGGGGTTCCGTTCGATACTGTCTTTATCGCAACGATTATTGCAGCCGTTGTCGGAACACTGTGGATGGGATTATTCGCAAATTACCCAATTGCAATTGCACCTGGTATGGGTCTAAATGCTTACTTCGCATTTTCCGTCGTAGGTGGACAGGCAGGCGTATCTTATCAAGTCGCCTTTGGCGCTGTTTTCATTGCGGGGTTATTATTTATTATTCTTTCTCTAACCCCATTCCGTGAGAAGCTAATTGAAGCCATTCCGACAAATCTTAAGCTTGGTATCACAGCTGGAATTGGCTTATTCATTGCGTTTATCGGCCTTCGCATGACAGGCATTATCGTAGCCGATGAAGAGAACCTTGTTGGTCTTGGAAACCTTCATTCTCCTGAAGTGCTTTTAGCGCTTGTTGGCCTGATCATTACGCTTATTCTCATGGCCCGTAACGTTCCTGGGGCACTATTCTTCGGCATGATCGTTACTGCAATGATTGCGATCTTCACAGGTCAACTTGAATTTAAAGAAGGCTTCATGCAAACACCTTCGGCTCCTGAATTCTTCATTTTCGGAAGCCCACTTCAGGCAATTAAAGATATGGTTGAATACGGCTTATACGCCGTTGTATTTTCCTTCTTACTCGTTACTTTATTTGATACAACCGGTACGATGGTTGGCGTTGCTGAACAAGCTGGTTTAATGAAAGGGAAGAAAATGCCGCGTGCACGCCAGGCACTTCTTGCTGACTCGATCGGCACAACAGTTGGAGCCATTTTTGGAACAAGCCCTACAAGTGCTTACCTTGAATCCTCTGCAGGCGTTGCGGCTGGTGGTCGAACTGGTTTAACATCTGTCGTCGTTTCGATCTTGTTTATTGTCTCTGCGTTCTTTGGCCCACTCGTCGGCTCGCTATCAGGTCTTGCGGCGATTACAGCACCTACGCTCATTATCGTCGGAAGCTTAATGATTGGCGCCGTTGGTAAAATCGATTGGAGTGAGTTTGACGAAGCTTTCCCAGCTTTCTTAATCATTCTCACAATGCCACTAACTGCAAGTATTGCAACAGGAATCGCTCTTGGCTTTATTACGTACCCTATTTTAAAAGTTGTTAAAGGAAAATGGCGCGAGGTTCATCCGCTTCTGTACCTTTTCGCTGTACTATTCTTCTATCAACTTGCTTTTCTTCCTCATGCATAACCGAAAGCTCTGCCCTCGCGGCAGAGCTTTTTTTCTGACAAATCCACTAATACAGGTAACGCCCTTCCGATCAACGACCTATACCCAATGCATCACTTTTTTCTCTTCACTACTCTTAAATGCAAGCTCAATCACTTTAATAACATTCAGCGCTTCTTCAGCAGTGACCGGTGGCGCGCTATCTTCTTTCAGGGCCTGATAAACTTCCTTGTAGTACGTTTGATAAGATCCAGGTAAGGTCTTCACCTCATGATCACCTTCTTCATTCGTCAGCACACCGAACTGCTCTCGCGCTTCTTCTCCCCAACCTAATTCCCCTGGAACTCTTCCCGCTATCAACGCTTCCTCTTGAGGATCAATGCCCCATTTTAAGAACGAACCCTCTATTCCATGAAGTTGATAACGCGGCCCATGTTTTTTTACGAGAGAGCCACCATGAAGAATCACCCTTTTTTTCCCATAATGCAGAATCAGATGAAAGTAGTCATCTGTTTTGCCTTCTTCGCGCTGAGCGAGAATATCCGCATAAACGCCGTCCGGCTTACCAAAGAGGGTGAGCGCCTGGTCAATTAAATGGGAACCGAGGTCAAACAGAATGCCAGACCCTTTCTTGTCTTGCTCTCGCCAACGATCACGTACCTCCGCATTATAGCGATCATAATGAGCCTCGTAAGTGATAACCGATCCAAGCTGCTTTTCCTTTACGAGCTGTTTAATCGTGAGGAAATCACTGTCGTATCGTCTGTTATGGTACACGCTTAGCAAACGATCATTTTCTTCTGCAACCGCAATGAGACGCTCCCCTTCTTCTACACTAACAGTGAAGGGCTTTTCAAGAACAACATGCTTCCCTGCTTCAAGAGCCTGTTTGGCCATTGGAAAATGAAACTCATTCGGTGTCGTGATAATGACCAGCTCGATTTCCTCATCGGTTAACAACTCCTCCATAGACGACACAACATTCACCTCTGGAAATGAATGATGGACCTTGTCTGGATTCGAAGAAACGACTGTTGAAATCGTTAACCCCTCTACCGCTTTAATGACAGGTGCATGAAACGTCGCCCCTGAAAATCCAAAGCCAACTATACCTACTTTCACTTTTCTCATTTTTTCACTCCCGCGTTATAAGCCTTTTGACCCCTTTTTCAATTCGACAAGAATACACAAATTACTCGACTTCTTTTTCCAAATTTTGATACTAATAAACGATTATACTAATGTTCAGACGGGTATTTATGTAATGAATCCGAAACATTTGTAAAGAAGGTGGCTTTATTATGAAAAAAACCCTTTATTCCCCTATTATGATCAGTTTCATTCTTGGTTTACTTGCTTCTCTCATTTATTCGATCATTCTAGCAGCAGGCGGCTATCATCACACTGGATTAGCTGGCTTCTTTTCAATTCTTACCATCCTAGTAGCTTATCTTCTACTTTCGACGTACTGGCTTCCGACCCTTCTTGAAATAAAAACGACGATTGCGCTCGGAGCGGGAATTACGTTCCATGTCATTAGTTCTTTCACGCTCGTCGTTATGATGGCAAGTACGTTACCGGAAATTTCAGAACTGCTTCTCCCTTACTTAAGTACACTACTTATTTCTTTTCTAATCATGATCGTCATTCTTATCGCTGGAATCATTCTTGGAAAAGTTGATTTCACGAAGCTTACTAATAGAGATAAGAAAATGTCGATGAAAGGTTAATTTCAATAACAAAAGGTGCCCCGATCAGGGCACCTTTTGTTGTCTATTCATCTATTGTGCCAAAATGGCATTAACAGCCAAGCTTTTCCATAAAAGCGTAGGCTTGCTCAATTTCATCTTCAGAATAATTTTGCTTCCGTTT
The DNA here is from genome assembly GCF_011082085.1 of Bacillus sp. Cs-700. Lineage (NCBI taxonomy): Bacteria > Bacillati > Bacillota > Bacilli > Caryophanales > Bacillaceae > Bacillus > Bacillus sp. Cs-700. Next base: position 2,464,346 of record NZ_CP041063.1, read on the forward strand.
TATCGTATGGACCTTCTCAACAACTTCTTCTTTTGTCAGGCGATCGAAAAAAAGAATCGTTGAAACAAGTTCAAGAAAACGGGAGCTCTGGCTATTAATTTCACTGATACACTGACGAAGCTCAGGCAATTCAAAATCGTAATGACCTAGAAATTCGTCGCCTTCTTCCGTTACTACATACTTATATTGGTAATAGTTTCCTTTACTTTCTTTCACTTCTGTGACAAGACCAAGATTACAAAGCTCCTCTACTCTTAGTGTTAACTCTTCTGAGTAAGGACCATAGAAATGAAACTGATATTTCTCGTTAAATGGAAACTGTAACTTTTTGCAAATGTAAATGATCTTTTGTAGTTTCTTACGTCCAATGACCTCTCCGGCTTCTTTCAACACAGCTATCACTTTCGCGTGATCTTCTAGCAACCTGCACCCCTCCCATGTACTTTTTACAGGTTGTCCAAAAAGCAATCTTACTTTATCAAATGATGTTCAAAAGCTTTGCAGGCGGTCCACGCCACTTCTTTTGAACACACACCAGCATCACCTGTAGCGGAAGCGCACTTCATGCCAGGACTGCCTTTCTTTTTGAACAGCTAATCGATTTGAAGCAATGACTTAATACGACGAGTAGCATCAGTATTTCCTTCAAGAATAAAGTCTGCAGGGAAATACAGTTTATGATCGGTTCTTTTTTTACCTGAAATGGCTTCCACCACATCAGATTCACGCGAAAGCTCACGTAAATCTCCACCAGGTTTTATTAGATGTATCGGTAACCGTTCTTCTTCTTCACCGGGCCGATAGAAATCATACGGCAAATCGGAAGATGAATCAACCACTAAATAATAATCTGGGTCAATCCCAGCTTCGTGAAAGGAATCATGTAACTCTCGCCACGCATTCATCTGTTGCATCGGGTTAAATTCGATGTATTTAAATAGCCTGCGATTCATAAATCGTTCGCATAGATCGCTCAGGATATGGTCATTCTCCTCCTGCCAGATCTGGAAATAAAACATCACAACAGAATCATCCAACTTCAAAAAATCTTCAAGACTAATATCTTCTTTAAAAAGAGAATAGAAGTGAATCGGATCATGTTGAAAGTGATAGCCCTGCTCAAATAACGCCTTTGCGCGGTGAAGAATTTTACTTAAAATCACCTCTGCACTTCGCGTCACAGGATGAAAATAAATTTGCCAGTACATTTGATAGCGACTCATAATATAGTCTTCTACAGCGTGCATACCACTTTGCTTTATGACGATTTGATCGTCACCCGGGCGCATCACGCGTAGAATACGCTCAATATCAAATTGACCATAGCTAACCCCTGTAAAATAAGCATCGCGAAGAAGATAGTCCATCCGATCTGCATCGATTTGGCTTGAAATTAAGCTAACCACAAGTTTATTATCATGCGTTTTGGCAATTACATCCGCTACTTGAAGTGGGAAATCATCGCTCACCCTTCGAAGTACCTTGTTAATCTCAGTGTCACCTAGAATGACCATCCGCGTGAAATCTTCATGATCAAGGTTAAATACTTTTTCAAAGGAGTGTGAAAACGGCCCGTGCCCTACGTCATGCAATAGCGCTGCGCACATGCTTAACAGCCTATTCTTTTCATCCCATCCCTCATACTGAGAGAAAATCTCGTTAATTCGCCTCACAATCTCATAAACACCGAGTGAGTGACTGAAGCGACTATGTTCTGCTCCGTGAAAAGTAAGATACGTTGTTCCGAGCTGGCGAACTCTCCGCAAACGCTGGAATTCTTTTGTGCCTATCAAGTCCCAGATTAAACGGTATCGAACATGGATGTAGCGATGGACAGGGTCTTTAAATACTTTTTCTTCGTTTAATCGTTCGAGCATTCCGCGGCAGGCTCCTTCCGTCAAATTCATCCCTTCATTATATACCACCCCATAACAAATGAAAACCTTCTCCCGAGTCGTGATGGGAGAAGGCTCATGTTGTTTGGGTAGATAAAAAGAATGGAATCGAATAACGCTGATCGTCAAATCATTCTGCATATAGAGAGGGGGACGTGCCCCTCTTAACCCATGTTATAGAACAGTTTCAACTTTTTTGCCTTCACGTTTTTCTTCTGATTTTGCGATATACATCGCACAAGCCGCGTCACCTGTAATGTTAACAGCTGTACGCGTCATATCAAGAAGACGGTCAACGGCAAGGATTAAGCCAATCGGTTCGACAGGTAAACCTACTTGCTTTAGAACCATTGCGAGCATAATGAGTCCTACTCCTGGTACACCTGCAGTACCGATACTAGCTAGGGTCGCCGTTACGACAACGATAATAAGCTGTGTAAAGGTTAAATCAACACCGGTAATTTGAGCAATAAAAATCGTTGCCACACCTTGCATAATCGCCGTTCCATCCATATTGATTGTTGCTCCAAGTGGTTGGACAAAACTACTAATTTGCTTTGGTACTTTCAGGTTTTCCTGAGCAGTTTTCATTGAAACTGGAAGCGTACCACTACTAGAAGATGTACTAAAAGCAACTGCCATCGCTGGCGCAAAAGCTTTATAGAATTTAATAGGATTTTCTTTACATAAGAAGTAGATCGCACTACCATATGTGAAGAGAAAATGAATAAGTAACGCTCCTAATACAACAAGGAAATACATTCCCATTGATTGTAGCGCTTCTTTCCCCTGGCCACCTACGGCTGAAGCGATTAGTGCAAAAGCACCGTATGGCGCTGTTTCCATAATGATTTTAACAAGATACATCATAACGTCGTTACCTTGTTCAAACAAATCACGGAGTGCCTTAGTGCGTTCGCCAAGAATTGCAAGAGCAAAACCTACGAAAATAGCAAATGCGATAATTTGAAGCATGTTTCCTTCAACCATCGCTTGAATTGGATTGGTTGGAATAATATTAATGATCGTATCTAACACAGGAGGTGCTTCTTCAGCTTTGAAGTCTGAATTTCCTGAGAAGGATCCTTCAACCCCTGGTTTAATCAAGTAAGCAAGTGCCATCGCAATCGAGATGGCAATCGTTGTTGTAACAAGGAAAAACGCAACTGTTTTTCCACCCATTCGTCCTAGCTTCTTCGGATCGCTTATTCCGGCTGTTCCTACTACGATGGAGAAGAATACGATTGGTACAACGAGCATCTTAATTAAGTTCAGAAAGATTTGCCCAACAGGACCAAATAAATATTGATCGACAGGTCCAAAGGCATCTGGTGCAAATAAATTAAAGATCACACCAACAAGAATACCTAGAACAAGACCTGCAATAATTTTAACTGTTAGCTTCATAAACATGTCCCCTTTCGTCTCATCGACTTCGATACCATCATCGTGTGCATAATACGGACCGCACAATGCTGGCTAATTTCTGCTTTATGTAGATTTTTCTTATGATCTTAGTCATACATGAAAGCTCTTACATAGATTACCATTTCTTTTCTATCTATACCCGCTCGCTCGCTAACTTGAAACTACCGTAATTATCATTATATCATTTTAGACAATTCTCGCAATTTCCTTTTTTTCGCAAGCGCTCATTTTTCTTTAGAAATCGAAGTTTTATAGGGAAATAAGGGGTGAAATTGGGTAAAAAGGATCAGCGATTTTGTCATCACCCGGGAAATACTGTCGGATGATGTCTTAAAACTCCTTTCGTCTGCTATAATAGGAACGATTAGTACGTGAAAAAGGGGTAAGAAAATGGGAAATAACGATTCAATTCTTTATCAGCCAAAATGGCGGATTATTGATCAATCAACCCTTGGGCCGTCGTTTGATGCCCTCCAATCGTTCGCAATGGATGATACGCTTTGCAGTTCTGCTGGAAGCGGCGAATCGCCACCAATTTTGCGCTCATGGGTTCATCACAATACGATTGTCCTTGGCATACAAGATACGCGCCTTCCTTATTTTGAAGAGGCCGTTCACTATTTAAAATCTCAAGGGTATCGAGTAATCGTAAGAAACTCCGGTGGTCTTGCCGTTGTCCTTGATGCAGGCGTCTTAAATCTCTCACTCGTTTTAGCTGAGAAGCAACAACAAATTGATATCGATACAGGGTACGGAGCAATGGTCGATTTTGTACAGGAAATGCTAGCACCGTATAATGTCACAATTGAAGACCGTGAAATTGTCGGTAGTTACTGTCCTGGTCGCTATGATTTAAGCATTAATGGAAAGAAATTCGCCGGCATTTCTCAGCGCCGACTTCGTGGAGGAGTTGCGGTACAAGTCTATTTATGCGTCGATGGAAGTGGAGCAGAGCGAGCCTCTGTGATTCAGGAGTTTTATAAACGAGGTGTGAACGGAGAAGCAACGAAATTCACTTATCCTGAAATTGTTCCAGAAACAATGGCTTCGTTAACTGAATTAATCGGAGAAGAATTAACCGTTTCAGATATGATGATGAAAACGCTGAAAACGCTAAAGACGTATGCCGGATCAATGACAACAGCACACCTTTCAATTTCTGAGCTTTCTCTTTATGATTACAATTACCAGCGCGTCTTCACGCGTAATGAAAAAGCCCTCGGTTAAAAAAAACTCCCCTGAAGGAATTCCTTCAGGGGAGTTTCATATCTTATAGGCTTTGCATTGCAGTAATCAATGCCAGCTTGTACACGTCTTCCTCACTACATCCGCGGGAAAGATCGTTAACTGGTTTGTTTAATCCTTGAAGGACTGGACCAACGGCTTCATAGCCACCAAGGCGCTGAACCATTTTGTAGCCAATGTTTCCTGCTTCAAGACTAGGGAATACAAATACATTCGCTTTCCCTTTAAGTGGCGATTCAGGTGCTTTCTTTTGAGCAACCTCTGGAACGAAGGCAGCATCAAATTGGAATTCACCATCAATGATAAGTTCAGGTGCCATTTCTTTCGCAAGACGCGTTGCTTCTTCGACCTTCTCTGTTTCAGGAGATTTTGCAGATCCTTTTGTCGAGAAACTTAACATCGCTACTTTTGGCTCAATGCCAAACATCTTCGCTGTTTCCGCACTGCTTACACCGATTTCAGCCAAATCATTGCTATCTGGAGAGATGTTAATCGCACAGTCAGCAAAAACGTACTTCTCATCACCTTTTACCATAACGAATGCGCCAGATGTTTTCTTCACGCCTTCTTTCGTTTTGATAATTTGAAGTGCCGGACGAACCGTATCACCAGTCGAGTGAGCAGCACCACTGACAAGGCCGTCTGCTTTACCTGTGTGAACGAGCATTGTCCCAAAGTAGTTCACATTAAGAAGAATTTCCTGCGCCTGTTCCGCAGTTGCTTTGCCTTTACGACGCTCAACAAATGATTCAACAAGAGCATCCATTTCAGAATAAGTTGCTGGATCCATCACAGTTAGATCACTGTGTAATGTAAGATTTAGGCTTGTTGCTTTGTCTTGAATAGCATTTTCTCCACCAATAACGATTGGCTTTAGGATGCCATCCTCTGCAAGACGGTTAGCTGCTACTAATACGCGCTCATCTGTTCCTTCTGGAAAAACGATTGTCGGATTGCCTGCTTTTACCTGGTCTTTCATGCTTGTAAAAAGATCACTCATTATTTTCACCTCATTGTTTTTAATATCCAACTCCTACGATAACTCTTTTTCCCACAAAACGAAAATAAATCCCTGATTGTAAGCTCTTTCATATAAAAGTTCTATTTTTCAGACGAATTCAAAGAGACTCTTAGTGGCTTTCATTGTTGATACTCTTCTAACTATAAGCTAACGCGATCGTATTTAAACATTGGTACCAATTTTCCATCCTATTTCTGAGTATCTTTTTTCATCTAATCGTCACTCTCAATCGCTTTTAAAGAAGGACAAGTATTGGTATAGTAGGTAGTGGATATAGTGAAACTTCCATCAGAGTGGGCATTGTTTGATCTACTCAGATGGTTAGTTGAACCAATCGGACCTTTAGGGGCAGTTGCTGTATAAACGTAACCTGCCTTATTGGTGTGATAAAAGATAAGGAGTGAATCAGATATGAATCAAGCAGCAGTTACTCTCGATGGCTGGTATTGCCTTCATGACTTCCGTACTATGAACTGGACAGCATGGAAACAGCTTTCAAGTGAAGAACGTGATCTTGCGATGAATGAATTTCTAACGTTCCTTGAAAAATGGGAAGTCACAGCAGGCCATAAACAAGGAAGTCATACGCTTTATTCCATCATTGGTCAAAAAGCGGACTTTATGTTGATGCTCCTCCGCCCAACTATGGAAGAGTTAAATGAAATTGAAAATGCTTTTAACAAAACGACATTAGCTGAATATACGGTGAAAGAATACTCATACGTATCTGTCGTTGAGCTTAGTAACTATATGGCTGGAAAAGATAGCGACCCTGATAATGATCCGCGCATTCAGGCCCGTTTGAAGCCAGAATTAGCAGAAGCTCCTTACGTTTGCTTCTATCCAATGAACAAAAAGCGCGAAGGAAACGACAACTGGTACATGCTTTCAATGGACGAGCGTCGTGAAATGATGCGTAGTCACGGACTTATTGGACGTAGCTATGCTGGCAAAGTGAAGCAGATCATCACGGGCTCTGTTGGCTTTGACGACTGGGAATGGGGCGTTACCCTCTTCGCAGACGACGTGCTTCAGTTTAAAAAGCTTGTCTATGAAATGCGCTTCGATGAAGTTAGTGCCCGTTATGGAGAATTTGGTAGCTTCTACGTTGGAACTCACCTTCCAAAAGAACGCCTTCCACAATTCTTATACGTATAATCTTGCAAGCTCTTCTAACACTTTTTTGTGTTCAGGAGAGCTTTTTTGTTTATCTGAGCGATTTTCCTCATAGGCATATTCTTTCATTTCGTACATACAATGAGTTACGTAGAGCCATGGCATTATTCTTTCTTATTTGCGTGCCAGAAGCATCAATTTTCTAGCTATTCGCTCTGGTTCTTTAACTCTGGTGGCACCTAGCGGTTTAACCAGTGGAATGAGGGACGCTTTAAGTCACACTGTTTCACCAAGCCTACCGAAAGCAATTTTGTGCGGAAGTGTACGACTATTTGTAAGAGAACGCTTTAAGGAGGGTTATGATGAATAATCAATACTGGAAAACCCCACAGTCACAAAACATGGGCGGCTATGGGCAAATGCCGCAGCAACCGCAAGGCGGCGGGCAAATGGCACAGTATCCTTCAGGCTTCCCTGGTCAAGGACAGCAAGTTCAAGGAGCATCCATGGGGGTAGGCTTTCCTGCACAACTTGCCGTAGAGCAGTCCTACATTGAAAACATCCTGCGCTTGAATTTAGGGAAAATCGCCACCGTTTACATGACGTTCGAAAACAGTGAGAAATGGAACTCGAAAGTGTTCAAAGGGGTGATCGAAGCAGCGGGAAGAGATCATATCATTCTTTCTGATCCCCAAACAGGCAAACGTTATATCTTACTCATGGTTTATTTAGACTATATTACATTTGATGAAGAGCTCGAGTACAACTACCCTCTTCAACAAACAACGCAATATACTCCGCGTTAACGGATATGAAAAAGCTGCCGGGATTCCGGCAGCTTTTTGTTTTGGCCAATATATTGTGAGTTTGGCCAATATCCTGAGATATTTGCCAATAAACCGCAACCATCCGCCAACTTTCGACATATAGCGGGCGGTGACAGGCACCCGCGAACTTGTACACTCACGCTAAGCCTTAAATGCCGCAACCACAACCAAAATCCACGCTGTAATAAACGCGACGCCACCAAGCGGCGTGATCGCGCCAAGAATTTTGATTCCGCTAAGGCTAAGTACATACAAGCTTCCGGAAAACAGCACGATTCCAGCAAACATCAGCCAACCGGCCCATTGCATCAATCCTGCAGATTGGAGCTTATCCGCCGCAATGGCCACTCCAACTAAACCAAGCGCATGGTACATGTGATATTGAACACCTGTTTTGAACGTTTCTAGCATTTTCTCTGATAGTCGTCCTTCTAATCCATGTGCGCCAAATGCGCCAAGGCCTACCGCAAGCGCCGCATTAATCGCACCAATAATTAAAAATAGCTTCATCTCATTATCCGCTCCTTCGTCCGAATCTTCTCTCCCATCATAGCGGAAAGCGCTTGAGTGAAGCAACGAATTCTGAAATTGTTCATACACCTTTCGAATCTTGCCACTTACCTGTCTGCATACTTCGGTGCACCATTTGCACACTTTCTTTAAAAACAAACCATCCGCCTAACGGAAAGAGTAACAGCCCCACCCATCCAGGGAATGAAAAACCTGTTACCAAACAGAGCAAGAGAAAACTTGGCATCGACACAAGCATTAACGCTTGTTTCCCTGCTTGCTTACGTAGTGACGTATCCCACTGGAATAACTGAGCAAAGCTACCTTCCGAGAACTCATGCCAGTCAGCTCTCGATAGCCCGATCAACGCATAGAGTGCAAACAAAAGCACCACCACTTTCACAACTAGCGGCAACAAAAGGATCGCTGCCGTTCCCCAACCGATCACTTGTAGGTAATATTGTATTTTTCCAATCGAGCGAAGCAACCATTTCGTATAAAGATCGATCATCCTTGTCTGTGGAAAATGTGTCTTACGTATTCGCTTGGATCCTCGAAAAAGAAAAGGCTGTTTTCGAACAATCAGAGTAGCCGGGGCTACCCCAACGTTTCCCATCAAAAATTTCGTTATACTCTGCTTATGTCCCCGCTCGATGACCGCATCGTGAAAAAAGGTTCCCCTTATCTTCACACGCGCCCATAGCTGAACAAACAACAGAAGAAGCAAACTCCCGCTCCCGGCAAAAACCGCCCATTCGTACTGCCAACCGACCTGGCTCACTACAAGCAGGATTACAATGGAAAGCAGGTTCACAAATCCAACCGGGATCCATTTCACCCAAATAGAAGGCACGAACAGATCAATAAAATACCGACTCGTTTTCACATTCCAACTTACTAAAAGCAGAAATAGCCCCGTAACTGCAATTCTCTCCAAACTCCAGCCCCATCCTGTCATAAGTAGCGGCAGAGCAACACCAATTCCAAGAGACGAAACGAGCATTCCTTTCAAAAGCGAATGCGCCATTCCCCACTTCTTCAGTCCTTTACTAAGGACTGCGTTTTGCATCAAATACACCTGATCCGCTTCTTCTGTATACATCCGTAATGACCAGGTCGTTGCGATTAAAAACAGTGGGAAGACAGCAGACTGCTCAGGAATGACTGTGAGCCAGTCAGGTGCCACCAGCCACCAGGAGCGATAATAAGCCACACCGATCACGAGCGCCGGAATCAGAATATAGAGCCAAACCGTCCAATCAAGCGCAGCTTTTAGATCACGAATTTTATAACGACGATCGTCCCTTACTCGCTTTCGTAACAGTTGAAAGGATGTCATATTCGTTGCTCCATTAACATATCAACACAATCAAGAAGCGAACTGTCGATCTCTAAACCAGACTGCTCACGCATTTCCTGAAGCGACCCTTTTGCAAGAAGCGTTCCGTTCGACAATAAAACAAAGCGATTACATACCCGCTCCGCCGTATCTAACACGTGCGTACACATTAAGATTGCCGCACCTCGCGCTCGTTCTTTTTCAATCATCTTTAAAAAATCCTTAGTCGCGCGCGGATCCAGTCCTAGAAACGGTTCATCAATAATATAGACGTCAGGTTGCAGCATAAAAGCGGTAATCAGCATCACCTTTTGTCTCATTCCTTTTGAAAAGCTTGATGGAAGATGATGAATCACATGCTGAAGTTGAAAGTAACGGATCAAGTTCTGTGCACGCTCCTGCCAATCCTCATCAGCTAGTGATGTAGCCGCTGCCGCAAGCTCTAAATGCTCCCAAAGCGTTAAGCTATCATAGAAAACAGGCTGCTCTGGCACGTAAGCATAGCGCGTCCCATTCTCAAACGTGACGGTTCCTTTCCATTCTTTCAATAATCCTAGAATCGTTTTAATCGTTGTACTTTTCCCCGCTCCGTTTGACCCTAGTAACCCAAGAAGCTCACCGCTCTTTACTTCGAATGCAATCTCTCGTATTTTACTCTCTCTTTTTTCGTAACCTGCTTCCTCAATCGCAACTTTCAACATCACCTTCACCTCTATCCTTTTATACGAGATAAAATGGGTAAAAGTTTCCTATTTCTTCCCTTTTTGAGCTTCAATAAACTGTTCAAAGTTCGGCACATCCTCCACACTGTATTTTTCAACAGCTTCCATAACCTTTATCACTAATTCCTGCCGTAAATCATCCCTATTTTGAGGGGGAGTTTGTCTGAGCTCTGCTTCGATTTTTTTCTCAAATTGATTGAGGATCGCACTCAGTCCCTCTTTGTCTTCATTCTTAGCCTGCTGTAAAAGCGTATATAGTCTTTTTTCCATAGTCATCCCTTCTTGTTTGTTTCCTTATCCTCCACTGCATTCGTGAGATCATCAATTTTCTTTTCAAGTCGAACGAGCAAATAAAGAGAGACCACAATCGGAAATCCTAAATCACCGATAATCGCGTTAATCACTGTTGTGATGCTCATGAACTCCCCTCCTTTCCTGCAGCCTTTAACTTCTCAAGGGCTCGTTTACGCCTTCTGCTCACGGCTTGCTGTGAAATTCCAGCCGTTCTAGCAATTTCCGTATCAGATAGCTCGAAGCGATAAAAAAGGTCTAGAACCTCTTTCTGCTTTGAAGTTAACCTGCTAAAAGCAAGATAAATGGATTTCTGCTGTATACTCTCTTCAAACGCTGGTTCTTCATCACTACTTGTCGGACTTTCAATCAAATCAATCCACGCAGCATCTGAGGCTCCTATAGGTTGATCAAGTGTGAGAGGAAAACGAAGATGCCCAACTCTACGCTTTCGATCAAAGTTAATGGCCGTATAACGAATGAGCTTCGTCACATAAGCGATAAATCGGATTTCCGTATAATACTTATGAAAAAGAGAATTGAGCCTGTTTAACGCTTCACGATCCCTCGATTCATAAGCCTCCATAAAACTTGTCCAATGCGCTTCTTTTTGAATAAACGACTGAAACAAGAGATTTTCCTTTAACTCCTCCATCACTTTATCTAAACGCCATTCATTCTTCATCCTCACCTCTCCCTTCTCTGTCTGTAGGAATGAAAGTATGCTGAAAGATAAAAATCACAACCCTCATTTCGAACGTATGTTCTTATTTTAATTATAGAAAAAACTCATGAAAATAACCATGAGTCAATACTTCCTATTTCACATAGGTCGATCGAACTAGAGAGAAAGATCAACAAGCAGCCCTTTTATTTCTCCGACTAGTGATAATAAGGACATCCCATTCTTCTCTTTCTCTCGCATCTCTTTCTGAATTTCAATGAGCTTGTTTTCTACCGTTTCCACAAGCTTGTACGTGCGACTTCTCCCATAATGATCCATGCTCTTTTTCTCAGAAAGCGTAAGACCCTGGCTAACCGCTTCTTCAAGAAACTGTTTTACCATCCTCTTGTAGGCAGATAAGTTCTGAAACGTTCGTTCCTTTCCAAGTAGCTCACCCTGACGGTCAATTTGTTGCAGAAGACGCTGAAGTTCAGCCCCTTTCAGCTCTTTAGACGCCTCTTGAATCACGGACTGAAACGCAACCTGCTTGTTTCCTTTTGGCAAATCTAGCTTTAAAGGATCAACTGATGGCTTGCCATGCTGCTGAATTTTCATCGCTGTTCAGACCTTCCATGTAAATTGACGATCAGCTCTACTTCTCCGATCCCGCAGTTTAATATCCGCGCAATGTCCGCTACCGAAAAGCCCTGCTGGTGAAGCTGAACGGCTTTTTGGTTTCGTTCATTATGAGCGGAAGGATGCTGAACAATATCCGGTTTCTTTGGCTCTTCGACTTCAGGAGCACGCGCCTGCTCTAAAACGCGAAGGCGCATATCCAGCTGGTTTTCACGTTTATCCACGTAGGATTTTACTTCGTTTAAGAGACGGTCATTCTCTTCCTCAAGCTGTTCAATATAGACTTCCATACTGGCTGCGATCTCTTCTCGTCCCGCTCCCTTCGTTTGCTTTAGAAAAAGAATCACGATACATAGAAAGCTCACAAGATGAAGCGCAATGCTAATAAAAATAAATGGATACATAAGGATCACTCCGATTACATTGATTGAACATGTTCTTTGTTAGCTCGGAGGACACCCTTCATGCGAAGGAGCGCTCTCGAGTGTAGTTGGGAAATGCGACTCGTCGATAACCCTAGAATTCTTGCAATCTCAGTAAGCGTCAATTCTTCAAAGTATACGAGGGAGACAACAATTTTTTCTTTCTCAGGTAAGCGGTCAATGGTTTCAGCTAGTAGCTGTTTAATAAAATGGTGGTGGAGATGTTTTTCTGGTAAATCGGCATGCTCGTTTTCAATCACGCTATACCGTTCGATTTTTTGCTGCTCATCCTCTTGCACAGGCTCATCCACTGATACCATTGTTGATAATGATGCATCTTGAATCACGCGCTGCACTTCTTCAATTGTCATACCAAGGAACTCGGCCACATCATGGTCACTGCTAGATGTTTGATTTCGCTGTTCTAAAACAGCATAAGCTTCTTCAATTTTACGCGCCTTGTCACGAACAGAGCGTGGCACCCAATCATTATGACGCAGGCCATCAATGATCGCGCCTTTAATCCGCCAGCCGGCGTACGTTTCAAATTTCAAATCACGTTCTGGCTCGAATTTTTCAAGTGCATCAAGAAGCCCCTGATAGGCGAAACTCATAAGGTCATCACGCTGAACAGTAGATGGGAGAGCGGCCGCATATCGTTGCACAGCGTAATCAACAAGCGGACGATAAAGCGAGATAAGATGGTTGCCTGCCTCTTCCTGCTTCTCCTCTTTCCACGCTCTCCAATATTCGGTTGTCTGTTTATCCATTTTGGATTTCATGAAGTTCACCACCTGAAAAATTCTTCCCGCTTATTTGTGAAACAGTATCTTCGTCAAAAAACCTTTCACGCCAAGTTTATAAACAGAAGGAAGGTTTAAATACGTTCGAACCAATTCGTCTATTGCCTTTGCCGCTTTCGAATTTGGATATTCAAGTAAATAGGGTGACTGTGCGATAACCGCTTTACGCACAAAAGGATCATCTGGAATCGCCCCAAGCAAATCAATCGACTTATTTAAAAACTGAACAGAGGCTTTTTGGAAATTAAGGGACGTACGTTCAGCCTCTTCCTTCGTAAGGGATCGATTTACGATCAGTTTGACAGAGGCTTGTTTATTTTTTTCATTTAGCGCTTTTAGAACACTATATCCATCTGTAATCGAAGGTGGCTCAGGATTAATGACAAGAAAAACATCATCAGCCGCTTGAAGAAACCGCATTCCTTCATAAGTGAGCCCCGCGCCTGTATCGAGAATAATGTAATCCACTTTTCCTTGAAGCGAACCCACTTCTTTTAAAAAATGATTTAATTGCAGGCCGTCTAACGAAAGAATTTTTCCGATTCCATGACCACCTGCTAAATATTGAAGACCATTTATCCCTGTTTCAACGACGGCTTCAAGTGATAGCTCCTTCTCAAGCATCGTCATAACGGTTTCTTTCGGCGTAACCCCCATTAGCACATCAAGGTTTGCCATCCCAACATCTAAATCAAAAATCACTACTTTTTTATTTAACGCAACAAGACTAAGGGCAAAATTAAGCGATACATTCGACTTTCCAACGCCGCCTTTTCCACTTGTGACAGCGATCACTTTTGTATTTCGATTACTTGAACCAGAATGAAGGCGACGTTTCACTTCTTGACGTAATTGATTCGCTTGATCAGCCATCTCACCGTCCCTCCGTCACAAGGTCAAGGAGGAACTCTGGTGTCGTTCTCACGAGATCATCTGGTACGTTCTGCCCAGTCGTTAGGACTGTAATCGGAAGGTTGTAATCTTCCATAAAATTAAAAACCGGCCCTCGAACTGTCGTTTCATCCATCTTCGTCATCATCACTTCCGATACCCCAAGCGATTGAAAATTATCAGCAATCAATCTCATATCAGAATAACGATGGGTAAGGCTTAACATGAGCGTAATCGAAAGTTCCTGACCGGATAAAAGCGTTTCTAGCTGTGTAATATAGCCATACTGCTGATAATTCCGTCCCGCCGTATCCATAAGAATGATGTCACATGTTGAAAGGCGTTCAAGTGACTGTTCTAAATCGGCAGGAGATTGGACAACTTCCATTGGGATGCCGAGAATATCAGCATACGTTCGAAGCTGTTCGACTGCGGCAATCCGGTACGTATCTGAGGTAATAAGGCCAACGGATTGACGCTCTTTCAATAATAAATGCCCTGCTATCTTCGCAATTGTCGTTGTTTTCCCCACTCCTGTTGGACCAACGAAGCACCGTATTTTCTTTGGTTCACTTCTTATACTAGGATAATTCTTTATTCGTTTTGCAAATACCTGTCTCATCCATGTAAAAGCATCTTCCTTTGTATAACTTGGATAAGATTTTGATTTAATTAGTAGTTCCGCCATGACACCTGAACGAATCGCCTGCGAGAATTCCTGAGCTTCTAAAAAGGCTTGTACCGGCTTTAACTGTTTCGGTAAACGCTCATTCTCCATCATTTGCATCATCATTTCTTTCATCGACTTTAGCTCACCAAGCACCTGAGTATCAGCTTCTGGCTGTTTGTCCACTTTAGGCGTCTGCTCTTCTATTCGTTTAGGCGCCTCTTCCCGACGCTTTTTTTCAGACTGTAGTAACGTAGCAAACTCACTTGTTTCTTCTTTCGCTACCTTTTCTTCATCAAGAGCAGCAAGCACTTCAAGGCGCTGTTTCTGAAATAAGCCGAAAATCCCGCCTACTTTTACTTTTTTCGTATTTAAAATAACGGCATCCTGGCCGAGCTCCTGCCTAATAAGGGGCATTGCTTCTCGAAGGTGGGTGACCACATAGCGTTTGATCTTCATGGTAGATTAATCACTCCTACACTTTGGACTTCAACTTCAGGCTCTAGCTCGCTATAGGAAAGAATCGTGAGCTCAGGCATATAGCGTTCTAGAAATTGGCGTAAATACATGCGAATCGCAGGTGACGTTAATAGAATTGGCTGAATACCTGACTGCTGAAGACGGCTTACCTGCTGCAGCACTTCCTGATAAATGGTTTGCGATGTTTCAGGATCAAGCGCTAAGTAACTTCCCTGATCCGATTGCTGAACCGATTCCGCGAAGCGCTTTTCAAGTCGCGCTCCTGCTGTTAAGACTTTCACAGGCTCACCTGGCACAGCTACTTGTGACGTGATCTGGCGAGATAATGACTGTCGCACATATTCCGCTAATACATCAGTATCTTTCGTACGCACGCCGTTATCGGCTAACGATTCAAGGATCATATCCAATGATCGAATCGAAACTTTCTCTTTCAACAGTCTCATTAGTACCTTTTGCACATCACCGATTGTGAGGATGTTCGGAATCAGTTCTTCTAGAACAGCTGGAGAGGATTCTCTGACGTTATCGAGCAAGTGCTTCACTTCCTGACGACTTAACAACTCATGCGCATGGCGCTTAATTACTTCTGTTAAGTGGGTGGAAACAACTGACGGTGGATCCACAATCGTGTAGCCCGATAGCTCAGCTCGATCTTTCATTTCTTCCGTTACCCATAGAGCTGGCAGTCCGAAAGCGGGTTCTACTGTCTCAATCCCTGTAATGGTTTCATCTTCTAAACCGCTGCTCATCGCAAGGTATTGATCCAGCCGAACCTCCCCGCCAGCTACGCGGTTTCCTTTTATTTTGATCACGTACTCGTTCGGTTCGAGCTGGATGTTGTCACGAATTCGAATAACAGGCACGACAATCCCGAATTCAAGGGCGATTTGCCTGCGAATCATGATGACGCGATCGAGAAGATCACCGCCCTGTTTTTGGTCGGCTAGTGGAATAAGTCCATAGCCAAACTCAAACTCAATTGGATCGACTTGTAGAAGACTCGTCACGCTTTCTGGCTTTTTCATTTCTTCAACTTCTTCGTCGCCTGCGGCTAATTCGACTTCTTTCGTTTGATCCAGATTCTTTTGCATCGTCCAGCCTCCATAGACGAGGAGCCCTGCGATTGGAAATGTGAGAAGCGGATTGATCGGTGTCGCAAGACCTAGGAGCGCCACAACCGCTCCAACAACGTAAAGAAGCTTCGGATAAGCAAAGATTTGCGAGGTGATATCAGATCCTAGATTACCATCTGATGCTGCTCGCGTTACGACAATTCCCGTCGCTGTTGAAATGAGCAGCGCAGGAATTTGACTAACAAGGCCATCGCCAATCGAGAGAAGCGTAAACGTCGTTGCCGCATCGCCAACTGGCATCCCATGAACGACCATTCCGATAATGAGTCCACCGATAATATTAATTAACGTAATGACAATACCGGCAATCGCATCACCTTTTACGAACTTACTGGCTCCGTCCATCGCGCCATAAAAGTCAGCTTCACGCGCAATTTTTTCTCGGCTTACTTTCGCCTCGCGATCTGAAATCATACCTGCGTTCAAATCAGCATCAATGCTCATTTGCTTCCCTGGCATCGCATCGAGCGTAAATCGAGCAGCTACTTCAGCCACTCGTTCGGATCCTTTTGTAATAACAATGAATTGAATAATAACAAGAATCAGGAATACAAGGAGTCCGATCACAACACTCCCGCCAACTACGAAAGAACCAAACGTTTCAATCACCTGTCCACCTGTTTTGTTCGTTAAAATGGAGCGCGTTGTTGAGACGTTTAAGCCAAGTCGGAAGAGCGTTGTTAATAACAACAGCGATGGAAAAATCGAAAACTGAAGCGCTTCTTTCGTATTCATCGCTACAAGGATGATCGTGAGCGCTAGGCTAATGTTCATCATAATGAGAAAATCGAGTAAGAGTGGAGGGAACGGGATGACCATCATGATCACAATCATAATGACGGATACGAGCACGGCATAATCTTTTATTTTCATCGTCAGTTCCCTCCTCCCGGGTAGCCTTTAATGCTATAAACGTAAGCAAGTATTTCTGCGACAGCCTTGAACAGCTCTTCTGGCACCCCATCACCAATGTCCACCTGATGATAAAGCGCACGCGCAAGCTGGACATTTTCCGTCGTAATAATTTCGTGCTCTTTCGCTTTTTCTTTAATCTTTTGCGCCACGTAATCCATCCCTTTCGCAACGACTGTCGGCTTATCCATTTCTTTCGGATCGTACCGAAGCGCAATGGCAAAGTGCGTAGGGTTCGTGATCACGACGTCTGCATTTGGAATCTCTGAGATCATGCGGTTCATTCCAAGCGCACGCTGCTTTTCTTTAATCTTTGATTTAATGAGCGGGTCACCCTCGCTCTTTTTATATTCATCTTTAATGTCCTGTTTTGACATACGGATGTTTTTTTCAAAGTCATATTTCTGATATACATAGTCTAATAGGGCTAAAAATAATAATAGAATTCCTACAGCTAAGCCCGTTTGGACGATGAGTGAGCCTACAAGAGCGGTGGCTTCCCCGATCGACTTTTGCGAAATAAGCATCACTTCATCTCGCTTATTCCAAAGAACAATAAACGTAACGGCTGAAATAAAGGTGATCTTAATTAATGATTTCAAAAGTTCTACGAGCGTTCGAGCTGAGAAAATCCTCTTCGCTCCTTTTATCGGATCAATCCGTTCAAGTTTTGCCTGGAGCGGATCAGTAGAAACGAGAAAACCAACCTGCATATAGTTTCCTAGCACGCCCATGATAAGGGAGATCCCCATTAGAGGTGCTGCAATCAGCGCCGCTTGCCAGACGTTTTCTTTTAACATACGATCAACATTTTGTTCTGTGAGCGTCCAATCCGTGATGTGAACAAGGTTGCCTCGAATCATCGATTGAAGACTTTCGATCATCCATCCACCAATGAACGACATAAATAAAAAAACGCCTATCATCATAAATGCGGCTGGAATCTCAGCACTTCTTGCCACCTGACCTTTTTTACGAGATTCCTGTTTCTTTTGCGGTGTTGCTTTCTCCGTCTTTTCCTGTGAAAAGAACTGAAGGTCCATCTGAAAGCGATATGTTCGCATCGTACTACCCACCCAATAGTTGAATAAGCTGGCCCATGGTATCCAACATCTCTTGAAACACTCCTCGCAGTAAAAAGAAAAAAGTTGGAATCGTGACAAGAATAAGGACAAAGCCAACAAAGATTTTTAACGGTAATCCGACAACAAAAATGTTCACTTGCGGGACAGCACGTGCAAGTAGCCCTAACGCCACATCAACTAGAAATAAAGAGGCAACAATCGGAAGAGCCAGTTGAAACGCAGAGAAAAACATCCCGGCGAAAACTTCAGCGATAAAGCGCGCAAGTGACTGACTGTCCGCCTGGCTAAGGAGCACATCAGCCGGCAAAAGCTCATAACTTCTTACAAGTCCGTCAAGCATCATATGGTGACCATCAACGGAAACGAGAAAGAGTAAGGCAAGCATGTATTTAAAGTTTCCGATAATCGGTACCTGCGTTCTCGTCTGTGGATCAATGACATTCGCAATGACAAAGCCCATTTGAAAATCGATGAACGCGCCAGCGACTTGTACCGTATAAAGGATGAGGGAAGCGATAAATCCAAGCGACAGACCAATAAATAACTCTTTTAAAATGTAGATAATAAACGTCAGATCAAGTGCTAAATCTATTTCTGCTCCTAACCCGGCTGTTACAATCAATGCAATAAAAAAACCAAGTCCCACTTTAAAGCGGTTTGGAACGCTTCTTGTTGAGAAAATGGGTGCGGTAATAAAGAATGACGTTGCCCTCATGAAAACGAGTAAAAACAAGGGCAGAGCGTTAACGACACTTTCCATCTTTAGCCGATAAACCTGTATAGATTTTGGTATAAGTTTGTTGTGTAATCGAGTAGCGTTGTGAGCATCCACGGTCCAAACAGAACGATCGTTAATAGTACGGCAACGATTTTTGGTATAAACGCTAGCGTCTGTTCTTGAATTTGCGTCATCGCCTGAAACACACTGACGATTAACCCCACACCAAGAGCGATTAACAGAAGTGGAGCTGAAATAATAATCACGGTATAAACAGCATCTTCTGCAAGTGAAATGACCATATCTGGCGTCATCGTCGTCCTCCTTAGAAGCTTAATAGAAGTGATTCGACGACTAGATACCAGCCATCGACAAGCACAAATAATAGTATTTTAAACGGAAGAGATATCATAACCGGCGGTAGCATCATCATCCCCATCGCCATGAGCGTTGAGGCCACTACCATATCGATAATAAGAAATGGAATAAAAATAATAAATCCAATCTGAAACGCCGTTTTCAGTTCAGAAATTGCAAAAGCTGGAACGAGTGCTGTTAAGCGAATGTCTTCCACTGATTCCGGCTTCTCTAGCTCGGCGTACTTATAAAAAAGAGCCAGATCTTTTTCGCGCGTATGCCCCGCCATAAACTCTTTAATTGGCAGTTCGGCTGCATCGAGCGCTTCTTCCTGTCCGATCTCTTCATTTAAATATGGCTGTAGCGCCTCACTATTAATCTCTGAAAGGACAGGGGACATAACGAAAAAGGTTAGAAACAGAGCGAGTCCAATGAGCACCTGATTCGGTGGCATTGACTGCGTCGCAAGCGCTGATCGAACGAAGGAAAGAACAACAACGATTCTCGTAAAACAAGTCATCAACACTAGAATTGCTGGGGCAAGCGAGAGAACAGTTAAGAGAAGGACGAGCTGAATGGTGACGGACACATCTTCTGTGGCATTTGATCCAAAATCAAGGCCTGGAATCGTTAAGTTTATGAGCAAATCCATTACTTATCGTCCCTTCCACTTCCGTCGTCCCAATAGTTCTTCCGTTTGTTTCGCTGTTTCTTTAAGCTTGCTTGAATCAACTCTTGAATGCCCGTTTGTTTATGATTTATAAACGAAAAGCCTGTTTTCTGCTCTTCCGCCTGCTCTAGGATACGTTCCACTTCTTCCTTATCTTCAATTTCTTTCAGCAAATTCACGTTGTCACCAACGCCAATCATATAGAGCGAATCGCCAACCTTCACCATTTGAACCGATTTATTGTTACCGAGCGGAGTCCCGCCAATCGGCGTAAAAACCGAATGATGTTGAAGCTTTTTCTGCCGCTTTGATAAAAACCGGATAAGCAAATAGATCAAACCAACGACGACGATCGTATAGAAAACGAGCTTAATAAGAAGAAAGAAAATGTTCGTGTTCGTCCCTACCTCAGCCGGCTCTTCTTGGGGTTCAGAATGCTCGTCCCCATCTTCCGTTAGCCAGTCTGTTACGCTACCGTTGTTAGCAGCTGCTGCTACAGAATCAGGCATAAAGATTATAAGGCAAAGGAGGAGTGTCATGATGCTAATCACCTGCTGTCTCATCTGTAAACACTCCTTCTAACGCAGCTTTGACAAACGCTCTGCTGCACTTAAAATATCCGTTACTCTGACACCAAAGTTCTCATCGATCACAACAACTTCACCCTTGGCGATGAGTTTGCTATTAATCAAAATATCGACCGGCTCTCCTGCAAGCTTATCAAGCTCTAAAATCGATCCATGTGAAAGCTCAAGTATGTCCTTTACAATGCGCTTCGTTCGGCCTAGCTCCACCGTCACCTGGAGTGGAATATCTAATAACATATTTAGGTTTCGTTGTTCACTGTACGGGTGATCTTCCTGGCTGAAATTTGTAAACTGTACGTTTTGGATATTCGGTTCAGGCTCTTTCACACGTGATGCAAAAGTGACTGGCTCCTTTTCTTCGTTAACCTCTTCAGGCTCGTTAAATGATTTTGAGTGCAATTCGGCCTCCTGCTCCTTTGCCTTCTGTGTCTCTTGCTGCTCTGCTGCTTGAAGGTCTTCCGCACTGACGAGCAGTTCGGTAATTTGCTTTGCTACGCTTCCTGGCACCACATGGTGGACCACAGTTTGGACAATCGAACCGATTGATAGATCGAATGTCATATCGACGTAAATCGGTTCTGTGCCTTTTTCGACAAGTACGGAGTTTGCTGCCTCAGAAACAACCTGAAGATTTGTAAACGTCCCAGAAAAAGAAGAGCCCGAAGCCATACTCAGCCCCTTATGAATGCTTTCCATCATACCTGTCATCACAGCGGTTAAGCTTCTATCTACGCTCTCGTCCCCTTCATCCCCCCTGGCTACTTGCCAAATATCAGCCATATCCTGAGCATCAGGAGGATTCACCATCATGATCGATTCACCAACAGCCGCTCCCTCATAGCGAACCGCTGCTTCTACGTAAGGAAGGGACATCTCGCGTTGAAAACGATCTTCAGGAAGAATCTCCATCGCAACATTGGATACAAACACATCCTGCATAAAAACAGATGAAAGTGTTGTCGTCAGACTGCCGATTGCGACGCTAAACAGCTCGCTCAGCGCTTCCTTTTCCACCTGATGAAAAGATACGACGTCTTCCTCCTTCCCAGCTGCTGCTTCTTGAAATAACGCATTGATTTCTTCTTTTGAAAGGCGATCATCCGTCATGCCCTATTTCCTCCTCTTCCTTCACTTCAGTGATTTGTACAGCCATTCGGCCTTTTGATGTTCCAGGCTGGCCATGAAATTTCACGCGATTATCAACTTTAACAATGAGCGAATCAGACACCGTTTGGTCTAAGCGAATGACGTCTCCATCTTCTAAATTCAAAAATTCTTCAATCGTTATTTCAGAATGACCAAGCTCTGCAACAATGCCTAAATTGGTTTTTTTCAGTCTCTTCTCAAGTTCCTTGCTTTCCTGCGGCTCACGATCCTTTTTTTGATTGGATAGCCAGTGATGAGCGGAAAGTCTTGGCATGATTGGTTCAAGAACGACGTGTGGAAGACAGAGGCGAATATTGCCACTCACTTCTCCTACTGTTACACGTAACGTAACGGTTACGACCGTTTCGTTTGGTGATACAATTTGAAGAAAATGCGGGTTCACTTCAAGCTCTTTTAATTCCGTTTTCAGCTTAAGGACAGACGTCCAGGCGTCTTGAAAACTTTCTAGGATTTTACTAAAAATCCGCTCAATGACCATCGTCTCAATTTCAGTTAAATGAGAGAGCTTATCCGGTTGAACACCTTGACCTCCAAGCATGCGATCAAGCATCGCATACGCGAGCTCTGGCGCCACTTCAAGCACCATCTGCCCTTGTAATGGTGAAGCAACAAAGAGACTAAGAATGGAGTTCTCTGTGATCGACTTCACAAATTCTTCAAATGGCATCTGATCAACAGAATGAACGGAGGCTTGAATGATCGTCCGAAGCTGAGCGGATGAATAGGTCGTCATAAGCCGCGCATAATTCTCATGAATACGCGTTAAAATTCGAATGTGGTCTTGAGAAAAGCGAAGCGCTCTTTTAAAATCATACGTTTCTACTTTTCTCTCTTTCATTGGCTTCTTCTGCCCAGGTTCATCAATAGCAGCAAGAAGCGCATCTACAGTTGCTGGCGATAGCATATCAGACAACATGGTCACCCCCGTTCGTCTATTTTTTCTCTAGTACGTTAATGTTACGGTAAAATTCCGTAACGAGCTGTTTCACTTCATCGATTGATTCCATCACCACATAGCGTTTTCCATTCGTTAATAGAATCATCGTATCCGGCGTTGATTCAATCGTTTCAATGTAAATCGCATTCAACATCATCGTTTCTCGATTTAATTTCGTTAACGGTATCATATGAACAGAGCAGGCCGAGGAAATCCCTCAGCCCTTACCCCCTATCGTTTTAAATTGACGATTTCTTGAAGGATCTCATCTGACGTTGTAATCACTCTTGAGTTTGCCTGGAAGCCACGCTGCGCCACAATCATTTCCGTAAACTCTTCAGTTAAGTCAACGTTGGACATTTCGAGTTGGCCAGCGACGACGCGCGAGCCTTCTGGTAGGCCACCAGCAGCTACCCCAGATTTTTCTGTTTCAATAAATAGGGAATTTCCAACTTTATTAAGACCTGCTGGGTTTGGAACTGTATCAATCCCTAAATTGATAGTTTGCTGAGGGTTGCCATTATTATCTGTATACGTAATCTGGCCAGCTGCATTAATACTCGAAATCTGGCCAATATTTGAAATTGGATTCCCCGCGTCATCTAAAACCGCGTACCCTTGAGTCGTTACAAGATTTCCTTCAGGATCTAGCTGAAAAGATCCCGAACGAGCAAGGTATTCAGTCCCACCTTCAGCCTGCACTCTAAAGTACCCATCTCCTTGAATGCTAAGATCCGTCTGAACTCCTGTCGTCATCGGTGACCCCGGACTATCGATCATATTAATGGCAGAAACAGATGAACCAAGCCCTACTTGCATTGAGTTCACGGAGTTTCCAGCTACGCTTTGACTAAGCATATCTTCAAACAGCACTCTACTTTTCTGGTAACCTACTGTATTCACGTTCGCAATATTATTCCCAATCACGTCTAGCTTCGTTTGAAAGCCTCTCATTCCTGAAACGCCTGAGTACATTGAATTTAACAAGTTGTTTCCCCCTCTAATTGTGTCGCTGCTTCAATCGGTCCACAGCGAATTGGCCTCCTGCTCGGTCCGGCCACTATAAAATAAGTGCTGAATCAATGTTCGTTACGATTTGGTTTTCCATATTGTCCTGCTTCATGGCGGTAATGACTTTGTTGTTTTTAACGCTAACAACAAAAGCGAGATCCTTCATTAGCATAAGCGATTCTTTTGATCCTTTTTCACGCGCTTTCTCCACTCCGTCATTTAACTGTTGGAGTTGCTGATCTGAAAGGGAAATACCGTTTTGCTCGAGTCGAACTTGTGCGTGATGACTAAACGAAACTTGAGACGCAATTGTTTGTTTTAGCTGATCTGCAAAAGAACTGGCTTCCTGCTTTTTAACCGATTGAATGGGCTGCTTCGGATAATATGCCTGATTTACTTGAATATTTGCCACGCTATTCCCTCGTTTCGATACGCTCTAAAAGGGAAACGTCTACTTGTTTACCACTATCAAGTTCTGCGAGTACATTGCCTTCTTTGTATAAAACGGCCTGAACCTTTCCAGAGCTAACCTTGTTATTCTCTTGCCACTGAACGCTTTTTCCAATCAAATCCGCGTAATCCGTCATCGAGCTTTGTAGCTGACGATCAAAAAATTTATTCATCGATGTACCCATGTTTGTCATTTGTTCGAGTGAACTAAATTGCGCCATTTGGCCGATAAATTCAGTGTCCTGCATCGGCTTCATTGGATCTTGGTTCGAAAGCTGGGCAACAAGAATTTTCAGAAAATCATTTTTTCCAAGCTGACCTGATGCCTCTGTCTTTTGTGTTTGTGTTGCTTGGGATGCTGTAACGGAGTTTGTATTCATCTAATCCTCCTTATATGGCGTAGTTAATTCCGCCGGACGTGCTTTCTTCTCTTTCATTTGTTACGAGCGGATTGTCTTCTAACTCATATTCGCCTTTTCGTTCATGCCGCTTCTTTCCTTGCTGAAACTGCTGTCCCTGCTCTCCCCGTCCATCCTGCATGAATGTGTTTTGGGACCCCTGCGGCTGCTGAACGACTTCCACTTTATCAAGCTGAATGCCCTGCTGAACGAGCGTATGACGAAGCTGATGAAGCTGTGATTCGATCAATTCTTTTGCGCCAGCAGTGGCTGTAACGATGTGCGCTGTTACTTTCCCATCTGATGTCGTTAACCGAATATCAAGCTGTCCGAGATTTTCTGGAGAAAGCTTAATTCTGAAATTCGTTTCATCACCATTTTTAGAAAGTTGCATACGCTCTGTTATCATTTCACTTAGTTCCGTGTTCAAGTAACGAGCTTGCACAGGTGCTTCTTTAACGGGTGCGTCATTACTTTGTTTTACTAGCGGGAAGCCATCTGGCTTTTCCTCCGTTTGAACATCATCTATCGGTGATAGTTCAGGAGACGGTTGCTCCAAATTCTCTAGTTGCTCAGTTTCCGTTTGATCAACTTGCGGCCTTGCTTTTTCCCCTTCTTCCAAGACAGATCTTGTCTTGCCCTCCACTATAGCTTCTTGCTCTTCTAGCTGAGGGATTTGATCGACTGTTACCTCAAGATTTTTTTGGTTTGATGACTGTTCAGCTGTCAATTTCTTTATGATCTCGAGTGATTTTGTTGCCTCTTGCCCTTTCGGAAATTCAGTCATCTTTACCTCTTCAAGCGGCTTCGGATTAGCTAAAACTTCTTTTACACCTTGTTGCATCTTCAACCATTCTTGGTTCGAAAACTCAGGTAAAATGTCTAAGCCATTTTTTCCTTGTAACTTCAAACTTGACTCATTTACCTTGGAAACTACTGATTCAAGAGGTTGTTGGTTTCCAAACTGCTCCATGTTCATCAATTCCTGCTTCGTAAAACCAGTTAGGATGAACCCTTGCTGGCTCCCACTTTTCACTTGTACGTTCTCCATGCTTTCAAGATATCCCTGTAGCTTAGGTATGCTGGACGTTTGGCTACCTTGAAGGTCTAACGGATGTGCTCCATTATTTATCATTAGAAGATTGAGCGGTAGTTCAGCTTCACCGTATGGAACCTTACCATCACCCTGCTCCAATTCACTCTCGCCTGCAGTTCCTCGATCTTTACCCGCTTCTTGTTCATTCACCTTTATTCCTAAAGCACTTAACAAAGTTGAAAAATCAGTTGAATTGGCTGTTGGCTTAGGCTGCACGAAAACGCTTTTTCCAAGTGACTGGATGGCGTTCACTTTTTCACCTCCTCTCAGTTCGCTAAATCAGTAACGTAACTAGATGAAATCGATTCTTCCATTTCGGTAAGTAATGCCTTCCGCTTGTCATCTCCTAGTTTTTTAAGGATGGAGAGTCCCACTTCTTTCTCTTCTTCAGACTGAGACATCTTCGAAAGGATACCGGCCGCTTCTTCTTCAGGCATTTCGGATAAGTCTTTTGCAACATCTGATGTAGAGAGCGAACTGTCTTCACGGTCAATCGCATTCATGAGAAGCGTCATTCTTTCTTGCATCGCCGCAATCTCGGGATCGTCTGCTTTTTCAAGATCTCTTAATGCAATAGTAAGATCTGCCGCAACAGCTGCGTTCATTTTACCGAGCACTGCCGCTTGCTCTGTACTTCCCATCGCATCGAGTAAGAGAGCAGCCTCATTTAACGTGAGATTTTCCATAATCGAAGCTGACTTTGAAGCTGACATTCCTTCATAGGTTTTCGCTAACTGCTGAAGCTTCTTTTCACGCTCTTCCTTGTCAGCTAACTCACTTTTCATTTCTTCCGTTAACGATTCCAACTCCGATTGCTTTTTCGTTAGCTTAATCTCCTGTTCATCAAGCTGTTTTTTTAACGCGGAAATTTCGCTTTCCTTGTTATCAATCTCTTTTTTTAGCAAGTCTTCTTCATTTTGATCCGTTGCTTCAGCCGTCAAATTCTTTTCAACATAGGCGATTGGTTTCTTCGTAAGAGAAGTTGCTACGGCAAACAAGTCATATCCAAGAAACGGCAGAACGACGAGCAGTACGGTCGCCATAAAGGCAAGCGGTAAAAGAAAACCGTGAATGATGCGTTCTTTCCATGAACTTTTCTGTCGCTTTCGCATCCCTCTCACTCCTCTTAGCCGTTTCTCGCCAGCATATACGCTCGCACAGTGTTTAAATCGTCCAATTCATTTTGTTCGATCATTTTCATATCGTGATAAAACTCTTCTTTTCTCGTTTCTTTGATCGATTGCCACGTTTTTTCTTCTCTTACTTTTGAAGCAAGCGTATCCTGCTGTTCGTTTACCTTGTGTTCGACCTGACTCAGCTGTTTTCGCTTTTGTTCAAGCTGCTTTTCGAGATAAGTCATATGCTCTTCTTCTTTTAAAAGCTCGATGATCGGAAGGCCCTCTAACTGACGTTGTTCAAGTCGAAGTCGCTTGGAATGAATGTCTTCTTCAAGTTGATGTGCTTCCTGCTCGAGATTAACCTGTACTTTGAGCGACTCCGCCATTTCGAGCTGAGCCTGAGACTTCTCGTTTTCTTTCACATCCAAAATTCGTTGAAATGGGAATTGAAAAGCTGCGATGGTTAGTCATCCTTTCCAAATCGAGATAATAGCCGATCCTTACTTTCTTCAAATGAAGCCAGATCATCAATGCCCTGCTTTATATACTTTTCAATCTCTGGATGAATCGAGATTGCTTTATCGATGTTGCTGTTTGTACCGGCTTTATAGGCGCCTATGTTAATTAAATCTTCCGATGACACATAGACGGAAAGTAGCCGCTTAAACTCTTCTGCTGATTTCATATGAGCGGGGGTTACAATTTCATTCATAACGCGACTGACGCTTTGCTGAACGTTAATAGCTGGATACTGCCCTTTTTGCGCAAGCTTTCGATCCAGAACGATGTGCCCGTCCAAAATGCCTCGTACCGCATCGGCAATTGGCTCATTCATATCATCGCCATCAACAAGAACAGTGTAGAAAGCGGTAATCGATCCCGTCTCTGCCGTCCCTGATCGCTCTAATAGTTTTGGCAAAAGAGCAAAGACGCTTGGCGTGTAGCCTTTACTCGTCGGAGGCTCCCCAATCGCAAGCCCTACTTCCCGCTGTGCCATTGCAAATCGCGTCACCGAGTCCATCATCAGCATGACGTTCTTTCCTTGATCTCGGAAAAATTCTGCAATTGACGTTGCGGTTAGTGCACCCTTAATCCGCTGTAGCGGCGGCTGATCCGATGTCGCTACAACAACAACGGATTTCTTTAAGCCCTCTTCACCAAGATCGCGTTCAATAAAATCTCTTACTTCACGTCCACGTTCACCGATGAGCGCAATGACGTTTATATCCGCTTCTGAGTTTCGTGCTGCCATGCCCATTAACGTACTTTTTCCAACACCGCTTCCCGCAAAAATACCGATCCGCTGCCCCTGCCCAACTGTTAACAAACCATCAATCGCGCGAACGCCAAGTTGAAAAGGCGTCGTAATCCGCGGTCTCGTCATCGGATTTGGCGGCTTTCGATTTGTGGAAACGGCCTTTAATCCACCTGGCAGATCTGTTTGATCAAGTGGTCTACCGCGTCCATCAAGAATCGTACCTAACAGCGAATAGCCGACCTTCACTTCAAGCGGTTGTCCTGTCGCCACAACAAGACACCCAGGGCCAATCTCTGATAAATCATGCATTGGCATAAGGAGAACACGATTTTCACGAAAGCCTACTACTTCTGCCTCGATCGGCTCCTTTAATGGCGCTGGGTACAAGTAGCAAAGCTCACCGATCTTCACTTCTGGTCCAAGCGATTCAATTGTTAGTCCGATAACCTGCGTTACTTTTCCATATTTCTGGACTGTTTCGATTGCTTGAATGTGTGACAGATAAGGTTCAACATTAATGCTCATCAATCGTACGCTCCTCAAACGTTGCTAGTAGCTGCTTTTTCATTTCAAAAAGCTGACTATGAATCGAAATATCGTACGATCCACTCGGCGTATGAACAAGTCCAGAGCCGACCTCCAAATCATTCATCGGAACGAGTTTAAGACTTGCGTTTACATCTAGCTGTTTTTCTAGCTCGTCCACCATCGGCATGACGTGTTGGTAGTCTTCTGTCGACACTTGAAAAACGACTTCACCACGATCCTGCACTTTTTTCAGCGTATCCTGAACAATACCAAGTAGCACTTCAGGACGTTGTTCCAATTCATTCATAATAATTTTCTTCGCAATGGCCGTGCTTAGTGAGAGAAGAAATGGCTCAGCACTTTGAATCAACTCTTCTTTTTTGTCATAAGCGGCCTTTATCATCTGTTCCATTTCTTTCTTTTGCTGATCGAACTCGAAATGAATTTGCTGCATGCCTGCTTCATACCCAGCCGCATATCCGCTTTCTTCCGCTTCTCGCACGGTTTTTTTCGTCATTTCCTGCCACTCGAGCTCTTTTTCCTGCTGCTTTTTCTCTAGATGGTGATGCACATTCGCTTCTTCTTCTCCAAGCCTCGTTCGAATTGTATGATAGAGATCTTCAAGACGAATCATCATTTCAAGAAGCTGAGATTTCTTTTCTTCTATTGTCATTGTCCTCGTCGGAAGAATACGGCTACGTTTTGGTTCTGTCACTGTTCGCTGTTCAAGCACCTTTGGAACGGCTCGCTTTTCGCCAGAGGTTTTTCGGATGACGTTAGACAATCAAATCATCTCCTCCGCCGCGCGCAATCATCACATCGCCAGTTTCTTCAAGGTAGCGGATGACAGAAACGATGCGCGTTTGGGCTTCTTCCACTTCACGTAGTCGAAGTGGCCCCATTAATTCGATCTCTTCTTTTACCGTATCGACCCGGCGATTGGACATATTTCTGAAAATCGTATCCTTCACATCATCGCTTGCGACTTTTAACGCAATGGAGAGATCTTCATCCTTTACTTCGCTAATCACAAGGCGAATCGAGCGATCATCAAGCGTCACGATATCTTCAAATACAAACATCCGCTTTTTAATCTCTTCTGCTAGATTTGGATCATCTTTTTCAAGTGAACTTAAAATCGTACGTTCTGTGCTTCGATCAACGCTGCTCAATACCTGAACAATCGCTTCCACTCCACCTGTAAATGTGTAGTCTTGGGAGCCCGTTGCGTTAAGTTTCCCTTCAATAATCGTCTCAAGCTGACTAATGACTTCTGGTGATGTGCTATCCATTAGTGCGATACGACGCGCAACATCTGCCTGACTTTCTTGCGGCAGCGAGGAAAGAATTTGCGACGATTGCTTTGCATCAAGATAGGAAAGAACAAGCGCAATCGTCTGCGGATGCTCCTGTTGTAAAATATTTAAAATTTGATCGGGATCCGCTTTTCGTGCAAACGCAAAAGGTTTTACTTTTAGGTTCGCTTTTAAACGCGTCAAAATTTCTTCTGCCTTCTTCGATCCAAGCGCCTGTTCAAGAACATGCCGTGCATATTCAATGCCACCGACCGCGATGTAGTCTTTCGCTTTTACCATTTGGATAAACTCGTCTACGACGGCTTCACGCTCATCAGGCTCTACTTTTCGAAGCTCTGAGATCCCAAGTGCCAGCTGATCAATTTCTTTTTCCGATAAATGTTTAAAGGTTTGTACGGATAAGTCTGGTCCTAAAGAAGTAAGAAGGATTGCCGCTTTCTGAGTTCCCGTTAATTCTTCTGTCGTGCTCACCATCCAACCCCCTATTCTTCTTTCATCCATAGTCTTAGTAGTTTCACAAATTCTTCTGGATCATTTTTTGCAAGACTTTCAATCTCGTCTTTTCCAACTAGGGTATCTGGCGTCATATCGACTTCGCGCTCTTCGCGTGGTAAATAATGATCTTCCGGAGGACTATAAGATTGTTCAAACTCCATGAAGTCTTCATCTTCTTTACTTACCCGGCGTCGGAAAAGTAGAAAAATTCCTCCTATAATGAGAACCCCTACTCCACCTGCAATCGTATAAAGTACCCAGGCGGGAACGCTATCCATCATCTTTGAAAACATGCCTTCTGTTGGCTCTTCATAGTCGGCCCGTCCCTTAAATTCATTCGCAAATACCGAGATCCGCTCTTCAAGAGCCGCGTCATCAAGCGGAACTTCACTTTCACTTAACGAGGTACGGACAACATTTTTAAGGACCGTGCGAATATCTTCTATATCAGCTGCAGTTAAGGTCGTGATATCATCAGCCACAGGTGGCTCTACACCAACGTTTATCGTAATATCATCAATGAGATAAGGACTTTCTTCGATCTCCTTATGAATGCGATTCACTTCACGGTTGATGCGGTCTTCTACTTTTTCATAAGAACCGTCACCCTGGGCACCCGGATCATCTGCGTTATAGTTTGGAATTTCGCCTTCATCTGTACCTGTTCCATCCTGAGCAGCAGCTTGATCGCCAGAATACGATTCCATAATTTTCTCAACACTTATATCAATGCCTTCACCTGTTTCTTCATCGACAGGTTCAACAAGATCTTCGGTGCGTTTTTCTTTTGTAAAATCAACGCTAGCCATGACGGAAACAACCACTTTATCCTGACCTAGAATCATGCCAAGCATTTGTTGGAGTTCCTGTTGCATGTCTTTTTCAATATCGTTACGGATATCTTCTTGTTGCTGGTAAGCGGATAAAGTTGTATCAACTCCGCCGCTTTCTCCGTAATCAAAAGCAGTTCCGTTCTGGTCCATGATGACAATGTTTTCGACAGGGAGATTCGGAACACTTTTACTTATAAGATGATAAAGCCCTGTAATTTGGCCCTGGTCAAGCTGAGCACCAGGATCCCTCGTAAGGACGATCGAAGCAGAAGCTGTTTCACCTGTTTCATCAAGCCAAACACTTTCGGCTGGTAGAGTAATCATCACTTTTGATTCCTGAATACCGCCAATTTGCTCAATTAAATAACTCAATTCATTTTGCATCGCATCTCGTTCTACAACATCGAATTGGCGATCTGTCATTCCCATGCCCATGTTTTCACTAAAGATGCTGTAGTTCACGTTACCGCTTTTTGGAATACCTTCAGCCGCTAGACTTACTTTTAAATCAGACGCCTGATCTTTTGGCACACTGATCGTTGTTCCATCAGCTGAAACTTCCACGGGAATCCCTTTCTGCTCGATGGCCCCTTTGATTTCACCAGCTTCGGTCGGCGTTAAATTAGAATAAATCGGTGTTAAATTGGGTTTAGACATCCAAAAAACAAGGAATAGAAGTAGGAGAAGAGTGACGAGAAATGTCCCTCCGATCAGCCATTTCGTTTTTGTGGAATAGCTTCCCCACATTTCTTGCCAGCGACTTTTAAAGTTCAGTAGTTGTTGGTTCATCTTTTATCCATCCCTGATTGGCTACATTTGCATGCGCATGATTTCCTGGTATGATTCAATAACCTTATTTCTCACTTCAACTGTTAGATTGAGAGATAGTGAGGCTTTTTTTGCTGCAAGCATAACTTCATGAACATCCTGTACTTCTCCAGTTACGAGCTTATTTGTCATTTGTTCCGATGCCACCTGGTTATCGTTCACTTGTTTAATCGCATTCTGCAGCATTTGACCAAAATCAGCTGTTGCCTCTCCTGAAGAAACCTGAGGCTTTGCTTGAGCAGGAAGCTGCTGAAGTGCACTAATCGTGTTCATATAATCCCCCTATGCTCGACATCTCTACTTCCCAAGCTCGAGCGCTTTCATATACATACTTTTTGTGGCGTTTAACGCCGTTACGTTTGCTTCATATGACCGTGAGGCTGACATAAGATCAACCATTTCCTTCACCATATCAACATTCGGCATCTCTACGTATCCCTCTTCATTCGCATCGGGATGAGCGGGATTATAAACAAGCTTATTTGGCGCATTATCTTCTTGTACGTTCGATACTTTCACTCCAGTAGAAGACGCTTCGTTCCCCATCGCCTTTTGGAGCTTGCTTTCAAACGAGTTTTCCTCTAGCTCTACTACTTTTCGCTTGTACGGCTGCCATTCACCATCAACAAGTTCTGAACGCGTTGTTTCGGCATTCGCAATATTTGAGGAAACGACGTCCATTCGGAGTCGGTTTGCTGTTAACGCTGAAGCGCTCGCATTGAATCCATTAAATAAATTCATTCTCATTAGCTCCCTCGAATTGCGGTTTGTAAGTCACGGAATTGGCTATTCGTCTTTTCAACCATCGCATTGTACCAAAGCTGGTTTTTCGCGAGTTCTGCCATTTCAACATCCATGTCAACGTTGTTTCCATTCGATTGATTTACTGTACTTTGATCCGTCTTCACAACGGGATTTAATGAATTTTTTTCGTAACTAAACGGGACGTGTTTGGGGTTTGATTTGTAGCTCTGCAGATTTTTAGTGGCTTCCTGCAGGTTATCTTGAAATGAAACGGTTTGTCGTTTGTAATTAGGGGTGTCAACATTTGATATATTTGACGTAATGGTTCGCTGTTGAACCATTGACGCATTTAATGCTTGTTCAAGCGGTTTGATCGATTGAAAAACATTCACGAAGCTTTCCACACTCCTTGTATAAATGTGTATTTGTAGGTAAATATTGGTTATGTGTCCAAAAGTATACTCATTCGACATTTTTTTCGATATTGATAGCATAGCATTGTCAAAAATAATAGTAAATGAGTGTTTTCACCTAAAAAACGACTTTTTTCACTTAATTTTCCCATATCCAAGCGGTATAATAGAGGTATAATTTTCTAAGTACACGTACGATCGTACTACGATGGGAGCGAAAAAATGTTTAAAGGCATGTATACAGCTACGTCCGGCATGATGGCAAGTGAGCGAAAGCAACAGTTCTTAACGAATAATCTCTCAAATGCTCAAACACCAGGCTTTAAGCAGGATGAAGCAACTTTCCGATCCTTTCCTGAATACTTATTGAAAGAAAGAAATACGAACACGCCCCCTAACTCTTCTATTGGCACGCTCCAAACTGGCGTCTACACGCAGGAAGGCATTCCGAACTTTTCAAGTGGATCTCTTAACGAAACTAGCAAACAAACAGATTTGGCCCTTATCGATGAGAACCTCCCTACCGTTGCAGAAACTAGTAAAAAAGGCCTACTTCTATTTGGTGTTCGTCTTGAGGATAACGCGATTCGCTACACAAGAAATGGAAATTTTTCTGTCGATGAAGAGGGTTTTCTTTCGACAAGTGAGGGCAATCAAGTAATTGGCGAAGATCTTCAGCCGATTCAACTAACGAGCGACTCGTTCACTGTGAGAGATGATGGCACGATTCTCGAGGAAAATGGCAACGAACAGCAGCTATGGATTGGCTATACCGATAACCCTACTAATCTCACTCAGCAAGGAAATGGCGTTTTTGCATGGGATGGTGATGAAGCTGATGCGCCAATCAATATACAAACCACTGATATTACCGAATATGCTGTGAAACAAGGCTACCTCGAAGGTTCGAACGTGGATATGACGACAACGATGACGGATATGCTTAACACGTATCGCTTATATGAAGCAAACCAAAAAGTACTACAAACGTACGATCAAAGCATCGACAAAGCCGTAAATGATGTCGGTCGCGTCTACTAGGAGGATTTCGCTTGAATATTCAAATGGCTACCGCATCTTCTTCACTTAGTCAGACACAAAAGAAAATGAATACAATCGCAAATAACATCGCAAACGTGAATACAGCAGGCTATAAAAGCCGAGAAGCAACGTTCCAGAATCTCTTAACCCAAACATATGCAAACCAAACTGGTGAAGCAACTGAGCCTGGAAGAGAAACCCCTGAAAACCTTCGCGTTGGTTTTGGATCAAAAGTTGGTTTAACGGTCCTTAACAACAAGCAAGGCTCTGCTCAAGAAACAGGTCGTAAACTTGACGTGATGCTTGAAGGAGAGAATGTTTACTTCCGGGTTCAAAACGACGATACCGTGAACTATACGAGAGATGGCTCTTTTGAGATTCAAAATCAGAACGGAGCATTTTCACTCGTAACAAGCCGTGGGAACTCGATTCTGGATACGAACGGTAATGCGATTACGTTTGATAATAATCCATCCAAAATTTCCATCTCTGAAACGGGAGAATTGGTAGCGACGGATGCGAACGGCAATGACCAAACGTTTCAGCTCAGCATCGCCAAAATCGATCGCCCGCAGGCGCTCGTGAATGTCGGAGGAAATGAATTTTCTCTCCAAGAGAACGGCGAGCTTGAGCTTGTCGCACTTAATGGAGACGAATATAAAACAAGACAAGGCTATCTTGAAATGTCGAACGTGGATTTAACGAATGAAACAACGGAGATGATCTCGACACAGCGACTCCTCCAATTCCAAAGCCAGGCGATTAAAATGGCGGATGAAATGATGGGGTTAGCGAATACGATCAAAAGATAAGTCAATAAACAAAATCCCTCTCGTATGAGAGGGATTTTGTTTATCTAAGAAAGTCTAAAAGAGATGGCTGAATGATCTTCGCGCTTGCGGCAAGAGAAGCCTGGTAGACGCTTTCTTCCGTTTTAAGTTTCATGATGGCTTCGGCAAAATCAACGTCATCGTTTTTAGAAACGAGCGTTTGTAGAGAAAGGTTTTCTTCCTTCAAGCGTTGATTCATCCCTTCCACTCTCGACTGCTTTGCGCCAAGGGTTGTCCAGCTGTTTAACACTTGCTCTTTACCTGTCTCAATCTGTTTCAGTGCACTGCTAACGCCTTCCTGATCCCCACTCGCTAATGCGCCTGAAAGCTGATCAAGCGTCTTAAACAGGTTCACATTCCCATCAAACACTTCTCCCGTAACGTTCATTTCAATTGTATTGCTATTGCTAGAAGACATACGCTGCATCAGTGACTGGTTGTTATAGGTTAGATCGCCATTCGCTGCAATTTGAATCGGTTGATCTGTTTTCTGTCCATTGAAGATGTACTTTCCATCAAACTTTGTATTGGCAATATCCTGAATCTCAGCGTGTAATTGTTCAATTTCTTTTGCAATCGTTTGCTGATCTTCTGGTGAGTTCGTTCCGTTCGACGCCTGTAAGCCTAGCTCATTTGCTCGCTGAAGCGCATTAGAGATGCTGTTAAGGGCCTGGTCGGTTGTTTCCATCCACGACAGAGCGTAATCGGTATTACGTTCATACTGCTCATTATCAGCTAGCTGAGAGGCGAGTTTCAAAGATTTCTGAACACCAATAGGATCATCAGAAGGCGTATTGATTCGTTTCCCTGTTGAAACCTGTTCATTCGCCTTTTCATAGCGCGAGAGGTTCTGCTGTAACTGAGAGGTGATGTTTGAGCTAAGCATTTGCTGTGTAATTCTCATATGATGATCTCCTTTCTACTAAACGCCCATGCGATTAATAATGACGTCAAGAAGCTCATCGGTTGTGCTGACATAGCGAGCTGCCGCATTATAAGCATGTTGAAATTGAATAAGGTTTGACATCTCTTCATCAAGCGAGACGCCGCTTACTGACATCCGATTTTGATCGATTGACTTTAAGACGGCCTGGTGACTTTCAACAGACCGTTCTGATGATTGTGTTTTTGCCCCAATCTTTGAAATAAGCAAGCCGTAAAAATCGCTTACGCTAGCATCTGCATTGACGTTTGAATAGGCTACATTAAACGAAAACGCTTCGTTTTTTAAGTTGCTGATTGCAGTAGCAATATCACCATTACTAACCGAACTATTATTGGAAGAGGCCGCAATTGTAGCTGGATTTGCTTTCACTTCTTGATTTATGCTAACACTTTCAAGAAATGTTGTTCCCGTTCCATTTGTATCAAACATCGCTTCTCCTTGTTTCATCGAACCGTTCGCATCCTTTGCTAGAGAATACCCCGACGTCATCAAGTCATTTAAGCCAGCAAATTCTTCGGATGTTCCATTTACATCTGTTGTAACTGATCCAGTTATAAGTTGATTAAACATTTCATTTAAATCGTTTTGAAAGCTTTCAACTTCCTTTACCGACTGTTGAAATCCCTCAAGCTTTCCCGTATTCTTTGCATTTGTTAGCCCTGACATCTCATCCATTAAAAGGTCGCTTCGATCTTTTAACTCGTTCGCTTCAGGTTTTAAAGCTATCTCTTTGTTTAAACCATCAATTTGTGTCGTTAAATCGTTGATTTGATCATTCACTGCTGTTATTTGTTGATTTAACCTAGTTGATAGACTTGTTAATCCCTCATTTAAGGTTTTCCCTTGAGAAAGCAGTTCTTCTGAACGTTCCACAAGAACTGCACGAGCCGCAAGACTATCAGGATTTGAAGCAAGATCTTCCCACGCTGAAAAGAAGCGATCTAGGGAAGCACTTATGCCACTCTCTCCTGGCTCTCCTGTTAATGTCTCTATGCGCTTAAGCGTTTCAAGCTTCGTCGATTCAGATCCTAATTGACCATTGCGCTCGCGATACTGGCTGTCCAGATATTCAGAACGAACGCGTTCAATCGATTCAACACTTACACCAGTCCCAAGCTGTGAGGATGAGCTACCAGTTTGATAAGGATACGGAATGGAAGACGTTGCTTGCATATCCACTCGCTGCCTCGAATATCCGGGAGTATTCGCATTTGAGATATTATTTCCTGTTGTCGTAAGAGCCGTTTGTTGCGTATAAAGACTTCTCTTACCGACTTCTAATCCATGAAACGTAGACGTCATTCAAATCCGTTCCTTTCTCAACCTGATACCTCAGGCTTTCGTATCAAAATATCCTCGCGGTGTTTGCAGTGGCTTCTGGTTGGGCCTGCCGTAAGTGATCGATTGATTTGATGTCGTTAAATGGCCAATCATATGATGGACAAATGCCATACCATCTCTTAACAACGCTTCATTTACATCATTCATGCTCTGAAGTTTTTCTGCTTTTTCTTTTAAATCAGCCGCTCGATTCTCGACCATTCTTTTAACAGGCGGACTTAACAAGCCTAGAACTTGTTTAAGCGTTTGATCTCGACCTGCAAGCTTTTCTGTAATCTGCTGCCGCTTCTCTTCACTAACACGAAGTTTTGGAAGCAGCTCCTTTTCTTTGTTCATTACTTCTGTCAATCGCTTCACGTCTCGTTCTACTAACGCCTCTTGTTTTTCTTCAGAAAGAACGATTAACTTATCATGAAGAAGAATCATTTCACCCATAACTTCTAAAAGTTCCTGTCCCATCGTGCCGCCTCCTGTTAAAACCACTGATCAAACAGCTTCTCAGCTGTCTTCTGACTGTCGACACGATACGTACCTTCTTCAATCTGCTTCTTGATTGCCGTTACTTTCGCTTCGCGGTCTTGTTCGGTCTTCATGTCGTATAGTTCTCTCGCTTTGTTTGAAATTTGAAGCTCATCTTCTCGAGGAGCCTTTTTCACTTGCTCCACTTTCGTAACAGGATTATGCTTCTGGTAAGGGTTTACAATGGGTGGTGCTGATGGTTTATTAACATTCATATCCGGTCACCTCTTTCCGACAGTTTATCATACTACTCCTATTCTATTATTCGTACCCGAATTTGAGGATTATACCGTTATTATCGGAAATTTCTTGAAAAAAGTTAACCGCTTACTGAATTTTAAAATCCGTTACGAGAACGCGTTCGACCTTTCCATCATGCATCACTTGATTTACTTCATTTTGGATTGATTCTTCAAACTTCTTCAGTCCTTCAGATCCTTTCAAATCCTCTTTTGTGAGACCGGCTAATGTTGAGATGACGATTGCTTTTAATTCGGGGTTACGAACTTCAAGTTCTTTATAACTTTTTTCCTGATCAGCTAGTAAGTTTAACTGAACGACTGCAAAATGATCTGATGATAGATTGGTTGTCAGTGGTTCCATGCTAAAGCTCCTTGCAGCAAGCTCTTCCGCTGTTGGTTCTTTCTCTTCCTGTGCCACCACTTTTTTTATATCAATATCTAGAAAAAACACAGCTGCGGCTGCCCCTGCGCCTATTATGCCAAGCGCCGTAAGGAAGATGATTAAGATCCGTTTCATTCTGTCACCTCTTGTTCTAATTTTCTACGTTGTATGGAAGAATAAGCACTTCAACTCTTCGGTTTTTTGCTCTGCCTTCTTCCGTTTTATTTGAATTTATCGGGCGATATTCTCCGTATCCTGTAAAACTAAATAACTTTGGATCAAGCTTCTTGTTATTCAATAGCTCTGTCATAAAATTCAGCGCGCGCTCTGAACTTAAATGCCAGTTCGATGGATACTGTGACGTTTTAATCGGGCGATCATCCGTATGACCGGTAACCGTAATCCGCCGCGGTGGATCCGTAACGAGAAGATCTGAAATTTGCTTGGCGAGTGGTTTCGCATCTCCTGTTAACACGGCTTTTCCGCTTTGAAACAGCGCTGCTTCTTTTATCGTAATTAAAAGTCCTTCTTCCGTTAACTTCGTTTTTAAATACGAATCAAGATCTTGATCGGCGATATATTCATCAATTCGACCCTGTAATTTCTGAAGCTTATTTTGATCCTGTTCCAATGCTTTTTCTTCAGGATCGTCCTCTTTTGCCTCTTCTTTCTCTGGCTCATCCGTCATGCCTACAAAGGAACCATCTTCTGGGTCGAGCATCGCCGGTTCGCCTTCTAAAATCCCAGTTCCTCCACTTAACACTTCCTGAAAAGATTGAGACATCGCTTCATACTTTTTCACATCAACCGTACTTGCCGCAAAAAGAACGATAAAAAGAGCCAGTAGAAGCGTTAACATATCGGCATATGGAATGAGCCAGCTTTCGTCGACGTGATCCTCATGCTCCTCATGTCTCTTCTTACGCATCAGCGCCTACTCCTTCTACCTCTGATTGACTTGATTTCTTCTCAGCGTCAAGGTTTCGCTCCTTACTAGGCAAGTAGACGAGAAGCTTGTCTTCTACCATGCGGGGCGATGCACCTGACTGAACTGCCAGAAGGCCTTCAAGCATGATCATTTTAATTCGAGCCTCAGCATTGGATTTACGCTTCAGCTTATTTGCGAACGGATGCCAGAGAACGTAACCTGTGAAAATCCCAAATAGTGTCGCGATAAAAGCCGCTGCAATCGATTTTCCAAGCAGCTCCATATCACCAAGATGACTAAGCGCTGCGACTAGTCCAACGACCGCGCCAAGAACACCGAGCGTCGGGGCATACGTACCAGCCTGAGTAAAAATCCCCGCTCCCATTCTGTGACGTTCTTTCATCGCTTCAATATCCTCAACTAAAATTTCCTCAATCGCTTCATGTGAATGACCATCAATGACCATTTGGAAGCCGCCTTTTAGAAAATCATCATCAATCTCTTCAAGATTATTTTCAAGCGAAAGGAGTCCTTCACGACGAGCAACAGTCGCCCACTCACGAAACATCGGAATCAGCTCTTTTTCGGTAAGAAGCTTCTGATTGGAGAAGATAATTTTTAATAATGTTGGGAATTTCTTAATCTCGTTAAATGGAAATGCGATAAGTAGTGCTGCCGCTGTCCCAACAAAAATGATCACGAGGGCAGCGGGATTTAATAGAGCAGCCGGATTTGCTCCCTTCAAGATTAATCCGCCAACTAGCACGAAAAAACCGAGGAGCACACCGAACAGTGATGTTTTTTCCATTGCTTTCACCCTCTTTATTTAACTTACTTCTTTGCCTGTTCCATCGCTTGCTTCCACGTATTTCGAAACTCTTCAGCTAAGCTTTCAACTTCTTTTAAAATGCTCGTATCATTTTGAATATTCGCCGTTACAAGCTGCGAAATCATAAACTCATAGAGCGCATCCATCGTTTGTGAGAGATCCATCTCCATATTTAAGGACGAACGCAATTCATAAAGGATGTTTTGCGCTTTAATGATATTCGTGTTCTTCGCTTCCATATCCCCTTTTTCCATCGCAATAGAGGAAAGACGGATAAATTTGATGCAGCCGTTATAAAGCATTAACGTTAATTCCTGAGGCGATGACGTTGCGACCGCATTCGTTTGATACGTTTGATATGGATTTTTCATAGCCATAAAAATCCCTCCTATTTACGCTGATCGAAAAAGGCGCCGTCCGAATATGTGGCTGGCTTAGATTTGTAATTATTCGATGCTGCCTTCCCTTGTTGGAAACGTCTCATTTGATCTGAAAAAGCTGAATAAAGCTCCGACAGCTTTGGTTGAATCATCTCTTCAAGAGCGCTTAGCTGTTGTAATAGTCCTTGCTCATCTTCCGTCCAATCCTTGCCTTCTGTCTCCATCGCTTCTTCTAATAATTTAATTGTTTCCTCACGACGGGTAATCATATGATTAATACCGTCAAGCTTTTCTGTACCATTTTCATTCATGGATGGATTGATTTCACCAAGTGATTTTGCGATTTGATTCGTCACCACATGCAGTTGATTTATCGCATCAATTCTTCTCATTTTACATCCCACCAAGTAAGTTTTGTTGTACCCAT
Source organism: Bacillus sp. Cs-700 (assembly GCF_011082085.1). Classification (NCBI taxonomy): domain Bacteria; kingdom Bacillati; phylum Bacillota; class Bacilli; order Caryophanales; family Bacillaceae; genus Bacillus; species Bacillus sp. Cs-700. The sequence continues at coordinate 2,505,225 of NZ_CP041063.1, forward strand.
GCACTCTGCTGATTAAGCTGACTCATCGCCGTTTCAAGCGTAGAGAACTGTTTCCAATACCGATCTTCAATCGTAACGAGCTTATCTTCCCAGTTTTCCATCTGTTCATCTAAATCTTTTAACCTCGTTGAAAGAAAGCTACTATCAACAAGCGTTCCTGGCGTCCCTGCTTTTTTTCCTAGCTGATCGATCCCTTTGTTAACAGAGTCGTAAAGACGATCGCCAATCCCTTCTGTCCCGCTCGTAAAAAGATTCATGACCTCTTCAGGCTTTTGTTCTAGGGCACTCTTTAATTTGGCTTCGTCGATAAAGAGCTTGCCTCCATCCTGATAAGAACCGGTATTGATTCCAACTTGAGAAAGCATGCTAAGCTCACCTGCCGGAATTCCGCTAACCGGTGACATCCAGGCATTGCGGAGATCACTCACAATCCCCCGAACAGTCGCATCACTTTGCAGCATCCCGCTTTTCGCTTTCTCTTCCCAAAGTTCGATCTCTTTTTCGGTAAGATCTTCTCTTTGCGCATCGGTGAGCGGAGGGAAATCGCGGTTTCGTTTTTCCGTCAGCATCCCCTGCGCTTTATCAATAAACTCGTTGTACTTCTCAACAAAATTCTTAATCATGTCAAAAGGAGCCTGGACATCACTTTGGACCGATACAGTGGAAGTCCCTTTTTGGACAAGGTCAAGCTTTAAGTGATTAATCGTTGTGGTATTCGTTTTCAAGTTATCGACAACAATGCCATCAAACGTCACAGAACCATACTTCCCTTGTGCAGTACTTGCTGCGCCACCGAGAATGCGACTTTCTACCGTTGGATCAGTAAACCCAAGCGTAAAGGTCTCATCCCCACCCATCGCTTTGGATGAAATGAAGAAGCGAGAGGTCGTGTCATCGTAGCTTGCTCGTAAGCCAAGTGATTCACCTGTTGTACCATCAGTCGCACCGGCGATTTTTTCTGCGAGACTTTTAAAGGTGTCTGTTGAAGTGATCGTAATGGAAGCCATTTGCCCTTTGCTATTTGTAAGCTGAAGCATTGTATCCGCTTCACCTGTTTGAAGTACTTTATCCGTTCCCTTTGCGGCTGTGCCCGCTTCATTTTGAATCGCTTGTCCTGATGTAAACTTGGCGCTTTGAGCGAGTTCGTTAACGGTAACCGAATAAGAACCCGGGACAGAGGCAGATGTCGTTGTAGCAGTAACGGCTCCTGTGTTAGATGAAACGATTTTAAAAGCATTGTAACCAGACTGCAACCGCATCGATGAAGCCGTGCTTCGCATATCCGACATCATTGTATTTAATTCACGATACGATTCCTTCTGCCATTCCATCGTTTGCTTCTTTTGAGACAATTTATCGAGCGGAATTCGCTCCGCCATCATGAGATCTTTTACCATCTGATCTGTATCCATCCCCGTCGCTAACCCGGAAATTCTCATGAACATCTCCTCCGTTCATACCTTCTATTGATACTATCGGCAGGGTTAGGTAATTTTTTAAGGTGTAAAAAGACCTAAAAAAGAACCCTCCATCGAAAGTTCAAACACTCAGATTTTATGATCGACCATAAAGCCGAGCAGCTCAGCCGTTGCCGCGTAGCGATCGAGGAACTTTTTTGAAGGGATTTCTTTAATAACTTCATCAGTTTGCGAATCGATGATCTGAACGTAGTATTCGTTTAGTTTGTCATGGAGTTGGAATTTGAGTGAGGTTTGAGATGGTTCGAGGTAGGTGTTTAGAGCTTTGATGTGGTGCTCAATGGTGTCTTTCGATAAAACCTTTTCTTCTACCTCATGCTTTTCGATCGCCTTATTCATTTCAGTATTTTTTGTTTGAGTGAACTTAGTTGATCCAATAGGTGCAGTTGAAACGTCTCTTAGTTCCATCAGCTACTCTCCAATTCCGTATCAATTTGTTTTAAAAAAGGTGGCCTTCAATTGAAGACCACCTTGTGAGTAAATTAACGTAGAAGTTGTAGTACAGCTTGTGGCTGTTGGTTGGCTTGCTTTGCCGCTGTTCCTTTCGGATACAGAATAGACTATATCTTCACCTCTCGTGTTCGAAAGGGCCGGGCACTTCGAATGGCGTTTGCCCCCCTACGGATTTCATCACCATAGCTTTCGCCTTAGATGGTTTATCCTAGTCGTTGAACCTTCCCCACTCTTTCGAGACAGGAGCTTGGCTGCTGATTATCCAATCTTAATTCTTTTCAACCCATCACGCTCACCGTTTTCAGTCACGTTGTGGGGAATCAAGCTTAAGGAAGTTCCAGCAATTCACCCGGTTATGCTCTTACCCGTTACCAGATAAGACGCCCTGTTCAATCAATTATCTTAGCAGCTGAAGCACTGCAGAAGAACTTTGATTGGCTTGAGCCAACATTGCTTGTGATGCCTGGTTAAGAATATTGTTCTTAGTGAAATCCATCATTTCTTTTGCCATGTCTACATCGCGGATACGAGATTCTGCGGCTGTTAGGTTTTGTGCAGTAGTTCCAAGGTTGTTAATCGAATGTTCAAGACGGTTTTGAACTGCACCTAATTTTGAGCGTTCTTCAGAAACTAAAGTTATTGCAGTATCGATGGTTGTTATTGCTGCAGTTGCTACAGCATTTGTAGAAGAAATATCTATAGCATCTGCCGTCTCATCATCAGCTGTGGCAACACCAAGCCCCGTGCCACCAGTCATATCTGAGATAGTAACAGAAATTGTTTGACTTTCATTTGCGCCTACTTGGAAATTAAATGTTCCAGTACCTGTACTAGTACCATCAAGAAGACTTTCAGTATTAAATTCAGTATTGGTAGTGATTCTATTTAGTTCTTTTGCTAACTGATTTGCTTCCGTTTGAAGAGCCTTTCTATCGTCAACATTGTTAGTATCGTTGGAAGCCTGAACAGCTAATTCACGCATACGTTGTAAAATAGCATGTGACTCATTTAAACCGCCCTCAGCAGTTTGAAGCAAGGAAATTCCATCTTGAGAATTACGACTTGCCTGCTCAAGACCACGAATCTGGCCACGCATTTTCTCAGAAATTGAAAGTCCTGCCGCATCGTCCCCAGCACGGTTAATACGAAGACCAGAAGAAAGTTTCTCCATGTTCTTAGATGCATTTAGTTGGTTCGCACCCATCTGATTGTACGTGTTCATTGCTGCTAAGTTGTGATTAATAATCATTTAAAATCTACCTCCATGTAATTGGTTTTATCAAGAAAATCCACATCCGTTTGGACTTCCTAACACCCCTATTATCGGCAGGCATTTTAGGATGTTTAATAGTTTTCTGAAAAATATTTAAAAAGAACCGCATCTATAGATAGCGGTTCCACTCTTACTAACAATTTATCTTAAATGCGCAAATTCTTCCTTTTCATAAAGCCCCGGCAAATAAGCCTCAAGCCTACTCCCATCCGGATCATAAAATTTAAAATGCGCGATTCCATCTTCTTCATCAACCGTGACGCCACGCTCTCGCAGCTCATTCTTAAACGTTTCCGCATTCTTCTCTGCTAAATGCAGAACCGGATAAGACCCGCTCGCATCAATTGAAGGAAGCTCTTCTCCTTCCTTCAACTCTATCAAGCAAATCGCCGTCTGCCCTTCACCAACACCAAGCACCACGGTACCACCGTAGTTCTTCGTCACATGAAGACCGAGCATTTCTTCGTACCATTTCACTGCGTTCTTAATATCCCGCACACGAATGTTCACTTGATAAACGCCTTCAAAGAAACTCATCAAGTCCCTCCTATGAACTCGTATTTTTCCTGAACTCCTTCAAATCCTCCAAGCTAAACTCCTGCATCGCGGCAAGCTTATTCTCTGACTGAATGGCTTCATATACTTCTTTTCGGTGGATGGCAATATTCTTCGGTGCTTCTACACCTAGCTTCACCGTATCGCCGTCAATGCTAATGATTTTTAGTTCAATTTCATCATTAATCACAATTGATTCGCCTTTTTTACGTCCAAGTACGAGCATTACTCCGCCTCCTCTGTGTTCACTTGCTTTAAGAGAGGTTCTTTGATGCCATACTCCTGTTTTAAGACAAGTTGTTTTCCAGTATGTTCTTCGGTGTTAAAAATTAGCGGTGCTTTTAAATTCATCGTCGCTTCTTTTAATGAACCCTGAACAGTAAGAATCGAGAGCACAAGCGCATGGGCTGGATCGGTTAAATTAAGCTGAGCGAGCGTGCTATCGTCAAGGTTTACTTCATAATTTGGGTAAAAGGAAAACGGATCGGCGAGAAAAAAGCATAGGCCGCTTTCTTCTGTTGATTGTAAAAAGTAAAAAGGAGACTCATCTTTGTCATCAGCGGGTAATAGACAGTAAGTTGTAAAGTGCTCAAGGCCAGGGATGCCACTTTCAAACGTGACGAGACGTTCTTCGGTGACGTCCATTTCTCCAAAGCGTGCAGTATGTAATTTCATAGCGATCTCCTTTTTTGATCAGTGTGTACCCTCATTATAAGGCCTATAGCGCTTTTTTCCATGGATAATTTGTTGTCTTTTTGAAATTTCGGTAAACTTAACGTAACAGACAACCGCTGAAAAAGCAGAATCATGTCGAAGTTTTATTCTTAATCACATAACGATCAACATGAAAGGAGAAAGCGTCATGAAGATCACCTTTTATCCACTCGGTGAAGCAGCCGTGAAATGCTGTTTCCATGAAGACATTTCAACTGCTCTAACAAATAAAATTCAATCATTTTGTCAAAAGCTTCACCACCATCATGCTGGCATCACGGAATGGGTACCTGCCTATGACTCTGTCGCCGTTTACTACGATCCGTGGAAGCTTTCGTATGAGCAAATCACTAACATGCTTCAACCTATTGCGTACGAAATTGACGCAAATCACCAGAAAACAAATACGGTAATTACCATTCCAACGGTTTACGGAAGCGACTATGGTCCGGACCTTGAAAATCTCGCAGCTGCCAACAACCTTTCCACTAAAAAAGTCATCACCTTACATACGAAGCGCCACTACCTCATTAACATGATCGGCTTTTTACCAGGATTTCCTTACTTAAGCGTGCTGGATGAACGAATCGCGATGCCTCGATTTGAAAATCCAAGGCAGTCCGTTCCATCTGGATCCGTTGGCATTGCTGAAAATCAGACTGGGATTTATCCGCTCGATTCACCTGGCGGCTGGAATATCATTGGACGTACTCCGCTAAAGCTTTTTGATAGCGAAAAAGAAGATCCGTTTCTGTTTGAGCAAGGCGATTATTTACAGTTCAAATCCATTTCGGAAGACGAATACAAACAGATTCAGCGTGAAATTGAAAATGGCACGTACGAACTTGAACGCAGGGAGGAATCCGAATGACGTTTCGCATTGATTTAAACAGTGACCTAGGAGAAAGCTTTGGTACTTATGTTGTCGGTCAAGATGAACAGGTGCTCGAGCTCGTTTCTTCCGCCAATATTGCATGCGGCTATCATGCCGGAGACCCGCATATTATGAATAAAACAGTCGAATGGGCGAAAGAGCACCATGTTGGGATTGGTGCGCATCCTGGATTTCCTGATTTAGTTGGTTTTGGCCGTCGCAATATGAACATTACACCAGAGGATACGTACTCCCTCGTTCTTTATCAAATCGGAGCACTGCACGGGTTCTGCAGGGCGCATGAAGTGCCTTTACAGCATGTGAAACCGCATGGGGCGCTTTACAATATGGCTTCGAAGGATCCTGAACTTGCGAACGCGATTGCGCAAGCCGTGAAAGATTTTGATTCCGAGCTGATTCTATTTGGGCTTGCAAACTCGGAGCTCATTCGCGCTGCGCAGGACGCTGCACTTCCTTATGCTTCGGAAGTGTTTGCCGACAGAACGTATCAGCCTGACGGTTCGCTTACCCCTCGTGTTGAAAAAAATGCGATAATTCGTGATGAGCAAGCAGCGATCGAACAGGTGATTCAAATGGTGAAAGAAGGAATGGTAACGGCCGTTGATGGCTCGATTATTGCGATTGAAGCGGATACGGTTTGTGTGCACGGAGATGAGTCGTCAGCGCTTGCGTTTATTAAGGCGCTTCGGAAACGGTTTACGGAAGAAAATATTGAGATGGAAAGGATCGGAAACCGGTGAAATTATTTTCAGTCGATAAACCAGGATTGTATACAACTTATCAAGATTTAGGGCGTGTCGGGTATTTGAAGTACGGGGTTCCGGCATCTGGAGCACTTGATCGCTTCGCTCTACAGGTTGGTAATCTTTTAGTTGGCAACGAACGAGGTGCGGCCGGTCTTGAAGTGACGATGCAGGGACCAGAACTAATCGCTCAACAATCTTTTGTGATGGCTGTAACGGGAGGCGATTTATCTCCTATGATCAACGGAAAACGGATTGCGCTCTGGAAATCCGTTCTTATTAAAAAAGGACAGGTGCTCGAGTTTGGAAAGCCACGTACTGGCGTCCGCGCTTACCTCACCGTTTCAGGCGGATTTCAATCAAGTCAATATATGGGCAGTCGCTCCGTTTATGAACCAGCTGGTCTTGGACGTCCGCTTCAGAAGGGTGATGAACTCTTTGGTGAGCCTAGAAAACAAAAAGCAGGAACCGGGCTCTTTTTCACCGAGATTCCTGATTATGATCGTGAGATAGAAGTACGCGTTGTGAAAGGACCTCATCATGAACAAATCTCGGATAAGGTCGTTTCGGATTTTTTCGCTATGAGTCATGAGGTGTCGCCGCAATCTAATCGTATGGGCTACCGCCTTCAATCTGAGCTTCAGACGAATCATGAAGCGAACGTTGTTTCAGATGCAGTTCCAATTGGTGGTATTCAGCTACCTGGAAACGGTCAGCCGATCATCCTGCTTGCAGATCGGCAAACGACAGGTGGATATACGCGAATCGGAACAGTGATTGGTCCTGATTTGCCGCTCGTTGCCCAGCTTCCACCTGGTGGGAAAATTCGTTTTAAAGAAGTAACGGTAGAAGAAGCTCAAAATGCGGCGAAACAAGTTGAACAGAAGCTCCGTATTTGGGAGCGAATCCATCGCTAATGCAGGCGGAGGTAGCTGTGAAGCTCGTCTTTCACAACCTCCCCCTGATCTTGTTCAGTCATTTGCAGGTGATAATGATCGCCTTCAGCTTCAGCCTGGAAATTGTAGAAACCTTTACTATTTAAATAGTCGCTCAGATCTTCAATCTTTTCACACTGAGAGAACAAAATTTTATTGCCCACATAATCGTCATTCACATAAACATTATACGTATGTGCATTTTTCATCTCTTCCCCTTGATTAAAAAACGGGAACGGTTCCGGCATTCTGTCTCCCTCCTTTCTTTAGGGATTACTATCAATTTGTCCCTCCCTGCCGTTTTTATGTTGGAAAAACATTCATGTGCGCTAGTATGTTTAATCCTTTAAGCATTCGGGAACCTTCTATAACGTACACTAAAGGAGGATGACTCATGGCTAACACATATACGAAGCAATATATTAACGGTGAATGGGTTACGGGTTCTAGTGACAAAACTGTAACAAATTTTAATCCATTTTCCGGCGAGGAAATTTTTACATTAAATTCAGCATCTGAAGAAGATCTAGATAAAGCTTACAAAACGGCAAAAGAAGCACAAAAATCATGGGCACAAACAACACCAGGCAAGCGCCAGCAAATTCTTGATAAAGTAGCAGCGCTTATGACCGAACGTAAAGAAGAGATCGTTGACTGGCTTGTGAAAGAATCAGGCAGTACGAAGATTAAAGCGAACGTCGAATGGGCCGCAGCCACTCGCGTTGTGAAAGAGTCGGCATCATTCCCATATCGTATGAAAGGGCAAATTGCGCCTTCTGATACGCCAGGGAAAGAAAACCGTATTTATAAAAGCGCGAAAGGCGTGATCGGTGTCATCGGACCGTGGAACTTCCCGCTTCACCTTTCTATGCGTTCGGTTGCACCTGCGATCGCAACTGGTAACACGGTTGTTCTAAAACCAGCATCTGAAACGCCTGTTACAGCAGGGTTCCTAATCGCTGAACTATTTGAAGAAGCAGGACTTCCTAAAGGCGTGCTAAACGTCGTAGCAGGACGCGGTTCTGAAATCGGCGATGCGTTCGTCACGCACCCAATTCCAAAATTGATTTCCTTCACAGGTTCAACGGAAGTTGGTCAGCATATCGGCGAACTAGCAGGTAAGAACATTAAGGAAACGGCACTAGAGCTTGGCGGTAATAACGTGTTTATCGTGCTTGATGATGCGGATATCGATCAGGCTGCTGAATCAGCGGCGTTCGGTAAGTTCTTGCATCAAGGTCAAATTTGCATGGCGATCAACCGCATTATCGTGCATGAAAGCATTCACGACAAATTCGTGGAAGCATTTAAAGAAAAAGTCGCTTCCCTTCAAGTTGGCGATCCGTCTGATGCGAAAACAGCTGTTGGTCCACTGATCAACAAAGATGCTGTTGAACGTATTCAAGAATCGCTTAACACGTCACTTGAGCAAGGCGCTGAGAAAATTCTTGGTGGCGAAGTCGAAGGTAATGTGATGCATCCGGTTATTTTAACGAACGTAACGAATGACATGCCAATTGCGAAAGATGAAATTTTCGGTGCCGTTGCGCCAATCATTAAATTTAGCACGGTAGACGAAGCGATTGAAATCGCAAATGGTTCTCCATACGGCCTTAGTGGCTCTGTTCATTCTTGTGACTTAAACCGCGGTGTTCAGGTTGCGCATCAAATCGAAACAGGCATGGTACACATTAACGACCAGCCGGTAAACGATGAAGCACACATGGCCTTCGGTGGCGAAAAAGAATCAGGCCTTGGCCGATTCGGCGGCGAATGGGCTCTTGATAAATTTACAACTGTGAAATGGATTTCCGTTCAGCAAGAACGTCGTCAATATCCATTTTTCCAATAAGTAATAGAAATCCCTCGACTCGCTCGAGGGATTTTTTGTGCGCTAGCCGAATTGGTTACCCGGGAAATAGTGGGAGAACAGCTATATTGTTGCTTTTTATTTTCATTTTTGAAAAAATAGATAGAGAAAAGGAGATGGAAACATGATTGAAGTTCGTGAAGAGAAGGTACAGGATCATGAGGAAATCTCAACCATTTTACAAAAAGCGTTTGGTGGAGAAGATGAGGTAACGCTGGTTAAAGATATTCGGGATTCTGCTTATTTTGTACCGGAGCTTTCTCTTGTGGCGCTACATAATCGACGTGATCCAGTCGGCTACATTCTTTTTAGTGAAATCACCATTTCCACAGAAAAAGAAAAACTCACGTCCCTTGCGCTTGCTCCTGTCGCAGTCGTGCCTGAGTTACAGCGGGAAGGAATCGGGAGCATGCTCATTCAAGATGGTTTGATGAGAGCAACTTCACTCGGATACCGACACGTAGTGGTCCTTGGTCACAAGGAATATTACCCGCGATTCGGTTTCGTTCCTGCTTCTGAAAAGAACATCTCCGGGCCGTTTGATGCAGGAGATGCGTTTATGGTGAAAGAACTTAAAAAGAATGCGCTCAAAGAGATTAGCGGAAAAGTGGTTTATCCGAAAGCGTTCGGCGTGTAAGGCGACACAAAAAAAGCCGCTCATGGGCGGCTTTTCGTTAAAAGTCAAAGATTGAATCTTCGTTCGCATCATCATCTTTCATCGGTTTTGATGCAAGAGGTTGTTGAACAGGTGCAGCTTGTTGGAGCGGCTTAGGGGCAGGGGCAGAAGGAGTCTTTGGACGACTGCTTCCCGATGCCTGAAGTAGCATGTCGCAGTACGTTTTAATCGCAATGAGCTCTTCACGAATGCCGTTTACATCCGCATCATTTTCTTCAACGTTATAAGTAAGCTGTTTCATACGCGTATTCATTTGCTGAATCAGCTGATCAATCGGGATATCTTTCATATCAGTAAACTCCTTTTAGTGAAGGATCTTTTATCCCTAGTGTACCAAACTACAAACGAAATGAAAAAAATTAGTTAAGAAGGAGATTAACCAATGGATACTCTTCATGAAGTACTGAAATTTAATGAGGAATTTGTAAATAACAAGGAATATGTTCCGTTTGAGACAACTGGCCTTCCAGACAAAAAAATCGTCATTCTTTCTTGCATGGATACGCGTCTTGTGGAACTTCTTCCACGCGCAATGAATTTAAAAAATGGTGACGTGAAAATTGTAAAAAACGCTGGTGCTGTGGTGAGTCACCCATTCGGTAGTATTATGCGCAGTATTCTTGTAGCGGTCTATGAACTTCAGGCTGAGGAAGTATGGGTCATTGGCCACCACGACTGTGGCATGGGGAAAGTTAATCCAGATGAGCTTCTTCATAAAATGGAAGATAGCGTAACAAAAGAAGTGGTCGCTTCCATGAAACACGTTGGAATTGATCTTCATTCTTGGCTCCAAGGTTTTACAACGGTTCAAGACGGCGTACGCGATAGCGTTTCGATGATCCAGAATCATCCACTACTTCCAAAAGACCTTCCTGTTCACGGACTTGTGATTGACCCTGCAACTGGAAAGTTAGATCAAGTGACAGAATAATGTTAAAAGCGCGCGCCTCAATTGAGACGCGCGCTTTTTCATTATTATTTCGCTAAAAGGTCAGCAAAAGCTTTTCCGTACTGTGGAAGATCCGGCGGGCGACGCGCAGATACAAGATGACCATCAACAACAACAGGCTCATCAATCCACGTAGCGCCGGCATTTTCCATGTCATCACGGATGCCTGGCGTGCTCGTTACTTTCTTTCCTTCTAACACCTTAGCAGAAATTAAGACCCATCCGGCATGGCAAATCTGACCGATTGGTTTCTTATTTTCTTCCATATGCTGTACCATTTTTAACACTTCAGGGAAACGGCGAATTTTATCTGGTGCCCAGCCACCTGGAACAAGAATCGCGTCGTAGTCTGCAGGGTTAATGTCTGCATAAGCATAATCGGAAACGACCGGTACGCCGTACTTCCCAACATACTTCTCTCCTGCATTCTCTCCAACATAATGAACCGTTGCGCCTTCTTCAATAAGACGATAATAAGGATAGGTTAGCTCGAGATCTTCATATTCATGATGAACAAGACTAATGACTTTCTTATTTTCTAAACGCATACTTCCACCTCCACTCTTTACCTTATACCATTTTTCTTCGATTTCAAAACGATTAACATGTTACAGGATAGTTCTTCCTTTTCAAGCATGTATTCTCTAGTATGCTCCTGTCCCAGTGGGAATACTAAAGAGAAGGTAAAGGAGAGATTACAATGGATGTTGGTCTTTTACTGGAATATGCCTGGGTGCTACTCGTTTTAATCGGTCTTGAAGGGGTGCTAGCAGCAGACAACGCCCTCGTCATGGCCATTATGGTCAAGCACCTTGATCCAAAAAAGCGCAAAAAAGCCTTGTTTTATGGACTTGGCGGAGCATTTGTCTTTCGTTTTGGCTCTCTCTTCATCATTTCTTTTCTCGTCGATATTTGGCAGGTACAGGCCATTGGTGCCATTTACTTGCTGTTTCTCAGTTTAAATCATCTTGTTAAAAAGTTTTTCTTAAACGATCGAAAAAAAAGCAAAAAAGAAAAGAATTCTCAGCAAGGGGCTGGCTTTTGGACAACCGTTCTAAAAGTAGAACTTGCTGATATTGCTTTTGCGGTTGATTCGATTTTGGCGGCCGTCGCCTTAGCACTAACGCTTCCAAATACTAATTTACCTCGAATTGGTGGCATGGATGGCGGTCAATTCCTTGTGATTTTAACCGGAGGAATTGTTGGGCTTATTATTATGCGATTTGCTGCAAATTATTTTGTTAGGCTACTGCATCGTAAACCAGGTTTAGAAACCGCAGCATTTGCGATTGTCGGCTGGGTTGGTGTGAAGCTCGCAGTCTATACGCTTGCGCATCCAAATCTCGGCATCCTCGCAGAAGATTTCCCGAAAGAACCCGCGTGGAAAATCACGTTCTGGGGTATCCTAGTTGCCATTGCCCTTGGCGGCTGGTTTTTATCTTCAGAACGTAAGGAAACAGAACGAGAAGACGCGAACGAAGATACACTTGAAGAAGTAGATGATGAAGCGAATGATTTTTCATAACAAACAACAGGTGCCCATTAAGGCACCTGCTATTTTTATGCATTCTGAAACGCTTCTCTTATTTCATTCATCCGTTTTTTATTTACACCCATATCTGAGTATCCGGTCCGAGAAGCGGAACGAAAATGAATATTTTCGCTTGCTGTATCAATGTAAAATTCGATATCATCAACGAATTTAAACAGCTTTGATTTCTCCTCCGCTCGTATGTAGTGCGACCCCTGTTCTACAATTTCTGTGCGCTTTCGATTCGTTAAGATGGTTTTTAATTTAGCGAGCGCTTCTTCAGCAGTTCCGTTATACGGGATCGGATCCATCCCGTGCTTCTCGTCAGTGCTTTGACTTGATACGCAGTTGGGTTTATCTGGACAGGGAGCAAGTTTCCCTTCTTTCACGCCTAATTGTTCTGAACTCACTTCGATCGCCTCCAATAATCTTTTTCTATTCTATCTATACCCTATCACTTCACCATTTGAACTTATTATGCCTTACAATGCGTAAAAAAAGCAGCACATTGATGTGCAAATTTCTCGTTTAGAACTCTCTGAAAGCGTGAATAGTACTTCTGTGATCAAAAAAACAGGATTTTAATCTTTGAAGGAGGCAATATTGTGAGTAGACCAGTAGTACGTGAATATCAAAACGATGAGAAACTAAAAAGTGATATCGAGGAGCTAAGCAATATCGGCGTCTCAAAAGATGACATCTACGTGCTTTCCCATGACGACGACCGCACAGAGCGCGTTGCAGACGGCGTTGATGCAAACACGATCGGCAAAAAAGAAATGGGGCTTAGCAGCCTGAAGAACGTATTTAGTAAAAAAGGCGACGAACTGCGCAGCAAAATGCAGGAAATCGGATTTTCGAAAGAAGAATCTGAGCGCTATGAAGAAGAAATGGACAAAGGTAAGATCTTCATGTTTGTGACGGATACAGATAAAGTAACAGAGTGGAAGTAAGGAATAAAGAATAAGCAAAAGCCGCTGATTCGGTGTTGAATCAGCGGCTTTTTGCGGTGGTGCGCGGGTAGGGGTAGGGGTAGGGGTCAGGCTCGTGCCTGACCCCTACCGCTCGTTGCCTTTATGATATCCTAACTAATAAGCAGCTCACTCACTCTTTTTCTCCTTATAAACCTTCAACAATTCTTCCACCGAAATCCCGTCAATCATCATGCCTTTCAGCTGAGATTTCTCGATTTTCACACCTGATAAGTTACAATCTGTGATCGTGCTCCCATGAAGGTCACATTTCTCAAAAAGAATCGGCATGTGCTCTTGTCTTCTTCCTGATGCAAGATGATCCTCAGGGGGTAAGCCAATATTCCGAAAAACCGCCCCACCCATTTGGCCGTTCTCCACTTTTAGGTCACTCAGATCAATATCTCGAAATGTAATTCCACTCATATTCATGTTCCTAAATGTTGCTTCAACCATATAAGCATCAGAAAAGATCGATTGAGCTAAGTTTGAATTCATGAAATTGGCGTTCGTTAACTCCACTTGATCGAATAAGGCACTACGAAGACGCAGTTCTTTAAATACTTTCCGTTCAAATTCTTCCCCAACGTTTTGTTCCCTTAAATTCTTTTCAACCATCTCATTCATCTCCTTTTTCATCTTTGCTCTAGCTCTTCGAATCCGACTCTCAATTGCAGAGGTGGAGCAAGCCAACATGGAAGCAATCTCTGCCATCGAATACCCTCCCATGTAATAAAGAACAATAGAAGTTCGCTCATCTTCCTTCAGTTCATATAGCGCTTGCCAAACAAGGTCGCTTGTTTCTGTTTCTTTCGTTTCAAGCAGCTGAAGTGCCTTTTCTTGAAACGATTGCTCCACCACCTGTACCATCCGCTTTCGCTTTCTTTTTAAATCCAGACTTAGGTTTCGAGCAATACTCGTTAGCCAGCTGCCCATCTTCTCTGGATTGGCAAGCGAATGGCGCTTCAAGTAGGCTTTTATAAATGCTTCCTGCGCAACATCTTGGGCGAGATGGTAGTCCCCGAGAACACTATAAGAAATCGCATAGAGCGCATTCGCATAGCGACTTACCACCTCCCGAAACCCTTCTTCTGTCTGCCATTCTACAATTGATTCTGTCAACTTGTTTCACCTCACTAGAGCTTTCACTTATATAGACGTTTCCCATCCATTGATTCCGTCAACAAAACGGAAATTTTCTCTTATTTTGGACTTCGTCTTTTGCAGGAGGACAAATGTATGTGTAAGGGGTCAGAGAGGAGCCAGACCCCCCCTAAAAAATTAGTTCTTCGCTCGTCTCCCACAGCATATATTTGTAGGGCAATAAAAATATTTCTTTCAAAGGGAGTGCTGATATGTTGGATCGAACATTGCTTTTCGTAGCCGCTATGATTGCTGGGTTTGCATTACTTCGTTTGTCTGAAGCAGATTCATTCCTCGAGAGTCTTAATCCGGTTTTCGAAGTTGTTGGTTTTCTAGCAGCGCTGCTATTTGCACTTGTCTTGATCTACAAAGGCATCATGGCCATTTTACCTCGGAAAGTGTAACCGCTTTCCACTCCTGAAAGAAACGAAAAGCGGGATCACTAGGATCCCGCTTTTTGATTTATTCTTTTGGTGCAATCATATCTTCAGGACGAACGATCTCATCGAACTGCTCCGCTGTCAGGAGGCCGCTCTCAAGAGCAGATTCACGTAGCGTTGTACCGTCTTCATGCGCTTTTTTCGCAATTTTTGCCGCATTTTCATAACCGATATGCGGATTCAAAGCTGTGACAAGCATAAGCGAATTTTTCAAGTAATCTTGAATCACTTCTTGATTCGGCTCAATGCCTACTGCACAATTGTCGTTAAAGGACTTCATTCCGTCTGCGAGTAAACGCGATGACTGGAGGAAGTTATAAATGATAACTGGCTTAAAGACGTTTAGTTCAAAGTTCCCTTGACTCGCTGAAAAACCAATTGTTGCGTCATTCCCCATCACTTGTGCTGCTACCATCGTAAGCGCTTCGCTCTGCGTAGGGTTAACTTTACCTGGCATGATTGAGCTCCCTGGCTCATTTGCTGGAATTGTCAGTTCACCAATACCACAGCGTGGTCCACTTGCAAGCCAGCGCACGTCGTTTGCGATTTTCATCAGATCCGCCGCAAGCGCCTTGAGCGTACCGTGTACGTGAACAATTTCATCGTGACTTGTAAGCGCATGGAATTTATTTTCAGCTGATGCGAACGTCTTGTCCGTCATTTTGCTAATTTCTTCCGCTACCATGTCTCCGAACTTCGGATGGGCATTTAGTCCAGTTCCAACCGCTGTTCCACCAATCGCAAGCTCCTTCATGTATTTTACACTTTCAAGAAGCATATTCTCACACTTCACAAGCATACGATGCCAGCCGCTAATTTCTTGACCAAGCGTAAGTGGCGTTGCATCTTGAAGGTGCGTACGTCCAATTTTAATAATATGTTCATTGTCCTGCATTTTTTGATAGAGCGTTTCTTTCAGCTCAATAAGAGCTGGATAAAGATGGTCCTCAACAGAAAGAACAGCCGCAACGTGCAGCGCTGTTGGGAACGTATCATTGGAAGATTGGGACTTGTTCACGTCATCATTGGGATGAATACGTTCTTCACTTCCCTGTTCTTGTAAAAGTTCATTCGCACGAAACGCAAGCACTTCATTCATATTCATGTTGGACTGCGTGCCGCTTCCCGTCTGCCATACGACGAGTGGGAAGTGTTCATTATGATCGCCATTAATGACTTCATCCGCTGCCTTCACAATGGCTTCAGCTTTCACATCTTCAAGCTTACCAAGACGCTGATTTGCGAGCGCCGCGCCCTTTTTCAACATCGCAAATGCTTTTACTACTTCAAGCGGCATTTGCTCATTGCCGATTTTAAAATTCTGCTTGCTTCGCTGCGTCTGTGCACCCCACATTTTATCTGCTGGTACTTTGATTTCTCCAATTGTGTCTCGTTCAATTCGATAATCCATTGTGATCCTCCTTCAGAGTATAAGCTAACAGGTTCCACTTCGATAAAAAGAAGAGAAGTCCTTTCTCTTCAAATAAATTTCTCATTATGACGACGCTTTCATCATAACACACTCTCCTTTTACCGGGAATCAGGAGATACGAGCATTTTTACATAGAAAAAGCCGCTCATACGCTGAGCGACTTCTTAAGCATTCGCAACTTCTTTTTTCTCATCTTGCTTAATTAACAATTGAAGCGCAAGTAGGGCAATAAAGAGCCCAAGTCCCACAAGGTCTGTTGAACCTTCCGGATAGATGAGCATTACGCCTGCCGCTACAGCTGCGATCCGCTCAACAATATGTGTGCGACGGTACCAGTAACCAATCATACCTGCGCCAATGCTTATCATACCTGTTAAGGATGTAAAGAGCACCCAGAGAAGGCTTTGCCATGTCGTATCAATCATCATGAGCTCAGGTGAGAGCACGAAAATGTATGGAATGATAAACGCGGCGATTGCGAGCTTTGCAGATTGCACGCCTGTTTTAAGAGGCTCTCCCCCTGACACCCCAGCTGCCGCAAATGCAGCGAGCGCAACCGGCGGTGTAATGTCAGCGACAATGCCAAAATAGAACACAAACATATGCGCTGAAAGCTCAGGTACAGATAATACGATTAAAGCTGGAGCCGCAATTGTCGATGTAATCACATAGTTTGCCGTCGTAGGTGATCCCATTCCGAGAATAAGCGAGGCGATCATTGTGAAGAAAAGCGTGAGCAGCAAATTTTCCCCCGAAAGAGAAACGAGGCTATTCGCGAGCTTTAATCCGAGTCCGGTAAGCGTCACGACACCAACAATCATACCCGCTGCAGCCGTTGCAGCCGCTACACCTAAGGCCGTTCGCGCACCGTTCGCAAGAGCATCAATAAAATCACCAATTCCCATGCGCGTTTCTTTATTAATCGCTCCTACAATAATCGCAGATAAGATCGCATAAAGAGCTGCACGCGTCACGGACGTACCTGACATTAAAAAGAAGATAACGGCAACGATTGGAAAAAGAAGATAGATCCTAGCGAGCACGGCTTTTCGGTTTGGCATTTCATCTTCCGTTAATCCTCGTAAGCCAATCCGCTTTGCTTCAAAATGAGTCATAATCCAGATTCCTGTAAAATAAAGCAAGGCAGGAATCGTGGCCGCTTTCGCAATTTCCCAGTACGTAATGCCTCCGATAAATTCCACCATAAGAAACGCCGCAGCGCCCATAATTGGTGGCATAAGCTGGCCACCTGTCGAAGCCGCTGCCTCAACACCACCAGCGAACTCTTTTCGATAACCGAGTCGCTTCATCATTGGGATTGTAAACGATCCAGACGTAACAACGTTCGCAACCGAGCTTCCGCTAATCGTTCCTTGAAGCGCACTTGAGAAGATCGCTACTTTTGCAGGACCACCAACACGCTTTCCTGCAATGACTAAGGCGAGATCATTGAAATACTGCCCAACCCCCGTTTTGACGAGAAAAGCGCCAAAGAGAAGGAAGAGGAAAATGAAGGTTGAAGACACCCCGAGCGGCGTTCCTAAAATTCCTTCTGTCGTATAGTACATGGAGCGAATAATTCGGTCGATGCTTAACCCGCGATGCTGTAGAAATCCAGGCATATATGGGCCAAGGTACGCATAAAGCAAAAAGATTGATGTAATAATTGTGATTGGCAAGCCAACAACGCGACGAGTGGCTTCTAGCACGAGTACGATCGCAAGGAAACCGACGATTAAATCGAGCGTTGTTAAACGCCCCACTCTGAAAACAAGTTCTTCGAAGTTTAGCGGCCAGTACATTCCCACGTATACACCAATAATCGCAAGAAGCCCATCGTACCAGGCTACTTGAAACCTTCCTTTTGTTTTATCGCGCAGCTTCTTTTTAGAAGCTGGAAATAAAAGGAAAATAAGACCGAGCGCAAATGCTAAGTGAATGGAGCGCTGCAGCTGGGCCGTGAAAACGCCAAATATGGCTGTATAAAGCTGAAATACAGAAAAACCTACAAGCCCGGCAAGAGCGATCCATCCAATAATACCTGTCAGCCTTCGATGCCCTGCTTCAGGATCGAATTTCGCCATTAGTTCCTGCGTTTGTTCGTCTGTCATCTGCTCTTTATCTTCCTTCGTTTTCGGAGGCTGATCTTTCTCACTCAAGTACGTTCACTCCTTTCATCCATTGCCATAAACTAATGTTTTCTGATTCAAGATGAAGCCATGATCCTGGTTCGATAATCCGACTTAATTCAATTTCTTTATCTTGTACAAGAAGGACGTGGTTGGCTACAACCTGTCCCGTTCTAAGGTCAATAAACGGAAACTTCCGGTTCATATCTTTGATTTTATATCCCTCTTCATCTTGGACAAAGCGCTCTCCTGCATCTGCATGAGAAGGCATGCCGATCGCGAAATTCTCATACGCCAGTTCATACTGCACAATTTCACCCGCTTCCGATACATAATACGATTCTTGCACCGGCGTTTTGTGAACGGAGTGTGTGTAGCGAATGTCAAAGTTCGCTGGATCATCTTCAAATGGCACATACGCAATTACTTTCCCGGTCTCTCCCTTTTCAAGAGCCACTACGGGAAAAAACGGATAAAGAAAAACGATTAAGATGAGTACAAGGGCGATCGACGTTTGATACAAAAACTGTTTTGTTGAATCAGAAGGTTTCATCGTAAGAAGACGCAGGCTTTTCACCTGCGTCCGTCACATCCTTTTTTATAGATTCTTGCTCACTCGACACCTTTTTCATCAAAATATTTCTTAGCACCAGGATGAAGATCAATGCCAACACCCTCTAGTGCGGAATCAGCTGTAATGAACTCCCCTTTTGCGTGGGTGATTTTATCAGAGTTATCAAAGATCGCTTTCGTCACTTGATACACGTAATCTTCATCAAGATCTGAACGAGCAACAAGCATCGCAAGAACGGCAACTGTTTTTACATCGCTCTCAAGGCCATAAGTTCCGCTTTTCACCGTATCTTCTGCATAGTACGGATGCTCTTCAATCAGCTTATCGATTTTATCTTGTTCGATTGGTAGGATTGTCACCTGCTTTTGTGCAGATAGTCCTTCGACTGCCCCTGTCGGAGTACCTGATGTAATAAAGGCAGCGTCAATTGTACCGTCTTGAATACCTTCTGTTGACTCATCGAATGCAAGGTGCTGCGCATCGATATCGTCCATTGTGATGTCATGAGCTGCAAGCACTTGCTCCGCATTCGCGTATGTTCCACTTCCTGGGGCTCCAACCGATACTTTCTTTCCTTTTAATTCATCTACAGAGGCAATGCCGCTTTCCTCAAGCGTTACGATTTGAATGGTTTCAGGATAAAGCGTTCCAATTGCCTGGATATTGTCTACTTTTCCATCTTCAAACATCAGTTCACCGTTTGTTGCATAAGCTGCGATATCTGTTTGCGTAAACGCAACGTCTGCATCGCCATCTTGGAGAATCTGCATGTTTTCAACAGAAGCACCAGAGGACTGAGCATTTGCACTTTCAATATCTGTTTCATCTTGAATAATATTCGCAAGCTCACCACCTAGAGGAAAATAAGTTCCTCCCGTACCACCAGTCAATAAACTTAGCTCTGAAGGGGATCCGTTCGCTTCTCCTTCTGAATCAGACCCTCCACAAGCACCGAGTATCATTGCCATCGATAGCACGACGACAAACAAACTCATCAACTTTTTCTTTCCCATGCCATTCTCCCCCTTCAATAATTAGAAAATTTCAAATTTACTATACCATATTGTTCCTGTAATTGGTACAGGCTGCTCAAGTACAACGCCTCACACGAAATCTGTACTAATACAAAAAAATCCACGTTTCTACTTCATTCGTTTTTTTTCGACTAGAAATCTTAGTTCAAGTTCTGTCGAAAGAACACGAAATCGCATAAAAACATGGATTTCAACTTGTGGTTTTTTATCAATTTAATCAGATATTCCCCAGTTTTGCAGTGTTGCTTGTCGAATCATCGTCTCAGGGGTAAAAATAAATGTCCATGGTACAGCTGTGTTCGCTTGCACCGTTAGCTCGTGAGTAAAACGCTTCTCCGCTATAAGCGTATTCTGTTCAAAATAAGACAGCAAACGGTCTTCGAGCTTCCAGTCATCTCTGCCATTTACGATACAGACAGATGCGAGTAAGTCATTTCGGTGGTTGAACGCAATCCGAACCGGAATAAACTGTAACTTGCCCTTTTGTATCGGATGCTTTGCATAAATGTCCTGATACATTTTACGATCGCGATCCGCAATCGTACGATCCCACTTTTCCTCAAAGATCAGCGTCACGTTTATCCCCCCTACTTTTGTACCTTTTCTCTTTCTCCACTAAAATTGACAGATCATCAATCACATCATTTAAAGATAATAATTCAAAGATTACAATCATCTTTCCGGTAAAATGATGACGCGGATCAGTTGTTTCATCCCTTGTGTCATCAAGATCGTGAAACAACTGATCAAGTTTTTCAATGCTTTTCAAATGCGCTTCTGAATTCTGGACAGAAGGATTGTGAAACGCTTTTGAAATCGAACGACCTGCTTCAATAATAATACGATGATCGTCTTGATCAATTGTGTTTTTCGTATCGGTAAACAACATATTGCCAAGATGGTACAGGATCTTCTGTAAGTATTCGAGCTTTTTTAAGACAACTGAAAAACTACGCACTTCATGAATGCTGTGCCTGCGATATTTCCACTCTTCTCGCTGATATGAAATCAATTTATACGTTCGTTCAAGATCGCGACTTAATCGCTGGTAAACAAGTGTCTGTCTTTTGGCATGGGGCAGGTCAATAATAATTTGGTCTAATAAATCACCTGCATTTTTGTACAGACGCTTAACAGCCTGATTGATCATCGTATGGAATTTAGGGGGCATCACAAAATAGTTAACAGCCGTTGAAACGACAATGCCGATTAACGTCGTACTGAGTCTGCCCACAAAAGAGGTCATATAATCGCCTGTTGTATCTGGAATCATCGCCACAGCTGTGAGCGTTGCGACGAGCATCCCGTCATCAAGCCCAAGCTTATGACAGGCGATTAGCGTGAAGGTTGCGGCTAACGCAAACGTGAAGGGCGATTGATGTAAAAAAGATTCAAACAGCATCGCAAATCCAGCGCCGATCGCCGCGGCAGGAAAGCGCACAAGTCCTTTTTTAATGGAATCAGATGCCGTCGGTTCAACGGTTACAATCGCGGTGATGACCGCAAAAAGAACAGGTAACCCAAGGGCATCACAAATCCAGGCGGTCAGAAATGCCGCCAGTCCTGTTTTTAAAATACGTCCACCAACAAATTTAAATACTTTATGCTTAATGTCTATCATTCGTATCAGTCCGTTTCTATTCCTTCATTATAACGTACGCTCATGGTTTACATGAACCCATTTTCCACTTATTGTTTAATTAATTCGGATAGAAGGAGAGCGGTTATGAATCAGTATGCTGGCATTGACTTATCAGGACCATCAAACACGAAAGATACATCACTAGCGATTTTCGAGGGGAACGCTGCACAACTTTCATTTGTGCAGTTATTTGAAGGCGCGACGGATGAAAAAATCTATGAGCAATTCAGAGGCAAAAAAGATGTAACGATCGGGATAGATGCGCCACTTTCCTATCAACCAGGTGGCGGCGATCGTCCATCCGACCGTGCCCTCAGACAGCGGATTGTGAAAGCCGGGATGCGAAGCGGCTCAATTATGACACCGACGATGACTCGGATGGTATATTTAACATTAAGAGGGATTTCGCTCTCCAGAGGTCTTGAAGCGAATGCCCATATCGTTGAGGTTCATCCTGGAGCTGCGATTGGATTACGCGCGCGTTCCGAAGCCGTTCACGCCTACAAAACAGACATTGACTCACGCTATGAGCTAAGAAACTTTCTCGAGAGCGAAGGGATGACCGGAATTCCAGAAAAAGCGCTTCAGTCCTCGCACTCTTTTGATGCCTGCCTGGCTGCGTATGCCGCCTGGAAATGGCATGAAGGAAAATCAGAGTTTCTCTATCAAGCGGAACCCCCGTTTCACCCATTTGATATGAGTTGTTAACATAAGAAGCTTTTGACATACGAAAAAACCCTGCGTACTAGTTACGTAGGGTCTCATCAAAGACTTTTGGAACGACGTCGCGAACGACAATATAAAATATTCCTATAAAAAATGCTGTAATTGCCATCGCAAATGAAGGAAACACATCCCACTCACGGTCCATGCCCCACCCACTGAGCATCGCTCCTGAAAACGTGCCAATCATATAGCAAAACGGAATCCACCATTTCATTTTGACGATCACCTCAGAAATGATATACCCCGTTTCGACAATTTCCGAACCTTTTTTAGAGCATTTCCTCGATATCTTCCTTTAAATCACTCGGCTCAGTCTTAGGTTCATAGCGTTTTACAACCTCACCATTTTGATTTACGAGAAACTTCGTAAAGTTCCATGGAATATCACCGTGTTCGATTCCTGGCGCTTCCTGCGTTAAATACTTGTATAAAGGATGAGCATTTACACCGTTCACATCGATTTTAGCGAACATTGGAAAACTGACGCCATAGTTTATTGAACAGAATTCCTCAATATCTTCCTGCGATCCAGGTTCCTGCTCGCCAAACTGGTTACAAGGAAATCCTAGAATTTCAAAAGGCTTGTCTTCAAGCGACGTATACAGCTCCTGGAGCCCTTCATATTGTGGGGTTAACCCACATTTGCTTGCCGTATTGACAATTAGAAGAACCTTTCCGCTATATTCTGAAAGCGGCATTTCTTTCCCTTGAAGCGTTTCTGCAGTGAATGAATGGACAGTCATGTTACCCCTCCTAAGTCATTGTCTCACTCAACTTTTATCATAGTTAAGAAAAGAGTGCTAGCATTTAGCGCGCTCGTGCAATGATCCCATTATGCACCTTAATATAACCGTGTCTAACAATATCCATCCCGTTCTCATAAGCATAGAGCCCCATCTGACGGATATCCATAAGCTCACGATATGTGTGGTTCATCATATCGGCCATGACGTGATAATAAATACGTGACTTCATTTGATTGCGAGGCGTCGTCATGATCACATACCCATTATCCTTCACAAACTTTCGATGCCAGTCTAGTATCGCTGGTTTATGCTCATCAGGTACATGCTCAAGCAAACCAACGCTCAACACAATATCAAACTCTTTATGAAAATCGAGGTCGCGGATATCTTTTACAAGATAGCTAATAGTCATCTGATCTTTGTACCAAACCTTGGGACCGCCGGTTTGTGGATTTGTACCGAGAAAAGGATACGAATTTGGAAAATGACCAAAACGATCCGTTTTACAAAACGCATCATAGTCGACCATGACAACTTCTCCACCTGGGTACATCGCATGAAGCTGCATCGCCTCATATCCTTCCGCAGCGCCAAGAAAGAGAATACGAGGGTTTTTCACATCAAGCCCTTCAAAAAGAGCTCGCTTTCCTCTCGGATCCCAGATTCCATCTTCTATTCGGTGCACATAGTTCCAAAGAGACAG
The DNA here is from genome assembly GCF_011082085.1 of Bacillus sp. Cs-700. Classification (NCBI taxonomy): domain Bacteria; kingdom Bacillati; phylum Bacillota; class Bacilli; order Caryophanales; family Bacillaceae; genus Bacillus; species Bacillus sp. Cs-700. The sequence continues at coordinate 2,528,837 of NZ_CP041063.1, forward strand.
GCGAACCATCTCCCCTAGCCCATGCTTCACATCGCGGAGATGAAAGCCTTTGAAACCATCTTTCAGAGACGTTTTTAACCGCTGCTGTTCAGCTGGAACATCCTGCATGAAAAGGTTATGGAACGAGCGGTTAAAGTACTCCCAAGACGTTTTGACCGGCATATCCTGCTCATGCTCCGCTTCCCAATCCTTCCGTTCTTTTGCAAGCTTCTTTACTTCAAATGGCCTCCCTACCTGTTTCCATGACAGTTGTGACCAGTCACGAACAACATTAGCATTTACAAAACGATCCAACTGTTCATTACGAGGATTTCTTAAATCAACGCGATAGCTTGGCATGAGCGCTGTGTACTCAAAGTCCTGTTCAGAAAAAGGGTGTTCGGGCGTTATTGAAGCAAGTTCCAATTGCGTCACTCCCCAGTTTTTGTTTATTTTCTCACGTAAGCGCTTTCATTACAAATATTTTCCGAATTATTAGACGTATTTTTCTTAAGAAAAGAACCCATTCTGGTGATATAATGAGAAGATTAACAATGCAGGAGTTGGAAAATAATGAAGATTGTTGTAAGTACGTTAAATGCGAAGTTTATTCACACATGTCTCGCATTGCGTTACCTAAAAGCCTCCGCTGCCCCTGACTACGATGTACAGATGGCAGAATATACGATTAAAGATCCCATTATGAATATCGTTAGTGATCTTCACAGTATGAAAGCTGATGTGATTGGCTTTAGCTGCTACATCTGGAACATTGAGGAGACCATTCCCGTCATTGAAATGTTAAAAAAAGTGAATCCTTCCCTTACGATTGTACTTGGCGGACCAGAAGTGTCATATGATGTGTATGAGTGGCTTGATCGCATTCCACAGGCCGACTACATTGTTATGGGCGAAGGAGAAGTGACGTTTAAAGAACTTCTTCACTCTATTGAAATGGGAAGCTCTGTTGAAAATGTAAAAGGCATCGCTTATCGAAAAGATGGAGAGAACCAGATTAATCCACCAGCACCAAAGCTTAGCCTAAGCGAAATTCCATCTCCGTTTCGATTCGAAGAAGATCTTGCTGATCTCGGTCGTCGCGTCACCTATGTGGAAACGAGTCGCGGCTGTCCGTATTCCTGCCAGTTCTGTTTATCTTCAATTGAATTCGGCGTTAGATACTTTCCTGTCGAACGAATGAAGGAAGAGCTGCGCTTCTTAATGGACAACGGAGCAAAGACGATTAAATTCGTGGATCGAACCTTTAACATTAGACGAAATTATGCAATCGATATGTTCCAATTTCTGATTGATGAGCATCGCCCTGGCTGCGTTTTCCAGTTTGAAATTACCGCTGACATAATGCGTCCTGAAGTACTCGAATTTCTCAACCGCGAAGCTCCGTCCGGTCTCTTTCGCTTTGAGATCGGAATTCAGTCTACAAATGACGCAACGAATGAAATCGTCATGCGGAAACAAAATTTTGAAAAGCTCGCTAGAACGGTAACGATGGTAAAAGACGGGGGTAAAATTGATCAGCATCTTGATTTAATCGCTGGCCTTCCCGAAGAAGATTATGCTTCGTTTCGTAAAACATTTAACGACGTCTTCTCATTTCGTCCTGAAGAGCTTCAGCTCGGCTTTTTAAAAATGCTGCGTGGCACCGGTGTACGACTGAGTGCTGAAAAACACGGCTATCTTTACATGGACAATGCCCCTTATGAAATTCTCGGCAATAACGTTCTTTCTTTTGATGACGTTATTCGCATTAAACAGGTTGAAGATGTGCTCGAAAAATACTGGAATGATCACCGAATGGATGCAACGATTGAATATCTTGTAACGGAGGTTTTTTCATCGCCATTTGATTTCTTTCAGGCATTTGGTAGCTATTGGGAAGGAAAAGGCTGGTCACGAATCGGCCATCAGCTTGAAGATCTTTTCCGACGGCTTGCTGATTTTATTAAGATGCATGCGCCTCATCACCATGAACATGTATCCACGCTAATGAAAATCGATTATTTATCAAACTCAAAGCAAAAACCGCGAACCGTTTGGTGGAGCGACCGGTTAGAAAAAGAATCAGAAGCTGCTTTATTGAGGCTTGTTAGCGAACAACCCGCTATCCTTGGCTCCTCCTACCAATCAGTAAGTCTATCAGAGCGAGAGCTTCATTAGCACACTGTCATTGAGCTTTTACCTCGTTCTATAAATGGGCAAGCAGAGCAAACAATTTTACTTGTTCACTATCATCCAAAAACGAATGAGCGGAACTTATTTTATGGGAAACTTCCTGCCGATTCTTCTATTGCGATGTAGATTCACAAAGGCATTTCGATGTTTTCGAAATGCCTTTTCCATTGAGTAGATACCCCAAATAAAGGATTTTATCGGTTCAAGACGAATAGGATAACTAACCAAGCCGGAGGATAGGCCGGTAAATAATGGAGGGATAGCATGAGACTATTAGAAATGGATGCCCTGTCCCTGTCGAAGAAGATTTCCAGACGCGAAATTTCGTCGTACCATGCTGTTCGAACGTATATTGATCATTTAAATACGATTAACCCTATCCTGAATTGTCTTGTAGAAGATCGCTTTCATGATGCGATCGAAGAAGCAAAAAAAGCCGATTACACCCTTACGACTGGAGAAGCCAAAGGCCGATTATTCGGTGTTCCAATTAGCGTCAAAGAATGTTTCCATGTCAAAAACATGGTGACAACGGGTGGCCTGAGTTATCGAGCAGGCTTACGAGAAAAGGAAGATGCTGAAGTGGTAAAACGCCTTCGAGCAGAAGGGGCCATCCTATTAGGAAAAACCAATACACCTGCCCTTTGTTTTTGTCAGGAAACCGATAACAAGCACTACGGTCGAACGAATAATCCGTGGGACGTGACTAGAACCGCTGGGGGATCAAGCGGTGGAGAAGGTGCTTTAATCGCATCAGGTGGGGCCGCAGTTGGACTTGGAGCTGATATTGGCGGTTCAATTCGATTCCCGTCTCACTTTAATGGCATTGTCGGCTTTAAATCCGGCAATCGCCAGGTATCACAGGAAGGAAATTTTCCTTACATCGATAAGCCCGAGCAAGAGCGCATGCTTGGCATCGGTGCCATGAGTAAGTCCGTCCAGGATGCAAGGTTAATTAATGAGATTATTGCTCACGAACCGCCATCAGCGCGTAATCTCAATGATTTTAAGCTTGTCTATCCTGTTCCTCATCATCGCTATCCAATTAATCGAGAAACCTTTCAGTTGATTGCTAGCATCAGAGACGCATTTGATGGAGAACTTGCTGAGGAACAGGCAAACCCTCCTTTTTTTGAAGAAGCGGCTCATATGTGGCAACAAATGATGTCTGTTGACGGTGGAGCCGATATGGCCAAACTCATGTCAGATAATGAGAAAGCTAGTCCGTTCAGTGAGTTTATGAAAGAAAAACTCTTCCGAAGTTCAGATGTCCATTCTTACCTTTCCTGGGCGCTCATCGGCACAAAACTTTTTAAACCGAATCAAAAACAAATGAAACAAATTCATGCTTCACTAAAACGTGGAGATGAACTACTAGACGATTACTTGGATGACCGCATTTTAATTATGCCTGTTTATCATTCTCCAGCACCCCTTCATGGAGAGCTATATCAAGAGCTGTTCTCCATTCGGAAAACATTTTTAAACTACATGCCATACGTTGCTTATGCGAATGTATGGGGCCTTCCTTCTCTGACCATACCAATTGGAATGAGCAAGGAAGGGCTCCCGATTGGTGTACAGCTCGTAAGTCGGGTTGGTCATGAAGAGGCGCTCTTTCAGCTAGGTGAACAGATTGAGCAGCGCATCGGTGGTTATCAACGCTGTCAGAAACACGATTCTAAAAAAGAAGAGGTTGAGGCAGAACTCGTTTAAGTTGTCGGGAGGATTGACTACGAATTGTTTACGAATCAACACACAAAGCCTTATTTTGCCATTATGATCGCTATTTTATTTATTTCCACTTCCGCTGTCATCGTAAAGCTCGCTTCAGCACCAGCTTCAGTCATAGCGATGTACCGTCTTGCTTTCGCGATTCTGATCATGTTGCCACTTGTGCTACGAAATTATCGTGATTCATTTAGACAAATTAAAAAGTCAGATTGGGGGTTTGGTAGTCTTGCGGGCATCAGCCTCGCATTTCACTTTATCCTCTGGTTTGAGTCATTAAATTACACGTCTGTCGCAAGTTCAGTTGTTCTTGTTACACTGCAGCCACTGTTTGCCTTTATCGGAACGTATTTGTTCTTTAAAGAAAAACTCACCCTTCTAGCGATTGCTGGAGGGGTGACAGCTGTGGCAGGATCGATTGTTATAAGCTGGGGTGATTTTCGAATTAGTGGAATGGCCCTATGGGGAGATCTTCTTGCCCTTACTGCCTGTGCAATGGTTACCGGCTACCTTCTATTTGGACAAAACATTCGCAAGCGTTTGGACCTTATTCCCTATACGTTCATTGTTTATGGAATCGCAGCACTGACGCTAATACTCTATAACATACTATTACGCTACCCTTTCTTTTCGTATCCCACTTCCGATTGGGGATACTTTCTCTTACTCGCCATCTTCCCTACGTTGCTTGGGCATTCACTCCTGAATTGGGCAGTAAAGTGGGTAAGCGTGAACGTGATTTCAATGAGCATTCTATTTGAACCGATCGGCGCTAGTATTCTCGCGTATTTTATCCTTGGCGAGAAACTGCACACCATGCAATGGATCGGTGGCGGGATTATCATTACAGGTCTGTATCTTTTTATTAGAAGCTATAAAACTAAAAGAAAACCGAAAAAATAGCCAGGCGCGCCCCTCTTGGGCGCGCCTGGCTATTTCGACATCATTCGAGCTAAAGCGGGCAGTGCCTGTCACCGCGCCTTTGGACACGTCTTACAGCATGCGCCGCCTTCTGAGATTTGATCATACAAGCAGCACGTGCGGCGGAAGCGGATTGGTCCGTCATCTCGCTCTACTTTCTCTGAATAATACGGCATGAACGGGTTCGCACCGCACGTAAAACTTGTGCAGTTAAACTCTTTCAGCAGGTAATGAAAGTCTTCTTTCGCTCGACTTACCTGCTCCCCATTCCCTTCGGATGGAATGAGTGTTTCATAGACCCAAAAAAGGTAAATCGCCGCATTCTCCCAAAGAATCGCTGCGGATAGTTTCGTTGCTTTCACCATCGTTTCTACGAATGGAGCAAGGTTCTCATTAATGAGCTTATTCGCAAGCTCTGCTCTAATGTCCGCCCGCTCCTTTTCACTTCTCTTCAACGAATTTGGGATCGTTCCCTGCATTACCCCCGCCTGCGTATTCATGGCAACCTCCAGCTCATCAGGTCCGGCAAGGATCGGTTTATCCCACATCGTAAAGGCGTATAGAATCGGAGCAAGTGTCATAAACCCATATCGCTTCATGAACTGTGACCCTGCGACAATCACCGATGGAAAATGGCCTTCTGACACAAGCCGTTCAAGTAACGCTTTTAACTGTTCGGAATCCAAAAGTTGTTGAGCAGTGTGTTCCCCTTTTCCACCAAACGTAAGGCGCAGTTGCTCTAACTTCTCTTTCTCCTCTCTGCTAAATACCAGTTGCTCTTGCACGATGGACCTTCCTCCCTTTACCATGTGGCACACAAAGCGGCGTCCCAAATAATGGATCTTCAATAATGTCACACTGAAGGCCAAATACACGCTCCACAAGATCAACATTTACAATGTCTTCAGGTTTCCCCTGGTCATAGATTCCTTTATCTTTTACAGCAATAACATGATCCGCATAGCGACACGCCAGATTTAAATCGTGCAGCACCATCAAAATTGTCCGGTTATCTTCTTTATTTAATTCAAAAAGTAAATCGAGCACTTCTACTTGATGTGCGAGGTCGAGATATGTTGTCGGTTCATCTAGCAAAATAATGTCCGTATCTTGAGCCAGGGTAAGGGCAATCCACGCACGCTGACGCTGGCCTCCGGATAGTGAATCGACATCGCGTTCTGCAAAGTCTTCCATATGCGTCGCCTTAAGTGCTTTTTGCACAGCGGCTTCATCTTCCTCTGACCACTGACTGAACCAGGATTGATACGGATAACGACCCTGTTTCACGAGCTGTAGAACCGTCAGTCCTTCAGGGGCGACAGGGGATTGGGGAAGAATGGCCATTTTCCGGGCAATTTCTTTCGTTGGCTTATTTGAGATCGCCTCTCCATCCAGAACGATGCCACCTGAATGCGGCTTTAAAAGACGGGCAAGACTTCGTAAAAGCGTTGATTTTCCGCAGCCATTCCCACCAATTAAAACGCTCATCTCTCCTTTTGGGATGAGTAAGTTCAGCTGATCTATGACCGTTTGTTCTCCATATCCAAGCGTTAAATCTTTCGTTTGCAATGCGTACATGCCGCCACCTCCTTATTTGTTTCTCGAACGATACAATAAATAGATAAAATACGGTGCGCCAATCGCTGCCGTAAACACACCTGCAGGAACTTCAAGCGGTGAAAAAAGCGTGCGTCCAATTAAGTCTGCGATCATGACAAGCATGCTGCCGACAAGGGCTGAAACAGGAACAAGCACACCAAAAGAAGAGCCCACTAACTTTCTTGCAATATGAGGTGCCATTAAGCCAACAAAGCCAACGCCACCTGCGAAGGCGACAGCCCCTCCCGCAAGTGCCGTACTGATTAAAAGGAGAACGATGCGGTCTTTTAAAAGCATAGCGCCTGCTCCTTTTGCCACATCGTCGCCAAGCTCTTGCAAGTTCACTCTTCTAGAGTAAACCATGAGCAGAATCATCAGGATGACAACCCACGGTAAGAGCGTAAGCACATCCTGTCCATTCGTTCCATGAACGCTCCCCGTAATCCAAATATTCGCATCAGATGCTCGATAAATTGGTCCAACGATCATTAATAGCGTTGTTAGTGCTTGCAGTAACGCCGTTAAGCCAATTCCAATCAGGACTAATCGAATGGGTGAAATGCCGTTTTTCCAGGATAAAATAAATACGAGAAAACCTGCTAAAACCGCTCCAGTAAAGGATGCAAGCGGCATCCACTGAATGCTGACTGTTAGCGCATTCGCCTTATCACTAAACACTGTTAAAAAGCCAATTGTCGCAAGCGCGCCGCCCCAAGTGATACCGAGAATATCAGGCGAAGCAAGCGGATTTCGAATCATCCCCTGTAGGATCGCTCCTGACACGGCAAGAGCAGCTCCTGCTAAAATCGCCATGGCAATCCTCGGGAAGCGAAACTGTTTTACGACAAGCTTATTCATTTCATCACCATACCCAAACAGCGCCTTAACCACTTGGTCTGGTGTCATAAAAATCTCGCCAAGACCGATACTAAGGAGCGCAGTTACGATGACCGCACCAACGAGTCCAGCGATCACCCATAATGCACGTCGATCGAGTAAAAAAGAAATAGCTTTCATTCGAAAGGAAGTGTATTTCATCATAGCTGTTTAAACTCCCTTCGAGCAATATATATAAAGAACGGTGTACCGATCACAGCTGTTAATACGCCAACAGGCGCTTCAAGCGGCAAAATAACATAACGCGCCGCAATGTCTGCAGATAGCAGTAGGATTGCGCCTAATATCGCACTGTAGGGAATGACCCAGCGGTAATCCGGGCCAGTAAAAAAGCGAGCCACGTGCGGCACCACAATGCCGATAAATCCAATCGGCCCTGCTACGGCTACAGAACCGCCTGCAAGAAATACAATAAAAAGTGCAGCACCCGCTTTTACAAGAAGCGTACGTTGGCCTAGCCCTTTTGCGACATCTTCTCCGATAACGAGCGTATTAATTTTTGTACTGATAAGAAGCGCACCAACTAAACCGATTCCAATATACGGGAGCACCGAATAAAGCATCGCTAGACTACGTCCTTCAATAGACCCAGCAAGCCAAAAGAGAACGTCTTCAAGAGCCTTCTCATTTAAAACGAGCATACCTTGCGTTAACGAGGAGAACATCGCTGCCATCGCTGCACCAGCAAGCGTCAGCTTCATCGGCGTAAGTCCTTCTCTTCCAAGTGAGCCAAGTACATAAACGAGGATTGAGGCAAATGCCGCTCCAAGAAACGCTAACCAGCTAAACGTCGTAAGTGAGGAAACGGAAAAGAACGTAACGGCAATCACAATGACAAAACTCGCCCCTGCATTTACGCCTAGTATCGATGGTGATGCGAGAGGGTTACGTGTAATTGCCTGCATAAGCGCTCCCGCAACAGCGAGACTTGCACCTACAGCGGCCCCAATTAACGCTCTCGGAACGCGATTTTCAATAATAATAATATGTGCATTGCTTCCATCGAATTGCGTAAACGCCCGCCAAGCCGTTGCCCATGTAATACTCGTTAGTCCATAAACAACGCTTGCCACCATCAACATCATGACAAGAAAGAAGCCAATCACAATCCCGAACCATTTTCTATTTACTGAATGCAATTTATGTGTCATAAAGGTTAATCCCTTTCTTCATCATCCTTTATAAGTGTAAAAAAAGAATGAAAACGTGTCAATGAATTTGAGAATCAATCTCATTTAACTATTGACTCTTGTGTGACAATTCAGTATGATTACATCGTAAATGAAAACGATTATCACTAATAAGGAGGAAATACATATGTTCAAAAAAAGTTGGCTCATCGTTTGCCTTGCAGCATTTATGATTCTAGCTGCTTGTGGAACGAACGGAAATAATGAAAATAGCAGCTCAGGTGACAAAAAGGAAGAGGAAACAACCCGAACAGTCAAGCACGCGATGGGGGAAACAGAAGTTCCAGAGAATCCTGAAAAAGTTGTTATTTTAACAAATGAAGGAACGGAAGCTTTACTTGCTATGGATGTAAAACCTGTCGGCGCAGTGCAATCATGGCTCGGTGATCCGTGGTACGATCATATTTCTGACGACATGAAAGACGTTGAAGTTGTCGGAACGGAAAGTGAAGTAAACCTTGAGGCTGTTGCTGCACTAAAACCTGATCTCATTATCGGAAATAAGCTTCGTCAGGAAGACATTTATGATCAGCTTAGCGCAATTGCTCCAACGGTTTATTCCGAAACGTTAAAAGGTGACTGGCAAGAGAACTTTGAATTTTATGCCAAAGCACTAAACAAAGAAGATAAAGGCGAAGAAGTAATGAGCGCCTATAGTGATCGCATTGATTCAATGAGCGAGGAGCTTGGTGATCAGCTAGACAAAAAGGTCTCCGTTGTACGTTTCCTAGCTGGCCAAACGAGAATTTACTACAAAGACTCTTTCTCAGGGGTTATTCTTGAGCAGCTTGGCTTTGCTCGTCCAGAATCTCAGCAAAAAGAAGATTTCGCTGAAGAAGTAACAAAAGAACGCATCCCAGAAATGGATGGCGACGTCCTCTTCTACTTCACATATGAAGCTGGAGACGGTGAAGCGAATTCCACTGCTGAAGAATGGACGAATGATCCGCTTTGGAACAATCTACAGGTTGTAAAAGACGGAAATGTTCATGAAGTAAGTGATGCAATTTGGAATACGTCTGGTGGCGTACTTTCCGCTAACTTGATGCTTGATGATATCAAAGACGTCTTTTTAGGTGAATAGGATGTAATGAAAGCTCGGCCAATGCCGGGCTTTTTTTGATTATCCTTTCACAAATAAGGGAATTGGTTTAGGAGATGGTTTTCTTTTCGTAAGAAAGTGGCAAGAAGACAGGTTCTCATCAGGTATACTAATAGAAAGACATATAAGGAGGGGATAAATCGATGCCTAATGTCTGGACGCATATTTTATTCGGTGAAGAAGCTGCGATGGAAGCCGGCATATGGAACACGATCAAAGGTGACCTGCCTTTCTTTCGACTTGGTGCTCAGGGACCTGACCCTTTCTTTTACCATAATTTCTGGCCGTGGAAAAAAAATAAGCCGGTGCAGGAAGTTGGTTCTGCTCTTCATCAAGATCATTGCGGCCCATTCCTCATGGAAATGATTGAATACGGAAAGCAAGATGATCCGATGCTGCGAGCTTATATTCTTGGCTTTGTGACACATCATATTCTGGATCGAAACACTCACCCCTATATCCACTACCGTTCTGGTCTTGAAGGCAACAGACATCAGCAGCTTGAAATCATTATTGATACCATTTTGATGAAAGAATATAAAGATGTGGAAACTTGGAAAACCCCCGTCTATCAAGAGATTCAAATTGGAAAATCACTCTATCCTCCCATTGAACTGATGCTTTATGAATGTATTCAATCCTTTTATCCTGAGACAGCTGAACGCATGCCAGAGGATTACATTAACCAATCTTACCGCGATATGGTGCTCGCGCTCAAACTATTATTTGACCCGCACGGCTGGAAAAATCAGCTTTTAAAGAAACAAGTCTCCTCTTTTTCCTATCGAAAACAAATCGGTGATGAAGATTATTTAAATCGAGAAGGAACACCATGGATTCACCCTGCAGTGAAAGACGAGGAATCAACTGCAACTTTTGAAGAGCTGCTTGAGCAAGCTAAAGAAGAAGCAACGAACATCCTCCCTCTCATCCATGACTACTGGCACAACGAAGAAGATTGTATGACTGAATTGAAAACACAAATTGGCAACCGCTCGTATGACACAGGGAAAGATAGCACCCTTCCACTTGAATTAAAACACTTCAATCCAATTTTGTAAGGGGTTACATGATAAAAAAAGGCTCAGAGCAGCTGAATGTGCTGCTCTGAGCCTCATTTGTGGGCCATGTTGCTGACTTTTACGTTCAAAAATCGGGGAATTCCGAGATTTTCTTGATAATTCCGCGATATTTCATTTTTTTCCGCGAAAATGACGCTTAATTCCGCGAATTGAAGATTAATTCCGCGATTCCATCAACCCCTACACATCAAGCCCTTCATTTGCCATAACAACCTTCGCCTGCTCTTTCCCTTGATCGATGTTTACTTTGTTAAGTAAATAGATGCCTGCTAAGAAAAAGACGACGAGTGAAACGATACCAAGACGGCTTGATCCAGTTACTTGACCAACGAAGGCAAAGAGAAAAGGACCGAAAATCGCTGAAAATTTAGCGGAAATGCCGTAAAATCCGTAAAACTCTGCATGTCTGTGATCGGGAACCATACTTCCAAAAATCGATCGACTTAATGCCTGAGCGCCTCCCTGAACGAAGCCGACCATGATGGCAAGCAGATAGAAATGCGTGGCAGTAGTCATGAAATAACCGAGAAAAACAATCCCTACGTAAATCCACAGTGCGAGCATAAGCGCTCGCTTAGGGCGAATTTTCTTGGCCAAGTAGCCGAATAAAAACGCGAAGGGAATCCCTACGAACTGCGTGATTAGGAGCGCTGCGATTAAATCGTTCGCGTCGATGCCGATATCTCTTCCATAAATTGTCGCCATTTTTATAATGGTCGAGATCCCATCGTTAAATAACCAGAAAGCGACAAGGAAAAGAAGAAGCTGTTTGTAGTGGTTTAACTCCTTGAACGTCGTGCGAAGCCTTTTAAACCCGATCGTCGCATAGGAGCCGCTTAACTTAGGCTGAGTATGTTCCACTTCTTTCACGTTTTTGAACATGGGTATGGAAAAGATAAACCACCATACCCCAACGCTTGCGAATGAAAGCTGCGTTGCGACAAGCGTGTTCGGAAGGAAAAACCAGGATGGATTTAGGATCATCATTAGATTCACAAGAAGGAGCAGGCCACCGCCAATATACCCAAACGCATAGCCTCTTGCTGAAATGCGATCAATCTCTTCTCCTTTTGCGATTTCCGGTAAAAACGCATCGTAAAAGACGTTGCTTCCTGAGAAACCGATCGTACCAAAGATTAATAGAATAGAAGCAAACAGGTAGCCTCCCTCGCCAACAAACGCCATTAAAATGCTTGCGATCATCCCCATATAGGCAAAAAAGCGCAAAAATACTTTTTTAGAATTGGAGTAATCCGCAATGGCACCGAGTACGGGTGCCAGAATCGCAACAATTAAAACAGCGATCGATTGCGAATAGCCCCAGTAAGAAGTAGCTAGACTTTGATCAATATTTTTGGCAGCAACATCATAATAGAAAACAGGTAAAACGGCTGCCATCATTGTTGTTGCGAAAGCAGAATTAGCAAAGTCATACATCATCCAGCTACGAATCTCTTTTTTCCTCATCTCTTTGCCCCCATGATGGTCGTTTTCTTTCAGCATATCAGGTCTCAACGTGTCATTCTTCGTGCTGGAATATTCTTCATAAACCTTTTACAACGAGCAGGCTTGCCACATATTCTTGGTGCGAGTACACTAACGGTAGAGTGATGAAACGGAGGTCGTCCTATGGACCAAAATGATATTCAAAACAAAGTGATCGAAAATTATCAGCGTGATGAAAACATGATGATTCTCGTCTTTGCCCAGTGGTGCGTCAACAATGACTTGAATCCAGAAACGCTTTATGAGAAAGCTTATCCTGATCAAATCAATAACCCTGCTCTCAAGCAAAGCATCGAACTCGTCGTGCCGAAAGAAGAATCAGAACATATCCCTGATCAAACGGTAATGGGTGTCCTTTCCCTCTTTGGTAATGATGATCTTGCATTTGTCGTATCTGAAGAAATCGAAAAACGTTCAAAACCAGAGAAATAGTTGTTTCATAGAGTTTATTCGATAGGAAAGGGAAACTTCCCTTTTAATCTCAATAAAAGCCCCGGAGCATAAGCTCTGGGGCTTTGTTTAGTTCGTATCGCGAAATAACTTTACGAGTGCCTGCGTGCCACTATCTTCTTCGCCACGCTCAGCAAGATCTTCATATAACTTCTTCGACAGTTCAAGTCCTGGGGTTAGCATTCCCATTTGTTTGGCGGACTCAAGGGCAATCGTCATATCTTTTATAAAATGCTTTACATAAAAGCCAGGCTCGAACCGATTAGAGATCATTCTTGGTGCCAGGTTGCTTAGTGACCAGCTTCCAGCAGCACCGAATTCAATGCTCTCAAGGACCGTTGTCGGATTTAACCCTGCTTTTTCAGCATAAACAATCGCTTCAGAAACGCCAATCATGTTACTGGCGATCGCGATTTGGTTGCACATTTTCGTATGTTGGCCTGCTCCAGCTGGTCCTTGGAGAACGATATTTTGACCCATTACATCAAAAATAGGCTGTACCTTTTCAAAGACTTCTAATTCGCCACCAACCATAATTGATAGCTTTCCTTCCTTGGCACCAACGTCTCCCCCTGATACAGGCGCATCAAGAGCGTAGAGCTGCTTGGACAAAGCATACTGATAGATTTCTTCGGCTAGCGCTGGGCTTGAGGTTGTCATATCAATTAATATAGAATGCGCTCGTGCATGTTCAAGCAACCCATTCTCACCTATGTATACCTCTTCCACATCTTTCGGGTAACCGACCATCGTGATGATTACGTCAGCATTCGCTGCCACATCCTTCACTTCGTCGTACCATTCTGCCCCTTCTTGAATGAGGGCTTCAGCCTTCCTTTTTGTTCGTGTTGAGATAAGCGTTCGGTACCCTGCCTTGATCAAGTTTCGAACCATGCTTTCTCCCATAACGCCGATTCCAATAAACCCGAGTACTGGCTTTTTCTCCATCGTAAATCGCCTCTCTTCCCAGAATTTCCTTTTCTAACACTTGTCTTCATCGTACACTAAAGGAGAGGTGAATTCCTAATGAAAACAAGTAGTTTTGCCGGTATATTTATATGGATTGCGTTCGTTGTAACAAAATTGATCACAACCCCGATCGATACGCTTCAATATGTGATGATTTTATTAATGTTCGCCTATCTGGTACTCGTTCCGCTAACGCTGAATCTCGTACAGCAAAAAAAGAATGTTTTCTACCATTATGCCACCCGTTTGCAACTTGTTTCAGCTGTACTAGCGGGCATCTCTTTCTTTCTTGAACAAGGAATGTTAGCTGTTCTGCTAGCCGTTCCATGGTTACTGACAACCATTTTAATCGCGCTTTATGGATTCACGCGCCTCCTGCAAACATGGAAAAAAAGCACGATTTTTGATGTATTAATCCAACTTGGATTGATGTACATTAGCATCGGAGGACTCTGGCTTATTTTGCATCGATCAGGTGTACAAATTCTTCATTTTAGCGATGTTATCGTATTGCTTACATCCATTCATTTTCACTATGCGGCATTTATCACACCGATCACGATGGCGTTCATTGGAAAACGTCTGCTTGCAAAAGCTCCTCTCTTAAAATCCTGGTTTAAACTGATCGCCATCCTTGTCTTATTTGGCCCACCGTTTATCGCAGCAGGAATTACGCTTTCAGATTCATTACCTGTTCTTGAGTTTATTTCAGTCGTTGAATTTGTTACGCCGCTGATCGTCTTTTCAATCCTTTGCCTCGTCTACTTAGTGCCAACACTTGAGTATTCGGTGCAAATGCTGTTGTCAATTTCATTCGCTTCTCTCCTGTTTTCAATGAGCTCCGCGATGATCTATGGATTTGCTCATATTAATGAAACGGTGATTCTCGGTATTCCTTTAATGGTCTTTTTTCATGGATTCGTAAATACATTCGGCTTTTCACTCTTTGGACTACTTGGCGTAACAGTGATGCAGGAGACGAAACAAATCAAAAAAACCAGCCTCTCAATGTAAAATGTGAGAAGCTGGTTTTTCGCCTATTTTATATTTTTTAAGGCGCCTGCAACCTTTGCAACGCGTGCACCAAGGCGGGAAGCCATCGTTAATTCAGCTTCAACTGGCGTTCTCGATCCATCGCCACCCGCAAGAGTTGAAGCGGCATAAGGAGAGCCTCCAATTCCATCTGTTGTTAGCTGCTCAGGATTCTCGCCATATGGCAGCCCAACATAGATCAAACCAAAGTGCATAAGCGGAACAAACGTTGTGAGTGCTGTCGTTTCTTGTCCCCCATGAATCGAAGCGGTACTTGTAACAACCGCGGTCGCTTTCCCTTCTAATTCACCATTCATCCAAAGCGATCCCGCTGAATCAAGGTATTGTTTCATTTGAGCAGGCATGGAACCATAGCGAGTTGGCACTCCCCAGATAATCCCGTCAGCCCAGCGTAAATCATCAAGCGTCGCTTCAGGAATACTGTTCTGTGCTTCTTGTGCTTCGACGTAAGGTGGTTGATCTGACATCGCTTGTTTCACGACATCAAATTCAGGTATCTTCACGATCTTCACTTCTACATCACCAGCGCCTTTTGCACCTTCAGCTACAGACTGAACCATTTCGTAAATATGACCATACGCGCTGTAATACGGTATTAAAATTTTTGTACTCATTTTCCCACTCCTTTTCACTCGGTTCGTTTTGTTTGCCACTTACTTTGAATTCATTTATCTCTACTTCAAGATATACCCTTTTCTTCTTCATTCAAACATTTAAAAGGGTAAAAATGGATAAAAAAAGAGAAGCTTTTACAGCTCCTCCGCGTAGTGACCCAATTTTTTCAGTAATGCAATAGCCGTTTCTTTCTCTTGTTCGTCCAATCCGGCAAAAATGGATTGGACTTGTTTCTCATGGTTAGGGAAAATACGATCCATTAACTTTTTACCTTCATCTGTGATCACAGCATGTGTAATCCGACGATCGTTCGGGCATGGATTACGCGTTAAGTACCCTTTTCCTTCAAGTTTATCGACCACATAGGTAATGCTTCCACTTGCGAGTAAAATTTTCTCACCAATTTGTTGTAGTGGCTGATTACCTTTGTGATAAAGCAATTCGAGAACAGCAAATTCCGTTGGATTCAATCCATAGCTTTGAATATCTGTTTTAATATGATCGGTAACAGAGCGATTCGATCTAGCCAGAACAATGAATAGCTTTAATGAAAGCTCACGATCTTTTTCATTCATAACGTTCACCCTTAACTTCTAATATCTTGAATTCGAGATAATTATACTTAATTCCAATTCCTTCTGTCAACTCTTTCAAAAATGAAGGTACTATTTTTCATTAACAGAGTGAATATGATCGAGCAGCTGTTGAAATCCTGTTAATGCTTTCTTAAATTCTTCTTTCGATAAGCCACTATTTGTCGCCATTGCGTCAGGAATAATGGAGGCTTTATCTCTTAACTCTTCCCCTTTTGGCGTTAAATGAACCATCACTCTACGCTCATCTTCTTTTGAACGTTCTCGTTTCACAAGACCCGCTTCTTCCATCCGTTTTAACAGCGGCGTTAACGTGCCGGAATCTAAGTAAAGCTCGGCACCAAGCGCTTTTACCGTTGTTTCATGATGCTCCCAAAGAACAAGCAAGACGAGATATTGCGGATACGTCAGGCCAAGCTGATCTAAATAAGGACGATACATTTTCGTAATTTCTCTTGAACAAGCATATACAGAAAAACAGAGCTGATTCTCTAGTTTTAATTGTTCATTATGGTTCATAGTAATCCCTTCTTTACAATGAGTTGTGCACAATCAACTTATCCCGATTTAGCCTTGTTGTCAACATGAGCGTTTCCTAACTTTTTACAAGAAGAACGAGTTCACCTTTGTTGACAGACGAAAAGTAGTGCGTTATATTTAATCTTGTAAAATTAAATTGTGCACAACCTAAATAACAAGGAGGAATTTTATTATGAATTCACTATACACAGCAAAAGCATCTGCTCACGGCGGTAGACAGGGTAAAGTAGAATCCTCAGACGGCGTAATCAATATGGATCTTCGTATGCCAAAGGAACTTGGTGGTCAGGGGGGAGAAGCAACAAACCCTGAACAACTATTTGCAGCTGGATATGCCGCTTGTTTCGATAGCGCATTAAACATGGTTGCTCGCATGAAACGGATTAAAATTAAAGATACGGTAGTTGAAGCTCACATTTCGATCGGAAAAGAAGAGGACGGCGCATTTGGCCTTAGCGCGAAACTTCACGTTACGATCCCTGGCGTTGATCAAGCGACTGCCGAGGAGCTTGTCGAAGCTGCACACCAAACATGCCCTTACTCAAGAGCAACGCGTGGAAATATGGAAGTTAAACTAGAGACCATCGCGAAATAAGTGAAATGCGAAAGAGCTGCCGATCGTCGGCAGCTCTTTTTTAAGGTTTGGCCAATAAAATCAAAATTTATCCAATCTCCACTCTTCCCCCAATGGTTCACCTTTATTTCTCCGCTAAAATCGCTATACTAGAAGTAGATTAGTGGAAGGTGTGATGAATTTGCTCACCGTTTCAAAATTTGATGAGGTTCAAGTGGTAAAAGGAACCTTTCAACTTGGCGGCGTTCGAATGAATGTCTATATGTACCTTGTTGACGAACTTTTAATCGACTGTGGTCCAAGTCGTCTTCAAAAAGAAATCAGTGATTTTCTTTCAAATGAACGCTATACCCAAATAATCTTAACGCATCACCATGAAGATCATACTGGAAATGCTTCAATCGTACCTGGGTCGATTCCAATCTACATCCATCCGACTGGCATTCCTCTTTGTCGCGATAAGCCTCATCTTCCACTGTACCGAAGAGTATTTTGGGGATCTAGAAAGCCTTTTTCCCCAAAGGGAATTGAGCATCGCATTAAAACAAAGCACCATACGTTTGAATTGCTTCATACGCCGGGGCATGCTCCTGATCATCTTGCGCTACTAGAACAGAATCAGGGATGGCTGTTTACTGGTGATCTTTATGTGATGAGTCATCCTAAAAGCATTTTCGCGTTTGAATCTATTCCGGACGTGATTCAATCGCTTCATCATGTTTTACGTTATGATTTTGACACCGTTTTTTGTTCTCATGCCGGCGTTTTGCAAAATGGACGGAAGCGACTGGAGGAAAAGCTTCAATATCTTCTTTCCATACAGAACCAGGTGCTCCAAAAACACAGTGATGGAAAGCCTGCCTCTGTCATTCAGAAGGAACTTTTTCCAGATCGACATGTCCTCAATTACTTTTCTCTGTTTGAGAATTCATCCAAGCATATTATTACGTCGATCTTACATAAAAACGGATTACAATAGCAAAGCTCACGTCTCTCCTTCTTAAGGTCTGAGACGCGAGCTTTTATCTATATATTGGTCATACCAGTAAATGATATTTCTCCCCTGTTTCTTCGCTAAATACAAACGTTCATCTGCCAGTTTCAAACAAGGAGTCATGCCATTTTCGAATGGGAAAAGTGCTGTACCAAAGCTCATTGTTATGCTAAAGCGATCACCGTTCGCCGTAAACGTCGTATTTCGAATCGCTAGTTGAATCGTTTCAAGACGCTCTTTCGCTTCTTCTATATTTGTTGCATCAAGTAGAATGGCAAGTTCTTCTCCTCCATATCGATACGCTCTTCCACTCGTTCCGATTTGTTTTTTGAAAATGTCACCAATTTTACGCAATACATGATCGCCAACCATATGTCCGAATTGATCATTCACCGCTTTAAAATAATCAATATCGGAGAGAACAACAAGTACCGGATTCCCCTCTTCAGCACAGTAACGTAGATCTTCTTGGAATGACCTGTGATTATAGAGTTCTGTTAAAAAATCTTTTCGAGCAATGTCCTCTAGCTGCGTGTTTTTCGAGCGCATCATTCGCTCTCTCGAAACGATGATCCCCCCTAATAACCCAATAAAAATTAAAAACATAAAGTCTAAAAGATAACCAACAAGCCCTTCGCCGGTAAACGAATAACCACTAAAGATAAGAACACCGGTATATCCACCGCCAAGTAAAAGAGCTGCAACCATACCTCCTGTAAATTTCCAATACACGGCAACATGTAAAATAATTAAGTAAGCGATTGGGAACAAAGAACTTTCTGCACCACCAGTAAGGGCAATCAACCAGAGAAACGCAACGTAATCAAAAACCACGCTTAATTTAGTCATATATTGATATCTTTTTGAGTTCAAAGGAGTACAGTGAAGCGCAAATTCAGCAATCGTCATATAAACAACACCAAATAAAAACAAAACTAAAAAAGAAGGGCTCGTTCCTTGTAAGAAAAAGTAGTAATATCCACCTGCAATAACAAGAAAAACCCATCGAAATAGGGATAAAATCGTTTCTATCGAATGATCGTTTTGTGTTCTCACATTCACTTCATTTTCAACCCTTTTCATGTTGACCTTTTCCAATAATGAAATTTTTTCCACATACTCTATTATAACGAAAATCGACTAGACAATCGATTGTTTTCATAACTTTCTAAAACATTCATGCAAAAAAAGAAGGCTTCACGTAGAAGCCTTCCCGTTCAAAACCTGTTGCATGGCATCGGCAACAGACAGCCCTGATGTAACCGCACTTTCGATTCGCGTTTTTCCGGTTTCATCCTCTTCATGTAAGAAAGCATCTCCTGCAACGAAAACAGCTTCACTCATAGACGTCTGTAGAAACGGATGGGGATAGATGCGATCTGCCTGAGCGTAGCGCCATCTTTTTAACTGCCGATCATTAATAAATTCATTTGGAAGGAGAAAATTTAACCTCGATACGATTTCATCTAGGATATCATCATCGCCATGATCATAATAAGCTTTTGAGAAATCAGACGTTGCATAAATGGTTAGGATTTTTTCCTCAGAAATCCCCTTAGCATGATTATCGACAATACGCTCAATGCCATCAGGTAAATCGGTGTCCTTGTGACCGTCAGGCACATGAAAAGCGAGTTCATCCTTTAACGTCATAAGACAAACGAGCGCAGGATCGAAATGGATATTCCTAAGTGATTTCATTGTATCTTCTGAAAAAAGCACATCACTTCTTTCCAATAAATGTACCGTTTGAGGTGCTGGTGGCGTTAGAAGGATCGCATTGGATGTTAATTGCTCACCTTCTTCAGAAATGACCACATATTTCTGATCATCACGAATGATGCGGTTCACTTTAAACATGTGCTGAATCGGAACTTCACTTGCAAGATTTTTCACTAGTTGATTCATTCCGTTTGTTGCTTTATATCTTGCGTGTTTCTGTCCGAACCACTTTAATACCCAACCGTTTATCTCCCATTCATCGACTAGCTGCTGAAACGAATCGGTTCGAACGGTAAAGAATTGCGCCCCATGATCAGCGCGGCCACCGCCAATCCTCCTTGTGGCGAGACGACCACCGACGCTTTTGCTTTTATCAAGTACAAGTACTTCAAATCCAGCTTTCATTAGCTTTCTAGCCGCCAAAATTCCAGAAATCCCGCCACCTATGATGGCAACATCAACTTCCCTCATTCAAATAATACTCGGTATTCGCCGTATCCTTCTTCTTCTAGACTTTCTTTCGGAACGAATTTCATCGCTGCAGAATTGATGCAGTAGCGCAGGCCATTTTCTCCGGGTCCATCATTAAAGACATGGCCGAGATGAGAATCCGCTTCCTTACTTCGCACTTCTGTTCGAATCATAAAGTGACTGAAGTCTTTCTTTTCTTTAACAAAATGGTTGTTGATCGGCTGAGTAAAACTTGGCCACCCGCATCCTGCGTCATACTGATCGGTTGAGCTAAACAACGGTTCACCCGATACGATATCCACATAGATACCTGGTTTTGCATTATCGTAATACTCGTTCTGGAACGGACGCTCTGTGCCGTTCTTTTGTGTGACTTCATATTGAATGTCTGTAAGACGGCTACGAAGCTCGTCATCGTTCTTTTCAAAAGCCCAGTTTTTTTCTATAAAATCAGCACGCCCTGATCCTTTTTTGTAGCGATTGTAGTGAGCGGGATTTTTCTTATGGTAATCCTGGTGATAATCCTCAGCCGGGTAAAATGGTTTAGCTGGAAGAATTTTGGTCACGATCGGTTTTGAAAAACGACCGCTTGCTTCTAAATCTTTGCGTGACTGTTCAGCAAGCCGCTCTTGCTCTTCATTATGGGTGTAGATCGCTGTAATATACGTTTCACCTCGATCAAAGAACTGCCCTCCTGCATCTGTCGGATCAATTTGACGCCAGAACAGATCAAGCAATTTACTATATGGGAAAATATTTGGGTCAAATGTGATTTGGACAGCCTCTACGTGACCTGTCGATTTAGAAATCACTTCCTCGTATGTTGGATAAGGCTTTTCTCCACCTGTATAGCCCGATACAATGCTTTGAATGCCAGGCATTTCTTCAAATGGTTCAACCATACACCAGAAACAACCTCCAGCAAATGTTGCAAGCTCATAATTCGTACTCATTCTCTATCACTCCAATATAGAAGATTTATCCTCACCTCAAGTGAGGGTGATTGTCGGTCCCTGCTCAACTAACCTCTGGGGAAAAGCTCCCTCAGTTCAAAGTTTCACTATCTATAACATATCCGAAATGGACGGTTTATTGCCAGAAACTTGCTTTAGCAATAGGTAATCAGGGAATAATTTACTAAAATTATTGAAATCTGCTACAATTTAGTTGTATGACTATTTGGAAAAAGGAGACCTTTGACTATGGCTACGTTTCAAGAGAATCTTCAGAAATACGCAGATCTAGCAGTTAAAGTTGGCGTAAATATTCAAAAAGGACAAACGCTCGTCGTAAACGCTCCTCTCACATCAGCTGAATTTGTACGTAATATTGCAGAAAGTGCTTATGAAGCTGGCGCAAAGAATGTTCACGTTGAGTGGAATGATGAAAGCTTAACTCGTATTAAGTATGATAAGGCACCCGATGAAGCATTCAAGGAGTTTCCAACATGGAAAGCAAAAGGATTTGAGGAGTTGGCTGAAAACGGTGCTGCATTCCTTTCGATTACATCTTCCAACCCAGACCTTTTAAAAGGAGTCGATCCTGAACGAATTTCGAATGCTAGCAAAACAGCAGGAAAGGCAATGGAAGGCTACCGTAACTACATTATGTCTGATCACAACAGCTGGTCTGTTGTCGCGGTTCCATCGAAAGCATGGGCAGAGAAAGTATTCCCTGATACACCTGAAGACGAACAAGAAGCAAAGCTTTGGGAAGCGATTTTCCAGGCGACTCGTGTATCAACAGGAAATCCGGTTCAAGCATGGAAAGAACATAGCGCAAACCTTGAACAAAAAGTGGATTATTTAAATGCGAAACATTACAGCAAGCTCCACTATCGTGCGCCAGGCACTGATCTTACAATTGACCTTCCACAGGCTCATCAGTGGGTAGGTGGCATTAGCGAAAATGTGAAAGGCGATCATTTTGTCGCAAACATGCCGACAGAAGAAGTGTTCACCATTCCACATAAAAACGGCGTAAACGGCGTTGTTTCTTCAACAAAGCCGCTAAGCTATGGTGGAACAGTGATTGAAGACTTTACGCTTACATTTGAAGAAGGGCGTATCATTAAAGCTGAAGCGAAGCAAGGCAATGAAACGCTTCAACATCTTATCGAAACAGATGAAGGCGCACACTATCTCGGTGAAGTAGCGCTCGTTCCTCATGATTCACCTATTTCAAATGCGGGAATCATTTTCTTTAACACGCTGTTCGACGAAAATGCTTCGAATCACGTTGCGATTGGGAATGCTTACTCTTTCTGCCTAGAAGGTGGTAAAACCATGTCGAAAGAAGAGCTTGAAGCTGCGGGAGCGAACGAAAGCGTCACGCACGTTGACTTTATGATCGGGTCCGCTGAAATGGACATTGATGGCATCAAAGAAGATGGAACTAGTGAGCCGGTTTTCCGTAAAGGAAACTGGGCAATCTAGCTCTTTAAGCAGAGCGCGTGCGCTCTGCTTTTTTGGTGCTTTGACAAAACGTTT
Source organism: Bacillus sp. Cs-700 (assembly GCF_011082085.1). Lineage (NCBI taxonomy): Bacteria > Bacillati > Bacillota > Bacilli > Caryophanales > Bacillaceae > Bacillus > Bacillus sp. Cs-700. The sequence goes on from NZ_CP041063.1 coordinate 2,551,507, forward strand.
TTACTAGGATTCTAACCAAAACTCCTTTATACTTGAGTAAAATGATAGGTTTTAACGGTTATAAATGAAGGAGGTCATATAATGAGCGCGAAAGTATTTATCATCCATGAAAACGAAGAATGGACAAAGCCTCTCAAGCAAGAACTTGAGGCGCTTCATGTCCCATACGAAGACTGGTTTCTTAGTGAAGGAATCCTTGATTTAAGTGATGTACCGCCAGACGGTATTTTTTATAATCGCATGAGTGCTTCTTCTCATACGCGTGATCATCGTTATGCCCCTGAATACACGGCAGCAGTACTCGAATGGTTGGAGAGTCACGGTCGAAGAGTTTTAAATGATAGCCGTGCCCTTGCTCTTGAAGTAAGCAAAGTGGCACAATATGCAGCCCTGAGAAAACATGGCATCGTTACACCAAAAACCATTGCTGCCGTTGGGAAGGATCATCTTGCAAAAGCAGCGGATGCGTTTTCTGAACCTTTTATTACAAAACACAACCGAGCAGGTAAAGGGCTCGGCGTTCAGCTATTTAACAATCCTGAGACGCTGAAAGCTTATGTTAAGAGCGATGCTTTTGAAGATTCAATTGACGGGATTACATTGCTTCAACAGTACATTTCTTCACCTGACTCATCCATAACGCGATGTGAATTCGTAAGTGGTAAGTTTCTATATGCTGTTCGCGTTGATACATCAGAAGGCTTTGAACTTTGCCCTGCAGATGCGTGCCAGGTTGGCGATACTTTCTGTCCTACAACCGAGGAGCCGAAGCCTAAATTTGAAGTGATTGAAAACTTCGATCATCCTGTTCTCGCTAATTACGAAGCTTTCTTAAAAGCGAACGGCATTGCTTTCGCAGGGATTGAATGCATTCAAAATGAACGTGGAGATCTATTTACTTACGATGTGAACACAAATACAAACTACAATGCAGAAGCAGAAAGAAAAGCAGGGGTTTCTGGTATGAAAACGATCGCTAACACGCTCGCTCAAGAACTTTCTATCCTCCATTCTCTACAAAAATAAAGAGCGCCGAGTGCGCTCTTTATTTTTCTTTTTAATCTTCGTATCGTTTTTTTATTTGGAGAAAACCGTGCAGATTTTCTAAAAAGACGTCAATTAACGCTGGATCAAACTGCTTTCCTTTCTCATTATGAAAATGAGTGAGAATATCTTCTAAAGCCCACGCTTGTTTATAAGGACGATCCGTGGCAAGGGCATCAAATACATCGGCTACAGCGACAATTCGGCCATAAATATGAATTTCCTCTCCACTTAGTCCTTCAGGATAACCTTTTCCATCCCAACGTTCATGATGTTCTTTTGCAATGATCGCTGCTGCTTTTAGTATCGTTCGTTTTGAATTTTCAAGAAGGTGATAGCCGATGCTCGCATGGGCCTGCACTTCAAGAAATTCCTGTTTCGACAGTTTGCCTGGCTTGTTTAGTATCGCATCGGCAATCGCAACTTTGCCGATATCATGCATTGGGGAGGCGACTTTGATCAGGTCTGCTTCTTCTTCGCTTAAACCAGATTTAATAGCAAGAAGCTTTGCATACTCTGCTACACGCTTGACGTGAGAGCCTGTTTCCTTTGAACGAACTTCACCGATTTCTCCCATTTTGAAAATAATTTCTTTTTGTGCTTCCTCCATCTCCATATTCATAAGTACCGCTTCAAGTGCCTGGGCAGTATAAGAGGCGGCCAGGCTTAATTTGTTAAGGTCACGGCTCGTAAATACTCCCTCTTTCGTTAATTTATTAATCACTTGATATACCCCTAGCGTCTGGTTCTGCTTATTTTTAAGAGGAATCACCATAACGGACTTCGTTCGATAGTTGTACGCTATATCCACGTCTGCATGAAACCGATCGTCATGATAGGCATCTTCAATCACAAGCGGTTCTGCCGTCTGAAAAACATACCCCGCTAAACCGCTTGAAGCAGGGATCCGTACTTCCTTCGCCTTTTCTTCCACTTTCGCCCATAGCTCGTCTTTTTGTTCATCATATAACCACAGTATACAGCGATCGGCAACCGTCATATCCCGCCCCATATCTGCCATCAGCAACAAAAGGCGATCAAGATTGTTCTCAATCGTAATACGAGATGCGTAAGCAAAGATGATATCAAGGAGTTCCTCTGATTCAAGTTCTTTCTTCCAGCGGCCATTCATCTAGCAGTCGGCCTCCTTTTATAGGATCATTATAAAGTGTTCGAAGAAAAATCCTCCAGATATCTCGTCCTAATTGATTCAATACTTCTATCATACACGTATATACTATTTGGTGGTAGATTAAGGAAGATGAAATAAAGCTTCGATTTGTACCTTTATAATAGCCAATCAATAAACTTTCTGGACTTGCTACAACCATCAGATGTTCTTGATTTTTGATAAAAACAGTCTTCTTTCCTCAATTCACAGACATAGGTATATAAAAACAAGGCATCAGGAGGGAAGTCGGTGTGAAGTTATCGTTCCCCTTATTTCAATTTGCGAGTAAAAAGGAAATGCCTCTTATGAAGGAATTGAAAGTGGTCTGCCATTCATCACCTCCCGCTCTTACTTTAACGGGTGAAGAAGTGCAGTTAACACGAATCATTCGCGAGGAAACAGAGCGGGCCAATCGAAATAACGTTACGCGCACCAAAGCGTATCTTGATTTTTACTTAAAGCACCCTGAAATTCACTGGGCTTTCCTTGCTCATCTCGTTTCGCGGAATGCTGGGTGGGCCATGACTGATTTAAGAGGTGAATATTTTCCTCGTTTCTTATCACAAGATGATCAGCACGCTTTCTTTTCCTTTCTAGAACGAGGGAATTGGCTTATCTTTCAAGATGCGTACCCACAGTTGCTGATTTACGCAGAAAGCCTTAAGGTGAATAAGCCACTTTTCCATCTTCTATCAGCCTTTCACGTTTCTTCTTTTATGAAAGTCATTTGGCACCGCTTCTGGAAAGACAAAGCCTCAGACACCCTTTCAGTGGCCCTCATCATTAACGAACAGCACTACATCGATTCACGAGTCATAAATGATCAGCACTTTCAGCAAACCGTTTTTAAAACGCTCCCTTTTCAAATCCAAAATGTTTTCAATATGAACGTGCTCCTCTTCCCACTAATTCGGAACCGCTCGATTCAACTCATTGGAGAACCTGCCAATCATTTTCTTTACGTGAAAGAACGGATTGAACTTGGAAAACGGCTTTATCAGCTTGTTTTTTCTAACGAATCGATTCTAAATGAGATTTTGGAGTGGTCAACACGCCACTCTCATACCGGATCACGAAAAGACTTCTGGCCTGAGCTTTTTCACTCACTAAAAGAAGGGCAACCAGACGAAAAACGCGTCCTCGAACAATGCTCGCTCAAAAAAGGACCGCGTCTTTATAGTCCTCTTCTATCTGTATGGAAGGATGTACACCATGATTCGCCTCATCGCAAGGATTGGTTCGTCAACACTTCTACGCTTTCACTTTTCAAATTACCCGATCCTGATTTTTCAGGAAATGCAGCAAAGATCTACTGCCGATCTCTTCACTTACTAGAAAGTCTCTTATGAACCTGTATGTCTACACAAAAAAACTTCCGCTAGGGAAGTTTTTGTTAAATGATCTTTTGCATTCGTAACACCACTTCAGCGATTAACGCTGAACCAAGAAATGTTCCGACCATAACGCACATGGCTACGACAACGCTTCGCCAGCCAAGCTTCACAAAATCGGTCCATGAGCGCCCAATTGCGATACCAGCATATGCAAGAATCGGCGTTGCCAGAGCCAGGATGTTAATATTTTCAGTCCACTTTACGATATACTCAGAGCCGGGCATGACAGGCATAGATACAAGAATCCCAATAATCCCGATGTAAGCCACGCTCGGAATATTCACAGGAAGAACGTGCTGAAGAATAAGGCCAGCTAAACAAATCACAATTAAAACCGCCATACCTGGTAAAGCAGCAACAGGAAAGACGCTGTAGCCAATCCAGTTCCCAATGGCAGCAATCAAACCGAAGATGAGTAACAATAACGTCCACTCTTGTACATTTTTTAGTAACATATTAAGCTCCTTTCCTCACGCCTGGTTGGGACGTTTTTTCTCTGGTCATGATTTGATACATCTTTTCTGTTAGTGGAAGACCAATAAAAATACTCATGTATAATCCTGTTGATAACGACAGCAAATTGCTCGCGCCTGCAAATGCGATAATATCATCGGAAAACGCAGGAAAAGCAGCAACGAGCGAGCCACTTGCAGCCGCCATCATACTTCCACTTCCTATCCCAGACGCCATCGCAAATGAAAGCGGATGTAGTGGTGTAATCGTTGCAAGGAATCCGGAGATAACGCCCATAAACACCGCCCCAAATACTGTACCAAAAATATAAATCGCCATTACGCCTCGTCCTTCAGGTGAATTGAAACCATATTTATCAACAATCAACCCAACGTTTGGCTCTCGTGCTACAGAATGTGTCATACCAATACTTTCTCTTTTCAATCCAAGTAAAACAGCGATCGGAAGAGCAATGAAAATCGTGCCTAAATTTCCGAATTCCTGGAGTAGCAAGGCCGGACCCGCTTCAATTAACTTTGGTAGTGAAGGACCAATAATCACCCCTATTTTCGCAATAAGCAAGGTCACACCTAACACAATAAGCGGTTCAGCATTTAGCGCTTGTGCTTTTTTAATCACTGGGGTAAAAAACAAACCAAGTCCAATGAGCATCGCATATAGCATCGGTAACAGCAGGATTACTCCCGGCCCAACCGTAAACTGAAAAACGCCGATCCACTCCGTTAACGCTACAATAACTAATACAAGTAAATGTAGTCGCCAATCCTTCCAAATTCCCTTGAGTTCTGTCACGCTTATCCCCCATTTCCTTTTTCACATGAAAGCTCTAAAGTTATTTTTATCTTAATATTTTGATTATTAAAAGTAAATGGATTATTCTTACACACCACTCAAATGAGGACGGATTGCGAAATCGCAAGCGGATACAAACACCTAAACGACAATCTTTTCTTCAAAATCAAATTTTAAGCAAAATAAAAAGCCAGGCAACATGCCTGGCTTTTTTTGCGTAATATATTTACTGGTCTTTTTTTCGATTAATAATGCTCGCGCCAACTAGATCCCCCGTTACATTAAGGCCAGTGGCCCCCATTCCAACTAAAGCATCCACGGCTGTTAATAATGCAACAGTTTCCATTGGTAATCCAACTTGTGCAAACACGGTTGCAATCATCACAATACCTGCACCCGGAACGCCTGCTGTACCAATTGATGCAAGTGTACCAACAATCACGACCATCACCATATCTGTAAAACTAAGCGGTGAGCCAACAACGTTCGCCGCAAAGACTGCAGAAATCGCAATTCGAATAGCCGCTCCGTCCATATTAATCGTTGCGCCAAGTGGCAAGCTAAAGCTATAAAGACTTTTCGAAATGCCTAATCCCTTGGCCGCATTCATCGTAAGCGGCAAGGTTCCAGAGCTACTTTGCGTCACGAAAGCCGTAATCATCGGCTTATTTGCATGACGAAAGAACTCTTTCGGACTTACTTTAAACAACAGTAAGAACAGAACGTAGATACCGATTTGTACAATCAATGCAATATAGAGAACGGCGATCATATTTCCGAGCGAGAGAATTGTATCCAACCCCTGATTACCAATTGTCTTCGCAATGATTGCAAAGATCCCGATGGGAACATATTGCAGAATAACGTTCATGATTTTAAATGTGGCTTCATTTAAGCCTTCAACCACTTTATAAAGGTGTTCACCAAGCGCCCCATGTTCTTCCGAGTTCCGTAACGCAGCAATGGCGATCCCAAAAGCAAAGGCAGTAAAGATAATCCCAAGGAGATTCATTTCGCTGAATGCCGTAACAATGTTTGATGGCACAATGTTTAACAGCACGCTGACGATACCTGGATTGTCCGGTACATCAAACGATTGATCTGGATCTATCGATAAACCCGTACCTGGATTAAACAAGTTCGCTACGGTTAACCCAACAATAATCGCTAGTGCAGATGTTAAGACGTAATAGAGAAACACCTTTCCGCCCATGCGACCAAGGTTACTTAGTTTCGTTTGATTGACACCAACGATTAATGTAAATAGAATAAGTGGAATGATAAGAAACGATAGCAATTTAATTAATAAGTCTCCAAATGGTGCAAGAACTGCTGCATTTTCACCAAATATGAGTCCTACGGCAATTCCGAGCACAAGTGCAACCGTAATTTTTATAATTAACGAAGCGTTTAAATAGCCCCTTAAGATCTTCTTCATAGTTTCCCCCTCCTTCAAACGCAAATTATTCATATATATTTACTAGGAAATAAGATACAGCACAATTCCTTGAAAGTCAAAAGGTTAGCTTTATCATCCAACTAAATTCCATTATCAAACTTTCAATCTCTTATTCTCGTTTTCAAGTATAAAGAACAAGTTACTTGGTTAGACTGCTTCTTAAAGTCTAATAAAAGTTGGAGGATGAATATGAATCATTTAAAAGGTTTCCCTGTCACTCCATTTGAAACATATCTTGAGATGACGCAATACGGCACAGAAGTACACTTCGAATACGACAAGTACGAGCTCTTATCAGGAACGGTTGAAGATGGAAAAATGTATTTTCTCATCGATTACAACACAGGTCTTACTTATGAAGTAGAAGAAAGCACTGCACTCCATTTCGTTCAGTTAAATGAGCAAGGTAACGGTAAACAGCTTGTAGAAACCATTACCCCGCGGTTACGCCCAACTAGCACACTTTCTCACACGTAAAAAGTCCTGCTCGACGGCAGGACTTTTTTTACTTTTATAGACTAGTAGTTATATATCTGACACATGAACGAATTCAGATTCAATGACATAACGTTCGGGCGCACTTCCGATAAAATCAAATGGATAGCACGTGGTTAACGTTAAGGTCGCTTCCTTTTTATCGACAATGACCGTTCGATCATCCGCATCTACCACCTTCATACTTACCACAGCATATTCATACCGTTTCCCGTCATATTCAAGAAAGACGGCATCCCCCTTTTTTACGTCTTGTAGACCAGTAAAAACCGTATCGCGATGACCGCTTAGAACGGTGTGGCGCTTATGATCTGGTGTGGTGGTAAATTGACTTACATACATGCCAACTCCCTGACTTAATGTATCATCATCTGTTCCCCAATAGGTCGTAAACCCTTTCTCAATCGTAGGGATGACTAACCTCCCTACTTCTTGTCCAACATCAAACTGCTTAATTTGGTCACTCATTAAAACCTCTTGAATTTTCACGCTCTCTTCCGTTGTAACCTCAGATGCTTTCTCACTCCCCCACTTCTTTGTTTCTTCAGCAGAAACCTCTTCTACTCCTTGTGTACCCTGCCACCATTCATACCCATAGTAGCCCGCTATCACAATGCCTGCACACATGAGCAAAGAATATAATTTGTTCATAGTCTTCACCTCACTAAGAAAAGCGAAAAAACCGCTTATTATGCGGTTTTTAAGCGATATTAACAGCTAACAGAACGTCTTCTATAAAGAAGTAAACCACCTGCACCTACCGCCAACGCTACTCCAGCCATAGCAAGCATTGGATTGGCTGTAGCTGTTTCAGGCATTTTGCCGCCCTCTTCCATTCCATCCAATGGTTTAGCTGAATCAATTACCTTAGCCGGAACAGTAATCGTATCAACTTGATTAAAGTTGTTGATCGACATTTCCATCGATTGTTTCATGTTCATGCTTTCGTCTTCTATCTTCATATCCATATCAAGATCCATCGTTAAATGCTTCATGTAATACGAATCTTTATCAACTGTTACTTTATAGGTAACGTCATTAACCGTCATTTGCTCCATAAGACCTTTCATCGATCCGGAACCTTCTTCACCTGACATGCTCTCTTGGAACATCTTCATGGATGCTTCCATTAACGTTTTGCCGTCCCCTTCGTACGTTAACACAAAACCATCATCCGTCTCTTCAACGCTCATCTCTTTGCCAAGTTCTTCAGCTTGAGTCATTTGTGCTTCAACCGAAGACATACTTTGGAGTTCCTCTAAGCCCTTTGTGAGTTCTTCAGGCATCTTAATCCAGCCTTTCTCCGGATCTTCTTGATAAAAGCCTTCCTCTGTCCAATAAGATTCTAGAGAAATTTCGCCTTCTTCAGGTGATTTTGTTGTGACGACCTGATGCATCGCAAAAGGCTTTAACGTAATGTCTGCTTCGGATTCGCTGGAGATCATCACTGTTTCTCCTTCAAGAGGCATCGACTGTTCCATCTTTGTTTTTGTAGAATAGCTCTCAACCTCCGTCATCGCTTCACTTGACTGCTTTAAAATGTCAGTTGCAGTCATTTCCTTTGCTGATGTGTGAAACGGAGCTCCTACAAAAACAACTGCTGCTACCGATAGAGGGACTAACTTCTTTAACATCAAAACACTCCAATTCATTTTTTTGGCAAGAGAAGGCTAGGGTTGGGACATCTTTTAATCACCAGTTTCTTTCACCTAACCCTTATTTTCCCAATAGAGTGAAATTAAAACGCTTTTTTACCATTCTCTAAAACATATTTTTTATTGATCTTTCGCTTTTTTAATCGAGTATGACTCGGTTTAAGAATCCAAAAATCTCATCTGTTCACTTTTGCAAATTGACGAAATACAAAAACAACACATTGCAAGCCCTTTCATATTTGTTCTATCGCATATATACTTAGCACTATCAAATCATGATTTGTTTCATCCGTATCATTTTGCACTCGTAAGGGGGTTGGAGATCTCCATGTCACTTGATGAAAGAAGCACATTTCTATTAACGAAACTCGTGAATGCAACGGAGTTACTTACGGTTGATCATGTCATCGACCAGCTCGGGATATCAAAACGAACCGTTCATTATGATCTACAAAAAATTAACGATTGGCTCGATGAGAACAAACTACCCATTATCCAAACGAAACAAGGATTAGGTTACTATCTCTCAGAAGAGACCAAACAAACCGTTCCTAAATTGATGAAAGAACTAAAAGAATGGCAGTATCACTATTCGCAACCAGAACGTATCACCTTAATCGGCGTGGAGCTTTTAACAAATGATAAGCCGATCTTTATGAAGAATTTTATGGAACGCACTCAAGTGAGTCGCGGCACAGTCGCTAAGGATTTAAAGCTCGTTAAGAAAGTCTTGAACGAGGAAGCATTAGCGTTACAGTTTGAACGATCAACAGGCTATCGTGTGGAAGGGAAAGAGGAAAACAAGCGGAGAATATTGAGTCGTTTTCTGTCCGAGGTTCTCACCAATGGACAATTAACAGAAATGACGAATTTTCTTTATCCGCTCTTAAAGAATGGTGATGAACACACCTATTCACACCTCATACCGATGAAGCAAATCATTATGAATGCGGAACCAATTCTAAAAGTAGAGTTAACAGATGATACAATCCATGTTCTAGCCATTCAGCTTGTCGTTCTTCTTCAACGTTTGAAAGGCGAACATCGGATACAGCTCGATCCAGATGAAAAACACGCTCTTTCTTCAACGAGAGAGTTTGAAGCGGCAAAGAGCATGGCAAAAGAATTAGAAACTCAATTTAAACTTTCCTTATCACTGGATGAGATAGGCTTTATCACCATGCACCTTCTTGGCTCAAGGATTAATTATTCTGAAGTAGGCACGGTAGGTAGTCTTGAAAGTAATAAACTTAGAAAAGTTGTTACTGAGATCGTGAATGAATTTCAAGTATACGCTTGTGTTCTATTCGAACAGCGCGATGAACTAGAAGAAGCTCTTTTTCTTCATCTTAAACCAACGTACTACCGGTTAAAATATCATGTACCTATTACAAACGAACTAACAGATTCGGTTAAACAGGAATATCCAGATGTTTTTTCAATTACGAAACGAGCGGTTTGGCCGATTGAATTAATGATGTCTCAAAAGCTCCCTGATGATGAATTAGCTTATCTCGCCATGCACTTTGGAGCTTGGATGCAGAAAGAAGAGCTTCCAGAAGTAACATTTGGTAAAGCGATTATCGTTTGTGAAAAAGGAATTGGCACATCAAATATTTTAAGAGGACAGCTTGAGAAGCTTCTCACAAATGTAGAAATCATCGGGACAGTTTCAAGGAGGCAATTTCTACAAAATCACTACGACGTAGATTATGTCTTCTCTACATCACCTATGGAGCATGAGACGTTACCCATTTTAACGGTTAACCCGATTTTGACACAGCAGGGAAAAGAGAAAATCCTCCATTGGATGGAGGAGGTTCAAACTACTCCAATTGAAGAGAGTGGCCCTACCCCTGATGTGATCGTTGAAATTATGAAAAAACACGGCACGATTACGAATGAGAAAGAACTAAGAAATGAATTACAGCAGTTATTCGCGCCATCACCAACCACCTTATCAATAGAAAGGTTTGAACGACCTATGTTAAATGACTTATTACATGAAGAAACAATTCAATTTGCTACAGATACACCAGATTGGAAAGAGGCGATCAAAACAGCAGCCATGCCGCTTCTTGCAACTGAGCAAATCACCTCTTCATATATCGATGCTATGATCAAAAATGTAGAAGATTTGGGACCTTATGTCGTGATAGCTCCAGGTATCGCTATTCCTCATGCCCGTCCAGAAGAAGGTGTGAATACGGTTGGGATGAGCTTGCTTCGATTAGATCAAGAAGTTCCTTTTTCATCTAAAGAAAAGCACCAGGTAAAGTTGTTAATTGTTCTTGCTGCAGTTGATAACGAAACGCATTTAAAAGCTCTTGCTCAACTATCGGATCTTCTATCAGAAGAAGAAAATCTCGATATGATTTATCGTGCAGAGGAAAAAGAAGAAATTATTAAACTCGTATCAAAATACTCAAATTAAAGGGAGAGAATAAAAATGAAAAAAATTCTTGTTGTATGTGGAAATGGTCTAGGAAGCAGCTTTATCGTAGAAATGAACGTGAAAAGTATTCTAAACGAGCTTGGGATTGAAGCTGAGGTTGATCATACCGATCTTACAACTAGTAAATCTGAGAACGCTGATTACTTCTTAGGCTCAACTGAGATTGTTGAAAATCTAGAAGACGGCAAACGAAATGTGATAAAGCTAAATAATTTAATGGATAAAAAGGAACTAAGGACGGCGATTGAAGCAAACTTGAAAGGGGCATAAATCATGGTCGATCTCATAATGAAAGACATTCTTGGTACACCAGCGATCCTTGTGGGGTTATTTGCCCTTATCGGCCTCCTTCTTCAAAAGAAGGACGTCGCAAACGTCATATCAGGTACATTAAAAACGATTATGGGATTTGTTATTCTGGGGGCAGGCGCAGGTGTACTAGTCGCCTCCCTTGATAACTTCAGTAGCATGTTTGATCACGCATTTGAAATTCAAGGAATCATTCCGAACAATGAAGCGATTGTTGCGTTAGCACAGGATGCATTTGGTGCAGAAACTGCGATGATTATGCTTTTCGGAATGGTAGCCAACATCCTACTAGCACGCATCACGCCTTTTAAGTACATTTTCTTAACAGGTCATCACACGATGTTCATGGCATGTCTGATTGCTGTTATTCTTTCAACTGGTGGCTTTAGCGGCGCAACAATGATCATCACTGGTTCACTTATTCTTGGATCTCTGATGGTTCTATTACCTGCTCTATTGCAACCTTACACAAGAAAAATCACGGGTAGTGATGACTTTGCGATCGGACACTTTGGCTCCTTCGGTTATTTAATCGCCGCTGCGGTTGGAAAAGCAGTTGGGAAAAACTCTAAATCGACTGAAGAAATTAAAGTACCGAAGTCATTCAACTTTCTTCGAGACACATCTGTATCTGTCTCACTTACAATGGCAATTCTTTTCTTTGTAGTCGCTCTTTTCACTGGCCCAACCTTTATTGAAACAGAGCTAAGCGGTGGGACAAACTTCCTGGTCTTTTCATTTATGCAAGCGTTAACGTTTGCGGCTGGTGTCTACATCATTTTGGCAGGGGTGAGAATGCTCCTATCTGAAATCGTTCCCGCTTTTAAAGGAATTGCAGATAAAGTTGTACCAAATGCAATTCCAGCACTTGATGCTCCATCTGTGTTCCCATTCGCAAACAATGCGGTAATCATCGGTTTCTTCTTTAGCTTTGTCGCAGGACTTCTCAGCATGTTTCTTCTACCGATCTTAGGTCTAAAAGTAATTGTGCCAGGACTTGTGCCTCACTTCTTTACCGGAGCAGCAGCAGGAGTATTCGGTAACGCGACTGGCGGTCGTAAAGGAGCGGTATTTGGCTCGATGGCAAACGGCGTGATCATTAGCTTCTTGCCAGCGCTACTTCTTCCGGTTCTTGGTTCATTAGGCTTTCAAGGTACGACATTCGGAGATTCAGATTTCGGTGTAGTTGGACTTCTTCTCGGAGGCTTGATTGAACTTTTATCTTCCAACGTTCTATTCCTTATCATCGTTGCTGCCCTACTCATTGCTGTATTTGTAGGAGCTACCTTGATCAAACGTTCGTTAGCGAAAAATAATTTAGAAGAAAAGCATGATGCTATTTAGACGGAAGAGACCATCCTAAGTAAAAGGATGGTCTTTTTGTTATTCACTATCATTTTCAGCAGTCACCACATAAACCAATTGATCCGTCCACTTCTCATCCTCATAAATGAATCCTTTCCTCACACCCTCATACACCATGCCCACACTTTGGGCTAGCTTAGTCGATGGACTGTTATCCAGGTTAATATGGGCTTCGATGCGATGAAAACCAAGATCATGAAAAGCAATCTGAAGCGCTGCGCTCACCGCTTCTTTGCCATATCCTTTTCGCCAATACTGATTATGGATCGTATAGCCGATCCGTGCCCATTGAAAATTCATTCTTGCTAACGTTGAAAAATCAACCATTCCAATATGGGTGCCATCTTCTATATGAAAAACACCAAACACGTGGGCTGTATCATTTATGGCTAATTCTTGGTGCTTATTCACTAAGTCTCTAAACCACTCTTCTGTACACTCGCTCATATCCAACTTCCCAGGATCATAAGGGTGTTGCGAAGGATGCCTTGCATTAAATTCCCGTAACCAGTTTTGATAGTCTTCCATTTTTAATGGTCTGATCACTAATCTTGCTGATTCTTTTTGCAGATTAAACTCACTCAATTGAACACCTCTACCTCATTTGTTAATAAACTGTTGAACCATGCTGTTATATAGATTAGGTTGATCCATATTGGCCGTATGACCAGCATCAGGAATTAGCCCAACGTTTATTTTATCATTGCTTCTTTTCAAAAATTGAACAGATTCTACTTCATAAAGCTCATTTCCTCCGTTAAGAACCATAATCGGTACTTCAAGTTCAGCAATCTCTTTTTCTGAAACGCTCGGATAATGAAAAGTCATTATTTTATTTACTTTCTGTAACGTATCGAACCATTTATCGCCGTGAAGTTGCTTAAAAGAAGCGGCTGTCTCTTCATCGTTTTCTTGAATGTTATTGAAATATGTATATTGCTCTTCCATGATGCTCTTTAAATCGTCCGGTATAGACGGGGAATAGCCTGTTAAAACTGCGCCCTTTATAAGTTCCGGCCGTTTTATGGCTAGATGGATGGCTAATGAAGCACCTAAAGATAATCCAACAACATACCCTGGTCCTTTGTTGGTTACTTCCTCTATTACCCACTCTAAAGCACTTTCAAAATAGTTTTCAAATGCAGGTATAGTTGAATGACCATGACCTGGTAAGGACAACGCGATGACCTCCATATCACGTTCAAAAAAAGCTTTCTGATGCTCAAAGTGTAAATCCCCTGTCCCCATAAACCCGTGAAGAAAATAAATTCTTTTCGTCAAAACACAGCCCCCTATTGATTCACATTTTAATAGAATACTTATTTCCTTTAAACTTTAACATAAAATGGTATTCCAGATCGCTGGATGGTAAAATCTTGATGATGATATGTAAATTATTTATAGGAACAACACAGTTCGGTCTTAAACTACTCAACTTACATAACTTCTTTCTTTCCTAAATCAAGCTTACGATTAATCTCATGAAGTAAAAATAGTCCTCGTAGCAAGCAACCTACAATCATACCAAAACCAATGATGAGCCCGATTTCATGCAAGGGCAATAATAAAAGTCCAACTACGCTGCTCGCGACGATCAAAAACAAGAGAAACATTCTCGCACCCCCTAAATTTATACAAAACTAATTTATCATTTCTTCAGTTTAAAATGGTGTTTTAAGCAAAATTAAAAAGATGCTTCAATTGTTTCATGACAAACCTAAATCAGTGATTTACGCCTATTTTTATCTACATCCAAACCAAAAAGAGCAGCTGCCCTTATGGCAACTGCTCTTTTTCATACTTTATTAATTTTACTTAAGACGGGAATCCTAGTACTGCTTTTGTTTCAAGGTACTCTTCAATTCCGAAGTCTCCCCACTCACGGCCAATACCAGATTGCTTGTATCCACCGAATGGTGCTGAGAAGTCCATATCAGCATTGTTCACTTTAATACGACCGGCACGGATGCTTGTTGCCACTTTGCGAAGTGTTTCTTTATCTTCACCAAAGACATAACCAGCAAGACCGTAAACAACGTCGTTTGCAATTTCGATCGCTTCATCAATTGTCTCATATGTGATGATTGACATAACGGGGCCAAAGATCTCTTCTTGAGCAATCACCATGTCATTTTTCACATCTGTAAAGATGGTCGGTTTTGCATAGTAGCCTTTTTCCAGACCTTCTGGTTTACCAGTTCCACCTGCAATGAGTGTCGCACCTTCGTCAATTCCCTTTTGAATGTATGACTGCACAGTATCCCACTGCTTTTCAGAAACAAGTGGTCCTACATAGTTGTTTCCATTCGGATCACCTACTGGGAATTCCGGAAGTACGTTTTTCACAGCTTCTTCAAATTCTTCTTTTCGAGAAGCTGGAATGATCATTCGAGTCCCTGCCGAGCAAACCTGACCGGAGTTTGTTGCAATATGGCTTACCGCAGCTTTAGCCGCTTCAGTAATATCTGCATCTTCTAGCATGACAAATGGAGATTTGCCTCCAAGTTCAAGTGCTACTGTCTTGATCGTTTCTGCAGCGTTCTTCATTACTTTTTCACCAACACCTGCTGAACCAGTGAAGGATACAAAGTCAATATCAGGGTGTGAGCTAATGCCGTCACCAATCGTCTCGCCTGTTCCGTTCACAAGGTTAAACACACCTTTTGGAACGCCTACTTTATCAAAGATTTCTGTTAAGATAATCGCCGCAAATGGTGTAATTTCAGCAGGCTTTAAGACAACTGTGCTTCCTGCTGCAAATGCGCTCGCAATTTTCGTTGACGATTGGTTTGTTGGGAAGTTCCATGGCGTGATAAGGCCACTGACGCCAACAGGTTCTTTAAAGATTGTATGATCGCCACGATCTTCTGAGAAAGAATACTCTTTCAATGCTTTTGCTGCTTCGGAGAAATGCTGGTAGCCCATGTTGTAATGAACTTTCTCTGAAATTGAACGTGGAGAACCGAGTTCTTGTGTAATCACGTCAATGATTTCTTCTTTACGGTTGGCATATTCCTCCGCAATGTCTTCAAGCATTTTCACACGTTCTTCTCGGCTTGTTTGTGAGAAAGAAGGGAATGCCGCACGTGCTGCTTTCACCGCTTTATCTAAATCTTCCTTTGTTCCAAGACTAACTTTACCGATCACTTCTTCTGTCGCTGGATTGATTACTTCATGTGTTTCTGAACCTGTTGATTCAATCCATTCGCCATTGATGTAATGTTTTAATTGGTTACGCATGATGTAAAAACTCCTTTTTTATGTTTAATCGATTTATATTGATTTAGCTTTTCTTTGCTTCCACAGTAACTGTAACCGTTAAGGACTATAGTTAAACATGCGGATGCTTTTCTGAAACTTAGAAAGCGGTTGCTAATCTTTGAATCTCTGCTCTGCTAGCTATAGACTAGAAAGTAGGAAATTGGAGAAAGGATGATAAAAAAATGGGACAAACAATTAAAGGAAAAATTGCGTATATTACAGGCGCAAGTAGCGGTATCGGACGCGCGACAGCTCTTCAGCTTGCGAGTGAAGGGGTTCATGTTGGCTTGATCGCTAGAACCGAAAGCAAGCTAAACGAAGTCGCTAAGGAAGCAGAATCTTACGGAGTTAAAGCGATCGTTGCCCCTGCTAACATTGCAGAGATTGAGGAAGTCAATAAAGCCATCGATCACTTGAAAAACGAACTCGGCTCGGCAGATATTCTGATCAATAATGCTGGAATGGGACGTTACGGATCGTTCTTAGAGATTGAACCCGATGACTGGAAGGAAACATTCGAAGTAAATGTTTATGGAACGTATCATGTAACACGGGCTGTTCTTCCACAAATGATCGAAAAAGACAGCGGTGATATTATCACAATCTCTTCAAGTAGTGGTTTAAAAGGAACTGCTGGATCTACGTCATATAGCGCTTCTAAATTCGCCATTCAAGGGATGACCGAAGCGCTCATGCAGGAAGTTCGTCGAAATAACATTCGTGTATTTACTCTTAATCCAAGCCTTGTTGCGACTGAACTTGTCTTTGGTGACAAGCTTGATGAGCAAGATAAAAACAAATACATGCAGCCTGAGGACCTTGCCGAATATATGGTAGGTCAATTGAAGTTGCACCCACGGATTTTCATAAAGCAGTCATTGCAGTGGGCGACGAATCCGTTTTAAACTAAATTCACTAAATAAAAGGAGATAACGGCACAGCCGTTATCTCCTTTTATTTGATTTTCTACTGTCGCCATTTTTCATAAAGTCGCTTGATCTGTTCAGGACTTGTCCGACAGCATCCACCAATTAATCGTGCACCTGCTTGAAACCATTCATTTGATTCATCGACAATTCCATCACACCACTCACCCTCCCGCCATGTTTTGGTCTTAGCGTCATAAAATTCTCCTGAATTAGGATACACAATAATCGGTTTTTCGGTTTGAGAAACTAATTGATAAATCGCTTTTGTCACAAGCGAAGGAGACGAACAGTTAATGCCGATTGCCGCAATCTGGTCATTTTCCTTAAAATATTGAGAAGATGCTTTTAAAGATGTTCCATCGCTCATTTTTTCTTCACTTTGAATGGTGAAGGAAAGCCAAGCATAAGTGGATGGAAACTCTTGTAATAGGCAACTTAAAACTTTCGCTTCTTGAAATGATGGAATCGTTTCAAATGCTAAAACATCAGCACCTGCCTCAATTAATGCTTCTATTCTTGGGCGATGAAATGCGGTAAGTACCTCGTCGCTAACATTGTAATCGCCTCGATACTCCGATCCATCAGCTAGGTACGCCCCATAAGGTCCAACGGAAGCTGCGATAAAAGGTTTTGGGCGATTCAACTTTTCCTCTCGCTCCCAGAAATCATCACGGGCCTTTCGTGCGAGAAAAACTGTTTTCTTTATTAAGTCCACTGCCTCACCTTCACTTAAACCACGAGATGTTAACCCTTCCATTGTAGCCTGATAACTTGATGTAATGGCACAGTCTGCACCTGCACGGAAATAATCGAGGTGAACCTGATAGATGAGCGCTGGATTTTCAAGCAAAACGCGCGCAGACCAAAGTGGGTCATTTAAGTTACACCCATATTTTTCGAGCTCTGTCGCAAGGGCCCCGTCCAATATTACCAAATTAAAATCTTCTAAAATTGCCTTAATAGGATTTTGATTCTGCCACATTACTTATTCCCCTTTTCTTTACTCGTTTTGTTAAATAGTAACTTCCATAACATAGTGCAATAAACGGTATCCCACAGTACAATGCCACTCGCTGGGTGGGATCAAAAGCAATGCCAATCAAGGAAGCCAGACATAACAAGAAGGCTAGAATCGGAACGACAGGATAGAAAGGCGTTCGATAACTAAGGTTTTTAATGGATTTTCCTTCTTTTACATATTTCTTTCTAAAAAGAAATTGTGACGCACTAATACTCATCCATACAATGACAACAGCAAGCCCGGAAATAGAGACAAGCACCACATAAACGGTATCTGGCGCAATGATGCTTGAAAGTAGTGCTAGTGCTCCGCCTAACATACTTAATATCACAGCAGGAAGAGGGACACCATTTTTGTTGAGCCTAGCAAAAATAGGAGAAATCATTTGCTTGTCTGAAAGTGACCAGAGCATTCTCGAGGAAGCATATAACCCTGAATTTGCAGCTGATAAAATGGCTGTAAGAATAACAAAATTCATTATATCTGCCGCATATGGAATCCCAATTCTTTCAAGCACGGCTACAAACGGGCTTTCTAGAACTCCAGCTTCTGACGCTGGTAGAAGAGCTGATAAAATAAAGATTGAACCGACAAAAAATAGAATGAGCCGAATTAACGTGGTGCGAATGGCTTTTGGTATGGTTTGCGCAGGATTTTCTGTTTCTCCAGCTGCAATTCCAATGAGTTCAGTTCCAGAGAAAGCAAAATTTACTGCCAGCATCGTCATTAATATAGCAAATACCCCATTCGGAAAGATCCCTTCATTTGTAAAGTTAGCGAATAACGATGTATTCGCATCAGATTCCATTGGAATAAACCCTACGATTGCTGCTGCACCTAAAATAATGAACAACACAATAGCCAGAACCTTTACAAGGGCAAACCAGAACTCACTCTCCGCAAAAAATTTCACAGTCAAAATATTTAAAATGAAGATCATTGCAGCAAACAATCCACTCCAAATCCAAACGCTAACGAATGGAAACCACCTTTGCATGAGCATACCAGCAGCTGTAAACTCAGAACCTAGCGCAACTGTCCAGGTTAGCCAGTACAACCAGGCAACTGTATAACCGGTTCCTCCGCCAATGTATTGAGCCGCATAGCTATGAAACGCACCTGTCTCAGGCATATGAACCGTTAGCTCTCCCAAGCACAGCATGACCAGGTAAACGACAAGTGCGCCTACCAGATAAGAAAGGATCGTCCCGATAGGACCAGCTTGTTGGATCGTATATCCAGAACTTAAAAACAATCCCGTACCGATGACCCCTCCGAGTGAGAGCATCACCACATGTCTTGATTTCATCTCCCTTTGAAAACCTTGTTTGCTTTCCATGTTACTTCTCCTTACTTTTCCATCCAGAAAAAACAAAAAAACGCACTCGAAATGAGTGCGTAACTGACAAAATAAAACCGAAGGCTCTCATCTATCAGGTTTATCACCCGCTGGAGTTAGCACAGTATCCAATGGACCTGTTGCTGAGGTTTCAAAGGGCCAGTCCCTCCACCTCTCTGGATAAGAAAATATATTTTTACAAAAATATCAATTTTCACTCGGTTTGTCAAGGTAGGATAGCAACAACGACGCTTCACTAAATATCCTTTTTCCACTGACGACTACCTTGCATTTGTCTTTGGACAATTGTCTTCATACCATTTCTTTTCTTCATTGTTGAAAATCGCGTCATCGCTTCCCTCATATCTTTCTCCATTTGCTTCAACACGTACTCATTTTCCATTCCCTTTCCCTCCTCCAAAAAAAGATGGCTCCCCCTAAGAAAGTGGAAGCCATACCATGATGTGAGAACGTATATTCGGTTGATAACCTAAGTTTAGCGAACATTCGTTCCTTTAGCAAGGATTACTTTTATTTAAATATCGAAAAATCCACCTCATCTGCCATCTTTTTATACCCTTCATCATTCGGATGCAAATGATCCCCAGAATCATACTTCGAGAGAAACTTTTCTGGATCACCTGGATCTCTTAATGCTCTATCAAAATCAATGACAGCATCAAATTCTCCGCTCGTTCGAATCCACTCGTTCACTTCCTGGCGGGTCTTTTCTCCCTTTTTTGTAAACATACTAGAATCTTTATAAGGAGTTAATGTACCTCCATATATGGGAAGACCCTTTTCGTGAGTTGCTTTAATGATTTTTTTCATTCGATCAATGATTTTCTTTGAATCATATTCAGGATAGTGTCTTAAATCATTAATGCCCTCATGTAGGATAACACCTTTGATCCCTTCTTGACTTAGCACATCTCGTTCTAATCTTGCAAATGCATTCTGCCCTTTTCCTTCTTCACTATTGATTAAATGGTTAGCAGAAATCCCTGCATTTAATACAGACATTTTTACGTCAGCGTCTTTCGCATTCATTCGATTAGCAAGATAATCAGGCCAACGTCGGTTAGCGTTTAACGTGGAATAGTTGCCGTTTGCAATTGAGCTTCCCATTACAACGACAGATCCTTCTACAGATTCGTCAGGCACAACCTCTAAACGGTCTAGCCAGAACCAGGCTTCTTCTTTTGATGTGTATGCAGAGCCCTTTTCATCTCCGGTATGGTTCCCTTTTTCAGTCATATAGACTGTTTGATTTGAACGCTGATGCCACGTCGTTGGACCTGTTTCATGATCTACATACAAACTAACCGTTACATTCTGGTCTGCACTTACCGGAAAGTCAATCGCATCACTATATTGCGTTTCTCCTTGGGGAATCGTTACAGCTTCTTTGGTACCAAATGTGATAAGCTGATCGGTCTCCTTTTCAATATTTGCGCCATCCCTAGATGTCGCAACTCTCACCTCTTTTATCGATAAAGGAAGTGAACCAAATTCATTGGATAATCGAATTCGCATTTTGTCTCCTTCCATATGCGGGCGAAGAATTAATCGGATTGTTTGATCCTTAAATCCCTCATGAGAATTTCCATCTTTAGCTGGGGCCTGCATGCTTGCTGTCCATGAACCTACCCATTCACTCTTCTTGGCTGCATCCTTCATAGAAGAAGGCCATCCTTTCGCGCTTACTACACTTAATAATCCAGCGATAAGAATCAGTACGAATAATGTTACGATACGTGTCATTGTTTACTCGCCTCTCGTTTACAGTTTCATTTAACCTCTATTAGTTAACCTTACAAAAGGCTTCGTCCATCATAACTAGCCTCAGTTGGTCTTAATCTTTCTGTCTCTAAATTGTTAATAAACAGAATACCCTTATTCGATTTAATTGATGCCGCTCTCTCTTAAGGTAAAGGATTTGCAAACCGTTTGACATATCGATGATCATCGATTAGTATAAAGCCATGGAAAATTACGTTGATATTTTTAAAGTGCTGGCAAATGAAACACGTATTGATATGTTAATGTGGCTCAAGAATCCAATGGATCATTTTGAGAAACCAACCGCACACCTTTCTAAAAACATCAGTGAAAAAGGCGGAGTTTGCGTTGGCGACATTCAAGAAAAAGCAAACATGTCGCAATCGACCGTTTCACATTATTTATCCATGATGCAAAAAGCCGGACTCCTAGAGTCTGAGCGACATGGGAAGTGGACCTATTACCGTAGAAATGAGTCCACTATTCAACAAGTCGCTGCTTTTATTGAAAAAGAGCTCTAAGCTCTCTTTTTTTTAGTTAACATATCGACATTCCTCGAAATATAAATTTGTTAGGAGTTGGTCAGCTTGAAAATTGGTATTTATCTTCTCGCCTTACTAGCCGGTGCTGCTTTAAGCGTAGAAGGAGCAATCTATGGGGAGTTAGGCAAGTCAATCGGAAAATTAGAGAGCAGCTTCTATAATTTTGCTGTAGGTACAATCATTATTGGGATTGTTGTGCTATTTCTCGGAAAAGGATCTCTATCTTATACATTTAAAGCACCGAAGTGGCAGCTATCCGGAGGTTTTCTAGGCGTCATTTATTTAACCATTCTTGTCATCGGTGTCCCTATCGTAGGTGTAGGTCTCGCGATGATCAGTGTCATTGTAGGTCAGATGGCTATGAGCATGATTATTGAACATAAAGGCTGGTTTGGAAGTAAAGCAACAAAGGTAAAAAAAGAAAAAATTATGGCCGTTTTATTAATGGCCATTGCTCTTATCTTAATCTTTTAAGGAGTTGTTTAATCAATGTCGATTCTTATTCTACTCGCCTCTGTCTTTGGCGGTATTTTTCTAAGCGCTCAATCTTCCATCAATGGGGCGTTTAGTAAAAAAGCAGGAACATTCGAGAGTACATTTATTACTTTTATCACTGGGGCTATGATTTTATTTATCGTCATTCTTTTTTTGGGGAATGGAGATTTGCTTAAAATACTTGAAGCGCCGAAATGGCAGCTTAGTGCCGTTTGGTTTGGAGTAGGTTATCTTTTTCTTACGATTCTTGCTGTTCCAAAGATTGGTGTCATTGCAGCTAATATTTCAACCGTAATCGGTCAGCTATCTATGGGAATGCTAATTGACCACTTTGGTTGGTTCGGTGGCTTACAAGTTACCTTTGATGTAAAACGATTGATTGCTATCTTATTAATGCTTGTCGCTCTACGTTTAATATATATTGGAAATATGAAGGCTGAAAAAGAAGCTTCGACTGAAGTCCATGATTGAAGCAAAAAATCCATCCTCTCACCGTTTGAGAGAATGGATTTTTTCATTAGAAGAAGTCCATGAAATTTGTTTCCTTTGCGGAACGTGTGCGTTGCAACCGCGCTACCTCTTCCTTTGATCCTTCTAATAAACCAGCTTCATACAGAAAGAAAGGATCTTGGTAGCCAGTCAAGACAGAAGTTAGCGTATTAATGGTACATCGAAGGCCTCGTTTTGGTGGATGAGCACAAGCTGCATTCAATTTATCTCCCTTAAATACCCTCACTCCTTCAGCATCAATCAGATAGCTTCCATTATTCCACTCTGCCTGATCATCCGTAATATGGAGAAAGAGAGTCTCACCTGACTTTAACGTAAACGGATATTCTCTAAGAAAATTCTCGACATCAACAATGCGTGCCATAAAGTACGGCTCGACCGATGTTTTCACTTTAGGATTGGCTAATAAAAAAGTGAACTGGTCGCTTTCATTTGTTAGAATCGTAGCGTGATCAACCATAGAATCGTGCTGACAGAGATAATTCCACAATCCTCTTCTTGCTTCCCCATCTAAACAAACCATTTCTTCAACCTTTAATGTCCGATTCTCTATTTTGTAATAAATGTATCCGGTTATATTCCCCTCTTCATTTGTATAAGTAGCAAAACGAAAACCTTTCGAATAAACACGTTCCTTCCACCAATTTTCAGTTCGAACGAGCATACCATTAAAGCGAATCGCAAACGCTTCGTAAACAGGATTCAGAACTTCAAAGACGTCATCAAGTTCAACACGTCTTACTTTTCCACTAACAGCAAGATGAGGCTTAAGATCCTGCGCTTTCAACTCTACCTTCTTCCAGTTATTCAAAACTTCATATCCAAATTTTCGATAAAAAGAAATTTGAAATGGATGGAGAAAAGAGATTGTTTGGCCTTTTTGTTTCATTTCAAATAAACCATTTCTAAGCAGACGTGCTACTCTTCCCCCTCTTCTATGTTCGGGATAGGTTGCGACTGATGCAACGCCGCCCATCTTTATTTTCTTACCTGCAAGCCAAGTTTCAAAATCGATTAAGTGTAGCTTCGCAGCAAGTTCATCTCCCTCGAAATCGCCCCATATTTCATGCTCGCTATACCCTTTGATTTTGTCATCTAACTCTTCTTTAGGCACTGTATATTGGAACGCATATTCTGAAAGTCGTACTGCATCGATTACTTCGTTTTTTTCTAATTTACGCATATTTTCGCTCCTTACCGTTTTTAGTAATGACAAGAGATAATGGGCCGATAATGGGAAGCAACCCGATCCATCCCGCTACCCCATCTCGATCTCTTAAAGCAACGATTGAAAGCCCGGTTAAAACAAGAAAATCAATGGTCATCACATGAACAAAATTTGATTCCAGAAAAGCTTTTTGGTAAATAGTCGCCTCTCCTGCAAAAAGCCCATACATCATCAAACCAAAAGTTAGTCCGATTAGAACAATAGACAGACCTCTCGATTGAAGAAATTTCCTCACCTTATTTGGTGTTCGATTCGAACGTTCTTTATTTTTATTTAAAATAAAGTAGGGAAGCAAACTAAAAGCACCTAATACAAAAGAACCTACAACAAATGGCCATGCTGGAACTGATCCACTATCATTCCTTAGAAGAAGAATAGCAAATACCGCTGGAAAAACGCCAAGTAAGGAAAACATAGCAAGTAAACCTGCGTCTGGATCATTCATCTTTAGGAGGTCTGAGAGATAAGAACCATTGCCATCCGGTGCTAGAAAAACAGAATATAAAATGAATCCAAGCCATATAATAAGGAATGAAACCCTGCTCATTATCAACCCTACTCTCTCATTCATTTTCTTAAATCATAAAGTGATCGCAAAAAAATCTCAAATATGTGTAGAATTTTCAAACAATTGTGGTATACTAATTGTAACAAAACATTCACAAATTATCCTTTAATTCGACACAAGTTTAATTTGTAAGCGGTATCACTAAAAGGAGTTGTTCACTATGGATGTCTATATGGTCTATCTTTTCGTTATCACGGCTACACCGTTGTTTCTGTGGCAGGATTATAAGAAGCTTGCATTGGTTCACACACCGTTTATTGTGGCAATCTGGGCACTGCTAATTTTCTACATTGGTGGCGGTATGACTCCGGTAGCACATACACTCTTTATTACACTTTTTGCGATTAACGTTTTATTTGCACACATAGCTGCTTACCTTATCTTTGCTCGTCCATTTCTTAAGGAACGTCAGCTTGCAAAGAAGATGCCACAAACAGAAGAATAAAACAACTTAACTTTTAAACAAAAACCGTTGTTTCCCTTAGAGGGAAACAACGGTTTTTTAATTACATGTTCATATTGTGCATGCCGAATGACATAACCCATATCGTACCTGCAACAACTGCCACGGCAATAAAGACCGCATATAAAATCGTTCCAACTTGAATCCGACTACTATCACTCTCTGTAATATGCATAAACATCAAGAGCTGAATCGCCGCTTGAATCAATGCCAGGATCACGACAATAATCATAATCGTTCTAAGGCTAAAGTGTGAAGCAAAGCCTACCCATAAAGCAAGTAACGTTAAGAAGATCGAAAGTCCGAAACCAATTAAGTGGCTCCATGGGAAGTGGCTATGACTGTTTGTCTGCTCGTTGTTGGACATCTTACATCACCATCCCATACAAGTAGACTGCTGTGAAGATAAAGATCCACACAACGTCAAGGAAGTGCCAGTAAAGACTTGAAATAAAGACCTTCCTTGTTGTGTCAGGTGTTAACCCGCGCTGTTTTAACTGAATCAAGATAAGAATGATCCACGCAATACCCATTGTAACGTGGGCACCGTGCGTTCCGACTAATACGAAGAAGGCAGACCAGTATGCACTCGTTGTTAGTGCCGCGCCTTCATGAATGTAATGAACAAATTCATAAATTTCAAATCCTAAGAAACCTAGACCTAATGCAAGTGTAATGCCTAACCAGAGAAACAAACCTTTAAGAGAATGATTTCTCATATAGTGTATGGCAAGTCCACATGTGAAACTACTCGTTAGTAGCAAAAACGTTTCAATTAACACACCACTTAATTCAAAAAGCTCTTCTGGTCCTGGACCGCCCGCTGTACGACCTACCAATACTAAGTAAGTTGCAAACAACGTTGAAAATAGTGCAATTTCGGCGCCGAGAAAAATCCAGAAGCCTAGAATATTCAGCCGGCCAGTTTCCGACTGATATTCTAAAGGCGTGTTAGGAGAATATTCGACTGATTCCATGCTTCACGCCTCCTTTATAAAGTAGTCCTTTTTTGATCTTCTTCTATTTCTTCTACGCTTACGTAGAAACCTTTATCATAATCAAACGAACGAATGACCATTGTGGCTAGTACCCCAATAAGTCCAAGGATCGACATCCAGTGCCAGGAGAAGACCATACCGAACCCGGCGATAAAGAAGAAGACACTCATTACAACCGGCACACCAGAGTAACTTGGCATATGAATTGGTTTATAAGGTTTCTTCTCTTGTGTCTTTCCTTGCTTTCTTTCTTGTTTCATAATCCAGAACGCATCATGTCCTTTTGACTCAGGAAGATGAGCGAAATTATAATGCGGTACTGGAGCTGGTGTTGACCATTCAAGCGTTCTTGCATCCCATGGATCTCCAGTTGTTTCACGTGGAGAGTAACGGAAGCTGTAATAGATGTTATAAACAAGAATCAGGAATCCGATTCCCATTAATACGCCACCCATTGTGGCAAGTACGTTCAAGCTCATCCAGCCGTCTGCAACCCCATACGTGTAAACACGACGTGGCATTCCTGCAAGTCCTAGGAAATACATCGGGAAGAAACATAAGTTGAAGCCTGCTACAAAAATCCAGAAAGTCCATTTTCCTAAGCGCTCGTTCAAACGATGATTGAACATTTTCGGGTACCAGAAATGTAAGCCTGCGAAACAAGCATAAACTGTACCAGAAATGAGCACATAGTGGAAGTGGGCTACAAGGAAGTACGTATTATGGTATTGATAGTCAGCTGCCGCCATGGCAAGCATAACACCTGTTACCCCACCAATTACGAAGTTTGGGATAAAGGCAAGTGACCAAAGCATTGGCGTCGTAAAACGTATTCGTCCCTTGTACAGAGTGAATAACCAGTTAAAGATCTTCACACCTGTCGGAACGGCGATTAACATCGTTGTGATAGAGAAGAACGAGTTAACTGCTCCACCTGCTCCCATCGTAAAGAAGTGGTGAACCCATACTAGGAAACTTAATCCGGCAATAACAACCATGGAGTAAACCATTGCTTTATAACCGAAAAGCGTTTTACGAGCAAATGTACTAATAATTTCTGAGAACATACCGAATGCTGGAAGTATAACAATATATACTTCAGGGTGACCCCAAATCCAGAAGAGGTTTGCCCAAAGCATTGGCATACCGCCATCCATCATTGTAAAGAAATGACTTCCGAACAAACGGTCAAACGTCATAAGTGCAAGCGCTACTGTTAGTACCGGAAATGCAAAAATGATGATAACCATTGTAATTAATGAAGACCATGTGAACATAGGCATATGCATGAGCTTCATGGATGGTACTCTCATTTTTAATATCGTTACTAGGAAGTTAATCCCTGTTAATAATGTACCGATACCGGCAATCTGTAACCCTAGTAAATAATAGTTCTGTCCTACTGATGGACTTAGCTCTAGACCAGCTAAAGGAACATAGCTTGTCCAACCAGCTGATGGCGATCCACCAATAACAAAAGAAATGTTAAAGAGCATTGCCCCCATGAAGAAAGTCCAGAAACTTACTGCATTCAAAAACGGATAAGCGACGTCGCGTGCTCCAATTTGTAGCGGAACAACAACGTTAATTAAACCAATTAAGAACGGCATCGCCATGAAAATAATCATGATCGTTCCGTGAGTTGTAAAAATTTCGTTATAGTGGTTGGCGTCCAGGAAGCCTGCATCCGGGACCGTCAATTGCGCCCTCATGAGCATGGCATCTACACCACCGCGGAATAGCATCAGAACAGCTGCGATGATATACATGATACCGAGTTTCTTATGGTCAACTGTTGTTAGCCATTCTGTCCACAACCATTTCCACTTTTTAAAATACGTTAATGCAAAAATGGCACCGATCAACGTTAAGGCGATCGAAACATCCGCACCGTAAATAAGCGGGTCCCCGGTGACAAAAAATTCATCCAATTTCATGGTGTCTTCCTCCTCTCTTAATGCGAGTGTTCCTCGGAATCTTTCTCAGAATCATCATGGTTCATTTCTGAGTGATCCATCTCTGAGGAATCATCTTCATCAGTTGATTCGCCGTTACGAACCTTTGTTGCATATTCAGCATCCATTCCATGATCAACCCACTGAAGGTGAGTTTCTGAAAATGTCTGCTCTTCTGTATGACCTTTCAGCATTAACTCATTGTATTTCTCTTGAGTAAGTTTAGGTGCGTCTTGCGCCTCTTCTACCCACTCTTCATAATCTTCCTGAGATTCAGCTGTTACGGTAAATACCTGTTCCGTAAATCCTTCACCAGTGAAGTTTGCGTTACGTCCACGATATTCACCTACTTCATCTGCTTGCAAATAAAGTTCATTCATCATGCCAGACATCGTGTACTCCTGCCCACCAAGCGATGGAATCCAAAAAGATCCCATTGAATCTGCAGAAGCTAGTTTAAATAAAATTGGGTGATCTTCAGGAATGTGAATATAGTTCACCGTTTCGATATTTTCCTCTGGATAGCTAAAGACCCATTTCCAATCGACTGATGTTGCATGAATAACGATTGGATCTTTATGAGACGTTGCTTCCGGTGCCTCTTCTAGTGCAAAAATCGTTTGTACAGTTGGCACTGCAAGGACAATGAGAATAATTACCGGAATAACGGTCCAAACAATTTCAAGAAAAACATTCCCCTCGATGTGAGGAGGCTCATATTCAGGACCACTCTTACGTTCACGATATTTAACAAGGATGAGTGTAAATAGCACGAACACGACCAAAACAATAAACAGCATAAATCCAATAGAGAAAAGAATTAAATTCGCTTGTTGTTCTGCTACAGGTCCTTTTGGATCAAGCACGGTTAAGTTACTACAGCCACTCAATACCATCACTGCTAGAAACATACTGAGTGCAAAAAATGATTTCATTCGCTTCACCGCCAGGCCACCTTCCTTTCTTCCTATATAATAGTTAAGTAGATTTTAAACAATAAATGACAGGGAACAACTGTTACCATTGGCTATTGTAGCAGGTTCATCGCATAAATGTGACACGTGTCACAAAGTGTCAAAACTTGCTCATGCATTTATCACTTTTTCGACACATTTCATCCATAATTCGTTCATAATTGTGGATTTTTTTAACTTTACTGGATAAAACAGCGCTTGCTTCTTGCGATATATTTCGCATCGTGTTTTCACTCGTGTTATCTTTTTTGATTAAGATCACATATTAGTTATTAGAAATCGCGAATTTATTATAAAAAAAACAAAACCCCACTGGATCCAGTGGGGTTTTGTACCTGCATTAATTTAACAACCATTTCGTCACTTGAAATTTTGAATCGCCAACAGCTTCAAATACAAGACTCTCGTTGCTTTCCTCAGGGAAGAATCTCGATGTAAATACCTCTTCGCCATCGTTCACAAACACTTCAACGGAAGAAGAATCAACATAAAAACGGAGCTCTTTCACGCTGTTAATCAAGCAGCTGCGCGTTTCTTCTCCCCCGTCTACAAAGCTTTTTCTCTTAAATGTTACCAATGCTTTTGTCGAATCATATGTCAGAGAGGCGTTGTTTCGTAAGTTTACCGAAAACGTTCCTGTTACTTCTTCTAGTTGAACATGCAGCTCGTATACCGCACCGTTTAGCTCACTCCACTCTTTTGACTCATTCGACAGATTCGCTTCTTTTGTCATTTCGGTATGTCGCATCACTTCTAGTTCCACGGCAGGTCGCTGAATGAGTCGCTCGTCCTGGTAGTGAAGTTCCCGAGGAACTGTCAAAATATGAATCCATTTATGAGCAATCGTAGGGTGATGCCCTTCCCCCTGCTCCGGTACACCCATCCAACCGATGACCAACCTTCTTCCATTCTCATCAAGCGTTGTTTGCGGTGCATAAAACTCAAAACCGCGGTCAAGCTCTGTAAAGCCTCCGTGACTCATCTTTCCACTTTCATAATCGAGTTTGCCAGATACGTATCCTGTTTGGTAAATGTTTTGATATAAGTATCCTTCTGCCTCTATCCCTTGAGGTGAAAAGAGGAGAATATCCTTACCATCTAATTCGAATAAATCTGGGCATTCCCACATAAATCCTAGATCACCAATCGCTTCTTCCCCCGATGCAGTTACGTCACCTTTAAACGTCCAATCCATTAAGTTGGCTGACTCAAATAAGACGACTCGTCCTTCTTCTTTTAAGTTCTGCGTGCCAATTACCATATACCATTTACCTAAATGCTCCCACACTTTTGGATCACGAAAATGCGGTGTATATCCCTCAGGTAAGTGAAGGATGACACCTTTTTTCTCGAAGTGAATGCCATCTTCAGATACGGCTACACACTGATAAGTTTCTCGATTGCCTTCTTCGTCCTTCACATTCCCTGTATAAAATAGATACATTTTATCTTCATAAACTACTGCACTTCCTGAATAACAACCATTCTTGTCAAACCAGTCTCCTGGAGCCAATGCAATTGGTTGAAGTTCCCAGTTCACTAGATCTGTCGACGTATAATGACCCCAGAATTTTGCACCATGATCCGTTTTGAACGGCATCCATTGAAAGAAAACATGATAAACGCCTTTCCATTGAATAAAGCCGTTTGGATCATTTAATAATCCAACGGGCGGCATTAAATGAAATGCGGAACGATAATGATCTTTTTCAACCGTATTGCGATGTTGATTTATTTCTTTTATTGCTAACTCTTTTAATTCATCATTTCGATCGATCATATATACCACCTAATTCGTAAATTTTGAAAAAGGGGACCCGCTTTTAATGTGGCCCCCCTTTTCTTTATTTATCTAGCATACCGTCTTTATAGCCAAATGCCCAAGTCAGACCGAACGCAATACCGATCGAAACGATATTCACAAGAAGGTATAAAACGATCTGGCTGTTTAAGAACAAAAGGGTACCTGGAATAACCGTAACTGCAAGACCAGTTGCTTTAAGCTTAAAAAGTGATGCAAGGAATCCACCAACTGCCCCCCCAATGAGTCCCATAATAAATGGCTTCATATAACGAAGGTTTACGCCGAAGATTGCCGGCTCTGTAATTCCAAGAAAAGCAGATAATGAAGATGGAAGTGCTAGTGCTTTTAGTTTCTTCGATTTTGTTTTCATTCCGACTGCAAGCGCTGCCCCACCTTGAGCTGCGATGGCAGCTGAAATGATTGGGTTAAACGGATTATAACCAAGGTTTTCAAACAACTGAATTTCAAGGAAGTTGAAAATATGGTGAACACCCGTAATAACAATAATCTGATGGAAGAAACCAATGATTAGTCCACTTAGTCCGAATGGAAGGTCAAGAATGAAAATCGTACCATCCATAATGTACTCTTCTACTGTATGGAAAATCGGTCCGATCGCAAACAATGACAAAGTAATCATAATTAACAGGACTAGAAATGGCGTTAAAATAAGATCCAGTGCTTCAGGAACCAATTTACGAATACGCTTTTCTAATTTTGCACCGAGAAAACCAGCAACAAATGCCGGAATAACTGAACCTTGATAGCCAACGACCGGTATAAATCCTAGAAACTTCAGAGGTTCTGCATTTCCTGCTGCTACTTCCCATGCGTTCGGAAGAGCTGGTGTGACAAGCATCAATCCGAGAACGAGACCAATGGTTGGATTTCCTCCGAACACTCGGAATGTCGACCATGCTACAAGCGCTGGTAAGAAAATAAACGCTGTATCAGTTAGAACTTGAGTGAATAGAATAAAGTTTTCCGAAATGTCCCCTGGCGTTAAACCGAAAAGGGCGAGGATTTCTTCTTGTAAAACAAGACCCCGAAGTCCCATAAACAGTCCAGTTGCAACTAATGCCGGAATGATTGGAACGAACACGTCACCAAATGAGCGGATCGCACGTTGAAATGCATTTCCCTGCTTAGCAGACTCTTCTTTAATTTCGGACTTCGTTGAACCAGTCGCTCCTAGAGCCGTCACTTCATCATAAATTCGGTTAACTGTTCCTGTTCCAAAGATAACTTGATATTGACCGGAATTATAGAAGGCACCCTTTACTTTCTCAACCCCTTCTACTCTTTCCTGATCGATTTTCTCATTATCATGCACCATTATTCTAAGTCGTGTTGCACAGTGAGCAACCGATTGAATATTTTCCTGTCCTCCAATGGCATCAATGACTTCCTGTGCAATCTCACGGTTTGTAGCCATATTATTAACTCCCTTCAAGGTTTATCTTGCTCGTGGTATCGATTCCACATTCTGCGAAAATAATGCGAGCGTTTTCATTTACTCGCTCTTGTTTGCTAAATAATTCAGTATTAATTTTACTCGATGTGTGAACGATTCCACATTGATCAAAAAGAAATTGACATCGTTTTCACTAGTTACTATACACTATCTCTTTCGATAAGTCTATAATCGAGCTTAATTTTTTCTTTCTCCAAAACTTTCCCTGATAACTGTTCTAAAATGAGCTGGGCCGTCTTCTGTCCAGCATCTTCATTAAAATAGTCCACTGTTGATAGTGGTGGGGTCACATGTCGTGATAAATCTGATGCCCCAATCCCAAACAAAGCGATGTCCTCAGGGATTCGAATGTTTTGTTCCTTCAAAAAGCCAAGCGCTCCGATCGCCATTCGATCTGTTACAGCGAAGATCGCGGTTGGTCGTCGCTCTGATTGTTCCACTAGTTGACTTGCCGCTTCATAACCTGATTCAAACGTAAAGTTACCATATTGAACCCATCCTTTTTCAACTGGGAAACCGTGCTTTTCCATTGCATCAAAATAGCCCTGTTTTCGAACAACCCCAACAGAGTGGTCAGTCTCTTGTACACCAATAAACCCAATGTTACGATGACCTTTTTCAATAAGCAATTCGGTTACACTAAAAGCAGAATGATAATCGTCGTATACCACAGAAGTTACTCCGCTCAGCTCCTGTCCAATGGCAACAAAAGGGATCGAAGCTTCAGAAATCGTATCAAGTAAATCTTGATTGCGGTTTGTGGCAAGCAAAATAATGCCGTCAACTTGACGACTTTTTAGCAGTTTAATATTTTGTATTTCTTTCTCCGGCTGTAGTTGTGTATTTGTTAAAAGAATTTGATACCCGTTGGCTGCAAGCTCTGTCTCAATGCCATTCACAACGCGACTAGCTGTTTCCGTACTAATTCTTGGCAAAATAACGCCAATGACACCAGAGCGCTTCGTCCGCATCGTTTTAGCATGTGCACTTGGGATATATCCCATTTCTTCAACCGCTTCAACGACCCGCTGCCTTGCTTCATGACTTACGTAACCATTGTCATTAAGTACTCGTGAAACTGTTGTGCGAGAGACTCCAGCACGTTTTGCTACATCTTTAATTGTTGGCATACCCGTTCCTCCATTAATGCAGTCTTTCCTTATTTCATCATAATCGATCTATCCTCTAATGTCTATAACTGGGAAAATATGTACGGTTAAATCGTCTAGACAGGCAACTTAGTTTACATCTCCCTATTAGCCCTCTATGATTAGATGGAGTGTGTATTATTTCGGGTTACTAAATAAATCTTATTAACCAAATTTATAAATAACTAAAGGAGGGCAGCTATGTCAGACAACTATGAACACGAAAAATTGGATGCCTCGGCACGCAAAAAGTTAATTATCCTTGTTTGTACAATATTAGCTTTTGCTGTTATGAATGGAACGATGTTTAACGTAGCCATTCCCGATATTGCAGCATCTTTCAATCTTAGCCCTTCAGAAGTAAGCTGGGTCTTAACTGGATATATTCTTGTGTTTGCGATTGGATCTCTCATGTACGGCAAGTTGGCCGATATATACCCAATTAAAACACTTTTCACTATAGGAATTAGTATCTTTGCTACTGGGGCTTTTATTGGCTTTCTTTCTCCAAACTACCCGACTTTATTAGCCGCGCGAATCCTTCAAGCGATTGGTGGTGCAACAATCCCAGCCCTTGCCTTTATCGTACCAATTCGATTCCTGCCTAATGAAAAAGGTAGAGTATTCGGACTGATTTCTTCTACGGTTGCATTTGCGTCAGGAGTTGGCCCGATCATTGGTGGTGTTGTAGGTGGCACTTTGAACTGGCGTTTTCTTTTTCTATTTTCTGTTGCCACAGTATTCGCAATACCACTCTTTCGAAAATGGTTGCCGAATGAAGAAAAGCGATCAGGCTCAATTGATTTACCAGGCGCCGCTTTAATGGCTGTATCGGTTGCCTCACTGCTGTTCTATATTACAACGTTCCTATGGTATTTACTTGTAATCTTTATCGTCTTTTTCATTCTGTTCTTATGGCGGACATTTACGATCACACACCCGTTTATCGATCCTGTGATATTAAAGAACACGAAATATACGATAACCGTTCTAACAAGCTTTCTAGGTACATCAGCGCTTTTCGGTTTGATTTTTGTAATTCCGATCATGTTGCGCGAACTAAACGGTTTATCCACCTTAAAGATCGGCCTTGTCTTATTTCCTGGCGCCATGGCAGCTGGATTAATTGGACAAATAGGCGGTAAAATTATTGAACAGCGTGGCGCCATTCTTGTCGTTAAAATTGCTCTACTCCTAATTGCGAGTGGCACATTTTTTATCTCAACGTTTTCAGGTTACAACGCGTGGGTCATCGCGCCTTGTTTATTAATTGCTTATCTTGGATTCCCGCTCATCCAAAGCTCAACTGCCGATTTACTATCTTCTATTCTACCAGACAACCAAAACGGTGTAGGGATGGGCGTTTTCAATTTATTGAACTTCCTTGCAGGGGCATTTAGCTCAGCTATTTTCGGAAGACTTCTTGAAATGAAAAACGTGTCATTTTCCATGAATCCCTTGTCACTATCGGGAGAAAATCTTATCTTTAGTAACCTATACCTGGGGTTAACGTGTATTGCGCTAATTGCTTTTTCAATCTTTACGTTGAAGTTCTTAACGAAACGTGAAAAAGCACTATCAGAATCATCCGCTTCGTAACACTCACTGAAGAGATCGGCCATAGCGCCGATCTTTTTTATATCATTTTTGCTGCATATAAACCGCTTGCTGCTGCCTGTGATAAGGAATGCGTTTCTCCTGAGCAATCTCCAATTAAGAAAAATCCGCTTACATCTGTTTCAAAGGAATCATCCGTTGGTATTTTTGCTTCATAAAACTTTCCATCTATGCCATATAACAAGGTTTCTTCATCAATGGGCTCTCCTATCAACTTTTCGAGACTATCAAAAAACTCCCGAAGAGCATCCAGATAGATGTTTGGCACTTCATCTATTAGGTTGCCAGCTTCTCCATCAAGAGAAGGAACAATTGAATTCGAACTCAGAATGTGAGACCTTGTCGCTTGCTGTTTTTTTAAATCTTGAAGACGCTGAACAACGATCCGATCTCTTCCCCTATTGATTCCACCTATCACTTGTTGAGCAACAAGGTCGGCCTCTTCTTTCGAAGAATAAAAAGATGGCACAAATAAAGTAAAGTTTAAATTGTTTCCTGGGTTATCTTTTTCTCTCTTATTTTGCCCATCAGGCATCACAAAGCCTTGTTGATATTTCTTTATTATTCTGCCGTTCGGGTTCATGCAATACGTCGTTCCTTCGAATGCCTCTCTTTTGATATGAAGTTTCGTTTCAAACGTATCTTTTAAGATTGCCTCAAGCTGGTTCCCTCGCATTTCAACGCGAATTCCTAAATCTAGACGAGCAGGACCAGGTAGAAGACCAAGCTGTTCACATTGACGATACATCCACTCACTTCCGCTGTTTCCCGTTGATAGCACAACTTTCTTTGTTTTTATGTTTCCTTTTGAGGTATTTATTTCAAAGGATTCGCTTTTCACAATCGAATACACGTCTGTTTCAAACCACAAATCAATTCGTTTCGTAAGAACCTCATACAAGCTTTGAAACACATGGTGAGATCGTTTCGTTCCAAGGTGTCTAACGGAAGTCGTTAACACCTCTAACCCTACGCTTTTTGCATTAACCTCTAACTCTGGACTATGAGTATGATAGAGTTCAGCCTCTTCCCCACCAAAAGAACAAAGAATGCGGTCGACTTCCCACATCAGCTTTTCTGCTTGAACTGTTCCTATTTTTCTACCGAGACTACCACCAAAATCATTCGTATAATTAAACTTGCCTTCTGATTTACCAAGTCCAGCAAAACCGATGTATTGATCACAAACGTCACATGAACATTCTTGTTTGGAACGAGCCTTACAGTTCCGTTCTGAGAGTTTCTTGCCTTTATCAATCAACATAATTTTGGATTCTGGGTATCGCTTTGTCAGCTCGTATGCCATAAAAATCCCGCTTACTCCAGCTCCGATGATGGTTACATCATACATGATCAAACCCCCTACTTTAAAGTAGCATATCATTACGGTACCCTATCAGTCTCTATCTTTAGCACCCCTTCTATTGGAATGTTGCTTTGCACATTAAAAAAGCCCCACACCGGGGGCTTTACTCATCTTCTAAATGATGTTCTTTTTCTTTCTCGGTTTTCTCATCGGTACGCTGTTTATCAAGCTTTTCACGGATGCGATTAAATTCCTTACTTGGCGGCATCAGGCTTACAAGTACATCGCCTGCTTCCGCTCTCGTTTGAGAATCGTGAGCGAAAAATTCTAAGCTACCAGAAGGTTTCTTCACAAAGAGCATGATTGTTTCTTCATCTCGTTCTTTCAAATACCGATCATACGTATACTGCTGAGTAATGTTTGTTTTACGAAAAACATAGCCACTCTCTACTTTACGATTCAAGGTCTCCCACGTTGCTCCTTCTTTAAACGCCACGCGTCCACCAATCGTATGAACAAGCTCTTCAAGATCGTCGCCTCGATCGTTTCGTAAACTTAACTGGAAAAGGTTATTCCGTCCAATTTCAGGAACGAATGTTGTACAAACAAGTGCGTTATAAGAATCGAGCTCAGTTGCCGCAATCATGTACTCGTAAGGCGTTAAATCCAGACGATATTCGGTTTGTTCAGAAAGAATTTCTCCTCTATAAAACGGTACGCCTGCTTTTCTCGTTGTAAGCAGCCTTTGCCATGATGAATCCGTGATTAACACTGGGATCTTTAATTCTTTTAATGTTTTAGAAAGTGCCGTTGAGAACGTACTTCCTCCAACGATTAGAACTCCCGGTTGACCGTCACTTGCAAGACCAAGCTTCTCTGCCGTCCAACGAATGGAAAATCCATGAACAACAACCGTTGCAAATACTAATGCAAATGTGAGAGACATTAGGATTTTTGCATCTTCAAATCCAGCATCAAGCAACACGCTTGCAAAGTAACTTGCCACAGTTAATGCGACGATTCCTCGTGGCGCAATCCAGCCAACAAGCGTCTTTTCCTGCCAGGATAAATCCGTTCCAATCGTGGATAACCAGATGGAAATTGGTCTTACCACAAATAGCATAAGTAGGACAAAGGCAAGGATTTGCCAATGAAAGATCTCAAGTAATGTGTCAACGGATAAGGAAGCGGTTAGCATGATGAAGATCGTTGAGATTAAAAGAACTGAAATGTTTTCTTTAAAATGTCTCATATCATCAATCGATGAAATATGCATGTTCGCTAGCGTAATCCCCATTGCCGTAACTGCAAGCAACCCCGTTTCATGCGTAATTTCATCAGATACCGCAAAACAAAGGATAACGACAGCAAAAACGACTGGAGATTTTAAGAATTCAGGAACATATCCCTTCTCAAACATCCACCCAATCCCACGTCCACATAGGAACCCAAATAGCGTTGCAAAAAGAGATCCTAAGAAAAAGACGAGAAGAACGGTAGCCGTTGCTTCCTCTACTTTTAGAAATTTAATAATTTCAAATGCAAAAACAGCAAGAAGTGCACCAAGCGGATCGACAATGATCCCTTCCCACTTTAATATTTTTGCAGGTCTTGGCTTTAGTTTGGCTTGTCGTAAGAGCGGTAAAATAACGGTTGGACCGGTTACAATAAACAACCCGCCTATTACAAACGCAACACCCCAAGACAACCCTGCAACATAGTGCGCTGACAGTGAACCCAACAGCCATGCTAGAAATGCGCCTACCGTTACAATTCTTCCAACCGGGCGACCAAGGCCCTTAATTTCTCTAAAATCAAGATTTAGACTGCCTTCAAATAAAATGATAGCTACTGCAATCGATACGAATGGATCAAATAAATCTCCAAATACATCTTCTGGGTGAAGGAAGCCAAAAATTGGCCCGACAAGCAAACCAATAATAGACATAACGACAATGGCAGGGAAGTGAAAACGCCAGGCAACCCATTGCGAAAAGATGCCGAGGGCACCAACAAGCATAATATTAAATAAAATCGAATCGACCATGGATAGCCTCCTTATGTTTAACAACTGCTCGTGCTTCATTCTTATTCTGCCCTTCGCACTAACTTCACTATAATCGAATTGAACAGAAATGTTTGAAAATATGCTCACAATTGGCTAAATTAGTAAAAAACGAAACACCTATTACATGTCGTCATTTTATATGTAATTGGTACGATAAGGCAACTATCTACTCTTTTCAATCAAAAGAACTATTAGCAAGGAAATATGTAAAAGAAATAGTACCCTTTAATTGGTTAAACCAATCCATGTCCATACTAGTTTATTTTATTGTCACATAAATAACAGCTAAATGAAAAAAGAAGCAGGTCACCATGCTCCCTGTTATTTATCTTGATCTAATTTTAATTTCGCTAATGCATCAGCTAGAGCTGTATTAACCGGCTCGTCCTTCTGCTGGTTTTTCATATAGCTTGAAACATCTTTCTTCGTCGCTTTTGTATTTTTTTCTTTTTTGCGTCGTTCATTAAATGTCGACAGTTTCTCACGATGACCGCACTTGCATATAAAGGTTTGGGCATCACCTTGTCCATGAAGCTCAAGTTTCTTTTTACACTTTGGACACCTTGCGTTAGTTACTTTGCTTTTCCCTTTGCGATAGCCACATTCACGATCCTGACAAACAAGCATTTTACCTTTTTTACTTTTTACTTCAAGCATCAAATACCCACAATCAGGACATTTCGTTCCTGTTACGTTATCATGCTTATATTTCTTCTTACTTGACTTGATTTTCTGAACGGTTTCGTTAGCATAGGCTTTCATCTCTTCAATAAATGCCTGCTTTGAAAGGTTACCTTTGCCAATCGCTTCAAGCTTTTGCTCCCATTCTGCAGTTAAAGCAGGTGATTGCAATTCATCCGGAACGATCTCAAGTAATTGCTTACCTTTTGATGTAATCGTTAAATCTTTTCCATTCTTTTCAATTAAAAAGCTATTAAATAATTTCTCAATTATATCCGCACGAGTTGCAACGGTTCCAAGTCCACCGGTTTCACCGAGCGTTTTTGCCAGCTTGTTATCTTGCATGCTTAAAAATTGAGCTGGCTTTTCCATCGCAGTTAACAGTGTTCCTTCGTTAAAACGAGGCGGAGGATTGGTTTTCCCTTCTGTTCTTGTTAGAGAGAGCACGCGAAGTTCCTGGCCCTCTTTAAGCTCAGGAAGCACCACATCCGCTTCCTCTGTCTCGTATATTTCTTTCCAACCGGCGGAAAGCACTCT
Source organism: Bacillus sp. Cs-700 (assembly GCF_011082085.1). Taxonomy (NCBI): domain Bacteria; kingdom Bacillati; phylum Bacillota; class Bacilli; order Caryophanales; family Bacillaceae; genus Bacillus; species Bacillus sp. Cs-700. The sequence goes on from NZ_CP041063.1 coordinate 2,590,820, forward strand.
TTTTCCTTTGGCATCAAAGTTTGCTTCACCAATCTTAGCCTTTACCGTCACTTGCTCGTATTCAAATGGCTCGTATAATGCGGCTACAAACCGTTTAACAATCAAATCATATACTTTCCGATCCTTATCACTAAGTTCTCGAATAACGGGCGTTTGCTCCGTCGGAATAATCGCATGATGATCGGATACTTTTCGATCATCAATAATATGCTTCCCCGTTTGAATCGTTTTACCGAGTACTTTTCGCGCTGCTTTCTCATAAGACGCTACAGCTTCTAATCTTTCTTTCAACGTGTCTTTCATATCAGAAGAAAGAAAGCGTGAATCTGTTCTCGGATACGTAACTAGTTTGTGCTGTTCATACAATCGCTGGGTGGCTGAAAGTGTTTCTTTCGCAGAAAATCCAAAACGTTTGTGCGCGTCTCTTTGTAGTTCAGTTAAGTCATACAATCCAGGCGCAAACGTCTTTTTCTTTGCTTTTTTAACTTCTTGTATTCGCGCTTGTTTACCTGATAACTGCTTAAGGTCAGAATCAATTCGTTCACGATCGAATACGCGTGAATCGTTTGATTTTGAATCCCGATACGTTAGTGTAAAACCATCCACCACTGCTGCCATTCCATAATACGGTTCAGGTTGAAAGGACTTGATTTCTTCCTCACGCTTCGCAATCATCGAAAGCGTAGGCGTTTGCACTCTTCCACTTGAAAGCTGTGCATTGTATTTTGTAGTAAGCGCACGAGTTGCATTAAGACCTACATACCAATCTGCTTCAGATCTTGCTGCAGCTGCTTGATAAAGGTTTGTGTATTGGTTGGCATTTTTTAGATTTTTAAACCCATCACGAATCGCCTTATCTGTGACGGATGAGATCCACAACCTCTTTAGTGGTTTTTTAGCTCGCGCTTTTTCAATAATCCAACGCGCCACTAACTCCCCTTCTCTTCCGGCATCCGTTGCAATCACAATTTCACTTACATCATTACGGTTCATTTGCGTTTTCACAACGCTAAATTGTTTTCCACTTCTTTTAATAACCACAAGTTTCAACGGGGCTGGAAGCATCGGCAAATCCTCTAACTTCCACGACTTGTATGCCTCATCATAAACTTCAGGATCAGCAAGCGTCACTAGATGACCAAGTGCCCACGTTACAATATAGCGATCTCCTTCAAGAAAGCCATTTCCACCTTTTGTACAATTCAATACTCTCGCGATATCACGTCCAACAGAGGGCTTTTCTGCAAGAATGAGTTGTTTACCCACAATACCAATCTCCTCAAATTTCAATTATTTCTCTATCATACCAGCTTCAATGTTACACGTGAAACATTACAAATCAATTGTCCTGTTTAACAAACAAAAAAGAAGATGTCTTCCATCTCCCTTCGACTAGTTGCTATTCAGAATGCCTTCTTCAATTAAAACCGCTTCAAGAGCATCGACCACTTCAGCATCGTATAAGACGCCTGAAAGACGTTTTAATTCATTCATAGCATATTCAGGTGTATAGGCTTTTCGATATGAACGGTCGTCCGTCATCGCATCATAGGAATCACTAACACCAATAATTTTGGCACCAATCGTGATCTCTTCATCCTTCAAACCATCTGGGTAACCAGAACCGTTGAGGCGCTCGTGGTGCTGATGAATAATCGTGCTAATATCAGAATAATAAGAGTCTTTCACCATCTCTGCACCATCGGCTGGATGCTTTTTTATAATCTCATATTCCTCATCCGTAAGACCGCCCGTCTTATTAAGAATTTCTTCAGGAACTTTAATTTTACCTACGTCGTGGAGGACTGAAGCGACAATTAGGGTATCTAACTCATCTTTTAAAAGGTTAAGTTTTTTTCCTATTTTTATACTACTATTTTGTACTCTAACACTATGTTTAAAAGTGTATCTATCCTTTTCTTCAACCTTACTAACTACTTCTAGAAGTAATGATACCTTTTGACTAATTAAATGGAAAACGGACTCATTTATCATCCAAATCATCGAGACTTCAGAAGCAGCTTCAAAAAAAACGATTTCTTTGAGATCTTTCACAAAAAAGTAATCGTCTTTTTTCAAAGTAATGGATAGTTCTTCACATACCAGTTCACCTTCTAAAATATAAAAGAATTCAAAACTTTCGGGGTTGTTACCTGGATATAGATAAAAAGTGGTTCCTTCATATACCACTTGTTTCATAACCTCAATACCAGAACCTCTACCTAATAAACTAAGTTTGGCAGATTCTTGCACAACTTCTTCCATACACTCCTGCTTACGCCCTATAGATAAGCCGTCCAAATTTACACCTCTTTTTTCCCTAACGTACATTTTCTATATATCTTATTATATAGTACTAGACATATAATAAAAAGCACCTCAAAAGAGATGCTTTTTCAGTTAAACTCCTACAATTTGAATCGGATCAACCCATACCCAACGGTCTGCAATCTGCACATATACCCATGAACATTCTGCTTGTATGCCTTCTTTTGCAGCTTCCTCAATCATGTCTGCAGTCATTTTGTTTGTTTTGTCGATTAGATCACCAATTAGTTTATCAAGATCATTGTTGTACTTTGCAGTAAGCGCTGCTTTTTTTGTCTTTACTTCCTTTTCAAGCTTCGCAATGTCCGCTTCTGATGCTCCATTTTGTCTAGCCATTTCTAATTTTGCATCTAGCTTTGCTGTTTCTAGAGAAAGCGCTGACAATAGTTTGTCACCTTTAGACTGTGCTACTTGGATTTCTTGTTCAATTGCTACATTCGTTTCTTCAATTTTTTGTAATATCTCAGTGTTGTCATTTTCTGCTGCGAAAACCCCGGTACCCATAAACATAAAGAGTGCTACTACTGAAAATAAGGCGACAATGAACTTTTTCATTTTAATCCTCCCTAATAAACTAGTATGTGTGAAAAGATAGATCTGGGTCATACCTCCCACTAATCAACACTATACGGTAAATTTTTCTAGAAATCTATTCATATTTACCCTAATGATTCGACAATTTTGGTAAATTATAGATAATACAACGACTTTGGTGTGTATTTCCATCTGTAAACCTACCGAAATAGACAGCCGCAAAGCACGGCTGTCTTCTAATGAAATATGCTAAAGACGATAGACTCTTGCCTCATAAGGCTTTAATACAATAGAATCATTCACTTCTTCAATAACAGGATAGTTGTTCAAAAGCAGTTGGTGCATCTCCAACGTAAGATTCGAATCAAATACAGCTGGCTCGATCGATAGATTTGTGAGAACAAGAACTTTGTCATCCGCTGTTGTTCTAGTATAAGCATAAATTTGCGGATCATCTTCAAGTAGTAAATCATAGTTTCCGTAGGTGAAAACAAGATTGTTTTTCTTCAGCTCAATCATCTTCTTATAGAAAGATAGAATTGAGTGATCATCAGCTTCTTGCCTCTCAACATTTATATCCGTATAGTTTGGATTTACTTTCAACCACGGTGTTCCAGAAGAAAAGCCAGCGTTATTATCGGCATTCCACTGCATTGGTGTTCGGCTATTATCACGAGAAGAAGCCCAAATTACTTTCATAATAGCATCATGAGCTACTCCTGCTTCTCGCTGAATACGGTAACGATTTTTGTCGGCTACATCATCATAATCTTCAATAGAAGGGTATTGAACATTGGTCATACCAATTTCTTGCCCCTGATAAATAAATGGCGTTCCTTGCATAAGGAAATACATCGCTCCCATTGAAGTGGCACTTTCTCTCCAATATTCCTGATCGTTCCCCCATGTTGACACGACACGTGGCTTATCGTGATTCTCAACAAACAAGGCATTCCACCCTTTGTTTTCAAGACCCTTTTGCCAACGTGTTAGCACTTTTTTTAGTGAGACAATATCAAGATCAGGTTTTTCCTCGGCATCCCATAATCCAAGATGTTCGAATTGAAAAATCATGTTCATTTTGCCGTCTTTTTCATCTACCCATTGATCAGCTTCATCAATGCTTACACCATTCGCTTCTCCAACCGTCATCACATCGTACTTCGAATACGTTTCATCCTTAAATTCCTGAAGGAACTTCTGTATTCCCTTTTGGTTCATATGCATATCAAATGAAGATACATACTTCTCTTTTTTAGGGTTCGGCATATCAGGAAGCCCTGAACGCTTCTTAATGTGGCTGATGGCGTCGATACGGAAACCATCGATTCCCTTATCAAGCCACCAGTTAACCGTGTCATACAGCGCTTCGCGAACATCAGGATTTTCCCAGTTCACATCTGGCTGTTTCGTTGAGAAGACGTGGAGAAAATATTGATCTGTTTTCTGATCATATTCCCATGCCGATCCTCCGAAAATACTTTCCCAGTTATTTGGCTCCTTACCGTTCTTTCCATCGCGCCAAATGTACCAATCACGCTTCGGATCTTCTTTCGATGAACGGGATTCAATAAACCACTGGTGCTCATCACTTGTGTGGTTTAAAACAAGATCAATGATCAATTTCATATCTCGTTTGTGAACTTCTTTTAACAACAAATCAAAGTCTTGCATTGTTCCAAAATCTTCCATAATGTCCTGGTAATCAGAAATGTCATACCCATTATCATCGTTAGGAGATTTGTACATTGGACATATCCAAATCACATCGATGCCAAGATCTTTAATATAATCTAACCTCTGAATAACGCCTTGTAAGTCACCAATACCATCACCGTTTGAATCCTGGAAGCTTCGTGGATAAATTTGATAGCCTACAGCTTCTTTCCACCAGATTCTTTTCATATCTCTACACCTCATCTATTTAGTAAAGTTCGTAAAGTGCAAACGTTTGCCTAAAATTCGATAAAAAAAGCGCTTTCTTTTTTGCGTATTTACTTCTACCTACTTTTAGTTTACTTGGATTTGACTCATTTATCAATATGAATCTGAAAGTATTTTTTAGGTCGCAACGTTAGATGCTATTGACGAGCGCCCAAGACATCTATAAAATACGCTAATAATACGTACCAGGTTTCGTATAATTTTGGAGATATGGTCCAAAGGTTTCTACCAAACTACCGTAAATGGTTTGACTACGATGACAATTCTGGCAATGTGAATCTGTCATCCTCTGTCTAGACTGAGAGGAGCAAAGCAATGGATAAACTAATCCAACGAATTCAAACAGCTGCCGGCGAGCGCCCAGCCGATTGTGTAATTAAAAATGGACTTGTTTTAGATAGTTACAACCTTGAATTTATCCAGGCTGACGTCGCGATCGTCGATGGCGTTATTGCAGGAATAGGAAAATTCGAAGGAAAGTACGTGATTGATGCAAGAGGAATGTATGTTGTTCCTTCTTTAATAGATGCTCACGTTCATATTGAATCCGCAATGGTTCCTCCATCTGAATTTGCAAAGGCCGTCCTTCCTTGTGGGGTAACGACGATCATCACCGACCCTCATGAAATCGCAAATGTTTCCGGGGCTGAAGGCATTTCGTATATGCTTCAAGATTCTGAGAATGTTCCAATGGACATTTACTTTATGCTCCCCTCAAGCGTTCCTTCTACACCGTTTGAAAACTCCGGAGCGGTTCTTTCGGCTGAAGACTTGAAGCCTTTCTATGGACATAACCGCGTTCTCGGACTAGCTGAAGTGATGGATTATCCGTCAGTCGCTAATGCCTCTCCTTCTATGCTGCAAAAACTGTACGACGCACAAAACAAAAAAATAGATGGTCATGCGGCAGGTCTAGATACCCGTGCTTTGAATATTTATAAATCGGCTGGCATTGGAACCGATCATGAATGCATCACTGCGGAAGAAGCTCTCGAGCGGATTAAACGAGGAATGTATGTTTTTATTCGTGAAGGCTCCGTCGCAAAGAACTTAAAGCAGCTCCTTCCCGCTGTAACCGAGAGAAATGCAAGACGATTCATGTTCTGTACAGACGATAAGCATATTGACGACCTGATCACAGAGGGAAGCGTGGACCATAATGTTCGACTCGCTATCCGTGAAGGGTTAGATCCTCTCGTAGCGATTCAAATGGCCTCACTAAACGTAGCAGAGTGCTTTGGCTTAACAACGAAAGGAGCGATCGCACCAGGTCTTGATGCTGATTTTCTTCTCCTAGATGACGTCGAATCATTTTCTGTTGCAAAGGTTTATCGAGCTGGAGAGCTTGTTGCAGAAAAAGGTAAAACGAAGAGGATCGCGAAGGTAACGCCTTCGAAAAGAATCACCAATTCCGTTCATTTACCAACGCTTCAAAAAGAACACCTGCATTTACCTGTAACGGATCAAGAAGCAAATGTGATTAAACTGATTCCAAATCAGATTGTGACAGAAGCAAAGAAGCTCATTGTTGATCGCAACGCTAACAATGGTTTTGTCTCATGTGCTGTAAAGGATCTTATGAAACTAGCCGTTATCGAACGACATCACCGTACTGGAAACATTGGCCTTGGCATTGTAGAGGGTTTTCGGTTTCAAGATGGGGCCATCGCGACAACCGTTGGACACGACTCCCACAACTTAATCATGACCGGCACAAACGATGAAGACATGATAAAAGCAGCTGAAGTCATTCAAGAAATGCAGGGGGGCTTAGCGGTTGTACGAAATCAGGAAGTGATGGCGAAATTACCACTTCCCATTGCGGGACTTCTTTCAACTATCGATTACCCATCTGTGGTGAGAGAACTAGAAGAAATCGATCTGGCACTACAAGAAATAGGTGCCCCGAGGGATTTTAATCCTTTTCTAACTCTCTCCTTTCTAAGTCTTCCGGTCATACCAGAGCTTAAATTAACTGACATGGGACTTTTTAATGTTCAAGAATTTCGCCACATTTCCATTAATGAGTAAAGAAGAAAGCAGCATGGCGCCGGCGCCATGCTGCTTTTGCATTAAAGGGAGCGTTTTAGAATATCTCGAACGCTTTCCTGATCAAGTTCTTTGTATGTGCCAACTCCTGGTTTAATAAAGGTTTTTTCAACCATACTTTCGAATTCAGCATCATCAATCTCATAATCTGCGAGACGAGAAGGTGCACCAAGAGAGTTCCAGAACGTACGAAGTTCTCTCGCTCCTTCTACCGCCACTTCGTAATCACTTTTCCCTTCTGACGATACGCCAAGAACGTTCACGGCTAACTGTTTCACTCGAGAAGGATCTTCTTCAAGGACGTGTTCCAACCAGTTCGGGAATAAAATCGCCAATCCACCACCATGAGGAATATCATAAACGGCTGATACAGCATGTTCGATTCGGTGTGTGGCCCAATCACCGCCATCAGTGCCATTGCTCAATGTTCCGTTAAAAGCCGTCGTACTAATATACATCATCGTTTCACGATGATCATATGATTCAAGATCACTTAGTAGCTTTGGACCTGTCTGAATCGCCGTACGGAGAAGGGATTCAATAAATCCATCGATCATCGGCGTATTGCTTGTGCGGTGAAAATAATGCTCTAGCGCATGCGACATACTATCAACAATGCCATAAACAGTGTGGTTTTCTGGAACTGAAAATGTGTATGTTGGATCAAGTACAGAAAACGTTGGAAATACGTGCGGTGATCCCCATCCTAGCTTTTCTTTCGTTTCCCAATTCGTAATAACTGAGACGGAGTTCATCTCCGAACCTGTTGCAGCAAGGGTTAGCACTGTCCCAAATGGTAGAGCTGATTCAATTGGTTCCTTTTGTGTGATCAAATCCCAAGCTGAGCCTTCATAGTGCGCACCTGCAGCTATCGCTTTTGTGCAGTCAATGACGCTACCGCCACCTACTGCAAGAAGAAAATCAATGCCTTCTTTTTTACAAATGGCAGAGCCTTTTTCGACAGTGGTGAGACGAGGATTCGGTTCTACTCCCGAAAGCTCGTGCACTTCTGCATTTACTTTCTTAAGTTCAGTCATGACAGCGTCATAAACGCCGTTTCGTTTAATGCTTCCGCCACCATATACCACAAGAACTTTCACCCCATAATGAAGTTCTCCTGCTAATTCCTTTATTTTATCTTTGCCAAAATAAAGACGGGTCGGATTGTATTGTAAAAATGGTTTCATAAGGCACCTCATTGTCATTAGTCGAAGCTAGTGTACCATACTCCAATCGCCAAACTGTAGGATTGACTATCGGGGATTGATGACAATTTCAGACTTAGTTTTCTCTGCTTGATAAGCCGCTTCCATTAGCACGGTTAGATCAAGAGCAAGCGCAAGGTTTTCATCTGTCCCTTTATCCGTTTGGATGTGGTCAACCCACTGTGAAAATGGAGAAGGTTTATTCGTTGGAATCATAACTTCTTCCCATTTCTCCGAAACTTTTTTGATTAGCTTTTTATCAGGAATGCCATAGATAGCTGACCCTTTTGTTCCGTGTATTTCAATGATAAATGGAGAATGAGCCGTTACAAAACCCGTTTCTGCTATTCCATAAGAGCCATTCCTATACCCGAATGTTACGATAGCCTGATCCTCTACTTCTTTCTTCGTTAAATATCCGAACTGAGCTGTAACTCGTTCAGGCATTCCAAGAAAAAGTCTCGTTAAGTACACTGGGTGACAACCAAGGTCAATTAACGCTCCTCCCTGGCACTCCTCTTTGTTATAGAAATGGTTTGGGAGCCAATCAGCAATCGCTCCATTATGAGCAAGTCGCACGCGCGTCTGCGTCAGTTCTCCTAGCTCACCTGATTCAATCAAGTTTTGAACAGCATCCGTATAGCCATCATAAACGCGCGGCAATGAAACAAATAGCTTTACTCCAGCTTTTTTCACTGCATTCAGTATATGGATCGCTTCTTCTTCAGTAGACGCCAGAACTTTTTCGGTGAAAATATGCTTCCCTGCTTGAGCTGCTTGTACCATTACTTCTTTATGACGATTTGTCGGTGAACTAACAACAACCCCCTCTATTTCTTTTCGGTTGAGAAGGTCTTCTAAATCACTTATGTACTCTACTTCTCTCATTTGGGCTTCTTTTCTTCCACGCTCTTCATTCTCGTCCCAGATCGCTGCAATTTCCACATCAGGATGAATCCGCGCTTCTTCTGCATAATCTTTTGCATGGACGTGCCAGAAACTAATCATTCCAATCTTCATTTTTGTAACCGCCTCCATAGTTGGCCAAAACCAGATTTGTCTATAATTGTAATGGAATTTGCATCGATCAATCAATCAAAGTGCCATATCGAAAAAAATATTCCATTCGTACAAATTAATTGTTTATGTTATAATAGGAGATGTGCTATAATTTATAAATTTGGGGGTGGGCGCTTGTTTGAGGTAGGCGATAAGATTTTTTATCCCATGTACGGTGCAGGTATAGTCGAAGCAATCGAGGAAAAAGAAATACTGGGTGAAACTCAGATCTATTATATTCTGAATATGCCTTTTCGTGACATTCAGGTGATGATTCCAAAAGGTAAGACGGAAAACCTGAAAATCCGTGAAGTGTCTGACGTCAGCACTATGGATCAAGTACTTACTTCTTTTAACGAAGAAGTTGACGTAGAAGAACCCAGTGCAAATAGAAACCAGCGTTACAGGGATAATATGAACAAGCTTAAAACAGGAGACATCCACAATCATGTGGAAGTAATCCGTGAGCTCGTTGCCCTAAACAAGAAACGACCACTCGGAACTGACGATAAAAAACTACTGGAAAACGCCCAGCAGTTTCTCATAAGCGAGATCGTTTTGACAAAAGATGTTGAGTTAGATCAAGCAACTGTTATCTTAAAAGAAGCGATTAAACATTAATACTAGCAATATAAAAAAGAGACAGCCCTGAGGGCTGTCTTTTTTTATATAAATTTAGTTAAATACAAGCGGTTTTTGGCTTTAGTTAATGCTATAGCTTCAACACACCGGGACCTCGGTCGCTTTACCATTCAAACCGAACACAAAGGACGTGTTCATTTTGAAAGGCAGCGCCTGCCGGGTCTAAACGGGGTTTTTCCGCTTTAGTTTACTTCCAGCTGCAACACACCAGGACCTCGGTCGCTTCAGCCTTCAATCTGAACACAAAGAGCGTGTTCATTTTGAAGGCTTCCAGCGCCTGTCGGTCCTAAACGGTGTGTTTCCGCTTTAGTTTTTCCCCAATGTTTTGTTTTGGAAGTTGGCTATGGCGGTGTATTCTTCGGTTAGTTTTCTTGAGATTCTGATGTAGATTGGCAGTAGTTCTGAGTAGATTTGGACGTTTTCTTTTTTGGGTTCATGGCTAAATGTGTCTCCTACTAGGTCTGAGACAATGCTTAGTGAGTCGATTTCGCCGAGCGCTTTTTTACCAAGAACGATGGCACCGAGGCAGGAGCTTTCATAGCTTTCTGGAACGGTTACTTCTTGGTTAAAGATGTCGGCCATCATTTGTCTCCAAAGAGCTGATCGAGCAAATCCACCTGTTGCTTTAATTTGCTTCGGTTCACCAATTAGCTCTTCAAGTGCAAGCAGGACACTGTATAAGTTATAAATAACCCCTTCAAGTACCGCGCGGATCATGTGCTCTTTTTTATGATGCATGGCAAGTCCAAAGAAACTTCCGCGCGCATCGGAATTCCATAATGGAGCGCGTTCGCCAGCAAGATACGGATGGAAAAGAAGACCGTCAGAGCCAGGGTTCACCTGTTCGGCAATTCGAGTCAGAATTTCATACGTATCAATTCCAAGACGTTTTGCTGTTTCTGTTTCAGATGCTGCAAACTGATCACGTACCCAGCGGAACGTGATGCCTCCGTTATTGACAGGACCACCTACAACCCACTTATCTTCTGTAAGAGCGTAGCAGAAGATGCGTCCTTTTGGATCTGTGACGGGACGGTCGGTTACGGCTCTAATTGCTCCGCTTGTCCCAATTGTTACCGCTACAACCCCTGGCTCAATTGCATTAACACCAAGGTTTGACAAGACACCATCACTTGCCCCAATGATAAAGTTGGTTGCAGAAGTAAGCCCTGTCTCTTCAATATAAGGTGCTTTTAATCCCGACATCATCTGCGTTGTGGACACCGGTTTAGACAGTTGGTCAGCTGTAATACCAGCGATTTTTAGCGCTTCTTCATCCCAATTAAGTTGCTCTAGATTAAATAAGCCTGTTGCTGAGGCGATTGAATAGTCAATCACGTATTCATGGAAAAAGCGATAGAAAACGTATTCTTTAATTGAAATGAACTTTGCAACTGATTGAAATAATTCTTTTTCATCATTTTTAAGCCAAACGAGCTTCGAGAGCGGAGACATTGGATGAATAGGTGTTCCTGTTCGCCGATAAATTTCGTGTCCATCCATGTCATTTTTTATTTTCTCAGCCCACTGTGCACTTCGGTTGTCTGCCCATGTGATGCATTTTGTAAGCGGCTTTCCGTTTTCATCTACTCCAATTAAACTATGCATTGCTGAGCTAAATGAAACAAATTTCACTTGCTCCCCATGTAACTGATTATCCTGAATTACCGTCCGAATCGACTCTACGACGGCTAGTAGAATTTGCTCTGGGTCTTGTTCTGCCGTCGCAGGTGTTGGTGTAAAGAGAGGGTATTCCACATTATGTTTTGAAACAGGCTGACCGTCATCATTAAATAGAACGGCTTTTGTACTCGTTGTCCCGATATCGACACCAATCATATATTGCTCTTTCATCGTCATAAGCCATTCCTCCTACTTGATTGATCTTCCACTTTTTATTATAGCTTCTAAGCACGCACGTTACGAAAGTTGTGTTAGCAAACACCTGTAAGCGCGTTCAAATAAAGCAAAACAGTCGTCATTAAACTATCAGGAAGCATGTTTACGTCAACATGCTTCCCACATCTATCTATTTAATTGCTTTTTTCAGTTGCGTGACCGCCGAATTCATTACGAAGAGCTGCAACGACTTTACCAGTGAACGTATCGTCTTCTAATGAACGATAGCGCATCATTAGGGAGAGTGCGATAACAGGAGTTGCTGTTTGGAGATCAAGAGCTGTCTCTACTGTCCATTTCCCTTCACCTGATGAGTTCATCACACCACGAATTTCATCAAGATTAGCGTCTTTTGAGAAAGCCTGCTCGGTTAATTCCATTAACCAAGAACGAATAACAGAACCGTTATTCCATACGCGTGCCACTTTTTCGTAGTCAAAATCGTACTCACTTTTACTTAGTAAATCAAAACCTTCTGCAATGGATTGCATCATGCCATATTCTACACCATTATGAACCATTTTCAAGAAGTGACCGCTACCCGACTCACCAGTATAGAGGTAGCCATCTTCAACACAAATATCTTTAAACAGTGGTTCAATGGTTTCAAACACAGTGCTATCTCCACCGATCATCGTACAAGCGCCATTGCGTGCACCTGACTTCCCACCGCTTGTGCCTACATCAAAGAAATAAATGCCTTTTTCTAAAAGCATTTCGCCTCTGCGTTTTGAATCCTTATAGTGGGAATTCCCGCCATCAATGATCATATCGCCACGGTCGAGAAGGTCCGACAATTCAGTTGTAACAGCTTCAGTAATATCGCCTGAAGGAACCATCATCCAAAGAATACGTGGTGATTCTAGTGATTCTACAACTTCTTTAAGAGAGTGCTTTCCTGTAAAGCCCTCTTCATTCATTTTTTGCACCTGCTCATCATTTGCATCGTGTACGATCACGTTATGTTCATGATCACGTAAGTTTAGAGCAAGGTTGTATCCCATTTTTCCAAGACCAATTAATCCGACGTTCATATGAAAAACTCCTTATACGAATGAAATATTTTTTCTTATATGCTAATTATACATTAAATATTTTTTGTTTCAATTGGTTGAGCGGAATCTATTTTCATCTTAATTGTAATCGGTTACAATGATAAAATCAGGAGTGATAGAGAGGAGAATGAACATGTCCGATACGGAAACCCGTCACTGCCTTCCAAGAATCCGCTCTTCTTATTCGCAATTTAGCGAAAAAGAACGACAGGTGGCGGATTATATATTAAACAATTCCAATAAAATTATCCACAGCACAATTAATCAGGTTGCAGAAGACTTGAACGTAGCTGATGCAACCGTTTTTCGTTTTTGTAAGCGAATCGGTTTCAAAGGCTTTCAAGCGATGAAGATTGCCCTGGCTGCAGAAATTGTTAATCCGATTCAGGATATTCATGAAACCATCACAGAAACCGACTCCCCGAAAGAGGTTGCCGAAAAGGTGCTTCGATCAAATATTCGAACGCTAGAGGATACGTACCACATATTGGATGATGCTACGATTGATCAGGCCGTTCAAATTTTATTAAAAGCAACACATATTGAATTTTACGGAAATGGTGGTTCTGGAATTATTGCGATGGACGCACAGCATAAGTTTATTCGAACAGGATTACGCTCTACGTCATATAGCGATGCACATTTGCAAATCATGTCAGCCTCCCAGCTATCAAGTAGCGATGTGGCCGTCTTGATTTCTCATTCTGGAACGAATAAAGATATGCTTCGCGTAGCTGACATCGCACGTGAAACTGGGGCAACCACGATCGCTATCACGAATTTGGCTACCTCGCCACTAAGTAAAAAAGTTGATATTCCTCTCTATACCGTTTCACAAGAAACAGACTTTCGCTCTGAAGCTCTCGCATCTAGGATTGCACAGCTAAGTCTCGTTGATGCGCTTTATGTAAATATTATGATTGCGCGAAAAGAAAAATCAAAGCATTCACTGCAACTTATGCGTGAAGCCATCTCTTCAAAGCGAATTTAACTTAAACGATTACCGTCGATTCCGGCGGTTTTTTAATTTGAATGTACCTTTTTTTCCAATTTAATCAAAGCACATCGTAAGACAAATTAAGAATCGTCGTGCTAAACTGTAAGAGTTAGAATTACAGTACGTGTACAAAAAGGAGGAACACAATGACTTCAAATCGAAAAATGCTACAAACTTATACGCTACCTTCCGGGGTAGAATTAAAGAACCGTGTCATGCTTGCTCCAATGACCAATTTCTTATCAAATGATGATGGCACTGTATCCGCACAGGAGCTGGCTTATTATGAAAAGCGCTCTGGTGGTGTAGGTGCAGTTATTACCGCTTGTGCTTATGTGCTTCCGCACGGAAAAGGCTTCGCTGGTGAAATTGGAGCTAACCGCGATGAACAGATTCCAGGTCTCAAAAAATTAGCAGACACCATTCACTCTGAAGGGGCAAAAGCCATTCTACAAATCTTCCATGGCGGAAGAATGTGCCCTCCAGAGCTCGTTCCAGATGAAGAAATCCTTAGCGCAAGTGCTGTCCCAGCTGAGCGTGAAGGTTCACAAACACCTCGTGCTATGACAGAAGATGAAATTCAAGAAACCATTCAAGCTTTCGGTGAAGCAACGCGAAGAGCCATTGAAGCGGGGTTTGATGGAGTAGAACTTCATGGTGCAAATACGTACCTTCTTCAACAGTTCTTTTCTCCTCATTCAAACCGAAGAGAAGATGGATGGGGTGGAAGCCTTGAAAATCGCATGAAATTCCCATTAGCCGTCTTAGAATCTGTGCAAGCAGCAATCAAAAAACACGGTAGTGGTGCTTTCGTTCTTGGTTATCGCATCTCACCTGAAGAACGTGAAAATCCTGGCATCACAATGGACGATACCCTTCAGCTTGTAGATGAGCTTGCCACACGCAATCTGGATTATGTTCACGTTTCACTATCCGATTTCTATCAAGGTTCGATGCGTGAGGAAGACCCTACATCACGCATGGAAATGATCAAAGAACGAATCGGTCACATTGTTCCAGTTATCGGTGTTGGCTCTCTTCATACTCCAGATGAAGTAGAAAAAGCACTTGATACAGGCGTACCTCTCATTGCCCTTGGGCGCGAAATGATTATGGAACCGAACTGGGTAGAGAAAGTTCAAAACGGAGACGAAGAAAACATTCGTGTAACGTTACGGAAAGATGCACAGCAAGAACTTGTTTTACCTGATCCGCTTTGGAATGCGATATTCAGCGTACCTGGCTGGTTCCCAATCGAAGAATAAAATGAAGAAAGCCCCCACATTTTTTTGTGGGGGCTTTCTTCATTTCAATACAGGGCGCAGATCTTCTAGCTTTTCAAACAAATGCCAAACAAAATCATCGACACCAAGCTCACGATGTGGATGCAAATCTTCAAGATCAGGATCATTCACGTAGTTGTAAATGCCCTCTTTCGATTCCCATTCAACAAGCATCATCACCTGCCTCGGTGCAATGTCCCCTTCTGGAGAGGAATCGAGCTTCCCAATAGCCACAACTTTTCCACCATATTGACGTAGCGGTTCTTCTGCCCTTCTAGCATATGCAGCATATTCTTCCCCGTCTTTTACATTAAATAGATTCAGTGCGTACAGTGCCATGTTTCTCCCTCCCACTCTTTGTTTTACTAACTGATATTGGAATCCCATTTAAAACAGCGGTTCCGGAGACAGCATCATGTCTTTTTTCATCGCTTAGTAGATTGGTATTCACGCCTTTGTTATCCTTTGCTACCGCCATTTTTACACCGCTAAGACCATGCCCATATCCATGTGGAATGCTTCCTACTCCAGGCATAATGTCTTTTGTCAGCTCCACAATAACTTCAATACGCCCTACTTCTGATTCCACTACAGCGACATCGCCATCTTGAATCTTAAGCCTCTCTCCGTCTGATGGGTTAAGCCATAATGTACACCGATCTTTTCCTTTCATAAGCACAGGTAAGTTATGCATCCAAGAATTATTTGACCGCAAATTTCTTCGACCAATTAAGAGCATATCAGATCTGTTCGTCTCCTTCTTAAGTCTTGTTACGTCATCTACAATCAATTTAGGAGCGAGCTCGATCTTTCCTGTATGAGTGAGCAATACTTCTGGAATTCGTGATTTTAACGCTCCCAAATCAATGCCATGTGGGTTCTCTTCAAGCTTCTTTAGACTTAAACCATCCTGCTGTTTAAAATGGTCTCCGTAAGGCCCTGAACGGAGCATATAATCTAGCATTCGCTCTGGACCTGTTCGTCCTTCTAACGCTTCCGATATGTCCTTTAGGTTGCGACCATAAATTGGTGACCGATCATTTCTAATGTCTTTTTTGATAAGAAAGTGTATCGATGCATCATCTAATTTGCTTACAGCATCTTGATCTGGTTCTTCCTCTCCAACTAATGCTGCAAGCTTGAGAAGAATTTCCCACTCATCAAGCTGACCTTCATTCTTTTCAAAAACGGGTGGCGAGTAGTGAGAAATATTACGAACCGAAAGCTGGTAAAAGGAAAGGTCGTAGTGTGAACGTTCAAGGGGTGTTGGTGCCGGAAAGATGACGTTTGCGTTTCTAGTCGTTTCATTTAGATAACAGTCAACACTTACCATAAAATCAAGATCTTCCATCGCGTTTTGTAATCGCATACTATTCGGCGTTGATAAAACAGGGTTACCCGCAACCGTGACGAATGCACGAATTTGTCCTTCACCAGGGGTATCCATTTCTTCTGCAAGACACGCAACAGGAAGTTCACCTAATACTTCAGGCATACGACTAACCCTGCTTCTAAAACGATCAAAACGATAGCCTTTCTTAGACGTTTTTCCACCGGCAGCAGGCGTTGTGAACATGACGCCGCCTTCACGATCCAAATTACCTGTCACATAATTTATCACGTCAATTAACCAACTATTTACTGTTCCGAATGCCTGTGTACATGTCCCCATTCGTCCATACACAGCAGCGCACGTGGCAGAAGAAATGTCTCTTGCGATCGTACGAATCGTTTCTGCATCAAGCCCGCATACGGTTGCCGTTTTTTCAGGAGGGAAATCTTTTGCCAGTTTCTTTACTTCCGAAAGACCGTTTACATGCTGAGCAAGATGCGTATCCTTCGTTAACTCCTCATCAAATAAGGTGTGAAGGATACTAAATAAGAAATACCCATCTGTGCCAGGTTTAATAAAATGATGGTCATTCGCCAGTTTAGCGGTAGCGGTACGAACTGGATCAACAACAACCAGACGCCCACCTCTGTCCTGTAAAGCTTTCAGTCTCCCACGCATGTTAGGTCCCGTCATTAAACTTCCATTTGACACGATTGGGTTCGCGCCAATAACTAGAAAATACTGTGTCCGATCAATATCTGGGATCGGTATGCTAAAGTCGCTACCGTACATAAACTCTGCTGCTAACTGTTTGGGAATTTGGTCAACTGTGCTGGCAGAGTATTGATTACGGCTTCCAAGTGCACGAAGAAACAGAGGCAAATAGAGCATACCTGATAGGTTGTGTACATTTGGATTTCCAAGATAGACGCCTACAGCATCCCGTCCGTGCTTTTCAATCACCCCACGAAGGCCTTTCCTTACTTCCTTAAAAGCTTCTTCATAGCTCACTGTAAACCATTCCGTACCTTTTCGAATCATCGGTTCCCTTATCCGGTCTGGATCGTGATGAAGTTCCTTTAAACTAAACCCTTTTGGACACAAATACCCTTTGCTAAAAGGATCTTGCTTATCTCCTTCAATATGCGTAACTTCTCCATTAACGGTGTGGATTTCTAACCCACACGTTGCTTCGCAAAGTGGACAGGTGCGGTAGTGAACGTTCTCTTTAACCGATTCCATCATAGAAACCTCCTTTATTCAACTCTAATATACCAACTGGTCAGTATTTTAAGTTTACTGAAAATTCCATCATTATTCAAGAAAAAGAAAAAGCCTGATCAGCTGCTATAGAATCCATTTTTTTCGTAATGCGTTTGCAACCGCTTCTGCACGATGGTTCGCATTTACCTTTCGAATCGCTGAACTCATGTAATCTCGAGCTGTAAAATCACTTATATGAAGATGCTGAGCCATTTCTTTTGTACTATAACCATCAGCAGCATATTGAAGCACTTCGGTTTCACGTTTGCTTAAAGGACTAGGGATTGTTGGAGTTGTTGGGAGCAAGTAAGCGAGTGCCTGTTGAAAATACAACATCACTTCTTCAATAAGACCTTGATGAATCGTCGCTCCTTCTTCTCTCTCGTCAAGAAGGACACAACCAATTGCAACACGTTCAATGCTTAGAGGAATAATTAAGACAGATGTTAAATCGTACGCTTCGATGTATTCTTCGGGGAAAAGCTGGTGATGCTGATCCATCATTAAAAAAGCCGGTTTGTTCATAAGAAGGGCACGTTGAATGGGCGGTATCCGCCTTACGTCTTCACGAATAGCATTCATAGAGAAGACGCCATGGCGATCCACGCGAAGGATTCCTTCTCCTATACTAGTAAAGTAGGAAAAAGTGAACATACTCGCACGCATGAATGGAAAATGAGCAAGGCACTGCTGAATCATGACTTCACAACGGTGGATTGGATCTTTGATCGAAAGCATTCGATGAAAAGAGCGCACCCACGTTTCCTCATGCATCGACATAATTCCCCCCTATCTTTTCAGGAATATAACCTTTGGACATCATTGGTTACACTAGTTATGTAAGCGCTTTCTATGATCGCTCTTTTATTATAGAAGGTGCTCATTGAAATCGCAAGGAAAGGCGGTCTATTATGCGAAAGGAAATGATCACAACGAGTGTGCGTGGGCTTAACGAAGATTCACTACCATTTCGACTCTATCAAAAAGCTAAGAAATTTGGTGGATGGGACCCAAGGGAGATCGATTTTACTCAAGATGTGAAAGACTGGCAGTTTCTTACCGGTGATCAGCAGGAAGAAATTCTAAGACTCGTATCTCAATTTCAAGCTGGTGAGGAAGCTGTAACGCTAGATCTTCTTCCTTTAATCATGGTGATCGCAAAAGAAGGAAGATTGGAAGAAGAGATGTATTTAACAACCTTTCTGTACGAAGAGGCCAAACATACGGAATTTTTTCGATTTTTTCTAAATGAGATTGGTCAAACTGGCGACCTTTCACGTTTTCACTCTGACACCTATCGCACCATTTTTTACTCGATCTTGCCGGATGCGATGGAAAAGCTCCAGCACGATCACTCACCTGAAGCATTAGCGGAAGCATCTACCGTCTACAACATGTTTGTGGAAGGTGTTCTTGCTGAAACCGGCTATTTCTCTTTCTATGAATCTCTTGCAAAAGCAAATGTGATGCCAGGATTAATGGAAGGCATCGGTTTACTTAAACGAGATGAATCGCGTCATATTGGCTACGGAACATTCCTGCTACAGCGACTGATCGCTGAACATCCCCACCTCTTTGACCTTGTTCAGAACAAAATGAATCAACTCGCTCCTCTTGCCGCACAGCTTACACAAGAAGGAATCGGAGGAAGAACACATAGTGCATTCGGAAATACGCTTGATGCGACTATGGCTTTTTCGATGAAACAACTTTCTGTTCGTATGGATATACTGGCACGTGCCAAAGGAAAAAGTATGAACGAGATTTATCGCACTACTGAATCAGATGTTGGCGTTCTTTAATGTAAAGGAGGAAAAAAGATGTCAGTTAACGTAGAAATCAAATCATTTCCCCTCTTCATCAATGGCGAATGGACTCCCTCGAAAGGAGGTACGCTGTTTGATGTGACGAACCCTGCAACAGGCGATGTGATTGCGAAAGTAACAGGTGGTACAGCTGAAGATGTTGATCAAGCTGTTGAAGCTGCTACTCAAGCTTTTGAAAGGGAAGAATGGCGGGAGATGCCCCCGAAAGAGCGATCTAAATTATTGTATACCATCGCTCAGAAAATCATGGAAAACGGAGAAGAGCTCGTCGCGTTAGAAGCACTTTCATCAGGCGGCACAGTAAGAAGGCTTGCATCAAATGACATTATTCAAATGGTCGACCTTTTCCAAACGCTCGGCAAATTCGTGCTCGATTATACGTATGCAGAAACCCTCCCTTCTCCACCGTTTCCTGGCCCTGCCCATAACTTTATTTGGCGCGAACCAATTGGTGTATGTGCGGCCATTACGCCCTGGAACATGCCGATGCTGATTGCAACGTGGAAGATCGCTCCAGCACTTGCGATGGGAAACACCATTGTCATTAAGCCCGCAAGCTACACGCCACTTACTACGCTTCGCCTTGCTGAGATCATCTCAGAAGTCGTTCCTAAAGGCGTCATTAATGTTGTAACTGGTAACGGGAAAAACGTTGGTGAACCTCTTGTAACTCATCCTAAAGTTGACAAAATCGCATTCACTGGGTCCACAGAAGTAGGGCGGCACATTATGAGCCTCGCTTCTAGCACGGTTAAAAACACGACACTCGAACTCGGCGGGAAATCACCTTCCATTATTCTTGAAGATGCTGACCTCTCACTCGCTCTTCCTGGTAGCCTATTCGGCGTTTTTCTTCACTCAGGTCAGCTCTGTGAAAGCGGAACAAGGTTGTTTGTCCCAGATAAACTATATGATCACATCATTGATGGTCTTAAAGAACTTTCAGAAAAGCTTGTGCTTGGTAACCCGATTGATCCAGCGACGGATATGGGGCCCGTGGTTTCTGCCACACAAAAAGAAGCCATTTTATCGTATATCGAGAAAGGAAAGCAGGAAGGTGCTCGTCTTATTTGCGGTGGTCATGAGGTAAACGTAAAAGGCTGTGAGAAAGGACATTTTATCGCTCCAACGATTTTTGCGGATGTAACAAACGACATGACCATTGCTCGAGAAGAAATTTTCGGACCCGTGCTATCCATTATTCGCTATAGTGACGTAGATGATGCGATTAAGATGGCGAATGATACCATTTACGGCCTTGCAGCGGGGGTTTGGACATCAGATGTGAATAAAGCCTATAAAGTAGTTCGCAAACTACGTGCAGGCGTTGTTTGGATTAATGACTGGCATATGCTAAGGAATGATGCGCCATTTGGAGGATACAAGCAAAGCGGGATTGGTAGAGAAATGGGCAAGCATTGCCTTGATGCGTATACGCAGGTAAAACATGTGCATACGTCTATGGTACCAGAAGCTGAGCGGAGATCGTGGTACAGTCTTCTCTTTTCAAATCAATCTAAATAAAGGAGGGCGAAACGTATGTCTTTAACCTATTCACAATATATGCTTCGAACTGCCATTCATAGTGGCGCCGGCACTCGCGCACTTGTTCCAGACCTTTTCAGAGGACTTGAAGCGAAGCGAGTGGTACTCTTCAGTGACCGTGGGCTTGAGCAGGCAGGAGTTGTTGAAAAGATCAAAGAAATTTTTGAGCTAACACCACATGGGACAGGTCCAGAACTTGCAGGAGTTTATCTTGATATTCATCAGGATGCAGGTAGCAATGATGTGAACGCTGCGCTTAAATTTGCTAGAGAAGTAAGTGCAGATGGGCTCCTCGCTGTTGGTGGCGGAAGCGTAATGGACACCGTAAAAGGAGTTAAATATGCCCTTCATCACGGCTTAACCGATATTAAAGAAGCGATCCCAGGCGGACTGCTTTATTTATCATGGCCAGAAGCGTCCTACATGCCAATTCCTCATATATCCATTCCAACGACAGCTGGGACAGGATCAGAAGTATCGCCAATTGCCGTGATCTATAACGAAGAAATAAAGATGAAGACAAATATCATTCATCCGTTCATTAATGCAGACATGGCCATTTTAGATCCCGAATTAACAACCGGTTTACCGGCTAAAATCACTGCATTTACTGGATTCGACGCGTTAACTCATGCCATTGAAGCGCTGGCCTCACCAACAGCTACTGCTCTAACAGATGCGTATGCACTGCAGTCGATTCGCCTCATCGAATCCCATCTTCCCACCGCAGTGAAACATGGAGAAAATCTTCACGCGCGCATGGAAATGTTGCAGGCGAGCATGATGGGAATTACGGCATTTAGCTTTGCCCTTAACGCTATTCCAGTGCACAATTTCGCACATGCATACGGTGCCCTATTTCGTATTCCGCATGGACTCGCCAATGCTGTGTTCTTACCCGTTGTGATGGAAGTACTTCCAGATCTTTACCTTCCGAAAAGTAAAGAGCTTGCTGAAGCTCTGCATTTAGAGACATCTGGGAAAGAGAAACAGACGTTATTAACAGCAGTGATTGAAAAAATCCGAAACATGCAGAAGGCCATTGGACTCCCTGCTAATTTTAAGGACTATTCAATTCCCCCTGAAGCATTAGAGGCAACTGTTGCCGCCGTTAAAATGGATCCAGCCGCTCTCAACTATCCGCTTCCTCCAGAATTGATTAAAGCAGTTGGAGAACGAGTCATTCATGCTAAGAAAGTAACAGTATAATGAAAAGCACCGTGAGGGTTCCCCTCACGGTGCTTTTTTAGTAAGCAAGCCCAATTGATTCTCGAAGATAAAGATGATTGCTTACCGTTTGAAGCAAAAAAGCAGCCACATCTTCTCGTGATATTCGGCGTCCACCTTTTGGTACTCCCGTACGCGCCTTTCGATATTCCCCCGTCAATTCATCATTCGTTAATCCCATCGGCCGAGCGATTGTCCACTCTACTTCACTTGCAACAAGCAGGTCAGCAGCTCTTCGGTGATCAGCCAAAACGTTTTGCAACAGCTTACCCGCAATGAACCCTGTTACACCCGGAATTTCTTTATTAATTCCTGCGGAAGCCATATACACAATGCGGTTCACCCCATGAATACTCATCGCATCGAGAATATTCGCGGTCATTGTCGAAAGTTCCGTTGTTTTTCCAAGTCCACTTGCCCCAAGGCAAGAAACAACCGCGTCAACATCAGAAGACATGGCTTGCTTCACATCAGCCGATTGCATTGCATCGCCAATTTCAACTGACAAATTCTTGTGAGACGTTTCAAGCTTTGAAGGTGTTCGAACAAATGCTGTTACGGTATGCCCTGCCGCAATCGCCTGCCTGACAAATGCATTCCCAGTACCGCCAGTCGCTCCGAATACAAGTAGCTTCATTGTATTGACCTCTCCCCTTCTCATGCGTTATATCTCTTTCATCCCTTTTTTTAAGGAATGTAAAACACCGAGCTACTTTACTTTTTTAATGAAAACGACTTTTAGATAATCCCCTTCTCTAAACTCTTTAATCGTTCGAAAATCTTCGGGAAGGGTAAATTCTTCAAGAAGCTGGTAACTTCCATTCGTTTCTTTAAAGGCTTGCTCAACGAACCCTTTAAATTTTTTCATATCGTAACCGCTATAGTTCGTAGAAGCAACAATTATCCCATTATCTTCTGTAATGGAAATCGCATCTTTCAAAAGATCTTTATAGTCTTTTGCTGCGCTAAACGTATGTTTCTTAGAACGCGCGAAGCTTGGAGGATCAAGAATCACCATATCGAACGATAGATTCTTTTTCACAGCGTATTTAAAGTACTTAAAGACATCCATGACAAGGATGTTCTGTTCTTCATAATCAATTCCATTCACGCTGAATTGCTCGATTGTCTTATTTAAGCTTCGATTGGCAAGGTCAACGCTTGTCGTGTGAACTGCTCCACCTTCAACTGCAAAAACAGAGAAAGCACCGGTATAAGAGAACGTATTTAGCACCGTTTTTCCCTTCGCATATTTATCTCGAATTAATTTACGAACCGGACGTTGATCAAGAAAAACGCCTACCATTGCTCCTTCGTTTAGATATACCGCAAAGTTCACACTGTTTTCTTTTACAATCAGCGGAAACTCCCCGCGTTCACCTGCGACAAAATCATCGTCTTCCACATACTGCCCTTTAGCATCAAATCGCTTCTTCTCATAAATTCCTTTGAAATCAACAAGCTGCTTTAATGCCCCAATCACAGCGTTTTTAAACGAATAAACGCCTGCACTGTACCAATTTATGAGGTAGTACCCATCAAAATAATCAATCGTTAAACCTCCAAGGCCATCTCCTTCGCCATTCACAATGCGAAAAGCAGTGGTCGTCGGATCGTTAAAAAAAGATTCGCGGTGGTGAAGAGCTGTTTGAATTTTTCTAACAAAAAAATCAAGATCGATTTTTTCGTTTTCGTTTTGCGATAGGACCCAGCCAAAACCTTTGTTTTGTCGTCCATAATAGCCTGTTGCAAGAAATTGGCCCTTCTCATCTTCTAGCCTAAGAATAACCCCTTCTTCTTTTAGGCTGTCTGCATTCACAATCGCTTCTTTAAAAATAAGGGGATAGCCTTTTTCGAATTTTTTCTGATGCTTTGCTTGCACCTGCACGCTTCGTTCGTTCCTCATCGTGTCATCCTAACTTTTCATGTTTTTTAATCTGTTTGCATTATATCACGTATTCTTTCTCCTCCATAAGTCAGTATTCTCAGGTGGATAAATCAATAGATCGGTTCAAAAACTAAGAGTGAAAGGTGGTGAACCATCGTGAAAACAAAATCAGGAACAGATATTGAGGAAGTAAAACGCCTTAACGCAAATTCCGGTCTCAGCTATAATCAAGTCAAAGAAAAGTTAGCTAAAAAAATGATGAAGAAAAACAATGAGCTTCATTGAAACCCTGAAATGAGACGAATCACGTCATTATCGTTTACAATAAGCTGGTGCTTTATTAACGCATCAGGAGGGTTTAAATGAACGAAAAAACTACTTCAAGCTATTTCAAAACCATTCTTCTTTTAAGTGTGGCTGTCTGGCTTGTAGTCATGAATACAACTATGTTTAATGTAGCACTACCTAACGTATTAACTGAGTTTAATCTCTCACCTGCTGATGGCGCCTGGATCGTATCAGGTTACTCAATCATCCTCGCAATTTTTACGATTACGTACACGCGCTTATCGGATTACCTTCCGATCAGGCGGCTGTTAATTGCAGGGATTGTCATATTTGGAATAGGATCTGTTCTTGGTTTCTTTGCTACAACATTCCCTCTTCTTCTTGCTGCACGCCTTTTACAAGCGACAGGTGCAGCAGCCATTCCAGGATTGTCGATGGTATTCGCAGGACGGTTTATTCCATTTGCAAGACGTGGAAGAGCAATGGCGATGATTGCCTCTGCCTCATCACTTGGTTTCGGTCTTGGTCCGGTTGTAGGCGGAGTTGTGACGGAATATCTTAATTGGAATTACTTATTTACCGTAACGTTATTTGTCGTTTTGCTTATTCCGATTCTCTTTCGTCGTCTTCCTGAAGAAGAAGTGCGAAAAGGAACCTTTGATATTGTAGGTGGAATCTTAACTGGAGCCGCCGTCACAAGCTTCTTACTCTATATTTCAACATTTAACTGGTTATTTTTAGCGATTGGTATCATCGTAGGTGGACTGCTTTGGCTCCGAATCACTAGAACAAAGGCTCCTTTTATTCAGCCATCTCTTTTCAAAAACAAAGGATATCGAAAGCTTCTGTATATGAGCTATCTTGGCTTCACGACACACTTTGCCATCTTATTGCTAATGCCGCTCATGCTTCAGAACGTTTACGAGAAGGGTCCATCTGTTGTTGGGTATATTATCTTCCCTGGAGCTATGCTTTCTGCTGTTGCCGCCATCTACGTTGGCAGACTGCTCGATCGATATGGAAACATGAAAGTTATTTACCTTGCTCACGGACTGCTTCTCATTTCAACCGTGCTTTTCTATATCCTTTCTCCACTTAATGAGTACATGATTATGATTGGCTATATGTTCACAAGTTTCGGTTTCTCTAGTCTTTCTTCAAGTACGACAAATGAAGTATCCCGCATTCTTCCTTCCGAAGAAATTGCGACTGGCATTGGCATGAAGCAACTCATTCAATTCGTCGGCAGCGCGTCGGGATCTGTAGCCGGAGGAATACTATTAGAACTAAACGGATTAACATACAGCACACAATCCTTTCAGCTCACGTATGCCTTCTTGTTCGTCTTAATGGCTCTATCAGCAGTCATTATGATCGTTTATGCAAGAAAAGCGAAAGCGTAATTTAGTATTTAAACAGAACACAATATGACCCACATGAAAACCCACCCTAAAACACTAGGGTGGGTTTTCATTCGACAAAAAGCGCGAGTGCCTGTCACCTCAAGCCCCTCTGCCATGTAAGCGGAACAATAAACAGTAGAAGCACGAGATAAATCCATATACCAAATGGAACAATTGTTAGTACAAAATGAAGGCCTCCAAATACAGGAATTAAAAGCGCAAAAGGAATCGTCTTCCAGCCATCACTCTGCCCAGCAGACTCGAAAGGCTGTGAGAAAGGAAGCTTTCCTTTCAACATTCGAAAGCAAATGACGCTGTAAATCAAAGCAATTAAGAGCACGATAACCAAATCTGGTATGATCCGGATTCCAAATAAAAAACCATACAAGATACTAATGACAACAAATACAGGGGCAAAGAGGCGGATTAGGAATGCTTTTAACGTACCTTTAATGATCACTGCGTCACTTTGCAGGGGTGTAACGTGATAAATCCACGAGCCTTTGCTCTTGCTGGAATACTGAAGCATAATCACAATGCCTGGAATCATCATCATGCTTGCATAAATGGTTAAATACATTCGCCCAGAAGTGATACTGTCTAAAGATCCACCAGCAGAGTATCCATTGTAAAGGAAAACAAAAGGAAAGATGATAGCAAAGCCTAACGAGGGATAAATTTTAAGCTTTAAATCTCGCTCATTCTTCAACATTCTTTCTGCAAATTGATAAAAAGCATGTTCTTCTTTACTTGTTGTTAGAAGAGAAGCTAGGCGGTTCATTCCTTTCGTCGTTTTCTTTTTCGACGGTCCTGCCTGATCCATTAATTTCAGTAGATTTTTTTCAAAGGTAGGTAATAGCGAAAGGTAAATCCATAAAGCGATTAAAGGAACTAGAAGTGCAAAAGCCATAAAAACATAATAATAAGCTCCGCTAGCACCATTTAAAATAACGGCAAATGGCGCTCCAAACCAGACCGGCGGCAATAACACGTTCCACCATGCTGCTTCAAAGCTGGACTGTAACCCTTGAAACTCAAAGGCACGTGCAAGTACTTGGTAACCTATGACAATTGTAAAGGACAGCCCTATTTGCACATAGTTAATGATGTCTCGCAAACGTTCTCCACCAAAAAATTTTAGAATCACATAATAGAGTAACGCTGTGATGGCCACAATGAACAAGTCGCTAAACAAGACCGTTACACTAAATAGTAATGCAAAGATAACGCCAAACTGAACAATCCCAACGACAAGAGGAACACTCACAATCGCTGCTGTTAAAAAGAACAAGTAGACGGTCACATGAATCGCACGTGCAGCACTGATGGTCCTGTGATCAACTGGCCTTGTCCCTATTACCGTCTGATCACGAACGTCCAACAGTACAGATGAGAAATCGGAAATCATTGCCGTCATAATTAAAAACATTAACACTCCAAAAATCAAACTCATCTTAAACATAAAATTGTCGCCAATAAACAAAAGGGGGATTAACGTTAATCCAATGAAAGCATAAAACCAGAGCGATTTCAGAAACTGGTTTGCATCCTGCTTTTTCTCCCCGCCCCTATTTTGACTCATAATCGTGGTAGGTCGCCTACCATCCATCGTGAGCTTTACCTGAAGAATACGCCTCATTGTCGGATAATCAATTTCAAATCGCTCAAATATCACTCGAAACAAATCTAGTATTTTTAACGTAGTAAAATTCTTCATCTATGATCACGCTGAACGATCTGCACAAAATCCTCTGCAAGATTTTGGTGCTCATTAAATCCTGTCAACTGATTGAAAATTTCCTCTAAAGACCCTTCTTTGTTTTTCTGACGGAGCTGTTCAAAGCTTCCATCCGCTACGATTTTGCCATCGTTTAATAGAAGGATGCGACTGCTGATTTTTTGAACAACCTCCATAATATGAGAAGAATAAAAAATCGTTTTTCCCTGTGATGCGAGCTGTGCAAGAATTTCCTTAAACACCATGACACTGTTCGCATCTAGCCCATTAATCGGTTCATCTAGGAACAGAATATCAGGATCATGCAGTAAGCTCGAAATCAATAAAACCTTCTGTTTCATTCCTTTTGAGTAAGAAGAAATGCGCGAATCATAAACATCTTCAAGGTTAAATACACCCATAAGTAATCGCGCTTTGTAATCGGCTGAATCCGCGGTTAAGCCATAAAGCTCTCCTGTAAACGTTAAATATTCTCTCGCAGTTAAATTATCATAAAGGTCCGCAGCTTCTGGTACGTACCCTATTCTTTTCTTGTATGCTACCCCACTTTCCTTAATGTTCTGTCCAAAAATTTCTACTTCTCCCGAATAAGACGCTTCTAGTCCAAGCATGATTTTAACCGTCGTGCTTTTTCCTGCTCCATTCGGACCTATGTAACCAATGATCTGCCCCTCATATACGTCAAGATCAATATCATCGAGAACAAGTTTCTCACCATACCATTTTGTTAATCCTTTTAAAGAAAGTATCTTGCCCGGTCCGTGGTCCATGAAATCCCCTCCGTGTGTAAGCTTCTACTTCTTTCTACGAAACTTACAAAAAAAGGTTTCACTCTAAATAGGAGCTTTAAAGAAAAGGCGATGCTCCACGCATCACCTAGCCTCTTCTTATTGGCTCTCTCTACCTAATAATGTATTTGCCTTCTCTGTCAGCGCATAGCCTTTTGAAAGCTTTTCGAGCATGCCATCCTTCTCGATCAATTTGATTGCGTTCACAACGTGTTTTTCTTCCCAATCGTTCAATAAACCATAATTTTCATCCTCATGCAATCCTTGTATTCGCAGGGCATTTGTTGTTTGTCCAGTTAATACTTTCGACATCACATGTAGCGGCTGATTCTCATGCATCGAAATGAACTGAAGTATACCTTTTAATTCCCCGAAAGTGAGCACATTTCCCTTTATCGCTACATACTGCTCCTCATTTCTTGGACTGTGCGTACTTAGCGAGATTAGGTTGTCTAAATAAGCACGTACACGCGTAAACTCCGTTTCATTCACAACAGGCAATATCACCCTCGGTTTAAAAGGTTCAATGGTATCTGTAGAGATATTTGAAATCCATAGTAGCGGAGAACCTTCTCTCTCTTCAGGGAGACTCACCTTTCTTAACTGCTCATATAAAGTCACTGTATCCGGCGCCTCGTCTATTTCTAATCCATTTTTGAGGTCCAGCACATCGTTATAAAGGTCTAAAACTGGTTCAAACGACGAGAGTGCTTTTGCTACCTCCTCAATCTTTTCAACTAAGCGCGGTGTTTTTTCTACCATTTCATTAAATTGACGTTCAATTGTCGCAATACGTTTCTGCGCACGTTCCATATTGATCTCTTCTTTTAGACGCACCCGCGCTTCCGATACGTTATAATAAATCGAAAATCTGCACGAATCACAACAATATTCAATCTCCGAGCTCGCAGCGTGAAAAATCATCTGCTTTTCATGTGAGCAAATGCTTTCGTCCCTCCATAACCACGCATCAGGAATTTCCCGATAAGGTCGCATGACAATTTCTACACGGTGTCGCCAAAAAGAAAGATCTTCAGGAGAGTTTAACAATGAAATTAACGGAGAATGATTGATTTTTTCTACTGATTTCACAACTTCTTCCTTCTCTTTTGCTAGTTGAATAAAAGGATGCCGTTGAAAACCATCGACTATTTGATTTTCCAAATCATGTCGAGTCTGTTTTGCGAGATCAGCACAAAATAGATAATCGCGAAGCACCTGATCGAGATGATGATCAAGCTCTTCCGTTGAAAGATTTATGTACGATTCACGGTAGGTGGAAGAGCTATGAATTGGTAGACCGTGCATCGGCGAAAAAGATTGCCAGATTAGTTGCTCAGGTTTAATCAAATGTGGATATAATTCATCTTCTTTATTTAAAGGAATCGGTAATACAGCCTTGGTATCTTGTTCGAGAAATGCCTGCAATTTCATGCGTTCTTCACTAGTAAAAGCCTCCATTTTTCGTTTCACATGATCATGAAGGCGATGAAGCAATCCTTTTTGTACTTTTTGTCCAACTGATCGAATTCGTTTGTTCTTCTTTCCCATTGGCACAAAAGCAAACATTGGATAAGCGTCAAAATGGTACGTATGTTGTTCCACAGACATTATGCAAAACCTTCTTTCTACCTTCCAGTTGATTATCCATCAGTATAAGCCTAAGCTTACATTTCGAACAACTATTCGACATGCAAAAAACACATTCAGGATTGGGATACTTTTGTACGACATAGGGTATATAAAAAGAAAATCGAAGTTAGGGAGCACGTCCTATGAAGAAACGATCATGGTACAGAAGAAAGCGTTGGATTTTATTCAGTATTGTTATTCTCATTTATGTCTCCGTTATTACATATCATCGTTTTAAGCCTTTACCAGAAGGAGTTTCTTATGCAAGTGAGGTTCATGAATTAAGCAGTGATGAAATCGAGTTCCTGTATGATTTAACGTATGATAAAGATGATGAAGAAGTGTATGACCATAGTATCTTTGACGAAGTCAACAAAACAATTAAAGAAGCGGATGAATTTCTCATTTTAGACCTCTTCTTATTTAATGGATATACAGATGGAAAACGTGATTATCCGAAAATTAGCGAGGAATTGTCAAAAGCTGTTGTTGAAACGATGGAAAAGAAACCTGACCTAAATGTGATCCTCATAAGTGATGAAGTGAATACAACGTACGGATCTCATGAAGCAAAACAAATCAAAAAAATTGAAGACATGGGGGCGGAAGTCATTTTTACAGATTTAGAACGACTTCGCGACCCTAGTTTGTTTTATTCAGGGGTATGGAGAATGGCGTTTTCCTGGTTCGGACAAGATGGAAAAGGATGGCTTCCAAATCCAATGGCTCCTTCTGCACCAAAAGTGACGGCACGGTCCTACCTGGAACTCTTAAATGTAAAAGCTAATCATAGAAAAACGGTTATCACAGAAGATGCAGGAATGATCATGTCTGCCAATCCACATGATGCGAGTGGTTTTCATTCAAATATCGCTTTCAAGGTGAAAGGTACAATTTTAAATGAGCTCATCAAATCAGAGAAGGCTGTTGCCGCGTACTCTGGAGGGAATGTGTCAAAATTCCCTGACAAATCGACCTCTGATACAAAAGCTACCGACGATGTAAAAGCTCAAATCGTAACCGAGAGTAAAATTCAAGATAGCGTTGTAACCACGATTGATGATGCGAAAGAAGACGATCTTATTTATATCGGTATGTTCTACCTCGCTGATCGAGATATTATCGATGCCATCGTTGACGCGACCGAACGAAAAGTTGATGTAAGATTGGTCCTCGATCCTAACCAAAATGCCTTCGGACAACAAAAAATAGGCTTACCTAATTTACCTATTACTGCGGAACTGACGAAACAAGGGAATAAGCACCTCTCTATCCGCTGGTATGATACGAACAAAGAGCAGTTTCATACAAAACTTCTCTATGTAAAAGGAAAAAAAGAAAGCACAATTGTAGGTGGATCAGGAAACTATACCTCTCGAAACATGGATGATTATAACATGGAAACAAATATCCATTTAAAAGCGTCAAACGACCAGAAAGTGATGAAAGACGTTGATCACTATTTTGAAAGAATGTGGACGAACGAAGATGGTACGTATACAGTGGATTACGAAAAATATCAAAATTCCCTGTCATCTTATAAGTATGTCATGTACATCTTACAGAAATTATTCCAGGTAACAACGTATTAAACATAACTAAAAAAACCCCGGGGACCGGGGTTTTTCTTTACCTTGTTCTTCGTTTATTTCGCATTTTTTTCACAATCGGATAAATAATTGGACCGTACTTCATCGCTTTTTTAATCAGGTTTCTCATAAAAAGATACCCTCCTCTGTTACTTAAGACTATTCCCGTTTTCCTATGACATAAACGAAAAAATTAAAGGGATTTCATGTTATGTAGTAGAAATAGCAACTAAGCTTAAAACTAGGAGGAAAATCCCTTTTATGATCAAACAAGTGAGCCAGATTGCGATTCCCGTGAAAAAAATGGAACGAGCTGTCCAGTTTTACAAGGAAATGCTGGAGCTACAGTTATTATTTGAAACTGATCAAATGGCCTTTTTTGATTGTAGCGGACTGCGTCTTCTTCTTAGCCTTCCGGATAAAGAAAAATTTGCTCACGCTAGCTCTATTGTTTATTTTGAAGTAAAGAACATTGAAAAAAGTTATGAGCGATTAAAAAAAGATGGCGTGCTATTTAAAAGTAAGCCTCATTTGGTTGCGAAAATGGATTATTCCGAAACCTGGATGGC
The DNA here is from genome assembly GCF_011082085.1 of Bacillus sp. Cs-700. Taxonomy (NCBI): domain Bacteria; kingdom Bacillati; phylum Bacillota; class Bacilli; order Caryophanales; family Bacillaceae; genus Bacillus; species Bacillus sp. Cs-700. The sequence goes on from NZ_CP041063.1 coordinate 2,622,904, forward strand.
TTTTTTCGAGGATAGTGAGCAAAATACGCATGCCATTATGAGTGAAATTTCGACGAAGTAAAGAAAGGATGCCAGTTGGCATCCTTTCTTTACTGTCATTAATCTTCGTCTTTTACATCAGGATCTTCTGGAATTGGCTCATTCGCTTCCTCTTCTAATCGTAGCTTCATTTTCTCAAGCTGTTCAAAGTGAGTATTAAATTGCTCTTTATATAACAAATGCTGCTCACCATCATAAATGGTACGAACGCGGTTTTCACGAATGAGCGTTTCAATATAAGATTCAGGTAAAGATAAATATTCTGCAGTCTCTTTAATTGTGAGGTACATACCGTGGCCTCCAATGCCATTATTTACGTCTTAAGTCTTAGTCCATTTACTGCTCTAGTTTCTACTTTAATGATCTTAACTACTATAAGATTACCATAGAGAATATACGGGAGGGAACGACATGAGAAGTGGATTTTATGTCATTGTTGGTTTGCTAGCTGTTGGAGCAGTACTATTAATTCTATATGAAAACACCTCACTTTTTGTAGGCGGAAGCGATAAGAATAGCATAAAAGTGACGGAGCGAACGGAGGAAATTAATATCATCACACACAGTAGTGATATGAAAATCGTTCCTGAAGCTCGAAATGATGTAAAAGCAGCATTGAATGGGAATGGAGAATTATCTTTACGTAAACAAGGGGATACGATTGAAGTAGAAGTGAAGCAGAAATGGTATCAATTTTTCAACTTTAATGGAGAATCAGATGTTACAGTCTACTTACCCGCAGACTTTAATCAAAACCTTAAGCTTGAAGTGGGTTCAGGAAATGTTGAATTAAAAGGAGCTAGTTCTCTCGTTTTAAATGAAGTCGATATTGAGATGAGCTCTGGAGATGTTGAACTATCTAACTTGCAAACGAAAAGCTTTAAACATGATGGATCATCAGGAAGACTGATCATTGATCAGCTCTCAACCGAAAAAGGAAACTTTGATATTAGTTCTGGTGACGTAATCCTAACGAAATATTCAGGACCTCTAAAAGGAGAAATGTCATCCGGTGAAATGAAGGTTCAAATGGAACAGTTATCTGGAGATGTATCGTTTGATTTAAGTTCAGGCGATGTGGAATTAGACCTTCCCGATGATGCGAACTTTACACTCGATTCAGAAGCAAGCAGTGGTGATATCTCTACAACTTTCACGTTAAAAGACCAAATGATAACTAACAATCAAATTTCGGGTGTCCATGGTAGTGGAGAACACCAGGTAAATGTTTCGCTTTCAAGCGGAAACGCTCGAGTGTATTAATCGAAAAGGATAGTTTTACTAACAAAATCTCTTCCATTATTGCCGGGGGAATGATTGGCAGAAGGATGCGGGAAACCAAGTAATACGGCCCTAACTAAAAAAGCTCTCCACGACGGGGAGCTTTTTAACTAGGAATGAGGTTTACTTTCAAGTAAAGGTATGCGTGATTTGTATTTCTTAATTAATGTTTGATTCCACTCATCTGATCCATCTACATTTCCACTTTTAAATACAGGAGGATGAATTCCTCGTTCAATTAACTGCTGAATGGCTTCTACTGTAATGCCGTTCATAACGGCCATCCCGAGTATTGTTGAAGTCGAACCAAATGAGATTTGGTTCTTCTCATTATGCATCGTCGCATCGCCTGATGGAACTTGATGATCAATCACCAGATCAACCATTTCAAACAAATACTTTCCTGAATGATGTCTGGAAGTTTGCCCAATTGAAGCTTTTCGAGAAGTCACTCCAATTACGTATGCTCCTCTTTCTTTGCTAAGAAGAGCTACATCGATTGGAACTGGATTACGGCCTGACGTCGATACAACAATAACGACGTCTCCTCGTTGGATATCTTGATGAGCCATAAACTCTTGGGCCAGGTCATTGGTTCTTTCTAACGCAGAAGAACGCAATCCACCCCTATGAAGCATTAGGTCTTCAATTAAAATTGGACGAATTGGAGCAAGTCCTCCTGCACGATAGAAAACTTCTTCTGCCATCATATGCGAGTGACCACAGCCAAAAACATGGACGATTTGTCCGTTTTCGATACTCGTTGCGACAGCAGAACTAGCTCGCTTTATGGCGCTTACTTCTTGTTCTTCAATGACTTGAAGTGCTTGATTAATGTGATTGAAGTATTCGCTAAACAAGCGGCATCCTCCTTTAACGTTTCAGTGTAATCATAAATTTATAACGATCTGCTCGATACGAAGACTTTACAACTTCTAGTGGTGTTTCGTCTGCAAGTTTCGTATTCCGCTGAATGAGCAGTATTGGTGCACCCTTTTGAATGTTGAGGTACTCGGCCTCTTGCTGCGTCGCTACAGACGACTCCAGCACCTGGGTAGCCTCATCGATCTTGATAGCGAGCTGATTTTCAATGTGATGATACAAGGAATGTTGAACAGTTTCTTCTGTTAGTCCTTTGACGAGGTTCGCTGAAATATACGTCTTCTCGAGAGCCATCGGAATACCATCTGCAAGTCTAATCCGTTTTATTTCGTATACTGGCGCGTGTTCTTGTATTTTTAACTGCTGCGAAATGTAAGAAGGAGCTGGTACGATTTCAAATCCAACAAGTTTACTGCTAGGCTCCATTCCACGAGATCTCATATCTTCTGTAAAACTGGTTAACCCCATCAACTGCTGCTCAATTTTTTTCTCGGCTACAAAAGTTCCAACGCCTTTTTGGCGATAAAGGTAACCGCCGTTCACAAGCTCTGTAATCGCCTGTCTTACTGTCATACGACTAATGCTAAATCGTTCAGCATATTCTCGCTCTGAGGGTAATGAATCACCTGGCTTTAATTCGCCACGTTCAATTAGCCCTTTTATCCACTCCACTAACTGATAATAAATCGGTAATGGGGATGTCTTATCGATCATCGAACAAACTCCTTTCAGCGCACACTTACGCCAGACAACGCTTCTTTATCAGCAATAATTGTAACATGAGAATGCTTGTTTAATATCGATGCAGGAAAAGACTCGTCTACCTCACCTTCCATCAATTTTTTCATCGCATCGCTTTTCGATTCACCCGATACAAGTAGTAAAATTTCTTTGCTTTTCATAATCGTTGCAATCCCCATCGTAATGGCCTGATATGGCACTTCCTTTATATCATCAAAAAATCGTGCGTTTGCTTTTCTTGTTGATTGAGCAAGTTCAACAATTTGCGTCGTTGCTTGAAAGGACGTTCCCGGCTCATTAAAGCCAATGTGACCGTTACTCCCCATGCCAAGAAGCTGTACATCTATCCCACCCGCTTCCTCAATACGCTCTTCATAGCCTTTACATTCTTCTACGAGATCATGGGCGGTTCCGCTCGGGAGGTGAACATTTATCGTAGGAATGTCGACTTTTCCAAAAAAATTGTCGTACATAAAGGCATGGTAACTATTTGGGTTTTCTGACGAAAAGCCCACATATTCATCAAGGTTGTATGTTGTCACCTTTTTATAGGACGTGCCGTTTTGTTCATGGTCCTTAATCAGTCGCTTATATGTCCCAAGTGGCGTTCCTCCAGTCGCAAGGCCGAGTACAATCGACGGGTTTGTTTGCACTTTGTCTATTAGATAATTTGCTGCAAGTTCACTCATGTGTTGGTAATCATTCGCTTGAATAATTTTCATTCTCCCTACTCCTTTCATTTGAATATGCAAGATGACCTTTACAGAAAGTCATCATGACTTCCCCGTCTTCAGATCGTACGAAAAGATCTGCCTCTTTTCCTACAGCCAGACTGCCCTTACGATCAAAAACTCCGAGTTGTTTAGCAGGGTTTTCTGAGGCCATTTTAATCGCACTTTCAAGGGAGCATTTTGTATACTCTTGAATATTAGTAAGGGCGTCTTTCATTTTTAATACACTACCCGCTAAAGTGCCGTTTTCTAATAGCGCCTTACCATCTTTCACTTCTACTTCCTGTCCACCTAAATCGTAACGACCATTTTTAAGACATTTCGCTCGCATTGCATCCGTTATTAAAATCACACCTGCATCCGTTTTTTGCTGATAAGCTAATTGAATCATCTCCGGTCGAACATGATATCCGTCTGCAATTACTTCTGTTTTTAGTTGTTCGTTTAATAATGCAGCTCCTACAACACCTGGCTCTCGATGATGTAGTCCTTTCATTCCGTTATAAAGATGCGTAATATGCGTAGCGCCACATTTTACTGCTTCCATCACTTGCTCATAAGTGGCATCAGAGTGACCAATTGATGCGATAACACCTCGATCAGTCAAATAACGAACAAGCTCCAAACCACCTTCTTTTTCAGGAGCAAGCGTCACGAGTTTAATCTTATTTTTTGCAAGCTTATTCCAACCTTCAAAAACTCGAATGTCCGGTCGCTGCATCGCGTGCAGCGGCTGCGCACCTGCTCTCTTACTATTTAAGAATGGTCCTTCTAAATGAATGCCAAGCACTTCAGCATGACCTGGCTTTTGGTTCTCCTCCACATACTCTCCTGCATTCTTCACAGCACGTTCGATTGCTTTTGCATCCTGGGTAATGGTCGTTGCTAAAAAGCTTGTTGTGCCTTCTGCAGGGAGTGCTTGAGTGATAGTATCTAGGGCTTCCGTCGTGGCATCCATCGTATCCGCTCCATTCACCCCGTGAATATGAACGTCAATCATACCTGGAAGCAAAGATACTTTCTCATGAAACGTATATACTTTTTCACCATCACTTTTATGACGTTGCTTTGCCGGCCCAATTTCAGTAATGATGCCATTCTCAACTTTAATGTAACCATTCTCAATCGTTTCTCGTTCGCTAAACACTGTTATCTGATCGATAACGAATCTTGTCTCAGCCAAACCAAACACTCCTCGCAGTTCTGTTATCTGTTAAATGAATACTAACACCATTAAGTACAGTTGTCTATACCAGTAATCGACTTGATGTTAGATCGGACGACACAATTGGTATAGACAACTATATTTAGTGCTGTTATGATGAACAGGATAATAAAACGTTTTCAAATTTTGAAAGGGGTTGAACGTTTATGCTCGGAGCTCTACAACGCATCGGTAAGTCATTGATGCTTCCAATTGCCGTACTTCCGGCTGCAGCCTTGTTACTAAGGCTTGGACATCCTGATTTTTTCGACTTACCCTTCGTAGCAGCAGCAGGAAAAGCGATATTTGATAATCTTGCTCTTATCTTTGCAATTGGGGTTGCAATCGGGTTTTCAAAAGATAGTAACGGTGCTGCTGGTTTAGCCGGTGCTATCGGTTATCTAGTCCTTACACAAGGAACACTTGCGATTGATGAAAACATTAATATGGCTATTCTAGGAGGGATTCTCTCAGGTGTAGTAGCAGGATTACTTTATAACCGATTCCATGATATTAAACTACCAACTTGGCTTGGATTTTTTGGTGGAAGGCGTTTTGTGCCAATTGTAACAGCTACTGCTATGATTTTGTTAGCTGGTATTTTTGGTTTTGTATGGCCACCTATCCAAGATGCAATCAACGCTCTTGGAGAATGGATTATTGGTGCAGGAGCTTTAGGTGTCGGTGTATTTGGGTTCTTAAACAGACTTCTTATTCCATTTGGCTTACATCACGTGTTAAATAGCTTTCTATGGTTCGTTTTCGGTGAGTATAACGGCGCAACAGGGGATCTAAATCGATTTTTTGCCGAGGATCCTTCAGCCGGAATTTTCATGGCTGGCTTCTTCCCGATCATGATGTTCGGGCTACCTGCAGCGTGTTTTGCGATGATTGCTGCGGCTAAAAAAGACAGAAGAGCTGAAGTAAGCGGAATGTTAATCGGTATTGCCTTTGCATCATTCTTAACAGGGATTACGGAACCGATTGAATTCGCCTTTATGTTCTTATCACCTTTATTATATGGTATTCACGCTCTTTTAACAGCTAGCTCAATGGTTCTCGCTTACGTTCTGGACATCCACCATGGATTTGGCTTCTCTGCCGGTGCCATTGACTTTTTCCTTAATTATGGACTAGCACAGAAAGCAGGATTATTACTTGTTATTGGTTTGATTTACGGAGTCATATATTTTGTGGTCTTCTACTTCTTAATAAAAAAATTAAATTTAAAAACACCTGGTCGAGAGGACGAAGATATGACCATAGAAGCGACTTCTCCTACTGAAGGTGACAAATACGATGTGATGGCTGGACATTTTATTCGCAGCATTGGCGGCATTAATAACATTTCATCCATTGATAACTGTACAACAAGACTACGTTTACAAATGAATGATATGTCAAAAGTAGACGAAGCAGAATTAAAGCGTTATGGGGCTCGAGGCGTCGTCAAAGTGAATAATCGCAACCTACAAATTATTGTCGGAACAGATGTTGAATTTGTGGCGGATGCAATGCGAGGCACCCGCTCTAATCCATCTAAAGCGACTACTAACGCTGGAACATTAACAAAAACAATAGCAGATGAAGCGTTTATAATGCCAGTTAAAGGAAAGATCATTCCATTGAACGAAGTGCCGGATGAAGTCTTTTCTACCGGAATGATGGGGGACGGTTTCGCTATTCTTCCTGAAGACGGCCATTTTGTATCGCCTGTTGACGGCGAAGTCTTAAGCGTCTTCCCTACAAAGCATGCAGTCGGTATCAAATCTGAAAGTGGAGTCGAAATATTGATACATGTCGGCATCGATACGGTCAATTTAAAAGGCGAAGGGTTTACGACTCATGTAAAAGAAGGAGATACAGTCAAGAGAGGGGATAATCTAATGACTGTTGATTTAAGTAGCGTGAGACGCGCTGTACCATCTCTTGCCAGTCCAGTCATTTTCACAAACTTACAAACGTTAAAAATTAAAAAGACAGGAAACATTCCTCAAGGCGATAGCGGAATCATCTCCATTGATTAATCGCTCGAAAATGAAGAAAGGCAGCGGAAATTCCGCTGCCTTTCATTTTATTTATTCATTTTATCAAGAAATCCGCCGAGCAAATCATCTACGCTCTCTTCTTCCTCTTCTTCAACCGCTGAGCTTTGCTCTTGTTTTGCCTGATCCCAATCAAAATTCATTAGATCATCATCAGACATCTGTGGTAAAGCCTCAACAGGTTCTGATACTTCTCTCTGGACTGCTCTTTCTTCCTGCAAATAAAGTGCCTGATCAATATCAATCGAGTTACTGTTAAATGATGCAAGAAGAGATGCAGCGCGTACAGGATCTGATAAAATTTGGTAAACGATGTTTCCAAGAAGCGCTTCAGAATGCTCATGTTTTAACCAATCCCTTTGGGCTTTGCTTAATCCCTTTGGCAAAGGTACAGTAATCGCATCATTATCGCGTCTGATCGTTTGCGTGACACCATCTAAAACATACTCCGCAATGCGGCTTGAGAAGTTCCGTTTTTCTTCCTCTTTTAACTTCTGCAGCTGCTTTAGAATATGATCAGGTGTATCAGAAGGAAGGCGAAAAGTAATCGCCTGTCCTCTCTGTAACCCCGTCATCCCCGCCTTTTTCATCAAATCACCCTACTAGTTTTTGACCTTGTTCTTTTCTTCTTTCTTATCCTGGTGCTGAGGTTTGCTATTTTTACGAGTGAAGTCAGAGATGAGCTTGTAGTAAGCATTCGACATCATCCAGATGCTTTCTTTTTCATCTTCAAAGAAGTCAATGTTGTACCCATCAAGGTTATTGTTCAACGTTTTTAGGTAATCTTTCAATACAATGGAACCACCGCCAACGAAATAGCAGATTTCAGATTGAGAGTTCTTCTGCCATACGTTACGAAGGTGACGATATTGTTTCTTCGCAAGCTCCAAGAGAATACGATCTGTAATATCATGAACACTTGTACGACTTCCGCGGACCATAATGTGATTACGATCGTTTTTCTTCGTAATAATATCTACAACATCACGACGGCTATCGAGTTCTACTCCGTGCTTCGAGCGAATTTCTTCACGAATGGCTTCAAGCGACTCAGCGACGCCAAGGTTAAAGCCCTGTGCCTTATCATCGTCAACATTACGGTTTTTAATAACCGCGATATCGGTAGATAGACCACCAATGTCTTGAATTAAAATTCGCTTGTCGATCAAATCTTTATTAATGATATTTAAGTCGCTATCCATAACAAGGTTAATGTAAGCTGCAAATCCTTCAGGATAAACTTTCACTTCATCAAATTTAATATTTACTTTCTTTCCTTGATATTTCGGTGTTACAAGAAACTCTACCTGGTGCACAGATCCAAGAAGTCTTGAACGATAACCAACATCTTTTCCTTCTTTTACTTCACGAAGCGGAAGACCTGTACCAAGTGTGTAATTGGCATCAATCACGCCGTTTTGGTTTTTGAAATTCGCTGAGTTTTTTGGATCAACTGCATCTAAAGCTAGAGAAGCAAACAGCATGACTAGTGTTTGGTCTTCTTCTGACTTTGCACTTCCAGGATCTAATTCAGTCGGGTTGTCACTCTTTGTTGCTAGATTACCAACTCGGTAGATCGCATTGTTATCCTTCAAAGCAGGAGAGTGAACGCGAATGTGAATACCGTCAAGCGGATCTTTCGTATCCAATTCTTCAATTCCAATAACCGGACGATCTTCTATATCTCTTGCAATCACATTTGGTATGTATAGGTCAGATTCGATTTTTCCATAGATTCCTTTTAGTGAGTCGTTACCTACATCGACTGCTGCAATTCTTGAATTACTCATAAAAATAACCCATCCTTTCATATTTAAAATCTAGTATTTCTACTATTACTTTAAAATTTATAGAATTTTTCAACCGAAGTCAATGAGCCATTCTATCTAGTTTACAATTATGTTTACTTGTATACAAAACAGTGTACAAGTAAACATAATTTGTACACATGTACACTGTTTTGTACGCATGTTGATATAAAGGCATGTGTACGCTTTTGTATACTTGTGTACATAAAAAGTTTACAAGTTTACAAAAATGTATTCTTGTAAACAAAACTTGTATACATGCGTTTTTCTATTCAAATTTTGTTTGAGCTACTTCCTTACATTCTTACTCTTCCTCTCTTGAAAAAAAGATTAAAAGGAGTGACCTATTAGAATAGAGAAAGAGTTAACTAGTTTATTAATTTGAAATCTATTGATAAGAAAAAGACTACACGAGAGGTAGTCTTTTTAAGAAGCTTATATAAAAGGAGTTTCATGAAAAAAACGACTCCTGCCCAAAACCATATTTTCAAACCTAACGTCACAATGCCTGTTACACTGCTATAGCAAATCCTTTCTTAACCGGGTTTTTCTTGCCGATCACCCAAAAAATGATGGCCAGAATAGCCAAAGTATAAGGAATTAGAGGGATTTAAAAGAGGACAAGGCCAAAAATGCACAATACCATTGAGGATAAAGATAAAGCTAGACCATTACTGCTACTCTCTGGTTGAGGTGCTGTATTTACGTTACCTTCCATATTGAACCTGTTTTTTTATAATTGAATGTATATGAATCATGAGCATTTTATTACAAAAAAGAAGCATGTAGCAGTTTCTTTCTGCCACACGCTCACATTTTTTCCTATATCTTAGCAGTGATCAGCTATAAACAGGCTCGCCTTCATTAAGGCCAAGGGTCTGTGCAATTAAGTGGTTAATTTCCTTGAATAGCTCTGGATTGTCTTCTAAAGCATATCCATGTGATGGGATCATTTCTTTAATTTTAGGCTCCCATTCTTGTTGGTATTCAGGGAAACATCTTTCAAAAACCTCTAACATGACATGTACAGCAGTGGATGCACCTGGTGAAGCACCAAGCAACGCTGCAATTGAGCCATCTGAAGCTGTAACCACCTCTGTACCGAATTGAAGCGTTCCTTTGCCCTGTTCTTCCGTATCCTTAATAACTTGTACACGCTGTCCAGCTACAACAATATCCCAGTCTTCCTTTTGGGCTGTCGGAATAAATTCACGCAATTCTTCTATGCGCTTATCCTCGGACAACATTACTTGTTGGACAAGGTATTTCGTTAACCCCATTTCCTTAACGCCAGCAGCCATCATCGTTAATACATTATTAGGCTTTACAGAACTAATTAAATCCATATTTGAACCAGTTTTAAGAAATTTAGGTGAAAACCCTGCAAATGGACCAAATAATAAGCTCTTTTTATTATCAATGAACCTTGTATCAAGATGAGGAACAGACATTGGAGGCGCTCCCACTTTCGCTTTGCCATAAACCTTACCATGATGTTTTTCAATCACTTCAGGATTATTGCAGACCATGAACAGTCCACTTACTGGAAAGCCGCCAATTTGTTTTGATTCGGGTATACCAGTTTTTTGGAGCAATGGAAGGCTACCGCCCCCTCCTCCAATAAAGACAAAGTCTGCGGTATGGAATTCTAAATTATCGTTAGCCATATCTTTTACTTTTACTTCCCACTGGCCTTCTTTCGTACGTTTAATATCCTCTACGCTACTCTTATAGTGAATGTCTACATTCTCGCGTTCTAAGTGCTCAAACATAAGACGGGTTAATGCCCCAAAATTCACATCTGTACCAGAATCGATTTTTGTCGCAGCCATCGGTTCATCCGACGGACGGCCTTCCATAATAAGTGGAATCCATTCCTTAAGTTTTTCAGGGTCCTCAGAAAGTTCCATGCCCTGAAACAGAGGGTTTCCTGACAACGCTTCCAAACGCTTTTTCAAAAACTTCACGTTATCTTCTCCAAAAACCAAACTCATATGGGGTAATGGTCTAATGAATTGTTGTGGATTGTGGATTAAGCCTTTGTTAACGAAATAAGACCAGAACTGTTTAGAGAGCTGGAACTGCTCGTTAATCTTGACAGCCTTGCTAATATCAATTGATCCGTCCGCTTTTTCAGACGTATAGTTTAGTTCGCATAGAGCAGAATGACCTGTCCCTGCATTATTCCATTCGTTCGAGCTTTCTTCTCCTGCACTTCCAAGTTTCTCAAAGACTTTAACATTCCATTCAGGTGCTAATTCTTTTAATAAAGATCCCAAAGTTGCACTCATGACTCCAGCACCAATTAAGATAATATCTTTTGTTTGATTCTTGCTCATGATACCCTTCCTTGTCTCATTTATTTGTAATAAAAAGAATAGGCGCTCATGCTCAGATGTCATAAAAAGCAAGGCGACACTTAGGTACACAACATGTTCTATCCTAATTATACCTTATCATAGACAATTGTTATAATTGTAGAAAAAATAACAGATAATCTGATGCATTCTTACTAATTTTTACACATGATTAACTAGTAAAATGGTGAAAATAAAGATGGATAAGAAACCAAAGTAGAAATCAGACCAGTTAAATAGGATATTTTAGTATGCTTCCCCATCCACCTAGTGTATAGACACTTTTGTTTCGATATGAGGCTCTGTTAACCTAAATCAACTCGTTCTCTTGCACTTTTCGTATAATACTATTAAAGTATATATCGGTTGAAACCGAGTCTAACTTGCGATAGATCAGACGGAAACTTTTTTACTTTTTAATTTTGGGAATTGTTTTTCCCTTAAGGAAAGGGTTTAGATATACAATGAAAGAGAATTTTTGGAAAGAGTTGCCACGACCGTTTTTTGTTCTGGCTCCAATGGAAGCTGTGACAGATGTCGTTTTTAGACATGTCGTGAGCGAAGCTGCAAGACCTGACGTATTTTTTACAGAGTTTACAAATTCGGAAAGCTACTGCCATCCGAGAGGAAAAGACAGCTTACGAGGAAGACTGACGTTTACGGAAGATGAACAACCAATCGTCGCCCATATATGGGGAGACAAGCCCGAATACTTCCGCGAAATGAGTATCGGAATGGCTGAAATGGGGTATCGTGGAGTCGATATTAATATGGGATGTCCTGCACCTAATGTTGCACCAAAAGGAAAAGGATGCGGACTGATTCGTCGTCCTGATGTTGCAGCAGAAATCATCCAGGCAGCAAAAGCAGGAGGGCTACCCGTGAGCGTAAAGACTCGTCTCGGTTACACAGAAGTGGAAGAATGGCGCCACTGGCTGAGGCACCTTCTGGAACAGGATATTGTGAATCTCTCCATTCACCTCCGTACGAAGAAAGAAATGAGCGATGTTGATGCTCACTGGGAGCTCATTCCAGAGATCAAGAAACTTCGTGATGAAGTTGCCCCTGATACGCTGCTGACGATCAACGGAGATATTCCAGATCGTCAGAAGGGACTTGAACTTGTAGAGAAATATGGAGTAGATGGAGTTATGATCGGACGAGGAATCTTCCATAACCCGTTTGCTTTTGAAAAAGAGAAAAAAGAGCATACGAGTGAGGAATTGCTTGATCTGCTGAGACTTCAGCTCGACCTTCATGATAAATATGATAAAGAACTCGAGCCACGCATCTACAAAGCGCTTCCCCGCTTCTTTAAAATTTACGTTCGCGGCTTTCGCGGAGCAAGTGAATTGAGAAATCAACTGATGAATACAAAATCTACTGATGAAGCACGTGCTCTTCTCGATGAGTTTATAGAGAACAATGGTTTAAAGGGCCAGAATGGTTTTACGGTTTCTTAAGTTAAATTGGTTCGTAAAAAATTAGGTTCTTTAAAAGAGAGAAAGGCCAATCGCGCTTTTCTCTCTTTTTTTATCGTTATTTAAGCAAAAAAAGCATTGGTAAACAATTAAGCTTCCAAAGCCTTCATTATTTTGCCCCCTGGCGCTTCAGTAAAAGCTCCCTTAGTAGTTGTATAGAACGACTAGGGTAAGGACAAAGCCCCCTTCTTCTCTCAAGTATAATAACACCTTAAAAATAAGCGAGAAAAAGGACTGGGATCATAAAGAATATGATCCCAGTCCTCTAAAATATCTCTAACTAGTAGTTTTCTAGTCTATTTTCTTCATATTTGATATCTGATTTACACTAATACCGCATTTATTTGTGATACGGTTCCCCTCGATTAATCTTAAACGCTCGATACACCTGCTCCACCAAAATAAGCCGCATCAGCTGATGAGGAAATGTCATTTTGGAAAAAGAAAGCGTATCGTTTGCTCGTTGAAGAACCTCATTGCTTAATCCAAGTGATCCACCAATGACGAAGGCAATTTTGCTTTTACCGTATGTCGCTAACTGATCAAGATCTCGAGCAAGTTGCTCAGATGTTTTCATTTTTCCGTTTATAGCAAGAGCGATGACGTGTGCATCAGATGAAACCTTAGATAAAATTCGGTCGCCTTCTGCTTTTTTCACCTGGATCATTTCCGTCTCACTTAAATTTTCTGGTGCTTTTTCATCAGGAACTTCAATCACTTCGATTTTAGCGAAAGGCCCTAATCGCTTTGTGTATTCTTCAATTCCCTGTTTCAAATATTTCTCTTTCAGCTTTCCTACCGTTACAATACTAATATTCAAAAGTTATCCCCACCTGTGTATCATTTTGTAAGTCCACAGCAAATAAACAGGTTATCCACAGATTCTATCCACATATACACATTTTTCATCCACATATCGTGACCGAATATTAGTTCGACACCATATATGTTGCGTTATTTTTACAATACTCACATTCTGTGGACAACTTTTCTGTGTCTTTTTCCACTTTCTCTAGTACAGGAAACTGTCCTGTTTCATCTACAGCAACATCAAGAGCCAGCTCTACATGTTCTTCACAACAATAAATTTTCATACAATCGCTCCTTTCTAACCATGTCGTTTCTAAGGGGTTTTTCCAAAAGGAAACAGGAGAGTTTCCTCCCCTGTTATGATTAAGAATGTTGCTGCTCAGCTAGCGTAACTTCAACCTCTTGCTTTGTTCCTTCACGATAGATCGTTAATTTCACCCTATCGCCAATTTCTTTCTTCGTGTAAAGAAACTTACGTAGATCAATGGAATTCTTAATCTTATTCCCGTCCATCGCTGTAATCACATCTAACTCTTTTAGGCCCGCAATTTCTCCAGATGATGTTGGAAACACGCTCATCACGACAACCCCATAATCGACCTTATCAGGCAGCTTGAGAGACTCGCTCCAATGGTAAGTTGGAATTTCAGATAGTGATTTTGTTCCAATTCCTATCTCTGGTCTTCTTACTTCACCGTACGATTCAAGATCGTTGATAATTGGTTCAGCAATATTGATTGGGATTGAAAATCCGATTCCTTCTACGCTTGATTGAGCAATCTTCATCGAGTTAATTCCTACAAGTTGACCTGAAATATTAATTAACGCTCCACCACTATTACCGGGATTAATCGATGCATCTGTTTGAATAACATCTGCATTCCAATCAATCGTTCCGTTTTGATCTGTATCTACTGGAAAGGATCGCTCCGGATTACTAATTATCCCCTGCGTTACCGTTCCTTCTAAGAAGCCTAAAGGGTTACCGATCGCAATAGCTGGCTCACCTGGCTTTAACGTATCAGAATCTCCGAACTCTGCAACCATTGTAACCGCCTCAGAAGGGATTTTAAGCACCGCTAGGTCCATTAGGGGGTCAGTGCCTACAAGCTCTGCTGAAACCCGTTTCTCGGCGTTTAAACTCACTTCAAGCTGACCCGCACCTTCTACCACGTGGTTATTGGTTACAACAAAGGCATCTTTACCCTCTTTCTTGTATATAACACCTGATCCCGCTCCAGCTTCTCCGTAATCTTCTGCCCAGAAATCGGTTTTCTGTAGATTAATAACACCTACTACCGCTTCCCCTACATTCTGTACCGCTGAGGTAATATCATTTGTTACATCAATGCTAAGGTTCTTCGTAATCGGTTGCTGTTCAGCTTCTGATTCCGCTTCTTCTTGAGGAGGAGCGATATCAGGTAGCACCCCTACGTCGGATAGAGCAGGAACCGTAAATAGAATGAGCAGTGCACCGAGAATTGCACCAACTAATCCCGCCATAAATGCTCCGCCGCGGTTCCCTTTCTGCCGCATTGGTCGGTTGTTTTCATCGCCATCATAATAGCCCAAAGTGTTCACCAATCCCTTCAATTAAAAAAGGAGACCCTTAAGACCAATTTCGTTCACTAAACTCTTCTCTACGAATTTATAATTTTGTTAGAACTGTAGGGGAAGAAGGATCTGTATCATATAACGCAACCTGCTCTCCTACTGCAAAACCATTTTGTTCAAGAGTTTGTTGGACAGAAAGTCTTGCCAGGTCTTTCATGTTATTATCTTTACTTAAATGGGCTAAATAAATACGCTTTGTTTGATCACCAATAATGTCCGATAAGGCTGCCGCAGCATCTTCATTTGAAACGTGCCCCATATCCCCTAGGATACGTCTCTTCACATTCCATGGATAACGCCCCATCATTAACATGTTAATGTCATGATTTGACTCAAACACAAGCATATCTGAATTACGAATCGTTCCTTTAATCCGATCACTTACGTATCCAAGATCCGTTGCGATACTTAACTTCTTGCCTTCGTGATGAAATGCATAAAACATTGGCTCAGCTGCATCATGCGACACACCAAATGATTCAACATCCAGATCATCAAACGTTTTGATTGTATCCATATCAAAATGAAACTTTTGCTCCACGGGTATTTCACCAATTAATCCTGACATCGCATTCCACGTTTTGGCATTGGCATAAATGGGAAGCTTGTAGCGTCTTGCGAAAATACCAAGTCCTTTAATATGATCACTATGCTCGTGCGTCACAAGCAACCCATCCAGATCCTTTGGATCGAGATGGGCTTTCGCGAACAGTTCTTCAAGTTTTTTTCCACTTAATCCGGCATCGACTAGAAGCTTGTGCTTCTCTGTACCAACATAAATGGCATTACCTGTGCTTCCACTTGCAAGCACACTAAATTCAAGAGACATATAACGTTCCTCTCCTACTCATCGCTTGTACCTGTCTTCGGCTGTGAAGGATCAGGCTGATCGCTGGCCTTCTCCTCCTGTTCACTTTCAATACTTTCTTCCGTATCACTAAACACTGTTTTTTCAATCGCATTAACATAATAATTTTTTTCTGGATCATCGTTCTTTTTATTCGAAACAACAACTTGCCACGTTGGAACAAAAACAAATGTATCTCGCTCATCTTCGTTTTCGACAGTTGTATAATAACCAATCGACATATTTTCAACTTCATCATTTAAACCAATATCTTGTTGGTTTAGTAAAAGGCCGATCGTCTCAGAAGCAGGATCAATTTTACGTTCTTTGCCTATTTTCTGAAGGCTTAAATAAGTTTGTGTATATGAAACAACTTTATCGTCCTCAAGTGTTACAATCAACATGCCTGATTCTTGACTATATATCGGTCGATCCTCAAACGTTTCAACGAAATAAACGATATTAGGATTATTCTCAGCAGGACCGTAATATTGATACTTTCCACCTTCATAAACATACGTTTCAAGAAAGATCGAGTATGCAGAAGCCACGGTCGGATCACTGATTGGAAAAGGCTTCTTAAGTGTTGAAACTAATTTTTCTCCATCAAGTGTAATATCCTGACTCGTTCCTTCTTCTAACGTTTTTTCTTCTTCCTCTGTAAATTCATGAACATCTCCGCTAATAAAAGACATTTTCTCTGATTGCACAGGAAGGTTCTTTTCATACGTTACGTTGAGATTTTTTAGCTGATCTTCAATCGTAACCTGTTTCTGTTGTTCAATTTCACTTAATTCCGTTTGCTTTTTAAATAAATCACTTGCCAGAAAGATATTAAACACTAGGAAGGTTAAGATTAATATCGTTTTCGTTCTATTCCAATCCAACTTCTTCCCCTCCCAGTGCATTGCTAGTAGATTGCAGCGGTGTCCAGGTACCATTCAATTTCACAAACCATTGGGGTATGAGCGAAAAGTCATATGGCTGATTTGCTGAACGATCAATTGTATAACCAACTGTCATGTTTTGTATCTCACTTGTTTTAAAGCTTCCTTCTTCAAGTAGGGCCTCAACCTCTTCATAACCTGGCAGCTGACGTTCACTAATTTCCTTCGTGTATTGAATAATTTTCAACATCCGCTTGTACGTACTAACGTCATTATTTTCTAATGTCACGTTAACTTCATCTAAATCTTCTGTAGAAGAACTATAAACCGGATAACCTTCTGTATAAAGACGGAAAGTGATTTGGTCTGTATTTTTCTGAGAAGATGTAACCCATTCGCTCAGCACATACTTATCATCGTTTAAATCAGTTACACGAAAGCCAAAATGCTTGTTAATAAAGCCATACGCATCAAGAATAGGTGATTCATTTGCGTCAAATTGACTTGACGTTGATGGTGGATTTTTAAAAACCATGTATTCATTGTCGTAATTAAACGTTAAATCACGGCTTCCATCTGTATAAAGATCTGAAATATTGTTAAACGTGTTCTTTTCAACCGTATCTTGTTCAGGGAAAAGCGCTTCTTTAAAATCTTCTTCATTTGCTAGTTCGTCTGTGCTTCCTCCAAATGAAGCAATCGACTGACCTTGAATCGGTAAATAGAAAACGGGAGATTTATCAGAAACTTGAAGTTCTTTAGCTCGCGCCATCTCCATTTCCTCTGCTTCACTGCTCGAGATATCGAAGGAAGAGAAGACGTTTGCATACCATTCTTTCATTTTACTAGAAGCCTCAATCGTGGCACGCATGCCAACTTGACTCGATGTGTCGAGAAGAATGATTTCGTTATTTTTACCAGAAGCAATGGAAGGAATAATAATACGATCAAACGTCGGAAGAGGAATGTCATCTTTTGATATGCTCACTAATTTTTTTAACACATCATTGGAAAGCAATGTAGGGAAAATAAGCTCAACGCTATCTCCTCTTCCCTCTAAATCTTCCATATCATTTTCCACCGTAAAGGATTTAATTTTAATTCCAGAAATAAATTCATTATAAAATTTATTAATGGCGTTGAAATTAAAGGAAGTAAAGTGCTGATTATCAATATGATATACGAGCTGATTTGGCTTCACCACATCACTAATATTTACTTCCTGAATACCAACTGGACTTGCTTCTGTTGGTGCTGCTTCTTTCTCATACTCAGGTTCGAACGTCCAGATCTGCCAGGTGAGAAATAAACTAGTTAGAACAAGGACGTTCAATAATATTGTTTTAAAATTCTCAAACTGCTTCTTTGTCATTCTCACTTGTCCTCAACCTCCCTTATTCGTTTATAAGGGAGAGTAAAGTAGATCGTTGTGCCTTGTCCCCACTTACTCTCTGCCCAGATGTCCCCATGGTGTGCATGGATCATTTCCTTGGCAATAGCCAAACCAAGCCCAGTTCCCCCGATCTGCCTAGAGCGGGCTTTATCGACGCGGTAGAACCGATCAAAAATTTTCGAAAGATTATTCTTTGGAATCCCTACACCTTCATCACTAATGCTAATCCGAATCTTCTTACCAATCGTCCAGCATCGCGCCGTGATCGTACCGCCGTCAGGTGAATACTTAATCGCATTGGATAGGATGTTATCCAACACTTGTGTCATTTTATCTTGATCGACTTTCGTATAAATTGCGACGCGAGGAAGCTGTCTGACGATGTTAATATTATCTCGCTTTGACATTTCAAATCGGTCAAGGACATGATCAAACATTTCGACAAAATCAACTTCCGTAAACTCTAGACGATATTCCTTTTTATCCATTTTAGATAGTTGCAGAAGATCATTCACTAATCGAATCATTCGTTCCGTTTCATTTTGCGTCACACTTAAGAAGCGAGGTGCAATCTCAGGATCCTGAAGCGCCCCTTCTTGAAGAGCTTCGAGATAACTCCTCATCGTTGTAAGTGGCGTGCGTAGCTCGTGTGACACATTGACAACGAACTCACGACGCTCCTGTTCAAGCTGTTCTTGTTCAGTAATATCATGGAGAACAGCAATTAACCCGTTAATAGGACCATCTTCTTTATGGATAATTGAAAAATTAACGCGTAAGATAAACGTTTGATGGTCATCACTTAAATCAAGAATCATTGAATCTGGTCCGTTGTAGACATCATCCCACGTTTTTTCTTCTGAAAACTGGAGAATTTTATTCAACGATGTTCCAAGGACCGTTTCACGTGAAACGCTCATCATTTCTTCTGCACGATCATTCATTAAAATAATCATACCTTCTCGATCTGTAGCAATAACGCCATCTGTCATATAAGCAAGAACAGATGTAAGCTTCCGACGCTCACCCTCCGTTATGGCATTAGCTTCTTGAAGTCTACGTGTTAAATCATTAAAAGCCAGAGCAAGTTGTCCGATCTCATCTTCGCCATATACTTTTACTTTTCGGGTAAAATCTCCACGTGCCATGACAAGCGCTTGTCTTCGCATATCCGAAATTGGTCTTGTAATTGTACGAGAAATAATAATACCAAGTAGCCCAGTTAACACTAACGCGATCAGAGCGGATTGAGCCAATAAGCTATTCACTTCATCTGCCTGTTCAAAGACTTGATTCATATTTGCTTGAATGTAGACTGCTCCGACAGTTGTATTGGTTTCGCCCTTTATAGGATAGCTATAAGCAAAAAAACGTTCTCCTTCACTGTCGATCAAAATGTTTTCCTTTGATACGCCATTTAAAGCACTAGTCACATAATCGTTCGTTGCGCGTGTTCCTTCAAGACCGTCATCATTAAGCGTCCCGACTACCTGCCCTAATGAATTAACAACGAGAATTTGGCGAATTTCATTTTGCCTAAAATTTCTTATCAAGCTTGTGATCGTATTTTCTTCTTCGTCACTCTTACTATTCACCTGATCAGACACATTATCAGCCAGGAGCTCAGCACGGTCTCGAATTGAACTCATATAGTTCTGCTGAAACTGATCTTCTAATTTGTCATTAAAATAAACAGAGATAAATTGAATCGCAACTAAAATGAGGAGAACATACACAATTGCAAACTTAAAATGGATGGACTTAAAAAAACCGACCTTTCCCATCTAAAGTTTACTGCTCCTGTTCCGGTTCACGCATATAGTACCCCACACCACGTCTTGTAATAATCCATGTCGGGTGGCTTGGATTATCTTCTACTTTCTCGCGCAAACGACGTACCGTTACGTCTACTGTTCTTACATCACCAAAATAATCATAACCCCATACGGTCTGTAATAAGTGTTCACGCGTCATCACTTGTCCGATATGTTTCGATAAATAATGCAGAAGTTCAAACTCTCTGTGCGTCAATTCAATCGATTCCTCGCGCTTTGTAACAAGATAAGCATCTGGGTGAATCGTTAGCGCACCTACCTTAATAAGAGAATTTGGAGAAGACTCTTTCTCAGGCTCCTGCTGACGACGACGCAAATTCGCCTTCACTCGAGCAATCAGTTCTCTTGTACTAAAAGGCTTCGTCACATAGTCATCCGCGCCAAGTTCAAGTCCTAACACCTTATCAATTTCGGAATCCTTTGCAGTTAGCATAATAATCGGCATTTCATATTTTTTGCGAACTTCTCGGCAAACTTCCATGCCGTCACGCTGAGGCAACATAATATCCAAAAGAATCATATCAGGATTCTCTTCCTCAACTTTAGCAATGGCCTCATCGCCATCGTAAGCGCAAACAACTGTAAAGCCTTCCTTCTCAAGGTTAAATTGCAGAATATCTGCAATTGGTTTTTCATCATCTACAACAAGAATTTTCTTGTCCATTATGAACGCTCCTTCTTTGATATGACAATATCAATTTACCGTTGATATGAAACATGCATACTTTCGTCTATTTTATCATATTATGTAGGTTTTATTACGATCTTCCCTACAGCTCTTCCCTTAACTTCTTTCAGAGAAACGCTTTGCCTTTTATAGATCGCTCAAAAACACTAGCTTACCTATATAAAAGAAACCTTCAGCTCTCACTGAAGGCTCATCTCTTTATTTCTTTAAGTAATCCATCGGATTTTCTAACTTACCATTTTTATAGACTTCAAAATGAAGGTGGATTCCAGTCGATTTCCCTGTTGTCCCCATCACACCAATTTTATCACCTTTTTGAACGGTATCACCTTTTGAGACAGAGATAGTTGCCAGATGAGAATAGGTTGTCTTCATTCCATTGTTATGACTAACCGTTACTTGTTTTCCATAACCACTTCTCGTACCTGCTGCTGTAACCTTACCATTGTCAACGGTTTTAATGGTTTTATCTTTCACACCAGCAATATCGATTCCTTTGTGATAAGAACCCCAGCGTTCTCCCTGTTTACTAGTAATTGTACCTCCGACAGCTGGCCATCCAAATGTACCGGTTCCTTTAGAGGAAATTTTTTTCGTTCCGATCACAATTTCTTTAGGGGTGGGTTTTTTTGTTACATTCTCTTTCACAACATCTTCCTCAACTACCTGCCCATTCTCATATTCCTTGGAATATGTAACAAGCTTCTTTCCTTTTTCTCCATCTTGCTTTACTTTCTCTTTGCCTTTAAGAAGTTTACTGCTTTTTTGCTTAATCACTTCAAAATCGATTTCCTCTGATTTTTCGACTTCGATCGTTTCCAAAACAGTGGCAAACTCTTTTTCCTGAAGAACCTTCAGTTGATCGCCTTTCTCAATTTCATCATCATTCGAAAGATTATTTCGATCCAACAGTTCTTCTTTTTTCATTTTAAACTCTTCTGCAATTTCGTTAAGAGATTGATTTTTTTCTACTTCGTATTCCGTCTCTTCCTTATACCCATTAGCCAAGAGCGAAACACCTTTTTCTTCAGATACAATGTCATTCGGATGAACCTCTACCTTTTCAATTTCAAAAGGACTAGAGAAGTTTACCGCTTCAACAGGATGAAACTCTTCATCTGAATCTTCCATGTTTTTAACCGTCTTCTCGATTTCTTTTACTTTTTCATCAGAAAGAAAAGGTTTAGCATAGCTCCAAAGAGCATCCATGGCTTCTTTTTCACTCGAAAAGCTTCCAACCTGTTCGTCATTAAACGAAAGGGAGTAGCCTTCACCAATAAAGTTGATTTCCTCTTCTAGTTGTTCAAGAGCTTCTTTGTTATCATAAGGCGGTTTAAAAAGTCGTTCGGTTACAACTTCAACATCATTCTCAACTGAAATCTCAATACCATCGATATCTTTTTCATCCTTCAGTTTTTCTATGTTTTTGTCTAATACCGCTCGACTATCAACCGTTCCGATATTTTCTCCATCTATATAAACATGATAAACGGGTTTCATTAAATTATGAACAGACGCTCCGACTGGTTCGATCCAAAGAAGCGAACTGAAACTTGTAACAATAATGGAAAGTTGTAAGAAACGACGTACATTCATTCTTTTCATGCGACTTCCTCCTGCAATAGCTGAAACTATCTTTTTTACTCACGTTTCGCACTTTATCATAAATAGGAAGTCACATGGGTACAAGTACTCAACTTGTAATAAAAATGTAGTCTTTTCGTCACGATCGTGGCAAGTGATGGTAATAAACTGGAAGGTTATTCATTTGTTACCACAAGAATTGATCAAGAGAGCAAATTATGAAAATTCCTCAACAAAAAACGCATATCCCTCAAAGAGAGATATGCGATATATGTACGTTGTTAATTGAGAACTATGGTGGCTCCGGACGGAATCGAACCGCCGACACGTGGATTTTCAGTCCACTGCTCTACCGACTGAGCTACAGAGCCATTTAAATAATGTCTAGTAACGTTTGCTATTTCCATTTAATAGATTAAATGGCGGTCTCGACGGGAATCGAACCCGCGATCTCCTGCGTGACAGGCAGGCATGTTAACCGCTACACCACGAGACCAAGTTATGATTGTGTTTAGCTCACTTATGTTAGAAAGAAGTTATATCTAGCTGTGAGTTTAGGTTGTCCCGAAAACGTAGAAGTAAATTCGACGTAGTCAGAATTTAGTATTGGTTGCGGGGGCAGGATTTGAACCTGCGACCTTTGGGTTATGAGCCCAACGAGCTACCGAACTGCTCCACCCCGCGACGATATGAGTGTAAATATGCTGCACATGCTTCATAAATGCTGTGCACTGTTTCTTCCTCTACAAGGTATGCTTCGATGCGTATCCGTCGAAACAACTCGATGTTGATTCTTAGATGTAACGCTCGTTGCTCCACCCCGCGACGATATGAGTGTAAATCACCCTTCATTTTCTTCTTCAATATGTAAAAGAAAATGGTGAGCCATGAAGGACTCGAACCTTCGACCCTCTGATTAAAAGTCAGATGCTCTACCAACTGAGCTAATGGCTCGTCATAAATATCTTGTAACGACGACAAGATTTATCATATCATTGGAATTCATAAAAAGCAAGCGATCTTCAAAAGAAAATAAAAAAACAGTCATGGAGTAAGTTGATTTAATCTTACTTTACCCCTTTGCCTGTTTATTTAATCGCTCTTTCATCATTTCACGGATTTCTTGTTTACGACGATGACGTTTAATCGCAAAACGATTAACCTCTTGAAAAATCAAAGATGACTCCTTTTCCGTTTTGAGATAAAATTTCACACCGAAGAAGTTACTTGCTCTCGTATTTGGGTCTTTAGGGTCGTTTGGTTTCCCCCATAAGACTTCACCTCTAATTCGGAATGGTTCATCGTTTAATTTGATGGAGAACTCCATATCCGTATGCATTGGTACTTCTAGATCTACTGAAAAACCAATACCTTCGAGTCCAATATCATGGATATAAATTTTATGATTAAATTCCGGAGCGACAGGTGATTCTTTTTCAATAACTCTCATTCTTGCGGCAAATGGAACGTCAAGTTGCTGACGAAAAACCTGCCTTTTATTACGACTCATATGCACACCTCATCAAAGGTCACCGATTTTAATAGTTTAAGTTTATCATAAGATTTGTTTTTCTGCAGAATTTTCCAATATCTTAACACTAAAAAAAAGCTGACAGTTTTAAGCTGTCAGCTCTTTTTATTAAGCAAATACGCCACGAATCATATTTGTTTGATTGCGATCAGGTCCAACCGAGAAGATCGACAATGGAATGCCAGTAAGTTGTGATACGCGCTCAATATAGTGTCGTGCATTAGGAGGTAGCTCTCCTAAATTTTTAACACCCGTAATATCTTCTTTCCAGCCAGGCATTTCTTCATAAACTGGCTCACATTCAGCCAATACTTTAAGGCTGGCAGGAAATTCTTCAATAATTTCGCCTTTGTACTTATAAGCTGTACAAATTTTAAGCGTTTCAATTCCAGTTAATACGTCAATTGAGTTCAGAGAAAGGTCTGTAATGCCACTCACGCGACGCGCATGACGAACAACAACGCTATCGAACCAACCAACACGACGAGGACGTCCCGTTGTTGTTCCATATTCATTTCCTACTTCACGGATTTGATCGCCAACTTCGTCATGAAGCTCCGTAGGGAAAGGGCCATCTCCTACTCTTGTTGTATAGGCTTTTGAAACACCCACTACATGATTGATTTTGCTAGGTCCTACTCCAGATCCAATCGTAACGCCACCAGCGATTGGGTTAGATGATGTAACAAACGGATAAGTACCCTGATCAATATCGAGCATAACGCCCTGAGCGCCTTCGAAAAGAACACGACGTCCTTCATCAATGGCATCATTAAGGACGACTGAAGTATCTACAACATATTTTGCGATCTGTTGACCATACTCATAGTATTCTTCTAGAATATCCTCTTTTTTGAAACCTTCTACTTCATACATTTTTTCAAGAAGGCGGTTTTTATCTGTCAGGTTACGTTCTAATTTTTCTTCAAAAACTTCACGATCAAGTAAATCACAAATACGGATACCAACTCGTGCTGCTTTGTCCATATATGCTGGACCGATTCCTTTTTTCGTCGTTCCAATTTTATTAGCACCTTTGTATTCTTCCTCAACGACATCAAGTTTTAAATGATAAGGGAGAATAACATGTGCGCGATTGCTTATACGCAAATTATCTGTATTGATATTACGTTCATGTAAGTATGAGAGTTCTTCTAGAACGGCTTTAGGATCGACAACCATTCCATTTCCAATAACACAAATCTTATCATCATAAAAAATTCCTGATGGAATCAGGTGAAGTTTGTACTTCGTATCATTAAATACAATGGTATGTCCAGCATTGTTTCCACCCTGATAGCGAGCGACAACCTCTGCATTTTCCGAAAGGTAATCCGTAATCTTTCCTTTACCTTCATCGCCCCACTGTGTACCTACCACAACTACTGATGGCATTTGAGCACCTCCAGATGCTTCCTAGAATTATTTGTCAGAAGCATACTACTTTTTTAAAAAACCCAGGCTAAGTGTACCAATTTGATGCTGATAAGTCAACAAACCCGAACAATTATATAAACAAAACTAAATACGTTCGTTATTCAGTTTTGCTTCCCCATTATCATAAACAAATAACGCCCCTTTTATTATGCACAAGATTGGTCTTCATAATAATAGGTCGCCGCGCTACCACAGTCTCCCAATAAATAAAAAAGCCTCAAAAATGAGGCTTTTTTAAGCACCTGGTGGCATGTCACCTTCATCGTGACGCCTCTCCAGATTAACGAACTTATTATATTCTTTCACAAATGCTAGCTCGACTGTTCCAACAGGACCATTCCGCTGCTTTGCAATAATAATTTCAATGATGTTTTTATTCTCTGATTCCTTATCATAATAATCATCTCGATAAAGGAAGGCAACGATATCCGCATCCTGCTCAATACTTCCAGATTCACGAATATCAGACATCATTGGCCTTTTATCCTGTCTCGATTCAACTCCACGGGAGAGCTGTGACAGTGAAATCAGAGGGACTTCAAGCTCACGCGCAATACCTTTGAGAGAACGTGATATTTCGGAAACTTCCTGCTGTCTGTTTTCACCAGACCCATTTCCACGTATCAGCTGCATGTAGTCAATCAGAATCATACCCAGACCTTTTTCTTGCTTCAATCGCCTGCATTTGGCACGAATGTCACCAACACGAATACCTGGTGTATCATCGATATAGATTCCCGCATTTGAAAGACTTCCCATTGCCATCGTTAGCTTTTGCCAGTCATCACCTGTTAACCCACCTGTACGAAGACGCTGAGCATCTATATTACCTTCCGCACAAAGCATACGCATCACAAGCTGTTCCGCACCCATCTCTAGGCTAAAGATCGCGACATTCTCATCGGTTTTCGTTGCAACGTTTTGAGCAATGTTAAGTGCGAATGCTGTTTTACCTACAGAAGGACGTGCAGCTACAATGATTAAATCGTTTCGCTGGAAACCCGCCGTCATACGATCAAGCTCAGAGAACCCTGTAGGGATCCCTGTGATGTCTTCTGTATTGTTCTGAAGGGTTTCAATATTATCATAAGCAGTGACAAGAACATCTTTAATCGAGATAAAGGCTCCTGTATTCTTACGCTGAGATACTTCCATAATTGACTTCTCAGCTTCCGAAAGAAGGTTTTCAATTTCATTCTCTTTCGCATATCCATCAGATGCTATATCTGTTGCTGCACGAATTAATCTTCTTAAGATCGACTTCTCTTCAACAATTTTGGAATAATACTCAACGTTTGCAGCAGTTGGAACTGAATTAGCTAGATCACTTAAATAAGATACTCCGCCAATTTCCTCAAGAATCTTGAGATCCTGAAGCTCTGAAGTTACCGTGACAAGATCAACAGGCTCTCCTTTTTCAGAGAGATCGATCATCACAGAGAAAATCTTCTGATGTGCCGCTCGGTAAAAGTCTTCCGGCTGCAGTACCTCTGTTGCTGTTGTGAGTGCATCGATTTCCAAGAAAACAGCACCGATTACCGCTTGTTCAGCTTCAATATTTTGAGGTGGCGTACGATCAGCAAATAAATCACTCATGTTGTTTTCCCCCTGAGCAGTTCGCTATTTTCCACCCGTAATCACCTACTATTGCTCTACCACATGTACTTTAACAGTTGCTGTTACATCATGGTGCAATTTAAGGGGTACATTTGTGTAACCCAGGGAACGGATTGGTTCATCTAGTTCAATTTTGCGTTTATCAACTTTGATGTTGTGCTTTTTCAGTTCTTCAGCAATATTTTTGCTTGTAATGGAACCGAACAAACGGCCACCTTCTCCAGACTTCGTTTTTAATTCAACTTCAAGGCTTTCGATTGTTTTCTTCAACGCTTTCGCTTCATCAAGCTCTTCTTGAGCTTTCTTATCGTCGCTACGCTGTTTCGCCTTTAGGGTTTTCATATTTGCATTATTCGCTTCTAGAGCAAGATTATTCTTAAGTAGATGGTTACGAGCATATCCATCTGCTACGTTTTTAACTTCACCTTTTTTACCTTTACCTTTTACATCTTCTAAGAAAATCACTTTCATGATTCATCCTCGCTCCCTTCCAAATAATTATCAATTGTTTCCTTAAGCATTTCTTCGGCTTCTTCAATTGACCCTGAGTCAATCTGCGTCGCAGCATTCGTTAAATGTCCACCACCATTAAGGCCTTCCATAATGATCTGAACATTCACTTCCCCTAGCGACCTAGCACTTATGCTAATTTTACCATCATTTCGTTTCGAAATAACAAAAGATGCAATTACGCCACTCATTGATAGAAGCGTATCTGCCGCTTGAGCAATTAATACTTGATCATAGGTCTGATCCTTTTCACCTAGTGCGATCGCAATCCCACTCCGATAAATGTGTGACTTCTCTATGATTTTGGCTCTTCTAATATACTGCGCAATGTCTTCA
Organism: Bacillus sp. Cs-700; assembly: GCF_011082085.1. Classification (NCBI taxonomy): domain Bacteria; kingdom Bacillati; phylum Bacillota; class Bacilli; order Caryophanales; family Bacillaceae; genus Bacillus; species Bacillus sp. Cs-700. The sequence goes on from NZ_CP041063.1 coordinate 2,650,562, forward strand.
CGAAGGAACTCTTGAACAAGGACAGTATCAGCACCATGCGCCCTCAAATAAGAAGCAGCGTCAAATGTTCTAGAACCGGTCCTAAGCGTAAAGCTTTTCGTATCCACAATAATACCGGCTAGAAGCGCAGTTGCCTCCATGATGTCCATTTTAAGCCGTTTTGGCTGGTATTCAAAGAGTTCCGTAACAAGCTCCGCTGTGGAAGAAGCATAGGGCTCCATGTAGACAAGAACGGGATCTTCAATAAACTCTTCTCCACGTCTATGGTGATCAATGACAACGACATGATCGAGCTTTTGCAAAAGACGCTCTTCCATAACAAGTGAAGGTTTATGTGTATCGACGACAACTAAAAGCGTGTTAGGCGTACAATTCTCAAGCGCATCTTCAGGATCGATAAAACGTGCCCAAAGTTGCTCATTCCCTTCAATCTCTTCGATTAATCGCGAGACACCGCTAGTCCGTTGATTTTGATCAAAAACGATTGAACCTTCTTTTCCATTTGCCTGGGCTACTTTAAGGATACCAATAGAAGCGCCAATGGAATCCATATCAGGGTTTTTATGCCCCATGATAATCACTTGGTCACTATCAAGGACAAGCTCCCGTAATGCATGGGAAATGACTCGTGCTCTTACCCTCGTCCGCTTTTCAATAGGGTTTGTCTTCCCACCATAAAATTTCACTTTTCCTGTCGTCTGCTTAATAGCAACTTGATCACCACCGCGTCCAAGCGCAAGATCAAGGCTAGATTGAGCCAACTGACCAAGTTCGGTAAGCGTACTATGTCCGCTACCAACTCCAATACTTAATGTAATCGAAACATTTTCCTTAGAAGTCGCTTCACGAACTTCATCAAGAATCGAAAACTTATTTTTTTCTAAGTCTTGAAGAATTTTTTGATTTAAAACAGCAAAGAATTTCTCAGAAGAACTTCGCTTCAAGAAGATTCCCTGTTCATCTGCCCAGTTATTTAGAATCGATGTGACGGAGCTGTTTAAGTTACTGCGCACTTGGTCACCAAGACCCTGGGTGACTTCTTCATAGTTATCAAGATAAATAATCCCAACAACTGTTTTTTCTTCATTATAAAGACGCTGAATTTCTACTTTTTCACTCACATCAAAGAAATAGAGCAATCTTTCTTCTTGCTTAAAATATGTTTTGTATTTTCGATCATGAATCGTTAAAGTCTCTTCATTCGCCTCTGATTTTAGAAAGGGAATAATTTGTTCGGAAATATCATTCAAAGAAAGTCCTATCAATTGCTCTTTCTCCATCATGATAGGCAAATAAGGATTCGTCCATTCGATGTGATATTCCTCATCATACAGCAAGATTCCAAATGGCATTTCCATTAGAGCCTCGTCTCCCACCTTCTTCACGCGGTGAGACAGAGTCGAAACGTAGTCTCTGAGAGCAGCTTGGAATAAAGACTCAGCTCGAATCGCTGTGTAAACAAGAAGCGTCATTACTATTACGCTCCCAATTCCTAATATCCAGTTGTAATAGGTGATGATGCCGATAAACAGGATGGAAATGACGAACAAGGCTACCACATGATAACCATGCCACCGTTTCGTTAAAAACTTTGGCATACTTTCAGCTCCTACCTATGATTTCATTCTCCTTCGCAATTCGAAACCAAGATCAATGATTCCAATAATAACAACAAATGATGTTAGTGCGAAGCCAAGAAACGTTAACAGAATTGGCACGACGAGGGGCCATCCTTTATGATGACTAAAAAAGTAAATGACAGCAAGACCCTGAACAAATATCAGAGCATTGAGTATAGAGTACACATTAATGGCTGCCACAAATACAGCCGATCCTTCTTCTAATCCTACCATCATAACAATAGTAACAACTAAATAATACCATAAAAAACTCTTCGGGAATGTCCATTCTCTGATTGGCTGAAAGACGGGTGGCTGAAAGTTGCCTACTCTTCTTAAAATTGGAATGGAAAGTAGCTGTGAAATCAGTGCAATCACTACACCCATGAGCACTAAACCTGTCGGAATTAAATAGCGCAATAAACTAATTTGCTCTTTAAGTTGATTAAACTGGCTAGTGTCCAAACCTAACGAACGATATATCGATTCTGCTTGTTGAAAGGATTGATTCATCATTTCCACAACAAGGTCAGCTGGATTTTGACCGATCACTAGAATACTCGATACAAAAGCAAGCACAAGGCCGACTACATACGCTAACCCGCTTCCTACCAATACAGCAAGTGCAGACTTACGAATTGCGTATAAATACCCAGCAGTTATCCCTCCAAGCCCTACCGTAAACGTCATAACGAGAGAAGGAAGACCTGCCGTTAACACCCCAAGCACTATCGTCACAGCCCACATCACTAGCCCACTCTTCATACCATTGCGCACAACCATCAGTATAAACGGGATAGGAAGAGCCCAGAGCGTAAGAGAGCCTAAAAGTGGTACATAAATCGTAATCAGAAACAATACAGCAAACACGGCCGCAAGAGCAGCCCCTTCAACTAACTGCCTAACACCTTGATTCTTCAATAGTCTTCTCCTTTTTGTAAAGCGGAAGTGGGCGGTTAGACCCGTCAGGCACTGGAGCCTTGCAAATTGAACACGATCTTTGTGTTCGAGTTGCAAGGTGAAGTGACAGAGGGTCTGCCCACTGCAGCTGGATCATGTAAAGCGGAGCGGGCCAGCTTAAATCCGGAGGGTGTTGGAGCCCATGAGACTGAGACGCTTTTTGTCTCATTCAATTGGACGAAACAGCCGAAGGATTTGGCCCGCGCAGCTGGATCAGTAAAGCGGAAGTGGGCGTTTAGGTCCGACAAGCGCTGGAAACATTTCATTTGAACACGGTCTTTGTATTCGAATAAAAGGGTGAAGCGACTCGAGGACCTGCCCACTGCAGCTAGATCAGTAAAGCGGAAGTGACCGTTTAGGCTCGACAAGCACTGGAACCTTTACATTTGAACACGTTCTTTGTGTTCAGAGGGAAAGGTGAAGTGATCGAGAGACTGATCACTGCAGCTGGATCATGTAAAGCGGAAGTGACCGATAAAACACAATAATCAACCGAAGCCTTCCAGTCACTTAAATCCTATCCATACAGTATATCCATTCATTTTATCAACCCGCTTAGTAGAAATACAAAAAACGGGTCGAAATCCCCTTACTACATTGTAAGAATTTCTGCCCGTTTCAGCAAATGTTTCATTAATTTGAATAGTGAGCATTAAGAAAAGGCTGTATCGTTAACAGCCTTTTGTGTACTACATAAGAGATAGTGTATCTTCCCTTGCACCATCCATCTCTTTTTGAAGCCACTCGACTAATTGCACAGATGCTGTTTGCGCATCTTCGCCGTCAGCAATAAGTAGAATCGAATCGCTTTCTTTCACGGTGAGATTAAACGTAATAACGCTCGTTAAATTCTTTCCGTTAATGCTATGCCCATTTCGATAGAGAGACACGTGACTATCAAACGTTTTCGCTTTTTTGACGAATGCCATAAGAGAATTCATACTAAGCGGAGCGGTAAGTGTTACTGTTGAAGTTTCAACGTTCATTATTGTGGTTCCTCCTTACAGGATTCTTGTAAGGGTTGTATTCCCTCATCATGCAGGAGTGTAAACCACTTATTCCAAAATCGCGTTATCATCTTAGAATAACGTTGTATAGAAAAAAGCAGTAGGACATCATCCTACTGCTTTTCATCCTTACTCACCAAGTACGTATGGTAGTAAAGCCATTTGACGAGCACGTTTAACTGCGCGAGTCAATTGACGTTGGTATTTAGCGCTAGTACCTGTTACACGACGTGGAAGAATTTTTCCACGCTCAGATACGAAGCGTTTAAGAAGATCTACATCTTTATAGTCGATGTAAGTGATTTTGTTTACTGTGAAGAAACAAACCTTTTTACGACGACCTCTGCGTCCACCTGGTCTTGCCATGGGTAGTTACCTCCTTTGCATTTAAAATTCGTTCTCTGTTTTCACCGCTCGAAACAGAGAGTATTAGAACGGCAAGTCATCATCTGAAATGTCGATCGGCTTGCCATCGCTCGCAAACGGGTCATCTCCAAAATTGGAGTGATCACGGTTGTTATCACGATTTTGGTTCTGATTCCCGTAACCGCCGGTTTCTCTGTTTTGGTTGCCGCCACCGTAGTTGCCGCTTCCGCTACCGCCTTGGTTAGAACCTTTAGGCTCGAGAAATTGGACGCTTTCAGCCATCACTTCTGTCACAAACACACGCTGTCCCTGGCTATTATCATAAGAGCGAGTCTGAACTCGTCCATCTACACCAGCAAGGCTGCCTTTTTTCAAGAAATTGGCTGCATTTTCTGCCTGTCTGCGCCATACAACAATGTTGATAAAATCAGCTTCGCGGTCTCCCTGCTGATTCGTAAACGGGCGATTCACAGCAAGTGTGAAGTTCGCAACCGCTACGCCACTAGGGGTATAACGCAATTCAGGGTCTTTTGTTAAACGTCCAACTAATACGACGCGATTCAGCATCAGAACCCCTCCTATTTATAAAACAATTACTTTTTAGCTTCTTCTAGGTTGATCGTCATGAAACGAAGAACATCGTCGTTGATTTTCATCAAACGGCTGAATTCATCAATCGCTTCAGTGTTACTGTTAATGTTAAGAAGCATGTAGATCCCGCTGTTGAAATTCTCGATTTCATAAGCAAGACGCTTCTTACCCATTTCTTTAGTTTCATTAATTTCCGCACCATTGTCAGTAAGGATTCCGTTGAAACGCTCGACAAGAGCTTTCTGTGCATCCTCTTCAATGTTTGGACGGATAATGTACATAATTTCGTAGTTACGCATTCCGTTCACCTCCTTTTGGTCTAACGGCTCTTAACTGGAATTAAGAGCAAGGAGTAAGTATACAAAGATAATTACTCACAGCTTTAGATTATACCAAATTAATTCTTTATTAGCAAGTTCGATTTAAATCTTATACGTTAAAACGGAAATGGATTACGTCTCCGTCTTTTACAATGTACTCTTTTCCTTCAAGACGAACTTTTCCTTTTTCTTTCGCGATCGCCATTGTCCCAGCTTCAACCAGGTCATCATAAGCGACAATTTCAGCGCGAATAAAGCCACGTTCAAAGTCGGTATGGATAATACCAGCTGCCTGAGGAGCTTTCATACCAAGACGGAATGTCCACGCACGAACTTCTTGCTCACCTGCAGTGAAATACGTTGCTAATCCAAGAAGGTCATAAGAAGCGCGAATTAATTTGTTCAAACCAGGCTCTGAAATACCAATATCTTCAAGGAAAGCATCTTTCTCTTCCCCATCAAGCTCAGCAAGTTCAGACTCGATTTTCGCACAAACAACAATGACTTCAGCGCCTTCTTTTGAAGCATATTCACGAACTTTAGCAACATATTCGTTATCTGAAGGATCTAGTAGATCATCTTCATCAACGTTTGCTACGTAAAGAACAGGCTTTTTCGTTAGTAGGTGATACCCATATACGATTTTCTCTTCTTCTTCTGTTAGTTCTACACTTCGAGCAGGCTGCTCTTCTTCAAACGCTTCTTTCAACTTTGTAAGAACGTTAAACTCAGCCAGTGCTTCTTTGTCTTTTTGTTTCGCCATTTTTTGAACGCGCGCAATCCGCTTATCAACTGATTCAAGATCGGCAAGAATAAGCTCAAGGTTAATCGTTTCAATATCTGAAATTGGATCTACTTTACCGGACACGTGTGTAATGTTCTCATCATCAAAACAACGAACAACTTGAGAGATTGCGTCTACTTGGCGAATATGAGAAAGAAACTTGTTTCCTAGTCCTTCTCCTTTACTTGCCCCTTTTACAATTCCAGCAATATCGGTAAATTCAAATGCTGTTGGAATGGTTTTCTTTGGCTTTACTAGTTCAGTAAGCTTTTGAAGGCGCTCATCAGGAACCTCTACAATCCCAACGTTCGGATCGATTGTACAGAACGGATAGTTCGCTGACTCTGCTCCAGCCTGTGTAATTGCATTAAATAACGTTGACTTCCCAACATTTGGAAGCCCTACTATACCGGTGGTTAATGCCATCTCGGTCACTCCTTTAAAGTATCTGCCTAAACAGGCGATTTTTATAAAAAGACGGCTAAACAAGCCATTTCTAGACTATTTTTTTCAATTTGGTACACAAACGACATACCTTACTAATTATAGAGATGAGAACGTAAAAAAACAAGCGTCCTCCATTTCTGTGTAAGTAAAATGACCGCCCAAAATGGACGGTCAAGATTCTGCATGCTCGAGGACTTTCTTCAGCTTTTTAGAAAACTCTTTTCGTGGAAGCATTACACTGTGGTCACAACCAAGACATTTAATTCGAATATCCGCTCCCATTCGAATCACTTTCCATCGGTTCTCCCCACACGGATGAGCTTTCTTCATTTCAACAACGTCATTTAAGCCAAATTCTTTACCGGACATAAGGATTCCCCCTTTATGCTTTTTCCTTCACTTCACCCTGTTCATCACGTTGATACATCACAACACGCGGAAGAGCAATTTCAATCCCTATTTCATCAAAACGTTGCTTAACCGCTTTTCTAATTTCTCGACCAATGACCCAGTGCTCCATTGGCTGCACTTCCGAGATGATTCTGAGAACCACTTCTGAAGGTCCTAAATTCTGCACGCCAAGATATTCTGGTTTTACAATCATAGCATCGAACTGTTCATATAGCTCGTCCAATAAGTGAATGATCACTTTTTCAGCTTCTAGTATATGTTCTTCATACGCAATGTTCACATCCACTACAGCAATACTATTATGAATGGAGTAATTCGTCACTTGATTTATGTTACCATTCGGCAGAATATGAAGCTCTCCTGTCCAACTTTTAATTTTTGTAACACGTAATCCTATTTCTTCGACAAAACCTTCCACTCCAGAAATTCGTACATAATCTCCGACGGAAAACTGTTTCTCAAAAATAATAAAAAAGCCTGTAATGACGTCGCGAACGAGGTTCTGAGCACCGAAACCAACTGCCAAACCAACGACACCAGCTCCGGCGATAAGCGTTCGAACATCGATCTCAAACTCGCTCAAGATCATGACAAGCGCAATAAAATAGGTGACGTAGGTTAAAATATTTTCAATTAAGCGTATAAGCGTCGCTTCTCTCCGTTCTGATAAACGAAGCGGGCTTTTCAATCGGATCGCGAAAATTTGCGCAAGGGCCGATTTTGCGATACGAAGAAAAATCCACGTTCCAATGATAATTGCAAGAATCGTAAACCCTCTTTTGACAACATTCCCCCAAAGATCACGATTGGATAAATAATCGTAAGCAGAATTCCACATTGGCTCGAACCAATCCAAGCATCATCCCTCCCAGTTTTTTGTACTATGATAACAAATCATACCGTTTTAGAACTGGGAAAATCAAGATAGATGCCAAAATATAGAGATTGAGCACACCATAGAGAGGGTATAAAAAAGCAACTAGTGTGGAAAAACCAAACGAAGTAAAAGGAATCATCGTCAAAACAATGAGAAAGGCAACGAACCATAAAGGAAGTCCTAATACACCGCGAAAACGTGACGTAAGACCAAACACACCGCTAACAGCAGTCGTGTAAATGGCTAACCATAGTAAGACAGACATAATCAAGATCATATAGTATGGGTAACTTTTCAAAATCGCAAACAGTGGGATTTCATATACAAGTAAGTCATGAGCAACTTGGATCAACGATTGATTGTATAGAAATGAAACACCACCCAAAATAACCCCGCTTCCAACGCTCGCAATCCAAATCTCTCCCCGATGCTTAATTTGATGGCCAACAGCCGAAAGAACAGCAACGAGCGGTAAAATATTAAGTGCAGTAAAGGTGAATGCGGCGGGCCAATTTGACTGTTTTGTCCAATTAAACAACATCGTTGATGGATTAGCATTAATAAACAATGTAAGAACAGAAAGTAGTAGAATAATAAGAAGAGGAAGAATAATAGCATTCATTGATAACATGCCATTAATATCCCAAAAGAATAAAATAACAACGAGCACTGCGAGAATACCAATACCTAACGCATAAGGAAGATGAACAACTTCCATCGTTGCCCCGCCACCTGCCAACATCACAATCGTCGTCGTAAACAAATACAGGATAATTAACAAATCATATATACCCGTCAACTTTTTCCCAACAAGTCGCTCTAAAATAGGAATATAGTGCGTTGATTTCGTTTCATAACTAATTTTCATAACCACATAACAACAAATTGAAAACATTACCGTAAACAACAAAATGGCAAGTACACTTTCATGACCAAAAAACTGCCACAGTTCACGGCCAGAAGCGTAACCAGCGCCAATCATCGTACCTAATATAAGAAACAACCATTTCAATCCACCGCTTAACATGGCATTCCCTCCTTGGACTTCTCGTTATACGATCGCAGTGAAATACATTGTAAAAATCATCTTATATGTATAGATCACGTCAGATTTCCGTATACTGTTACTACTATTACAAAGGAGAGAATCCTATGAATCTTCGAGACAAGTTTTTTCAAAAAAAGCCTGCTGCGTATCGAATCCATCATGAGGATACTCTTGCTAGTAAAACGCTTAGTGAGAGGCTTGCCTTACTTTTACCAGCACGAAGAACGGATTCAATCGTAATTGTTTGTATTGGCACTGACCGCTCAACAGGAGATGCACTCGGTCCGCTTGTTGGCACCAAACTGCAACAATTAAAACCTAAAGCTACAATATACGGAACACTTGAATCACCTGTGCATGCTGTCAATTTAAATGAGGTTATGGAATCAATCGCAGAGCGGCACCCTCGTCCATTTATTATTGGAATTGATGCTTGTCTTGGACGACTTCATTCAGTCGGTATTATTACTGCTGGAGAAGGACCAGTTAAGCCAGGAGCAGGTGTGAAAAAAGAGCTTCCGGAAGTAGGCGATATTCACTTAACTGGTATTGTGAATGTAAGTGGGTTTATGGAATACTTTGTCTTGCAAAATACGAGGCTAAATCTTGTGATGAAAATGGCTGATGTGATGGCCATCAGTCTTCACGAATCGATTGAAGCATATGGAAGAGAGTTTCCAATTGAAAAACATAAACCAAATTGGGGAGATGACCTGATCCAACTTCCATAGCAAAAAGCTCATGCTTCGGCTACAAAGCCAAAACATGAGCTTTTTTAATCTACTTAATTAAAGAAAAGCGGGAAAAGATACAAGGACGTTACAAGAACCGCAGCAACTAATAAAGCAGGAAGAAAATTAGCCACACGAATTTTTATGATACCAAGCAAGTTTAAGCCAATCGCCATTATCATTATGCCTCCAGCTGATGTCACTTCTGCAATAAAAGCATCAAGGAGGAACTGAGGGACGACTTGATTAATTTGAGAAGCAAACAAAGCGATTAATCCTTGGTAAATCATAACCGGAATTGCTGAAAATAACACCCCATAACCAAGCGTGGCGGTAAACATAATTGCGGTAAAACCATCAATTAGTGACTTCGTAAATAAAATCGAATGATCATTTCGCAGTCCGCTATCAAGGGCCCCAAGAATCGCCATCGCGCCAACTACATAAACGAGAGTAGCTGTGACAAAAGCCTGGGCAACGCTACCCTCAGAAGTAGCGCCTGTTTTCTTTTCAATCCACTTACCCAATGTTGCAAGTTTCCCTTCAAGATCCCAGAACTCTCCTAGCATCCCACCAATAACAAGACTGCCAATCACAATGAGGAATTGCTCGCTTTTCATAGCCATTTGAAGGCCAATTACCGTAATAACGAGGGCAAGCCCTTGCATGATGGTCGTTTTCATTCTGTCTGGAATTCGACTGCTAACTGTTCCGATTAAAGCACCAACCATAATGGCTAATCCATTTACAACCGTACCTAAAAACACCATTCCCTACATCTCCTCAGCCGAAGTACCCCTCAACTATTTCTTCTACTGCTTCAATTACTTTATAAACCTCATCTTCTGTATTATAAGGCCCTACACTTAAACGAACAGTTCCCGTTCTGCTCGTACCAATCGTCTCATGACCGAGCGGAGTACAATGTAACCCAGCTCTGACCGCTATTTCATAATGCTGATCTAGGATAATTGCAATCTCCTGAGCATCTATTCCTTCAATTGTAAATGGAATAACAGCAAGTCGTTGTTCTGGTCCGTAAACGTGAACGTGATCGATTTGATTCAACCCATTAACGAGAATCTCCGTTAGCTTTTGTTCATGCTTTCTTATTTCAGGAAGACCCATCTTTTTTACCGCGTTTAATCCAGCTAGTAACCCTGCAATTCCAGGCGTATTTAGTGTACCGCTCTCAAGACGCTCCGGCAGTTGATTTGGTTGATCAATTAATTCTGAGCTACCACCTGTTCCCCCATGATAAAGAGGATTTAGTTCGACTCCTTCACTAACCATGAGCACACCAGTCCCTTGAGGGCCTAACAAGCCTTTATGACCAGGAAACGCTAATAGATCAATACTCATATCACTCATATGGATAGGAACGATACCAGCGGTTTGAGAGGCATCAACTAAAAAGGTGATTTCTTTTTCTCTTGCAATCTCACCTACAACATCGATTGGAACAATGTTACCGGTTAAATTCGATCCGTGTGAAACGATAATCATTTTTGTATTTGGTTGAATCGCCTGGCGAAATGCATCGCTATCAAATTCATTGGATTCCCCTATGTTAACGTAATCGACTTCAATTCCCACAGTTTTTTTCATATATTCAAGAGGACGGCGAACAGAGTTATGCTCAAATGAGGTCGTTAGAACATGGTCTCCTTCATGAAAATGAAAACCTTTAATCGCCTGATTTAGAGCCGCAGTTGCATTAGCTGTAAAACAAACGCGTTCCGAATGGTTAAAACCAAAAAAATCCGCCAGTTGTTCACGTGCACGAATAACCGTATCATTAGCACGTCTAGATAAGGCGTGTCCACCACGGCCTGGATTTGCTGCATACTCTGTCATCACCTCTGTCATAGCTTGGACAACTTCCGGCGGTTTAGGAAAAGATGTAGCCGCTTGATCGAAATAAATCACGTTACCACCCCATCATTTTCGTTAGAATAAGAGCATGAACTAAGCTCATGCTCTTATTCGGTACCTTCTTCTAAAACTTCTAAAATACGATTAAGATCTTCCTCTGAAAAGAATTCAATTTCTATTTTACCTTTTTTCTTTGACCGTTTAATTGAAACAGATGTTCCGAACTTCTCACGAAGGGAACTTTCTTTTTCCTTCAAAAACGGGTCAGACTTCTCACCTTTCTTTGTTTCACGTGAAACGCTCTGATTCAATTGCGTAATTAACTTTTCAAGCTGCCGAACGTTTAATTTTTCTTCCAATGCTCGATCAGCTAACGTTTTTCGAGCTTCTTTTTTCTTTAATCCAAGTATCGCTCTTCCGTGTCCCATTGAAAGTTTTCCATCAGAAATATACTCCTGCACCTCAGGTGGTAATTGCAGTAAACGTAAAAAGTTAGCCAAATGCGGCCTGCTTTTTCCTAGGCGCTTTGACAACTCTTCTTGGGTAACGTCTGTTTCTTTCATCAATTTCTGATAAGCAAGAGCTTCTTCAATTGGATTTAAATTTTCTCGCTGTAGATTTTCAATTAATGCGATTTCCATCATTTTTCGATCCGTTAACTTTTTCACAACAGCAGGAATTGTTGTAAGACCTGCTTCTTTTGAAGCGCGATATCTTCGTTCCCCTACAACAATTTCATAACCCTTAATACTTTGTCGAACGATTAATGGTTGAAGAACACCGAAAGATTCAATCGAAGCGCGCAATTCTTCAATTGCCTCATCACTAAACTTCTTTCTTGGTTGATAGGGGTTAGGACGCAGTTCATTGAGCGGTATTTCTTTCACAACCTCGTCCTCTTTTTGAGAAGGAAATAAAGCATTGATTCCCTTTCCCAAACCACGATTAGCCATTGTCTAACACTTCCTTCGCAAGTTCTAAATAAGTTTCAGCTCCTCGAGATTTTGGATCATATACAATGACTGGCTTACCATGACTTGGCGCTTCACTCAAACGTACATTCCTTGGAATAATTACTCGATACACTTTTTCTTGAAAATATTTCTTCACCTCTTCAATGACTTGAATACCAAGATTTGTTCTGGCATCGAGCATTGTTAAGAGCACTCCTTCAATTTCTAATTCTGTATTTAAATGCTTTTGAACAAGTCGCACTGTGTTCAATAACTGACTTAATCCTTCTAATGCATAGTACTCACACTGCACAGGGATAAGCACTGCATTCGCAGCGGTTAGAGCGTTTATTGTTAATAATCCTAATGATGGAGGACAATCTATTATAATATAATCATACTTTTTTTCAACTTTATTGAGAGCCCTCTTTAATCTTACTTCCCGGGAAATGGTTGGAACTAGTTCGATTTCTGCACCTGCAAGCTGAATTGTCGAAGGAATCACATCCAAGTTCTCGACGATTGTCTGCTGGATAACCTCTTCCGCTTCCACATCATCGACAAGAACATTATATACACAAGTTTCAATGTCTCCTTTTTCAATTCCTACACCGCTGGTTGCGTTGCCTTGAGGATCAATATCCACAAGTAGAACTTTCTTTCCAAGATAAGCAAGACATGCGCTCATGTTAACTGAAGTCGTCGTCTTTCCAACTCCACCTTTTTGATTCGTAATCGCTACAATATTCGCCAAGACGCCACCCCACTCCCATTCCCAACTTTACTGTCTTTAGTTTATCATGTTTCCAATTTTCCGGATCTCTTTTTCATTTTCTAACAAGTTCCCACCTTCACATGGGCAGGGATTTTTGATAAGAAAAAAACTCATCCGCCTGGATGAGTTTACTTCTTTTTTGGTATTCGAATGGTAAATTGATAGTATTCGTCGTGGTCTTCTTCATCTGTGTCAATCATTAAACCAGTCTCTGTAACCATATCAAGCGATTGGCGGATGGTATTTACTGCCAATCTCATATCCTTACTAACCGATTTTTTCCTCGGCTTCGGTTTTTGAATCGTGCCTTCTAACATACGAGCCACGCGTTCTTCCGTCTGCTTTACATTCCACTGTCGTTCTAGAACTTCACTCAGAACTTTCACCTGATTCTCAGGATTCTTAAGTGGAATTAATGCTCGAGCGTGCCTCTCCGTAATTTTCTTCTGTAAAAGAGCTTGTTGAACAGGTTCAGGCAATTTCAATAACCTTAGTTTATTCGCTATGGTAGATTGCCCTTTGCCAAGCCGCTGAGCAAGACTCTCCTGTGTTAAATCATGTAGCTCGATTAATTGAGCGTAAGCCATCGCTTCTTCGACAGCAGTTAATTCCTCACGCTGCAAATTTTCAATAAGAGCGATTGAGGCTGTTTGAGAATCATTAAATTCCTTAACAATAGCAGGAATTCGTTCCCAACCAAGCTTCTTGACTGCTCTCCAGCGTCTTTCCCCGGCAATAATTTCATACTTGCCTTCACGTTCTCTAACCACGATCGGCTGAATAACTCCATGAGTCTTTATCGTTTGAGATAATTCAGTAATTCTCTCATCTATAAAAATTGTTCGAGGCTGGAAGCGGTTCGGAATAATATCCTCAACAAGAAGTTGCTTCACTTCCTCTTGTTCTACTTCCATCGTCTCGCTTTTTTCATCGTTCAAACCGAAAAGACGTGAAAACGTATGCTTCATCGCCTAACACCACCTTTAATCGACTCCTTAACTGATTCGCTGCCTAAAAACAAATTCCTTCCATAGGAGCAGCGTTCCATGTGAAACACTTAACCGTTCATATGCAGTCTATCTTCATTATAAAGGATTTTTATTTGGCGTGCCTGGCTTTCTTGGATATTTTTTAGGAGTCGTTTTGATTTTTTTAATCGTTACGATATTTCGCTCACTTTTTTCAGCTGGTAGTGTTAGCGTATCTCGCTTAACGACTTCCCCACCAAGAAGCTTAATTGCTTGCTTTCCTGTATCCAGCTCATCCTCTACATTTGGACCTTTCAACGCCACAAAGTAACCGTTAGTTTTAACCAGAGGTAGACATAATTCACCAAGAACAGACAGTCGCGCAACAGCTCTTGCCGTAACAACATCATACTTTTCCCGATGATCTTTGTTTTTACCAAATAATTCTGCACGATCATGATGAAAAGAGACATTTTCCAATTGAAGTTTAGAAGAAAGATGCTCCAGGAAACCAATTCGTTTGTTAAGTGAATCGACAATCGTGATGTTTAAATGAGGAAAACAAATTTTAATAGGCAAACTTGGAAATCCAGCTCCTGCTCCCACATCACAAATATGGTAGTCAGAAGAAAAGTCAAATGAGAATGCGGCCATGATGGAATCAAAGAAGTGCTTTTCGTACACTTCTTCCTTATCAGTAATAGCCGTCAGATTCATTTTCTCATTCCATTCAACAAGAATCTCATAGTAGGTTTGAAATTGTTGAAGCTGCTTAGAAGAAAGATTAATCCCTTTCTCCTCTAACAACTCCTGAAACTGTTGCTCGTTCATAGCCCCTCCACTTGTACGTTATTTTGCAATTTTAGCGATTTTACCTTGTTCGATATACACAAGTAAGATCGATACATCAGCTGGATTAACTCCTGAAACGCGGGAAGCTTGACCAATTGATAGAGGACGAACTTCGTCAAGTTTCTGCTTCGCTTCCGTCGCAAGGCCACCAATCGCATAATAATCAATACCATCAGGAATTTTTTTCTCATCCATCTTCTTCATGCGCTCAACCTGTTGCAGACTTTTATTAATATAGCCGCTGTATTTCACTTGGATTTCAACTTGTTCTGCAACATCCTCGGGAATATCATAATCAGCTGGAGCAAGTTGATGAATCTCTTGATACGTTATTTCTGGTCGCTTCAATAGATTAGCGGCATGCATGGCTTCTTTTAATTCTGTACTTTTCTCTGGAAGCACTGCATTCACATGTTCACTCGGCTTAATGACAACTTTCTCGAGACGCTTCATTTCTTGCTCAATCATTTCTTTCTTAGCTATGAAACGATCATAACGTTCTTGTGGGATCATGCCGATCTCATAACCTAGCTCTGTTAATCTTAAATCAGCATTATCATGACGAAGAAGAAGACGGTATTCTGCACGTGAAGTTAACAGACGGTACGGCTCGTTCGTTCCTTTTGTCACAAGATCATCGATCATAACCCCAATGTATCCTTGTGAGCGATCCAAAATCACCGCTTCACGCTCCTGTGCATTCCTTGCAGCATTAATACCAGACATAATCCCTTGTCCTGCAGCCTCTTCGTAACCTGAAGTTCCGTTTAACTGTCCTGCAGTAAAGAGATTTTTAACTGTCTTCGTTTCAAGTGAAGGCCATAATTGCGTTGGAACAACTACATCATATTCAATAGCATAGCCTGCACGCATCATTTCAACATTCTCGAGTCCAGGTACGGTTTTAAGAATTTTCTGCTGCAAGTCTTCTGGGAGACTTGTGGATAGACCCTGCACATAAACTTCCTTAGTGTTGCGTCCTTCTGGTTCAAGGAAGATCTGGTGTCGCGGTTTATCATTAAAGCGAACAATTTTATCTTCAATCGATGGACAGTAGCGTGGTCCTGTTCCTTCAATCATACCTGAGTACATTGGAGAACGATGAAGGTTATCGTTAATCAGCTTATGCGTCTCTTCTCCTGTATACGTTAACCAACACGGTAGCTGGTCTGTAATAAATTCAGTCGTTTCATATGAAAAAGCACGAGGTTTTTCATCTCCAGGCTGAATTTCAGTTTTACTATAATCAATTGATTTATTAT
Source organism: Bacillus sp. Cs-700 (assembly GCF_011082085.1). Classification (NCBI taxonomy): domain Bacteria; kingdom Bacillati; phylum Bacillota; class Bacilli; order Caryophanales; family Bacillaceae; genus Bacillus; species Bacillus sp. Cs-700. The sequence goes on from NZ_CP041063.1 coordinate 2,666,408, forward strand.
TAACACGCGGCGGAGTTCCTGTCTTAAACCGAACCATTTCAAAGCCTAACTCTTCTAAATGGTGAGACAAGTTAACGGATGGCTGCATGTTATTTGGCCCACTTTCATAAGAAAGATCACCAATAATGACGCGACCACGCATGAACGTACCTGTTGTTAACACAACAGATTTCGCTTCATACTCTGCACCAGTTTTCGTAATAACGCCTTTACAAATCCCATCTTCCACGATCAGTTTCTCAACCATTCCTTGCAGAAGAGTGAGATTATCTTGCTCTTCAATTGTTCTTTTCATTTCACTTTGATAGAGCACTTTATCAGCCTGAGCACGCAGTGCGCGTACAGCAGGTCCTTTACCCGTGTTTAACATACGCATTTGTATATGCGTTTTATCAATATTACGGCCCATTTCTCCACCAAGTGCATCGATTTCCCTTACAACAATTCCTTTTGCAGGGCCTCCTACACTCGGATTACATGGCATGAAAGCGACAGAATCTAAGTTAAGTGTAAGCATGAGTGTTTTGGCACCCATTCTAGCTGAAGCAAGTCCTGCTTCCACACCTGCATGGCCTGCGCCAACGACAATAACATCATAAGAATCGGCTTTGTAACCCATTGCCGTATTCCTCCTTTAATCTTCTTATTTCCCAAGACAAAACTGTGAAAATAACTGATCGATCAAACTATCAGAAACGGTATCACCAATAATTTCTCCAAGAATCTCCCAGGTACGCGTAATATCAATCTGCACCATATCAACCGGCATTCCTGCCTCAACTGCTTCTAACGCGTCTTCAAGCGTTCTTCGGGACTGCTCCAGTAAAGCGATGTGACGAGAATTTGATACATATGTTAAATCCTGCGACTCAACTTCACCTGCAAAAAACAGTTCTGAAATGGACTGCTCTAGTTCATCCACGCCCTGTTCATGTTTAAGAGAAGTTGTAATCATTGGATGTTCTTCTGCTAACTCTTTCACTTTGTCTAAATCAAGTTTCTTATCAAGATCTGTTTTATTAATAATAACGATGACATCCATACCTTTAACAGCTTCGAATAGCTTCTCATCTTCATGGGTTAGCTCATCATTATAATTTAGTACAAGTAGAATAAGATCAGCTTGTTTCAAACGCTCCCTTGAACGTTCAACACCAATTCGTTCAACAAGATCTTCTGTTTCTCGAATCCCCGCTGTATCGACGAGTCGTAACGGAACGCCTCTTACATTAACATATTCTTCAATAACGTCCCGCGTCGTTCCGGGAACATCTGTTACAATCGCTTTATTTTCATGAACGAGACTATTTAACAAAGAAGACTTTCCAACATTCGGTCGTCCAATAATAACGGTTGAGAGACCTTCACGCAAAATCTTCCCCTGCCTTGCAGTTACGAGAATCCCTGCAATCTCCTTTTCTACTTCTTTTAATTGAGTCGAGAGAAGATCCTTCGTCATTTCTTCTGCATCATATTCAGGGTAGTCGATGTTTACCTCAACATGTGCAACCGTCTCGAGCAATTGCTGTCTCAAAGAGGCAATTAATGTCGACAAACGTCCTTCCATCTGATTCAAAGCAACGTTCATCGCACGGTCAGTTTTCGCTCTTATCAAATCAATCACAGCTTCTGCTTGCGATAAATCGATCCGACCGTTTAAAAAAGCTCTCTTAGTAAATTCACCTGGTTCTGCAAGACGAGCTCCACTTCGTAATACCAATTCAAGGACACGATTCACAGAAACGAGCCCTCCGTGACAGTTGATTTCAACAATATCTTCTTTCGTAAATGTACGAGGTCCTCGCATGACTGAAACCATTACTTCTTCGGCAACTTGTTTCGTATCTGGATCAATCAAATGCCCATAGTGAATCGTATGTGTATCAACAGACTCAAGCCGCTGCTTTCCTTTGTATAACCGATCAGCTATTCTTATGGCCTCTTCTCCGCTAAGTCGGACAATCGCAATTGCTCCTTCACCCATTGGAGTCGATATCGCAGCAATTGTTTCATATTCCACTTACATTCACCTCTCTATCCACACTTTGTCTTTTTATTTAACGTCTATTTCTATTAATAAGTACTATTAGTTTAACCAATTATCCACAGTGGATAACTATCAGCTCAAAAGCGACAGACTAATCCACAATACCTTTTAGTGTAACCCATTTTTATAAAAAAAGAAATAACGATGCTTATCCTAACTACATCAGACAGAAGTACGAAAAACAGTCAATTGGCTACATAACCCTTGTTCCTCAAAAAAACCTTCGGGCTACTTGCCCGAAGGTTTCATGTTACTTATTACGTGGAACAATGACCACACGGCGGTGCGGATCTTTTCCATCTGAGTGAGTTGTAATCCCTTTTTTATCTTTAAGATAAAGATGAATCACTTTTCGTTCAAGCGACGGCATCGGTTCTAGCTGGATGTCCTTTTTCGTAACCATCGCTTTGTCTGCAAGACGATCCGCCAGTTTCTTTAGCGTATCTTCACGTCTTTCACGATAGTTCTCAGCATCGAGAACCACCCGGACAAATCGGTCAGAAAATCGATTTGCGGCAAGATTTGTTAAATATTGTAGAGAATTAAGAGTTTGGCCACGTTTCCCTATCACAATCGCAATTTTTTCACCAGATAGCGTAAAGAAAAGATCGCGATCTTCTCTTCTACCTTTTATACTGGCTTCAACTCCCATGTTGCGGATGACTTTTTCTAAAAAAGCCCTTGTTTGCTCCATGATATCAGGTTTCTCGCTAACTTTAATTCGGGCGGGCTTTCCTCCAAAGCCTAAAAATCCTTTTTTAGGCTCGTCTAACACTTCAACATCAACATTCTCTTGAACAGTCCCGATTTGATTAAGCGCATCTTCGATGGCTTTTTCAATCGTTTTCCCCGTTACCGTAACGCTTCTCACTTCTTCGCTCCCCCCGTATTCGTATCAGCGGTTTTGATGGTAGGCTTCGTAATAAAGTAAGTTTGCGCAATCATAAAGATATTACCTACAACCCAGTACAATGCAAGCGCTGCAGGGAAGTTAATTGCAAAAACAATAATCATAATCGGCATAACGTATAGGAGCATTTTCATTTGAGGCTGCACCGTTCCGCCGCTACCCATCATGATTTTTTGTTGAATGAATGTTGTTATACCTGCAGTGAGTGCCAGGATGATATCTGGCTCTCCAAGGCTAAACCAGAGGAAAGTATGCGTTTCAATTGCTTGTGTACGCATAATCGCGTGGTAAAAACCTAACAGAATCGGCATTTGTACTAAGATTGGTAAACAACCGGCAAGCGGGTTAACCCCGTTCTGTTGAAATAGCTGCATCGTTTCTTGCTGAAGCTGCTGCTGCGTTTTCTGGTCTTTACTGCTATATTTCTCTTTTAGCTTCTGCATTTCTGGCTGCAGTTCCTGCATCGCTTTTGAACTTCTCGTTTGTTTGATCATTAATGGAAGCAAGAGAAGTCGAATTAAGATCGTTACAATAATAATTGAGAGACCGTAATTTCCTTCACCTGTTAAATCGGCGAAAAACGTTAAGGTCATGGATAGTGGATAAACGATATATTCCGTCCAAAATCCTGTGCTTTCTGCGTTAACTGGCTCGTTAATGTTACAGCCTGAAAGGACCGCAACGAGACCAATTAATAGAAATGCGAGGGTTAGTTTTTTCCTCACGCTTCATCCTCCTTGCAATCATATCTCGACAAAATTTATGTAGTTAAAGCATACCGTTATTTCTTCTTATCTGGAACGGGGTCAAAGCCGCCAGGATGAAATGGATGGCATTTCGAAATTCTTTTCACCGTCAACCAGGATCCTTTTATAAATCCATGCTTCTGAAAGGATTCGAAACTGTAATGAGAACAAGAAGGGTAGAAACGACAGGAAGGAGGAGTTAATGGAGAAATGAATTTCTGGTAGACGCGAATTAGCATCATAGCCAGCTTTTTCATTTAGCATCCCTTCCTTTACCAGTCTGTTTCACTCCTCTTAATACACGAGCTCGGTTCAGCACATGAATTAAGCTACTCTTTACTTCTTCGAAACTCATCTCTGAAGTAGGTTTTCGAGCAATAACGACAAAGTCATAAGGATATTTAATTTGATCGGACAATTGATGGAAGGATTCTTTTACGAGTCTCTTCACACGATTTCTTGTAACTGCATTGCCGATCCGCTTACTTACTGAAAGACCGAGTCGAAATTGAGGTTGATCATTTCGCTTTAATACGTACACAACAAATTGTCTGTTTGCAGTTGAGTTTCCATTCTTGAAAACGTTCTGGAACTCAGAATTCTTTTTAATCCGGTAGTTGCTGTTCAATCCGCACACTCCCAGTGTTACTTGGATAAGCATATTATAAACCTTATCTTAAAAAAAGACCACTGATGATCAGTGGTCTATGCAGACAATACTTTTCTACCTTTACGGCGACGACGAGCAAGAACTTTGCGTCCGTTAGCTGAGCTCATACGTGCACGAAAACCGTGAACTTTTTTACGTTTACGTGTGTTTGGTTGAAACGTTCTTTTCATTCTATTACACCTCCCTGAGGATAAACTGTATAAAGACAGTCCAAGTAATTATAAGAAAAGAGGAGGGTAATTGTCAAGTTTAATTAAAATTTCAACCTATCTCTTTCAAATCTCAATATCAAATCTCCAGGTAGATCAGCCTCTTAAACTTGTCCTAAAATCATTGACGAAAGCTCTACAAATAGTTGTGTGGATAACTATATTCGACAGTTTTCACTTATTCACATCACTTATCGACAGCTTCTACACAAAATCTAGTGCTGTGGACAGTTTAAATCCACAAGATATGTCCTCTGTGGATAACCACTTGAAAAACATTGCAAACAAGCTATTCTTTTGTTATGATATTTGTGTTTTAACTCGTGAATAAGATTAACGACCACAAAAACAATCCACAGTCTGTGGATAAAAATGTGGACAGTTATTAAGAGGTGTTATTCATCGTATCCACAGCGGTGTGAACACAGTCGATAATTCGACTTTCTTCTATATTATATGATCCACTTCGATACTGTGGACAGTATAATTATTCGTGAATATTCAAATGATTGTACAAAGGTTGTACGTTGGCACATTAGGCGACTATCGTCAGCGATTACAGCCTGTTTTTATTTGGGTGAAAATGCAGTTTACCTATTGATCTAAGTATCATTAATAGAAGTAAACCGGTTTGCCCTAGTTAGATATTTTTGAACAAAAGGAGGGACTTCGTTGGATAACATCACGGATCTCTGGCAACAGGCTCTATCCGAAATCGAAAAAAAGTTAAGCAAGCCCAGCTTCGAAACCTGGCTCAAGTCTACTTCTGCAAACCGTATGGAAGGCGACACAATTATTATTACTGCCCCCAACGAGTTCGCTAGAGACTGGCTTGAGTCACGATATTCAAGTTTAATAACGGAAACGTTGCTTGAGCTGACCGGAAGTGAATTACAAGCTAAGTTCATTATTCCCCAAAATCAGTCAGATGCTGATTTGGATCTAGAACAAGCTATGAAAAAAAAGCCTAAGGGAAATCCGGCTCAGGAAGAACACCCTCAAAGTGTGCTTAATTCAAAATATACCTTTGATACGTTTGTTATTGGATCTGGAAATCGATTTGCGCATGCTGCTTCTTTAGCCGTAGCTGAAGCACCAGCCAAAGCGTATAATCCGCTATTTATATATGGAGGAGTTGGGCTTGGAAAAACCCATTTGATGCATGCTATTGGTCATTATGTTATCGAGCATAATCCAAATGCGAAGGTGGTTTATTTATCATCGGAAAAATTTACAAACGAATTTATTAATTCCATTCGAGATAATAAAACCGTTAATTTTCGAAACAAGTATCGTAATGTAGATGTACTACTGATTGATGATATTCAATTCCTGGCAGGAAAAGAACAAACGCAAGAGGAGTTTTTCCATACATTCAATGCTCTTCATGAAGAAAGTAAACAAATCGTTATTTCAAGTGATCGACCACCTAAGGAAATTCCTACACTAGAAGATCGACTTCGATCACGATTTGAGTGGGGACTGATTACTGATATTACGCCTCCTGACCTGGAAACAAGGATTGCTATTCTTAGAAAGAAAGCAAAAGCAGAAGGTCTTGATATCCCAAATGAAGTGATGCTCTATATAGCCAATCAAATTGACACCAATATTCGTGAACTTGAAGGTGCACTCATACGCGTAGTGGCCTATTCTTCATTAATTAATCAAGATATGAATGCAGACCTTGCAGCTGAGGCGTTAAAAAACATTATCCCCTCTTCAAAACCAAGGGTGATTACGATTCATGATATCCAAACTGTCATAGGAGATCATTTTTCAGTAAAACTCGAAGACTTTGCGGCGAAGAAAAGAACAAAATCTGTTGCATTTCCTCGTCAAATTGCCATGTACCTTTCGAGAGAGCTTACCGATTTCTCGCTTCCAAAAATCGGAGAAGAATTTGGTGGAAGAGATCATACAACAGTCATTCACGCACATGAGAAGATCTCGAAACTAGTGGATTCTGACCAAGCTTTTCAAAAGAAACTACAAGATATCGTCGAACAACTAAAAAACGGATAAGACTCTTTTTGTGGATAGTAGTTAATAGAGTGTGTACAATTATCAACAGTTACTAACACACTGTCCACAGGTGGATAACTTGTTCGTTATGGGTTTGTGAGCACTTATCCACACATTCACAGCCCCTACTAGTAAGACTACGACTTTTTTTAAGTAATAATTATATAATCTGGATCATTTATTTAGGAGGTAAATTATGCGTTTCAAGATCGAAAGAGATTATCTAGTATCAAGCGTATCTGATGTAATGAAAGCAGTGTCTTCAAGAACAACGATACCTATTCTTACGGGGATTAAAATTGTAGCAAGTGATGAAGGCGTAACGTTAACAGGATCTGACTCAGATATTTCAATCGAATGTTTCATTCCCTCAGAAGAAAATGATAAACAAATTGTTGAAATCTCTCAGATGGGAAGCATCGTACTTCAAGCTCGATTCTTTTCTGATATCGTTAAAAAGCTACCAGGTGATCAAGTTGAGATAGAAGTACACGATAGTTTAACAACAAGAATCCGTTCAGGTTCTTCAGAATTCAACTTAAACGGTTTGGATCCTGAAGAATATCCTCGTTTACCTGAAGTGGAAGCACAAGAAGGTTTTCAGATCCAGGCAGACTTACTAAAAAACATTATCAGGCAAACAGTATTTGCTGTTTCTACATCAGAAACTAGACCGGTGTTAACAGGTGTAAACTGGAAGCTAGAGGATGGCGAACTTAACTGTACTGCTACAGATAGTCATAGACTTGCACTCCGCACAGTTAAAGTTGAACCAAATGGTAATGACCTTTCTTTTTCAAATGTAGTAATTCCAGGTAAAAGTCTAAGTGAGCTTTCTAAAATCATCGATGATAACGAAGAACTTGTTGATATTACAGTTACTGAAAATCAAATATTGTTTAAATCAAATCACATTCTTTTCTTCTCGAGACTTCTTGATGGCAACTATCCAGATACAAGCCGATTGATCCCAAATGAAAGTAAAACAAACGTAACAGTTTCTGCAAAAGAATTGTTACAAGCAATCGATCGTGCATCGGTATTAGCACGAGAAGGAAGAAATAACGTAGTAAAACTCGCTAGCCTTGAAGAATCAACACTAGAGATTTCTTCGAATTCCCCTGAAATTGGGAAAGTTATTGAACAAGTACAATCACATTCTTTTGATGGTGAGGAACTTAAAATTTCATTTAGTGCAAAATACATGATGGATGCTTTAAGGTCAATGGACACTAACGAAGTGAATATTAGCTTCACGGGGGCTATGAGACCTTTCTTAATTAAACCAATCGAAGGTGCTGCGATTATGCAGTTAATCCTCCCTGTCCGAACTTATTAAAATCTAACAAGTTTTTACTGTGGCCACTGAGAAGTTTTCCTTCCAGTGGCTTTATTTTTTTTAGCTATTTATGAAATTTCCATGCGATTATTCATGCGTTATAATAAAAAAAGAGTTATAATAAACTATTGTCATCCTTCAGACTCTATATAGTAAGATGGAGCAGGAGGAAAATGAGGTGAACGAACGTGAATGAAATTAAATTAATTAAAGAATTCATCACTCTTGGACAACTTCTTCAAGAAGCAGGAGTGATCAATACAGGCGGAATGGCAAAGTGGTTCCTGTCAGAGTATGAGGTCTATGTAAACGGAGAATTAGAAGACCGACGTGGCAGAAAACTCTACACCAAGGATACCGTTATGATTCCTGGGGTAGGAGAGTTTGTTGTATCTAGCTGAATGGGGGTTTCCCGTTGCATCTAAACACATTAAAAGTAACGAATTATCGTAATTATCATAAACAAGAACTTCAGTTCGAAAATAACGTAAATGTTTTTCTCGGCGAGAATGCGCAAGGAAAAACAAATATCATGGAAGCCATCTATGTCCTTGCTATGGCAAGGTCCCATCGTACACCAAGAGATAAAGAATTAATCAATTGGGACGAGGAATATGCTAAAATAGAAGGTAGAATTGAAAAACGAAATGGTCCCCTCTCCCTCCAACTGGTTATTTCCCAAAAAGGTAAAAAAGCCAAGCTAAATCAATTGGAACAGCAGAAGCTTAGCAACTATATTGGTGCCATGAATGTTGTCATGTTTGCACCAGAGGATCTCAATCTGGTTAAAGGTAATCCTGGCGTGCGCAGAAGGTTTATTGATATTGAGATTGGCCAGGTTCAACCCGTTTATCTTTATCATCTGGGACGATACCTTAAACTTCTTCAGCAGCGAAACAGCTTATTGAAGACGATGCGATATCAAAAGAAGCCTGATTATGTCATGCTTGATATTTTGACCGAACAATTAATAGAAGCAGCTGCGAATATCTATTTACGACGAGTACGATTCGTTCAACTCCTGCAACAATGGGCTGAACCAATTCATTATGGGATTAGTAGAGGACTAGAAAAACTCGAAATCCATTATAATCCGACGGTTGAGGTATCAGAACCAACGGATTTGTCGAAAATAGTAGATGGATATAAGGAAAAGTTTGATAAAATTAAAGAGAGAGAAGTTGAGCGTGGCGTCACGCTCGCGGGACCGCACCGAGATGATTTGTCGTTTTTTGTAAATGGAAAGGACGTTCAAACGTATGGATCCCAGGGACAACAGCGAACAACTGCTTTATCCCTGAAACTCGCTGAAATTGAATTAATTCATAGTGAAGTAGGCGAATATCCTTTACTTCTACTCGATGACGTACTGTCAGAGTTAGATGACTTTAGACAGTCTCATCTTTTAAATACGATTCAAGGAAAAGTTCAAACGTTTGTGACCACAACGAGCGTTGAAGGCATCCATCATGAAACGCTTGAAAAAGCGACGACTTTTCAAGTTCAAGAAGGACTAATCGAAAAGGTGAAATGAGGTGAAGTGTTGTTTATACACTTAGGAGAGGACGTTGTCGTCCAATCGAGAGATGTTGTAGGAATCTTTGATTGGCAAGTTATGGAGGAAGCAGAGATCACGAGTGAATTTTTGCATCGCCATCAAAAAGACAGGCTAGTAGAAGACATCGGTGGTGATTTAACGAAATCGATCGTTATCACGACTGATACGGTCTATTTGTCTCCTTTATCTTCACTCACACTAAAAAGACGAGCATACACAATCTCAGATAGTGTGGAAGTTACATCAAATGGAGAATCATCTTAAAACCAGGTTGTCTGATCATCAGCAAGCTGAATTGAGTCTATCTTTGATAGAGAAATGTAGGTGAACAATATGACATTAGAGCAACAGTCGAATAAAGAAAGTTATGATGAAAGTCAGATTCAGGTCCTTGAAGGACTTGAGGCTGTTCGAAAACGTCCAGGTATGTATATCGGTTCAACGAGTAGCCGTGGACTGCATCACCTTGTATGGGAAATTGTCGATAACAGTATTGATGAAGCCCTTGCAGGTTACTGTTCGCAAATTACTGTAAGTATTGAGAAGGACAATAGTATTACGGTTGAAGATAACGGACGAGGAATCCCGGTCGGAATTCAAGAAAAAATGGGACGTCCTGCAGTTGAAGTTATTATGACCGTACTGCATGCCGGCGGTAAGTTTGGCGGCGGCGGATATAAAGTATCTGGTGGACTGCACGGTGTGGGGGCATCTGTAGTAAATGCTTTATCCTCTAAGCTTGAAATTACAGTAGAGCGTGAAGGAAAAGTTTATTATCAGAGCTATACGCGCGGTGTACCTGATGAAGATCTTAAGGTGATTGGTGAAAGTGATGTGACGGGAACAACGATTCACTTCATCCCAGATAACGAGATTTTTACTGAAACAACAGAGTATGAATTTGATATTCTTGCTCACCGCCTTAGAGAGCTTGCATTCCTAAACCGTGGAATCATGATTGTTGCACAGGACAAGCGTCCTGAAGAAACGAAACGCAACGAATACCATTATGAGGGTGGTATTAAGTCTTACGTAGAACATTTGAATCGTTCTCGAGAAGCTTTACACGAAGAACCAATCTTTGTGGAAGGTGAACGTGAAGGGATTTCTGTAGAAATTGCCGTTCAATATAACGATGGATTTGCAAGTAACATTTATTCTTTTGCAAATAACATCAATACCCATGAAGGTGGAAGTCACGAATATGGCTTTAAGACGGCTCTTACTCGCGTAATTAATGACTATGCACGTAAAAATAGCTTGTTCCGTGAAACGGATCCAAACCTAACAGGTGACGATGTTCGCGAAGGACTAACAGCCATCATTTCGATTAAACATCCTGATCCGCAGTTCGAAGGTCAGACGAAAACGAAGCTTGGAAATGCTGAAGCTCGTACCATTACCGAATCAATCTTTGGAGAGAAGTTCTCTACTTTCCTTTTTGAAAACCCCCTCGTTGCAAAGCAAATTGTTGAAAAAGGTCTAATGGCTTCAAGAGCACGTGCTGCAGCAAAGAAAGCAAGGGAGTTAACAAGAAGAAAAGGAGCACTCGAAGTAAGTGCACTTCCTGGTAAGTTAGCGGATTGCTCTTCTAAAGATGCATCGATCTCTGAAATTTATATCGTTGAGGGTGATTCAGCCGGCGGATCTGCAAAGCAGGGACGTGATCGTCACTTCCAGGCTATTCTACCTCTGAAAGGTAAAATTCTTAATGTGGAAAAAGCGCGTCTAGATAAAATCCTTTCAAACAATGAGATTAGAGCCATTATCACGGCACTAGGAACAGGGATTGGAGAAGATTTTGATTTAGCAAAAGCTCGATATCATAAGTTGATCATCATGACAGATGCCGATGTTGATGGTGCACATATTCGAACGCTCTTATTAACATTCTTCTATCGCTATATGCGCCCGTTAATTGAAAACGGCTATGTCTATATTGCTCAACCACCTTTGTATAAGATTTCTCAAGGGAAAAAAGTGACTTACGCTTATAATGACCGTGAGCTTGATGTCATCTTAAATGAGATTCCGAAAAACCCTAAGCCTGGTATTCAGCGTTACAAAGGTCTTGGAGAAATGAACCCAACGCAGCTATGGGAAACAACGATGGATCCTGAATCACGTACAGTGTTGCAGGTAGAATTGCAGGATGCTATTGAAGCGGATGAAGTGTTTGATATGCTCATGGGTGATCGTGTTGAACCGAGACGAAACTTTATTCAAGACAATGCTCATTACGTAAAGAATTTAGACGTTTAAGAGACAAAGGGGGGTATCCCCCTTTTCTTCTGTTTCTATTAAGTGGTTACTTTAAAAGACAATATAGAGTAACGAAAAGATCTTTAGCTAAATGTTATGAGATGAACAAGAGTATAATTGGAGGTTTTCCGTATGTCTGATATGGAAAGATCGAGAGTTAAAGAAATAAATATTAGTCAGGAAATGCGCACCTCCTTCATGGATTATGCGATGAGCGTTATTGTAAGTCGTGCTCTTCCTGATGTGCGAGATGGTTTAAAACCAGTACATCGACGAATTTTATATGCGATGAACGACCTTGGTATGACTTCTGATAAGGCTTATAAAAAGTCTGCGCGTATTGTTGGAGAAGTTATTGGTAAGTACCACCCACACGGTGATTCAGCTGTATATGACACAATGGTACGTATGGCTCAAGACTTCAGCTATCGTAATATGCTTATTGACGGGCATGGGAACTTTGGTTCTATTGATGGTGATTCAGCAGCTGCAATGCGTTACACAGAAGCAAGAATGTCCAAGATTGCCATGGAAATGGTGCGAGATATTAATAAAGATACCATCGATTATCAGGACAACTATGATGGTTCTGAACAAGAACCCATCGTTCTTCCAGCAAGGTTTCCTAATCTACTTGTAAATGGTGCTTCAGGAATTGCCGTCGGAATGGCGACAAACATCCCACCACATAATCTTGGCGAAGTAATCTCAGGAATTTTAGAACTAAGTAAAAATCCTGAGATGACAATTCCTGAACTAATGGAATTTATTCCTGGACCAGACTTCCCAACAGCAGCTGAAATTCTTGGACGTGAAGGAATTCGCAAAGCTTATACAACTGGAAGAGGTTCAATCATCCAGCGTGCAAAAGCTGAAATCGAGGAATTCAGCAATGGTAAGAAAACAATCATTGTTTCTGAGCTTCCTTATCAGGTTAATAAAGCACGTCTTGTCGAGAAAATTGCAGAACTTGTTCGTGATAAGAAGATTGAAGGAATCACCGATCTACGCGACGAATCTGACCGTACAGGTATGCGAGTGGTGATTGAAGTTCGTAAAGATGCAAATGCAAATGTTCTATTAAATAACTTATATAAACAAACGGCACTTCAAACTAGCTTTGGTATTAACACTCTTGCATTAGTAGATGGACAGCCTAAAGTATTAACTTTGAAAGAATGTCTAGAACACTATCTTGAGCATCAGAAGGTCGTTATTAAAAGAAGAACGCAATTTGAGTTAAATAAAGCGGAAGCAAGAGCTCATATATTAGAAGGTTTGCGAATCGCACTTGATCACTTAGATGAAGTAATCAAATTGATTCGTGCTTCTGAGACGACAGATATTGCTAGAGAAGGTCTGATGACTAAGTTCTCCTTAAGCTATGAGCAGTCTCAAGCCATTCTTGATATGAGACTGCAGCGTCTTACTGGTTTAGAACGAGATAAGATCGAATCTGAATATCAGGAATTAATGAAGCGAATCGCAGAATTAAAAGCTATTCTTGCTGATGAAGAGAAAGTTCTTGAAATCATTCGCGAAGAGCTAACAGAGGTAAAAGAAAGATTTGCTGACAAACGTCGTACCGAAATCACAGTTGGTTTCGATATGATCGAAGATGAAGATCTTATTCCTAAACAGAATATCGTGATCACCTTAACTCACAAAGGGTATATTAAGAGATTGCCTATCGATACGTACCGAAGTCAAAAGCGTGGCGGTCGTGGAATCCAGGGGATGGGTACAAACGACGGAGATTTCGTCGAACACTTATTTACAACACTTACGCATAACACCATTCTGTTCTTTACGAATAAAGGTAAAGTATACAGAATGAAGGGATATGAAGTACCTGAACTTAGTCGAACAGCAAAAGGGATCCCAATCATTAACCTGCTCCAGATCGAAAAGGATGAATATATCACTGCGATTATTCCTATAGAAGAATTCGTTGATGATTGGTTCGTGTTCTTTGCGACAAAGCAGGGTGTTATCAAACGTTCGCCACTTTCTGCTTTTGCGAATATCCGAAAAGGTGGACTCATTGCCATCAACTTTAAAGAAGACGATGAGTTAATGGGTGTTCGACTAACAAATGGATCGAAAGAGCTAATCATGGGAACAAAACAAGGGATGGCGATTCGTTTCCATGAAGAAGACGTTAGATCTATGGGCCGAACAGCTACTGGTGTTAAGGGAATTACGCTACAAGAGAATGACCAGGTTGTTGGTATAGGTATTCTAGATGAAAATCAGGATGTCCTTATCGTCACAGATAAAGGGTTTGGTAAGAGAACACCTGTTGAAGAATATCGCGTTCAAACAAGAGGCGGTAAAGGGATTAAGACGTGTAACCTCACAGAGCGTAATGGTGTGTTAACAGCCCTGAAAACTGTCACACTTGAAGAAGAATGTATGATCATTACTGAGAGTGGTGTCATTATTCGTATCGATGTACAGGATATTTCTCAAACTGGAAGAAACACTCAAGGCGTGAGATTAATCCGTATCTCTGAAGGAGACTCTGTCGCGACGGTCGCAAAAGTTGAGATCAATGAAGAAGGCATTGAAGGTGAGGACATTGAAGAGTCTGAAGCTACTGATGGAATTGCTGAGGAAATCATTGATGTTGAAGCTGAGGAAGTCTCAGAAGATGACGAAAATAATGGTTCAACAACAGAAGAAGAGTAACTTTTTAAAGAAGAGGAGAAATCCTCTTCTTTTTTTGTTGTTTACTATTGCAATAATAAATAGCAGATGGTAAGATGTAATTCCGTCGCATTGACGGTGTCTCCAAAACCTTATTAATCGGTTTTAAAAACTTTTTAAAAAAGTGTTGACGAGATAATGTGTTGCATGATATATTATTTAAGTCGCCGATAAAAAAACGGCGGAAACGAAAGAAACAAATTGCTCTTTGAAAACTGAACGAAACGCCATGTAAGTAGTTGTTTCTACGGAAACAAAACATTGTTTTAAAAGCTAGATTAAGCTTTCTATCGGAGAGTTTGATCCTGGCTCAGGACGAACGCTGGCGGCGTGCCTAATACATGCAAGTCGAGCGAAGAGATGGGAGCTTGCTCCCTGATCTTAGCGGCGGACGGGTGAGTAACACGTGGGCAACCTGCCCTGCAGACTGGGATAACTCCGGGAAACCGGAGCTAATACCGGGTAATACATCGCACCGCATGGTGCAATGTTGAAAGTTGGCTTTCTGAGCTAACACTGCAGGATGGGCCCGCGGCGCATTAGCTAGTTGGTAAGGTAATGGCTTACCAAGGCGACGATGCGTAGCCGACCTGAGAGGGTGATCGGCCACACTGGGACTGAGACACGGCCCAGACTCCTACGGGAGGCAGCAGTAGGGAATCTTCCGCAATGGACGAAAGTCTGACGGAGCAACGCCGCGTGAGTGACGAAGGCCTTCGGGTCGTAAAGCTCTGTTGTTAGGGAAGAACAAGTACCGTTCGAATAGGGCGGTACCTTGACGGTACCTAACCAGAAAGCCACGGCTAACTACGTGCCAGCAGCCGCGGTAATACGTAGGTGGCAAGCGTTGTCCGGAATTATTGGGCGTAAAGCGCGCGCAGGCGGTCTTTTAAGTCTGATGTGAAAGCCCACGGCTCAACCGTGGAGGGTCATTGGAAACTGGAGGACTTGAGTGCAGAAGAGGAGAGTGGAATTCCACGTGTAGCGGTGAAATGCGTAGATATGTGGAGGAACACCAGTGGCGAAGGCGGCTCTCTGGTCTGTAACTGACGCTGAGGCGCGAAAGCGTGGGGAGCAAACAGGATTAGATACCCTGGTAGTCCACGCCGTAAACGATGAGTGCTAGGTGTTGGGGGGTTCCACCCTCAGTGCTGAAGTTAACACATTAAGCACTCCGCCTGGGGAGTACGACCGCAAGGTTGAAACTCAAAGGAATTGACGGGGGCCCGCACAAGCAGTGGAGCATGTGGTTTAATTCGAAGCAACGCGAAGAACCTTACCAGGTCTTGACATCCTCTGACAATCCTGGAGACAGGACGTTCCCCTTCGGGGGACAGAGTGACAGGTGGTGCATGGTTGTCGTCAGCTCGTGTCGTGAGATGTTGGGTTAAGTCCCGCAACGAGCGCAACCCTTGATCTTAGTTGCCAGCATTTAGTTGGGCACTCTAAGGTGACTGCCGGTGACAAACCGGAGGAAGGTGGGGATGACGTCAAATCATCATGCCCCTTATGACCTGGGCTACACACGTGCTACAATGGACGGTACAAAGGGCAGCAACACCGCGAGGTGAAGCAAATCCCATAAAGCCGTTCTCAGTTCGGATTGCAGGCTGCAACTCGCCTGCATGAAGCCGGAATTGCTAGTAATCGCGGATCAGCATGCCGCGGTGAATACGTTCCCGGGCCTTGTACACACCGCCCGTCACACCACGAGAGTTTGTAACACCCGAAGTCGGTGGGGTAACCTTTATGGAGCCAGCCGCCGAAGGTGGGACAAATGATTGGGGTGAAGTCGTAACAAGGTAGCCGTATCGGAAGGTGCGGCTGGATCACCTCCTTTCTATGGAGAATTACGAAGGTAACTTACGTTACCAACCTTACATGAGCGTTTCGTTTAGTTTTGAAAGAATGATTGTATTCTTTCAAAATAGGTGAAGTGATGAAGCTTACGCTGATTCAATTAGTAGCCTTGTTCCTTGAAAACTAGATAGCATAAACAACGACATCCAATAATTATTTTTTATGCAAGAACTTAGTAATAACTGATGCGTTATGGCAGCAATGCCTAACAAATCGAAGGTTAAGCTACTAAGGGCGCACGGTGGATGCCTTGGCACTAGAAGCCTAAGAAGGACGGGACGAACACCGATATGCTTCGGGGAGCTGTAAGTACGCTTTGATCCGGAGATTTCCGAATGGGGGAACCCACCATCTTTAATAGGATGGTATCCATTTCTGAATACATAGGGAATGGAAGGCAGACCCGGGGAACTGAAACATCTCATTACCCGGAGGAAGAGAAAGCAAATGCGATTTCCTGAGTAGCGGCGAGCGAAACGGAATCAGCCCAAACCAGAGGGCTTGCCCTCTGGGGTTGTAGGACGTCTCTTTGGAGTTACAAAGGCACGGATAGACGAAGCGACCTGGAAAGGTCCATCAGAGAAGGTAACAATCCTGTAGTCAAAATCCGCTGCCCTCCGAGACGGATCCTGAGTACGGCGGGACACGTGAAACCCCGTCGGAATCTGGGAGGACCATCTCCCAAGGCTAAATACTCTCTAGTGACCGATAGTGAACCAGTACCGTGAGGGAAAGGTGAAAAGCACCCCGGAAGGGGAGTGAAAGAGAACCTGAAACCGTGTGCCTACAACTAGTTGGAGCCCGTTAATGGGTGACAGCGTGCCTTTTGTAGAATGAACCGGCGAGTTACGATCCCGTGCAAGGTTAAGCTGATAAGGCGGAGCCGCAGCGAAAGCGAGTCTGAATAGGGCGAAATAGTACGTGGTCGTAGACCCGAAACCAGGTGATCTACCCATGTCCAGGGTGAAGTTCAGGTAACACTGAATGGAGGCCCGAACCCACGCATGTTGAAAAATGCGGGGATGAGGTGTGGGTAGCGGTGAAATGCCAATCGAACCTGGAGATAGCTGGTTCTCTCCGAAATAGCTTTAGGGCTAGCCTCGCGGCAAGAATCTTGGAGGTAGAGCACTGATTGGACTAGGGGTCCTTACCGGATTACCGAATCCAGTCAAACTCCGAATGCCAACGATTTATCCGCGGGAGTCAGACTGCGAGTGATAAGATCCGTAGTCGAGAGGGAAACAGCCCAGACCACCAGCTAAGGTCCCAAAGTATACGTTAAGTGGAAAAGGATGTGGCGTTGCTTAGACAACCAGGATGTTGGCTTAGAAGCAGCCATCATTTAAAGAGTGCGTAATAGCTCACTGGTCGAGTGACGCTGCGCCGAAAATGTACCGGGGCTAAACGTATCACCGAAGCTGTGGATTGTCTTACGACAATGGTAGGAGAGCGTTCTAAGGGCTGTGAAGTCAGACCGAAAGGACTGGTGGAGCGCTTAGAAGTGAGAATGCCGGTATGAGTAGCGAAAGACAAGTGAGAATCTTGTCCGTCGAAAGCCCAAGGTTTCCTGAGGAAGGCTCGTCCGCTCAGGGTTAGTCGGGACCTAAGCCGAGGCCGAAAGGCGTAGGCGATGGATAACAGGTTGATATTCCTGTACCACCTCCTTTCCGTTTGAACGACGGGGGGACGCAGAAAGATAGGGAGAGCGCGCTGCTGGAAATGCGCGTCCAAGCGATTAGGCTGGTGAATAGGTAAATCCGTTCACCGTGAAGGCTGAGTCGTGATGGCGAGGGAAATTTAGTACCGAAGTCCTTGATTCTACGCTGCCAAGAAAAGCCTCTAGTGAGGAAAGAGGTGCCCGTACCGCAAACCGACACAGGTAGGCGAGGAGAGAATCCTAAGACGATCGGGAGAACTCTCGTTAAGGAACTCGGCAAAATGACCCCGTAACTTCGGGAGAAGGGGTGCTTCCTCGGGTTTATAGCCCAGGGGAGCCGCAGTGAAAAGATCCAAGCGACTGTTTAGCAAAAACACAGGTCTCTGCAAAGCCGTAAGGCGAAGTATAGGGGCTGACACCTGCCCGGTGCTGGAAGGTTAAGAGGAGGGGTTATCCCTTACGGGAGAAGCTCTGAATCGAAGCCCCAGTAAACGGCGGCCGTAACTATAACGGTCCTAAGGTAGCGAAATTCCTTGTCGGGTA
Organism: Bacillus sp. Cs-700; assembly: GCF_011082085.1. Classification (NCBI taxonomy): domain Bacteria; kingdom Bacillati; phylum Bacillota; class Bacilli; order Caryophanales; family Bacillaceae; genus Bacillus; species Bacillus sp. Cs-700. The sequence continues at coordinate 2,684,943 of NZ_CP041063.1, forward strand.
AGTTCCGACCCGCACGAAAGGTGCAACGACTTGGATACTGTCTCAACGAGAGACCCGGTGAAATTATAGTACCTGTGAAGATGCAGGTTACCCGCGACAGGACGGAAAGACCCCATGGAGCTTTACTGTAGCCTGATATTGGATTTTGGTACAGCTTGTACAGGATAGGTAGGAGCCATAGAAGTCGGACCGCCAGGTTCGATGGAGGCGTCGGTGGGATACTACCCTGGCTGTACTGACATTCTAACCCAGCACCGTGATCCGGTGCGGAGACAGTGTCAGGTGGGCAGTTTGACTGGGGCGGTCGCCTCCTAAAGTGTAACGGAGGCGCCCAAAGGTTCCCTCAGAATGGTTGGAAATCATTCGCAGAGTGTAAAGGCACAAGGGAGCTTGACTGCGAGACCTACAAGTCGAGCAGGGACGAAAGTCGGGCTTAGTGATCCGGTGGTTCCGCATGGAAGGGCCATCGCTCAACGGATAAAAGCTACCCTGGGGATAACAGGCTTATCTCCCCCAAGAGTCCACATCGACGGGGAGGTTTGGCACCTCGATGTCGGCTCATCGCATCCTGGGGCTGAAGTAGGTCCCAAGGGTTGGGCTGTTCGCCCATTAAAGCGGTACGCGAGCTGGGTTCAGAACGTCGTGAGACAGTTCGGTCCCTATCCGTCGCGGGCGCAGGAAATTTGAGAGGAGCTGTCCTTAGTACGAGAGGACCGGGATGGACACACCGCTGGTGTACCAGTTGTTCCGCCAGGAGCATAGCTGGGTAGCTACGTGTGGAAGGGATAAGTGCTGAAAGCATCTAAGCATGAAGCCCCCCTCGAGATGAGATTTCCCACAGCATTAAGCTGGTAAGATCCCTTAGAGATGATGAGGTAGATAGGTTCGGGGTGGAAGCGTGGCAACACGTGGAGCTGACGAATACTAATCGATCGAGGGCTTAACCTAAAAATATTGGAATACGTTGTGCGTGCTATCTAGTTTTCAGGGAATACCCTGTAAAGTCTAGTGACGATGGCGAAGAGGTCACACCCGTTCCCATGCCGAACACGGAAGTTAAGCTCTTCAGCGCCGATGGTAGTTGGGGGATCTCCCCCTGCAAGAGTAGGACGTCGCTGGGCAACTGAAGAAAAGCGAGAGACCAAACGGTTTCTCGCTTTTTTTGTATCTATAAAATATTGAAAACTCGCAAGAGAAAAAACTTCATGTCAAACAATCAAAACTTCTTCGAAAGCTACGTAGGGGTGGGAGAAGCAAGAAATTCGAGGAAGCAAGTGATGTCAGACCGGAGTGGATATTTGGAGATCCATGAGGATCTGGCAGCGCGCAGCTGACGAAGAAGTTCGCCGCTTATCGCGCCCCGTATGAGAACACGGAAGTTAAGCTCTAGCGCCGATGGTAGTTGGGGGATCTCCCCCTGCAAGAGTAGGACGTCGCTGGGCAAAGAAGAAAAGCGAGAGACCAAATGGTTTCTCGCTTTTTTTTTATGGTTTTGTGGATGAATTTTCACTAGCTTAAATCCATCATTCATCACGTTCGCGGAATTAATCTCGAATTCGCGGGAATATCATGTGGAAGCGCGGAATAAATCCGATTTTCGCGGAAATATCTAAAAAATAGCGGAAATAGCCTCGAAAGACACGGATTTCATTAACTGCCTTCTGCTTTATCATTATTTTCCTCTCTGATCTAGAAAGCCATAAAGCAATTTCGGAATCTTTTTAGAAGTTATCTCAAGGAATTGAAGAATATAAGGTAGATCAGATGACTCCTGTGTATGAAACAAATCCCCCCACCATTCTGTCTCGTATCGACAAATCATGCTCAAATTATATAAAACCAGATAGTGTACCATTACTTCTGTAATAGAATTGTACTGGTTCCTTTCTGCAGGGAGATACACGCCGCCCGTACCATAGAGAAAAGGACGCTCCTGTAACTCTAGTTTGGGCTCTCTGTGAACTTGTAAAGTTATGAAGTCACGATGCTGTGCTAGGATTTTTACTGAACACAACCCCTGCTGCTGAAGATAAGATTCCAAACGTTCAACAGTCATGTTTAAAGAATCAAGAATATTTGAATGAACTGTAAATGTGTTAATAGAAATTGGGGTCATATAATAATTTGTTCGCTTGCCATTTAGTTTCCCAAACAACGGATCAATTTCAGGTATAAGGGATAGAAGATCTTCCATTCTATACTTTTCCCCCTCAACCTGTTTCACATGAAACATTTTCCTTGAAAAGTATTCAAAAAGTCCGTTTTTTTGACCCTTCACTTCATCTTGTAAGAAAGCATATTGCCGCTTTTTTCGTTTTCGAGATGTTACCCCGTGGGCAAGTACATGGGTATCCCCAGGATAATTCGGATCAATCGTGATGAGACAAGCTTTTAATAGTTGAATCATCCCATAGAAAAGAAGGATCGGTTTTAGCTCGGCATCAGCCATTTCAGCATGTCGGTAGTAGCGATCTCCGTATTCAATAAAGTACATAAAACGATAGCATGTATCATAACTTTTTCGTTCTGCATCTGGAAGTTCAATTTTAGAATAACATTCCTTTAAATATTGCTGAACATATGAGGCAGAGTGATAAGCTAAGTTGGCTGAGTGTTGATGTCCAGAATATCCCATAGGAAACCTCCATGTTTGATAATTCAAACTTATTCTATCTTTCTTGACAGTAGTTTAACCAATTGATAAGCTACTAATAAAATTTCGGACAATTCGATTAGAGGAGGATGAAAGGGATGTGGGAAACAAAATTTGCTAAAGAAGGGTTAACCTTCGATGATGTGTTATTAACGCCAGCTTTTTCAGATGTACTACCGAGGGAAGTATCGGTGAAAACTCAGTTAACAAAAGACCTTGAACTAAATGTACCAATTATTAGCGCAGGTATGGATACAGTTACAGAAGCACCGATGGCGATCTCAATGGCAAGACAAGGTGGTCTAGGAATTATCCATAAAAGCATGTCAATGGAAGAGCAAGCTGAGCATGTTGATCGTGTGAAACGATCTGAAAGTGGTGTTATTACTGATCCTTTCTTCCTCACACCAGAGCATCAAGTATTCGATGCTGAGCACCTCATGGGCAAGTATCGCATTTCAGGAGTTCCTATTGTGAATGATGAGCGCAAACTTGTTGGTATTCTTACTAATCGTGATCTTCGTTTTATTGAAGACTACTCTATTCAAATTAAAGACGTGATGACAAAAGAAAATCTTGTTACAGCTCCAGTCGGAACGACATTAAAAGAAGCTGAGCGCGTTCTACAAAAACACCGTATTGAAAAACTTCCTCTAGTAGATGAAGACGGTACGCTAAGAGGCCTTATTACCATTAAAGATATTGAAAAGGTTATTCAATTTCCACAGTCTGCTAAAGATAACAGAGGGCGCTTACTAGTAGGAGCTGCTGTAGGGAATACAACAGATGCATTGAAGCGAGTTGAAAAGCTTGTTGAAGCCGGTGTGGATGTCATTGTTTTAGATTCTGCACATGGACACACTGAAGGCATAATGACAAAAGTAAGTGAAATTAAAAGTGCATACCCGAACCTTCCAATTATTGCAGGTAACGTTGCTACTGCAGAAGGAACAAAAGCTCTAATCGAAGCAGGAGCAGATGTTGTAAAAGTAGGAATCGGACCTGGTTCTATTTGTACAACTCGTGTGATTGCAGGTGTTGGTGTACCTCAAATTACTGCAGTCTACGAATGTGCAACAGAGGCACGCAAGCATGGTATTAGCATTATTGCTGATGGAGGCATTAAGTTCTCAGGAGATATCGTTAAGGCGATTGCAGCAGGTGGTCATGCTGTCATGCTAGGTAGCATCCTTGCAGGTGTAGATGAAAGCCCAGGCGAACGTGAAATTTACCAGGGCCGTCAATTTAAAGTTTATCGTGGTATGGGATCAATTGGAGCGATGGAAAAGGGAAGTAAAGATCGTTATTTCCAGGAAAATATGTCTAAGCTCGTTCCTGAAGGAATTGAAGGACGTGTTCCGTATAAAGGACCTCTTACTGATACAATCCATCAATTAATCGGTGGGTTACGATCAGGAATGGGATACTGTGGGACAAGAACGCTAAACTCTCTACGTGAGGATAGTCAGTTTGTACGAATCACTGGAGCCGGACTTCGTGAGAGCCACCCACACGATGTTCAGGTGACGAAAGAAGCACCAAACTATTCGATCTAAATAGGGCTTTAGACGGAAGTTATAACAGGTGTGTGACAAAAACAGCCGAATATATTCGAAAAGTAGATAGGGGACTTTCCTCTATCTATTTTTTTAATTTTAGGTGTGATAGAATAGCGGTTATGTGAGACTTATTTGGAGGTGTAGGGGTTGAAAAACCTTGGTTTGAAAGCCATGACTGTAGCCATGGCGATGGTATTATTACTAGCAGGAACATTTGGTGGAGGCAATACTGCAGAGGCTGCAGAGGCGCCTGACATCAAAGCGGAAGCATCAATCTTAATTGATGCAAGTTCAGGGAAAATTTTATATCAAAATAATCCTGAATTAACACTCTCACCTGCAAGTATGACAAAGATGATGTCGGAGTATTTAGTGCTTGAAGCGATTAGTAAAGGTGAAGTTAGTTGGGATGAGAAAGTTACTGTAAGTGATACGATTCAAAAGTTATCTCAGAACCGTTCTCTTTCAAACGTACCACTTCGTGTGGGTGAACAGTATACAGTTAAGGAATTATATGAAGCAATGGCAATTTATTCTGCAAATGCTGCCACAATGGCACTTGCTGAGCACGTTGCAGGAACAGAATCGAAGTTTGTCGAAATGATGAATGCCAAAGGAAAAGAAATGGGCATGAAAGAATACAAGTTCGTGAATAGCTCAGGACTAAATAACAGAGACCTTCTAGGAAATCATCCGGCTGGTGATGCGGATGAAGAAAATATGATGTCTGCACGTTCCACAGGGCTTCTTGCATATCATCTTCTAAAAGATTATCCAGAAGTGCTTGAAACAACGAGTACGCCTGTGAAAGAATTCCGTGAAGGTACAGATGATCAAATCACCATGAAGAACTGGAACTGGCTTCTGCCATCTCTGATCTATTCAAATAAGTACAAAGTAGAAGGAATTGACGGGCTTAAAACAGGATCAACTGATTTAGCTGGTTTTGCTTTTACAGGAACAGCAAAGCAAGGGGATATGCGATTAATTTCAGTTGTTATGAAAACCGACTCTTATGAAGCTCGCTTCGAAGAGACCTCAAAATTGCTGAATTATGGTTTTGATCAATTTGAACAAAAAACAATCGTTTCTAAAGGTGATAAAGCAGATGGAGAATCATCCGTTAACGTCGCAAAAGGAAAAGAAAAAGAAGTTGGCGTAGCTGCTGGGGAATCGTTTAATACTGTAACTGTAAAAAACACGGAAGAACCATTTGAACTTAGCTACGAATACGACAAGTCTCTCCTTAACGAAGATGGGGAACTAACTGCACCAATCAAAGAAGGCGACCAAGTTGGAACAGTTGTCTTAAAAGCCACAGGGGAAGATTTTGGTTACATAACAGGGGACAAAGGTTCATCAGTACCACTTGTAGCAACTGAATCAGTTGAAAAAGCAGGTTGGTTTACCCTTACTATGCGAGCAATTGGTGGTTTCTTCTCGGGTGTGTGGACGAGTGTAGCAGATGCAGTGACAGGACTGTTTTAACTTATAATAACAAGCATAATTGGTGAAAATACTCTTCGATTAGGTAATCGGGGAGTATTTTTCTAAATCTTTTACGAAATCACCGCACATGTGATAGGACAAGTCATAAAAAAATGTTACAATAAAAGCGTTTGATAGATGTCGTGTATAATAGACGTTTCTAAGTATAGATATGGGAGGAATATAGATGAATCAACAAACAGGTACAGATCGTGTAAAACGTGGTATGGCTGAAATGCAAAAAGGCGGCGTTATTATGGACGTTGTGAATGCAGAACAGGCGAAGATTGCAGAAGAAGCTGGTGCAGTAGCAGTAATGGCACTAGAACGAGTACCATCTGATATTCGTGCAGCAGGCGGCGTAGCACGTATGGCTGATCCTACAATTGTAGAGGACGTTGTGAATGCCGTATCCATTCCAGTAATGGCAAAATGCCGTATTGGTCATATTGTAGAAGCACGCGTTCTTGAATCAATGGGCGTTGACTACATTGATGAAAGTGAAGTTCTTACGCCAGTTGACGAAGAATTCCACCTTGATAAACGTAAGTACACAGTTCCATTTGTGTGTGGAGCGCGTAACCTCGGTGAAGCACTGCGCCGCGTAGGTGAAGGTGCAGCAATGCTTCGTACGAAAGGCGAACCTGGAACTGGTAACGTTGTTGAAGCTGTGCGTCATCAGCGTCTTATTCAATCCCAAATTCGTAAAATTTCAAGCATGTCTGAAGATGAATTGATGACTGAAGCGAAAAACCTTCAGGCTCCATTTGAGCTTCTTCTTCAAATTAAAGAGCTTGGACGTCTACCAGTTGTTAACTTTGCTGCTGGTGGTATTGCTACTCCTGCAGATGCAGCATTAATGATGGAACTCGGTTCTGACGGCGTATTTGTTGGTTCTGGAATTTTCAAATCAGATAATCCTGAGAAGTTTGCTAAAGCGATTGTTGAAGCAACAACTCACTATCAGGATTACGAATTGATTGCAAACATTTCTAAGAACCTTGGTATCGCAATGCCAGGAATTGAAATTTCTTCACTTAAGCCATCAGACCGTATGCAAGAGCGCGGCTGGTAAAACATTGATCCCCCACCTGCGTAACGTAAGGTGGGGTTCTTACTTAGATAAAGAGAAGGAGTCGAGAGCAGTATGGTGAAAGTCGGGGTCCTTGGACTGCAAGGTGCGATCAGAGAACATGTGAAAGCACTAGAAACAAAAGAAGCAGAAATCATTGTCGTAAAACGTGTTGAACAGCTTGAGGATTTAGATGGACTCGTGCTGCCTGGTGGAGAAAGTACGACAATGCGTCGTTTAATTGATCAGTATGGATTTCTAGAGCCTCTTAAGGCTTTTGCAGCAGAGAAGCCTATTTTCGGCACATGTGCTGGATTAATCCTTCTCTCAAAGCATATTGAAGGTGTTGATGGATCTCATATTGGTGTCATGGATGTAAGGTCTAAAAGAAATGCTTTCGGACGACAGCGTGAAAGTTTTGAAGCACCGTTACCAATTAAAGGACTAAAAGAAGACTTTATTGGTGTCTTCATTCGTGCTCCATATATTGAAGAAGTTGGAGAAGATGTTGAAGTGCTTGCTACCTTTAATGAAAAAATTGTAGCGGCACGTCATGGACGTTTTCTCGCGTGTGCTTTTCACCCAGAATTAACGGACGATGATCGCATGCATCAGATGTTTATTGACATGGTTTTGGAGTTTAAGAAAGAAGGACTTGCAACGGAGTAACTTTTCGTGTAAATTATTACGTACCAAGAAGAAGAGAATTCTTTTTCTGCAAATGACGAATGATAAACGAAAACGTTGACGGGAAATAGTAATAGATGTTCAATGCCAAGAGAGTCGATGTGTGGTGTGAATCGATCATTGAACCCTGTGAATCCATCCCTGAGTAGGAAGCTGAATGAAGTAAGCTTTCTCGGAGCAGACCGTTATTCTGTTAAGAGGCAGACAATTGTCTGCAATCAGGGTGGCAACGCGGGTAGCTCTCGTCCCTTTATAGGGGATGAGGGCTTTTTTGTATTCAAAAACCTTACTTTCACTCTAGATAGGTTAACGCGTTTATCATTCATTAATAAAGGAGGAAAAAGCATGATCGATTTAAAGTATTTGCGTAAAAATTTTGAAGAAGTAAAAGTAAAGCTATCAAAGCGTGGGGAAGATCTAGTCGGTCTTGATCGTTTTGAAGAGCTTGATCAGCGCAGAAGAGAGCTTATCGCTGAAACAGAGCAGTTAAAAGGACAGCGTAATGAAGCTTCTAAAAACGTGGCGGTATTTAAACGCGAGAAGAAGGATGCCGATCACCTTATTAAAGAAATGCGTGAAGTTGGTGATAAGATTAAAACCATTGATGAAGAACTTCGCACTGTTGAGACAGAGCTTGAACAAATTCTTCTTCAAATCCCAAATATCCCTCATGATAGTGTACCTGTAGGTGAGACGGAAGATGATAACATCGAAATCCGTACATGGGGAGAGAAAAATGATTTTGCTTTTGAAGCAAAGCCTCACTGGGATATTGCAACCGATCTTAATATCATTAACTTCGAACGTGCAGCAAAAGTAACCGGAAGCCGATTTGCTTTCTATAAAGGTGCTGGAGCGCGTCTAGAACGTTCTTTGATTAACTTTATGATGGATCTACATGAATCTGAGCATGGGTATGAAGAAATTCTTCCTCCATACCTTGTGAACCGTGAAAGCATGACTGGTACTGGTCAGCTTCCTAAATTTGAGGAGGATGCTTTTAAAATTCGTGAAGAAGATTACTTCTTAATCCCAACAGCGGAAGTACCGGTAACAAACTTCCACCGTGATGAAATTATGGACGGAGAAGATCTTCCACTAGCTTATACAGCTTACAGTGCTTGCTTCCGTTCTGAAGCTGGATCTGCAGGGCGCGATACTCGTGGCCTGATTCGTCAGCACCAGTTTAATAAAGTAGAGCTCGTTCGCTTTGTGAAGCCTGAAGATTCTTATGACGAGTTAGAAAAGCTTACCGGACACGCAGAAAAGGTGCTACAACTGCTGGAACTTCCTTACCGCGTTATGAGCATGTGTACGGCTGACCTTGGCTTTACTGCAGCAAAGAAATATGATATTGAAGTTTGGATCCCAAGCTATGGCACGTATCGAGAAATCTCTTCTTGTAGTAACTTTGAAGATTTCCAGGCACGTCGTGCAGGCATTCGCTTCCGTCGTGAAAAGAATGGAAAGCCAGAATTTCTTCATACGTTAAACGGCTCTGGTCTTGCGATCGGAAGAACTGTTGCCGCAATTTTAGAGAATTACCAACAAGAAGATGGCTCAGTTATTGTCCCAGAAGTGCTACGTCCATATATGGGTGGGCGTGACGTGATTAAATAAAAGTGATAAAGAGCAGAGTGATCTCTGCTCTTTATTTTTATATAAGAATCGTGTATAGTGAAGGAAGCTAATTTTCGACGAAGTTCTTCATAAATCATCAATGTACACACATGAAAAAACTTTTTTAAAAAGTTTTTGAGATATCGTTGACATTATTCTAAGACGATGATAATATATTACTTGTCGCAGTTAGTTAATAACTTCTTCACACGGAGGAATACCCAAGTCTGGCTGAAGGGATCGGTCTTGAAAACCGACAGGGGCTTAGTCGCCCGCGGGGGTTCGAATCCCTCTTCCTCCTCCATTTACTAATTAATAACCAACGCGCATATAATTTGGAGATTATATTTCGACCGCTGTCATCGCCGACAGCGGTTTTTCTATGTGAAATTATAGTAGGATAAGAAAAAAGCTATCCAATTGGATAGCTTTTTTAAGATTATCGATTTAGTGAAGGGATTTGCTGAAACTTCTGATCAATACGTTTTAAAATCAGTTCAACAGAAGAAGGATCATTCACAAGGTCATATTCATTGATATTCAAGCGAAGAATAGGACAAGCATTGAAGCTGTCGATCCAGTTCGTGTAGCGTTCGTACATTTCTTCCCAATAAGCAGTTGGCGTTTGTTGCTCCATCGGACGGCCTCGCTCTTTAATGCGATCCACGACGTCGTCAAAGGAACCTTCAAGGTAAATCATGAGATCTGGATGTGGGAAGAAAGGCGTCATCACCATTGATTGGAAAAGGTTTGTGTAGGTGTCATAGTCAACACTCGACATCGTCCCTTTTTCATAGTGCATTTTTGCGAAAATGCCTGTATCTTCATAAATAGAACGGTCTTGAACGAAGCCGCCACCATATTCAAACATTCTCTTCTGTTCTTTGAAGCGTTCTGCCAGGAAATAAATTTGCAGATGAAAGCTCCAACGAGAGAAGTCATTGTAGAATTTCTCTAAATATGGATTGTTATCCACTTTTTCAAGAGAAGTTCGAAATTGCAAAGCATTTGCAAGTGAGCTTGTAATCGTTGACTTCCCAACACCTACCGTCCCGGCAATTGTAATGACGGCGTCCTGTGGGATGTTGTATTTTTCTCTTAGGTTCATTTAACAGGGTCTCCTTCTTTCAATGTTTTTTCGAGGGATTGGAAGATGGCGTGCAAATCTTCTTGATTGGACACAAAATCCATCTCATCACCATTGAAACGGAGCACAGGGATATCTGGGTGCTGTGCTTCAAATTCATACATAAACCGTTCATAATCAGATGAAAGACGTTCAAGGTAAGCAGGATCGATGCTTTTTTCGATTTGTCTGCCTCTTTGAGAAATTCGATTAAGCAGCGTTTCAAGGCTAGCATTTAAATAAATAATGACGTTGGGTTCAGGCATTCCCTCGGTTAGAATGTCATAGATCTTCATATATTTAGAAAAGTGTTGGTCACTAAGTGTTTGTTGCGCAAAAATCTTATTTTTAAAAATGTGGTAATCAGAAATAACCGGAAGCTTCTTTGATAAATGTTGCTTCTCCATTTCTTCTAATTGCTTGTATCGATGGCTGAGAAAAAACATCTCGGTTTGGAAGCTCCACTCTTCAATGTTGTCGTAAAACTTCCCTAGAAACGGATTCTCTTCTACGATTTCTTGAAAAAGTTCAAATTGATAATGAGCAGCAATAGCTCGAGATAGGGAGGTCTTTCCAACTCCGATGGGGCCTTCGACGGCAATAAATGGGGTCTGATTCATTACGTATCCTCCTCCGTCGTTTCCTATAGCAGACCTTACATATCTTTTAATAGACAAAGATTATTGTAGCATACACCAGGATTGGTTGACAGGGTTAAAACCGGTAAGGTAAAGGTAAAAATAGCCTCTCCGTTTGATGCTAAAATCGTTTGGGAAAATAGGGAATAAAAGGAGTGAGATGATGAGCTCGAATCAAATCATAATTCTACTTTTTATCGGTTATTTAGTCTACACAATTGATAACAAACAAAAAAACTTCCCTGCCCCTCTCGTTTTATTGCTGATTGGAATCGGTCTTTCTTTTCTTCCATTCTTTAGTTCAGTACATATCACGAAAGACATTATCTTTGAATGGTTTCTTCCAGCACTACTTTTTATTTCCGCTTATCAATTTCCGTTTGCTCATCTTAAAAAGCACGCTGGCATTATCGCGGCATTAAGTACATTAGGCTTATTATTTAGTGCTCTTCTACTTGGAAGCTTACTTTATGTTTTAAGCGGACCATTCCTTTCCCTTTCGTTCGTGGGGGCGCTATTAATCGCATCAATCCTAACGCCTACCGATCCGGTGTCTGTGGTAACCATCTTAAAGCAGGCATCAAAAGATCCGAAAATAGCTGATGTAGTTGAAGGAGAATCAATGGTGAACGATGGCACCAGTATCGTGCTTTTCACTGTGTTTGCTGGCATGTACCTTGGTGGTGAGAGCTTTTCTATTAGTACGTTTCTTTATGACTTTGCTCTTGTTTCAATTGGAGGAATTGCGATTGGGGCCATATTTAGTTGGTTCGTGTGTCGGGCGATTTCGTTCACTCATCAGCGGCAATATCAAGTGATGTTAAGTATCGTTCTCGCTTACGGTAGTTTTTATGTGGCAGAAAACCTAGGTGTATCAGGCGTTCTCTCCGTTGTTGCAGCGGGAATTATGCTTTCATATGAATTGGACGGTTATATTAAAGAATCTCATTATCGAGAATACCTCAATAGCTTCTGGGAAGTCGTAGAGCCGAGTATTCTTGCCTTAATTTTTCTATTAATCGGTATTGAAACAACCAACTATCTAGACTTTGATCATTGGCTCTTTGTTGGGGTCGTTTTTCTGGCTTCGATTATTGTGAGGTTCCTTGTCCTTGCTGGAATTATCAAATCGTTCTCAGCATGGCGAAGTGAATTTAATTGGAAAGACATCTCCCTTGTTACATGGTCTGGCATTCGTGGAACGATGTCAGTGGCACTTCTTTTGAGTTTGGAATCAGAATATGGATCAGGTGATAGTACGCTCATCTCGCTCACTTTTGGTGCCGTACTGTTATCACTTATTTTTCAAAGCGTAACAATCTATCCCATGTCCAGCTATTTTGAGAAAAAGGCGAGATAAGTGGAGGGAGGTGAAGGTGTCTCCATCTAGTGCTTTTTTATGAAGTGAAGCATAGCCTTTCTGAGCTTGATCGGCACTCGATTAGGGGGAATTCGGCGATATTCTTGTTTTTTCCGCGAAAAGCTCATTTAATCCCGCGATATTCAGGATATATCCGCGAAAATGGGATTAATTCCGCGAACGAGCGTAAGGGCTCCGCTACTAAAGGCTCGTCTCCGTTTTTCATGTCTAGCTGCAGCGCCCAGCCTCTCGATCGCTTCTCCCTATAAAATGAACACAAAACCGTGTTCTTTTTATAGGGCTCCAGCGCTTGTCGAGGCTAAACAGGCGCTTCCGCTTTTCATAGATCCAGCTGCAGTGGGCAGACACTCGGTCACTTCACCTTTTCATCCGAACACAAAGAACGTGTTCAAAGGAAAAGGCTCCAGTGCCTGCCGATTCTAAACGCCCGCTTCCGCTTTTCGTGTCTAGCTGCGCGGGCCAAATCCTCCGGCTTTTTCGCCCATTCGAATGAGACAAAAAGCGTCTCAATCTCTTGGGCTCCAACATCCTGCGGATTTAATCGGGCCCGCTCCGCTTTTCATAGATCCAGCTACGATTCGCAGAAACTCCGATATTTCACTCTTTCACCAGAACACAAAAATCGTGTTCTAGTTCAAGATTTCCAATATCTCCGTTTCTAAACGCTCATCTCCGCTTTTCATGTCTAGCTGCAGCGCCCAGCCTCTCGATCGCTTCACCCTATAAAATGAACACAAAAACCGTGTTCTTTTTATAGGGCTCCAGCGCTTGTCGAGGCTAAACGGGCGCTTCCGCTTTTCAATTAATGCGTTATGGCTTTAGCAGGTGTTCTTGAAAGGAAATGGAAAAAGCTATACGTTTAAGCTGAGTGACAAACTATTTTTGGAGGGATGATTGTGCAGGAGCAAATGTTGAATCAAAATCAACAGGAAACGGCTGATTTTTTCCCGGTACGTGACGTCGATTATTTGGAGATTTATGTTGGAAATGCGAAACAGGCCAGTCATTATTTTTGTAAGGCGTTTGGATTTAAGCCCGTTGCTTATTCAGGTCTTGAGACAGGGGATCGTGAAAAGGTTTCTTACGTATTGCAACAGAATAATATCCGCCTTGTTTTATCAGGTGCCCTGTCGAATGATCATCCAATTGCAGAGTTTGTTAAATTGCACGGGGATGGCGTGAAAGATATTGCTCTTACTGTAGAAAATGTTGATAGCGCTTACAGAGAAGCTGCTGAGCGGGGGGCGATTGAGCTAAGCCCACCTAAAGAATACAAAGATGAGAACGGTGTTGTAAAAATGGCCGTTATCGGCACGTATGGTGATACGATTCATACGTTAGTTGAACGTAAAAACTACTCCGGACTTTTTCTACCAGGATACAAAAAGTTTGAAGGGACAATTCCATCGAAGGAAACAGGCTTGCTCGGCATTGACCACTGCGTTGGAAACGTAGAATCAATGGAAGAGTGGGTTTCTTATTATGAGAATGTGATGGGCTTTAAGCAAATGATACATTTCGATGATGAAGACATTAGCACAGAGTATTCTGCTTTAATGTCGAAAGTGATGCACAACGGGGGACGCATTAAATTCCCGATTAATGAGCCTGCAAATGGGAAAAGGAAATCGCAAATTCAAGAGTACCTTGATTATTATAATGGTCCTGGCGTTCAGCATATTGCCGTCTTAACGAATGATATTGTTGATACCGTTGCTAAACTTCGTGATGGTGGTGTTGAGTTTCTTGAAACGCCAGATGATTATTATGATGTGCTCACTGAGCGAGTAGGTGAGATTGATGAAGAGATTAGTAAACTTCGTGAGTTGAAAATATTAGTGGATCGTGATGATGAAGGGTATTTGTTGCAAATTTTCACAAAGCCTGTTGTCGATCGACCAACCTTATTTATTGAGATTATTCAACGTAAAGGTGCAAAAGGGTTTGGGGAAGGTAACTTCAAAGCATTATTCCAGGCGATTGAGCGAGAGCAGGAACGTAGAGGCAACTTATAGAAGTTAGCTTCAACCTACTATAAGAAGGAGTTGCCTCACTCATGAAAGTTCAACCTAATACATTAGCCTGGAAAGAGGCTTACAAATTATTAATTGGATCTGTCCTTCCTCGTCCAATTGCTTTCGTATCCACGATAAATAAAGTGGGTGAAGTGAATCTGGCGCCTTTTAGCTTTTTCACGGGCATATGCGCTGATCCTATGATGGTTTGTTTTGCGCCAATGCGAAAAGCGGGGGAAGGCGATAAAAAGGATACGCTCTTAAACATAGAGGAGTCCCGGGAATTTGTGATTAATATCGTTGGTGAAAAAATTGTTGAGCAAATGAACGAGTGTGCAACACCGTTTCCAAAAGGAACAGATGAGTTTCTTGAATCTGGACTTACAAAAGCTAACAGTGAGCTGGTTGGCCCTCCGAGAGTGGAAGAGAGTGACGTGCAGCTCGAATGTGTTCTTGATCAGATCGTAGAGTTCGGTGATCATGAAGGATCAGGTAGCCTTGTTATTGGCAAAGTAGTGATGGTGCACGTACGTGATGCATTATATCGGGATGGGAAGATAGATACAGCGATGCTCCAGCCGGTAGGACGACTCGCTGGTCAAGAGTATACGAGAGCGGTAGCAGATACCTTTACATTAATTCGAAAAACATCTCCTGATGGAAAGAGCTGAGACGATTGAAGTTCGTTACTTTCGAAGTAGATGGGAAAAGACAGGCGGGTATTTACAAAGATTCACGTATTATCGGATTACATGACGCTTCTAACGGAATTATTCCAGCAGATCTCATGAGGATCATTATCGATTATCCTCAGTACCAACCGCTCATTGGGCAATGCCGCAATGGAGATTACGCGCTGGGGGATATCACGCTATATGCGCCTCTTCCTCGTCCAACGAGCATCAGAGATTTCTACGCCTTTGAAGAGCATGTGGTCACTGCAAGGGGGAAAAGAGGGCTTGATGTTGTGCCTGAGTGGTACGAGATTCCAGTTTTCTATTTTTCAAATCATCTTGCTGTGAAAGGGCCAAAAGATGTTATCCTGCGTCCCAAAGCATGTGAAAAGCTAGACTATGAACTAGAAATTGCCTGCGTCATTGGGAAAGAAGGGCGCAATATTAAAGCAAGTCAGGCGAAAGACTACATTTTTGGTTTTATGATCATGAATGACTGGAGCGCACGCGACCTGCAAGCACAAGAAATGAAAGTGGGCTTAGGGCCAGCAAAAGGAAAAGATTTTGCTACTTCTTTCGGTCCGTTTCTTGTTACGGCTGATGAGTTCTCTCTTGACCAAGGAAAGCTTGATTTGCATATGGAAGCGTTCGTTAATGGTGAGCGTTATTCCTCGGGAAATGCGAAAGAGATGTATTATTCATTTGCTGAGCTCATCGAACAGGCTTCGCGTAATGTGACCTTATATCCTGGTGAAGTAATCGGTTCAGGTACGGTTGGCAGCGGGTGTATTCTTGAACAATCGGGACGTGAATTCCTTATACCTGGTGACAGAGTTGATTTGTCTATTGCTCATCTAGGCACACTTTCAAATGTCGTTGGAGAGGAGGATGAACATGGTTTACTATCGGACGATGGGCGAGATACCGTCTAAACGTCACACAACTTTTAAAAGAGAAGACGGTTCCTTATACCGTGAACAAGTGATGGGGACGAAGGGGTTTTCGGGGATCCAATCGATTTTGTACCATCACCATTTTCCAACAGCAGTAACGGAAGCAACTTTTATAAAAAAGACAACACCTGAGTATGAAGCAGAATCTGCGCTCCGTCATCGTCATTTCCGAACGGCACAATACGACAAAAAGGGCGATGCAGTTGTCGAGCGGTGTTATTTCCTGGGGAATGAGGATGTGATCCTCGGTGTCGTAAACCCAACAGAACCGATGGACTATTTTTACCGAAATGGTGACGGAGATGAGCTTTTCTTTATCCACCATGGGTCAGGGAAGATTGAGTCGATGTTTGGGGAGCTCTCTTATAAGCCCGGCGACTACATCTTAATACCGATTGGAACGATATACCGGGTTATCCCAGAAGGAAATGACAATCGTTGGCTCGTTATAGAAGCAAGTAGCGCGATTACGACACCGAGAAGATACCGAAATGAATACGGTCAGCTGATGGAACATAGTCCTTTCTGCGAACGTGACATTGATGGTCCTGAACGCCTTCTATCGCATGATAAAAAAGGTTCGTATGAAGTAGTGACGAAAACACGTGATGGATTGCATCGTCATATGTTCGATCATCATCCGCTTGACGTTGTTGGCTGGGATGGCTACCTCTATCCATGGAAGTTCAACATTAATGATTTTGAACCGATTACAGGGCGAGTGCACCAGCCGCCGCCAGTCCATCAAACCTTTGAAGGTCATAACTTTGTCGTATGCTCCTTCGTACCAAGGCTTTATGACTATCATCCAGATGCTATTCCAGCACCATATTTTCATAGCAATGTTGATAGTGATGAAGTGCTTTACTATGTAGAAGGAAACTTCATGAGCCGAAAAGGCATCGAGGAAGCTTCGATTACGCTTCATCCTTCAGGCATTCCACACGGGCCACATCCGGGGAAAATTGAGGCAAGCATCGGCAAAAAAGAAACGCTCGAGCTTGCCGTGATGATCGATACGTTCCGGCCGCTTAAAGTCATCGAACAGGTGCAGCAGTATGAAGATGAAAATTATATGAAGAGCTGGGTTACGGAATAACTAATTGGGGAAATGTACGGACATCGCGCGGTCTATCGATCGCGCGATAATTATTTTGCACGATGCTTTTGCTTTATAAGATTTTGCTGTATAATGTTAGTCATTCGGCCCCGTAGCTCAGGGGATAGAGCAACGGTTTCCTAAACCGCAGGTCGGAGGTTCAATTCCTCTCGGGGCCACCATTTAAATCCTTATGAGATAAGGGTTTTTTATTTTGCCTTTCTTACCCTCAATTTTCTTCATTTATCTTTCTCTTACCACTTTAACGATATGTTCAACTACATAAAAGGAAACACCGCACTGTACAGCGAAAGAGTAACGAACGATTCAGCGGAAATGAGTGAATTGGTATGGGGAAGCGTAAATGGCTTGCGCTCATTGTTCTTTTAGGAGCGGCATTTATTACGTTTACAGTCATTGGAAAGGATAAGAGTGTTCCCGATGACGTTTTAACTGTGGAAAAGGTTGAGGACATCGTTCCTCATTTTATAAATACAACTCCTGGGCTTGAACTCGCGATTCAGTCTGGAGACTATCAACCATTAAAAGATATGCCACTGCAAGATGATTTTAAAATAAACTTGGATGGCGTTTGGTATTCTCGACATAACGTCTATGTTTTCTATCATGTTGATGTGTCGAATAGTGAGTTTGTACTAACAAGAAATAGAGAAGATCTTCCGAAAATCGATCAGCTTGTGATGGACGTTCGTTCTGGTGAAGCATCTGTATTGGAACTCGTTGAAACAGAAGAAGGTGTTCTATTTGAAGATGACTACTATATGAAGGGAACGTTTCAATCTGTCGCTCCTTCTGAGACGAACGAACCACTTCGAAATTGGAATGGAGCACTTACAACGATCGTAAGTGGAAATCGTTCAGCTAAGGTTAACGTACCTGTATCTTATGAATATGAAAAGGAAACAAAGACTACGAAACAGATTAATGAAACAAGGAAATTTGACGAAACGACAGTAACGGTTTCTCGCTGGGAGGAGACGGCTTCTGAGAGTCGGCTCATATTAGATGTCGATTCTCCTTTTTCGACAATCCGTCATATGGAATTGATAATTTCCGCCAAGGAGGAAGAGATAGCACCGTTATTAGTGGAGGAGCTAATCGGCGGGCAATTATACTCAGTCTCTTTTCCAGCTGGAACGAAGCTACCTGAAGCGATTCAACTTGACGGGCTGATTGGCAACTTCTCAAAGGAAGTAAGTATTGACGTTGATCCAAATCAGTATGAAGTCTATAAGCAGATTAAAGAATCAACTTACACGCATCAGTTAGGTGAGCCGATTGTATCGATTTATGGATCTGATGTGGTTAAAGATACACTCTTTTATAACGAGGACGGTGTCACTTTTACCTTACAGGTGAATGCAGTTGCTTCTGAAGCGCCTTACTTAAATATGAAGTATAAAAAACAGATCAAAATCGAAGCGATGAATGAAAAGGGAGAAATTCGTAAGCCAAACTTACTTGATAGTGAGCAAGATCGAATTGTATTCATGATTGATCGTGGTTTCTATGAAAGGTCTGAAAGCATTCAAGTTAATATCACAAACCTACCTGTGTATGTGAAAACAGACTGGACGATTAACCTTCATACTGAGTAGGAAACATTGTTAAAAAATGCAAGCTAAAGCGACCTAAAGGTGATATGATAGAAGTAGTATGGAGAGTTGGGAGGATTTTAAGTTGGACGATTGGAAAGGGACATTGGCTGAATTATTTCGTGCCGTTGGCATCAATCTTAAATCAGAGCTTTCTCCCGTGGTTGATGGTTTACAATCTGTATTCGCAGATAATCCGTGGGGACAGCTTTTCTTATTATTACTTATCCTTCTCATCGCTGCTCAGGGTATGAGTGCGATTGCTCGGCAATATGACCGTGCTTTTAGGCAAACGATTGAGCGGAAGATGGAAACTAATTCACATCTACATAATTTTTTTAAAGGGTTCTTGCATCATAAACGTTCGGAAGGGTGGATGAATGATGCGGCCTGGCAACAAAAAGAGCTTCAGCGTTTTGACTTATATGAGCTCGAATGGTTAAAAGCAGAGCTTACGACAGCAGAAAATGACTTTCGTGATTACCGTCCTCAAACTTTTCTAGCAGGCATTCTTTTTTCGATAGCCGTTCTTTTTCTAATTTGGTACTATGACTGGACGATTTTTGAAAAAGACATTCTAACCATTTTGCTACCTGTTCTTATTGTTACTTGGTGTATGGGACTTGTTTTCTATAAAGTGGGGATTAAGAAACGCTTCTATCAATCTTTAAATACAAGTGTCCAATTGGCGATTTCGACGAAGAAGGTTCAGGATGTGATGATGTATATTGATTCTGATCTAAAGCGATATAAAACAGAGCGTGTGACAACTGACGGAGGGTATTATGAAGTTGTTCGCTGCATGACCTGTCTTTATCATTCAAAGTATCTTGAAGAAGTACGCTTCCAGATCAATGACACAACCCTTACCTTTACAGCGAAAGAGCGTTTGATTGAAGTAACTGTGAATAGTGGGTACAGCCATTCATTCTTAATTGATCGTCTTGAGTTTAGAGATGGCTACTGTCAAAGCCTTCGTAAAGGCAGTAAGCTTTTCGATGATAAGTTAATGGTCACTTATTTAAACGCTGCCTTTGAGCAAAGGCCTGCTTACTTTCAAACAAGCTCTTAATTACTGCCCTCTCTTCTCAAGAAGAGGGGCTTTTTTTAACCTTCATAAGCTGTTATTGTTTTTCGTTGGTTCGCTTTTTCAATAAGCTTTTCTAGTTTTAATTCGCTTGAAGCCTGGGTGTTTGCTTTTAAGTTTCCTTCCATTAAGCGAAGGGCATAGTCATTGTCTTCTTTGACATTAGACGCACAGCAATCAGATGGAATATAAAGATCATATTCTCTCATGTATGCATCGTTTGCAGTAAAAAGCACACAAATGTTTCCTGCAAAACCAGTTATAATGAGAGTATTAACGTTCAAATACTTCAATAGTGTTGAAAGTGGTGTTGAAAAAAAGCCAGAGTGCTTTGGCTTAACGACTGTATAATCATCATCTTCAGGCTCAAGACGATCAACAAGGTGTTGGCCATTTGCCTCGGCGGCATAGTTAATCACCTTTTTGAAATCAGATTGCCATAAACCATAATTATCATTAACATAGATCACAGGCATTCCTTTTGATTTTGCCTGTTCTTTTAAAGATTTAATATTATCGGCTGTTTCCTCTGTATATCTTGCTAGAAGTTCAGCATCTTCAAAATCCATCGTGTTGATCACATCGATTAATAAAAGTGCAGCGGAAGTGTCTTGATGGCTATGTTCGATATGTTCTTTACCCATGTGAACTCCTCTCCTTTAAATAAATTGGAATAATATGTAGTTTACCCAAACTGTTCTTAGATAAAACGACTGTGAAGGAGTGAATGGAATGCAGGATCACCTTGAAAAAGATGAGTATTTTATGCGACTAGCAATAGCCGAAGCAGACAAGGCTTCGGCTATTGGAGAAGTGCCAATTGGCGCAGTGATTGTAAAAGATGATGAAGTGATTGCGTCAGCGTATAACCTTAGGGAAACAGAACAACGATCTGTAGCGCATGCTGAGCTGCTTGCCATTGATCAGGCTTGTCGTAAAGTAGGCTCCTGGCGATTAACCGGCTGCACGCTCTATGTTACGCTTGAGCCATGTGCGATGTGCAGTGGCGCCATTGTTTTATCGAGAGTGGAGCGAGTAGTGTATGGAGCCACGGATCCGAAAGGCGGTTGTGCTGGTACGCTAATGAATCTTCTTGATGATAACCGTTTTAATCATCAAGTTGCTGTCACTGCTGGTGTATGTGAAGGGGAATGCGGAACGATATTATCGACATTTTTTCGCCATTTACGATCAAAACAAAAAGAAGAAAAGCGGCGTAAGAAGGAACTATTATCATTCATTGAAAATCCCGAAGAGACATGATATAGTCTTTTTGTCAGCGAGACAACGATTGATGGAGGCGTACCCAAGTCTGGCTGAAGGGGGCTGACTCGAAATCAGTTAGGACGTTCACGCGTCGCGGGGGTTCAAATCCTCTCGCCTCCGCCATTTACATTTAATGGAGTATTTGACCTGTTGCTAAAATGGTCGAAATGCGATATACTTTATTTTGCACCATTCGAGTGCACAACATTATTATCAAATTTGCCGTGCTAGGTGGGGAATTAGCGGTGCCCTGTACTCGCAATCCGCTATAGCGAGACTGAATCCCTTCCCGAGGTTTAGCCACTGCAGGGTCTGACCTGAATAAGTGGTGTTGACATTCGGGTCCTGCGCAACAGAGTCCTATGAATCCTGTCAGGTCCGGAAGGAAGCAGCAGTAAGTAGGTACCCTCTGTGTGCCGCGGGAGTGCCCGGATCGAGCTAACTGTTCAGGTAACGCCTGTGGTGGCTTTATCGAAGGAAGGTGCACGGTTTACTTAATTTATATGCTCAAACTCACTCTTTTAAAAGGGTGAGTTTTTTAGTATCGTTTTAGTAGGATTGTCTTTTGAATTAAAGGCGATGAAACGGTATAATAGAAACGTATGAAGAGGTTAGGAGGAGAGTAGGCGAATGAGTTATCAAGCGCTATACCGCGTTTGGCGACCGCAAACGTTTGAAGATGTGGTTGGTCAAAAGCATGTTACAAGAACAATTCAGAACGCACTCATGCAGCAAAAAATCTCTCACGCCTATTTGTTTACAGGACCTCGAGGAACGGGAAAAACGAGTGCTGCCAAAATTATTGCGAAGGCGATTAACTGTGAGAAGGCACCAGTAGCTGAACCATGCAATGAATGTTCAGCGTGTCTTGGCATCACTGATGGTTCAATTTCTGACGTCATAGAAATTGATGCGGCTTCTAATACAGGGGTCGACGACATTCGTGATATTCGCGATAAAGTGAAGTATGCACCAAGTTCTGTTTCTTATAAGGTGTATATCATAGATGAAGTTCACATGCTTTCAACAGGAGCTTTCAATGCTCTTCTTAAAACATTAGAAGAACCTCCAAAGCATGTGGTGTTTATTCTTGCAACTACGGAGCCTCACAAAATCCCATTAACAATCATTTCAAGGTGTCAGCGTTTTGATATGAGAAGGATTACAGCGCAGGACATTGTGGGACGGTTACAAACCATTATTCATGCGCAGGATATTGAGGTAGAAGAAGATGCTCTTTATCAAGTCGCTCGAGCGGCAGATGGCGGAATGCGAGATGCTTTAAGTATTCTTGATCAGGCGATCTCATATAGTGAGGCGGAAGTTGTATTAGATGATGTGCTTGCTGTAACAGGAAGCGTGTCTCAAAAAATGATTTCAAAAATCGCATTGGCTTTCCATCATAAAGATGTGGCGGAAGCATTGAATGCAGTGGAAGAATTAATGGATCACGGGAAAGATGCTGCACGTTTCCTTGAAGATCTGATCTATTACTATCGTGATTTATTACTTTATCAAACGGCCCCTCAGCTTGAAGAGGTTGTTGAACGAGTGAAAATTGATGAAACGTTCCAGCAGTTAGGTGACCAATCCGCGAAAGATTGGATCTACAAAGTCATCGAGACGTTGAATCGCAGTCAGCAAGAGATGAAGTGGACAAACCATCCGCGGATTTTTCTTGAATTAGCTCTCGTACAAATTTGTCAGGATGAAACCAGCAGTCAGAGTCAACCAGCTCAAGATCAGAGTGAATTACTTGAACGTATTCAAAAGCTTGAGGGTGAACTGAAAACACTGAAAGAGCAAGGTGTTACGGTTAAACAAGAAGAGACAAGTGAACCGAAACAGAAGAAACAATTTAAACCTTCCAGACAGAAATCTGGTGTATCTCATGGTAGAATAAAAGAGATGCTGAAGAAAGCGACCAAGCAGGATTTAATGAAAGTAAAAAGTGTTTGGGGCGAAGTGATGGAGAACGTCCGTCAGGAAAAAGTCTCTGCTCATGCTTGGTTAAAGGATAGCGAGCCAGTTGCAGCTACGGATAACTCCTTCTTGCTATCTTTCCAGTATGATATGCACTGCCAGATGGCAACGAAAGACAACATTCGTGGTACGCTTGAACAAGTACTTTCACGAACGATTGGCAAACAGCTTGAAATGGTTGCAATAGTCGAAACAGAGTGGAAGGAAATCCGCGCTGAGTTCTTGAAGACAAGAGATGAACCAGAACCCGACGAAAATGGTGGGGAGCCAGCAGAGGATCCATTAATTGCTGAAGCAAGACGCCTTGTAGGCGATGATTTATTAGATATTCAAACTTAAAAATGAACGATAACTAAGGAGGAATTTTTTATGAAACGTGGTATGGGTGGCGGAGGAAACATGAATAACATGATGAAGCAAATGCAGAAGATGCAGAAGGATATGGCAAAGGCACAAGAAGAACTGAAAGACAAAGTCGTTGAAGGTTCAGCTGGCGGCGGCATGGTTCTTGTTAAAGCGAATGGCCATAAAGAAATTCTTGAAGTTATTGTAAAAGAAGAAGTTGTAGATCCAGAAGACATCGATATGCTTCAGGACCTTGTTCTTGCTGCAACGAATGATGCGCTACGTAATGTAGACGAATTGGTTAACAAAGACATGGGTAAATTTACGCAAGGGCTTAATATGCCAGGAATGTTTTAGGGGGAACGCAGGTGCATTATCCTGAACCAATCTCAAAACTGATCGACAGTTTTATGAAGTTGCCGGGAATCGGACCAAAAACGGCGGTCCGCCTGGCTTTTTTCGTTCTTGAAATGAATGATGATGACGTACTTGATTTCGGAAAGGCACTAGTCAATGCGAAGCGTCAGCTAACGTATTGCTCTGTTTGTAATCACATTACTGATACGGATCCTTGTCGGATCTGTTCAGACACTCATCGAGATGAAACCGTTATTTGCGTCGTTCAAGATGCGAAAGATGTCATCGCTATTGAGAAAATGAAAGACTATACGGGTCTTTATCACGTGCTCCATGGTGCTATTTCTCCTGTGGAAGGAATTGGTCCGGAGGATATTAAAGTGCCAGAGCTTTTGAAACGTCTACAGGATGATAAGGTGACGGAAATCATTCTTGCCACAGATCCTACAATTGAAGGGGAAGCAACAGCAATGTATATTGCTCGTCTTGTGAAACCGACTGGGATTCGGATTACTCGTATTGCTCACGGCCTTCCTGTAGGTGGCGATCTTGAATATGCTGATGAAGTCACCCTTTCTAAAGCAATGGAAGGTCGTCGTGAATTGTAGCGTCAGGAGGAAACAAAATGTTCTTCAAACGTAGAGGCTATTTACGCAAGGAAGCTGATGAGCGTTTGATTCAGACGCTATATGAATTAAAAGAAGTATGGAACAAACAGAAAGAAATTGTAGAGCGTAGCGTAGAACCCTCTGGAGCGGTTCTTGCTAAGCTGAAAGTTGATGAAGCGAAATACTTCTTTCTATTAAAAGAAGCGAAACGAAGAAAGATAAGAATGGGATAGTTCAAACTTCCCGTTCTTTTTTATTTGGACAGACATAAGATTTAGTAATTCTGAGAAAAAGAGCGGAGGCCCATCATGGATCCAAAACTCATTATTGGCTTATTTGTCCTAAGTATTGTTTTGCTTCTTTTCGTAGGGGCGCCATTGAAACCGTTGCGTTGGATCGGACAGGGGTTAATCAAGCTTGCCATCGGTGCGTTACTACTGTTCTTTCTAAATACGTTCGGAAGTCCTTTTGATTTACATGTTCCTATTAATCCAGGAACTGCTGTCGTTACCGGATTCTTAGGTATCCCTGGCCTTGTAGCACTTGCTGCCATACAGCTTGTTATCATAGGGTAAAACAAAAGGATCCTATCATAAAAGGGTCCTTTTTGTTTTTCTGAAATAATTTTTAAAAAGGGGGTTGCATACCAAAGACAACCCTGATATAGTTATATAGGTCGCCGCAACAACGCGGTTGACGCAAAAAACAATTTCAAAAAAGTTGTTGACGCTAACTGAGTTAATATGGTATATTAATAAAGTCGCTGAAAACGACATTGAAAGAAACGAATTGCTCTTTGAAAACTGAACGAAACGCCATGTAAGTAGTTGTTTCTACGGAAACAAAACATTGTTTTAAAAGCTAGATTAAGCTTTCTATCGGAGAGTTTGATCCTGGCTCAGGACGAACGCTGGCGGCGTGCCTAATACATGCAAGTCGAGCGAAGAGATGGGAGCTTGCTCCCTGATCTTAGCGGCGGACGGGTGAGTAACACGTGGGCAACCTGCCCTGCAGACTGGGATAACTCCGGGAAACCGGAGCTAATACCGGGTAATACATCGCACCGCATGGTGCAATGTTGAAAGTTGGCTTTCTGAGCTAACACTGCAGGATGGGCCCGCGGCGCATTAGCTAGTTGGTAAGGTAATGGCTTACCAAGGCGACGATGCGTAGCCGACCTGAGAGGGTGATCGGCCACACTGGGACTGAGACACGGCCCAGACTCCTACGGGAGGCAGCAGTAGGGAATCTTCCGCAATGGACGAAAGTCTGACGGAGCAACGCCGCGTGAGTGACGAAGGCCTTCGGGTCGTAAAGCTCTGTTGTTAGGGAAGAACAAGTACCGTTCGAATAGGGCGGTACCTTGACGGTACCTAACCAGAAAGCCACGGCTAACTACGTGCCAGCAGCCGCGGTAATACGTAGGTGGCAAGCGTTGTCCGGAATTATTGGGCGTAAAGCGCGCGCAGGCGGTCTTTTAAGTCTGATGTGAAAGCCCACGGCTCAACCGTGGAGGGTCATTGGAAACTGGAGGACTTGAGTGCAGAAGAGGAGAGTGGAATTCCACGTGTAGCGGTGAAATGCGTAGATATGTGGAGGAACACCAGTGGCGAAGGCGGCTCTCTGGTCTGTAACTGACGCTGAGGCGCGAAAGCGTGGGGAGCAAACAGGATTAGATACCCTGGTAGTCCACGCCGTAAACGATGAGTGCTAGGTGTTGGGGGGTTCCACCCTCAGTGCTGAAGTTAACACATTAAGCACTCCGCCTGGGGAGTACGACCGCAAGGTTGAAACTCAAAGGAATTGACGGGGGCCCGCACAAGCAGTGGAGCATGTGGTTTAATTCGAAGCAACGCGAAGAACCTTACCAGGTCTTGACATCCTCTGACAATCCTGGAGACAGGACGTTCCCCTTCGGGGGACAGAGTGACAGGTGGTGCATGGTTGTCGTCAGCTCGTGTCGTGAGATGTTGGGTTAAGTCCCGCAACGAGCGCAACCCTTGATCTTAGTTGCCAGCATTTAGTTGGGCACTCTAAGGTGACTGCCGGTGACAAACCGGAGGAAGGTGGGGATGACGTCAAATCATCATGCCCCTTATGACCTGGGCTACACACGTGCTACAATGGACGGTACAAAGGGCAGCAACACCGCGAGGTGAAGCAAATCCCATAAAGCCGTTCTCAGTTCGGATTGCAGGCTGCAACTCGCCTGCATGAAGCCGGAATTGCTAGTAATCGCGGATCAGCATGCCGCGGTGAATACGTTCCCGGGCCTTGTACACACCGCCCGTCACACCACGAGAGTTTGTAACACCCGAAGTCGGTGGGGTAACCTTTATGGAGCCAGCCGCCGAAGGTGGGACAAATGATTGGGGTGAAGTCGTAACAAGGTAGCCGTATCGGAAGGTGCGGCTGGATCACCTCCTTTCTATGGAGAATTACGAAGGTAACTTACGTTACCAACCTTACATGAGCGTTTCGTTTAGTTTTGAAAGAATGATTGTATTCTTTCAAAATAGGTGAAGTGATGAAGCTTACGCTGATTCAATTAGTAGCCTTGTTCCTTGAAAACTAGATAGCATAAACAACGACATCCAATAATTATTTTTTATGCAAGAACTTAGTAATAACTGATGCGTTATGGCAGCAATGCCTAACAAATCGAAGGTTAAGCTACTAAGGGCGCACGGTGGATGCCTTGGCACTAGAAGCCTAAGAAGGACGGGACGAACACCGATATGCTTCGGGGAGCTGTAAGTACGCTTTGATCCGGAGATTTCCGAATGGGGGAACCCACCATCTTTAATAGGATGGTATCCATTTCTGAATACATAGGGAATGGAAGGCAGACCCGGGGAACTGAAACATCTCATTACCCGGAGGAAGAGAAAGCAAATGCGATTTCCTGAGTAGCGGCGAGCGAAACGGAATCAGCCCAAACCAGAGGGCTTGCCCTCTGGGGTTGTAGGACGTCTCTTTGGAGTTACAAAGGCACGGATAGACGAAGCGACCTGGAAAGGTCCATCAGAGAAGGTAACAATCCTGTAGTCAAAATCCGCTGCCCTCCGAGACGGATCCTGAGTACGGCGGGACACGTGAAACCCCGTCGGAATCTGGGAGGACCATCTCCCAAGGCTAAATACTCTCTAGTGACCGATAGTGAACCAGTACCGTGAGGGAAAGGTGAAAAGCACCCCGGAAGGGGAGTGAAAAAGAACCTGAAACCGTGTGCCTACAACTAGTTGGAGCCCGTTAATGGGTGACAGCGTGCCTTTTGTAGAATGAACCGGCGAGTTACGATCCCGTGCAAGGTTAAGCTGATAAGGCGGAGCCGCAGCGAAAGCGAGTCTGAATAGGGCGAAATAGTACGTGGTCGTAGACCCGAAACCAGGTGATCTACCCATGTCCAGGGTGAAGTTCAGGTAACACTGAATGGAGGCCCGAACCCACGCATGTTGAAAAATGCGGGGATGAGGTGTGGGTAGCGGTGAAATGCCAATCGAACCTGGAGATAGCTGGTTCTCTCCGAAATAGCTTTAGGGCTAGCCTCGCGGCAAGAATCTTGGAGGTAGAGCACTGATTGGACTAGGGGTCCTTACCGGATTACCGAATCCAGTCAAACTCCGAATGCCAACGATTTATCCGCGGGAGTCAGACTGCGAGTGATAAGATCCGTAGTCGAGAGGGAAACAGCCCAGACCACCAGCTAAGGTCCCAAAGTATACGTTAAGTGGAAAAGGATGTGGCGTTGCTTAGACAACCAGGATGTTGGCTTAGAAGCAGCCATCATTTAAAGAGTGCGTAATAGCTCACTGGTCGAGTGACGCTGCGCCGAAAATGTACCGGGGCTAAACGTATCACCGAAGCTGTGGATTGTCTTACGACAATGGTAGGAGAGCGTTCTAAGGGCTGTGAAGTCAGACCGAAAGGACTGGTGGAGCGCTTAGAAGTGAGAATGCCGGTATGAGTAGCGAAAGACAAGTGAGAATCTTGTCCGTCGAAAGCCCAAGGTTTCCTGAGGAAGGCTCGTCCGCTCAGGGTTAGTCGGGACCTAAGCCGAGGCCGAAAGGCGTAGGCGATGGATAACAGGTTGATATTCCTGTACCACCTCCTTTCCGTTTGAACGACGGGGGGACGCAGAAAGATAGGGAGAGCGCGCTGCTGGAAATGCGCGTCCAAGCGATTAGGCTGGTGAATAGGTAAATCCGTTCACCGTGAAGGCTGAGTCGTGATGGCGAGGGAAATTTAGTACCGAAGTCCTTGATTCTACGCTGCCAAGAAAAGCCTCTAGTGAGGAAAGAGGTGCCCGTACCGCAAACCGACACAGGTAGGCGAGGAGAGAATCCTAAGACGATCGGGAGAACTCTCGTTAAGGAACTCGGCAAAATGACCCCGTAACTTCGGGAGAAGGGGTGCTTCCTCGGGTTTATAGCCCAGGGGAGCCGCAGTGAAAAGATCCAAGCGACTGTTTAGCAAAAACACAGGTCTCTGCAAAGCCGTAAGGCGAAGTATAGGGGCTGACACCTGCCCGGTGCTGGAAGGTTAAGAGGAGGGGTTATCCCTTACGGGAGAAGCTCTGAATCGAAGCCCCAGTAAACGGCGGCCGTAACTATAACGGTCCTAAGGTAGCGAAATTCCTTGTCGGGTAAGTTCCGACCCGCACGAAAGGTGCAACGACTTGGATACTGTCTCAACGAGAGACCCGGTGAAATTATAGTACCTGTGAAGATGCAGGTTACCCGCGACAGGACGGAAAGACCCCATGGAGCTTTACTGTAGCCTGATATTGGATTTTGGTACAGCTTGTACAGGATAGGTAGGAGCCATAGAAGTCGGACCGCCAGGTTCGATGGAGGCGTCGGTGGGATACTACCCTGGCTGTACTGACATTCTAACCCAGCACCGTGATCCGGTGCGGAGACAGTGTCAGGTGGGCAGTTTGACTGGGGCGGTCGCCTCCTAAAGTGTAACGGAGGCGCCCAAAGGTTCCCTCAGAATGGTTGGAAATCATTCGCAGAGTGTAAAGGCACAAGGGAGCTTGACTGCGAGACCTACAAGTCGAGCAGGGACGAAAGTCGGGCTTAGTGATCCGGTGGTTCCGCATGGAAGGGCCATCGCTCAACGGATAAAAGCTACCCTGGGGATAACAGGCTTATCTCCCCCAAGAGTCCACATCGACGGGGAGGTTTGGCACCTCGATGTCGGCTCATCGCATCCTGGGGCTGAAGTAGGTCCCAAGGGTTGGGCTGTTCGCCCATTAAAGCGGTACGCGAGCTGGGTTCAGAACGTCGTGAGACAGTTCGGTCCCTATCCGTCGCGGGCGCAGGAAATTTGAGAGGAGCTGTCCTTAGTACGAGAGGACCGGGATGGACACACCGCTGGTGTACC
The DNA here is from genome assembly GCF_011082085.1 of Bacillus sp. Cs-700. Lineage (NCBI taxonomy): Bacteria > Bacillati > Bacillota > Bacilli > Caryophanales > Bacillaceae > Bacillus > Bacillus sp. Cs-700. The sequence continues at coordinate 2,714,558 of NZ_CP041063.1, forward strand.
AGTTGTTCCGCCAGGAGCATAGCTGGGTAGCTACGTGTGGAAGGGATAAGTGCTGAAAGCATCTAAGCATGAAGCCCCCCTCGAGATGAGATTTCCCACAGCATTAAGCTGGTAAGATCCCTTAGAGATGATGAGGTAGATAGGTTCGGGGTGGAAGCGTGGCAACACGTGGAGCTGACGAATACTAATCGATCGAGGGCTTAACCTAAAAACGAAAAGCGAAGTAAGCCGTTTAAATCCGACAAGCGTTGGAAGCTTTTGAATCAGACGCGCTTTTTGCGTCAGAATCAAAAGGTGAAACGATCGAGGATTTGGCTTACGTAGCTGGACACATTATTGGAATACGTTGTGCGTGCTATCTAGTTTTCAGGGAATACCCTGTAAAGTCTAGTGACGATGGCGAAGAGGTCACACCCGTTCCCATGCCGAACACGGAAGTTAAGCTCTTCAGCGCCGATGGTAGTTGGGGGATCTCCCCCTGCAAGAGTAGGACGTCGCTGGGCAAAGAAGAAAAGCGAGAGACCAAATGGTTTCTCGCTTTTTTGTATGGTTTTATGGATGAGTTTTTACTAGCTCAAAACCCTCATTCATGACGTTCGCGCAATAAACTTGGTACCTTCACATCCCTCCTTGAGCGATAAGGATATTATACCTTTGAAATTTTCTTTCTTTTCGTAAATCACAGACACGGGATAAGTTACAGGCACATATCCTTAGAAAGAAGCGAAAAGTCAGCTTAAATTAAAAAAACGGTATAGATCCGCTATAATTGGGCAATGCTTTTACCATGGAGGTGGGAAGATGGAGAAGACAATCAGGGAGAGCAGCGAGTGCTGTCTTGTTTGTGAAGAGCACAGTTTCAAAGGCATCCATATTTGTGATCGTTTTATCTGTCATGACTGTGAACGAAAGGTCATTCAAACAGATACCAGTCATGAAAACTATCAATTTTACCTTGAAAAATTACGCAAACTACGACTAAGTCGATTAGCATAAGCAGATAGCTGTTTTATAGGCTATCTGCTTTTTTACTTAACCTGAAGAAGGGACAATCATACTTATCCCTTTACTTCTCCGATAGTCGAGATAATGATAGAATACTAGTATAAGGAAATGACTCTTCAATAGATTGTAGTTGATTAAATGAACAAAATGGATCAAGCTCCATTATATGAAGCTCTCCTATCGTGGAAAGATCAAAATCCTCTTTCTTTTCATGTCCCTGGGCATAAGAATGGGACGAGTTTTTCAACATATAAACGTGCGGATGATTTATATAAAGACTTATTGAAAATAGATGCAACCGAACTTTCTGGACTAGATGATCTTCATCATGCAGATGGTCCAATTAAAAAAGCAGAGCAGCTTACTGCTCATCTCTATGGAAGTGTTGAAAGTCGCTTTTTGGTGGGTGGTTCTACAGCTGGGAACCTGGCGATGATTATGGCGTTATGTTCTGAAGGAGATCGTGTTCTCGTTCAGAAGAACTGTCACAAATCCGTATTGAATGGACTGCGCTTAGCTAAAGCTAGACCCATTTTTCTCAGCCCATCTATTGATCAAGCAAGTCAGGTGCCGACAGGAGTAACACTCGATCTCATACGTCGTGCATTGAATCAATATAAGGATATCAAAGTGATTGTACTAACCAACCCCAATTATTATGGAATGACTGTTAACCTAGAGCCGATTATCTCTTATGCTCACCAAAATGGAATTCCGGTTCTAGTTGATGAGGCGCACGGTGCACATTTTGTAAAAGGAGAGTTTTTCCCTGAGAGTGCTTTAAAGCAAGGAGCAGATGTAGTTGTTCAATCTGCCCACAAAACCCTACCTGCTATGACGATGGGTTCTTACTTACATGTAGGGAATGAAACGTATAGGGATGCAATCAATGACTATTTACAACTCTTTCAATCAAGCAGTCCCTCCTATCCAATTATGGCTTCGCTCGATTTAGCAAGACACTATCTTTTTTCGCTGACAGACGATCAGCTTGGTCTTATTTTAGAAGAGGTTCATCAATTTAAGAGACTACTAAGTGAGGTTCCTGGTATAAGTGTCATAGGGGATGTAGGTCAAGCGTATCACCAGCTTGATCCTCTCAAAATTACGGTACAGTTATCTGGCATGTCAGGATATGAGTTAGCAAAGAAACTTGAGAATGAGAATGTATTTGTTGAACTTAGTGATCCTTTAAATGTTTTACTTGTGTGCCCAATTGCTTCTAATAAGGAGGTTTTTGAGCGGGGATTACAGGCATTTAAAAAAATTGCTTCTCTTAGAGATGAAGCTAATTTTAACGTGTCATTACTTAAGATAGCTGATGAAGATATTACTTTTCCTGCTTATTCCTTTGCGAAGTTGGAGACGATGATGAAAGAGAAGGTTAAGATAAATGAGGCGAAGGGATTGATTGCAGCAAAAGCTGTCATTCCCTATCCACCGGGTGTTCCTATTGTCATACCGGGTGAACGAATTGGATTAGAGAAAATGAACCATTTAAATATGATTTTACGTTCTGGTGGGCACATACAAGGATTAGATACTGACATGATTGAGATTGCAAGAGAAGAGGAGTAGGGCATTGAAAGGATTATTTATAACTTTTGAAGGACCAGATGGTGCGGGTAAATCCACACAGGTTCAGAAACTAGCTGATTATTTAAATGAAGAAGGGATTCGTTTTATTCATACACGAGAGCCTGGGGGTACAGCAATAAGTGATCAGATTCGCTCGTTGATTTTGAACCCAGAACATAAAGAGATGGTGGATGAGACAGAAGTTCTTCTTTATGCTTCATCGCGTGCACAGCACGTAAGGGAGAAGATCATTCCAGCATTAAATGAAGGGTACCTGGTGATCTGTGATCGCTTTGTTGATGCATCAATTGCTTATCAGGCAGTTGGGCTTGGATTAGATGTGGATAGTGTGAAGGTGATCAATGAATTTGCTACCGGTGGACTTACACCGGATCGGAGCTATATGATTGATCTGCCAGTTTCCGTTGGTAAGGAAAGAATGATTGCCAGAAATCAACTAGACCGCATTGAACAAAAAGGAACAGCTTATCATGAAAAAGTAAGAGAAGCCTTTTTGGAACTATATAAAGATAATAAAGAACGGATTCATTTAATTAATGGTGAGCAAAATGTTGATGAGATTTTTTCATCTATAATAAAGGATTTTAAAACACTTTGGGATAATTATTCTACGAATAGCAAATAAAAGGGTGAGGATTTGCCGCCCAGGGAGGGATACAAATGAAGTTAGTCATGGCTGTCGTACAGGATAAAGATAGCAATCGCTTATCCAACGCCCTGGTCGACCATAATTTTCAGGCGACAAAGCTTGCGACCACCGGTGGATTTTTGCGTGCAGGAAATACAACATTCCTTATTGGTACAGAAGATCATCGTGTGCAAAAGCTTCTTGATATCATTAAAGACAATTGCCAAAGCAGAGAGCAAATGGTGGCACCGGTATCTCCAATGGGAGGAAATGCGGACTCTTATGTCCCTTATCCTGTTGAGGTGTCGGTAGGAGGAGCAACGGTGTTTGTTCTTCCAGTAGAGGCTTTCCATCATTTTTAATACGGTAGGATGAGGGATAGAAATGGTAGATTGGAATGAATTAAAAGAACGTCAGCCTACGGTTGTTAGGATGGTAACCAACAGCTTCACAAAGGATCGTCTTTCTCATGCGTACTTATTTGATGGTGGAGCAGGAACTGGTAAAAAAGATGTCGCTGTTCATATGGCAAAAACTTATTTTTGTCAGGAACGTACGGGAATTGAGCCTTGTCAACACTGCAAAGACTGCAAGCGAATTGATTCAGGGAATCACCCGGACCTTCACCTCATAGAGCCTGAAGGTCAATCAATTAAAATTGATCAAATAAGAAAGCTACAAAAGGAATTCTCCTATCTTGGAGTTGAGTCTCGAAAAAAAGTTTATATCTTGAATCATTCAGATCGAATGACAACGCAAGCTGCAAATAGTTTACTTAAATTCCTAGAAGAGCCGGGGCAAATGACGATGGCGATTTTATTAACTGAACAAAAGCAGCACATTCTTTCAACGATTTATTCGAGGTGTCAGGTCATTACCTTTCAGCCACTTTCAACAAATGGAGTGGAGGAAGCTCTTATAAATGATGGAGTGCCCTCATACCTTGCTAAATCGGCTGCTCAGCTAACAAATGATCAGCGTGCAGCAAAGGAGCTTGCACTTGATGAGTGGTTTGCACAGGCAAGAGCGATAGTGATACAATTGACTGAAGAGTTGAAGGAAAGACCTCATCAGGTTTTCCTAACGATCCATGACAAATGGCTAGCACATTTTAAGGATAAAACGCAGCAGGATATGGGCCTTAACCTTATGCTTTTTTGGTATAAGGATTTATTGAAAATACAACTGCAGGATAATCGGATTGTCTATGCAGATCAGAAGGATAAGCTCGAACGTTATGCCCTTCAATTCGGAAGAAAGAAGATAAGTCAGCATATGATGGCGATACTCGATGCCAAAAGACGTCTGAGTGCAAACACAAACCCACAGTTTGTGATGGAACAGCTAGTGCTCAGGTTACGGGAGGGATAAGTTTGTGTATGAAGTAGTTGGCGTTCGCTTTAAAAAAGCGGGGAAGATCTATTACTTTGATCCGAGTAGCCTCCAGGTGTCCGACAAAGAATTTGTTATCGTGGAGACTGCCAGAGGGGTTGAATTTGGGAAAGTTGTATTAGCTAACAAGCAAGTTGATGAAGAAGATATCGTTCTTCCTCTTAAGAAAGTCATTCGCATAGCCGATGAGAAAGATCGTCTTGCGGTCGAAGATAATAAACATGCAGCTGAAGAAGCATTTGATGTATGCGTTTCTAAAATTGAAGAGTACAAGCTTGATATGAAGCTTGTTGATGTGGAATATACATTTGATCGAAATAAAATTATTTTTTATTTCACAGCAGATGGAAGAGTTGATTTTCGCGAACTTGTGAAAGGGCTCGCATCCATTTTTCGAACAAGAATTGAACTTCGTCAGATCGGGGTACGCGATGAAGCGAAGATGCTTGGTGGTATTGGACCCTGTGGCAGAATGCTTTGTTGTTCAACGTGGCTTGGCGATTTTGAACCTGTTTCAATAAAGATGGCAAAAGATCAAAATTTATCCTTAAATCCTGCTAAAATATCAGGACTTTGCGGCAGATTAATGTGTTGCTTGAAGTATGAGAACGATGCTTATGAGTCTGGTAAAAAAGAGCTTCCAGACGTTGGGAAGACGATTCATACCGGACAGGGCAAAGGAAAAGTTGTTGGGTTGAATATATTGGAACGTCTTGTTCAGGTCGAATTGTTCGAACTTAACCGCGTGACAGAATATACGCTTGATGAATTAATACAAGACGGTGCAGTATCTACGCAAGCCACAGATTGATTGAGGTGGAACGGAAGTGGAGAAAAAAGAAGTTTTTTCACGTGTAAGCTCAATGGAAGAACAGATTGGTGACTTATACAAACAATTAGGCGAACTTAAAGAACATCTTGCAGGACTGCTGGAAGAAAATCACCATCTCGAAATTGAGAATCACCACTTGCGAGAGCGGTTAGAACAAACTTCAGAGCCGAAGAGTCATTCATCTGGCAAGAAGAAGCGTGGTAAACCAGAAGTCGGAGAAGGCTATGATAATCTTGCCAGGTTGTACCAGGAAGGTTTTCATATATGTAATCTCCACTATGGTAGTATTCGGACAGAAGGAGATTGCCTTTTCTGCCTGTCATTCTTAAATAAAAAGTAGTGATCTGGTCTTTCCGTATCTGGAAAGACCTTTTTTACACTTTCGAGTGACAAACATTTCATATAGATAGGAGAACAGCATCATGCAATTAAACGGTGATGAACGAATTGATTACATCGTTGAAAACGAACTAAGCATTATTCAAAGTCCAACAGTTTTTTCTTTTTCCTTAGATGCAATCTTACTAGCTAGGTTTGCTTGGGTTCCAATCAAGCGTGGAAAGATAATCGATCTTTGTACAGGAAACGGTATTATCCCGCTGTTATTATCGCGGAAAAGTGAAGTTACGATTGAAGGGGTGGAAATTCAAGAACGCCTCTTTAATATGGGGCAGAGGAGTATTGAATTAAATAAACTAAACGCTCAATTAACCCTCCATCATGCGGATATTCGTGAATTATCTTCAACCATTAAACGGGAATCATATGATGCTGTTACGTGTAATCCACCATATTTTAAAAGTACGCGAAACGAGCAGCATAATTTAAACGAGCATCTTACTATTGCTCGACATGAAGTGATGTGTACTCTTGAAGATGTCATTCAATCCTGTAGCCAATTAGTTAAGCAGGGCGGTAAGGTATCCCTTGTGCATCGTCCTGAAAGATTACTGGACATTATGACATTAATGCGAAAGTATCGAATCGAACCAAAAAGGATGCAGCTCGTCTATCCGAAAGCTGGTAAAGAAGCAAATACATTGTTAATTGAAGGAATTAAAGATGGAAAACCTGATTTAAAAGTACTGCCGCCTTTCATTGTGTATCGAGACGACAATCACTACACTGATGAAATGAGACATGTTTATGCAGAGCTCTAATCACTATGTGTATATAGTGCAGTGTGGAGACGGAAGCTATTATACTGGCTATACAACCGATTTATCACATCGGTTGGCTCAGCATGAATGTGGAAAAGGTGCGAAATATACAAGGGGAAGAGGTCCGTTAACCCTCGTCTACCAAGCAGAGTTCAAGACAAAGCGTGAAGCGATGCAAGTAGAGTATCAGATCAAACAACGATCGCGCGCTCAAAAAGAAAAGATTATTAAAGAAGAGAGGCAAAATCATGTGGAGTCAACAGAGCTACAAAGAGACCGAGACAGGTAAGCTTTATCTCGTCCCCACCCCAATAGGCAATTTAAACGATATGACCTTTCGTGCGATTCAGACCCTAAAAGACGCTGATCTTATTGCAGCAGAAGATACGAGACAATCCAAAAAATTGACGAATCACTTCGAAATTGAAACAAAGTTAATTAGTTATCATGAGCATAACAAAGAGTCGAGTGGCCATAAATTATTGGAACGTTTAAGAGAAGGACAAACCATCGCCCTGATTAGTGATGCTGGAATGCCTGCTATTTCAGATCCTGGTTATGAAATTGTATCTTCTTGCGTTGCTGAAAATATTCCTGTTATTCCTTTGCCAGGAGCAAATGCAGCGATTACTGCACTTATAGCATCAGGGTTACCGACCCAACATTTCTATTATTACGGTTTTCTCTCGCGCCAAAAAAAGGAGCGAAAAAAGGAACTTTCTCATCTAAAAGGAATTCCTTCGCCAATTTTGTTCTACGAAGCCCCCCATCGGTTAAAGGAAATGATGAAAGCAATCATTGAAGTACTTGGCAATAGAGAAGTTGTTGTAGCAAGAGAATTAACGAAGCGGTATGAAGAATTTGTCCGTGGAACTGCAGAAGATGTATTGGAATGGTGTGAACAGTCAGAGATTCGTGGTGAATTCTGCGTCATTGTTGAAGGTGGTAATGAAGAAGAGTCAAATGAAGAACATTGGTGGGCAAGCCTTTCTGTCCAAGAACATGTTGAGCATTATATTAATGAGGGAATGAAAAGTAAAGATGCGATCAAACAAGTATCTGTTGAAAGAGAACTTCCGAAACGGGAGGTCTATCAGATCTATCATGTCGAATAATCATGTCGAAAAAAAGCTCCTGCCTTGGGCAGGAGCTTTTGTAAATTACTATTATTTTGCAAGAGCTTTTTGAATTTCTTCTAATACTTGCTCTGCGCCTTCTTTGCTAAGAATAAGCTTGCCATTACCGATTGCAAGGTTGTCATCGGATACTTCGCCAGTTACCTGACAAGTCATGTTAGGCTTATATTTCTTTAGGATGATGCGCTCGTCGTCAACATAGATTTCAAGAGCATCCTTTTCTGCGATACCAAGTGTACGGCGTAATTCGATCGGAATAACAACACGGCCAAGCTCGTCAACTTTACGTACAATACCAGTAGATTTCATGTTTTATACTCCCCTATTCCCAATTTTTTATTAATTACGTCAAGATTCGACAAATTTCTCTATTTATGTTCTATATAATACCAGTGTTTCCCATTAGCGTCAATCCTTTTGAATGGGTAAATATTTCCTAGAAAAGGTTCGTTAAGGGATTGATAGTACTATGAAATTGTCAAAACTTGACTTGCCTATAATAATAATAATTCGACAATTTTCTTGTAAATCCTTCGACATGAATTGTAAATTTGTGTAGGTAAAAAGGATTTAAGCTCCGCTTCCTTGCAATTATTCCTTAAATTAGTTATATTTTGATGAAGAAGTGACGTACATAGCGGAACGCAAATGCGGGCTGTAGTTAAAAGATGCTAACGTTCTCGTCCAAGGTGGGACGGGAGCTTTTTATCTAGTAGCCCCCACCTCAAAACGTGAGTTCATTTGGACGTTAAGGTGGGGAATTCATTGTTTCTAAAAGAATGATCGAGACGTTCCACTTATAACTGTTTTAATCAAGGAGGAAGCAACATGGGTGACAAGACGTTTTATATTACGACACCGATCTATTATCCTAGCGGTAAGCTACACATTGGCCATGCCTATACTACAGTAGCTGGCGATGCAATGGCTCGTTACAAGCGACTAAGAGGCTTTGAAGTTCAATACTTAACTGGAACCGATGAGCATGGACAAAAAATCCAAAAGAAAGCTCAGGAACAGGGAGTCACGCCTCAAGCATATGTTGATGACATTGTTGCGGGCATTAAAGACCTTTGGGATAAACTAGACATTAGCTACGACGATTTTATCCGCACAACAGAGAAGCGACACGAAGAGATTGTCGAAACAATTTTCCAAAAGATGTATGAAAAAGGCGATATCTATCTTGACCAGTATGAAGGATGGTATTGCACTCAGTGCGAGTCTTTCTTTACTGAACGCCAGTTAGTTGATGGCAAGTGTCCCGACTGTGGACGAGAAGTAGAAAAGGTGAAGGAAGAATCTTATTTCTTTAAAATGGGTAAATATGCGGACCGTCTACTGAAATTTTACGAAGATAATCCTGAGTTTATCCAGCCGGAATCTAGAAAGAATGAAATGATCAACAACTTCATCAAGCCTGGTCTTGAAGATCTTGCCGTATCGCGAACTTCTTTCGACTGGGGCGTTAAAGTTCCTGGCGATCCCAAACACGTCATTTACGTTTGGATTGATGCGTTGTCCAATTACATCACCTCCCTGGGGTATGGAACTGAAAATGATGAGCTTTATAATAAGTTTTGGCCAGCCGATGTCCATCTTGTTGGTAAGGAAATCGTTCGTTTCCATACGATTTACTGGCCGATTATGTTAATGTCTCTTGATCTTCCTCTTCCTAAGAAAGTTTTTGCTCATGGATGGTTGTTAATGAAAGATGGAAAAATGTCGAAATCAAAAGGTAACGTCGTAGATCCCGTAACATTAATCGACCGTTATGGTTTGGATGCGTTGCGTTACTATCTATTACGCGAAGTACCGTTTGGTTCAGATGGCGTCTTTACACCAGAGAGCTTTGTTGAACGAATTAATCATGATTTAGCTAACGATCTTGGTAACTTGTTAAATCGAACAGTAGCCATGATTGCGAAATATTTTGACGGTGAAGTACCTGTTTATCAAGGGTCTGTTACCGCTTTTGACGATACTCTCGTTGAGATGGTCGATTCCACCATTTCAAAAGTAGAAAATTCTCTTGAGAATATGGAGTTTTCAGTAGCGCTAGCATCCATTTGGCAGCTTATTAGTCGTACGAACAAGTACATTGATGAAACGGAACCTTGGATTCTTGCAAAAGATGAGGCTAATAAGGAGAAGCTTGGCGCCGTAATGGTTCATCTTGCTGAATCGTTAAGACAAGTTGGTATTCTTTTACAGCCTTTCCTAACGCAAACGCCTAAAAAGATTTGGGCGCAGCTGGGAATAGCAGAAGGTGAGAAAACAAGCTGGGATTCATTGGGATTCAAAAAAGGTTATGGTGGTACGACTGTTCAAAAAGATGCACCACTTTTCCCGCGTCTTGATCGTGAGGAAGAGGTTGCCTATATCGTCGAACAGATGGGTGGCAATGTTGTGAAAGAAGCACCTGCTGTAGAAAAACCAGATCTAGATGAAATTACAATTGATGACTTCACAAAAGTTGATTTAAGAGTAGCTCAAGTGCTGGAAGTTGAGCCGGTAAAAAAAGCAAATAAGCTTTTGAAGTTGAAGTTAGATCTCGGTTATGAAACAAGGCAGGTTGTTTCAGGAATCGCAAAACATTATAGAGCAGAGGATCTCATCGGCAAGAAGGTCGTTTGTGTATCCAATCTTAAGCCAGTAACCCTTAGAGGAGAATTATCGGAAGGCATGATTCTAGCAGGTGAACATGATGGTGAACTAAAATTGTCGACCATTGCTGAAAGTTTGCCGAATGGAACTCAAATTAAATAATCACTCAAGACTCGGTCTTAATCAGACCGGGTCTTTTTTACTTTTCATTTCACAATTTATCCCTGTAAATAAATAGAGGATTTATGAGTGGATTCCCTTCGCTTGCACATTATAAAAGCAAAGCGAACCATGATAGAAGACCTTAATATACAGAATATTCTAACTTATTTTCTGTTCGTTGTAAACAAATTGTAATTAAAATGAAACTGTTTAGACTTAGAAAAAAACTAGGACATTTGGTACACTAGCATCGTACTAGAGCGGAGAAGGAGTTTTGACATGCTATTCGACACACATACACATTTGAATGTTGAACAATTTTCCGAAGATCAACAAGAAGTGATTGAGCGAGCTCAATCAGCAGGAGTCAGTAAGATGGTTGTGGTTGGTTTTGATCGTGAAACCATTACACAGGCCATGGCGCTTGTAGAAAAGTATGATTTTCTTTACGCAGCAGTAGGTTGGCACCCTGTTGATGCAATTGACATGAAAGAGGAAGACCTCGAGTGGATTGAAGAACTTGCTGGTCATCCAAAAGTTGTTGCAATCGGCGAGATGGGCCTTGATTACCATTGGGACAAGTCACCTCATGACATACAAAAAGACGTTTTTCGTAAGCAAATTACGCTTGCGAAAAGAGTGAATTTACCAATCATCATACATAATCGCGAAGCGACGAGAGATGTCATTGATGTATTGAAGGAAGAAAATGCAGCAGAAGTAGGCGGCATTATGCATTGTTTCGCTGGAACTGTAGAAGAGGCAAATGAGTGTCTTGATATGAATTTCTACATTTCTCTTGGTGGTCCAGTGACATTTAAAAACGCTAAACTACCTAAGGAAGTTGCGAAAGAAATACCAGTTGATCGTTTGCTTATTGAAACAGATTGTCCATTTTTGGCACCGCACCCAAACCGAGGTAAACGAAATGAGCCTGCTTACGTAAAGCTTGTAGCAGAGCAAATTGCGGAGTTAAAGGGAATGGACTACCAAGAATTAGCAAGAAGAACATCTGAAAATGCGATGAACCTATTTGGAATCAATCGCTAATCAAAACCGTTGTCGTTAAAAAAAGAGATCATCTTATGCTTTTTTCAGAAACTTCCCCATCTATAGTGAAAATAAAACCTTTTCTATTAATCTTGTAATAAGGGGATAAGTCAGAAGCTTTTCTTTATGAAACACAGTCGGTTCAAGGGGGATCTATGACAATGAAATCGAACATGGAAAACTTTTTTGCTCGTCTTAAGGGCGGAAAGAGCGTATTCATGATTTGCTTAAGTGTAATTGTACTGGGTTTAGTCTCCGGCTTTATCGTGTTTGAAACTACAAAAGCTTCGGTCACGCTTGTCCTTGATGGGGAAGAGAAGTTAGTAGATACACATGCAGATACAGTTGCGGAGTTATTAAAAGATGAAAACTTGAGTCCTGATGCTCATGATTATTTAAGTCACGATTTATCAGCACCGTTGGATTCTGGTGACGTGATTGAATGGAAGCCTGCTTTTCAAGTAACACTGTCTGTCAATGGCAAGGATCAACAGGTCTGGTCAACGCAAGAGACCGTGAAAGGCTTTCTAGAAGGTCAGAATATTAAGCTAAAAGAACATGATGATATGTCTGTTTCCCTCGATGATGAATTGAAGGAAGATATGACAATTGCCGTGGATAAGGCGTTTAAAGTGGCTGTAAATGACGGTGGAAAGCAGAATGATATTTGGACAACTTCGACTACGGTCGCTGGCTTTTTAGAACAGCAGAACATTCAACTTGGAGAACTTGATCGTGTAGAACCAGGAAAAGACGAGAATGTAAAAGCGAACTCGATAATCAACGTGATTCGAGTAGAAAAGGTCACCGATGTAGTGGAAGAAACAATCGATTATGCAACTATTAAGAAAAACGATAGCTCGATGCAAAAAGGAACTGAAAAGGTAGTAGAAGATGGACATGAAGGCAAGCAAGAGAAACATTATGAAGTTGTTTTAGAAAATGGCAAAGAGGTTTCACGCGAACTTAAGAAAACCGATGTTGTGAAGAAAAGCAGTGACAAAATCGTTGCTGTTGGAACTCAGGTGATTATGCAAACAGCTGTTAAAACAAGTAGTGAGTCTTCAACAACGCCTACTAAATCAACGAAGTCGTCTAGCAAGCCTGAGCCTGCTGCTGATGTGAAGAAGCCTGAACCAAAAGCTAAAAGTGAACCTGCTGGTAAAGTACTTAACGTATCAACAACAGCATACACAGCAAATTGTACAGGATGTTCAGGAATCACTTCGACTGGGTTTAACTTAAAGTCTAACCCTAATGCGAAAGTGATTGCGGTTGATCCCAGTGTTATTCCACTTGGTTCAAAAGTATTTGTTGAAGGATATGGAACAGCGATTGCTGCTGATACAGGGGGAGCCATCAAAGGGAATAAAATTGATGTCTTTTTCTCATCCAAGTCACAAGCCTATGCATGGGGAAATAAGACCGTACAAATTACGATTCTCGATTAGTGATCGATCTATGATATGCTATTAACACAGAGTGAGGCAAATCTCTCTCTGTGTTTTTTGTATGATAAAGAAAAGTTTAATGAGGAAAACTAAAAGAATTCACGCGTTATAAATAGAATCGGTTATGTATTATGGAGGAAACAGAGTGAAAGTAAAAGAAGTTATTATCGTAGAGGGTAAAAACGATACGCTGGCTGTTAAGCGTGCTTTAGATGCTGATACGCTTGAAACAAACGGTTCAGAAATTAGTGAAGAAACGCTCATACGAATTGAATTAGCCTGGAAAAGAAGAGGCGTTATTGTTTTTACAGACCCCGATTATCCAGGGACACGTATTCGACAGATCATAAGCGAGCGACTTCCTTCATGCAAGCATGCTTTTCTTAATAAAAAGCGAGCGATCTCTTCAAATGGAAAAAAAGTTGGGATCGAGCACGCTTCCATTCAAGATATTCAAGAGGCAATCCTTTCAGTAAGAGAAGAATTTGAGACACCAGAGGTTTTAATTGAATGGGAAGATTTGATTGCAGCAGGTCTTGTGGTTGGTGATCGTTCGAAGGAGAGAAGAAAAGCTCTTGGTGAGCGGTTACAGATGGGCTATATGAATGGCAAGCAGCTATTTAAACGACTTCAAATGTTTCAAATATCAAAAGAAGAGTTTCGTCAGGCACTCGAAGAAGTGTTACAGGAGGAAGAGAAATGAATAAAGAAATATCAACCCCCGTTAGAACAAAAGATATACTTGCAAAATACGGCTTTACATTTAAGAAAAGTCTTGGACAAAACTTTCTAATTGACTCGAATGTCCTAACTAAAATTGTCGATCAGGCTCAATTATCACCTGAGTCAGGTGCCATCGAAATTGGTCCTGGAATTGGTGCCCTCACAGAAAAGCTTGCGAAACGAGCAAAGAAAGTAGTGGCGTTTGAAATTGACCAGCGCCTTCTCCCAATTCTAGATGATACGCTGTCGCCTTACCCTCATGTTCATATCCGCCATAGCGATGTGTTAGAAGCAGACGTTCATCAAGTTATCGCGGAAGAATTTGAAGAAGGTCAGGATTTAATGGTGGTGGCAAATCTTCCTTACTATGTAACAACCCCTATTCTGATGAAGTTATTAGAAGAAAAACTGCCGGTTCGTGGTATTGTGGTAATGATCCAAAAAGAAGTGGCTGAGCGTATAGCAGCCAAACCTGGCTCAAAAGAATATGGATCGCTTTCACTAGCTGTTCAGTATCATGCCGTAGCGAAAACAGCTTTAACCGTTCCTAAAACGGTATTCGTCCCTAAACCCAATGTTGATTCTGCTGTACTTCATTTAGAGTTGCGCGAGAAACCTCCTGTTGATCTTTTGGATGAAGCTTATTTCTTTGAAGTTATTCGAGCAAGTTTTGGTCAGCGTAGAAAGACATTGTTAAATAACTTGCAAAATAATTTACTGAGCAAAGATCAAAAGCCAATGATTGAAGAAGTATTAGCAGAAACAGGAATTGATGGGAGACGTCGTGGAGAAACACTGTCCATGGAAGAGTTTGCGGCATTAAGCAATGCATTTTATAAGCGAAGAGCTTGATTTGAAAAACACCTTAGAGGGTGTTTTTTTTATGCGCTTTTGCTTTCGTATGGTAAGGGACTGGTGGACACTCTTAATCAGCTCTAGAAAAACATCTTTTCGAAAACTTCTCATATAGTAGAAAAAGGAGCCATCGTTTCGTTTAAAGGTCAAGCGGCGTGGAGGGAAGAGATGACGATGAAAGAAGGAGATATCGTTGCAAGGCGTTCATACGGCTGTGATTTAATCTTCCGTGTTACGAGATTGAACGAAGCGAACAAGTCAGCTGAGCTCGTAGGTGAGGATATGAGGCTCATCGCAGATGCCCCATATGACGATCTCGTGTTAATTGACTCAAGTGAACATAAAATGAGGCGAGAGCAGTCGAAAGAGAAAGAGGATTATTCGTTTCGCTTGTTCAGACAAGATTATCAGTTGTTACGTATGAAGCGAGAATATTCGGCTACTAGCCATTTTAAGAAAGAAACAAGTTTCTTTGAACTTCCAGGTAAAATTCTTCATATTGATGGCGATCCACTTTATTTAAGCAAATGTTTAGAAATGTATAAGCGTTTAGGAGTTCCAGTCTATGGTTTGTATATGAAAGAAAGTGAAATTCCTGAGAATATCATTAAATTAGTTAACAATGTAAGACCAGATATTCTAGTGATAACAGGACATGATGCGTATAGTAAACATAAAGGCGAAAAAAAAGATTTGCAGTCCTATCGCAACTCACGCTATTTTGTTCGTGCAGTAAAAGAAGTAAGAAGTATTTTTCCGAACCTAGATCATCTTGTGATTTTTGCCGGCGCTTGTCAGTCTCATTTTGAATCATTAATTCGAGCGGGTGCTAATTTTGCGAGCTCACCGTCAAGAATTAACATTCACATGTTGGATCCCGTTTTTATTGTGTCTAAAATCGCGCTCACGTCATTTACTGACCATGTGAACGTTTGGGATGCCCTACGGAATACGTTAACCGGGGAAGACGGCCTTGGAGGCGTTGAAACGAAAGGAATACTGCGAACTGGCATGCCTATGAAGGAAAATGAAGACTATTCAGAGTGAAAGAACGGATGGTAGCGATACTCATCCGTTTTCTTTTTTTTACTCTATATTTTAAGTTTCTGGTAAAGAAATGGGTCAGAAAAAGACATGCTATTTATAATGAAAACGCCTATAAATAAACAGTTTTCATCGATTACACATATTTTTCGACAAATTAAGAAATAATAAAAATGCACATCAGTAGTAAATAACAATTGACATTGTTTTTGCTTCGTTGTTATAATTTAAGTTTTATTTGACAAGATGGTGCAAAAGATGTTATAATTTGTCTAAGTGAGGTGGAGGTTCCGATGGCAAAAACGATTATTGAGATCAAACAAACGTTACAATCTCAGGTTGGCAAACGCTTGACCTTAAAGGCAAACGGAGGTCGCAGAAAGACAATTCAACGTTCAGGCATCCTTGAAGAAACCTACCCGGCAGTGTTCATAGTTAAGCTGGATCAGGACACTAACGCATTTGAGCGCGTGTCGTACAGCTACACAGATATTCTTACAGATACAGTACAAATTACATTTAATGAAGAACAAGCGGCAGTAAGCGGTTAAGGCAATTGGTCTAACTGCTTTTTTGCTTTCTTTAGAAAGATTTATTCCCTTTTATGGTTACATATTCGTAGTATAATGGTTGCTTTCTATCCTCAAACTAAGTGTGTCACAGGATAGAAAGGAGCTTGATTCGCATGGCGAGACGTAGAGGGATTATGTCCGATCAATTGAAAGAAGAAATTGCGAAAGAGCTTGGCTTTTATGATACGGTTCAGAAAGAAGGTTGGGGAGGAATTAAAGCTCGCGATGCAGGTAACATTGTGAAGCGTGCGATTCAACTAGCAGAAGAACAGCTTGGAAACCAACAAAAACACTGAACCCTGTGACGACCGCCCCTGGCTAATAGCCAGGGGCTTTTTTTTGTTGCGAAATGCTGCTAACACTCCTTCTTAATCTGTTTCTTTCTTTTAGGGTTGTTGTGTTACAATAATTCACAGTAAGTTAAAATGTCGAACGGTAGGACGAAAATGTAGGTGAACGAGATGAGAAAAAAATTGAGTGTGAAAGCGCCAGCGAAGATAAACTTAGCACTTGATGTGCTTCATAAACGACCTGATGGCTTTCATGAAGTGGAAATGGTTATGACGAATGTAGATTTGGCGGACCGTCTTGAGTTAACCGAGCTAAGACGGAATGAAATCATTATTGAATCAACTAGTGGTTTTGTACCTGATGATCAGAGGAATTTGGCGTTTCAAGCGGCAGCCCTCCTCAAAAAGAAATTTAACATCCGACAGGGGATTGCCATTAAAATCGATAAGCAAATTCCTGTAGCAGCTGGATTAGCTGGCGGAAGTAGTGATGCGGCAGCAACATTAAGAGGTCTCAATGAGCTTTGGGAGTTAGGACTTACTTATGATGAGCTTGCTGATATAGGTTCTGAGATTGGCTCAGACGTGGCATTTTGCGTTTATGGAGGTACTGCCCTTGCTAAGGGACGAGGAGAGATTATCAAGCCGATCGATTCACCTCCTCCGTGTTGGGTCATTCTTGCGAAACCGTCGATTGGCGTTTCGACAGCAGAAGTTTATCGACGTCTTCGTACAAGTGAAATGGATCATCCTGATGTAAAAGGGATGATGCAGGCGATTGAGGACAAAAATTACGAAGCCATTTGTGATCTTTTAGGAAATGTTTTAGAAGATGTGACATTAAAACTTCATCCGGAAGTGCGTCAAATCAAAGAGAAAATGGAAAGTCTAGGTGCTGATGGGGTCCTTATGAGTGGAAGTGGACCTACTGTCTTTGGACTAACCCGTCACGAATCAAGAATGCAGCGAATTTATAATGGATTACGAGGCTTTTGTGGTCAAGTGTATGCGGTTCGTCTGCTAGGTGAGAAGAACCCTTGAATAAATCCGTACATTAGTGATATATTATGAGTAATTATTCGGATTTTTTTGGAGGTTCTTCTATGAAGATGAAACGGAGTTCTCGGTTAGTGGACATGACAAGGTATATGTTAGAGCATCCACACCGCTTAGTTTCACTAACTTATTTTTCAGAGCGCTATGGCGCAGCTAAATCTTCAATCAGCGAAGATTTGGTTATTATTAAAGAAAATTTTGAGCAACAAGGTGTTGGCTCGTTATTAACTGTTCCTGGTGCAGCTGGTGGTGTTCGATATATGCCGCTCATCAGTGATGAGGAAGCAGACCGAGTTGTTGGCGAGCTGTGTGATTTCTTAGAAAGTCCTGATCGCCTTCTCCCAGGAGGGTATTTGTATTTAACTGATATCCTAGGGAATCCAGAAATTATGAACCAGGTTGGCCGTCTTTTCGCATCTGTCTTCGCTGACCGAAAAATTGATTGCGTGATGACCGTTGCAACAAAAGGGATTCCACTTGCGTATGCAGCTGCCAGTCACCTTAACGTTCCAGTTGTTATCGTAAGGCGTGATAGCAAGGTGACGGAAGGCTCAACGGTAAGTATTAACTATGTATCTGGCTCATCCAAACGCATTCAAACGATGGCTCTTGCTCGTAGGAGTTTGAAGCCTGGCGCTAATGTCCTAATCGTGGACGACTTTATGAAAGCGGGTGGAACGATTCAAGGAATGGTAAACCTTCTTGAAGAGTTCCAGGCTGACGTAGCTGGAATAGGCGTTCTTGTTGAAGCGGAAGGTGAAGGAGAAGAACGATTGGTAGAAGAGTATGTTTCGATGATGAATCTAGGTGGAGTCGATATGAAAGAGCGTTCGATTCAGGTAGCACCAGGAAACTACAAAAAATTTCTTGCGCGATTAACTGAAGGAGTGGAGAACGAATGAAAACTGTCTACACGAAATCAGCACCAGAAGCTATTGGCCCTTATTCACAAGGAATGATCGTTAACAACCTATTTTATAGCTCGGGTCAAATTCCTTTACGAGCAGATGGAACATTTGTTGATGGCGCCATTGAAGAGCAGACACACCAAGTTTTTTCGAATGTAAAAGCTGTTCTCGAAGCTGCGGGATCATCACTTAATCGCGTTGTGAAAGCAACCGTGTATATTAAGGATATGAATCAATTTGGAGCGATTAATGAAATATATGGGGAATACTTTGATACACACAAGCCAGCGCGCTCCTGTGTTGAAGTAGCGCGACTTCCTAAAGATGCCCTTATTGAAATAGAAGTGATTGCCTTAGTCGGTTAATCAAGTTGACGCACTCATTTACTGAGTGCGTCTTTTTTAATGATTTATCTGTTTAGATTCTCTCATTTGTGTCGAACATGGATTTTATGAGCTGCTAACAGCAAATTTTTATAACATTTTTTATATTTAGAAGAAGGAATTGTTGAGTATAAGTTGAATAGTGCATATATGCTCTAATTAATGGAAAAAGGTGGTGCACTCGAGTTGGAAATTACAGATGTTCGCCTACGTCGTGTGAATACGGAAGGACGCATGCGCGCAATCGCTTCCATCACAATGGATCATGAATTCGTCGTTCATGATATTCGCGTTATTGATGGAAATAACGGCATGTTTGTAGCGATGCCAAGCAAAAGAACTCCGGATGGAGAGTTTCGCGATATCGCTCATCCAATTTCCTCGAATACAAGGGAAAAGATTCAAACTGCAGTTTTAGCTGAATACCATCGTGTTGGTGAAATGGAAGCAGCTTATGAAGAAGCAGGAGCTTCCTGATTGAAAAGTCTGGTCAATTGACCAGACTTTTTTTATGTTTTACGACCGAATAAAAGAATACGAACGGAAATGTTCATCAACCTTTCTTTTCCAGCCTCATATATGGGGAGGATTTCCCGAACTTCCTTGAAAATGAGGGGTTTTTGAGATATAGTCAAAGTGGAAAAATAGGATGCGATGGAGGAACCATATACATGAATAGATTTGCAGTGGTATTAGCAGCAGGTCAAGGCACTCGGATGAAATCAAAACTTTATAAAGTGCTCCATCCCGTTTGTGGGAAGCCGATGGTTGAGCACGTAGTGGGTCAACTCGAAGAGCTTAAGCTTGAGAACATTGTCACTGTTGTCGGTCACGGCGCTGAGAAAGTTCGTGATCAACTTGGTAGTCGAGTCAATTATGTCCTCCAAGAAGAACAATTAGGAACGGCTCATGCTGTCATGCAGACGCAGGAAACACTAGCAAATAATGAAGGTGTGACGCTTGTAGTATGCGGTGATACTCCTCTCATTACGAAAGAAACAATGGATGCTCTCTTAACATATCATGAGGAAAAGGGTGCAAAAGCTACAATTCTGACGGCAGACGCTGGTAATCCATTTGGTTACGGACGAATTATTCGTGATGAAAATGGACGTGTTCAACGTATCGTTGAACAAAAAGATGCAACTGACGAGGAACAGCAAGTGACGGAAATTAATACAGGTACATACTGTTTTGATAACAAAACCCTTTTTGAGACGCTTCAGTTAGTGAAAAATGAAAATGCTCAAGGAGAATATTATCTACCGGACGTTGTTGAAATTCTTCAAAAACAAGGTGAAGTCGTAGCAGCTTATCAAACAGCAGATTTCGATGAAACAATGGGCGTGAATGATCGTGTTGCGCTTTCTAAAGCAGAAGTTGCAATGAAAAAGCGCATTAATGAGAAACACATGCGTAATGGCGTTACTCTGGTTGATCCTGATGCAACATACATCTCTCCAGATGCTGTGATTGGTCAAGATACGGTCATTTATCCAGGTACAATGATAATTGGGAACACCACAATTGGTGAAGAAGCTAAGGTTGGGCCTAATACGGAAATAAAAGATAGTCAGGTTGGAGATATGACCGTTGTGAAACAATCGGTTATTCATGATAGCGAAGTAGGAAATGCTGTAAATATTGGACCGTTTGCCCACATTCGACCAGCTTCACAAATCGGAGATGAAGTGAAGATTGGAAACTTTGTGGAAGTGAAAAAAGCTGTTATGGGCCATGGAAGCAAAGCATCTCACTTGAGTTATGTCGGCGATGCTGAAATCGGAAAAGATGTGAATCTTGGCTGTGGTTCGATTACTGTCAATTATGATGGTAAGAAAAAGTACTTAACGAAAGTTGAAGATGGGGCATTCATTGGCTGTAATGTGAATTTGATTGCACCTGTAACAGTAGGCAAAGGTGCAACGGTAGCGGCCGGCTCTACTATTACAGATAATGTTCCTAACCAGGCGTTATCCATTGCACGCTCTCGTCAGACGAATAAAGAAGATTATGCAACAAAGAAGAAGGATAATTGATTTTTATAGGATAAGAAAGTATGAAAAGAGTGTTGTCTGCTCAAGCTTTGAGGAGTCGATATGGCATTTGTGTTTTTCTTATTAATAAATGGAGGGGTACCAGCCGATGGCTAATTATTTAGATCCAAACTTGAAAGTGTTTAGTTTAAACTCGAATCCTGATCTTGCAGAAGAGATTGTAGAGCACATAGGTGTTCCAATGGGAAAATGTTCTGTTGTGCGCTTTAGTGACGGAGAAATCCAAATTAACATCGAAGAAAGTATTCGTGGCTGCGATGTTTATGTGATTCAATCAACATGTGCCCCTGTAAATGAAAACATTATGGAGCTTCTCATTATGATTGATGCTTTAAAGAGAGCTTCCGCGAAAACAATTAATATTGTGCTTCCTTATTACGGATACGCTCGTCAGGATCGTAAGGCAAGATCTCGTGAGCCGATTACGGCGAAATTGGTAGCAAACCTTCTTGAAGTAGCTGGCGTAACTCGTCTTATTACGTTGGATCTTCACGCATCCCAGATTCAAGGGTTTTTCGATATTCCGGTTGACCAGTTGATGGGTGTTCCTACACTTGCAAAACACTTTGAAGAAAAGAACCTTGAAGATATTGTCGTAGTATCCCCAGACCATGGTGGAGTGACTCGTGCTCGTAAGCTTGCTGAGCGCTTAAAAGCGCCAATTGCGATTATTGATAAGCGTCGCCCACGTCCGAATGTAGCTGAAGTTATGAATATTGTTGGTAATATTGAAGGCAAAACAGCCATTATTATTGACGACATTATTGATACGGCCGGTACAATTACGCTAGCAGCTAACGCGCTCATTGAAAACGGAGCAAAGGAAGTGTTTGCCTGCTGTACACACCCTGTCTTATCAGGTCCAGCAATCGAACGAATTGATAATTCTAAAATTAAAGAACTTGCCATTACGAATACGATTCCACTTCCGAATGACAAGCAAATCGATAAGATTACACAGCTGTCTGTGGCACCTCTTCTTGGTGAAGCAATCATCCGTGTTCATGAGCAACTTTCAGTAAGTAAATTATTTGATTAAATGAAATACGTTTATTGCCTCCTGATTATGGGTATTCATAATAGTAGAGTAAAACCTAATCAGGAAGGTGATTAATAATGGCAGCAACATTGAAAGCATTAGATCGTAATACAACAAAAAGAAGCGAACTTAGAACATTACGCGAAACTGAAGAAGGTCTTCCGGCTGTTCTTTACGGCAAAGATCGCAAAAGCGCTCCGGTACAGGTAGACGCTCTTGAGTTCATTAAGGTATATCGTCAGGTCGGAAAAAATGGCGTTATTGAGTTAAACTTCGAAGGACAGGGTACTTATCCTGTTATGGTATATGACATGCAAGTTGATCCAATTAAAAACCACGTTCTTCACGTTGACTTTTATTCTGTTGACCTTAACAAGGAAGTAGAAGCAGAAGTTCCGGTTCACTTAACTGGTGAAGCTGTAGGAAGTAAAGAAGGTGGCGTCGTTCAGCAAATGCTTCATGAAATTCTTGTGAAAGCTAAGCCGAATGATTTCCCTGATAGCATCGATATCGATATTTCAGAACTTAACGTTGGTGACGCTGTACAAGCTAGAGATCTTCCGAAAGGCGATAAGTATGAAATTCTTCTAGATGCTGAAGAGCCGATTGCTTCAATCGTACCTCCAACAGAAGAGCCAGCTGAAGACGAAGAAGAAGCTGATGAAGTAGCGGAAGAGCCACCAGCAGATCAAGAAGACACTGGTGACGAAACAACGAAAACAGAATAAACAACAAGGACGTAACCGAACGGGTTACGTCTTTTTTTCAAGATAAAGAGACTTCAGGTGAATAAGTGCACGAAATTTTGATACGATAGAAGAAAAGCAATGAAAGGTAGGGCGTCAGGCGTTGAAATTAATTGTAGGCCTCGGTAACCCGGGAAAAAAATTTAATAATACAAGACATAATGTAGGATTTATGGCGATTGACCAACTTGCAAAAGAGATGGGAATCGCGTTAGATCAAAAGAAGTTTCAAGGTGTATACGGTAAAGGTATGGTAAATGGAGAAGCCGTTTATCTATTAAAACCACAAACCTTTATGAATTTGTCAGGAGAATCCGTGCGTCCATTGATGGAATACTTTAATATTGAGGTAGCGGACTTGCTTGTCATATATGATGATTTGGATCTTCCTACTGGTAAAGTGCGAATTCGTCAGAAGGGCAGCGCGGGTGGACATAATGGAATGAAGTCCATTATCACACACCTTCATACACAGGAATTTAAGAGGGTGCGAATCGGAATTGATCGATCAGCACGCCAGACTGTCATTGACTATGTTTTAAAACCTTTTTCAAAAGAAGAAGTAGAGCCGATTCAACTTGCTATCGAGCAAACGGCAAAAGCGTGTGAAGCATGGACAAAAACCTCTTTTCCAGAAGTGATGAATCAGTATAACTCGTGAATATCCTGTCATTCTCCCGTCCATACTAGTAAAAGATAGGAACAGGGAGGATCTTTTATGGATATTCATTACGTATGCCGTCACTGTGGAACGGAGATTGGAAGACTGTCACAACAAAACCACACAGCTGACGAACTAGGGTTTCAACAGCTCACTGAGAAGGAGCGCCAGACAATGGTTCACTATCACCATGATGGAACAATTGAAGTGAAAGCCATTTGCGAAGATTGCCATGAAGCCATGGAGCGATCACCATCTTTTCATGAGCTTGATACATTTATTCAGTAAGAAGCTTTGGGAGTGCGTCCAAAGCATTTTTGCGTTAACCAAAGGAACCAACCGATTTCAAGACCAATAGATTTTAGAGGTTTTTTAGATTCTGTGCCAAGTTTGTTACTGTCCATCGTTTCAGCACAAGCGTATTAAGACGATTTACGACATGCTTGCACTTTTCCATAGTGAGAGGGGAGAATAACTTACCGATGTTAGGTTTAAGAGAATATTTTAGTAAGGGCGATGAATTTCAGTCCGTTTTTACAGGGGTGAAAGAGGGGCTTAAAGAACAACTTGTTGCAGGGCTAGCTGGTTCTGCTCGGATGCTTCTGATGGCTTCTCTCTATCATGAAACAAAGCGTCCTCAGCTCATTATTACTCACAATTTGTATCAAGCTCAGAAGCTCTATGAAGATATGTGTGAGCTTGTCTCTCAAGATGAAGTTTACTTGTATCCTGTAAATGAGCTCATTTCTTCAGAAATTGCCATAGCAAGCCCTGAATTAAGAGGACAGCGAATGGAAGCTTTAAATTATTGGATGAAGCATAAAAACGGGATCGTTATTGCACCAATTTCCGGCGTTAGAAGATATCTTCCTCCAAAAAGCATCTGGCAAAAAAGCCAGATTTCATTTGCTGTCGGCGACGACATTCCTTTAGAAGAAACGCTCGCAACTTTTGTCGCTATGGGATATGAACGTGTACCAATGGTTTCTTCACCAGGCGAATTTAGCGTCAGAGGCGGTATTATCGATATTTATCCTTTGACTGAAAATAGCCCAATCCGAATTGAATTATTCGATACAGAGGTGGATTCGATTCGTTTTTTTGATATCGAGTCTCAACGATCTGCAAATAAAACAGATCGCATTACAATTGGACCTGCAGATGAGGTCGTGTTATTCCCAGAAAATTATCAACGAGGGGCAGAGCGCCTTCAGAAAGAATTGCAGGCTTCACTTAAAAAAGTGAAAGATCAGAAAGTAAAAGAAGCCATGCACGAAAACATTACGTATGAAATTGATCAGCTGAAAAGTGAGCAAAATTTTCAGGGTGTGATCAAGTATATGGATTATTATTATGACCAACCTGCAAGTTTACTAGATTATTTACCTGAGGATGGTCTTGTTGTTTTTGACGAAGTTAGCCGAATTCAAGAAATGTCTTCTGATCTGGATAAAGAAGAAGCAGAATGGCAAACAGCTCTCCTAAATCAGGGGGAAATTGTTTCATCTGTTTCCTTATCGAGATCTTACGATACGTTATTCGCAAAGCCTGTTCACTCAACAATCTATTTATCGATCTTCTTACGACACGTTGCATATACAAATCCACAAAACATTATTAATGTTTCAAGTAAAGCAATGCAGAACTTCCATGGTCAAATGAAAGTACTAACTAGTGAAATTGAGCGGTGGAAAAAAAGCGGTATCGCCATTGTTTTTCTTGCAGCAACAGAAGAGCGAAGGAAGCGCCTTGAGCGAGTTCTAGAAGATTATGAAATCAATGCGATGATGGTAGAACAAGATACGCCCATTTCCCATCAGCAGCCACAAATTTTAATAGGTAGCCTAAACGGTGGGTTTGAACTCCCGATGCAGAAGCTAGCTGTTCTAACGGAAGCGGAAGTATTCACGAAACAATCGAAAAAGCCAAGACGGTCTCAAAAGATGTCGAACGCTGAACGAATTAAAAGCTATTCAGAGTTGAAGGTGGGCGATTACATTGTCCACGTCAATCACGGAATAGGGAAATATCTCGGTATACGCACACTAGAAGTTAGCGGCATTCATAAAGATTATCTTTATGTGAGCTATGCGGGTAATGATAATTTGTATGTGCCTGTAGAGCAAATCGATCAAGTGATGAAATATGTAGGTTCTGAAGGAAAAGAACCGAAGCTCTACAAACTTGGTGGAACGGAATGGAAAAAAGTAAAGCGTAAAGTTCAATCTTCTGTTGAAGACATAGCTGACGACTTAATTAAATTGTATGCCGAACGTGAGGCGAGTGTTGGCCATAAGTTTGAGAAGGATACAGAAGAGCAAAGGGAGTTCGAAGCAGCCTTTCCGTACCAGGAAACGGATGATCAGCTCCGAGCCATTCAAGAAATTAAAGAAGACATGGAAAAAACGCGACCTATGGATCGATTGCTGTGTGGTGATGTAGGTTATGGCAAAACCGAAGTTAGTATTCGAGCTGCGTTTAAAGCCATTATGGATGGCAAACAGGTGGCTTTTCTAGTGCCAACAACAATTCTCGCTCAGCAGCATTTTGCGACGATACAAGAGCGGTTTGCGGATCACCCCATTAACATTGGTCTATTAAGCCGCTTCCGCTCAAGGAAGGAGCAAAATGAGACGTTAAAGGGTGTTAAGAATGGTACGGTTGATATTGTGATCGGCACACACCGACTTTTATCGAAAGACGTCACGTATCATGATCTTGGCCTCCTGATTGTCGATGAAGAACAACGTTTTGGTGTAACACATAAAGAAAAAATCAAGAAGTTAAAAGCGAACGTAGATGTGTTAACCCTTACTGCAACACCGATTCCAAGAACGCTTCATATGTCGATGTTAGGTGTTCGGGATTTATCCGTTATCGAGACGCCGCCAGAAAACCGCTTTCCTGTACAAACGTATGTGGTCGAATATAATGGGACACTTGTACGAGAAGCCATTGAAAGGGAACTTGCACGTGGAGGACAGGTTTATTTCCTTTATAACCGTGTAGAGTCGATTGATTACATGACAGATCAAATTCGAACGCTTGTCCCCGAAGCGAGAGTTAGCTTTGCTCATGGGCAAATGAGTGAAACTGAGCTCGAATCAGTTATGATTGATTTTCTTGATGGGAATTATGACGTACTCGTTAGTACAACCATTATTGAAACAGGGGTAGATATTCCAAACGTCAATACCCTTCTTGTATACGATGGCGATAAAATGGGGCTGTCTCAGCTTTATCAGCTCCGTGGTCGAGTAGGTCGCTCGAATCGTGTTGCATATGCTTATATTACGTATCAACGAGATAAAGTTCTAACAGAAGTAGCAGAGAAACGCCTTCAAGCGATAAAAGAATTTACTGAGTTAGGTTCCGGATTTAAAATCGCTATGCGCGATCTTTCTATTCGAGGTGCCGGTAACCTTCTTGGAGCAGAACAGCATGGATTTATTGATTCGGTCGGTTTCGATTTGTATTCTCAGATGTTAAAAGATGCGATTGAAGAAAGAAAAGGCGATGCACCAAAAGAGAAGGCCTTCAGCGTTGAAATTGATCTTGAGGTAGATGCTTACATTCCTGGTACGTATATTAACGATGAGAAGCAGAAAATTGATATGTATAAACGATTCCGGTCAATTGAATCATTGAAAGACATCATGGATTTACAAGATGAGATGATGGATCGATTTGGAGATTTTCCAGAAGAGGTTGAATATCTCTTCCAAGTCTCTCGTATGAAAGAGCTTGCCAAAGAAGTAAAAGTTGAAAAAGTTGGCCGAAGTAAGAAAGACATTCAGCTACTTTTCCATGAATCAGCGCGAGAAGCAATTGGAGGAGAAACGATCTTTGAGGTAGCGAATGAATTTGGGAATAAGCTCTCACTGGGAGCAGATGGTAATAAAGTCAAGGTAGTTGTGAAAGGAAGAGGCCTTGAAACAAAGGGACATCTTCAGCTTGTTGAAAAAGTTTTAAAGAAAGTAAAGGGAGCAAAAAAGCAGCCAATGAATGCGAATTAAAGCCGATTTTGGAGGAACCTCATAATTTTGACAGGTTTGTGAATAGAACTCATACGTCCAAACGATACTAATGGAAACATATTGTAGAACATGCAATAGAAAAAGTGATTGGAGCAATCACCTACAACTTCCAGAAAGCGAGGCAACTTAGATGAAAGCAACAGGTATCGTGCGTCGTATTGATGATTTAGGGCGTGTTGTTATCCCGAAAGAAATTCGCAGAACACTCAGGATTAGAGAAGGGGACCCACTGGAGATTTTTGTTGATCGAGAAGGGGAAGTTATTCTCAAAAAATACTCTCCAATCAGTGAGCTTGGTGATTTTGCGAAAGAATACGCAGAGTCTCTAGCAGAGCATTCGGGGCATATTGCCCTTATCTCTGATCGCGACGTCTACATTACAACTGCGGGTGGTCCAAAGAAAGAATACTTAAACAAAAGCATTGGCGAATCTGTAGAAAAAGCGATGAATGAACGAAGATGTTTGCTAAATGAAAGTAAATCTGAACTCATTGAAGGAGTTCCTGTTGAAACAGGACATGTGATTGCTCCAATAATAGCGAATGGCGATCCAATTGGAACGGTCATCTTACTTGCAAAAGAAGATGAAAAGGTAACGGAATTGGAACAAAAGTTATCTGAAACAGCCGCCGGTTTTCTTGCAAGACAAATGGAACAATAGAACAGCGATTAAATGGAGGCGAACGCCTCCATTTTCTTTTGTTTAGAGGATAGGGAAGTCTAGCTGCCTTGAACAAGGCGCTTGCACTACTTTTATCGGCTTTCAAAACTTTCCCATCTTGGCTCATATGATATAATTCGTACATAAACACGTATTGAATTTTGGCAGGTGTGTATGAAAACAGAAGAAAATCAAAAAGGATTCTGGCACGGAGCGCTTTTACTTACTGCAGTCGCTCTTTTTATGAAGGTGCTAAGCGTTGGCTATCGAATTCCTTATCAAAATATTACTGGTGACATCGGTTTTTATGTCTATCAACAAATTTATCCGTTCTACTCGATCGCTATCATTCTTGCTACATATGGGTTTCCGGTTGTCATTTCACGTCTTATCTCTGAACAGCTTGCAAAAAATAACGCTGATCAAGCGAAAGAGCTGTCGCGTTATAGTTTCTATATCCTTGCTATGCTTGGTTTTGGTGGGTTTCTGCTCCTGTATGGTACTGCTCCTTTGTTAGCTACGTTAATGGAGGATCACCGTTTAATTGGACCGCTGCGCACCACAGCCTTTTCATTTCTTATTATGCCTGGTATTGCGTCGATTAGAGGTTATTTTCAAGGGCAAGAAAATGTGGTTCCTACAGCGTGGTCACAAGTAACCGAACAATCTGTTCGTGTCGTAGCGATCCTTACCATATCGATAAGTCTTGTTGCAGGTGGAGCGGATGCTTATGCAGCGGGAACTGGGGCTGCACTTGGGTCATTAGTAGGTGGCCTTGCAGCCTTCATTCTGCTCTTTGTTCTTCGCTATCGACATCAGCCGCTCCGTATAAATTCTCTAAAAGCACGCTCATTTCGTTTTTTTGGCGTCGCTCGCAGGATCTTAACGGAAGGGACATTAGTATGTGTCAGTGCTCTTGTGATGGTCCTTTTCCAGCTGATGGACGCAGTAACCATCGTACCGGGGTTAATGGAACATGGACTTTCTTCAATAGGGGCTAGGGAAACAAAAGGAATATTTGATCGCGGTCAGCCCCTTATGCAGGTGGGCACAGTGCTTGCTACCTCACTTTCGTTATCAATTGTACCGGTAATCTCGAAAGCATCAGCGGAAAAGCAGAAGGAGTTCATTCGTGATAAGGCTGCTCTTTCTCTAAAAGTTAGTTTTGTTATAGGACTTGCAGCTTCCGCAGGGCTAGCGCTCATCATGAAGGAAACCAATGTGATGCTTTTTAAAGATCAATCTCTTTCACCTACGCTCAGCCTTCTTGCATTTGCGATTTTCTTCAGTTCCCTTGCGATGACTGCATCAGGTGTTTTGCAAGGTGTGGGTTTAGCAAGAAAAGCGGCTCGTTATGCAGTAATTGGTATATTTGTGAAGGGGTTTTTAAATCTTATTTTGATTCCACTAATAGGCATTAATGGGGCTGCATTTGCAACAGTCATTGGCTTTGCAGTGGTTGCAGGACTAACTGTTTTTGCTGTGCATTCTAAAGTAAAATTGATTGAATATCCTTTCTATTTAAGACGAGCTGTAGCGGCTGTGATGGTTATGAGTACAGCTGTAATAATACTGCAGTTCTTTATTCCTTCGTTTCTCTCTAGAGGACTATCCAGTATCTCAGCACTTGCAGGAGCCATAGCTGGAGGTCTCGTGTTCGGGTTCGCAACACTCATACTGCAAGTATTTACAGAAAAAGAATTACTGCAATTACCTAAAGGAGAGAAGATCTCTTTGTATCAAACTAAATTAAAGAGAGGAGCCTGAACGATGGCGAGTATTACAATTATTGGAACTGGAGCGGGAGACCTTACTCAGCTCTCTCTCGGCAGTTATCGGAAGCTGAAGTCGGCTGATCGAATTTTTGCAAGAACGCTTGATCACCCCGTCCTTAGAGAGTTAATGAGTGAAGGGCTTGTGGTGACAGGTTTTGACGATATTTATCAAAGTAATGATTCTTTTGAGGAAACATATCGCACCATTGTTGACCGTCTATTTGAAGAGGCACAACAGAGCTCTCTCATTTATGCTGTTCCCGGACATCCAATGATGGCTGAGGCGACTGTACAGCTCCTTTTAGAGGAACAAGCTCAGCATGGCGTTGAAGTGATTGTTGCTGGAGGACAAAGTTTCCTTGATGATTTATTTACTGCAGTTCGGATCGATCCAATTGAAGGCTGTCAGATTCTCGATGCAACGCGTTTTACAAAATCCGAAGTTCAAGTCCGCAATCATTTAATATTTGTACAGGTTTATGATCAATTCACTGCTTCAAGTGTTAAATTGACCTTAATGGAGCTTTTGCCTGATGATTACGAGGTGACTGTTCTACAAGCAGCGGGGAGTCAGGATGAGAAAATAATGACAGTACCTTTGTTCGAGTTAGACCGATCAATGGAAGTTAATAATTTGACGGCAGTATACGTTCCGCCTGTAAAGGATACAACCCTTTTATATCAGGATTTTGAATGGGTACGACATGTAGTAGCCCGACTGCGCGGTCCTGGAGGCTGTCCTTGGGATCAGAAGCAAACGCACGAATCACTAAAAAAATACTTAATTGAAGAAGCTTATGAAGTGTTAGAAGCAATAGACGATCAAGACGATGAACATCTTGCTGATGAATTAGGAGATGTATTGCTTCAGGTTCTCTTACATGCTCAAATTGGTGAGGATGAGGGGATGTTTACAATGGAGGACGTTATCGGAAAGTTAAGCGATAAATTAATTCGAAGGCATCCACACGTATTTGGAGACGAACAGGTTCAAACCGCTGAAGAAGTAGTGGGGCTTTGGAATCAAGTGAAAGAACAGGAAAAGAGTACTGCCCCATCACAGTTTGATACGATTCAGAAAGGTCTTCCTGGTCTTATGCGAGCAAACGAACTACAAAAAGCAGCTGCTAAAGTGGGCTTTGACTGGGATGAAGTCGATCCAATTTTGGAGAAGGTTCAAGAGGAACTAACTGAATTTAAAGAAGCTGTGAACAATAAAACGTTTCATGATCAGGAAGACGAGCTTGGAGACTTATTATTTGCGCTCGTGAATGTAGCTCGCTACTATAAAATTGATCCAGAAGTAGCCATACACCGCACCAATCATAAATTTGTTTCTCGTTTTCAATATATTGAGAGACGAGTAAAGGAAAAAGGACTTGAAATAGAGAAGTTATCTCTTGAAGAACTAGATTATTTCTGGAATGAAGCAAAGAGGAATTAAACAAGGAGCGTTGAAACAAATGAGACTAGATAAATTTCTAAAAGTATCACGATTAATTAAGCGCCGATCCATCGCAAAAGAAATTTGTGATAAAGGTCGTATTGAAGTAAATGGTAACAAAGCAAAAGCAGGCACGAACGTTAAAGCGGGTGATGAGCTAGTGATTTCATTTGGCCATAAAAAAGTGACGGCTCGCGTGGATGAGATAAAAGAAACGACAAAGAAAGAAGAAGCAAATAACATGTTTACCATCCTGAAAGAAGAAGCAGCTGGTGAATAAAAGGACCTGATCAGGTCCTTTTTTTGTTAGGAAGAGAAGAAAGGTTTATGCTGATCCGTTATCCCTCTCCATAGCTTGTTCTAAAAGATACCTCTTTTTCATAGACATGTATCGAGAAGAGGGGGAGAGCGATGGATAATTATTATGAGTACGGCACATATGATAAAGCGTCAAACACACCTGAACACGATTTAGTTATGAAGTCACGTAAGTCGCTTGAAATTACTGGAGTGAAGCACGTCGATAGCTTTGATAATGAGGAGTTCCTATTAGAGACCACCATGGGCTTTCTCGCAATACGCGGTCAGCACTTGAAAATGAAAAATTTAAATGTGGAGCAAGGACGTGTCTCGATTGAAGGGAAAATCTTTGATATGAGCTACCTCGACCATCACGAAGGGGAAAAAGCTAAAGGATTCTTTAGCAAGTTATTCAAATGACATTATCGGTGCAATTCTATACGATGGTTGCGATGGTGGCTATGGGAGTATGGCTTGGAATAGCCATGGATACCTATAGCCGTTTTCTTCATCCAAATAGGAAAAAAAATTGGTTGCTCTATGCTAATGATGTTGTCTTTTGGCTCCTACAGGGACTACTTATTTTTTATGTTCTGTATTTTGTTAATGAAGGAGCGATCCGATTTTATGTCTTTTTAG
This sequence comes from Bacillus sp. Cs-700, assembly GCF_011082085.1. Classification (NCBI taxonomy): domain Bacteria; kingdom Bacillati; phylum Bacillota; class Bacilli; order Caryophanales; family Bacillaceae; genus Bacillus; species Bacillus sp. Cs-700. Next base: position 2,746,770 of record NZ_CP041063.1, read on the forward strand.
CCATATTATGTGGCTATTCAGCCTATCGCGCTCTTTTACAACCGTTATATCGTCGTTTACTAGAACGAATTATTTTAGTGGTTCTAGCAACCAGTCGCTTTATTAAATCACTGTTTATTCATTTGATCTACAAGCCTTTAAGGTTCATATTGAAAGTTCTATTTAGCTTATGTATGATGATAGTGAGTATGATGACAACCATTATTTGGTTTATCTTTAATGTTTTTTGGGTACCGTTAAAGTGGGCAATCTCGTTGATATGGCGATTATTACCTCAACAGGTGCAGACATCACTAACAAAAGTAGCAGGAGTTGCCGATAAAACAAAGAACTACATATACCAATGGTTAACTAAAATACGAAAGTGAGGAGGGAAAAGCTTGGTTACTGCGAATAAGCACAAGCCTAAAGTAACGGAAGTTCATTCGGAATATCATCAAGAAAAACAGCTACAGGATAAAGTGAAGGAACGTAGAAAAAGAGGTCTTGTTCGACGTCTTACTGCTTTCGCGGTAGCTGCTTTAGCCATAGCTATTCTATTTATCTCCGTATTCACTTCACAGGCAGCAACGATCGAAGAAAAAAACTTACAGCAAAAGCAGGCTGAGGAAGAATTAACGAAATTAAAAGAGCAAGAAAAATATTTAACTGAAGAAATTGAGAAACTTAATGACCTTGATTATATCGGTGAATTGGCAAGAAGAGACTACTTTATGTCAAAACCCGGTGAGACAATCTTTAAGCTTCCTTCTTCCTCAAATTGACACGTTGTTTTTTGAAGGGGTATAATTAGCGTACGACTGATCTTTTAAAGATTTTAAGGAGGAGCTTTTTTTACATGGCAATCGAAGTAGGCAGCAAGTTACAGGGAAAGGTAACAGGTATTACAAATTTTGGTGCGTTTGTTGAACTACCAGACGGCAAAACAGGTCTCGTTCACATTAGTGAAGTTGCAGACAATTACGTTAAGGATATTAATGATTTTCTTACAGTTGGCGACCAGGTTGAGGTTAAAGTCATCCAGGTTGAAAACGACGGTAAAATTGGTTTATCGATCAAGAAAGCAAAAGATCGACCTGCAACTGAGCGTCCGCAGGGTCGTCCACAAGGTCGCCCACAGGGTGGAGGCCGCCCTCAAGGTGGCGGTGGCAGACCAGGTGGCGGTGGTTACAAAGGTAAGCCTCGCGGAGGTGGCCGTCCACAGGTAGAGTCATTTGAGGATAAAATGAGCAAGTTCCTTAAAGACAGTGAAGACCGCCTTTCAACTTTGAAGAAACAAACAGAGTCAAAACGAGGCGGTCGTGGCGCACGTCGCGGCTAGAGCTTGTTGTCTACTAACTATATTTATAAACAAAACCGGCATGCGCTTGCATGCCGGTTTTGTTTATCGTGGTGTTGTTCAGAACATGTTGATGATCGATCTGGAACGTCCTACCCTATTTTAAAAGTTTGTATGCAAAAAATATAAAAAACAAGTTGACACAAACTTTTCTGCAATGTATTATATAACTTGTGCTTAAGAAAGCAACAGTCTTATGGCGGTGTAGCTCAGCTGGCTAGAGCGTACGGTTCATACCCGTGAGGTCGGGGGTTCGATCCCCTCCGCCGCTACCATTTTTATAAGTTGGCCCGTTGGTCAAGTGGTTAAGACACCGCCCTTTCACGGCGGTATCACGGGTTCGAATCCCGTACGGGTCACCAACTTATTTAAGAAGATCATACGGTCTTCTCACCCAAGGGTTCCCTGCAGAAGTGATTCAAGATGATGGACAGCAGGACTAGATACGCATCGGAATCCCGTACGGGTCACCAACTTATTCAATAAGATTATAACTATACATATAAATGCTTATAATATACAAAGTTTGCTAAAAAGGTCCGACATTATCTACAATGTCGGACCTTTTTTTAGTTTGTTCTGAGAGAGTATCCAAATTGATGGTTCACTTATCTGGTGGAAAAGAAGAAAGGAACCTCATTTTTCCCTTTCGATCACATTTCTTTTCTAGTTTATTTTTAACATTTCGACCTTTTTGTTTTTAACGACTGTTCGATTGGAAAAAAGGGAAGAAGCTAGATTTTTCTTAAGTTAATTCACTTAAGATGATAAAAAACCCCCTCAGCTTGCTTACAGATTTCTTCCTCTCTCTACACGTGATTGACAAGCTTCCCTGAAAGAAGTCGAGAAGTTTTTAACATATCTCTCCTGTTTTTTGACAAAAAGCGAAAATTGATTATGGTTTAATAATTTACACAAACTGCTTCAAGCAGATCGGTGAAAAATAGAATCAATGAAAGCAGGTGGGGGAATGCAAAGCGAATTAGTCATGGAGAGGTCAAAATCAAGGGTGGGAAAATGGATTCATGGAACAAAAAGTCGGTTAGAAACGATTCTTTTCCAACGTGGATTACTTCTGTTTGTAATAGGGTTTTTACTTGGACGAGCTGTCATTCTTACACAAGTAACCCCTTTCGCCATTCCTTTCTTTGGAGCTGTGTTTTTTCTAAGACGTGAACGTGCACCAATGATAATCGCCGCCTTGCTAGCCGGAGCCATTTCTACTTCTAATCTACAGAACACTGCATTTATTATGTGTGGCATTCTTGTTTTTCTTATCATTAATCGTTTTGTGAAATTATCCTCTCTTTCTCTCGTTAAGACCCTACCGATCCTAGTGTTTGCTACAAGTATGATAGGACGACTCATTTTGAGTTTACTGACAGAGCGCTCCCTAGCTAATACAAATTGGATTTTAGCAGCGGTAGAGGGTGCGCTTGGAATGATTTTAACCATTATATTTATTCAAAGCATACCGGTTCTTTCAATCAAGAAAAGAACGCAGGCACTTAAGAATGAGGAGATCATTAGCTTCATTATTTTGCTTGCAACTATGTTAACTGGAACGATCGGTTGGGTCGTTTATGGATTTTCGATTGAAAACATTTTATCTCGTTATCTTGTATTAATTTTTGCTTATGTTGGAGGAGCGGCCATTGGTTCAACGGTTGGGGTAGTGACCGGATTAATTCTGGCACTTGCTAATGTTGCCAGTCTCTATCAGATGAGTATGCTCGCATTTTCAGGATTACTTGGGGGTTTACTAAAGGATGGGAGGAAAATCGGCGTCGGGATGGGGCTTCTTATAGGGACACTATTGATTGCCCTATACGGGAGCGGTCCTGAATTTTTGTATCCTAACCTGATGGAATCGGTGATTGCCGTATTGCTCTTTTTCTTTACTCCATCTAAAGTTACCTCTCAACTTTCTAAATACATTCCAGGGACGGTTGAGCATGCCAATGAACAGCAGCAATACCTTCGGAAAGTACGCGACGTAACAGCCAATCGCGTCGAGCAATTTTCGAATTTATTTCAAGCGCTCTCAAGTAGCTTTACGGATTCTGATGCACAAGCTGATGATCAGTCTGAGAGGGAGGTTGATTATTTTCTAAGTCATGTGACTGAAAAAACGTGCCAAAATTGTTTTAAGAAAGAAACGTGCTGGGCAAAAAACTTTGATGCCACATACGGTTATATGACAGGAATTATGGAGGAACTTGAACAAACGACTGAATTAACGAACTATAGCTTAAAAAGAGATTTTGATAAGCACTGTATTAAGGCCAATAAAGTTATCGATATTATTGGAAAGGAGATGAGTCACTATCACGCAAATCGCTTGTTAAAAAAGCAGGTTCGTGAGAGTAGAAAGATCGTGGCAGATCAATTGCGCGGTGTTTCACATGTGATGGGAGATTTTGCGAGGGAGATTCAAAAAGAACGTGATAACCTCCATCAACAAGAAGAGCAAATCATGGATGCGATTCAAAGTATGGGTTTAGAAGTTGGACAGGTAGAAATTTATTGTCTTGATGAAGGAAACGTCGACATTGAGATGAAGATTCCAGCATGTGGCGGAAGGGGAGAAGGAGAGAAAGTAATCGCACCGATGCTTTCAGACATTTTAAAAGAAAACATCATTGTCAAAAGAGAAGTCTGTGCTGAGCACGAGCACGATACTTGTCACCTTTACTTTGGATCAGCAAAAGATTTTGTGATTGAAACAGGTGTAGCAAATGCAGCAAAAGGAGGAGCATGGCTTTCTGGAGATAGCCATTCAACGATTGAATTAGGTGCTGGAAAATATGCGATTGCGATTAGCGATGGAATGGGCAATGGAGAGAGAGCGCACCAAGAAAGCACAGAAACGATTCAACTTCTCCAAAAAATTCTTCATTCTGGAATTGATGAAACAGTTGCCATTAAATCGGTTAACTCCGTGCTTTCTTTACGGAATACTGATGAAATGTTTTCTACACTCGATTTAGCGATGATTGATTTACAAGATGCTTCGGCAAAATTTCTTAAGATCGGCTCCATTCCAAGTTTTATTAAGAGAGGCGATCGCGTGATGATGGTGGAATCAGGTAATCTACCAATGGGCATTATTCCTGAATTTGATGTTGAGGTCGTAAGTGAGCAATTAAAGGCTGGGGATTTACTAATAATGATGAGTGATGGCATTTATGAAGGTGTGAAAAATATTGAGAATCCAGAATTTTGGATGAAGCGAAAAATTCGAGAGCTGGACACAGATAAACCGCAAGAAATCGCAGACCTCATTATGGAAGAGGTGATTCGAACAGAATATGGAAGAATTGATGACGACATGACAATTGTTGTTGCGAGAATCAAACGAAACGTACCTAAATGGTCGACGATCCCAATTTATTCAGCCCCATCATTTAGAAAGAAAAAGGCGCAGTAGGGTGTATAAACTCTCCTCCTAAAGGCGATGCTTGTAACAGCAAAAAAGGAGGAGTCCAGATGAAAAAAGGAACACTACGGCAGATTCTTTTAATAACAGATGGATGTTCGAATCAGGGGGAAGATCCGGTGGCCATGGCTGCTCTTGCAAGAGAGCACGGGATGACGGTTAATGTAATAGGTGTACTTGATGAAAATGAGCGGACCGATGGATTAAAGGAAATAGAAAACATCGCTTTATCTGGCGGGGGCATCCACCAGCTAGTTTATGCGAAACAGCTATCGCATACGGTGCAAATGGTAACGCGTAAAGCAATGACCCAGACGATCCAAGGGTTTATTCATAAGGAATTGCAATCGATCTTGGGTCAGGAGAAAGAAATAGAAGACTTACCACCTGACAAACGGGGGCAGGTAGTCGAAGTGGTTGACGAACTGGGGGAAACCATGGATTTGGAAGTGTTAATTATGATTGATACAAGTGCGAGTATGCAGCATAAACTTCCAACGGTAGAAGATGCCCTGCTCGATCTTTCGATTAGTCTTCATTCAAGAATTGGTGAAAATGAGTATGCCCTTTATGCATTTCCCGGGAAACGAAAGCAGGTAGAGCGACTGATGGATTGGACGCCGATACTGAAAGATATTCATACCATTTTCCCGAAACTAACAACGGGTGGTATTACGCCAACAGGCCCTGCCTTAAAAGAAGCCATTGATGCTTATCAGAAAAAACGTTCAAAGAGAGGGCTGCTAGATGACGGGTACATCGAAGAATCAAGTAGCTGATGTTCCCCGTGGAACAAGAATTAGCGGGAAATGGAACAAGCAAACCTATCAAATTATGAAAAAATTAGGGAACGGCGCTCTCGGTACGGTCTATTTGGCAGACTCCTTAAAAGGGCGAGTCGCTTTAAAAATAGGAACTGACAGTATGTCCATTACGTCAGAAGTAAATGTTCTAAAGCAGCTTTCGATGGTCCAGGGAACAGTTCTTGGGCCGTTTTTCTATGAGATCGATGATTGGGAACGAAGTGGGAAATGTTATCCTTTCTACGTCATGGAATACATTGATGGAGAACCACTTTTTGCTTTTATTAATCGAAGAGGAAAAGAGTGGATCGGCATTTTAATGCTTCAATTGCTTCGTGATCTTTCAGCTCTTCATAGAGAAGGGTGGGTTTTTGGAGACTTAAAGCCGGACAACCTTTTGGTTGAAGGTTCTCCTCCAAAATTGAGGTGGCTAGATGTGGGAGGAACGACGTCGATGGGGAGGTCTGTTAAGGAATTTACGGAGTTTTTCGATCGGGGCTATTGGGGACTCGGTAATCGAGTAGCGGAGCCTTCCTATGATTTATTTTCAGTAGCAATGATCGTTCTAAACGCTGGCTACCCAAATCGGTTTGATCGCCCCAAGAAAGGGACAGAAGACTATTTAATAAACAAAATTGAGAATAATCAACTTCTTAAAGAATATAAACCAATTCTTAGCAAAGCTTTATTCGGAAAGTATCAACACGCTTCAGAAATGAGGCAAGAACTCTTCATTATTTTACAAGGAGGAGAGAAAACGAAAGTACGTAAAAATAAAAGTCGCTCTGCCAATTCTCGAGTCGCAACACGTCGTAATCGTCCTCCAGCCAAGAAAAAGCGGTCAGGGTGGATTGAAACCGTTCTTCTCGTAGCTTTCCTTCTATTCTTCTATACTTTATACTTAGTTGGTCACATTTTTTAAAAAAGATATGTTTGAGAACGTGGTCGTTAGGTTAATAGTACTAAAATGAATAACTGTTTAATTCAAGCAGGAAGTGAGAGGAAGACAGAGGTTGTTGCAAGATGTCGACCAGTTTATTCATAAGCATCATCTGATCAAACGTGGAGATACAATTGTCGTTGGGGTTTCTGGAGGACCAGACTCAATTGCATTGCTTCACTATTTGGGCAATGTCGCATTGTCTTTCCAATTAAAGTTGGTTGTTGCACATGTCGATCATGGCCTACGAGGCAAAGAGTCTGCAGAGGATTTATTGTTCGTTAAGCACTACTGCCGTCAGGAAGGCATCACCTTTGAAGCTTCTACAATTGATGTAAATCACTATAAAGAGCAACATCAGATCTCGACACAGGTTGCAGCTAGGGAATGTCGCTACCACTTTTTTAAGGAAAAGATGGAAAAACACCAGGCAAATCTCCTTGCACTTGCTCACCATGGAGACGACCAAGTTGAAACAATGCTAATGAGACAAGTTCATGGCAGCATCAGTTCAGGCCTTGCGGGTATTCCTGCTAGGCGTCCTTTCTCAACAGGATACCTTATTCGCCCCTTTCTTTGTGTGTCGAAGGAACAGATTTTGCGTTATTGTAGCGATCATATGTTGGACTATAGAAGTGACCCATCTAATGACAAAGATGATTATATGAGGAATCGCTTCCGCCACCATGTGCTTCCTTTTCTTAAAGAAGAGAATCCAAATGTTCACAAGCGGTACCAACTATATAGCGAACGAATGCAAGATGATGAAGGGTTTTTAGTGGAGTTAGCAAAGCAACATCTAGATAAAGTAATCATTGATCAAAATGACAAATTTGTGAAGATGGACAACAAGGCGTATCAATGCCTCCCTATTCCTTTACAAAGAAGAGTGATTCATCTAATATTAAACTATCTTTATAGAGGCAATGCTCCTTTTTCTTCTATACATATTGAGGATTTGCGGTTAATGCTCGATTCTGAGCACCCTTCTGCTTCCCTTAATTTACCTCTAAAATTGAGGGCGGTAAAATCTTATACCACCTGTTATTTTTCTTTTGAAACCTTTTTGCGACCAGAACCGTATACGTATCATCTCCCTTTATGGGGTTCTGTGGAAACGCCGATCGGAACGATTACTGCCGTTCCAGTTAAAGACGTACCACAATCACTCTCGGGAAATGATCTTATTGTTGAGGGACACCTGTTTCCTGCAGTTGTGCGCTCGAGACGACCTGGTGATCGAATTCAGCCAAAAGGCATGATAGGGACGAAAAAGGTAAAAGATATTTTTATCGACCGTAAAATAGACCGTTCAGAACGTGATGTTTGGCCAATTGTTGAGGATGTAACGGGTCAAATTATCTGGGTCGCTGGAGTAATCCGTTCTGAAAAGGCAACACTGTCTGCAAGAAAGAGTCAGCTTGTGCATTTGCACTATGAGAAAAAAATACTTACATAGGTTGGGAGGGCAATACTACTGATGTTAAACGAAATTCAAGAAACATTAATTAGTGAAGAACAGATTCAAGAGAAATGCCGCGAGTTAGGGAAACGGCTTTCCGATGAATATGAGGATCGCTTTCCACTTGTCATTGGCGTCCTTAAAGGTGCAATGCCTTTCATGGGTGATTTAACAAAGCGCATGACTTGTCATCTAGAAATGGACTTTATGGACGTTTCAAGTTATGGGAACTCAACTGTTTCTTCTGGAGAAGTAAAGATCATCAAAGATCTTGATACTTCAGTAGAAGGACGCGACGTTCTTATTCTCGAAGATATTATTGATAGTGGGTTAACGCTAAGTTATCTGATTGATCTTCTAAAGTACCGCAAAGCAAAGTCAATTAAGATTGTAACGCTTCTGGACAAACCAACTGGAAGAAAAGTTGATCTTAAGCCTGATGTAGCAGGATTTATTGTTCCTGATGAGTTTGTTGTTGGGTACGGTCTTGACTTCGCTGAGAGGTATCGTAATCTTCCGTTTATCGGGATTCTTAAACCCGAGATTTATCAAGGTTAATTTGTTGTAGTCAGTTGTGCCAGTATGGTAAGATAATCTATGGTTTCCTGTTCGTGGGAGGAGGTAAGGAATGAATCGTATCTTCCGAAATACAATATTTTATTTGTTAATTTTCCTCGTCGTAGTAGGTGTTGTCAGTTTCTTTAACGGAACAAACAATGAGGCAAATGTTCTCGATTACGGCGAATTTCAGTCCAAATTGAATAATGGTGAAATTCAAGAGTTAACGTTACAACCTGAGCGTGGGGTTTACACGGTTACTGGTCAATTAGCTGGTGGCGGTGAAGATAGCGAAGATGCTAATACATTCGTTACGAATGTACCTGACTCAGAAAGAGCTGTGGAGAATATCTTAACTGCAGCTGATGAAGGAAATGTAGAGTTAACGACAGAACCAGCTCCTGAACAAAGCGGTTGGGTTACATTTCTAACAAGCATTATTCCTTTCGTAATTATCTTCATTCTGTTCTTCTTCCTTCTTAACCAAGCTCAAGGCGGCGGTGGCCGTGTTATGAACTTTGGTAAGAGTAAAGCGAAGTTATACAGCGAAGAGAAAAAGAAAGTTACTTTTAAAGACGTAGCTGGTGCTGATGAAGAGAAGCAAGAGCTTGTCGAGGTCGTTGAGTTTTTGAAGGATCCTCGTAAGTTTGCTGCAGTAGGTGCCCGTATTCCAAAGGGTGTTCTACTCGTAGGACCTCCAGGTACAGGTAAAACGTTGCTTGCACGAGCAGTTGCTGGTGAAGCAGGCGTTCCGTTCTTCTCAATTTCTGGTTCTGATTTCGTAGAAATGTTCGTTGGTGTCGGTGCATCTCGTGTACGTGACCTATTCGAAAATGCGAAGAAGAACGCACCTTGTATTATCTTTATTGATGAGATTGATGCAGTTGGTCGTCAACGTGGTGCCGGTCTTGGTGGCGGTCACGATGAGCGTGAACAGACGCTTAACCAACTTCTTGTGGAAATGGATGGCTTTAGTGCAAATGAAGGAATTATCATCGTTGCAGCTACAAACCGTCCTGATATTCTTGATCCAGCACTTCTTCGTCCAGGACGTTTTGATCGTCAAATTCCGGTTAACCGTCCCGATGTAAATGGTCGTGAAGCTGTCCTTAAAGTACATGCACGTAACAAACCATTAAGCGATGAAGTTGATTTAAAAACAATTGCAATGCGTACACCAGGATTCTCTGGTGCAGACCTTGAGAACTTATTGAACGAAGCTGCTCTTGTAGCTGCTCGTCATAACAAGAAAAAGGTTGATATGAACGATATTGACGAAGCGACAGACCGCGTTATTGCTGGTCCTGCTAAGAAAAGCCGCGTGATCTCTGAAAAAGAGAAAAATATCGTTGCTTATCACGAAGCAGGTCACACAATTATTGGTACACAGCTTGATAATGCCGATATTGTTCATAAGGTTACGATTGTTCCCCGTGGACAAGCTGGTGGTTACGCGGTAACACTTCCTAAGGAAGATCGTTACTTAATGACGAAACCAGAATTGATTGATAAAATCATTGGTTTACTTGGTGGTCGTGTAGCAGAAGAAATTACCTTCGGTGAAGCAAGTACTGGAGCAAGCAATGACTTCCAACGTGCCACAGCTATTGCCCGTAGCATGGTTACGGAATATGGTATGAGTGAAAAGCTAGGTCCGATGCAGTTTGGGTCAGGTTCAGGAGGAAACGTCTTCCTTGGACGTGATATCCAAAATGAACAGAACTATAGTGATTCATTCGCCAATGAAATTGATCTCGAAGTTCAAAGCATTATTAAATCAGCGTATACTCGCTGTCGTGAGATTCTTCTTGAAAATCAGGATAAGTTAAATCTTGTTGCTGAAACGCTAAAAGATATCGAAACACTTGATGCCGAACAGATCCGCTCTCTTGTTGAAGATGGAAAACTTCCTGAAGGTCACCATGCTACTGGTAGCTCTGAAGATGTGAAAGTAAACATCTCTAAGAAGGAAGAAAATCCTGAAACAAATGAAGAGCAAGAATAAGGTTATGCTAAAGCAGGATGTCGACGATGACATTCTGCTTTTTCTATCCCTTTATAGAGTTGGTAACCGTTTTCAAAAAAGACCTTCGTTTTTGAATCCAATGTGTGGTATAACTATAGAGAGTGTTACCGAAGTTAAATTTTTAAATAAGGTGATAATATGATACTTGTGCTTGATGTAGGAAATACGAATATTGTTTTGGGTGTGTATGAAGGTGAAGAGTTAACCCACCACTGGCGAATGGGGACAAGCAGAAAGCAGACAGAAGATGAATACGCTATGGTCATCAAAGGCCTTTTTTCTCATGAAGAACTTTCGTTTGATGATGTAGAAGGCATTATCATTTCATCTGTTGTGCCTCCAATCATGTTCGCTCTTGAGCGTATGTGCCAGAAGTATTTTCACCACAAACCGTTAGTCATCGGTCCTGGAATTAAGACAGGACTCAATATAAAGTATGATAACCCAAAAGAAGTAGGAGCCGATCGGATCGTCAATGCTGTAGCTGGCATTCATCTATATGGAGCGCCTCTTATTATTGTTGACTTTGGAACGGCCACAACGTACTGCTATATTGATGAACAAAAACAGTATGTCGGTGGAGCGATTGCGCCAGGCATTAACATTTCAACCGAAGCGCTTTACATGCATGCAGCGAAGCTTCCGCGTATAGAAATCGCGAAGCCAAACCATATCGTTGGGAAAAACACGGTGAGCGCAATGCAGAGCGGTACGCTTTATGGTTATGTTGGTCAAGTAGAAGGAATCGTTTCTCGTATGAAAAAGCATTCTCCTAAAGAACCAACTGTTATTGCTACAGGGGGACTCGCTTCTCTAATTGCGGAGGAATGCGACCTTATTGATGTGGTCGACCCTTTCTTAACGCTGAAGGGTTTGCATTTTATCTATAATAAGAACAAAGAAGAGTTAAACGCATACCGATAAAAAGGGATGCGTTTTTCATTTGATGTTTTTGGGGAAATTATGAATAATAGGCATTTCAATAAACAGTTGTCTTGATCCTTCACAACTTTCTCGAGGAATGTAATAGCATAAGAAAGTTTAAAGTGATTAAGGGAAAAGTAATGAAATCACGACTTTTAATGCAATGATCTTCTTACATTCTAGACCCAGTTGTTCATAATGGAAGTTCTTGAAAAAATAATGTATCGTGTAAGTGGGCAATGGCCCATTAGTGAAAGGAGCTACAAAGTAATGAATGATTATTTAATTAAAGCACTTGCATTCGATGGTAATGTAAGGGCTTATGCGATATCTAGTACAGAAATGGTTGCGGAAGCACAGCGACGTCATACGACTTGGCCAACTGCATCTGCTGCGCTTGGGCGCGCCATGACAGCATCGACAATGATGGCTACTGGACTAAAAGGAGAAGAAAAAATCACGGTAAAAATTGAAGGTGGCGGCCCGATCGGCGCTATTATTGTCGACGCAAATGCCAAAGGTGAAACACGCGGGTATGTCAGCAACCCACACGTTCACTTTGATTTAAATGATCAAGGAAAGCTCGATGTGGCTCAAGCCGTAGGACGCGACGGCTTTCTATCAGTGGTGAAAGATATTGGCATGCGCGAGAAATTCACAGGGCAAGTTCCGATTGTATCTGGTGAATTAGGAGAAGATTTTACGTATTATCTTGTTACTTCAGAGCAAGTGCCTTCAGCAGTTGGCGTTGGTGTCCTTGTAAATCCGGACAACACGATCCTTGCAGCTGGAGGCTTTATGATTCAATTGCTTCCTGGCGCTGGTGAAGAAACCATCCGTTTTATTGAGAAGCGAATCGAAGCAATTCCGCCAATTTCAAAATTAATCGAATCTGGAAAAACGCCAGAAGAGATTTTGCACGTTCTTCTTGGAGAAGAAAATATTAAAATCATCGACAACATGCCTGTGCAATTTGAGTGTAGCTGTTCGAAAGAGCGTTTCTCAAATGGGATTATGGGACTTGGAAAAGAAGAAATTAACAATATGATTGAGGAAGATGGAGAAGCAGAAACCGCTTGTCACTTCTGTAATGCCCACTACCACTTTTCAAAAGAAGAACTTCAAGAGTTATACGCTGAAAGCAAAGTATAAAAGGTTCAAATTGACAGATAAGTTTAGTGGTGATATTCTTTAGGTTAGATAATCCCTATAAAATTACTCGGGTTTGAGGAGGCGCGACGATGAGAATAGCAAATTCAATTACAGATCTAATCGGTCAAACACCTATTGTGAAACTTAACCGCATCGCTGATGAGGGCCACGCAGAGGTATACTTAAAGCTTGAATTTATGAATCCTGGAAGCAGCGTGAAAGATCGTATTGCCCTTGCAATGATTGAAGCAGCTGAAGAAAAGGGCGAATTAAAGCCCGGAGATACTTTTGTGGAGCCTACAAGTGGTAATACGGGAATTGGTCTTGCAATGGTTGCAGCAGCAAAAGGCTACCAGGCCGTTCTCGTTATGCCTGATACGATGAGTATGGAGCGACGTAACCTATTGAAAGCATACGGAGCAAAGCTTGTTCTTACTCCTGGTTCTGAAGGTATGGGCGGAGCTATTCGCAAATCCGAGGAGTTAGCAAAAGAGCACGGGTATTTCATGCCCCAACAATTTAAAAATGAAGCAAATCCTGAGGTGCATCGCCGTACAACTGGTCAAGAGATTGTTGAACAGATGGACCAGCTTGATGGATTTGTTGCGGGTATTGGTACTGGTGGAACAATTACAGGTGCAGGTGAAGTATTGAAAAAGCACTTTCCATCAGTTAAGCTTTACGCTGTAGAGCCAACCGACTCGCCTATTTTATCAGGTGGTAAACCTGGTCCTCATAAGATTCAAGGGATTGGTGCTGGATTTGTACCCGCAGTTCTGAATACGGATGTCTATGATGAAGTCATTCAAGTTCAAAACGATCAAGCTTTTGAATGGGCTAGGAAGGCAGCAAGAGAAGAAGGTATTCTAGGCGGTATTTCTTCAGGTGCTGCAATTTATGCAGCGCTTGAAGTAGCTAAGAAGCTTGGTAAAGGTAAAAAAGTTCTTGCTGTCATTCCAAGTAATGGGGAACGTTACCTAAGTACACCACTGTTTCAATTCGATGATGAATAAGAAAGCGCGAAAAGCAGTCCTTACAAGGGCTGCTTTTCTATTTTAAGTAATAGAATAGGTAAGTATTTCTAATTGAGTATTGGTAAGTGTTTGGGGAGGATAAAAAGGATGAAGCGTAAGGGAAGTTCATGTAGAATAGAGGCATAAACTGAGCGGCAGCGTATGCTTAAGCTTTTGATAGGGTGTGAACAGTTTGCCAGAACAGCTAGAGAAAACCACGCGTCATTCGATTTATGAAACAATCGAGTTAAGCGCGGATGAGTGGTTTTCACGATATAAATCATTCGCCGAAGAATGTGAAGAGCATATTTTATTGGATAGTACACGTGGTGGTCGATATAGTATGTTTGGAATCAAGCCAATTGCTTCGCTTATTGGATATGGTACTTCTTTAACAATCATAGAGGAAGGAAAAGATCCTAAATACTTAGACGGCAATTTATTAGAGATAATGCAAGAATGGATGCAGTGTCAGGTGGCGATCAATGACGAGTCTTTACCGGACTTTCAAGGCGGTGCCATGGGGTATCTTAGTTATGATATTGTTCGCCAAATTGAAAAACTACCACAGCTAGCTGCGGATGATCTCAAACTACCGGAACTTTTCTTCATCGTTTATGAAGATGTTGGCGTGTATGATCATTTATCAGAAAAGTTGTGGTTCATTTCACAGGCTCCAAATGGTGAGGAATATGAAGCTGAACAGCGTCTGAAAATGTATAAACGAAAGTGGACGAAAAAGGGCGTAACTAAACCGTTAAACTCTTCTTCTTTTTCAAAAGAAGCAAAACAGTTATTTTCAATGGATCAGCACGCCTTTTCGTCAGCTGTTCAAAAGATACAAGCATATATATCGGCTGGAGATGTTTTTCAAGTAAATCTTTCACTTAGAGAATCCAGAACACTCCATTCTGACCCCGTTTCGATATATGAAACGCTTAGAACGATTAATCCTTCACCGTACATGTCGTTTATCCATACCGATACATTCGATCTTGTCAGTGCATCGCCGGAGCTTCTGATCAAGAAAAAGGGCATAGAATTGAGTACCAGGCCAATCGCTGGTACGCGTTCACGGGGGAAAAATGATGAAGAGGATCAACAGCTTGCTCGTACGCTCATCGAAAATGAAAAAGAACGTGCTGAGCATGTGATGCTGGTTGACCTTGAACGTAATGATCTTGGACGTGTATGTGAATACGGAACGGTTGAAGTAGATGAGTTTATGGTGATTGAGAAATATTCACACGTACAGCATATCGTTTCCAACGTGCGTGGTATTTCTTCAAAAGAAGCAACCGCTTTTGATGCTATTAAAGCCACATTTCCAGGTGGTACGATTACGGGTGCTCCAAAGATTAGAACGATGGAAATTATTGAAGAACTTGAGCCTGTGCGCCGTGGGGTTTACACTGGTTCTATTGGATGGATAGGGTTTAATGATGATATGGAGTTGAATATTGCGATCCGCACAATGGTTATTAAAGATAACGTTGCACATGTCCAGGCTGGCGCAGGTATTGTAATTGACTCCAATCCAGAAGCTGAGTATAAAGAATCATTAAAGAAAGCAAGAGCTTTATGGAAGGCAAAAGAGTTAAGCGAAGGAAAAGAGACTAGCAGAGATTAGCTTAGAGGAGGAATTAGAATGATTTTAATGATTGATAATTACGATTCATTTACGTATAACTTGGTTCAGTATCTTGGTGAAATGGGTGAAGAGCTTGTCGTGAAACGAAATGATGAAATCACTATTTCGGAAATCGAGGAGCTTAATCCATCCTTCATAATGGTATCGCCCGGACCATGCAGTCCAAATGAAGCGGGTATTAGCATGGAAGTTATTAAGCATTTTGCAGGAAACATACCTATATTCGGTGTATGTCTTGGTCATCAATCCATTGCCCAAGTATTTGGTGGGGATGTTATAAAAGCAGATCGATTGATGCATGGAAAAACGTCTCAAATGCATCATGATGGAAGGTCAATCTTCAAAGATCTTGAGAATCCGTTTACTGCAACAAGGTATCATTCGCTAATAGTAAAAAAAGAAACTCTTCCAGAATGTTTTGAGATTAGCTCGTGGACAGCAGAGGGTGAAATTATGGCGATACGACATAAAGAACTTGCGCTTGAAGGCGTTCAATTCCATCCTGAATCCATTATGACCGGTACTGGTAAAAAACTATTGAAAAACTTTATTGAAACGCATCGAAAAGAACCATGTTTCTAACGATTAATGGGAAGCTAATTGACGAAAAAGAAGCGTCTATCTCGGTTTTTGATCATGGTTATTTATATGGTGTGGGCGTATTTGAGACATTCCGAACTTATGAAGGTCACCCTTTTTTATTCGGTGATCACTATAAGCGCCTACGTGATTCACTTGAAAATCTTCAGATCTCACTCCCTTATACGTATGACGAACTCCTATTACAGGTAAAGCAAACGTTAGAAGCTAATGAAATGAAGGATGCGTATGTTCGACTAAACGTTTCGGCGGGAGACGGAGAAATCGGACTTAAAACAGATGAATACCTAACTCCGACGGTTATTGTTTATGTGAAAGCAATTGGTAATCCTGTTCGGAATGCAAAGCGAGGAGTCATTCTTTCTCTTAGGCGGAATTCTCCCGAGGGGGAATATAGATTAAAGTCACATCATTATTTAAATAATATCTTTGCGAAAAGAGAAGTTGGAAGTGATCCTTCAATCGAAGGGATTTTTCTGTCACAAGATGGAAGGCTAGCGGAAGGCATAGTTTCGAATTTATTTTGGTTTAAAAACGGCATTCTTTTTACCCCGGACCTTTCGACAGGAATTTTAAATGGAATCACAAGACAGTTTGTTGTGCATGTTGCGAAAAAAATGGGGATTAGCGTTAGAGAAGGTGGCTTCCAGAGAGAATCCCTTGTTGAAGCAGATGAAGTATTTGTAACAAACTCTATTCAAGAAATCGTTCCGTTGTTTCAAATCGAACAAAAGCCATTGCCCGGACTTGATGGTCCTGCGACGAACGAGCTCATCCTTCAATATGAACACCATCGCACGTCATTAATGAGTCGAGAGGATTACTAACTAAGAACATACGTACGAAGAGGAGTGAGCTGCGTGACAACGGTAATTGATAAGCATAAAGCACATCCAATGATGATGAAGTGGCGGGACAAGCTAATTAACTGGAATGAAAAAACCTGGGTTATGGGTATCCTGAATACAACTCCGGATTCATTTTCAGACGGTGGAGAATATAATACGACGGCACAGGCAGTTGCCCATGCGGTCCAACTAGTTGAAGACGGCGCAGATCTAATTGACATTGGTGGAGAATCAACTCGACCTGGGGCAACTCCTGTCTCATTGGAAGAAGAGCTTCGCCGTGTTGTTCCTGTTATAAAAGCAGTTCGTCACGCGGTTAACGTACCGATTTCAATTGATACGTATAAAGCAGAAGTTGCCAACCAAGCGGTACTGGCTGGTGCAGATATCATTAATGATGTGTGGGGAGCCAAGGCAGATCCAGAAATGGCTAATGTGGCTGCAGAACACGAAGTTCCTATTATTTTAATGCATAATCGTAATGATATGAACTATCGTGATATCATGATTGATATAAATGAAGATATAGAAGAAAGCGTAGAGATTGCTCGTTTAGCAGGCGTGAAAGATGAGAATATCATTCTTGATCCCGGCATTGGTTTTGCCAAAACGCATGAGCAGAATCTCGAAGTAATGAGAAGGCTGGATGAATTCGTTGCATTGGGATATCCTGTGTTGCTTGGTACATCAAGAAAATCCATCGTAGCAAAGACTTTAAATACGCCACCAGATGATCGGGTGGAGGGAACTGGGGCAACTGTTTGTCTTGGCATTGAGCGGGGCTCACAAATTATCAGAGTTCATGACGTGAAGCAGATGGCACGAATGGCTCGTATGATGGATGCGATGCTTAAACCTCATCTCAATGGATAAGGAGAGTGAATGGGATGGATAAAATCTATCTAAACGCAATGAAATTCTACGGTTACCACGGAGTTTTCCCTGAAGAAAATAAGCTCGGCCAACGTTTTTATGTCGATCTAACCCTTGAAGCAGATCTTTCTAATGCCAGTCAATCGGATGATCTAAACTATACAGTGAATTATGCAGATGCGTATAATGTTATAAAAGGTATCGTAGAAGGGACGCCTAGGAAGTTAGTCGAAACAGTAGCTGAGGAAATAGCGGATAAGATGTTTCTGCAATTTGAAATTGTTCGTGCGTGTACGGTTAAAGTGATTAAACCTGATCCACCAATAGATGGCCATTATGACTCTGTTGCGATCGAGATGAAGAGGGAACGAAATGAATAGTGTATATATTGGAATTGGTTCCAACATCGGGGATAGAGAGAACTATATCCAAACCTCCTTATTAAGGTTGCAAGAATATCCAGGAGTACAGATTACTTCGACATCTTCTTTATATGAAACTGCCCCTATAGGAGTGACGGAACAAGGTCCGTTTCTTAATA
This sequence comes from Bacillus sp. Cs-700, assembly GCF_011082085.1. Taxonomy (NCBI): domain Bacteria; kingdom Bacillati; phylum Bacillota; class Bacilli; order Caryophanales; family Bacillaceae; genus Bacillus; species Bacillus sp. Cs-700. Next base: position 2,764,939 of record NZ_CP041063.1, read on the forward strand.
TGGTAGCTATGCTAGAAACGGAGATGAACGCTTTCCAACTACTTGAGATTCTCCAGGGCATTGAGCAGTCTCTTGGGAGAGAGCGTGATATCAGATGGGGCCCTCGTACAATAGACCTTGACATTCTGCTTTATAATCAAGAAAATATTGTAGCAGAGGGTCTGGTGGTTCCACACCCTAGACTTCTTCAAAGAGGTTTTGTTATCATTCCTCTTCATGAACTGAATCCTGAAATTATTATTCCAACTACTAATAAGAGGATTGATTCTTATTTTAATCATATAGAAGATAAAGAAGGTGTACGTCTATGGAAGCGGAAATCTACGGAAGACGTATTCGCGCTTTTCGAAAGTTAAAAGGTTATACTCAGGAACAGCTAGCAAAAGAACTTAGTGTATCGGTATCTGTACTAGGGGAGATCGAGCGGGGAAATCGAAAGCCTACAAACGACTTTATGCAATTAGTAGCACAAAAGCTTAGAGTTTCAATAGATGAACTTTTTCCATTAAAACACAATTGAGAATTGAGGTGATAGTATGTTGAAAATAGGAGATGTTTCGTTAAAGAATCCCGTTGTACTTGCCCCCATGGCTGGCGTGTGTAATCCAGCTTTTCGTTTAATCGCTCGAGAGTTTGGTGCGGGGTTAGTCTGTGCCGAAATGGTTAGCGATAAAGCTGTTTTGCGCAAGAATGAGAAGACAATGGATATGCTTTTTGTAGATGATCGAGAAAAGCCAATGAGTCTTCAAATCTTTGGTGGCGAAAAAGATACGCTTGTTGGTGCTGCTCGCTATGTTGACCAAGCGACAAACGCAGATATTATTGATATTAATATGGGATGTCCTGTTCCGAAAATAACAAAATGTGATGCGGGTGCCAAGTGGCTTCTAGATCCTAATAAAATCTATGAAATGGTTTTAGCTGTTACAAAGGAAGTAGAGAAACCTGTTACGGTTAAAATGCGTAGTGGATGGGACGAAGATCACATTTATGCGATTGACAATGCAAAAGCAATTGAAGCTGCAGGTGGCAAAGCTGTTTCACTTCATGGCCGTACGCGTGTCCAGATGTATGAAGGGGAAGCCGACTGGAATATTATTCGACAAGTGAAAGAGTCAGTTTCTATTCCTGTAATCGGGAATGGCGATGTAAAGACCCCCCAGGATGCAAAAAGAATGATTGAGACAACGGGAGTAGACGGAGTAATGATTGGAAGAGGCGCACTCGGAAATCCGTGGATGCTTTATCGTACGGTTCAGTATCTCGAAACCGGAAAGATTCTTGATGATCCAACACCTCGTGAGAAAATTGATGTCGCTATGCTCCATCTTGATCGTCTCATCGCACTAAAAGGAGAAAATGTCGCAGTACGAGAGATGCGTAAGCATGCAGCGTGGTATTTAAAAGGAATTCGCGGTAATGGGACAATAAGGAATAAAGTTAATGAAACGAATACAAGAAACGGTGTAGCTGAACTACTGTACGGATTTATTGAAGAATTGGAAGCGAAACAGGCGGTTTGACTTTCTAACTAGCATTTTCTATACTACATCTAGGAACTAGCGGACTGCCAGTAATGGATACTGGCAGTTTTCTTCATATTTGTCATGATACACCCGGCGCATTTGTCATCGATTTTATATATGGGAAGGCTTGCTATTCATAGTGCTTTCCGATAAAGTTATAGCGGGATAAACATAGATTTGACAGGAGTGATAGAGATGAGTCAGGAGCTTGAATTGAATGACCTTCTAAAAGTAAGAAGAGAAAAGCTTGATGTGCTAAAAGAGAATAACATTGATCCGTTCGGACATCGATTTGATCGTTCTCATACTGCTAGCAAAATGCTAGAAGAATTTGATTCTTTCACAAAAGAAGAACTAGCTGAACAGAACAAAACTGTTTCGTTAGCTGGTAGAATTATGACTAAGCGTGGAAAAGGAAAAGCTGGCTTCACGCACATACAGGATTTAACTGGTCAAATCCAGCTCTATATTAGAAAAGATACTGTTGGAGATGAGCAATATGATCTTTTTGATTCTATGGATATTGGAGATATCATCGGAGTAAGCGGTGAGGCTTTTAAAACAAAAGTGGGAGAGCTTTCTGTAAAGGTTAACGACCTTCATTTACTTTCCAAGTCACTTCGTCCGCTACCTGATAAATTCCATGGCTTAAAGGATGTTGAACAACGGTACCGTCAGCGTTACCTTGATTTGATTATGAGTCCTGAATCAAAAGAAACCTTTATTGCTAGAAGTCGTATCATTCAATCAATGCGCCGCTACCTTGATGATCAAGGCTTTCTTGAGGTGGAAACACCAATGATGCATTCCATTCCAGGAGGGGCTTCGGCACGTCCGTTCGTCACTCATCATAATGCACTTGATATGGAGCTTTACATGCGTATTGCTATTGAGCTTCATCTTAAGCGTTTAATTGTGGGTGGTATGGAGCGCGTCTATGAAATTGGACGTGTTTTCCGAAACGAGGGTGTATCGACTAGGCATAACCCTGAATTTACAATGCTTGAACTGTATGAAGCTTACGCGGACTATAAAGATGTGATGACGTTAACTGAGGAAATGGTAGCTCATATCGCGAAAGAAGTTACAGGCTCTACAACTATCCAGTATGGGGAAGAGGAAATCAATCTTGAACCACAATGGAAGAGAGTTCATATGGTTGATGCTGTTAAAGAAATAACCGGCGTTGATTTCTGGAAGGAAATGACTGATGAAGAAGCGCGGAGTCTTGCAAAAGAACACGGTGTAGACGTAAAAGAAACAATGGAATTTGGCCACGTTGTGAATGAATTCTTTGAACAGAAAGTAGAAGACACGCTAATTCAACCGACATTTGTCTACGGCCATCCTGTTGCGATTTCACCTCTTGCTAAGAAAAACCCTGAAGACGGTCGTTTTACAGATCGTTTTGAGTTGTTCATCGTAGCCCGTGAACATGCAAATGCTTTTACTGAGCTTAATGATCCAATTGATCAGAGAGAACGTTTTGAAGCGCAATTAGTCGAGCGCGAGCAAGGTAATGATGAGGCACATATGATGGACCATGACTTTATTGAAGCGCTCGAGTATGGTTTACCACCAACCGGCGGTCTAGGTATTGGAATTGATCGTCTCGTTATGCTATTAACGAATTCTCCTTCCATTAGAGATGTTCTTCTATTTCCGCAGATGAGAAATACGGAGCGATAAAAGATTCAGAATGAAGTTCGTTCATCGAGCTTCATTCTTTTTTTATCTTAGTTCCCATCGTTCAGTGGAAGACTCTGTGTCGAAGGTTGTTCAAATAAATTAGTCTTAGAGAGGTCAGGTCTCAGTACAATGATTACATTACAATACACAAGGCATCAGGAGGTAATAAATCTTTTTTAAAAAAGATTTGAAAAAAGGTTGCGTTACTAAGACAACCCTGATATAGTTATATAGGTCGCCGCAACAACGCGGTTGACACGAAAAACAATTTCAAAAAAGTTGTTGACGCCAACTGAGTTAATATGGTATATTAATAAAGTCGCTGAAAACGACATTGAAAGAAACAAATTGCTCTTTGAAAACTGAACGAAACGCCATGTAAGTAGTTGTTTCTACGGAAACAAAAAATGTTTTAAAAGCTAGATTAAGCTTTCTATCGGAGAGTTTGATCCTGGCTCAGGACGAACGCTGGCGGCGTGCCTAATACATGCAAGTCGAGCGAAGAGATGGGAGCTTGCTCCCTGATCTTAGCGGCGGACGGGTGAGTAACACGTGGGCAACCTGCCCTGCAGACTGGGATAACTCCGGGAAACCGGAGCTAATACCGGGTAATACATCGCACCGCATGGTGCAATGTTGAAAGTTGGCTTTCTGAGCTAACACTGCAGGATGGGCCCGCGGCGCATTAGCTAGTTGGTAAGGTAATGGCTTACCAAGGCGACGATGCGTAGCCGACCTGAGAGGGTGATCGGCCACACTGGGACTGAGACACGGCCCAGACTCCTACGGGAGGCAGCAGTAGGGAATCTTCCGCAATGGACGAAAGTCTGACGGAGCAACGCCGCGTGAGTGACGAAGGCCTTCGGGTCGTAAAGCTCTGTTGTTAGGGAAGAACAAGTACCGTTCGAATAGGGCGGTACCTTGACGGTACCTAACCAGAAAGCCACGGCTAACTACGTGCCAGCAGCCGCGGTAATACGTAGGTGGCAAGCGTTGTCCGGAATTATTGGGCGTAAAGCGCGCGCAGGCGGTCTTTTAAGTCTGATGTGAAAGCCCACGGCTCAACCGTGGAGGGTCATTGGAAACTGGAGGACTTGAGTGCAGAAGAGGAGAGTGGAATTCCACGTGTAGCGGTGAAATGCGTAGATATGTGGAGGAACACCAGTGGCGAAGGCGGCTCTCTGGTCTGTAACTGACGCTGAGGCGCGAAAGCGTGGGGAGCAAACAGGATTAGATACCCTGGTAGTCCACGCCGTAAACGATGAGTGCTAGGTGTTGGGGGGTTCCACCCTCAGTGCTGAAGTTAACACATTAAGCACTCCGCCTGGGGAGTACGACCGCAAGGTTGAAACTCAAAGGAATTGACGGGGGCCCGCACAAGCAGTGGAGCATGTGGTTTAATTCGAAGCAACGCGAAGAACCTTACCAGGTCTTGACATCCTCTGACAATCCTGGAGACAGGACGTTCCCCTTCGGGGGACAGAGTGACAGGTGGTGCATGGTTGTCGTCAGCTCGTGTCGTGAGATGTTGGGTTAAGTCCCGCAACGAGCGCAACCCTTGATCTTAGTTGCCAGCATTTAGTTGGGCACTCTAAGGTGACTGCCGGTGACAAACCGGAGGAAGGTGGGGATGACGTCAAATCATCATGCCCCTTATGACCTGGGCTACACACGTGCTACAATGGACGGTACAAAGGGCAGCAACACCGCGAGGTGAAGCAAATCCCATAAAGCCGTTCTCAGTTCGGATTGCAGGCTGCAACTCGCCTGCATGAAGCCGGAATTGCTAGTAATCGCGGATCAGCATGCCGCGGTGAATACGTTCCCGGGCCTTGTACACACCGCCCGTCACACCACGAGAGTTTGTAACACCCGAAGTCGGTGGGGTAACCTTTATGGAGCCAGCCGCCGAAGGTGGGACAAATGATTGGGGTGAAGTCGTAACAAGGTAGCCGTATCGGAAGGTGCGGCTGGATCACCTCCTTTCTATGGAGAATTACGAAGGTAACTTACGTTACCAACCTTACATGAGCGTTTCGTTTAGTTTTGAAAGAATGATTATTTCTTTCAATTGAATATTGTCAATAAACCTTTATGGGCCTGTAGCTCAGCTGGTTAGAGCGCACGCCTGATAAGCGTGAGGTCGGTGGTTCGAGTCCACTCAGGCCCACCATAAAAGTTTTATTGAAAACAAACATTCCTTTTGGTAAAACACCATTTGGATCATTTGGGGCCTTAGCTCAGCTGGGAGAGCGCCTGCCTTGCACGCAGGAGGTCAGCGGTTCGATCCCGCTAGGCTCCACCAACACACCTACTATATAGTTAAACAAATGTTTAATTAACTAGTAGTCATTGTTCCTTGAAAACTAGATAGCATAAACAACGACATCCAATAATTATTTTTTTATGCAAGAACTTAGTAATAACTGATGCGTTATGGCAACAATGCCTAACAAATCGAAGGTTAAGCTACTAAGGGCGCACGGTGGATGCCTTGGCACTAGAAGCCTAAGAAGGACGGGACGAACACCGATATGCTTCGGGGAGCTGTAAGTACGCTTTGATCCGGAGATTTCCGAATGGGGGAACCCACCATCTTTAATAGGATGGTATCCATTTCTGAATACATAGGGAATGGAAGGCAGACCCGGGGAACTGAAACATCTCATTACCCGGAGGAAGAGAAAGCAAATGCGATTTCCTGAGTAGCGGCGAGCGAAACGGAATCAGCCCAAACCAGAGGGCTTGCCCTCTGGGGTTGTAGGACGTCTCTTTGGAGTTACAAAGGCACGGATAGACGAAGCGACCTGGAAAGGTCCATCAGAGAAGGTAACAATCCTGTAGTCAAAATCCGCTGCCCTCCGAGACGGATCCTGAGTACGGCGGGACACGTGAAACCCCGTCGGAATCTGGGAGGACCATCTCCCAAGGCTAAATACTCTCTAGTGACCGATAGTGAACCAGTACCGTGAGGGAAAGGTGAAAAGCACCCCGGAAGGGGAGTGAAAAAGAACCTGAAACCGTGTGCCTACAACTAGTTGGAGCCCGTTAATGGGTGACAGCGTGCCTTTTGTAGAATGAACCGGCGAGTTACGATCCCGTGCAAGGTTAAGCTGATAAGGCGGAGCCGCAGCGAAAGCGAGTCTGAATAGGGCGAAATAGTACGTGGTCGTAGACCCGAAACCAGGTGATCTACCCATGTCCAGGGTGAAGTTCAGGTAACACTGAATGGAGGCCCGAACCCACGCATGTTGAAAAATGCGGGGATGAGGTGTGGGTAGCGGTGAAATGCCAATCGAACCTGGAGATAGCTGGTTCTCTCCGAAATAGCTTTAGGGCTAGCCTCGCGGCAAGAATCTTGGAGGTAGAGCACTGATTGGACTAGGGGTCCTTACCGGATTACCGAATCCAGTCAAACTCCGAATGCCAACGATTTATCCGCGGGAGTCAGACTGCGAGTGATAAGATCCGTAGTCGAGAGGGAAACAGCCCAGACCACCAGCTAAGGTCCCAAAGTATACGTTAAGTGGAAAAGGATGTGGCGTTGCTTAGACAACCAGGATGTTGGCTTAGAAGCAGCCATCATTTAAAGAGTGCGTAATAGCTCACTGGTCGAGTGACGCTGCGCCGAAAATGTACCGGGGCTAAACGTATCACCGAAGCTGTGGATTGTCTTACGACAATGGTAGGAGAGCGTTCTAAGGGCTGTGAAGTCAGACCGAAAGGACTGGTGGAGCGCTTAGAAGTGAGAATGCCGGTATGAGTAGCGAAAGACAAGTGAGAATCTTGTCCGTCGAAAGCCCAAGGTTTCCTGAGGAAGGCTCGTCCGCTCAGGGTTAGTCGGGACCTAAGCCGAGGCCGAAAGGCGTAGGCGATGGATAACAGGTTGATATTCCTGTACCACCTCCTTTCCGTTTGAACGACGGGGGGACGCAGAAAGATAGGGAGAGCGCGCTGCTGGAAATGCGCGTCCAAGCGATTAGGCTGGTGAATAGGTAAATCCGTTCACCGTGAAGGCTGAGTCGTGATGGCGAGGGAAATTTAGTACCGAAGTCCTTGATTCTACGCTGCCAAGAAAAGCCTCTAGTGAGGAAAGAGGTGCCCGTACCGCAAACCGACACAGGTAGGCGAGGAGAGAATCCTAAGACGATCGGGAGAACTCTCGTTAAGGAACTCGGCAAAATGACCCCGTAACTTCGGGAGAAGGGGTGCTTCCTCGGGTTTATAGCCCAGGGGAGCCGCAGTGAAAAGATCCAAGCGACTGTTTAGCAAAAACACAGGTCTCTGCAAAGCCGTAAGGCGAAGTATAGGGGCTGACACCTGCCCGGTGCTGGAAGGTTAAGAGGAGGGGTTATCCCTTACGGGAGAAGCTCTGAATCGAAGCCCCAGTAAACGGCGGCCGTAACTATAACGGTCCTAAGGTAGCGAAATTCCTTGTCGGGTAAGTTCCGACCCGCACGAAAGGTGCAACGACTTGGATACTGTCTCAACGAGAGACCCGGTGAAATTATAGTACCTGTGAAGATGCAGGTTACCCGCGACAGGACGGAAAGACCCCATGGAGCTTTACTGTAGCCTGATATTGGATTTTGGTACAGCTTGTACAGGATAGGTAGGAGCCATAGAAGTCGGACCGCCAGGTTCGATGGAGGCGTCGGTGGGATACTACCCTGGCTGTACTGACATTCTAACCCAGCACCGTGATCCGGTGCGGAGACAGTGTCAGGTGGGCAGTTTGACTGGGGCGGTCGCCTCCTAAAGTGTAACGGAGGCGCCCAAAGGTTCCCTCAGAATGGTTGGAAATCATTCGCAGAGTGTAAAGGCACAAGGGAGCTTGACTGCGAGACCTACAAGTCGAGCAGGGACGAAAGTCGGGCTTAGTGATCCGGTGGTTCCGCATGGAAGGGCCATCGCTCAACGGATAAAAGCTACCCTGGGGATAACAGGCTTATCTCCCCCAAGAGTCCACATCGACGGGGAGGTTTGGCACCTCGATGTCGGCTCATCGCATCCTGGGGCTGAAGTAGGTCCCAAGGGTTGGGCTGTTCGCCCATTAAAGCGGTACGCGAGCTGGGTTCAGAACGTCGTGAGACAGTTCGGTCCCTATCCGTCGCGGGCGCAGGAAATTTGAGAGGAGCTGTCCTTAGTACGAGAGGACCGGGATGGACACACCGCTGGTGTACCAGTTGTTCCGCCAGGAGCATAGCTGGGTAGCTACGTGTGGAAGGGATAAGTGCTGAAAGCATCTAAGCATGAAGCCCCCCTCGAGATGAGATTTCCCACAGCATTAAGCTGGTAAGATCCCTTAGAGATGATGAGGTAGATAGGTTCGGGGTGGAAGCGTGGCAACACGTGGAGCTGACGAATACTAATCGATCGAGGGCTTAACCTAAAAACGAAAAGCGAAGTAAGCCGTTTAAATCCGACAAGCGTTGGAAGCTTTTGAATCAGACGCGCTTTTTGCGTCAGAATCAAAAGGTGAAACGATCGAGGATTTGGCTTACGTAGCTGGACACATTATTGGAATACGTTGTGCGTGCTATCTAGTTTTCAGGGAATACCCTGTAAAGTCTAGTGACGATGGCGAAGAGGTCACACCCGTTCCCATGCCGAACACGGAAGTTAAGCTCTTCAGCGCCGATGGTAGTTGGGGGATCTCCCCCTGCAAGAGTAGGACGTCGCTGGACTTATATAGTGGAGGATTAGCTCAGCTGGGAGAGCATCTGCCTTACAAGCAGAGGGTCGGCGGTTCGAGCCCGTCATCCTCCACCATATTTTTAACCCGGAAGGGTACATATAATGCCGGCCTAGCTCAATTGGTAGAGCAACTGACTTGTAATCAGTAGGTTGGGGGTTCAAGTCCTCTGGCCGGCACCAGCTTTTCTTACATGAAAAGAGCCATTAGCTCAGTTGGTAGAGCATCTGACTTTTAATCAGAGGGTCGAAGGTTCGAGTCCTTCATGGCTCACCAGTTATTTTGCGGGTGTGGCGGAATTGGCAGACGCGCTAGACTTAGGATCTAGTGTCTTACGACGTGGGGGTTCAAGTCCCTTCACCCGCACCAATTGCGGAAGTAGTTCAGTGGTAGAACATCACCTTGCCAAGGTGGGGGTCGCGGGTTCGAATCCCGTCTTCCGCTCCATTAACTTAATATATTTGCGCCCGTAGCTCAATTGGATAGAGCGTCTGACTACGGATCAGAAGGTTAGGGATTCGACTTCTCTCGGGCGCACCATTATTTTTACTATTTTCTTTTTTTTGAAACGGGAAGTAGCTCAGCTTGGTAGAGCACTTGGTTTGGGACCAAGGGGTCGCAGGTTCAAATCCTGTCTTCCCGACCATTTATCTTCTATCTATAACAAAGGGGCCTTAGCTCAGCTGGGAGAGCGCCTGCCTTGCACGCAGGAGGTCAGCGGTTCGATCCCGCTAGGCTCCACCAAATATTTTCTTTAAAATAATGTTGACATCACCAAACACTTCATGGTATGATTGTTTGGTCGCTGAAAATGACATTGAAAGAAAAATTGCTCTTTGAAAACTGAACGAAACGCCATGTAAGTAGTTGTTTCTACGGAAACAAAAAATGTTTTAAAAGCTAGATTAAGCTTTCTATCGGAGAGTTTGATCCTGGCTCAGGACGAACGCTGGCGGCGTGCCTAATACATGCAAGTCGAGCGAAGAGATGGGAGCTTGCTCCCTGATCTTAGCGGCGGACGGGTGAGTAACACGTGGGCAACCTGCCCTGCAGACTGGGATAACTCCGGGAAACCGGAGCTAATACCGGGTAATACATCGCACCGCATGGTGCAATGTTGAAAGTTGGCTTTCTGAGCTAACACTGCAGGATGGGCCCGCGGCGCATTAGCTAGTTGGTAAGGTAATGGCTTACCAAGGCGACGATGCGTAGCCGACCTGAGAGGGTGATCGGCCACACTGGGACTGAGACACGGCCCAGACTCCTACGGGAGGCAGCAGTAGGGAATCTTCCGCAATGGACGAAAGTCTGACGGAGCAACGCCGCGTGAGTGACGAAGGCCTTCGGGTCGTAAAGCTCTGTTGTTAGGGAAGAACAAGTACCGTTCGAATAGGGCGGTACCTTGACGGTACCTAACCAGAAAGCCACGGCTAACTACGTGCCAGCAGCCGCGGTAATACGTAGGTGGCAAGCGTTGTCCGGAATTATTGGGCGTAAAGCGCGCGCAGGCGGTCTTTTAAGTCTGATGTGAAAGCCCACGGCTCAACCGTGGAGGGTCATTGGAAACTGGAGGACTTGAGTGCAGAAGAGGAGAGTGGAATTCCACGTGTAGCGGTGAAATGCGTAGATATGTGGAGGAACACCAGTGGCGAAGGCGGCTCTCTGGTCTGTAACTGACGCTGAGGCGCGAAAGCGTGGGGAGCAAACAGGATTAGATACCCTGGTAGTCCACGCCGTAAACGATGAGTGCTAGGTGTTGGGGGGTTCCACCCTCAGTGCTGAAGTTAACACATTAAGCACTCCGCCTGGGGAGTACGACCGCAAGGTTGAAACTCAAAGGAATTGACGGGGGCCCGCACAAGCAGTGGAGCATGTGGTTTAATTCGAAGCAACGCGAAGAACCTTACCAGGTCTTGACATCCTCTGACAATCCTGGAGACAGGACGTTCCCCTTCGGGGGACAGAGTGACAGGTGGTGCATGGTTGTCGTCAGCTCGTGTCGTGAGATGTTGGGTTAAGTCCCGCAACGAGCGCAACCCTTGATCTTAGTTGCCAGCATTTAGTTGGGCACTCTAAGGTGACTGCCGGTGACAAACCGGAGGAAGGTGGGGATGACGTCAAATCATCATGCCCCTTATGACCTGGGCTACACACGTGCTACAATGGACGGTACAAAGGGCAGCGACACCGCGAGGTGAAGCAAATCCCATAAAGCCGTTCTCAGTTCGGATTGCAGGCTGCAACTCGCCTGCATGAAGCCGGAATTGCTAGTAATCGCGGATCAGCATGCCGCGGTGAATACGTTCCCGGGCCTTGTACACACCGCCCGTCACACCACGAGAGTTTGTAACACCCGAAGTCGGTGGGGTAACCTTTATGGAGCCAGCCGCCGAAGGTGGGACAAATGATTGGGGTGAAGTCGTAACAAGGTAGCCGTATCGGAAGGTGCGGCTGGATCACCTCCTTTCTATGGAGAATTACGAAGGTAACTTACGTTACCAACCTTACATGAGCGTTTCGTTTAGTTTTGAAAGAATGATTGTATTCTTTCAAAATAGGTGAAGTGATGAAGCTTGCGCTGATTCAATTAGTAGCCTTGTTCCTTGAAAACTAGATAGCATAAACAACGACATCCAATAATTATTTTTATGCAAGAACTTAGTAATAACTGATGCGTTATGGCAGCAATGCCTAACAAATCGAAGGTTAAGCTACTAAGGGCGCACGGTGGATGCCTTGGCACTAGAAGCCTAAGAAGGACGGGACGAACACCGATATGCTTCGGGGAGCTGTAAGTACGCTTTGATCCGGAGATTTCCGAATGGGGGAACCCACCATCTTTAATAGGATGGTATCCATTTCTGAATACATAGGGAATGGAAGGCAGACCCGGGGAACTGAAACATCTCATTACCCGGAGGAAGAGAAAGCAAATGCGATTTCCTGAGTAGCGGCGAGCGAAACGGAATCAGCCCAAACCAGAGGGCTTGCCCTCTGGGGTTGTAGGACGTCTCTTTGGAGTTACAAAGGCACGGATAGACGAAGCGACCTGGAAAGGTCCATCAGAGAAGGTAACAATCCTGTAGTCAAAATCCGCTGCCCTCCGAGACGGATCCTGAGTACGGCGGGACACGTGAAACCCCGTCGGAATCTGGGAGGACCATCTCCCAAGGCTAAATACTCTCTAGTGACCGATAGTGAACCAGTACCGTGAGGGAAAGGTGAAAAGCACCCCGGAAGGGGAGTGAAAAAGAACCTGAAACCGTGTGCCTACAACTAGTTGGAGCCCGTTAATGGGTGACAGCGTGCCTTTTGTAGAATGAACCGGCGAGTTACGATCCCGTGCAAGGTTAAGCTGATAAGGCGGAGCCGCAGCGAAAGCGAGTCTGAATAGGGCGAAATAGTACGTGGTCGTAGACCCGAAACCAGGTGATCTACCCATGTCCAGGGTGAAGTTCAGGTAACACTGAATGGAGGCCCGAACCCACGCATGTTGAAAAATGCGGGGATGAGGTGTGGGTAGCGGTGAAATGCCAATCGAACCTGGAGATAGCTGGTTCTCTCCGAAATAGCTTTAGGGCTAGCCTCGCGGCAAGAATCTTGGAGGTAGAGCACTGATTGGACTAGGGGTCCTTACCGGATTACCGAATCCAGTCAAACTCCGAATGCCAACGATTTATCCGCGGGAGTCAGACTGCGAGTGATAAGATCCGTAGTCGAGAGGGAAACAGCCCAGACCACCAGCTAAGGTCCCAAAGTATACGTTAAGTGGAAAAGGATGTGGCGTTGCTTAGACAACCAGGATGTTGGCTTAGAAGCAGCCATCATTTAAAGAGTGCGTAATAGCTCACTGGTCGAGTGACGCTGCGCCGAAAATGTACCGGGGCTAAACGTATCACCGAAGCTGTGGATTGTCTTACGACAATGGTAGGAGAGCGTTCTAAGGGCTGTGAAGTCAGACCGAAAGGACTGGTGGAGCGCTTAGAAGTGAGAATGCCGGTATGAGTAGCGAAAGACAAGTGAGAATCTTGTCCGTCGAAAGCCCAAGGTTTCCTGAGGAAGGCTCGTCCGCTCAGGGTTAGTCGGGACCTAAGCCGAGGCCGAAAGGCGTAGGCGATGGATAACAGGTTGATATTCCTGTACCACCTCCTTTCCGTTTGAACGACGGGGGGACGCAGAAAGATAGGGAGAGCGCGCTGCTGGAAATGCGCGTCCAAGCGATTAGGCTGGTGAATAGGTAAATCCGTTCACCGTGAAGGCTGAGTCGTGATGGCGAGGGAAATTTAGTACCGAAGTCCTTGATTCTACGCTGCCAAGAAAAGCCTCTAGTGAGGAAAGAGGTGCCCGTACCGCAAACCGACACAGGTAGGCGAGGAGAGAATCCTAAGACGATCGGGAGAACTCTCGTTAAGGAACTCGGCAAAATGACCCCGTAACTTCGGGAGAAGGGGTGCTTCCTCGGGTTTATAGCCCAGGGGAGCCGCAGTGAAAAGATCCAAGCGACTGTTTAGCAAAAACACAGGTCTCTGCAAAGCCGTAAGGCGAAGTATAGGGGCTGACACCTGCCCGGTGCTGGAAGGTTAAGAGGAGGGGTTATCCCTTACGGGAGAAGCTCTGAATCGAAGCCCCAGTAAACGGCGGCCGTAACTATAACGGTCCTAAGGTAGCGAAATTCCTTGTCGGGTAAGTTCCGACCCGCACGAAAGGTGCAACGACTTGGATACTGTCTCAACGAGAGACCCGGTGAAATTATAGTACCTGTGAAGATGCAGGTTACCCGCGACAGGACGGAAAGACCCCATGGAGCTTTACTGTAGCCTGATATTGGATTTTGGTACAGCTTGTACAGGATAGGTAGGAGCCATAGAAGTCGGACCGCCAGGTTCGATGGAGGCGTCGGTGGGATACTACCCTGGCTGTACTGACATTCTAACCCAGCACCGTGATCCGGTGCGGAGACAGTGTCAGGTGGGCAGTTTGACTGGGGCGGTCGCCTCCTAAAGTGTAACGGAGGCGCCCAAAGGTTCCCTCAGAATGGTTGGAAATCATTCGCAGAGTGTAAAGGCACAAGGGAGCTTGACTGCGAGACCTACAAGTCGAGCAGGGACGAAAGTCGGGCTTAGTGATCCGGTGGTTCCGCATGGAAGGGCCATCGCTCAACGGATAAAAGCTACCCTGGGGATAACAGGCTTATCTCCCCCAAGAGTCCACATCGACGGGGAGGTTTGGCACCTCGATGTCGGCTCATCGCATCCTGGGGCTGAAGTAGGTCCCAAGGGTTGGGCTGTTCGCCCATTAAAGCGGTACGCGAGCTGGGTTCAGAACGTCGTGAGACAGTTCGGTCCCTATCCGTCGCGGGCGCAGGAAATTTGAGAGGAGCTGTCCTTAGTACGAGAGGACCGGGATGGACACACCGCTGGTGTACCAGTTGTTCCGCCAGGAGCATAGCTGGGTAGCTACGTGTGGAAGGGATAAGTGCTGAAAGCATCTAAGCATGAAGCCCCCCTCGAGATGAGATTTCCCACAGCATTAAGCTGGTAAGATCCCTTAGAGATGATGAGGTAGATAGGTTCGGGGTGGAAGCGTGGCAACACGTGGAGCTGACGAATACTAATCGATCGAGGGCTTAACCTAAAAACGAAAAGCGAAGTAAGCCGTTTAAATCCGACAAGCGTTGGAAGCTTTTGAATCAGACGCGCTTTTTGCGTCAGAATCAAAAGGTGAAACGATCGAGGATTTGGCTTACGTAGCTGGACACATTATTGGAATACGTTGTGCGTGCTATCTAGTTTTCAGGGAATACCCTGTAAAGTCTAGTGACGATGGCGAAGAGGTCACACCCGTTCCCATGCCGAACACGGAAGTTAAGCTCTTCAGCGCCGATGGTAGTTGGGGGATCTCCCCCTGCAAGAGTAGGACGTCGCTGGGCAAAGAAGAAAAGCGAGAGACCAAATGGTTTCTCGCTTTTTTTTGTATCTATAAAGTTTTTGAAAACTCGCAAGAGAAAAAAACTCCATGTCAAACAATCAAAACTTCTTCGAAAGCTGCGTAGGGATGGGAGAAGCCAGAAATTCGAGGAAGCAAGCGATGGCAGACCGGAGTGGATATTTGGAGATCCATGAGGATCTGGCAGCGCGCAGCTGACGAAGAAGTTCGCCGCTTATCGCACCCCGTATGAGAACACGGAAGTTAAGCTCTAGCGCCGATGGTAGTTGGGGGATCTCCCCCCTGCAAGAGTAGGACGTCGCTGGGCAACTGAAGAAAGGCGAGAAACCAAACGGTTTCTCGCTTTTTTTGTATGATTTTATGGATAAGTTTTCACTGGCTAAAATCCCTTATTTAATACCTTTACGGAATAAACTATGCTCCTTCTTCAAATCTCCCTCGATCCTATCAAATTATAAGGAGTAAATTGTATTTTGAGCTCTCCTATTAAATCACACTTCTCAGACGAACAAATTGACATTGAATATCCATAAAACTCCAATTTGATACGCGACTTTTAGGTTTAGTAAGAAATGATATTATTTACCCGCCACGCATTTTTAAAAGAGAGATTAGCTAGTAGTAGGAAAGGGTACAAATTACAAACGAATAAATGAGGGACTGGTACATTTTTAGCACAGGCAAACTACCTTTTATAAACGTCCTTACTTCTTATAAAAAAGTGAAAAGTAAAGAAATAAAGAGTCTTGAATTTCGCATAAATGGAAAAGCTTAAAAAGACATGTGATAGGCTTGTTACTTTGCAATCCACACTAAACACGTTATAATATATTCAACGTCAAATATAGTCAAAGTCAGTATGGGGACGGAGAGGAGGGAACTCAGTGAGGAATGTTTCCGATATTATTGAAGCCTATTTAAAGAAAATATTAATGGTTGATGGAAGGGATGCTGTTGAGATAAAACGAAGTGAAATAGCAGATAAATTTCAATGCGTTCCCTCACAAATTAATTACGTCATCAATACTCGCTTTACGATTGAAAAAGGGTATATTGTGGAAAGTAAAAGAGGTGGAGGGGGTTATATACGGATTGTTAAAGTTAAGCCCGAAACCCACGCTGATTTAATTGATGAAATGCTCCAGATTGTCAAAAATCAAGTTCCACAAGTTGTATCAGAAAATATTATCCTTCGCTTACTCGAAGAAGAGGTTATTTCAGAACGAGAAGCGAAGTTAATGTTAAGCGTGCTAGATCGTACAGTGATTACAATAGAGCTACCTTTAAGAGATCACTTGCGTGCAAATATGTTGCGTGCAATGCTTATCGCTTTAAAATATAAATAATATAAGGGTAGATAAGGAGGGTTGCCCTATGACTTGTCAGGAATGTGGTGAGCGCCCTGCTACGCTTCATTTCACCAAAATTATAAATGGTGAAAAAACAGAAACTCACATTTGTGAAAAGTGTGCAAAAGAAAAAGGTGAGGTTGAGCCAGGCACTAACCATTTTTCTATCCATAACTTATTATCGGGATTACTAAATTTTGAAACCCCTATTGGCGAGAGCCAGGCTCAGTCTTTTTACAAACCGGAGCCAAGTCACTGTCCTAAATGTGGCTTAACTTATCAGCAGTTTACGAAGATTGGTCGTTTTGGCTGTTCAGATTGTTATAATACATTTTCCGATAAACTTGATCCTATACTTAAGAAAGTTCATGGCGGCAATACGATTCATTCTGGGAAAATTCCTAAACGAGCTGGCGCCGCAATAGAAATGGAGCGCAAAGTTCAAAATTTAAGAAACAAAATGAAAGAGTATATTGAGCATGAGGAATTCGAGAAAGCTGCAGAAACGAGAGATTTGATTCGTTCCCTTGAAGACAAAAGTTCATCGGAAGGGGGAGAATAATGTCACTTCAGCATTTTATTAGCGAGGCTGTGAGCCCCTGGATGAAAAACGAAGGTCCTGACTCAGATATTGTAATGAGTAGCCGCGTAAGGTTTGCACGTAATTTAAAGAATTACGTGTTCCCTATCCTTTCTAATCGTGAGCATAACTTAAAGGTTATCGAAGAAGTAAGGGGTCAATTTACTGACATACCAGATAATCAGGTAGGGCAACTGGAGTTAATCGAAATGGATGATTTAAAGCCTATCGAAAAACGGGTACTTGTAGAAAAGCACCTTATTAGTCCTAACCTTATCGAACACTCCAAAAATGGTGCTGTACTTTTGAGTGAGAACGAAACGGTTAGCATTATGATTAATGAAGAAGATCATTTTCGTATTCAGTGTCTAGTAGCTGGGTTTGAACTTAAAAAAGCTTTGTCGCTAGCTAATTCTCTTGATAATTGGATCGAAGAAAAAGTGGATTATGCTTTCGATGAAAGAAAAGGTTACTTAACTAGTTGCCCGACAAATGTAGGAACTGGAATGCGGGCATCGGTCATGTTACATCTTCCCGCTCTTGTGTTAACACAGCAGTTAAATCATATTATTCCAGCTATTAACCAGCTTGGACTCGTGGTAAGAGGTAGTTATGGTGAGGGAAGCGAAGCCCTGGGTAACATCTTTCAAATATCAAATCAAATTACACTTGGTAAGACTGAAGATGATATTATTGAAGATCTACAAGGGGTAGTTAGGCAAGTTATTGAAAAGGAAAGAGCTGCTAGACGTGCTCTTCTTGATAACTCGAGAATTGAATTAGAAGATCGTATTTATCGAGCACTTGGTGTCCTACAGAATAGTAGAATCATTCAATCAAAAGAGGCGGCTAAATGTTTATCAGATGTGAGACTTGGGATTGATTTAGGTCTTGTTAAAGGATTAGCTAAATCGATCTTGAATGAATTGCTTATCCTTACTCAACCAGGCTTTTTACAACAATATGCTGGGGCGAGTCTAACACCTACAGAGCGAGACATTAAACGTGCTACTCTAATTAGAGAACGACTTGAACTTGAAGATCAACTAAAGAAGAATGTGGAGGGTGATGAACAATGATGTTTGGACGATTTACAGAACGTGCCCAGAAAGTACTTGCATTAGCACAAGAAGAGGCCATCCGACTTGGTCATAATAACGTTGGAACTGAACATATCCTACTCGGCTTGATTCGCGAAGGGGAAGGCATTGCCGCTAAAGCTTTAACAGCTCTTGGGCTGGGCTCAGAAAAAATTCAAAAAGAAGTAGAGAAGTTGATTGGGCGTGGACAGGATTCTGTTCAATCTATTCACTATACACCAAGAGCTAAGAAAGTTATCGAGCTATCAATGGATGAAGCACGTAAGTTAAGCCACTCCTATGTTGGAACGGAGCATATCTTACTTGGTCTTATTCGTGAAGGAGAAGGCGTTGCTGCTCGTGTTCTTAACAACCTTGGTGTTAGCTTGAATAAAGCACGTCAACAGGTTCTTCAATTGCTTGGAAGCAATGAAAGTTCTTCTTCTAGTCATCAGGGTGGTGGAGCAAGTGCCAATACGCCAACGCTTGATAGCCTAGCAAGAGACCTTACTGTCATAGCACGAGACAATGGTTTAGACCCCGTTATTGGCAGAAGCAAAGAAATTGAGCGAGTGATTGAAGTTCTTAGCCGACGGACGAAAAACAATCCGGTTCTTATTGGTGAGCCCGGTGTAGGTAAGACAGCAATCGCTGAGGGCCTTGCGCAGCAAATTATTAATAATGAAGTACCTGAGACTCTCCGTGATAAGCGTGTGATGACGCTTGATATGGGTACTGTAGTAGCCGGAACGAAATACCGTGGTGAATTCGAAGATCGTTTAAAGAAAGTAATGGATGAAATTCGTCAGGCAGGCAATATCATTTTATTCATTGATGAACTTCATACGCTTATTGGAGCTGGTGGGGCAGAAGGTGCAATTGATGCATCGAATATCCTCAAGCCGGCACTAGCAAGAGGGGAGCTTCAATGTATTGGTGCGACAACACTTGACGAGTATCGTAAATATATTGAGAAGGATGCGGCACTGGAAAGACGTTTCCAACCAATACAGGTAAATGAACCGACAAGTGATGAATCGGCGCTTATCTTAAAAGGTCTGCGTGATCGTTATGAAGCGCATCACCGCGTTACAATTACAGATGATGCTATTGAAGCCGCTGTTAAGCTTTCAGATCGATATATATCAGATCGTTTTCTACCAGATAAAGCGATTGACTTAATTGACGAAGCTGCTTCGAAAGTTCGTCTACGTTCTTATACAGCACCACCGAATTTGAAAGAGCTTGATAAGAAGCTGGAAGAAGTTCGAAAAGAAAAAGATGCTGCTGTTCAAAGTCAAGAATTTGAGAAAGCCGCTTCTCTTCGCGACTCTGAGCAACGCTTACGTGAGCAGCTTGAGCAAACGAAGAAAGAATGGAAAGAAAAGCAAGGCAAAGAGAATCAAGAAGTTACACCAGAAGATATTGCGATTGTCGTTGCCAATTGGACCGGAATCCCGGTCTCCAAACTAGAAGAGCAGGAAACAGAGCGACTGTTGAAGATGGAAGAGATTCTTCATAATCGTCTGATTGGTCAAGAAGAAGCTGTTAAATCAATTTCAAAAGCAGTTCGACGTGCTCGTGCTGGTCTTAAGGATCCTAAACGCCCAATTGGTTCATTCATTTTCCTTGGACCAACTGGTGTTGGTAAGACCGAACTCGCTCGTGCAGTTGCTGAAACGCTATTTGGTGAAGAAGATTCTGTAATCCGTATTGATATGTCTGAGTACATGGAGAAACACTCAACGTCACGCCTTGTTGGTTCACCTCCAGGATATGTTGGCTATGAAGAAGGCGGTCAGTTAACTGAGAAGGTAAGACGCAAACCTTATTCTGTTATCTTGCTAGATGAGATTGAAAAAGCACACCCAGACGTGTTTAATATTCTATTACAAGTGCTAGAAGATGGACGATTGACTGATTCTAAAGGGCGTGTAGTTGATTTCCGTAATACAGTAGTCATTATGACGTCAAACGTTGGGGCTAGCACGCTTAAGCGCAATAAATATGTTGGGTTCTCAACAGGATCTGAAGGTCAGGAATATAGTGATATGAAAGGTAAAGTGATGGATGATCTCAAGAAGACTTTCCGTCCGGAGTTCTTGAACCGTATTGATGAGACGATCGTATTCCATTCCCTTGAAAAGAAACACTTGAAAGAAATCATAGTCCTTATGGCCAACCAACTTAAGGCTCGTCTATCTGATCATGGGATTGATTTTGAACTAACTGATTCTGCACTTGATAAAATTTCTGAAGAAGGCTATGATCCAGAATATGGTGCTCGACCGCTTAGAAGAGCTCTACAGCGTCATATTGAAGACCGTCTTTCTGAAGAATTGTTAAAAGGAAATATTGAAAAAGGTCAGCGAGTGAAGATTGATTACAAAGAGAACGATTTTGTTGTCGAAACGCTTTCTGAAGCAACTTCATCATAAGAAATTCAACCGGAAGTTTTATCTTCCGGTTTTTTTCTATTTGAGGAGTGGTTTGCTTCACTTAAGGGAAAGGTATTGTGATTAGAATTTTATTGACCCTTTTTGAGGTGTTCATACTCTTCAATTTAAGCGTGATTCACTGAATCGATGGAACTTTTGTAAATGGCTAATCGTTATGAGTTCATAGGAACTTATAAGGTGTGATAAAATAAATGTAGTGAATTTGTTCGGTTAATTGAAAGTGAGGATATTAGATGGCGAAGAAAAAGACGAAATTTATGTGTCAGGATTGCGGCTATGAATCTCCAAAATGGATGGGGAAATGTCCAGGATGTCATCAATGGAACACGATGGTAGAAGAAATGGTTCCAGGGGATAACGATCGTAGACGTTTCGTTACTTCAAGCAATGAAACGGCGAGCAAACCGACATCTATTAGAAGTATTCAAAAAGAAATGGAGCCTAGAATACTAACCCACATCACGGAACTTGATCGTGTATTAGGCGGTGGTGTTGTTCCAGGTTCACTCGTTCTTGTTGGGGGTGATCCGGGGATTGGTAAATCAACGCTCTTATTACAAACGTCGTCGAAGTTAGCTGGTCAGGACCACCCCGTTCTGTACATCTCTGGTGAGGAGTCGGTCAAGCAAACGAAGCTTCGTGCAGATCGCTTAGGTGTTGATGCGGAAAAATTATTTGTATTAGCGGAGACGGATCTTGAGTATATTAGTAAAGCGATTGAAGAAATAAACCCGCAACTTGTCATTATCGACTCAATTCAAACGATTTTTAGATCAGAAGTTACATCTGCTCCGGGGAGTGTTTCTCAAGTTCGCGAATGTACTTCCCAACTTATGCGTATAGCTAAAACAAAGGGTATTGCAGTTTTTATTGTCGGACATGTGACGAAAGAAGGATCAATTGCGGGTCCGAGACTTTTAGAACATATGGTAGATGCGGTGCTTTACTTTGAGGGAGAGCGTCACCACACATTTCGAATTCTTCGCGGCGTAAAAAACCGTTTTGGATCGACAAATGAGATAGGTGTCTTTGAGATGAAGGAAGAGGGGCTTGAAGAAGTACTTAATCCTTCTGAGATTTTTCTAGAAGAACGATCTTCTGGTTCTGCAGGGTCAACGGTTGTTGCATCTATGGAGGGAACGCGAACGGTGCTTGTCGAAATACAAGCCCTCATATCACCTACTAGCTTTGGAAATCCACGTAGAACAGCAACAGGTATTGATCATAACCGAGTATCGTTATTAATGGCGGTTCTTGAGAAAAGAGTAGGTCTGCTTTTGCAAAACCAGGATGCTTATTTAAATGTGGCTGGTGGTGTAAGACTTGATGAGCCTGCAATTGACCTTGCTATTGCTGTTTCCATTGCTTCAAGTTTTAGAGACAAACCAACACGTCCTTCTGACATAGTAGTGGGTGAAATTGGATTGACCGGAGAAATTAGACGAGTATCTCGTATTGAACAACGAGTGATCGAAGCCGCTAAACTTGGTTTTGAACGGGCTATTATTCCAAAGAAGAATATAGGTGGATGGACTTTTCCAGAAGGCATTCAGGTAATCGGTGTTCAAACAGTGGACGAAGCATTAAAAGAAGCGCTAGGAGGGTAGAAGATGGAGATCGATAAGCAGCAGGAAATTATAAACGGCATATTAAAAATCGTTGCGCCAGGTACGCAATTAAGGCATGGGATCGATAATATTCTACGCGCGAATACCGGTGGTCTTATTGTTGTAGGGTATGACGGTAAGTTGCAAGAAATTGTCGATGGAGGATTCTCAATTGAGTGTCGATTCACCCCTGCTTATTTGTATGAATTAGCAAAAATGGACGGGGCCATTATATTAAACAAAGAAGCCTCCAAAATATTATATGCAAATACACAATTAATTCCAGAAACCTCTATTCCATCAACGGAGACCGGAATTCGTCATCGAACTGCAGAGCGGGTTGCCAAGCAAACAGGTAATCTAGTGATTTCGATCTCACAGCGTCGTAATGTCATTACGCTTTATCAGGGAAATATTCGCTATTCATTAAAAGAAATTGGTGTAATTCTGACAAAAGCCAATCAAGCGATGCAAACGTTAGAGAAATACAAATCAGTTCTAGATCAGGGAATTACAGACCTCGGTGCGCTTGAGTTTGAAGAACTTGTCACGCTTCAAGAAGTAGCACAGGTGATTCACCGGATTGAAATGGTGTTACGTATTAAGAAAGAGATTCTTAATTACATTAACGAGCTAGGGACAGAAGGACGATTAATTAGCATGCAGATGGAAGAGCTTGTTTCTAATCTTGAGTCAGAGGCAAAGTGGTTGATTGGAGATTATGTGAAGGACGTTGATGAATCTCCTGCTGATGTAATGAAACGTTTAAAGAGGCTCTCAAGTGATGATTTGCTAGAAGAAAACGCGATAATGAAGATTCTTGGTTACCAGGATCAGAATGAGAATGTTACTCCAAGGGGTTACCGGATTCTGCATAAAATTCCAAGGTTACCATCTAACATTATTGAAAATTTGGTCGATAGTTTTAATAACCTAAATGCGATTTCGAAAGCTTCGATCGAGGAATTGGATCATGTCGATGGAATCGGAGCTATTAGAGCTAAGAAAATAAAAGACGGACTGAAGCGAATTCAAGAACAACTCTTTGTGGATCGCCATATATAGGGCTGTGAAATAGACATTCCATAGGGGGTGTGCTAATCTATAATTAATTTATAGTCATGCAAGCCAACCTATAATCATACTATAAAATTCGCAAACTTCAAGGAATGACGTTTCAATTTCGAGAAATTGTTTATAATGTTAAAAGGAGGTGAGAACGTCAATGATAAAGTGGATTGTACAGTTGTTTTTTATCATTTTAGGCGGAGCACTGGGATTAGTATACTTACCAGATTTAATACAATTACTCAATATAGGGGATCTTCCATCAGTTTTTAGCAACTCTTATGCAGGTGCTGTCATTGGAGCGGTACTGTTCTTTCTAGCAACATTTTGGGTAACAGATTATATTGTGGATTTTATTCGAATTATTGAAGAAAAGGTAGTTAAAGCACCTGTTGGAGACGTACTATTTGGGGCAATTGGACTGATTATTGGACTTATAATTGCATTTTTACTAACTGTACCTCTGGCTGAGATTAACTTTCCGGTTGTTAGTAACATTCTGCCGATTTTTATTACGATCCTTTTAGGGTATTTTGGATTCCAGGTTGGGTTTAAAAAGCGCGATGAGCTTATTAACCTTTTCTCCAACACCAAAGGCAAGGAAAAGAAAAAAGATTCGGATGAGGATGAGATTGATTCTGGATCATCTAAATTAAAAATCCTTGATACAAGTGTCATTATTGATGGAAGAATCGCGGACATATGTCAGACTGGGTTTCTTGAAGGCACGTTAGTCATTCCCCAATTTGTCCTTGAGGAACTCCAACATATTGCTGACTCGTCAGACGTTTTAAAACGTAATCGCGGTCGTCGAGGACTTGATATCTTGAACAAAATACAAAAAGAGCTTGAAATAAACGTTGAAATCTATGAAGGTGATTTTGAAGAAATTCAAGAAGTAGATAGTAAACTTGTGAAGCTCGCCAAGCTTGTCAATGGCATGGTTGTTACAAACGATTTTAACTTAAACAAAGTATGCGAACTGCAAAAAGTTCAAGTTTTGAATATTAATGATTTAGCGAATGCGGTTAAGCCGGTAGTGCTTCCTGGGGAAGAGCTTAATGTGCAAGTGATAAAAGATGGGAAAGAATACAATCAGGGCGTTGCGTATCTAGATGATGGTACAATGATTGTTGTAGAAGAAGGTAGAAACTATATAGGAAAAACGATTGATGTTCTTGTAACGAGCGTGTTGCAAACATCAGCAGGGCGAATGATATTTGCGAAGCCCAAGCTACTTGAGAAAGCACTTTAAGCGATAGACAACGGGGGTTCTAGCTTTGAAGTATTCAGTAGTCATTCCTGCGGCCGGTCAAGGTAAACGGATGAACGCGGGAAAAAACAAACAATTTATTATGCTTGAAGGAAAACCGATTATCGTTCATACGATATCGGTTTTTCAAAGTGATCCTCAGTGTGAAGAAATTGTGCTTGCTATTAATGAGCGGGAGCACGACGACTTTCGGTCACTTATCGAAGAATATGGTTTAACGAAAGTAAGTCACGTAGTAACAGGTGGGCGTGAAAGGCAACAAAGTGTTTATGAAGGGCTAAAAGCCTTGCAGGGAGAAAAGATCGTGTTAATTCACGACGGAGCGCGACCGTTTTTTTCACATGAAGTTGCCAATAAAGTGGCGCTGGCAGCAGCGAATTATGACGGAGCTATTGTCGCTGTTCCGGTTAAAGATACAGTGAAGCAGGTAGATCAACTACAAGTAAAGAGAACCATTGATCGCTCAAGCTTGTGGGCTGTTCAAACGCCACAGGCTTTTCGTCTATCTGTGATTAAGGATGTCCATCAATGGGCGGAAGAGAATGACGTGATTGGAACCGATGATGCAAGTCTAGTAGAAATGAATGGACAAGCGGTACATGTTATTGAGGGTGACTATTGGAACGTGAAATTAACAACACCTGAAGATTTAATCTTTGCTAGAGCGATATTGCGAGAGAAGAAGGAGAGTGGCATTTGATGCGAGTAGGGCATGGTTTTGATGTACATAAATTAGTAGAAGGACGTCCATGTATTATTGGAGGGGTGACAATTCCGTTTGAAAAGGGTTTACTTGGTCATTCCGATGCCGACGTTCTCCTTCATTCCGTTGCAGACGCTTGTCTGGGTGCAATTGGAGAAGGGGATATAGGGAAGCATTTTCCGGATACAGATGAGGCATTTAAAGATGCTGATTCCAAGGAACTCCTTCGTCATGTGTATGCCATTGTAAAAGAAAAGGGATTTGTACTAGGAAATGTGGATGGTACGATTATTGCACAGCTTCCGAAAATGGCGCCTCACATTTCAGCGATGCGTGAAGTGATAGCTGAATTACTTGAGGCAGACATAAGTCAGGTGAATGTGAAGGCAACCACTTCTGAGCAGCTAGGCTTTACGGGTAGAGGAGAAGGAATTGCGGCTGAAGTAGTCGTGTTGCTTCAAAAAGCTTGACCGATAATTTGACTCTAATGGTAAAATAATAAGACAGTTGAAGATAATAACTAATGGTGGTGGATAGAATGGGAAATGAAGTACGTGTACGTTATGCCCCGAGCCCAACGGGTTATTTACATATTGGGAATGCCAGAACGGCGTTATTTAATTATTTATTTGCTAGAAATCAAGGCGGTAAGTTTATTATTCGTATTGAAGATACGGATCAATCTCGTAATGTAGAAGGCGGCGTTGAGAATCAGCTTGATTACTTAAAGTGGCTTGGCATGGACTGGGATGAAAGTATTGATAAAGAGGGCGAGTACGGTCCATATACACAAATGGAGCGTCTTGACATTTATACGGAGCACACGAAAGAGCTATTGGAAAAAGATCTCGTATATAAATGTTATTGTACAGAAGATGAGCTGGAAGCGGAGCGTGAAGCACAGCGCGCACGTGGAGAAATGCCTCGATACTCTGGGAAATGTCGACACCTAACTCAAGATCAGCGTGAGAAACTAGAAGCAGAAGGTAGAGAGCCGAGCATTCGTTTTGCTGTTCCTCGCGACAAAGAATATGCATTTGATGATATTGTAAAAGATCGCGTATCTTTTGAATCTAATGGAATTGGCGACTTTGTTATTGTTAAGAAAAATGGTATTCCTACTTACAACTATGCGGTGGCGCTAGATGACTATCATATGAAAATTTCTCACGTTTTACGTGGAGATGATCATATTTCAAACACACCGAAACAGCTGATGATTTACGAAGCATTTGGCTTTGAACCACCTAAATTTGGGCATATGACCCTGATTGTTAATGATCAAAAGAAAAAACTTAGTAAGCGAGATAAGTCAATCGTGCAATACATTGAACAGTATCATGACTTAGGTTTTCTTCCAGAAGCGTTATTTAACTTTGTCACTCTTCTTGGTTGGTCTCCTAAAGGAGAAGAGGAACTATTTACAAAAGAGCAGCTGGTTGAGATCTTTGATCCAGAACGCTTATCTACTTCTCCAGCAGTTTTTGATTCACAAAAACTTTACTGGATGAATAATCAATATATTAAACAGTCGAGTCTTGAGCGAGTAGTGGAACTTGCGCTTCCACACCTTGTTGAAGCAGGAAGATTCCCGCTTGAAATGACCGACGAGCAAAAAGAATGGGCTAAAGAATTGATCGCTCTTTATCAAGAGCAGCTTCATTACGGCAGAGAAATTGTTGAGCTTACTGAGTTGTTCTTTAAGCAAGAAATTCAGTATAATGAAGAAGCAATGACAGTGTTGAATGAAGAACAAATTCCTGAAGTGATGCAAGGCTTTTTAGATCAACTGAAGGAAGTTGAAGAATTCGAGCCAGCGGCTATTAAATCAGCGATCAAGGCTACCCAAAAGGCAACTGGTCATAAAGGCAAAAAACTATTTATGCCGATCCGTGTTGCTACGACAGGTGAAACGCACGGTCCGGAACTTCCACAGGCGATTGCCTTGCTTGGAAGAGATGCAGTTAATGCTCGTTTGAATCAAGTTCTTGCGATGAGTAAAGCATAAACGATAAAGATGTTTACTAACGTTGAAGAGGAAAAGTAAATCGGTGTAATTCTTTATAGAGAGAGCTGTCTAAGGCTGAAAGCAGCTTAAGAATTCACTCATTGAAATGCCCCTCTGAGTCTTCTTTCGAAAGCCAGCATGGTGATTAGTTAGGAGCGGTGCCCCCGTTATCGGTGATAGGAGCATTTCTTGGAAATGTTCGAAGCAGAGTGGAACCACGCGAATGGCGTCTCTGTGTGATGACAACATCACACAGAGACGTCTTTTTTTTAGTCCACTGATTTACACACCTAGACGGTGGAAATTTCAATTTAACCTTATGGGAGTATGAGGAGAGGGGTGAACACATGTGGAAGACGTTGAAGCAGGATATAGATGTCGTATTTGATCAAGATCCTGCAGCGAGAAGTTATTTTGAAGTTATATTAACTTATGCTGGGCTTCATGCGATCTGGTCTCATCGCGTTGCACACTGGTTTTGGAAAAAGAAATTCTTTTTCCTTGCAAGAGCTGTTTCGCAAATAAGCCGCTTTTTCACTGGTATTGAAATTCATCCAGGCGCAACAATTGGGGAACGTTGTTTTATCGACCACGGGATGGGCGTTGTAATAGGAGAGACGTGTGAAATTGGAAATAATGTAACGCTTTTTCAAGGAGTTACCCTCGGTGGTACTGGAAAAGAGAAAGGTAAACGTCACCCTACCCTTGAAGACAATACGCTCGTTGCCACTGGAGCAAAAGTACTTGGATCCATAACGATTGGAGAAAATTCAAAAGTAGGAGCCGGATCGGTTGTACTTCAGGATGTTCCAGTCAATTCTACGGTTGTTGGTATTCCTGGAAGAGTCGTTATCCAAAATGGTGTTAAGGTACCTCATAATTTAGATCACCATAAAATGCCTGATCCTGTAGCTGATAAATTTAAACAAATGGAACAAGAAATGCGTGACTTACAAGAAGAAGTTCGAACGTTACGAAAGAGGAGTGAAAACGATGGCGATTAAGCTATATAACACATTGACGCAGAAGAAAGAAACATTTCAACCCATTGAAGAAGGAAAAGTAAGGATGTACGTGTGCGGTCCTACTGTTTATAACTATATACACATTGGTAACGCCCGGCCTGCTATCGTCTTTGACGTTGTTCGTCGTTATCTTGAGTATCGAGAATATGACGTCCAGTATGTTTCCAACTTTACGGATGTCGATGATAAGTTAATACGCGCAGCTAAAGAATTAGGTGACGACGTGCCAAATGTCGCTGAGCGTTTTATCGCAGCTTATCATGAGGATACGGGAGCACTTGGTGTTAAAAAAGCGGATGAACATCCAAGGGTAACGGAAAACATGCAAGAAATTATCGATTTTATCACGGCTCTTATTGAAAAGAATTACGCCTACGAATCTGAAGGTGATGTGTATTTTAGAACACGTCAATTCGAAGGGTATGGAAAGTTATCCCATCAATCCATTGATGAACTTAAGCTGGGGTCTCGTATTGTAGTTGGGGAAAAGAAAGAAGATCCGCTTGATTTTACTTTGTGGAAAGCAGCTAAAGAAGGCGAGATCTCCTGGGCAAGTCCATGGGGAGAGGGTCGACCAGGCTGGCATATTGAATGCTCTGCAATGGCGAAGAAATATTTAGGAGATACGATTGATATTCATGCTGGCGGAAAAGACCTTGCATTCCCACACCATGAGAACGAAGTGGCGCAAACAGAAGCCTTAACGGGTCATCCTTTTGCGAATTACTGGCTGCATAATGGGTATATCAATATTAATAACGAGAAAATGTCCAAATCACTCGGTAATTTTGTGCTTGTTCATGATTTGATAAAACAACATGACCCTGAAGCGATTCGATTCTTTATGTTGTCAGTTCATTATCGCAACCCCATTAACTTCGATCATGAACTTTTAGCAAGTGCAAAAACAGGGTTGGATCGCATTAAAGATACAGTGGAGAACTTAGAGCACCGCTTGTTAAATAGCGCAGATCTTGCTGAAGATATTCAGGACTGGAAAGAGAAAATTGAGGACTATCGGAAGCGCTTTGTAACAGAGATGGACGATGATTTTAATACAGCTAATGCGATTTCCATTTTATTTGAACTCTCAAAAGAAGCAAATCTATACCTCCAAGGATCGAATTCTTCCAAAGAAGTACTTGAACAATTTATGGAACGTTTTGCTGATTTTGGATCAGTTCTTGGTATTACCTTTAAACAGGAAAAGACACTTCTAGATGAAGATATTGACCAGCTGATTGAAGAACGAAATGAAGCTAGAAAACAGCGTAATTTCAGTAGAGCAGACGAAATTCGCGATGAATTGAAAGAGCAGGGAATACTTCTTGAGGATACTCCTCAGGGCGTTCGCTGGAAAAGGATGTAGCCTATGAAGGAAATTGATGTAAAGCAACTAAATTCTCTTGCACTTGCGTATATGGGTGACTCTGTCATTGAGATTAATGTGCGGAAGCGGTTGTTATCTCTTGGGCACATTCGCCCGAATCAGCTGCACCGCACAGCAACAACGTACGTTTCTGCTAAAGCGCAGGCTGCTTTTCTTCATCACGTACTGAAGCAAGAGTGGCTATCGGAAGAGGAAGCTGGTGTTGTCCGCAGAGGACGTAATGCAAAATCAGGAACGGTACCTAAGAATACGAGTGTAAGTACGTATAAATACTCGACTGCTCTTGAAGCATTGTTTGGTTACCACTACCTACAGGGAAATGAACGAAGAGTCGATGAACTTTTGGAGAAGCTTTTTGAATTTGTAGAACAACCAAAGAAAGAAGTGAAGTGAGATGGAGAAAGAATTTATTGTAGGACGGAACTCTGTTCTTGAAGCGCTGCGATCAGGACATGAAATCAACAAGATTTGGATTAATGAAGGGTCCCAAAAAGGCCCTCTTCAAAATTTGATACAAAAAGCCAAAGAGCAAAATGTGCTCGTTCAGTTTGTACCTAAGCGAAAGCTTGAACAATTATCTGGGGAAAGTAACCATCAGGGCGTAGTCGCTTCTATCGCTGCTTATGAATACGCTGATCTCGACGATTTATTCAAAAAAGCCGAAGAGTCAGGAGAAGCACCTTTTTTCCTACTGTTAGATGAGATTGAAGATCCTCATAACCTTGGTTCTATCTTAAGAACAGCCGATTCAGCAGGTGCGCATGGCGTTATTATTCCGAAAAGGAGAGCGGTTGGCTTAACATCTACAGTAGCTAAATCCTCAACGGGAGCTATAGAGTATATTCCTGTTGCACGCGTAACGAACCTTGCTAGAACGATGGATGATTTGAAGGAGCGGGGGATCTGGTTTGTGGGGACAGACGCACAAGGTGGACAAGATTATCGCCAGGCGGATTATGACATGGGAATTGGACTTGTGATTGGAAGTGAAGGAAAGGGAATGGGTCGTCTGATTAAAGACAAATGCGACTTCCTAGTTAGCCTTCCTATGGCTGGAAAAGTAACCTCGCTCAATGCTTCGGTTGCCGCAGGATTAATGATGTATGAGGTTTATCGACAACGTCATCCTCTGGGGGAGTAAAACATGGACGTGCTGTTAGTTGATGGATACAACATAATCGGGGCGTGGCCGGAATTAAGATCGTTGAAAGAAAGTGACTTTAGTAAGGCCCGTGAGCTATTGATCGAGAAAATGGCCGAGTATCAAGCATATACCGGATATCGGGTGATCGTCGTTTTTGACGCTCACCTCTCCCACGGTATAGAAAAACGTCATAGTCAGTATCGAGTTGAAGTGATCTATACGAGGGAAAATGAGACAGCGGATGAGCGAATTGAGAAGATGGCAAGAGAACTTAAAGGAATACGCACGCAAATTCATGTTGCAACGTCAGATTATACCGAGCAATGGGCTATTTTTGGACAGGGAGCCTTAAGGAAATCAGCCCGGGAGCTTTACAATGAAATGCAGGGAATCGAAAAAGGGATTGAAAAAAGTGTCCACACTGAAAATCGGAGAAACCGTTCACCGGGCCTGCATTTATCAGAAGAAATTAGCGAAATATTTGAAAAATGGCGAAGAGGTGGTAAATAAGCGGTTGACGATTTTTCGACACGTACTGTATAATATTTCTATATAGCGTACTGGTCGGGGGGAACGCATATTGAGTACAGTAGACCTCAAAGAAAGCACGGTAAATCAAGAACAACAGTCAGTAGACCCAAGACACCTGGAACACGTAGCATTCGATCAACTTGATGATGAACTGCTCGTCATCATGGTTCATGAAGGTCACAGTAGAGCGTTGGAACATTTGATTACGAAGTACAAAAATTTCGTACGCGCTAAAGCGAGGTCATATTTTCTCATTGGAGCAGATCGCGAAGACATCATTCAAGAAGGAATGATCGGTCTGTACAAAGCCATTCGTGATTTTAGAGGGGACAAGTTCTCATCTTTTAAAGCGTTTGCCGAACTGTGCATCACCCGGCAGATGATTACAGCTATTAAAACCGCTACAAGACAAAAGCATATTCCGCTGAATTCTTACGTATCACTTGATAAGCCAATCTATGATGAAGAGTCAGATCGGACATTGCTAGACGTCATATGCGGAACCAAAGTGACAGATCCTGAAGAATTGATTATTAATCAGGAAGAATTTGATGACATCGAACTTAAAATGTCTGAAATTTTAAGCGATTTAGAGAGAAAAGTGCTTATGCTTTATCTCGATGGACGTTCTTATCAAGAAATATCGGTTGATTTAAATCGACACGTTAAGTCAATTGATAACGCTCTACAGCGGGTGAAACGTAAATTAGAGCGTTATCTAGAACTGCGGGAAGTCAGCCTTTAATATGGACAAACCTATTAGAAATATTGGGAGAGAGTAGGGCGGCGTCCCTACTCTCTTTCTATGTTAGCCTTTCTTGGCCTTTATTGACATGCCGAAACGGGCTATGATAAAGTGATAAAAGTAATAATGTCAATTTTTTGTTAGGTTTGTAAGAACGTCACAGGGTAGCTGAACGTTTTTTTATTTTGCTCTTTTTTTGATATAAGAAAGCTAATATAAAGTCAAACTTCACTACTGCGCGGCTTAGGAAGGTGTCATTATGCGTAAAAAGGCAGTACTAGCATGTGTTCAATGCAATAGCCGAAACTATACAACTATGAAAAACTCACAGACAAGCCCGGCCCGCATCGAAGTTAAGAAGTATTGCAAATACTGCGATGCTCATACTGTGCATCGTGAAACAAAGTAATGCCTCGCAGGGTGTTTGCTTTTTGAGGCAAACGACAAAATAGATTCTCGGGGGAGTTTTCCGCCAGATTAATTGGGGGTAACAAGTAATGGCAAGTATTGTTCAACGTTCTGGTAAGTTCTTTCGTAATGTCGCAAGTGAAATGAAGCGGGTAAGCTGGCCAACTCGTAAGGAATTAACTCGCTATACAATTGTAACTGTTACAACAGTTATTTTTATAGCTGTATTCTTTGCGTTGATTGACCAGGGTATTTCCTCAATAATCCGCCTCATTTTAGGATAGATCGTTATAAAAATTCATTCTCAAGGTTAGAATGAGAGAGTAAATGAGTTGGGGAGGGAAGGACACAGTCCTGCATATATGGAAAAAAGATGGTATGTTGTTCATACGTATTCTGGGTATGAAAACAAAGTAAAGACCAACCTCGAAAAAAGGGTTGAGACAATGGGCATGACGGATAAGATCTTTCGTGTTCTCGTCCCTGTAGAAGAAGAGACAGAAGAGAAAAATGGTAAGAAAAAGACTGTTATGAAAAAGGTCTTTCCTGGCTATGTTATTACAGAAATGGTCATGACAGATGATTCATGGTATGTTGTCCGAAACACGCCTGGTGTTACTGGATTCGTAGGATCAAGTGGCGCTGGATCTAAACCGACTGCTTTGCTACCGGAAGAAGTAGAATCCCTTCTTAAGCAAATGGGAATGGAGCAGCCGAAAGCTGATGTAGACTTTGAACTTAAAGAGAAAGTCAAAGTTAAAGAAGGTCCGTTTGCTGATTTCGTAGGTTCTGTTGAAGGGATCGACATGGATAAAGGCAAAGTGAAAGTTCACGTCAATATGTTCGGCAGAGAAACCCCTGTAGAACTTAATTTTGGGCAAGTTGAGAAGTTCTAATCGAAAAGTCCTTGCTTAACTTTTCGATTAATGATAGAATTTTAATGTTTCATGAGTCTCATACTAATCGAGACATTCAATTGATATATAAGGTGGGAGGGTGTAAACACCCAAATACCACATCACGGACTTAAGGAGGTGTGTCGCGTGGCTAAAAAGGTAATCAAGGTTGTTAAATTGCAAATCCCGGCTGGGAAGGCGAATCCTGCACCACCAGTAGGACCTGCACTAGGTCAAGCTGGAGTTAACATTATGGGATTCTGTAAAGAGTTTAATGCTCGTACTTCTGACCAGGCTGGTATGATCATTCCAGTAGAAATCACGGTTTTTGAAGACCGTTCATTTACATTTATCACTAAAACTCCACCAGCTGCAGTTCTTCTTAAGAAAGCAGCAGGGATCGAGTCAGGTTCTGGTGAACCAAACCGCAACAAAGTTGCGACTGTGAAGCGTGATAAAGTGCGTGAAATCGCTGAAACAAAAATGCCAGACCTTAACGCAGCGAATGTAGATTCTGCAATGCGTATGGTTGAAGGTACTGCACGTAGCATGGGAATTACGATCGAAGATTAATGTTACACAAGCCGTTGCGATTAAAAGGGATTCCTGCCTGTGTTATACAGGTTCGCAACTTTTATTATGATGTCACATTTTGACATCATAAATAGTGGGAGGTTAATCCGCTAAACCACATTCAAGGAGGAACACAAAATGGCAAAAAGAGGTAAGAAATACCAGGAGGCTGCCAAGCTAGTTGAACGTACAACTTTCTATGAGCCTCAAGAAGCAGTTGAACTTGTTAAAAAGACTTCTGTAGGAAACTTTGATGGAACAGTTGAAGCAGCAATTCGTCTTGGAGTAGACCCTAAGAAAAACGACCAGCAGGTACGTGGCGCGGTTGTACTTCCAAACGGAACTGGTAAAACTCAACGCGTTCTTGTTTTCGCAAAAGGCGAAAAAGCGAAAGCAGCTGAAGCAGCTGGCGCTGACTATGTTGGAGAAGCTGATTACATCGCTAAAATCAACGAAGGTTGGTTTGAGTTTGACGTAATCGTTGCAACTCCAGATATGATGGGCGAAGTTGGTAAGCTTGGTCGTGTTCTTGGACCAAAAGGCTTAATGCCAAACCCGAAAACTGGAACGGTAACGTTCGATGTTGAAAAGGCAGTTAACGAAATCAAAGCTGGTAAAGTAGAGTACCGTGTTGACCGTGCTGGTAACGTCCATGCACCGATCGGTAAAGTATCATTTGAAGCTGACAAGCTTGTAGAAAACTTAAATACACTTGTAGAAACACTTGTAAAAGTTAAGCCTGCAGCTGCAAAAGGTACGTACCTTAAAAACATTTCGGTTACATCTACTATGGGACCTGGTGTTAAAGTTAACGCATCAACTTACCGCTAATAAAATTAGCTGTTGACATTTGCGTAGCTATTAAATATACTTGTAAATGTTGTTTGATAAATTAATACTTTCTGTACCGTAGACAGCAGGGGTGCACTTGCACTTAATATCCTGCCGAGGTGTGAAGTGATTCGATACGTATGTAATCGTAAAGCCTTCATGTCTTCGGATGTGAAGGCTTTTTATATGACCTCATATTCCAGGGCGGTATAGATACATTTCTTTAGGAGGTGGAACTATGAGCAGTATAGTTGAACAGAAGAAGCAACTAGTTACGGAAATCGCAGACAAACTACGTGATAGCCAATCAACAATTTTTGTTGATTATCGCGGACTTGATGTTTCTGAAGTAACTGAGCTTCGTAAGCAATTGCGTGATGCAAACGTTGAGTTCCGTGTTTACAAGAACACAATGACTCGTCGCGCTGCAGAAGAGCTTGAACTTACTGATTTGAATGAACACCTTGTCGGTCCTACGGCAATCGCGTTCAGCAATGAAGATGTTGTTGCTCCTGCTAAAATTTTGAACAACTTCGCTAAGAATCACGAAGCTCTTGAAATCAAGACTGGTGTAATCGAAGGTGGCGTTGTATCAGTAGAAAAGATCAAAGAACTTGCGGACCTACCAAACCGCGACGGACTACTTTCTATGTTGCTATCTGTGCTACAAGCACCGATGCGCAATATGGCACTTGCTACAAAAGCTGTGGCTGATCAAAAGGAAGAACAAGGCGCGTAATATTACCGCCTATCAATTGGTATAAATAAAACAAAAATTAAGGAGGATTTACTCATGGGTAACGAGCAAATCATTGAAGCAATCAAAGAAATGACAGTTCTTGAGCTTAACGACCTAGTTAAAGCAATCGAAGAAGAATTTGGTGTAACTGCAGCAGCTCCAGTAGCAGCAGCAGGTGGCGCAGCAGAAGGTGCTGCTGAAGAGCAAACTGAATTTGATGTAGTTCTTGAAAGTGCTGGAAGCAGCAAGATCAAGGTTATCAAAGTAGTTCGCGAAATCACTGGTCTTGGCTTGAAAGAAGCTAAAGAACTAGTTGACGGCGCTCCAAGCTCTATTAAAGAAGGCGTTGCTAAAGAAGAAGCTGAAGAGCTTAAAGGCAAGCTTGAAGAAGTTGGCGCAGTAGTAGAAGTTAAGTAGTCATTTGTCTGAAACAAAAGCTCGCTTTTAAAAGCGAGCTTTTTGTTATTTGGCGCTAATGATTAAGGTGCTAGTAAGGTTGGATAAGCTGATAGAAATGGCGATAGAAAGAGGGAGAATGATGAGTGAACATTATTATACGAAAAACCCTGGCGTGAAAAGCAATCCGAACAAAATTGTCGCGGAATTGCGAGGGACACAGTTCCAGTTCACGACCGATTCTGGTGTTTTTTCAAAAAAAGAGATCGATTTTGGGAGCAAGCTTCTAATCGAATCATTTGAAGAACCTGAAGTTGAAGGGGATATTGTAGATGCTGGGTGTGGCTATGGGCCAATTGGCATTTCACTTGCTTCTGAATTTCCGAATCGCCGTTTTTATATGCTGGACGTAAATGAGCGGGCCACTGAGCTTTCAACGAACAACGCAATAAAAAACCGGGTTCATAATGTAATAGTTATGGAGAGTGATCAGTTAAGTGCGGTGAAGGGCAGTGTGTTCGCTTCCGTCCTTACGAATCCACCTATACGAGCAGGGAAAGATGTCGTTCATGGCATACTTGAAGATGCTTATGAAGTATTGAAAGAACATGGTACGCTTTGGGTTGTTATTCAAAAGAAACAAGGTGCTCCCTCAGCAGTCACTAAGCTCGAAGAAATGTTCAAACAAGTTGAAACTGTCGTGAAAAAGAAAGGATACTATATTCTTAAAGCAGTCAAGTAAATTATGAAATTATCCTTTGACTTCATGGACGGCCTATGCTAATATAATATAATGCCAATGATGGATTTTCCAGGCCTTTTTCGCATTCGTGTGCAAAGAGGTATAAAATGCCGTCGTCTGGAAAAACTAATATAATCGCTTATAGTTAAGGGGAATTTTTTATCAATGCCCTTTTTCTTTTTTTGTCCAACGATAGATTCGAATTAACAGAGTCTAATTGGACTAAGAAAATAAATACGCTGGATTTGAGGGGTGAATCATTTGACAGGCCAACTAGTTCAGTATGGACGCCACCGCCAAAGAAGAAGCTACGCGCGAATCAAAGAAGTGTTGGATTTGCCAAATCTAATTGAGATTCAAACGGCTTCTTATCAATGGTTTCTTGATGAGGGTTTACGAGAAATGTTCCAGGATATTTCTCCAATCGAAGATTTCACAGGTAATCTTGTGCTGGAATTTATTGATTACAGCCTCGGTGAACCTAAGTATCCCGTGGAAGAAACCAAAGAGCGAGATGTAACCTATTCTGCACCTTTACGAGTTAAAGTACGCTTGATCAACAAAGAAACAGGCGAAGTAAAGGAACAGGAAGTGTTCATGGGTGACTTCCCATTAATGACTGAAACAGGTACGTTTATAATTAATGGGGCAGAACGCGTAATCGTATCTCAGCTCGTGCGTTCTCCAAGTGTCTACTATAGTGAAAAGATCGATAAGAACGGCAAAAAAGGATATACAGCTACTGTCATTCCAAACCGAGGAGCATGGCTGGAATTTGAAACTGATGCCAAAGATATTGTCTATGTGCGAATTGATCGTACTAGAAAGCTACCAATTACGGTGCTGCTCAGAGCGTTAGGGTTTGGGTCTGATCAAGAAATCATAGATCTCCTAGGTGAAGATGAGTATCTTCGCAATACCCTGGAAAAAGACAACACGGACGGCACAGAAAAAGCGCTTCTAGAAATCTACGAACGCTTACGTCCTGGCGAGCCTCCGACTGTCGACAACGCCAAAAGCTTACTTGATTCCCGCTTTTTTGATCCAAAGCGCTATGATCTTGCAAACGTAGGACGTTACAAGATTAACAAGAAGCTTCACATTAAAAATCGTCTATTCAATCAACGTCTTGCAGAGACACTTGTTGATCCTGAAACAGGCGAAGTGATTGCAGAAGAAGGTGCGATTCTTGATCGTCGCTTACTTGACAGAATTCTTCCTGCCCTTGAGACAAACGTCGGTTTTAAAGATGTTGAGCCTCATGGTGGCGTGATTGAAGATGAGTCAATCGGTCTGCAATCAATTAAAGTATATGCTCCTGATGATCCTGAAGGAGAAAGAGTTATTAATGTAATCGGGAATGGTGGAGTTGAAACAGGCGTGAAAAACATCACACCTGGCGATATCATTTCTTCTATTAACTACTTTTTTAACCTTCTGCATCAAGTAGGAAACACAGATGACATTGACCATCTTGGTAACCGTCGTCTGCGTTCTGTTGGTGAACTTCTTCAGAACCAATTCCGAATCGGTTTATCTCGTATGGAACGTGTTGTTCGTGAACGTATGTCAATTCAGGATACGAACGTAATCACGCCACAGGCGCTAATTAACATTCGTCCTGTTATTGCATCAATTAAAGAATTCTTTGGTAGCTCACAGCTATCCCAGTTCATGGACCAGACTAATCCGCTAGCTGAGCTAACTCACAAGCGTCGTTTATCTGCTCTTGGACCAGGTGGTTTAACACGTGAGCGTGCAGGGTTCGAAGTTCGTGACGTACACTATTCCCACTATGGTAGAATGTGTCCGATCGAAACGCCGGAGGGACCAAACATTGGACTTATTAACTCGTTGTCTTCTTATGCAAGAGTTAATAAATTTGGCTTTATTGAAACGCCTTATCGCAGAGTAGACCCTGAAACAGGTAAAGTGACGGAGTATATTGACTACCTAACTGCCGATGAACAGGATAATTACGTTGTGGCACAGGCTAACGCAAAGCTGCACGAGGATGGTTCATTCCAGGACGAAGATATCGTTGCTCGTTTCCGTGACGAGAACATTATCATCGCCCGTGAAAAGATTGATTACATGGACGTATCACCGAAACAGGTAGTTTCGGCCGCAACGGCTTGTATTCCGTTCCTTGAGAACGATGACTCCAACCGTGCGCTTATGGGTGCGAACATGCAGCGTCAAGCTGTACCATTGATGGTTCCTGAAGCACCAATTGTTGGAACAGGTATGGAGCATGTTAACGGAAAAGATTCCGGTGCTGCTGTTATTTGTAAACATGACGGTTTAGTCGAGTTTGCATCTGCTGCAGAAATTCATGTCCGTCGTGTTTCTGTCATTGATGGCCAGGAAGTTAAAGGTGATCTTGACCGCTACAAATTGCTTAAATTTATTCGTTCCAACCAGGGAACGTGCTATAACCAAAAGCCAATTGTTTCAGAAGGCGATCGCGTAGTTAAAGGTGAAATCCTTGGTGACGGCCCTTCAATGGAAAAAGGTGAAATGGCCCTTGGACGTAACGTTCTAGTCGGTTTCATGACTTGGGAAGGTTACAACTACGAGGATGCTATTATTATGAGCGAACGTCTCGTAAAAGATGACGTTTATACGTCAATCCATATCGAAGAGTATGAATCAGAAGCTCGCGATACAAAGCTTGGACCTGAAGAGATCACTCGTGACATTCCGAACGTTGGGGAAGACGCGCTGCGTAACCTTGATGAACGCGGAATTATTCGCATGGGTGCTGAAGTTAAAGACGGAGATATCCTTGTCGGTAAAGTGACGCCAAAAGGTGTAACTGAGCTAACTGCGGAAGAGCGTCTCCTTCATGCTATCTTTGGTGAAAAAGCTCGTGAAGTTCGTGATACATCTCTCCGTGTACCGCATGGTGGAGATGGAATTGTACTTGACGTGAAGATTTTTAACCGTGAAGACGGCGATGAGCTTCCACCGGGAGTAAATCAACTTGTTCGTGTTTATATCGTACAGAAGCGTAAGATTCATGAAGGAGATAAAATGGCGGGTCGCCATGGTAACAAAGGTGTTATTTCTAGGATTCTTCCTGAAGAAGATATGCCTTACCTACCAGACGGCACACCAATCGATATCATGTTGAACCCACTAGGTGTTCCTTCACGTATGAACATTGGACAGGTACTAGAGTTGCACATCGGTATGGCAGCACGTGCACTCGGTATTCACGTAGCAACACCAGTATTTGATGGAGCACGTGAGGAAGATGTATGGGAAACGTTAGAAGAAGCAGGTATGCCACGTGATGGTAAGACTGTTCTCTACGATGGTCGTACAGGTGAACCATTTGACAACCGTATTTCTGTTGGTGTCATGTATATGATCAAACTTGCTCACATGGTCGATGACAAGCTACACGCACGTTCTACTGGACCATATTCACTTGTTACGCAGCAACCGCTAGGTGGTAAAGCACAATTTGGTGGACAGCGTTTCGGTGAGATGGAAGTATGGGCACTCGAAGCATATGGTGCTGCATATACCCTTCAAGAGATTTTGACTGTAAAGTCGGATGATGTTGTTGGACGTGTTAAAACTTACGAAGCAATCGTAAAAGGCGAAAATGTTCCTGAGCCTGGTATTCCAGAATCGTTTAAAGTTCTAATCAAAGAACTGCAATCACTTGGTATGGATGTCAAAATGCTAGCAAGTGATGAGCAAGAGATTGAGATGAAAGAGTTAGACGATGAAGAAGACCAATCCAGTGAGAAATTAAACTTGAATGTTGGGTCAAATCAGGCGAGTGAGTAAGGGTTAAACCTGAATTCTAAAGGGAGGTAGGCCCCTTGATAGATGTCAATAAATTTGAGTATATGAAAATCGGTCTGGCGTCACCGGATAAAATCCGCTCTTGGTCAAGAGGAGAAGTTAAGAAGCCAGAAACCATTAACTACCGTACCTTGAAGCCAGAGAAAGATGGACTTTTCTGTGAGCGTATCTTCGGACCCACAAAAGACTGGGAATGTCATTGTGGGAAGTACAAGCGAATCCGTTATAAAGGCGTCGTTTGTGACCGTTGCGGAGTTGAAGTAACACGTGCGAAAGTCCGTCGTGAGAGAATGGGGCACATTGAGCTAGCTGCTCCTGTCTCTCACATCTGGTACTTTAAAGGCATTCCAAGTCGCATGGGACTTGTTCTCGACATGTCGCCACGTGCACTTGAAGAAGTCATTTACTTTGCTTCTTACGTTGTAACTGAAGCTGGTGACACACCGCTTGAGAAGAAACAACTTCTTTCTGAGAAAGAATACCGCGCATACCGTGAAAAGTATGGCAAAACATTCTCTGCAGAAATGGGTGCGGAAGCAATCCGCAGACTTCTATTTGATATCGATCTTGACAAAGAGGTAGATATTCTTAAAGAAGAGCTTAAAACAGCACAAGGTCAACGTAGAACGCGTGCAATCAAGCGCCTAGAAGTACTTGAGGCTTTCCGTGGCTCAGGAAATAACCCTTCATGGATGATCTTAGATGTTCTTCCGGTTATTCCACCAGAGCTTCGTCCGATGGTACAACTAGACGGTGGACGCTTTGCAACTTCAGACCTAAATGATCTGTATCGTCGCGTTATTAACCGTAATAATCGTTTGAAGCGTTTGTTGGATCTTGGAGCACCTAGCATTATCGTTCAGAATGAGAAGCGTATGCTTCAAGAAGCTGTCGATGCCCTTATTGATAACGGCCGTCGCGGTCGTCCTGTAACGGGTCCTGGTAACCGTCCATTGAAATCTCTTTCACACATGTTGAAAGGGAAGCAAGGTCGTTTCCGTCAGAACCTACTAGGTAAGCGTGTTGACTATTCAGGTCGTTCCGTTATCGTCGTTGGACCTCACTTGAAAATGTATCAGTGTGGACTTCCGAAAGAAATGGCACTTGAACTATTCAAACCTTTCGTAATGAAAGAGCTTGTTTCAAAAGGTCTTGCACACAATATTAAGAGCGCGAAACGCAAAGTAGAAAAAGTTCACCCTGAAGTTTGGGACGTATTGGAAAACGTTATTAAAGAACATCCAGTTCTTTTAAACCGTGCACCGACGCTTCACAGACTTGGTATTCAGGCGTTTGAACCAATTCTTGTAGAAGGACGGGCGATTCGTCTTCACCCACTCGTATGTACAGCTTATAACGCTGACTTTGATGGTGACCAAATGGCCGTTCACGTGCCGCTTTCTGCTGAAGCACAAGCTGAAGCACGCATCTTAATGCTTGCTGCGCAAAACATCCTTAACCCGAAAGATGGTAAACCAGTTGTTACACCATCACAGGATATGGTTCTAGGTAACTACTACCTAACGATGGAACGTGAAGGAGCAATTGGTGAAGGCTCTGTTTATAAAGATACTAACGAAGCGTTGATTGCTTACCAGAATGGATTTGCACATCTTCATTCTCGTGTAGCGATTCCTGCTGCATCATTAAATAAATCTGCCTTTACTGAAGAGCAGAACAAGCAATTGCTTGTGACAACGGTAGGTAAGTTGATTTTCAACGAAATTCTTCCGGAGTCATTCCCATATATTAATGAACCGACGACAAATAACCTTGAAATTGCGACACCAGAGCATTACTTCCTTCCTCACGGAGTGAATGTAAAAGAAGAAATTGCTCAGCGCGAACTGATCGCTCCATTTAAGAAGGGTATTCTTGGTAAGATCATCGCTGAGGTGTTCAAGCGTTTTAAAGTGACAGAAACGTCTCGCATGCTTGACCGCATGAAAGATCTTGGCTTCAAGTTTTCAACTAAAGCCGGTATTACCGTTGGTGTAGCCGACGTAGTGGTACTTGCTGAGAAGCAAGAAATTGTTCAAGAAGCAGAAGAAAAAGTTGAAAAAGTTCTTAAGCAATTCCGTCGTGGTCTTATTACCGACGATGAGCGTTATGATCGTGTTATCGCGATCTGGAGTAGCGCAAAAGATCGTATCCAGGAAAAACTAATGAATCGTCTCGAAAAAGATAACCCAATCTTTATGATGAGTGATTCTGGTGCCCGTGGTAACGCATCTAACTTTACTCAGCTCGCAGGTATGCGTGGATTGATGGCTAACCCATCTGGACAGATCATTGAACTTCCAATCAAATCCAGCTTCCGTGAAGGTCTAACGGTACTAGAGTACTTTATTTCAACACACGGTGCTCGTAAAGGTCTTGCCGATACGGCACTTAAAACAGCTGACTCAGGTTACCTTACTCGTCGTCTTGTTGACGTGGCACAAGATGTCATCGTACGTGAAGACGATTGTGGTACGGATCGTGGCCTTGAAGTTAGTGCCATTAAAAATGGCAATGAATTAATCGAAGGATTATATGACCGACTTGTTGGCCGTGTTGCCTTTAAGAAAGTTAGACATCCTGAGACAAATGAAGTTCTTGTTGAGAAAAACAACCTAATTACAGAAGACATCGCTACTGAAATCGTAGAAGCAGGTATTGAAAATGTTTATATCCGCTCTGCCTTCACATGTAGCACAAGTCATGGCGTATGTAAGAAGTGTTATGGACGTAACCTTGCAACAGGTACTCGAGTTGAAGTTGGTGAGGCAGTCGGAATCATCGCTGCTCAATCAATTGGTGAACCGGGTACACAGTTGACAATGCGTACATTCCACACAGGTGGGGTTGCCGGAGACGATATCACTCAAGGTCTTCCACGTATCCAAGAGCTATTTGAGGCACGGAACCCGAAAGGTCAGGCCGTAGTGTCTGAGCTAGACGGAAAAGTGATTGATTTAGCTGAGGTTAAAGAGAAGAAAGAGATTGTCGTTCAAGGTGAAACTGAAACAAGAAATTACCCTGTACCATATGGCGCTCGTCTGAAAATTGTTGTTGGAGATGAAGTAAAGGCTGGTCAACCTCTTACAGAAGGTTCGATTGACCCTAAACAACTCTTAACAATTAGCGGTATTGATGGAGTGCAAGAGTATCTTCTAGCTGAGGTACAAAAGGTATACCGTATGCA
Organism: Bacillus sp. Cs-700; assembly: GCF_011082085.1. Classification (NCBI taxonomy): domain Bacteria; kingdom Bacillati; phylum Bacillota; class Bacilli; order Caryophanales; family Bacillaceae; genus Bacillus; species Bacillus sp. Cs-700. The sequence goes on from NZ_CP041063.1 coordinate 2,808,350, forward strand.
GGGTGTTGAAATTGGTGATAAGCACGTTGAAGTAATGGTTCGTCAGATGATGCGTAAGATTCGCGTTATTGATGCGGGTGATACTGAAGTGTTGCCAGGATCCCTTATCGACATTCACCAGTTTAAAGGTGTTAACCGTAAAGTTCTTAGACAAGGCGGTTTGCCTGCAACGGGTCGACCAGTTCTTCTTGGTATTACTAAAGCATCTCTTGAAACCGAATCATTCTTATCTGCTGCATCCTTCCAGGAAACGACTCGTGTCCTAACTGATGCTGCGATAAAAGGTAAGCGCGATGAGCTACTTGGTCTTAAGGAAAATGTTATTATCGGTAAACTTGTTCCGGCAGGTACTGGTATGCAACGTTACCGTAGAATCAACGTAGCAGGTGAAGCTCAAGAGGCTGAACAGCTTTTAGAACAAGAAGAAACTGCATTAGTTAGTCAAGAATAAACAGGGGAAGTGTTGACATCGGGAGTGCAGGGTGATATTATATCCAAGGTGCTCCCGATAATCCTGTTACTTTGGAGGATATGTTCGTGTCTTATGAAAAAGTATCACAGGCAGATGAATTAATTATTGGGACGAAACAAACTCTAAAGGCCCTCCAGATTGGAGAAGCGAAGGAAGTTTTCATTGCTGACGACGCTGATCGCAGGGTAACTTCTAAAGTTGTTGCTCTCGCCGAAGAGAAAAGCATACCTGTTCATCGAGTTGATTCTATGAAGAAACTTGGTAAGGCATGTGGGATCGAAGTCGGCGCTGCAACAGTTACGATAAAAGCATAACCGTTTTTGCCGGGCGAGGCATGCCCTGCCAGGCAAAAACTTTCCTTTTATCTATACATGAACCACCTGGATGTGTGGGCTTGCTATTAACAAAAGAAGGGAGGAAAACAAAATGCAAACTATTAACCAACTTGTTCGTAAAGGTCGCGTTTCTAAAACAAAGAAATCCGATTCTCCAGCATTGAACAAAGGGTATAACAGCTTCAAAAAGTCTCATACAGACCTTTCATCTCCACAAAAACGTGGTGTATGTACTCGTGTAGGTACGATGACTCCTAAGAAGCCGAACTCCGCATTGCGTAAATACGCTCGTGTTCGTCTTACTAACGGAATTGAAGTAACAGCTTATATCCCTGGTATCGGGCACAACCTTCAAGAGCACAGTGTCGTGCTTATCCGTGGAGGACGTGTTAAGGATTTACCGGGTGTACGTTACCACATCGTTCGTGGTGCGCTTGACACTGCAGGTGTTAACGATCGTAGACAAGGTCGTTCTAAATACGGTACTAAGAGACCGAAAGAAGCTAAGAAATAATAGCTATCATATTATTAAATAATGAAAGGGGGTTAACCCATGCCACGTAAAGGTCCAGTAGAACGTCGTGACGTATTACCAGATCCAATTTACAAATCCAAGCTAGTTACTCGCCTGATCAACCGCCTTATGGTAGACGGTCAGAAAGGTAAAGCTCAGCAGGTGCTTTACAAAGCATTCGATCTTATCCAAGAACGCACAAACACAGAGGCTATGGAAGTATTTGACCAAGCGTTGAAAAACGTTATGCCAGTACTTGAAGTACGCGCTCGTCGTGTTGGTGGTGCAAACTACCAGGTGCCGGTTGAAGTTCGTCCAGAACGTCGTACAACTCTAGGTCTTCGTTACCTTGTGAACTATTCCCGTCTTCGCGGTGAAAAGACTATGGTAGAAAGACTTGCTAACGAAATTATGGATGCTGCTAACAACACAGGTGCTTCTGTTAAGAAGCGTGAAGAACAGCACAAAATGGCTGAAGCAAACAAAGCGTTTGCTCACTATCGCTGGTAATCAGCACACAACCCAAATCCCTTTATAAAAGGAAGGAGAAATACTAATGGCAAGAGAATTCTCCTTAAGAGATACACGTAATATCGGTATCATGGCTCACATCGATGCTGGTAAAACAACAACTACTGAGCGTATTCTTTTCTACTCAGGGCGTATCCACAAAATTGGTGAAACTCACGAAGGTGGATCACAGATGGACTGGATGGAGCAGGAGCAAGAACGTGGAATCACGATCACTTCTGCTGCTACCACTGCCCAGTGGAAAGATCACCGTGTTAACATCATTGACACGCCTGGTCACGTAGACTTCACAGTAGAAGTTGAGCGTTCATTGCGTGTATTGGATGGAGCAGTTGCAGTACTTGATGCACAATCTGGTGTTGAACCACAAACAGAAACTGTTTGGCGTCAAGCTACTAACTACGGCGTACCTCGTATTGTATTCATTAACAAAATGGATAAACTAGGAGCAGACTTCCTTTACTCTACAGGTACACTAAATGAGCGTCTACAAGCTAACGCGCACCCTGTTCAGCTACCAATCGGTGCTGAAGATGAATTCGAAGGAATCATTGATCTTATCACAATGGAAGCTTTCTATTATCTTGATGATCTTGGTTCACGTACTGAATCACGCGAAATTCCTGCTGAATACAAGGAACAAGCTGAAGAGTACCGTACGAAGCTTATCGAGGCTGTCGCTGAACTTGAAGAAGACCTCATGATGAAATATCTTGAAGGTGAAGAACTAACAGTTGAAGAAATCAAAGCTGCAATCCGTAAAGGAACTTGTAACGTTGAATTCTATCCTGTACTTTGTGGTTCTGCATTTAAGAACAAAGGCGTTCAGCTTGTTCTTGATGCTGTACTTGACTTCCTACCTTCACCACTTGATGTACCAGCAATTAAAGGTCATCTAAAAGACTCTGAAGAAGAAGTAATCCGTACTGCTGACGATAATGGTCCTTTCTCTGCACTTGCATTTAAAGTAATGACTGACCCTTACGTTGGTAAGCTTACATTCTTCCGTGTTTACTCAGGAACGCTTTCTTCTGGTTCTTATGTTAAGAACTCGACAAAAGACAAGCGTGAACGTGTTGGTCGTATCCTTCAGATGCACGCTAACTCTCGTGAAGAAATCTCTACTGTATATGCAGGAGATATTGCAGCGGCAGTTGGTTTGAAAGATACTTCTACTGGTGATACTCTATGTGATGAAAAGGATACAGTTATCCTTGAATCTATGGACTTCCCAGATCCGGTTATTTCAGTAGCAATCGAGCCGAAGACTAAGAGTGACCAGGATAAAATGTCCGTAGCTCTAGCTAAGCTTGCTGAAGAGGATCCAACTTTCAAAACTGAAACAAACGAAGAAACTGGACAAACGATTATTTCTGGAATGGGTGAACTTCACCTTGATATTATCGTTGACCGTTTACGTCGTGAGTTTAAAGTTGAAGCAACAGTTGGTGCACCTCAGGTTGCATACCGCGAATCAATCCGTAAAGCTGGTAAGGTTGAAGGTAAATTCGTACGTCAATCCGGTGGTCGTGGACAATTCGGACACGTATGGGTTGAATTTGAACCTAACGAAGAAGGCGCAGGATTTGAGTTTGAAAACAAAATTGTCGGTGGTGTTGTTCCTCGTGAATACATCCCTGCAGTTGAAGCAGGTCTTCGCGATTCAATGGCAAATGGTCTCCTTGCAGGCTATCCACTAATCGACGTAAAAGCTCGTCTTGTTGATGGATCTTACCATGACGTTGACTCCAACGAAATGGCATTTAAGATCGCAGCATCTATGGCTTTGAAAAAAGCTAAAACTGTCTGTGACCCAGCTCTTCTTGAGCCTATGATGAAAGTTGAAGTTGTAGTGCCAGAAGAATATATGGGAGACATCATGGGCGACGTAACTAGCCGTCGTGGACGTGTTGAAGGTATGACTGCACGCGGAAACGCTCAAGTTATTAACGCATTCGTTCCACTATCAGAAATGTTTGGTTATGCAACAACACTTCGTTCTCGTACGCAAGGTCGTGGTACTTACACGATGACTTTCGATCATTACGAGCAAGTGCCTAAATCAATTTCTGAAGAAATCATTAAAAAAGCTACAGGCGAATAATTGTAGCAAACCAACTTTTGTTGTAATCTAAGATAGGCGAGATTGATTTATTCATACGCCTATCTTGGCATAGATAATTTCTTGGTAATCAAAGGAGGAAACACTAATGTCTAAAGAAAAATTCGACCGCTCCAAGCCCCACGTTAACATTGGTACAGTTGGACACGTTGACCATGGTAAAACTACTCTAACAGCTGCGATCACTTCAGTGCTTCACAAGCGTTCTGGTAGCGGTACTGCTATGGCTTACGACCAAATCGATGGTGCTCCTGAAGAGCGCGAACGTGGAATCACAATCTCAACTGCACACGTTGAGTATGAAACTGAAAACCGTCACTATGCACACGTTGACTGCCCAGGTCACGCTGACTATGTTAAAAACATGATCACTGGTGCTGCACAAATGGACGGAGGAATCCTAGTAGTTTCTGCTGCTGACGGTCCAATGCCACAAACTCGTGAGCACATCCTTCTCTCTCGTCAAGTTGGTGTACCTACTCTTGTTGTATTCTTGAACAAGTGTGACATGGTTGACGACGAAGAACTACTTGAACTAGTTGAAATGGAAGTTCGTGATCTTCTTTCTGAATACGACTTCGATGGCGACGATGTTCCAGTAATCAAAGGTTCTGCACTTAAAGCTCTAGAAGGCGACGCTGACTACGAAGCGAAAATCTTCGAACTTATGGATGCAGTTGATGAGTATATCCCAACTCCAACACGTGACACTGACAAGCCATTCATGATGCCAGTTGAGGACGTATTCTCAATCACTGGTCGTGGTACTGTAGCAACAGGCCGTGTTGAGCGTGGACAAATCAAAGTTGGTGACGAAGTTGAAATTCTTGGTCTTGCTGAAGAGAACAAGAAGACAACAGTTACTGGTGTTGAAATGTTCCGTAAGCTTCTTGATTATGCTGAAGCTGGTGACAACATTGGTGCACTTCTTCGTGGTGTATCCCGCGATGACATTCAGCGTGGACAAGTTCTTGTTAAGCCAGGAACTGTAAAAGCTCACACTAAGTTCCAAGCTGAAGTTTACGTTCTTTCTAAAGAAGAGGGTGGACGTCACACTCCATTCTTCGCTAACTACCGTCCTCAGTTCTACTTCCGTACAACTGATGTAACAGGTACAATTGCACTTCCTGAAGGCGTTGAAATGGTTATGCCTGGAGACAACATCGAAATGACAGTTGAACTTATCGCTCCAATCGCTATCGAAGATGGAACTAAGTTCTCTATCCGTGAAGGTGGACGTACTGTAGGCGCAGGCGTTGTAGCAACAATCACTGAGTAATCTCTATGATTAACAAAACACCCGGATTTTTCCGGGTGTTTTTTATTTGGAATTTATGTTAGATTAGACAAATGGATTCGATTCAGTTCGATCGAAACTTCTTAAGGATTTTCAAATAGTCTGAAATTGCTTTTAGGCCTTGCATTTTATGGCTCAGGCCGTTATACTATTAAAAGTGTGCGATCGACATACTTTTTAGTTCGACTAAGCCTTGCATATAGGCTTTAGGTTTAGTATAATAAGAATGTTGGTCATAAACAGCGATGATGTGGAAGGTTGCTGACACACCCGGCCCCTTTGCCATGGCGAGTGTGTTGGGTTTATTTTCACGGAGAACTGTCTATAACAATATGGGCGATAAAGGAGGGGAAATAATGGCAAAGCAAAAGATTCGTATTCGTTTAAAAGCATATGATCACCGTATTCTAGATCAGTCTGCTGAGAAAATCGTAGAAACAGCAAAACGTTCAGGTGCACAAGTATCCGGACCGATCCCGTTGCCGACGGAAAAATCTGTTTACACAATTCTACGTGCTGTACACAAGTACAAAGATTCTCGTGAGCAGTTTGAAATGCGTACGCATAAGCGTCTAATTGACATCATCGAGCCTACACCACAAACGGTTGACTCGTTAATGCGTTTGGACCTACCGTCTGGCGTTGACATTGAAATTAAACTTTAATATAACGCTAAATAAATTATTTAAAAACAATTAGGAGGTGTGACGAATGACCAAAGGAATCTTAGGAAGAAAAGTAGGCATGACACAAGTCTTTGCTGACAACGGAGATATTATCCCGGTAACTGTAATTGAAGCAGAACCAAACGTTGTCCTTCAAAAGAAAGTTGTTGATACAGACGGCTATGAAGCAATCCAAGTTGGTTTTGCTGATAAGAAGAAGTCTCGCTTCAACAAGCCTGAGGAAGGCCATGCTACAAAAGCTAGCACGACACCTAAGCGCTTCGTGAAAGAAATTCGTAACGCAGAAGGTAGTTACGAAATTGGTCAGGAAGTCAAGGTTGATATCTTTAACGAAGGTGACGTAGTTGATGTAACTGGTACGTCTAAAGGGAAAGGTTTCCAAGGTGCGATTAAGCGCCACAACCAATCTCGCGGACCAATGACTCACGGTTCTCGTTATCACCGTCGTCCAGGTTCAATGGGACCTATCGATCCAATGCGTGTTATGAAAGGTAAACTTCTACCTGGTCGCATGGGTGGCGAACGTGTAACTGTACAAAACCTTGAGATCGTTAAAGTTGATGTAGAACGTAACGTAATTCTAGTAAAGGGTAACGTACCTGGAGCTAAGAAGAGCTACGTAACTATCCAAAGCGCGGTTAAAGCAAAAGAAGCTAAGTAAGAAGGGAGGATATCCAAGTGCCTAAAGTAACAATGTTCAACCAAACCGGAGCACAAGTCGGCGACATCGAACTCGCTGAAGCAATCTTCGGGATCGAACCAAACGAAAGTGTTATGTATGATGCGGTTATCATGCAGCAAGCATCTTTGCGTCAAGGTAACCATGACGTAAAAAATCGTTCAGAAGTACGCGGTGGTGGAGCTAAACCATGGCGCCAAAAAGGAACAGGTCGTGCTCGTCAGGGCTCAATCCGTTCACCACAATGGGTTGGCGGTGGAGTAGTATTTGGTCCAACACCAAGAAGCTATTCTTACAAGCTACCTAAAAAAGTTCGCCGTTTGGCAATCCGTTCTGCTTTGTCTTCTAAAGTACAAACAGAGGATATGGTCATCGTGGACAGCATTTCTTTTGATGCTCCAAAAACAAAAGAAATGAAATCAGTATTATCAAGCCTATCTGCAGAGAAAAAGGCGCTTATCGTTACAGGAGACTATAACGAAGCAGTTGCATTATCTGCACGCAATATTCCTGGTGTTACTGTTGTAACTACAGCTGGACTTAACATCCTTGATGTCCTTAAAGCTGACAAACTAGTTATGACAAAAGACGCTGTGGAAAAAGTAGAGGAGGTGCTAGCGTAATGAACGCTCGTGATATCATCAAGCGCCCCGTTATTACTGAAGCTACTACAGACGTAATGGCAGACAAAAAGTATACTTTCGAAGTAGATACTCGTGCTAACAAAACTCAAATCAAGAGTGCTCTTGAAGAAATTTTCGGAGTTAAAGTTGCTGGAGTAAATACTCAGAACTATATGGGTAAAAAGAAACGTGTTGGCCGCCACAGCGGATTTACACCACGTCGCAAAAAAGCTATCGTGACGCTTACACCAGAAAGCAAAGAATTGGACTTCTTTGAAGGCGTCTAAAAAATAATAGTGAAGGAGGGAAATAAGAATGGCGATTAAAAAGTATAAACCGACCACAAACGGTCGTCGTGGTATGTCAGTATCTGACTTTGCTGAAATCACTACTGACCAACCGGAAAAATCGTTGCTTGCACCGCTTCACAAAAAAGGCGGACGTAACAACCAAGGTCGCTTGACTGTTCGTCACCAAGGTGGCGGTCATAAGCGTAAATACCGTGTTATCGACTTTAAACGAGACAAAGATGGAATACCAGGACGCGTTGCTACGATCGAATACGATCCGAACCGTTCTGCAAACATTGCTCTTATCAACTATGCTGATGGAGAGAAGCGTTACATTCTTGCTCCAAAAGGACTTAAAGTAGGAACTGAAATTATGTCTGGCGTTGAAGCTGACATTAAAGTAGGAAACACTCTTCCACTAATCAACATTCCAGTTGGTACAACAATTCATAACATTGAACTTAAGCCAGGCCGCGGCGGACAGCTTGTTCGTTCTGCTGGTGCAGAAGCTCAGCTTCTTGGTAAAGAAGGTAGATACGTACTAGTACGTCTTCGTTCTGGAGAAACTCGTATGATTCTTTCTACTTGCCGCGCTACTATCGGTCAGGTTGGAAACCTTGAACACGAGCTTATCAACATTGGTAAAGCTGGTCGTTCTCGCTGGTTGGGCATTCGTCCTACAGTTCGTGGTTCTGTAATGAACCCTGTTGATCACCCACACGGTGGTGGTGAAGGCCGTGCACCGATCGGACGTAAATCACCAATGTCACCTTGGGGCAAACCAACCCTTGGATTTAAGACTCGTAAGAAAAACAAAGACTCCGACAAGTACATTGTACGCCGTCGCAAAAAATAACGGGATTTACCTACGGTTCCGCGGAGCCGTAGCATAATCTCAAAAGGGAGGTTCACAAATGGGTCGTAGTTTGAAAAAAGGACCTTTTGTCGACGATCATTTAATGAAAAAGGTCGAAGACTTAAATGAAAAGAGCGACAAAAAAGTTATTAAAACTTGGTCTCGTCGTTCAACAGTATTCCCAGAATTTATTGGACACACTTTTGCAGTATATGATGGACGCAAGCACGTACCGGTTTATGTTACAGAAGACATGGTCGGCCACAAGCTTGGTGAATTTGCTCCAACTCGCACATATCGCGGGCATGCTGCAGATGACAAAAAAACTAGACGTTAATTTGAGGGGAGGTACAACGAATGCAAGCTAAAGCTGTTGCAAAACACGTGCGTATTGCTCCTCGTAAAGCACGCTTAGTCGTAGATCTCATTCGAGGAAAGCAAGTCGGTGAAGCTATTGCGATTTTGCGCAACACAAACAAAGCTGCTTCTCCAGTAGTTGAGAAAGTGCTTAACTCTGCGATCGCTAATGCAGAGCACAATCTTGAGTTAGAACCGAACAATCTTACGGTTTCTCAAGTGTTTGTGGACGAAGGAGTAACAATGAAACGTTTCCGCCCACGTGCTATGGGTAGAGCTAGCCGCATCAACAAGCGCACTAGCCACATCACAGTCGTGGTATCAGAAAAGAAGGAGGGATAACGAGTGGGTCAGAAAATTAATCCGGTAGGACTTCGAATTGGTGTCATTCGTGATTGGGAGTCTAAATGGTACGCAGACAAAGATTACGCTAACCTTTTACACGAAGATATTAAAATTCGTGAATATATTGAAAAACGTTTGAAAGATGCATCTGTTTCAGCTGTTGAAATCGAACGTGCAGCAAACCGAGTGAATGTAACAGTGAAAACTGCTAAGCCTGGTATGGTAATCGGTAAAGGTGGTTCTGAAGTTGAGTCTCTTCGTAAGTCTCTCGCGGAACTAACAGGTAAGAAAGTTCACGTTAACATTTTCGAAATTAAACAAGCTGACGTCGACGCAACTCTAGTTGCTGATAACATCGCTCGTCAACTTGAAAACCGAGTTTCATTCCGTCGCGCTATGAAGCAAACAATTCAACGCGCTATGAGATCTGGAGCTAAAGGTATTAAAACGCAAGTATCCGGCCGTCTAAACGGTGCTGATATTGCTCGTTCTGAATCATACAGTGAAGGTACTGTACCTCTTCACACACTTCGTGCTGACATCGATTATGGTACTGCAGAAGCAGATACTACTTACGGTAAGCTTGGTGTGAAGATTTGGATCTATCGTGGTGAAGTCCTTCCAACGAAAGGAACGCAAAAAGAGGAAGGGGGAAAATAAATCATGTTGTTACCTAAACGTGTTAAATACCGCAGAGAACATCGCGGAAAAATGCGCGGACGTGCTAAAGGTGGCACTGAAGTAGCATTCGGCGAATACGGTCTACAAGCTCTTGAAGCTAGCTGGATCACTAACCGTCAAATCGAGGCAGCTCGTATTGCTATGACTCGTTACATGAAACGTGGCGGTAAAGTTTGGATTAAAATTTTCCCATCAAAGCCTTACACTGCTAAACCACTTGAAGTACGAATGGGTTCCGGTAAAGGTGCTCCTGAAGGCTGGGTAGCTGTAGTAAAGCCAGGGAAAATCTGTTTCGAAATTGCAGGCGTATCTGAAGAAGTAGCGCGCGAAGCACTTCGCCTTGCTTCTCACAAATTGCCTATTAAAACTAAGTTCGTAAAACGCGAAGAAGTGGGTGGTGACACAAATGAAAGCTGAGGAAATTCGTAACTTGACCACTGCCGAAATCGAGCAGAAAGCGAAATCTTTTAAAGAAGAACTTTTCAATCTTCGCTTTCAACTTGCTACAGGTCAACTGGAAAACCCAGCCCGCATTCGTGAAGTCCGTAAATCAATCGCTCGCGCAAACACTGTTTTGCGTGAAAGAGAGTTAGGAATCACAAACGGTTAATATGAGGGGAGGTTTGCGAAATGAGCGAACGCAATAATCGCAAAGAATACACTGGGCGTGTTGTCTCTGACAAAATGGATAAGACAATTACTGTTTTAGTTGAGACTTACAAAATGCATCCTTTATACGGTAAGCGTGTTAAGTATTCTAAAAAGCTAAAAGCACATGACGAAAACAACACTGCAAAAATCAACGACGTGGTAACTATTATGGAAACTCGTCCACTTTCTAAAGATAAGCGTTTCCGTCTTATGGAAGTAGTTGTAGAAGCAGTTATTATCTAAATGAACTCGGATCATTGAATAATGTCCGAAGGGAGGTCTTTCTAGATGATTCAACAGGAATCTCGTTTGAAATCAGCTGACAACTCTGGTGCTCGTGAATTGCTTTGTATTAAAGTACTTGGTGGCTCTGGTCGCAAAACAGCTAACATCGGTGACGTAATTGTTTGTTCGGTGAAACAAGCAACACCTGGTGGCGTTGTTAAGAAGGGTGAAGTCGTAAGAGCTGTTATTGTACGCAGTAAATCTGGCGTTCGTCGTCAAGATGGTTCATACATCAAATTTGACGAAAACGCAGCGGTTGTTATCCGTGATGACAAAGGACCGCGCGGAACACGTATTTTCGGACCAGTTGCACGCGAACTACGCGACAACCAGTTTATGAAAATCGTTTCTCTAGCTCCAGAAGTTCTTTAATCATTTGAAAATAGATGCCTTGTAAGGAGGTGCGCGACCTTATGCACGTAAAAAAGGGAGATAAAGTAAAAGTTATTTCTGGTAAGGATAAAGGTAAACAAGGTGTGATCCTTGAAGCTTACCCGAAAAAAGATAGAGTTATCGTTGAAGGTGTAAACCTTGTTAAGAAACACTCAAAACCATCCCAGGCTAATCCTCAAGGTGGAATTATTGAGCAGGAAGCAGCGATTCACGTTTCTAACGTAATGGCGCTTGATCCGAAGTCTGGTGAACCTACTCGCGTTGGATACAAAGTAGACAACGGGAAAAAAGTTCGTATCTCAAAAAAATCCGGTGAAGTACTCGATAAGTAGTTCGTAGCGAAAGGAGGTCAATCCGATGAATCGTTTCCAAGAAAAGTATCAAAATGAAACTAAACCTGCATTGATGGAGAAATTTAATTATTCCTCTGTTATGGAAGTTCCAAAACTTGATAAAATCGTAATCAACATGGGTGTTGGTGACGCTGTACAGAACCCGAAAGCTCTTGATACAGCTGTTGAGGAACTTGAGTTGATCTCAGGTCAAAAACCACTAATCACACGTGCTAAGAAGTCTATCGCAGGCTTTAAGCTTCGTGAAGATATGCCAATTGGTGCAAAAGTTACTTTGCGCGGCACTCGTATGTTTGAATTCCTAGACAAACTAATTTCTGTATCACTTCCACGTGTACGTGACTTCAGAGGTGTGTCTAAGAAATCATTCGACGGCCGTGGTAACTACACACTTGGTATTAAAGAGCAGTTGATTTTCCCTGAAATTGATTACGATAAAGTAAATAAAGTACGCGGAATGGACATCGTTATCGTAACAACAGCTAATACGGACGAAGAGAGCCGTGAAATGTTGACTAACCTAGGTATGCCATTTCAAAAGTAAGTAAGGAGGGAAAATTGTGGCGAAAAAATCAATGATCGCGAAACAACAGCGTCAAGCTAAGTTTAAAGTTCAAGAATATACTCGTTGTGAACGTTGCGGACGTCCTCATTCAGTTATTCGTAAATTTAAACTATGCCGTATTTGTTTCCGGGAACTTGCACACAAAGGTCAAATCCCAGGCGTTAAAAAGGCTAGCTGGTAAACCCGAAATAGGGAAGGAGGTAATTACTAATGGTCATGACTGATCCAATTGCAGATATGCTTACAAGAATTCGTAATGCGAACACAGTTCGCCACGAAAAACTAGAGTTGCCTGCATCGAATTCGAAAAGAAACATCGCTGAAATCCTCAAACGTGAAGGTTTTGTACGTGATGTTGAAATGATCGAAGACAACAAGCAAGGAATCATCCGTATCTTCTTGAAGTACGGTTCAAATAACGAACGCGTTATCACTGGATTAAAGCGAATCAGTAAACCTGGTCTTCGCGTATACGCTAAAGCAGACGAAGTACCTCGCGTACTTGGCGGCTTAGGAATCGCTCTTGTTTCTACTTCTAAAGGAATTATGACGGACAAAGAAGCTCGTCAACAGCAAGTAGGCGGAGAAGTTCTAGCGTACGTTTGGTAATTCTTAAAGCAGAATGGAGGTGTCAATATGTCACGTGTCGGACTTAAACCGATTGAAATCCCAAGTGATGTAACAATCGATATCAAAGGAGACGTTGTAACGATCAAAGGACCTAAAGGGGAACTTTCTCGTACATTCAGCCCTGATATCAAAGTAAACATTGAAGAGAACGTGCTAACAGTAGCTCGTCCTTCTGATCATAAAGAGCACCGTGCACTTCACGGTACAACTCGCAGCCTGATCGCTAACATGGTTGAAGGTGTGACTAAAGGTTTTGAAAAAGGTCTTGAAATCATCGGTGTTGGTTACCGTGCAAGTAAATCTGGTCAAAAATTAATCCTTAACGTAGGGTACTCTCACCCAGTTGAGATGGTACCTGAAGAAGGCATTGAAATTGAAGTACCTTCTAACACTAAAGTTGTTGTTAAAGGTATTGATAAAGAACGCGTTGGAGCTGTTGCAGCAAACATCCGTTCAGTACGTACTCCAGAACCTTACAAAGGCAAAGGAATTCGTTACGAAGGCGAATATGTACGTCGTAAAGAAGGTAAAACAGGTAAATAGGTAAAAACCTAGCGGAAAGGAGTGACGTTTAATGATCACTAAGGCCGATAAAAACAAAGCGCGTCAAAAAAGACACGCTCGCGTACGCCGCACAGTTACCGGCACTACTGAACGTCCGCGTCTAAACGTATTCCGTTCTAACAAGAACATCTATGCTCAGCTTATCGATGACACTAAAGGTGTTACAATCGTTGGAGCTTCAAGTATGGAACAAGGAATTGACGTTGAACACGGCGGTAACACAGAAGCAGCTGTGAAAGTCGGAGAAGCTATCGCAAAGCGTGCTGTTGAAGCAGGTTATTCAGAAGTGGTTTTCGACCGCGGAGGATACCTCTATCACGGACGTGTAAAAGCTCTTGCAGACGCAGCGCGTGAAGCAGGACTGAAATTTTAATAAAAAGGAGGTTAACTCATGCCTAGCATTGATGCTAACAAACTAGAACTTGAAGAACGCGTAGTTACCGTTAACCGCGTAGCGAAAGTTGTTAAAGGTGGACGTCGTTTCCGCTTCGCAGCTATCGTAGTTGTCGGAGATAAAAACGGTCACGTTGGATTCGGAACTGGTAAAGCACAGGAAGTTCCTGAAGCTATTCGCAAAGCTATTGAAGATGCGAAAAAGAACTTAATTACTGTTCCTGTTGTAGGAACTACAATCCCTCACCAAATCACAGGTCATTTCGGAGCTGGTAACGTACTATTGAAGCCTGCTTCTGAAGGTACTGGAGTTATCGCTGGCGGACCCGTTCGTGCGGTACTTGAACTTGCTGGTGTAGGTGACATTCTATCGAAGTCTCTTGGATCTAACAATCCGATTAACATGGTGCGTGCAACTCTTAATGGCCTTGAAAACCTTAAGCGCGCTGAAGACGTTGCGAAGCTTCGTGGAAAATCTGTAGAAGAGCTACTAGGTTAAGGGAGGGAAATTAGATGGCTAAGCAATTAGAAATCACCCTCACACGTAGTGTGATTGGTCGCCCTCAAGACCAACGCGTGACGGTAAAAACACTTGGACTTAAGAAAATGCATCACACGGTTGTTCATAACGACAATCCTGCGATTCGCGGTATGATCAACAAGGTATCTCACCTTGTAACTGTTAACGAAATTGATGCATAAAAAATCTATACATTGAGGAGGTGCCCACAATGAAACTACACGAACTAAAACCATCTGAAGGTTCTCGTAAAGAACGCAACAGACTTGGTCGCGGTATTGCTACTGGTAACGGTAAGACATCTGGCCGTGGTCAAAAAGGTCAAAAAGCTCGTTCTGGCGGCGGTGTACGCGTCGGTTTCGAAGGAGGACAACTTCCAATCTTCAAACGTCTACCGAAACGTGGATTTACAAACATGAACCGTAAAGAGTTCGCGATTGTTAATCTTGATTCGTTGAACCGTTTTGAAGATGGAACTGAAGTTTCTCCAGAACTTCTTTTAGAATCTGGCGTAGTTAGCAAAGAAAAAGCTGGAATTAAGATTCTAGGTAATGGTAAGCTTGAGAAAAAGCTTACCGTGAAAGCCCACAAGTTCTCTGCTTCTGCAAAAGAGGCGATTGAAGCGGCAGGCGGAAATACTGAGGTGATCTAATGTTCCAAGCAATCTCCAACATTATGCGCGTAGGTGATATTAGAAACAAAATTATCTTCACCCTACTCATGCTTGTCGTGTTCCGAATCGGAACATTCATACCGGTTCCTGGTGTGAACAGAGATGTATTACAATTCCAAGATCAAATGAGTCTCTTCGGAGTTCTCAACACCTTTGGCGGTGGAGCGTTGCAAAACTTCTCCATCTTTGCCATGGGAATTATGCCTTATATCACTGCTTCTATCATTGTGCAGCTTTTACAAATGGACGTTGTTCCGAAGTTTACCGAATGGTCTAAACAAGGGGAAGCCGGACGTAAAAAGCTAACACAAGTTACTCGTTATGGAACGATTGCGCTTGGACTTGTCCAGGGTATTGGTCTTTCCATCGGGTTTAACAATATTGTTGGTGGTCAGTTGATTAGTAATCCGGGTGTACTAACGTATCTAAATATTTCTCTAGTTTTAACAGCCGGAACGGCTTTTTTGATGTGGTTAGGCGAACAGATCACAGCAAAAGGTGTTGGAAATGGAATCTCAATAATAATCTTTGCTGGGATTGTAGCTGCAATTCCTCCAGGGCTTAATCAGCTTTACGCTCAGATGTTTGAGGGTTCTCAGGATGAGTTGTTCATTAACATCGTCACTCTTGCGATTATTGCACTTGCAGCACTTGCAATTGTTGTCGCTGTTATCTTTGTTCAACAAGGTCTTCGCAAAATTCCAATTCAATATGCAAAACGAACTGTTAACCGCAGACAAGTAGGTGGTCAATCCACTCACTTACCGATTAAAGTTAATGCAGCAGGTGTTATTCCAGTTATCTTTGCGATATCACTGATCATTACTCCACCAACGATCGCCAGGTTGTTCGGAGATAATACGGTAACGGAATGGATCATCAGGGTGTTTGACTATACACAACCTATTGGTATGGTCGTGTATGCGTTACTCATCATTGGATTTACGTATTTCTATACGTTCGTCCAGGTTAATCCGGAGAAGATGGCTGAGAATCTGAAGAAGCAGGGTGGATACATTCCTGGTATTCGTCC
The DNA here is from genome assembly GCF_011082085.1 of Bacillus sp. Cs-700. Classification (NCBI taxonomy): domain Bacteria; kingdom Bacillati; phylum Bacillota; class Bacilli; order Caryophanales; family Bacillaceae; genus Bacillus; species Bacillus sp. Cs-700. The sequence continues at coordinate 2,824,198 of NZ_CP041063.1, forward strand.
GGGTAATGCAACGGAAACGTACATTACTCGCATTCTCTACCGTTTAACGTTTGTAGGAGCACTTTTCCTTGCTGTTATATCGATTATTCCGGTATTTTTCACAACCGTAGCAGGACTGCCGCAGACGCTGCAAATCGGCGGAACAAGCTTGCTGATCGTTGTTGGGGTAGCGCTTGATACGATGAAGCAAATTGAAAGTCAATTAATTAAACGTCATTATAAAGGCTTTATTAAATCTTGAGGATAAATTGGGAAGAACTTTCTTCCCCTCCTTCATCCTCGATTGGGTGACGTGCGGAGGGATTAGATGAATCTAGTATTAATGGGGCTTCCGGGTGTCGGAAAAGGAACCCAGGCAGAAAAGATTGTCGAAAAGTATGGCATCCCTCATATCTCTACTGGAGATATGTTCCGAGCAGCGATCAAAGAAGGAACGCCTCTTGGTCTAAAAGCAAAAGAGTACATGGATTCTGGAAACCTCGTACCTGATGAAGTAACAATCGGTATAGTACGAGAGCGTTTAGGAAAAGATGATTGCGAAAAAGGTTTTCTACTCGATGGATTTCCAAGAACTGTCGCACAGGCTGATGCACTTGAAACGATCTTATCCGATCTCGGAAAAAAACTTAACTATGTTATCAATATTTCAGTTGAGGAAGATCAGCTCATGCAGCGTTTGACTGGACGTCGCGTTTGCCGAAATTGTGGAGCAACCTATCACGCAGTATTCAATCCTCCTAAGGAAGAAGGAGTTTGTGATAAGTGCGGTGGAGAACTTTATCAGCGTGATGATGATAAAGAAGAAACTGTACGCACTCGCCTCGAAGTCAACAAGCAGCAACAGCAGCCATTGTTGACCTTTTATGAAGGCAAAGGCTATCTTAAAACGATTGATGGCAATAGAGACATCAACGAAGTTTTTGAAGATGTCGATCAACTCCTCAAAGGGTTGTCGTAATGATTATTTGCAAGACTCCTCGTGAACTTGATATCATGCGAGAGGCAGGCAGAATTGTCGCGTTAACACATCAAGAACTACAGAAGCACATCAAGCCTGGAGTTACGACAAAAGAGCTGGATACGATTGCCGATCGGTTTATTCGTCAGCTTGGTGCAATTCCTTCCTTTAAGGGTTACAATGGATTTACTGGAAGTATATGCGCTTCAGTTAATGAAGAGCTTGTACATGGTATTCCAGGGGATCGCGTGTTGGCGGAAGGAGATATAATTAGCATTGATATTGGTGCTAAGTATAACGGTTATCATGGAGATTCAGCATGGACCTATCCTGTTGGCACTATCTCAGAAAAAGACGAACGGTTGTTAAAAGTTACCGAGGAATCGTTATATAAAGGGTTGGATGAGGCGAAGGCTGGTAGGAGGCTTTCAGATATCTCTCATGCGATCCAAGCATATGCCGAAGCTGAGGGTTTTTCGATTGTACGAGAATATGTTGGTCATGGTGTAGGTCAGGACCTTCATGAAGATCCTCAAATTCCCCATTACGGTCCTCCAGGAAAAGGGCCGCGGCTTAAGCAGGGGATGGTCCTTGCGGTAGAGCCAATGGTGAATATGGGCTCTCGCTACGTTCGAACACTTTCGGATAATTGGACTGTAGTAACAACTGACGGTAAGAACTGCGCTCATTTCGAGCACACAATTGCCGTTACGGAAGAAGGATATGAAATACTAACAAAGGCCTAAGTGAAGGTGATGGTTCGTGAAAGAGTCGGATACCGTTCCCGAGATCGGTCAGATCGCTCGGAATAAACGGGGAAGAGACGCTGATCAATATAGCGTGATTGTAGGGATTGTAGATGAACGTTATGTTTTCTTAGCGGACGGGGATAAACGAAAGTTTGATCGTCCTAAGCGGAAGAACCTCGCACACCTTGAGCTGGTAGAGTATATATCCCCTGAGGTAAAGCGAAGTCTTGAAGAAACGGGCCGTGTCACAAATGGCAAGCTACGTTTCGCGATCTCAAAGTATTTGAGTGAACACGTCATTGATTTAAAGGAGGGAGAGCAAGTAGATGGCTAAAGAAGAAGTAATTGAAATGGAAGGCACGGTTATCGAACCTCTACCGAATGCAATGTTTCGAGTAGAACTCGAAAACGGTCATAAGATTCTTGCTCACGTATCCGGAAAGATACGCATGCATTACATTCGTATTTTACCAGGTGACAAAGTAACTGTTGAGCTTTCTCCATACGACTTATCACGTGGACGTATCACGTATCGTTATAAATAAGAAATTAATCTCCGAATACAAGGAGGGTTAAAATAATGAAAGTAAGACCGTCAGTAAAACCAATGTGTGAAAAATGTAAAGTTATTCGCCGTAAAGGTAAAGTTATGGTTATCTGTGAAAATCCAAAGCATAAGCAAAAACAAGGCTAATATATAAGGAGGTGCAACGTAATGGCACGTATTGCTGGTATTGATGTTCCACGCGAAAAGCGCATCGTAATCGCGTTAACTTACGTTTATGGAATCGGTAAAACAACTGCGAAACAAGTTCTAGTTGACGCTGGTGTTTCTGAAGACACTCGTGTACGCGACTTAACTGAAGAAGAGCTCGGAAAAATCCGTGAAGTAGTAGACAAAATTAAAGTTGAGGGTGATCTTCGTCGTGAAATCTCACTTAACATTAAACGTCTAATCGAAATCGGTTCTTATCGTGGTATCCGCCACCGTCGTGGTCTTCCTGTCCGAGGTCAACATACGAAGAACAACTCTCGTACTCGTAAAGGCCCTCGCCGTACAGTAGCTAACAAGAAGAAGTAAGGGAGGTAATTAACAAATGGCTAAACAACGTAAAGCAAATACGCGCAAAAAGCGCGTGAAAAAGAATGTTGAAAGTGGAGTAGCTCATATCCGTTCTACTTTTAACAACACTATTATTACGATTACTGACACTCACGGAAATGCGATTTCTTGGGCAACTTCCGGTAACATGGGCTTCAAAGGTTCTCGTAAGTCAACTCCATTCGCTGCTCAAATGGCTGCTGAAACTGCAGGTAAAACTGCACAGGAGCATGGCATGAAAACTGTAGAAGTTTCTGTTAAAGGCCCTGGAGCTGGTCGTGAAGCTGCTATCCGTGCACTTCAAGCTGTAGGTCTAGAAGTTACTGCGATCCGTGACGTAACTCCAGTACCTCATAACGGCTGCCGTCCACCAAAACGTCGTAGAGTCTAAGGTAGTAGAGAGTTCAAAAACGTAGATATTCCCCTTCGGGAGAATGCCTGGTTTTGAACAATCTCTTATGGAAAGATTCAATCTATCGGTATACAATTGATGAACATGTCAATAATGATAATGTATAAATTGTTGACGGTTGACGAATCATAATTAGGTTGTTGGTATTTTGACCGCCTAAGGGGATTATTCGGTTAGACAGCATGTCTAACCGAAGTTCGACGTTTTGAAGGAGGGTTTGTTGGATGATCGAAATCGAAAAGCCAAAAATTGAAGCGGTAGCTATCAACGAGGATGCTAAATACGGAAAGTTTGTTGTAGAACCATTAGAGCGTGGTTATGGAACTACCCTGGGTAATTCCCTTCGTCGTATCCTGTTATCTTCACTACCTGGTGCTGCTGTTACATCTGTACAAATTGAAGGAGTACTCCACGAGTTCTCTACGATTGAAGGCGTACATGAAGATGTAACAACTGTCATTCTTAATCTTAAGAAATTGGCTATGAAAGTTTACTCTGAAGAAGAGAAAACATTAGTAGTTGATGTGCAAGGCCCAGGTACGGTAACAGCTGGAGATATTACTCATGACAGCGACGTGGAGATCTTAAACCCTGACCTTCATATTGCTACCCTTTCTGCAAATGCACGTTTCCAAATGCGAGTTACTGCAATTCGCGGAAGAGGCTATGTACAAGCGGAAGGAAACAAAAATGATGAACAGCCAATCGGTGTGATTCCGGTTGACTCGATCTTCACTCCTGTTTCTCGTGTTAACTACCAGGTTGAAAACACTCGCGTTGGCCAGGTAACTAATTATGACAAACTAACCCTTGATGTTTGGACAGATGGAAGCATTCGTCCTGAAGAAGCTGTTTCGCTAGGTGCAAAGATTTTAAATGAGCATTTAAACATCTTTGTTGGCTTAACAGATCAGGCCCAAAATGCTGAGATCATGGTCGAAAAAGAAGAGGATCAAAAAGAGAAAGTGCTTGAGATGACTATCGAAGAGCTCGATCTCTCAGTTCGTTCATATAACTGCCTGAAGCGTGCTGGCATTAATACTGTTCAAGAACTAACTCAAAAGTCTGAAGAAGACATGATGAAAGTTCGTAACCTTGGACGTAAATCACTTGAAGAGGTACAAGAGAAGCTTGAAGAGCTTGGACTTGGACTTCGTAACGAAGAATAGATATTTAAGTTGTTGATTTTATAAACAACAAAGGAGGGAATACTTCATGGCATACCAAAAGTTAGGTCGTACGAGTGATACGCGTAAAGCGCTATTCCGTGACCTTGTTACAGATTTGATCATCAATGAACGTATTGAAACGACAGAATCGAAGGCGAAAGAGCTTCGTTCTTTCATCGACAAAATGATTACGCTTGGTAAACGCGGGGATCTTCACGCACGTCGTCAAGCAGCTTCTTTCATCCGTAACGAAGTAGCGGATCAAGAAAGCGGTCAAGATGCAGTTCAAAAGCTATTCAGCGATATCGCTCCTCGTTATGCAGAGCGTCAAGGCGGTTACTCTCGTATCCGTAAACTTGGACCACGCCGCGGTGACGGTGCTGAAATGGTTATCATCGAGCTAGTATAAGACGCACTTGATTAAAAGGGCGGGACAGGATCTCGACATTGGATACTGATTCTATGCCCTTTTTTCGTGCGTTTTTTTGTTTAAGCGCACATCCTCAAGTGGTTGCATACTGCTAGCCATTAAAGAAAGCCTGGCAGATGCCGGGCTTTTTTTATAGGATTAAGCATTTCTAGAGGCGTTGCCGCGATCGATATGCTGATAGGAAAAAGTGGCGGTTTTGCTGCCCGCCTTTTTTTCGCACCAGTATCATGTGTCTGAGGCGATGACCGCTTGAATTTAGCAGAGTAGGAGGAACGAGTATGGAAGAACTTATCGCCGTTCAAGGTGTATCCTTTCGATATCACGAAGATCAGCCTCACGTGTTACGTGACGTGTCTCTCTCCGTTTATAAGGGTGAATGGTTAGCCATTGTAGGACACAATGGGTCTGGGAAGTCTACCCTTGCCAAGCTTTTAAATGGTTTGCAACTTCCTGAGCAAGGTGATGTTATCGTTGAAGGGTACAATAGCCGAGATGAGGAAAGCATTTGGGAGATTAGAAGAAGAGTAGGGATCGTTTTTCAGAATCCAGATAATCAGTTTGTCGGCACTTCCGTTCGGGATGATGTTGCATTTGGACTTGAGAATAGTGGGATGGCTAGAGAACTAATGTTAGAGCGCATCAGTGAGAGCGTTCAAAAGGTCCGAATGGAAGATTACCTTGACCAGGAGCCACATCGCCTTTCTGGTGGACAAAAACAGCGTGTGGCCATTGCTGGCATTATTGCACTAAGGCCTTCGATTGTTATTTTAGATGAGGCAACATCAATGCTTGATCCAGCTGGACGTAAAGAAGTGTTGCAGACGATGCGTAAGTTGAAAGAAGAAGAAGGCATGACTGTTATCTCAATTACCCATGATCTTGAAGAAGCGGCACAGGCCGATCGCCTTGTAGTAATGAACGCAGGTGAAGTTATTGACGAGGGGCTTCCTGTGGAAGTTTTTAAAAAAGGGGACATGCTCGAGGAAATCGGTTTAGATCTACCGTTTCCACTACAGGTGCAGCGAGCACTTAGTGAGAAAGGGTACGATTTCTCAAGGCTTACTTTATCTCAGGAGGAACTGGTGAACGAGCTATGGACATTACAATCAAAGAATTAGAGCATTCGTACAGTAAAGGGACACCATTTGAACGAAAAGCTCTTTCAAATATTAATTTATCTATTCCATCAGGCACGTTTCAAACGATTATTGGTCACACTGGTTCGGGAAAGTCGACGTTAATTCAGCATTTAAATGGACTTCTAAAACCAACGCGAGGAAGTATTCAAATTGGTGAGTTTTGCATACAAGCTGGTGTAAAAGAGAAACGTTTAAAAGCACTGAGAAAACATGTAGGTATCGTTTTTCAATATCCAGAGCATCAGCTATTTGAAGAAACCATTGAAAAAGATATTATTTTTGGGCCGCTTAACTTTGGTGTTTCAGAAGAAGAAGCAAAGAAGCGTGCAACAAGACTAATTCATCAAGTGGGACTTGATGAATCCTATCTTAGTCGCTCTCCCTTTGATTTAAGTGGGGGGCAAATGAGACGGGTTGCTATTGCTGGGGTACTAGCGATGAAACCATCCATTCTTATATTGGATGAGCCAACCGCTGGCCTTGATCCTCGCGGTAGACGTGAAATTATGGATCTCTTTTATCGTTTACATGAAGAAGAGGGGTTAACGACGATTCTTGTCACTCACAGCATGGAAGATGCAGCGCGTTTTTCGGATGATATTCTAATTATGGAAAAGGGTGGCATCGCCCTGCAAGGTGGGCCGGAGATTATTTTTTCAAATCCTGAAGCTTTAAAGAAACTAAGCCTTGATGTCCCAGAAACGGTACAGTTCATTCATCGCCTGGAAGAGCGTTTTACAAAAAATCTACCTCACAGTGTTTTTACACTTGATGCAGCGGTAGATGCAGCGCTATCGATTTTGCAGAAGGGAGAGGAGGATTCCTAATGCAAAATATCATTATTGGACAATACGTTCCGGGCCAATCCTTTATTCATAAACTTGATCCGAGAGCTAAGCTTATAACTGCGTTTCTTTTTGTCATTATCGTCTTTTTAGCGAACAATTGGATTACTTATGCTTTGCTTGGTGCTTTTACCTTACTGGCGATCTTTGTCTCTCGATTACCTCTTCGCTATATTTATAATGGTCTAAAGCCCATTTTGCTCGTTATCATCCTAACGTTTCTCCTTCATGTCTTTTTAACGAAGGAAGGGCCCTTACTGTTTGATTGGGGATTTTTTGAAGTATATGAAGGTGGAGTGAAGCAGGGGGTCTTTATCTCGCTTCGTTTATTGTTTTTAATTATGATTACGTCTCTCTTAACGCTAACTACGACACCAATTGATATTACGGTAGGGATTGAAACGTTGCTTGGCCCAATGAAAAAAGTGGGCTTACCAGTTCATGAATTTGCCCTGATGATGTCGATCGCGCTTAGGTTCATACCTACCCTTCTGGAAGAGACAGAGAAAATCATGAAAGCTCAATCTGCACGTGGTGCTCAATTCTCAAGCGGTCCGATTAAAGAACGTTTGAAAAGCATCGTGCCACTTCTTGTACCACTCTTTGTTAGTGCGTTTAAACGAGCAGAAGATCTTGCTATGGCGATGGAAGCGAGAGGTTACCGCGGCGGAGAGGGTAGAACGAGCATACGTTTACTAAAATGGTCTGGAAAAGATACTACCCTATTTGTGATTCTTCTCCTGCTCTGTATTAGTTTACTACTGCTAAGAAGTTAGGAGAGAGTGTATTATGCCACGTATAAAAATGACGCTCACTTACGATGGGACGGCTTTTAATGGTTATCAGGTGCAACCAAATGGACGTACAGTTCAGGAGGAACTGCAGCGTGCCTTAAAGCAAATGCACAAAGGTGAAGCTGTCCAGGTTACTGGTTCTGGAAGAACAGACGCAAGGGTGCATGCATTTGGTCAGGTGATTCATTTTGATACAACACTATCGATTCCTCTTGAAAATTGGACGAAGGCGTTAAATGCGCAGCTTCCTGATGACGTGAGGGTTTTACATTCAGAAGCTGTATCGAGTGATTTTCATGCCAGATATGACGTTGTTCGAAAAACCTACCAGTATCGGGTGCACAATCGTGCAGCGGTTGACGTTTTTAGAAGAAACTATGCGGTGCATGAGCCACAGACGCTTGATATCATGGAGATGAAGCGTGCAGCTACTTTTCTTAGTGGTGAGCATGATTTCACATCTTTTTGTGCGAGCAAGACAGATGTGAAGAATAAAGTAAGGACGATCTATCGAATTGAGATTGAGCAAGTGCAAGATGAACTTGTTTTTACGTTCGAAGGGAGCGGCTTTCTATATAATATGGTACGCATTCTAATGGGCACGTTGTTTGAAGTTGGAAAAGGGCGCCGTTCAGCTGATGACATTCCGATGATCCTTGAAGCAAAGGACCGAAACAAGGCAGGAAAAACGGCTCCTCCACATGGACTCTATTTATGGAAAGTCTCGTATTCTTAAAAAACGAAAGAAAGTTCTCAAACACTTGACATTTGTCTCCCAGTATTATAAGATATTCTTTGGTATTTCTACATCCACTTGCCCCGGATTTAGAAATCTGACTGACAACTGACAATGAATATTCTGTGGTAGTTTTAAAATAAATTGGATTGATTTTAGGAGGGAAACTCATGCGTACAACATTTATGGCTAAAGGCCACGAAGTCGAGCGCAAATGGTACATCGTTGATGCTGAAGGTCAAACACTTGGCCGTCTTGCTAGTGAAGTAGCAGCGATCCTACGCGGTAAAAATAAAGTAACTTTCACACCTCACGTTGACACTGGTGATCATGTGATCATCCTTAACGCTGAGAAAATTGAACTAACTGGTAACAAACTTAATGACAAGATGTACTACCGTCATAGTGGACACCCAGGTGGTTTGAAATCAAGAAATGCTCTTGAAATGCGTACTAACCGTTCTGAGCAAATGCTTGAACTTGCAATCAAAGGTATGCTTCCAAAGAACAGCCTTGGTCGTCAAATGATTAAAAAGCTTCATGTATTCGCTGGTAGCGAGCACAATCACCAGGCTCAACAGCCTGAAAAATACGAACTAAGAGGATAATTAAAAGGAGGGAATCAACTTGGCACAAGTACAATACAACGGCACTGGCCGACGTAAACACTCTGTAGCACGCGTACGTTTACTTCCTGGTAACGGACGTATGGTTATTAACAACCGTGAGATCGATGACTATTTCGATCTAGAAACACTTAAGCTTATCTCTAAGCAACCACTAGTTGAAACTGGCACTGAAGGCACTTACGATATTTTCGTAAATGTTAGCGGTGGTGGATTCACTGGACAAGCAGGCGCGATCCGTCACGGTATCGCTCGTGCACTTCTACAAGCTGATCCGGAATCACGCGCAACACTTAAGAGCGCTGGCTTCCTAACTCGTGATGCTCGTATGAAAGAACGTAAAAAATACGGTCTTAAAGCAGCACGTCGTGCACCTCAGTTCTCAAAACGTTAATTTGTTTTATTCAAAACCTCTGGCTTCTAGCCAGAGGTTTTTTTGTGTTCTGCTTTATACATTGAGATTGGCGACATCCCTAATACTGAAGGAATTACCAGTTCACATATCGCATACTCCATGACGCTTGAGTGAAACTAAAAACAAAACGAGTCGAGAGGATGGGTGAGATGGACAATGTGATTACCGTATTCAAAGAACGCCAGCGTCATAAGCGCCTTGAATTCGAACGGAGGGTTTTAATCGAAATATCGCTGAAAGAGTTATCTGATAACATTAGAGATATGTTTTCTCCATTTTTCTCTGAGGCTATTCTCTACAAAGGGGATGTCGAAAATGTTTGTATGGATATCGCGATCGAAGCCTATTTACTTGGCGCAGAATATAGTAAGTTTTCGTATCATGGAGAACCGATGTCAGTGGTGCATAAGCGTTGTTTTAAATTGGAGAAAGCGCTTATAGAGGCTCTCTTTGATTATTGGCTTTTTTGGAAAACGTCAGCTGTTTATGAAGAGTCCTTACAAATTACGTGTGATGTCTTCGTTTCGAATTGGTGGAAAGCGGGTTGTGAAAAAGGAATGATGAGACGTCGTCTTCGCTTGCAATGATCCATAAAGTTTGAAGACTATTTCCCCCACCTGTCCCATATAGATAATGTAGGACAAAATAAGGGGCGGTGTTGGAAAAGTATGAAGAAGTGGTATAAGCGATTTGGCGTTGCCACTGGTATCATCGTGCTGTTATTTATTATTAATTACAAATTTGCGATTGATTCTTCATGGGATGCCTGGCATCTACCTTTATCAGGTCAGGTTATTGTGATTGATCCAGGTCACGGAGGCGCTGATGGAGGAGCGGTAGGTGATAATGTTGTTGAAAAAGACATTGCACTTAAAATATCTCTAAAGCTAAGGGATTATCTTCAGGAAGCAGGAGCACTTGTTATTATGACCAGAGAGACGGATACCGATTTAGCATCTGAAGGAACAAAAGGGCTAAGCAATAGGAAAGCTGAAGATTTAAGAAAACGTGTTGAACTTATTAACGAAGGAAGTCATCATCTTTTTGTTAGTATTCATTTAAATGCGATTCCATCATCTCAATGGAGTGGTGCGCAGACTTTTTATAATCCTGTAAATGAAGAAAGCGAGGCATTATCTCGTTTTATCCAGGATGAAATTAAGCGGAATTTAGAGAATACAAATAGACTAGCGAAGAATATGGACAGTGTCTATTTGCTTAGGGAGGCTGAAATTCCAGGATCTCTTGTTGAGGTAGGATTCCTTTCAAATCCGTCGGAGAGAGAACTATTGAATACGGATACCTACCAGAACAAAGTAGCCGCTTCAATTTATCAAGGGATTATTCGCTATGCGACAAACGAGTCAGTGCCAGAAGAATAAGCACTGACTCGTTTTAGTATTTTATAGTCCATGAATTTCACGTGAAGCACCGTAGTCAAAACTCTCTGAATGATATGTTATACTAGCAATGTAATCGAATTCAGAGAAGGTGGTGCCTCCATGTTAACGAAAGATCAGGTCGTTGAATTACTACAAAAGGTGCAAGATCCTATTTTACATAAAAGTATCACGATTCGTGATGTGAAAACGAAGGAAGGCTATGTCAGTGTGAAGGTAGCTCTTGCTCAAACGGAATCGGCTGAGCAAATGAAGGTACAGCAAGAAATTGTGAACACGTTAAAGGATGCTGGAGCGGAATCTGTTGGGTTACGTTTTGAACAATTAGCAGACGAAGAACTTCCTGAGGGAACATCAGCTAATCCAGATCTTCCTCCACTGCTTTCCCCGGAAAGTAAAACACAATTTATCGCGGTAGCAAGTGGTAAAGGTGGAGTTGGGAAATCAACGGTTACAGTAAACCTTGCAACGTCACTTGCCCGTCTCGGAAAAAAAGTTGGTATTATTGATGCGGATATTTACGGATTTAGCGTTCCAGATATGATGGGGATTGAAACGAGACCAAAAGTAGAAAATGAAAAAATCTATCCCGTTGAGCGTTTTGGCGTTAAAGTCATGTCGATGGCCTTCTTTGTAGAAGATAATGCTCCTGTTATCTGGCGCGGGCCGATGCTTGGGAAAATGCTAAATAACTTCTTTAGTGAAGTTGACTGGGGAGAATTAGATTACCTTCTACTTGATTTACCACCAGGAACAGGTGATGTGGCGCTGGATGTTCATACGATGCTTCCTGCTTCAAAAGAGATCATTGTAACAACACCGCATGCAACGGCTGCTTTCGTTGCGGCTCGAGCGGGTGCAATGGCGCTTAAGACGAAACATGAAGTTCTTGGCGTCGTGGAAAACATGTCTTATTTTGAAAGCAAAGTCACTGGTGAGAGAGAGTATGTATTTGGTCAGGGTGGCGGAGATAAGTTAGCTTCAGAATTATCTACTGATATTCTTGGCAGACTTCCTCTCGGGCAACCAGACTTCGATGAAGCTGAATTTGCTCCTTCTGTTTACCAAGAAGAACATCCGATTGGCATGCAGTACCTCCAAATTGCTAATGAGATTATCAAAAGAACTGCAGAATAAAAGGAAAGGACGTGCCTTGAGGCATGTCCTTTCCTTTCGTTTGGCTATTCCTGTCCAGAATTTGAGCTTTCTCCATTCTTTGAATCAGAATTACCTTTACCTTCTTCCTTACCACCACCGGAAGATTTCAGTTGCTCTGACGTAATTCCTGTAAGCATCTCCTGAATCTTAGCTTGGAATAATGGGCTTTCAAAAGTTTCGGAAATCAAGTCTTTGATTTGTTGGCGAGACTGGTTGCTTTCAAGGAGTTGTAAATAGTGCTTTTCCATGACTGGATCTTGTAACAGATCCATCATCTTTTCCTGAAAGTCAGGATCATCCATTAGGGATTTGAACAATTCCTTATTTTCTTCCTGAATGTTTTTAGCAAAGTTTTCAACGAAAGTAGGGTCTTTCAACATTTCTTGCCAGTATGCTTTTCCTTCTTCAGTTGTAAGCACCTTTTGTATGGTTTCTTTCACAAATGGTTGTTCCATAACAAGTTGTTTCTTTATTTCTGCATCTGACAGTACTTCTTGAATGGCTTTCTTGCCTTCGTCCGACTTCAGAAGGTCGACAAGCATTTTCTTTGTTTCTTCATAATTGGCTTGAGATCCTTCAGCAGAACCTGTGGCACATCCTGCAATCAGAAGAATAACGAAGCATAGTGTGAGTAGTTTGAAACGCTGATACATATAGATGCGCTCCTTTCTCAAAATCTTATTCTTAATATTAGGCGAAACTGTGAATTTATACCCGGTGAATAAAGGAAGGGTGGCAATTTAAAAGTGGCATTGGTACAATTCAACATAGAAGCACCATTAACGTTCACGGGGGTTTGATTTTGAAAACAAGAAATCTTGTTTATTTATTTTTTACAACCCTTCTGATTGGATCAACAGCTGGTATGCTTACAGGTCTTGTTTTAGACTGGTCACAGTACTGGGCAGATCTGAAAAATGGAGAAATATTATCGTTCCTAATCGTCATACTTTGGTTATTAGGAGTATCAAGCATCTTTAGTTTGATTAGTCAGATGGGTTTTTTTGCGTATTTAACGATTCACCGATTTGGTCTTGGTATTTTCAAATCAGTCAAACTCTGGAATACTATCCAGGTAGTGTTGATTGCAGTAGCTTTATTTGATTTAGTCTATTTCCGCTATGAGGTCTTTGCAGAAGAGGGAGAAAGCGTGATTAGCTACATACTCATTGCGTTATTTCTTTTGGCTGTCGGACTTGTTACGGCATATGTGAAGCAAAAAGAAACGAATAAGCAGGCGTTTATCCCAGCTCTTTTCTTTATTGTCGTTGTTACCATCCTCGAATGGATTCCAGGACTACAAAGCAATGATCCAAAGTGGCTCTGGCTTATTTTGATCCCTCTCTTAGTAAGTAATGTCTGGCAATTGCTCACACTTCATCGTTTAATTCAAAAAGACGCATAAACGGAAGCCGCTTTCCAATTGGAAAGCGGCTTATTTTACTTCTTTACTATCGACGTTGGCGTTAGAAACAAGTTCACTCACCGTTGCGAAAGAATAGCCTTTCTTCTTTAAGACAGCAATCACTTCTGGAAGAGCTTCTGCCGTCTGTTTTGCTGAATCGGATGCATGCATAAGAATAATTTCACCTGGGTCGATCTCTTTCGTTACATTTTCCACAATGTTCTCTACTCCTGGGTTTTTCCAATCTTCAGAATCAAGACTCCAGTGAATAAGGGTATAGTTAAATTTGTCTGAAATCGTGAGAACACGCTTATCAAAGTTTCCGTTAGGTGGTCTTAGCAATTGTGGTTCTTCATCGGTTACTTTTTTTATAGCTTCGCTCGAACGAATGATATCCTTCTTGATCTCCTCATCTTTCATGGTTGTGTAGTTTTCGTACCGATAACCAAGGTTACCAATTTCGTGGCCGTCTTTTGCTATTTGTTCGACTACTTCAGGATGACGCTCCGCCCAAGCACCAGAAATAAAAAAAGAAGCTTTAACATTGTGTTGTTTTAATTCTTCAAGTATCGGGATTGCTTTTGTTTCGCCCCAACTAATGTCAAAAGTTAAGGCAAGGCGTTTATCATCGCTCTTTACCTGATCCACGGCGAGCGGAACATCATTATTTGTAAATACAGCGAGGTCTCCACCTTCGACAAAAAGAATAATGGCAGCAAAGAAAGCAGCCGCTACAATAATAAGGCCTTGTTTAATTCTAATTCCATTCCAAATCCAAAAAAACTTCATGATGCACCCCCTTTGTCCCATTCATATGCGAAAAGTTTCTTAACTATGTACAAACTGTTAAGGATACACATAAACTACAAATTACCTGGTCATACTGGTGTGAGGAAGGAGTGGTTTTAGATGATGGGCTTTTTAGTTAACTTTAAAGAAATGAAAGAAATAGAGTATTTGCTAAAGCGAGAAATGGAAGAGCTACTGTTAGATTTGGATAACAGTCGGATTGATGGTTTAATTAAAAGAGCGATGGAAGAACGCTATCAGCTTCTATTAGGTATCTATAAAAGAACCGCTACACAAGCTGAAATAGCGAAGTACGTGCGCATTTTGAAAAAAAGTTCAAATTAATTTAAATTACCTCTTGTCAAATAGAGAAACTACCTGTATATTTATATAGGTCGCCGCAACAACACGGTTGACACAAAAAAACAATTTCAAAAAGTTGTTGACGCCAACTAAGTTAATGTGTTACATTAATAAAGTCGCTGAAAACGACATTGAAAGAAACGAATTGCTCTTTGAAAACTGAACGAAACGCCATGTAAGTAGTTGTTTCTACGGAAACAAAAAAATGTTTTAAAAGCTAGATTAAGCTTTCTATCGGAGAGTTTGATCCTGGCTCAGGACGAACGCTGGCGGCGTGCCTAATACATGCAAGTCGAGCGAAGAGATGGGAGCTTGCTCCCTGATCTTAGCGGCGGACGGGTGAGTAACACGTGGGCAACCTGCCCTGCAGACTGGGATAACTCCGGGAAACCGGAGCTAATACCGGGTAATACATCGCACCGCATGGTGCAATGTTGAAAGTTGGCTTTCTGAGCTAACACTGCAGGATGGGCCCGCGGCGCATTAGCTAGTTGGTAAGGTAATGGCTTACCAAGGCGACGATGCGTAGCCGACCTGAGAGGGTGATCGGCCACACTGGGACTGAGACACGGCCCAGACTCCTACGGGAGGCAGCAGTAGGGAATCTTCCGCAATGGACGAAAGTCTGACGGAGCAACGCCGCGTGAGTGACGAAGGCCTTCGGGTCGTAAAGCTCTGTTGTTAGGGAAGAACAAGTACCGTTCGAATAGGGCGGTACCTTGACGGTACCTAACCAGAAAGCCACGGCTAACTACGTGCCAGCAGCCGCGGTAATACGTAGGTGGCAAGCGTTGTCCGGAATTATTGGGCGTAAAGCGCGCGCAGGCGGTCTTTTAAGTCTGATGTGAAAGCCCACGGCTCAACCGTGGAGGGTCATTGGAAACTGGAGGACTTGAGTGCAGAAGAGGAGAGTGGAATTCCACGTGTAGCGGTGAAATGCGTAGATATGTGGAGGAACACCAGTGGCGAAGGCGGCTCTCTGGTCTGTAACTGACGCTGAGGCGCGAAAGCGTGGGGAGCAAACAGGATTAGATACCCTGGTAGTCCACGCCGTAAACGATGAGTGCTAGGTGTTGGGGGGTTCCACCCTCAGTGCTGAAGTTAACACATTAAGCACTCCGCCTGGGGAGTACGACCGCAAGGTTGAAACTCAAAGGAATTGACGGGGGCCCGCACAAGCAGTGGAGCATGTGGTTTAATTCGAAGCAACGCGAAGAACCTTACCAGGTCTTGACATCCTCTGACAATCCTGGAGACAGGACGTTCCCCTTCGGGGGACAGAGTGACAGGTGGTGCATGGTTGTCGTCAGCTCGTGTCGTGAGATGTTGGGTTAAGTCCCGCAACGAGCGCAACCCTTGATCTTAGTTGCCAGCATTTAGTTGGGCACTCTAAGGTGACTGCCGGTGACAAACCGGAGGAAGGTGGGGATGACGTCAAATCATCATGCCCCTTATGACCTGGGCTACACACGTGCTACAATGGACGGTACAAAGGGCAGCAACACCGCGAGGTGAAGCAAATCCCATAAAGCCGTTCTCAGTTCGGATTGCAGGCTGCAACTCGCCTGCATGAAGCCGGAATTGCTAGTAATCGCGGATCAGCATGCCGCGGTGAATACGTTCCCGGGCCTTGTACACACCGCCCGTCACACCACGAGAGTTTGTAACACCCGAAGTCGGTGGGGTAACCTTTATGGAGCCAGCCGCCGAAGGTGGGACAAATGATTGGGGTGAAGTCGTAACAAGGTAGCCGTATCGGAAGGTGCGGCTGGATCACCTCCTTTCTATGGAGAATTACGAAGGTAACTTACGTTACCAACCTTACATGAGCGTTTCGTTTAGTTTTGAAAGAATGATTGTATTCTTTCAAAATGTGGCTTATATGATGAAATAGATGTGCACCTGCGTCTTCGAGTAACGCTAACGATGTTGGCTTCCTCGGTGCAAGGCAGCATAGAAGTGGATTCAAGTAGGAGCCTTGTTCCTTGAAAACTAGATAGCATAAACAACGACATCCAATAATTATTTTTATGCAAGAACTTAGTAATAACTGATGCGTTATGGCAGCAATGCCTAACAAATCGAAGGTTAAGCTACTAAGGGCGCACGGTGGATGCCTTGGCACTAGAAGCCTAAGAAGGACGGGACGAACACCGATATGCTTCGGGGAGCTGTAAGTACGCTTTGATCCGGAGATTTCCGAATGGGGGAACCCACCATCTTTAATAGGATGGTATCCATTTCTGAATACATAGGGAATGGAAGGCAGACCCGGGGAACTGAAACATCTCATTACCCGGAGGAAGAGAAAGCAAATGCGATTTCCTGAGTAGCGGCGAGCGAAACGGAATCAGCCCAAACCAGAGGGCTTGCCCTCTGGGGTTGTAGGACGTCTCTTTGGAGTTACAAAGGCACGGATAGACGAAGCGACCTGGAAAGGTCCATCAGAGAAGGTAACAATCCTGTAGTCAAAATCCGCTGCCCTCCGAGACGGATCCTGAGTACGGCGGGACACGTGAAACCCCGTCGGAATCTGGGAGGACCATCTCCCAAGGCTAAATACTCTCTAGTGACCGATAGTGAACCAGTACCGTGAGGGAAAGGTGAAAAGCACCCCGGAAGGGGAGTGAAAGAGAACCTGAAACCGTGTGCCTACAACTAGTTGGAGCCCGTTAATGGGTGACAGCGTGCCTTTTGTAGAATGAACCGGCGAGTTACGATCCCGTGCAAGGTTAAGCTGATAAGGCGGAGCCGCAGCGAAAGCGAGTCTGAATAGGGCGAAATAGTACGTGGTCGTAGACCCGAAACCAGGTGATCTACCCATGTCCAGGGTGAAGTTCAGGTAACACTGAATGGAGGCCCGAACCCACGCATGTTGAAAAATGCGGGGATGAGGTGTGGGTAGCGGTGAAATGCCAATCGAACCTGGAGATAGCTGGTTCTCTCCGAAATAGCTTTAGGGCTAGCCTCGCGGCAAGAATCTTGGAGGTAGAGCACTGATTGGACTAGGGGTCCTTACCGGATTACCGAATCCAGTCAAACTCCGAATGCCAACGATTTATCCGCGGGAGTCAGACTGCGAGTGATAAGATCCGTAGTCGAGAGGGAAACAGCCCAGACCACCAGCTAAGGTCCCAAAGTATACGTTAAGTGGAAAAGGATGTGGCGTTGCTTAGACAACCAGGATGTTGGCTTAGAAGCAGCCATCATTTAAAGAGTGCGTAATAGCTCACTGGTCGAGTGACGCTGCGCCGAAAATGTACCGGGGCTAAACGTATCACCGAAGCTGTGGATTGTCTTACGACAATGGTAGGAGAGCGTTCTAAGGGCTGTGAAGTCAGACCGAAAGGACTGGTGGAGCGCTTAGAAGTGAGAATGCCGGTATGAGTAGCGAAAGACAAGTGAGAATCTTGTCCGTCGAAAGCCCAAGGTTTCCTGAGGAAGGCTCGTCCGCTCAGGGTTAGTCGGGACCTAAGCCGAGGCCGAAAGGCGTAGGCGATGGATAACAGGTTGATATTCCTGTACCACCTCCTTTCCGTTTGAACGACGGGGGGACGCAGAAAGATAGGGAGAGCGCGCTGCTGGAAATGCGCGTCCAAGCGATTAGGCTGGTGAATAGGTAAATCCGTTCACCGTGAAGGCTGAGTCGTGATGGCGAGGGAAATTTAGTACCGAAGTCCTTGATTCTACGCTGCCAAGAAAAGCCTCTAGTGAGGAAAGAGGTGCCCGTACCGCAAACCGACACAGGTAGGCGAGGAGAGAATCCTAAGACGATCGGGAGAACTCTCGTTAAGGAACTCGGCAAAATGACCCCGTAACTTCGGGAGAAGGGGTGCTTCCTCGGGTTTATAGCCCAGGGGAGCCGCAGTGAAAAGATCCAAGCGACTGTTTAGCAAAAACACAGGTCTCTGCAAAGCCGTAAGGCGAAGTATAGGGGCTGACACCTGCCCGGTGCTGGAAGGTTAAGAGGAGGGGTTATCCCTTACGGGAGAAGCTCTGAATCGAAGCCCCAGTAAACGGCGGCCGTAACTATAACGGTCCTAAGGTAGCGAAATTCCTTGTCGGGTAAGTTCCGACCCGCACGAAAGGTGCAACGACTTGGATACTGTCTCAACGAGAGACCCGGTGAAATTATAGTACCTGTGAAGATGCAGGTTACCCGCGACAGGACGGAAAGACCCCATGGAGCTTTACTGTAGCCTGATATTGGATTTTGGTACAGCTTGTACAGGATAGGTAGGAGCCATAGAAGTCGGACCGCCAGGTTCGATGGAGGCGTCGGTGGGATACTACCCTGGCTGTACTGACATTCTAACCCAGCACCGTGATCCGGTGCGGAGACAGTGTCAGGTGGGCAGTTTGACTGGGGCGGTCGCCTCCTAAAGTGTAACGGAGGCGCCCAAAGGTTCCCTCAGAATGGTTGGAAATCATTCGCAGAGTGTAAAGGCACAAGGGAGCTTGACTGCGAGACCTACAAGTCGAGCAGGGACGAAAGTCGGGCTTAGTGATCCGGTGGTTCCGCATGGAAGGGCCATCGCTCAACGGATAAAAGCTACCCTGGGGATAACAGGCTTATCTCCCCCAAGAGTCCACATCGACGGGGAGGTTTGGCACCTCGATGTCGGCTCATCGCATCCTGGGGCTGAAGTAGGTCCCAAGGGTTGGGCTGTTCGCCCATTAAAGCGGTACGCGAGCTGGGTTCAGAACGTCGTGAGACAGTTCGGTCCCTATCCGTCGCGGGCGCAGGAAATTTGAGAGGAGCTGTCCTTAGTACGAGAGGACCGGGATGGACACACCGCTGGTGTACCAGTTGTTCCGCCAGGAGCATAGCTGGGTAGCTACGTGTGGAAGGGATAAGTGCTGAAAGCATCTAAGCATGAAGCCCCCCTCGAGATGAGATTTCCCACAGCATTAAGCTGGTAAGATCCCTTAGAGATGATGAGGTAGATAGGTTCGGGGTGGAAGCGTGGCAACACGTGGAGCTGACGAATACTAATCGATCGAGGGCTTAACCTAAAACGAAAAGTAAAGCAGGCTTGGTCACATTCGTAGACCATTGGAGCTCTTGAACGTAAGGCGTTTTTCGCCTGAAGTGAAATGGGCAAGAATGTAGCCTGCGGAACTAGACATTGTTATTGGAATACGTTGTGCGTGCTATCTAGTTTTCAAGGAATAAAATTTTTCTTGATTTTTACAAAGAAATATTGTAAGATATATCTTGTCCTTGGTTAAACACTTTCTAGTGGATCAACCATTGATTAGTCTGGTAATGATGGCGAAGAGGCCACACCCGTTCCCATGCCGAACACGGAAGTTAAGCTCTTCAGCGCCGATGGTAGTTGGGGGATCTCCCCCTGCAAGAGTAGGACGTTGCCAGGCTGACCAATATTCCACAGTAGCTCAGTGGTAGAGCAATCGGCTGTTAACCGATCGGTCGTAGGTTCGAATCCTACCTGTGGAGCCATTATGCTTCCATAGCTCAGCAGGTAGAGCACTTCCATGGTAAGGAAGGGGTCATCGGTTCGAATCCGGTTGGAAGCTCCAGGACATGGCCCGTTGGTCAAGCGGTTAAGACACCGCCCTTTCACGGCGGTAACACGGGTTCGAATCCCGTACGGGTCACCAATATCATTTTTTACTCTGTGGAGGATTAGCTCAGCTGGGAGAGCATCTGCCTTACAAGCAGAGGGTCGGCGGTTCGAGCCCGTCATCCTCCACCATTTTTCTAATAATAATTAACTTACTTTCAGGAGTACTCAATCGAGTGCACTGTTTTTTATTTGTAAGTTAGATTGATTTTCTTAAAATTCTTCGCCGGCCTAGCTCAATTGGTAGAGCAACTGACTTGTAATCAGTAGGTTGGGGGTTCAAGTCCTCTGGCCGGCACCATTTTTTCTCACTTGTGGAGGGGTAGCGAAGTGGCTAAACGCGGCGGACTGTAAATCCGCTCCCTCAGGGTTCGGCGGTTCGAATCCGTCCCCCTCCACCAGTAAGAGCCATTAGCTCAGTTGGTAGAGCATCTGACTTTTAATCAGAGGGTCGAAGGTTCGAGTCCTTCATGGCTCACCATATGCGGAAGTAGTTCAGTGGTAGAACATCACCTTGCCAAGGTGGGGGTCGCGGGTTCGAATCCCGTCTTCCGCTCCAAACTTTATATGCGGGTGTAGTTTAGTGGTAAAACCTCAGCCTTCCAAGCTGATGTCGTGGGTTCGATCCCCATCACCCGCTCCAAATGGGGCCTTAGCTCAGCTGGGAGAGCGCCTGCCTTGCACGCAGGAGGTCAGCGGTTCGATCCCGCTAGGCTCCACCAATTTCCTTAAACCATGTTTAGGGTTTTTTTTATGTTTAAAATGCTCCACATCCTCTATTTCGCTCTATTCCAAGTTTTCCTGTTACCTTCAAGTTTAATTTTTACATCATCTCCTTACAGTTATTTATTCTTTCACTTATATTTATCCGTAAAAAGGTCCAATTTCCGTAATTGTATGAATATTTATTCGTGTTTTATGTCCGGTTGAGTCATTTGTCGAGATCTGGGTAAAATAGAGCTAGACTAGGATACGAGGAGGACTACATAATGAACCATGAACTTTCAATTATCGGTGTACCAATGGATCTTGGGCAAATGAGACGCGGTGTCGATATGGGACCAAGTGCCATTCGATATGCAGGCATAGTCGAACGGTTAACAAAATTGAATTATGATATTGAAGATCTTGGAGATATTGAAATTGGTAGACCAGAGAAGCGACCTGAGGATCAAGATCATCAGCTGAAGAACTTAAAAGAAGTGGCTGATGCTAGTGAGAAGCTTTCTAACGTTGTTAATGATGTCGTAAATCGAAAGCGTTTTCCGTTAGTGTTTGGTGGAGATCATAGTATTGCAATCGGAACTCTTGCGGGAGTTGCGCGTAATTACGATAATTTAGGGGTTATCTGGTATGACGCCCATGGAGATTTAAACAACTCAGAAACGTCACCATCTGGAAATATACACGGTATGCCACTTGCTGTAAGTCTGGGAATTGGCGATGATTCTTTAACTGGAATTTCAGGATATTCTCCTAAGATTAAGCCTGAGAATATTGTGATTATCGGAGCTCGTTCACTTGATGAAGGAGAGCGAGAACTTATTAAAGAAAAGGGCATTAAAGTTTATACAATGCATGAAATTGATCGAATGGGTATGACAAAAGTAATGGAAGAAGCGATTGAGTATGTATCGAAGGGTGCAGATGGTGTGCATTTAAGTCTTGATCTGGATGGACTTGATCCACACGATGCACCTGGAGTAGGAACGCCAGTGCTTGGAGGCATCAGCTATCGTGAGAGCCACCTTGCGATGGAAATGCTTGCAGAAGCGAATATTCTAACATCAGCAGAATTCGTTGAAGTGAACCCTATTTTGGATGAAAAAAATAAAACGGCTACAGTGGCTGTTGCATTAATGGGGTCTTTATTCGGAGAAAAATTAAAATAACATAGAAAACCGCTGCTTTCTTCCTTAGAAAGCAGCGGTTTTTTTATTTCGACGCTGATCGTATTCGTTTAAAAGGTAATCAAGATAAGTGCTAATTTCTATAATTTCATTAGAGCTAAGTGGCTTGTTTCGTGCTAACAAATTCATTTTATTACGTGAAGCTTCAATTTCTTTTAATAAAAGGTCTTTTTCCGATCCGATTTGAAAGCTTATCTTTCGATTCACCCTTTCCATGAGTCGAACCACCCTTTCAATAATTTATACCCTTATTACCCAAATTGCTAAAAAGATAAACCGTTTTTGCTAGAAAATTATGTATTTCCGTTATAAAGACCAATTCAAACGTGATAGAATAAGAAAGGATCATATGATTTTTTTTTTTGAAATAATGAAACTTTGTTTTTCCTGATACGTAACTATAATAGCCGCAGGAATCAGCGGGGGTTGAGAAAATATGGACGCGATAGTAAAGCGAATCGTACTAAAAGTAAGAAAAGGGGATCATAATGCATTTGGAGAGTTGGTAGAGCTCTATAAGGATCGAGTCTTTGCTCTCACCTATCGAATGCTAGGAAACAGGCAGGAGGCTGAGGATGTGGCTCAGGAGGCGTTTATTCGTGCTTATACGAATATAGATCGCTATCAGATCGACCGGAAATTTTCTACCTGGTTATACCGGATCGCCACAAACTTATCTATTGATCGAATGCGTAAAAAGAAACCGGATTATTACCTTGATGCGGAAGTATCAGGTACAGAAGGGTTAACGATGTATTCTCAAATTTCAACAGACGAACCGTTACCTGAAGAAGAAGTGGTGTCTTTGGAAGCGCAAGAAGGGATCCATCAGGCAATTTTAAGCTTGCCAGCTAAATATCGAAGTGCTATAACGTTAAAGTATATCCAAGAACTATCGCTCAAGGAGATTAGTGAAATTCTCGATTTGCCAGTAGGTACAGTCAAAACCCGTATTCATCGCGGGAGAGAAACACTTAGGAAGAAACTTCGGGAGCAGTGAGAAAGGGGGAGAAGCTATGAAATGCCCTGCAGAAATAATTGTGCTCATGCATGAAGTACTTGATGAAGAAGCCACGAATGAACAACGTCGCGAGCTATTTGATCACTTGCAAACATGTGATGATTGCAAAGAGCATTATGAAGAATTGAAAAAAACGGAATCGTTTCTCCTCAGCTCGCCTTCTATGAAGGCGCCCGATGGTTTTACATCAAAGGTAATGGAGCAGCTACCTCAGGAAAAGCGTACTGTTTGGATGAAACGCTGGATGAAATCACATCCATTTGTAACTGCTGCTGTCCTATTCCTTGTTTTGATGGCAGGATCCGTTTATTCATCGTGGACGAGCGAGGATCAATTGTCTGCTCTTTCTGGGAATTTAAGATTTGAGCAGGATACAAATACAGTTATTGTGCCTGAAGGTGAAGTGGTTGAGGGCGATTTAACAGTAAAAAATCGCAACCTTGAAATAGAAGGTCAAGTTAAAGGGGATGTGCTTGTCATTAACGGAGAACAGTACATGGCATCTGCAGGACAGGTAACCGGTGAGATTGAAGAAGTCGACCATATTCTAGACTGGACTTGGTATCAAATTAAAAACCTTTTACATGATGTGGGTAATCTTTTTTCTAGTGAAGAAGAAAAAAAGTAAATCGTCTAATAGGCGATTTACTTTTTTTATGGATGTCATTCTTTCGAACGTATATTGCATCCTTATTGAACAATCAATCAAGGAGAGCGATTTAGTTAGTAGGTAGTTGCTTTTTTGAAGTTGTCAAAAATATGATATAATTAAAAAGTTACAAATGTATTTTAGCGATGCATTTGAAGTGAACTTCAGGCTAAATACAATATGTTTGGAGGAAGAGCCGTGCTGCCTGTCGGAAATGTAAATGTACTTGATTACATAACTGAGATTATTGATATTTTACTCGTTACGTATGTGATATATAAAATTATTATGCTTATTCGCGGCACGAAGGCCGTTCAGCTTCTAAAGGGAATAACCGTCATTATTGCAGCCTGGTTTTTAAGTAGCTTTTTCGAACTAAATACGTTGCATTGGATTTTGGAACGAGTCGTGCTCTATGGACTTCTTGCCATTATTATTATTTTCCAACCAGAGCTTCGAAGGGCACTTGAACAATTGGGACGTGGTCGGCTGTTTGCTCGTTCGGCAGTAGAAGAGGAAGAAACAAATAAAATGGTTGAAGCGATCATTAAGTCCTCATCCTACATGGCCAAGCGAAGAATCGGTGCTTTGCTCTCAATTGAGCGTGAAACTGGACTGAACGATTATGTAGAGACAGGAATTCCTATGAATGCTAAACTGACTTCGGAGCTTTTAATTAACATTTTTATTCCTAATACCCCTCTTCATGATGGTGCAGTAATTTTGAAAAAAGATGAAATTCTAGCTGCCGCCTGCTATTTGCCCTTATCAGAAAGCCCTTTTATTTCTAAGGAGCTTGGAACGAGGCATAGGGCAGCACTAGGTATAAGTGAAGTTACAGATAGCTTAACACTTGTTGTTTCTGAAGAAACGGGTAGTATCTCCCTAACAAAGAATGGAGAGTTACATCGAAATTTATCAGAAGAGGCTTTGCGTGATCTGCTGAATGCAGAATTAAACCCGTCCGTATCAAAAACCGAGTCTTCCAACCGTTTCAGTAATTGGAGGGGGAAAAAGTAATGGATAAATTATTGACGAGTAACTGGTTTGTCAAAATCATCTCTTTTCTTCTCGCTCTTATGCTTTATACGATTGTTGCCATGCCTGATGCCTCAACGTCAAACACGAACGACGTTCTTCAGCCACAGTCTGAATCAGAACGTATTCCAAATATGGAGCTCGAAGTACTTTATGATGAGGAGAACGTGGTCGTATCTGATTTACCTGAAACTGTAGATGTTCTGGTTGAAGGTCGGACAGATGGCTTAATGCTATCAAAGCTAACAAACAAAGAAATTTATGTGGATTTACGAAACCTCACTCCCGGTCAGCATCTTGTGACAGTAAAGCATAGAGATTTCCCAGAAAACGTGGATGTGACGATTGATCCTGTTCGGGTGTCTGTCACGATCGAAGAGAAAAAATCAAACACGTTCCAAGCTGGAATCAATTTATTGAAAGCAGAAGAGCTACCTGAAGGCTATTCAACAGAAGAACCAATTGTTTCTCCAAAAACCGTTACCGTGACAGGTGCTAGTTCCAAGCTTGAACAAGTTGCCTTCGTTAGAGGATACGTGAATGTTAGCGACGCAAAAGAAGAAGTAAACGAAAGAATTACACTAAATGTGTACGATGCGAATATGGAAGAAATACAGGGGCTATCGATTGACCCTGCCGTAGTGGATGTAAAGGTACCAGTTACAGCCCCTTTTAAGAAGGTGCCAATTAAGCTTGATCAAACAGGCAAGCTTCCTGAAGGCACCAGCATCTCGTCGATTGAACTTGAACCAAAAGAGGTATCTGTCTTTGGTCCAGAAGAGGAACTTGGAAAGTTAGAATTTCTTGATGGTATTCCGCTAGATTTATCAGAAATTACGAAGGATACAACCATTGAACTTGATGTGCCGGTGCCCGATGGAATGAAGAAAGTAGATCCTGAGACAGTAAAAGCAAAGATTACAGTCGGTAAAGAGGACGAAAAAGCATTTGAAGATGTACCGATTAAAGTTACCGGAATATCTGAAGGTTTAGCGGCGAATATCTCAGAACCGGAGCAAGGTTCAACAAATATGACACTTTACGGTGTATCGAGTGTGCTTGATACGATTCAGAATGGGGATTTTCAAGCTTATATTGATGCAAGCGGCCTATCTGAAGGAGAGCATGAACTTGAATTACAATGGAACGGACCATCTTATGTACGCTGGTCAGGTTCAGATAAAAAGATTAAGCTCAAAATAGAGAATAGTTCGTCCTAAATAATGGGAACTGCGTCATAATAAAGGAGAGAGTAAAACGATGGGTAAATATTTTGGTACTGACGGTGTAAGAGGGATAGCGAATACTGAGCTTACCCCAGAACTTGCATTTAAATTAGGCCGTTTTGGTGGTCATGTTTTAACGAAAGATGCGGAAAAACCAAAAATTCTAATTGGACGCGATACGCGTATTTCGGGATACATGCTTGAAGGAGCTTTAGTTGCTGGTCTTCTGTCAATTGGAGCAGAAGTCATGCGTCTTGGTGTGATTTCAACACCTGGTGTTGCTCATTTAACGAAAGCCCTTAGCGCACAAGCAGGTGTGATGATCTCTGCTTCTCATAATCCAGTTGGTGACAATGGGATTAAATTTTTTGGGCCGGATGGATTTAAGTTATTGGATGCACAGGAAGCCGAGATTGAAGCGCTAATTGATAGCGACGAAGATCATGTTCCACGTCCTACGGGTGCTGACCTTGGTATTGTAAGTGACTATTTCGAAGGTTGCCAGAAATATCTTCAATATTTGAAGCAAACAGTGGACGAAGATTTTTCTGGTCTTCATATTGCGCTTGACTGTGCACACGGTGCTACATCATCTCTTGCAGCACACTTATTCGCTGATCTTGAAGCAGACATTTCTACGATCGGTACGAACCCAACAGGTACGAACATTAATGACGGTGTTGGATCGACTCACCCAGAGACGCTCGCTGAATTTGTGAAAGAAAAGAATGCTAACGTTGGCTTTGCTTTTGATGGTGATGGTGATCGTCTTATCGCTGTTGATGAAAAAGGTGAGATTGTTGATGGCGATCAGATTATGTTCATTTGTGCTAAATTTATGAAAGATCAAAAGCGCTTGCGTCATGATACGGTTGTTTCAACTGTCATGAGTAATCTTGGTTTCCATAAAGGGATGGAAGAATCGGGCGTTACGTCGCTGCAAACAAAAGTAGGCGATCGTTATGTAATGGAAGAAATGCGTAAAGAAGGCTACAACCTTGGGGGAGAGCAGTCTGGGCACATTATTTTCCTTGATCATATTACGACAGGTGACGGTATGCTGTCAGCGCTTCAGCTTGCTAACATTATGCAAGTAACAAACAAACCATTATCGGAGCTTGCTGGGGAAATGAAAAAATATCCTCAATCTCTTGTGAACGTAAAGGTGACCGATAAAAACAAAGTGGATTCGAATGATCGCATTCAAGAAACCATTCAACAAGTAGAAAGCGATATGAACGGTGAGGGTCGTATTCTAGTTCGTCCATCTGGAACAGAGCCGCTTGTACGAGTAATGGCAGAAGCTCCTACGAAAGAGCTTTGTGATGAGTACGTTAATCGCGTTGTTTCCATGGTGAAAGAAGAACTTGGTGCGTAATTGACAAAAATAAAGATTTTGTACGAATGGTATGCATGTGCAGCACAAAATAGCTGCATGTGCATACTTTTTTATATAGAGAATTTTTTTCTGTTAAGATGAGGCAAAATAGAGCTATCGAGAATAAGAGCGACTTATTCTAAGAAAAAAAGAATTGACCATCTTTTTACAGTTGATATAATATAGAAGTATGTTTGGTTTTTATTCAAGAAGGGAAAGAGAGGGAAGTTAGGTTACTTTGAAAAAAAAGCGCCTGGACTGTTTTTCGAACGGAAGAAAACAGTTGACGAGGAAGAGGTTTATCGATCATCGGCGGATACCTCTCGATTGCTTCACCACAATCGAATGGTTTTGTGAAAAACAGAGAGGTGACTTTCTGAACAAAAGCAAAACTATGGTGACATAATAGATATTAATCGGAAAAGAAGGGGCAGGTCTGCCCCGATGTACGCCTGCTCCTTCAATTGAAGGAGGACTTTTACATGTGCGGTATTGTTGGATATATTGGAAATCAAGACGCTAAAGAAATTCTATTACGAGGTCTGGAGAAGCTTGAATACCGAGGGTATGACTCAGCGGGTATTGCGCTTCTTAACGACGGTGGTCTTCACCTTTTTAAAGAGAAAGGTCGCATTGCCGATCTAAGAAAAAAGGTGGATACTAGTGTGGAAGCAACAGCGGGCATCGGCCATACACGTTGGGCAACACACGGTGAACCAAGTCAGGTGAATGCTCACCCACATCAGAGCACAACTGAACGTTTCACTCTTGTTCATAACGGAGTAATTGAAAACTATCAACAAATCAAACGTGACTTCTTATCCGAAGTTGATTTTGTAAGTGCAACAGACACGGAAATTGTTGTTCAACTAATCGCAAGTCTTGTTGAGGAAAAAAACATGTCTGTTGAAGATGCTTTTCATCAAACATTGAATGAACTTCACGGTTCTTACGCACTTGCACTTATTGACAATCATAATCCAGAAACGCTATACGTAGCGAAGAATAAGAGTCCGCTTCTAGTAGGAATCGGCGATGATTTCAACGTAGTAGCAAGTGACTCAATGGCTATGCTTCAAGTAACAAGTAAATTCATCGAGCTTATGGATGAAGAGGTAGTGATTGTGAAACGTGATTCAATCACAATCAAAGATATGAATGGAAATGTAATGGAGCGCGAGCCCTTCACAGCTGAAATTGACGCTAGTGATATCGAAAAGGGAACTTATCCTCACTACATGCTAAAAGAAATTGACGAGCAGCCGCTTGCGATCCGTAACATTATTACGAAGTACAAAGATGACAACGATAATATCAAGCTAGATGAAGATATTCGTGACGCGATGAGAGAAACAGATCGGATTTATATTATTGCATGTGGCACAAGCTACAACGCGGGTCTTGTTGGGAAACAATTAATTGAGAACATTGCAGAAGTGCCGGTTGAAGTGCACATCGCAAGTGAGTTCTTATACAATATGCCGCTTGTTTCAGAGAATCCTCTCTTTATCTTTATTTCACAAAGTGGTGAAACGGCAGATAGCCGTGGCGTCCTTGTGAATGTGAAGAAAAAAGGGTTTAAGTCTCTTACAATCACCAACGTTCCTGGTTCCACACTGTCTCGTGAAGCGGATTATACACTGCACACGCATGCAGGGCCAGAAATTGCGGTTGCTTCAACAAAAGCCTATACGGCACAAATGGCTGTGCTAACATTGCTTGCTGTTGATACAGCGCAGGCGAAAGGCATGAAGCTTGATTTCAACCCAATTCAAGAACTTGGTATCGTTGCTACAGCAATGGAATCTATGATTGATCAAAAAGAAATGATTGAAACAGTTGCCCGTAACTTCCTTTCAGTAACACGTAATGCGTTCTTTATTGGCCGCGGCGTAGATTACTACGTATGCCTTGAAGGAGCTCTTAAGCTTAAGGAGATCTCATACATTCAAGCAGAAGGATTTGCTGGCGGTGAGTTGAAGCACGGTACGATTGCGCTTATTGAGAAAGGCACACCTGTTATTGCACTAGCAACTCAGAAGCATGTGAATGGAAGTATCCGTTCCAATGTACAGGAAGTTGTTTCTCGTGGTGCATCCCCATGCATTATCTCTCTTGCAGGACTTGAAGAAGAAGGCGACACCATTGTCCTTGATGAAGTGCATGAGCACCTTACGCCACTTGCTTCTGTTGTGCCGCTCCAGCTGCTTGCTTATTATGCAGCGCTGCACAGAGAATGTGATGTCGATAAGCCAAGAAACCTTGCGAAATCTGTAACGGTTGAGTAAAGACAATTCATTCTTAAAGGCAAGGCCCATTCCTCTTAGAGGAATGGGCCTTTATATATGGGAGAAATATAAAAATAGGTATTGGTACAACCCCTTTTTCTTCTAACTCATACTATAGGAGTAAAAGTGAAGAGAAGGAGTAATTAAATGTTGAAAAGAAGTCTTAGCTGTCTTTGTAGGCGGTTTAAAAACATTACTCCAGGAACATTTATTATTGTTACCTTAAGGAGTGGAAACGCTGTTCCCCTTACTTTTCTAAGCCTGAAGGATCGATGTGTTTATGGAGTATCTCCTAATGGGGATTCCTTAGTGCTGGATTGTAAAGATGTACTGTCGATCTCTTTCCCTCCAGGTGGAGAAACCTGTATTGTAGCTGTATCGGTCCCAGCAGTCATTATTTGTACGGATACAATTCTTGGAGAAGTTACATGTAACGGAATTCCTATTCCAGGTGTTTCCGTTAGTCTTTCTGATAATTTAGGATTGGCAAGCTTTGCACCAAATCCTGTGGTCACAGATCAAAACGGTCATTATTCAACTACAGTCTTCATTCCAGCTGACACTGACGAGACGACGCTCCTTGTTACAGCAGAGGCAGCAGTAGGACAGAGTCTTATAACGAGAACGGTCTCAACCATTGTTTCTTGTCCGCTTCAAACTTGTACCATTGACCTTTTTACTTCAACAAGTCCAATCACATGTGCTGGCCTTGTAGAAGGAAGAATTGCTTGTAACGGTCAGCCAGTTGATGGAGTTCCTGTTACGCTAACAAGTAGTAGCGGTGCCGTTACGTTTAACCCGGCTAATGTGATGACAGATTCGGAAGGGGATTTCGCAACAGGTCTGAACATTGCCAGTGGTACTCCGCTTACGAATGTTACGATTACAGCGTCAGCACCTGGTCTTAGTTTAACGACGAACGCTACCGTTAATGTTGTTTGTCTTAACACCTGTTCCATTACAGGTCTAACCGTTACACCATCTCCAGTGGTTGCTTGTACTGGGACTATTTCAGGTACGTTTGTCTGTAATGGCATGGGCGTTTCTGGCGCGACAGTAACCTTTGTTGAGGATCCAAGTGCCGGTCTCTCAATTCCGCCCACAACTACCAATGGAAGTGGGTTTTTCACTCAAACAATTACGGTTCCAGATGGCACTTCTTTGACCTCAGTCGTTATTATGGCTACTGCCGTATCAGGTTCTAACTCAGCTTCTGCAGATGTCGGCGTGGAAGTCGATTGTCCAATACCTGAACCTCCTTGTCCTTGTAAGTTTTTAATTGGGGTGGCAGGGGGAAGTGCGCCAGCTACTGCTACTTTTACAAGACCAGGAGTTCCTCCTTCTATACTTGCTGGTACGATTAATGTATCAGCTGTACAGTGTTACACTGCAGGACCAAGCTGTAATACAGCTGTAGACAGCTTTAGTGTCTCTTTCGATTCAGGAGGAACGACATTTAACCTCACTCAAGGTCGTCGAATTCGCATCTCTTGTACCGGTAACACCCAGGCAACTCTTGAAGGTAGTGCTTTAGCAAGTGGAACTTCAGGGTTAACAGGAATATTTGATGTTTTCATTAGTATCTCTCTTACTGGAGGGATTGCTACGTGGACGGTATCAGCTGACAATGGAACAGGTTCAACGTTTAATACAACTTTTACGTCTGCCGTCACTCCTCAGACCTTTATTGGGGATTGTAGTGACAGACCGTAATAACTTCAAACTTTATGCTGAATAAAATAAAAAAACGTGTAAGCATTACAGCTGCTTACACGTTTTTTCATTTGCAGGAAATTTCATGACTATTATTACATAAGTTTCATTTTACATTGCTATTTTTTTAGCACAATTATTAACTTTGTACAAACACATTCTCCTGAGGGGTAAATGCCCATGCTAATGAAGCAGTGTTTAATTAGCATTCTAGCATTTATTGTAAAGAAAATAGCATTAGAATAACAAGGGGTACTAAGAACGACATTTTGTGAAGTTTAAGAGCAACCGAATCAAGAATTCAAGCGTTCAGAAAGTAAGGCTGGTCAGGAATCTTGTTTTGGTTTCCCAGAGTTTAAGTAATCAGGGAAAACAATGTAATAACAAAAGTTAAATACTTACAAGCATGTCCGAATACAATGATACGAATACGACGAAGGGTGGAGGCGTATGAGTATTTTTATTAGCTACATCTTTTTAGGACTATCACTTTCAGCTCCAATGGGGCCGATTAATGCGGCGCAGCTCGACAGGGGAATACGATTTGGATTTATGAATGCGTGGTTGGTAGGGTTTGGTGCGATGGTAGCAGATGGTGTATTCATGATGCTGATTTACTTTGGACTCGCTCAAGTTATTGATACGCCATTTATGAAAACATTTTTATGGTTGTTTGGTTTTTTTGTTTTAACGTATACCGGCATTGAAAATATCGCTAAGGCTAATTCCATTGGATCCAAGGAAACGAGTAACCGAAATGGTTCAAATCGTAAATCTTTTCAAACAGGTTTTTTTATTGCGATATCAAATCCGCTAAATATTTTATTCTGGCTTGGGATCTATGGCTCCATTCTAGCTCAAACATCTAGCATGGTTGATGGCAAGCAGCTGTTGCTTTATAGTACAGGGATTTTTCTGGGCATCACCCTATGGGATCTCACCATGGCAAGTGCAGCAGCAGGTGCGCGTGCATGGGTGAATCCAAGTATGTTGAAACGAATATCGATCCTATCTGGAATAACATTAATCGTTTTTGGTTTTTATTTTGGAATACAAGCGATCAAGTTGTTCATCGGATAGACTGGCACCACTTTCTGTCCCTCCTAATAAAATAACGCGTGTCGTGTTAAGGAGGGATTCCATTTGGAACTATATACGAAATCATGGATTGATGAACACGAAGAAGAAGTGGAAGGTTGGAAGCACACTGCGTTTACTCACCTTGAGGCAATGTTAGGAAACCGTGAAAAACCTTATCCTTGTATTCCTGGAAAACAGGGGTTTTATCAAGATAATTTGCGTTTCGGGTTTGCGGATGATCCAACAACAGATAGTGCATGTGCTCAGTTAGCTACTTTGTTAGAAGATTACGGAAAAGTAGCCAGGGATACAGGTAAATATGCCTCTCTTGTCGTTTTTTTTGACTCAAGGAGATTACAGCAACAAAATGCTGAAGTTGAGCAGTATCAATCACTCTTTTGGTCACTATTAAACCGAGTACATGAACTGGATAAAGAAGAGTGGCCGGAGCACATTCCTAAAGATCCTCATGATCCTAAATGGGAATTTTGCTTTAATGGAGAACCGTATTTTGCTTTCTGTGCGACCCCAGCTCATGTTGTTCGACAAAGTCGTCACTTTCCTTGTTTTCTAATCGCGTTTCAACCAAGATGGGTTTTTGATGAAATCAATTCGGAAACCACTTTTGGCCAAAAGCTTAAGAAAGCCATTCGGCAGCGTTTGGTTTCTTATGATGGGATTCCAGCCCACCCCGCTTTGAAGTGGTACGGTCAGCAAGATAACTATGAGTGGGAACAATATTTTTTATCAGATGATGACTCTTCGCTTTCTAAATGTCCTTTCATGGCGATGAAACAAAAATGGAAGAGCATCCGTTCTTAGTGCTGTTTCCTTTTCATTTTAAAAAAGGTAGCCGAAGCAATGAGTAGAAGAAAGCATAGACTGACAAAAAAACCTGCTCTACTAATGCGATCAAATAACGTTCCTGAAACAGCTGTACTTATTAGAAGAATACCAATGACGAGTTTTATCTTGTCTTTGAACGTGGTCTGAGTTAATTTTCGATAAGAAAAAAGGATAAACATCCAATTGTATAACAGCATTAAACCAGCGGCAGTTGTTAAATACTCAAAGATGTTTTCAGGTAATAAGAGAGCAACACCAATTGAAAGTATGACAACTAGGGTTGTAAGACCAAAGGCGGGAAGGGAAATTTTCCTGCTTTTTTTTGCGAAAATCGCAGGTGCATCATTTTCTTCAGCTAGTGTTACAAGCATGGTTGTAACGGCATAGAGAGAAGCAACCATTGTTGAAAATCCAGCGATAATTAAAATCGCATTAAATACGTGAGTGATCCATGGGAGATGAAATTGAGTGAGTGCTGTTAAAAACGGGCTTTCATTCGGGGTAATACTATTGATAGGAATAAGCTTTAAAACAACAATGAACGAAAGAATATATAGAATGGTTAAGACGATCAGCATCACTTTTCCAGCTTTAGGAGCGTTTTTTGGATCTTCAAGCTCATTTGCCATCAATCCCATTACTTCAATCCCACCAAATGCATAGAAAGCATATACTAGAGCAACCCATAGTCCCATTGAATGACCTGAAAAGAAGTCATTTGACGTCACTTTAACGTCCACCTGATCTTGTTTAGGATCAAGCCATCCAAGTAAGGCAGCGACACCGATTGCGAGAAACATGACGATGGCAGCAATTTTCATTATCCCAAACACGTTCTCCATTTTTTCTACGAGCTGGACGCCTATAAAGATGATGAGTAGCCCAAGCGAAGCAAATACGGAGGCATTGAGCCAAAGAGGAGTACTTGGAAACCAGAATTGAGCGAATAGCGCAAGTGCCGTTAACTGGCTTCCCATGATAAGCATTTCAGAAGACCAGTAGACCCAACCATTGCTAAATCCAGCCCATGGACCGAAAGCTTGTTTCGCATATGTGCGAAATGATCCTTTTGTTGGGTGCTTAGCTGTTAGGTTTGAAAGAGCCTCATAAACGATCCAGGTTCCAATCGCAGCTAAAGAATATGCTACTAAAATGAGATAGCCTGCTTTTTCAATGACGATGCTTGATCCAAGAAAATAGCCTGTTCCTATGATGCAGCCAACACCAACGCATGACATCTGCCACCAGCTTAATTTTTTTCCTTGAGCTGTCGGTTTACCCATTCTACCACCCTCCTCCAGTCTAGTTTGAGGATCGAAGACAAGGTTTATGTGTTTATAAAATTGTAGAATCATTTTTTTAGTTGAGGAGAAAGTAAGAAGACCATGGATATAAAGGGGTTTAGTGAGATGAACATCCAACCAAATTGTTGGAATGAATACGGACAATTAAAATCGGTTATCGTTTGTTCTCCATCGATTTTAGATGTACCTGATCAACAGACAGCGACAGATGTGCAATGGGAAAAGGCAGTGAGACAAAAAAAGGCGAGAGAAAATCATCAAATAATGATTGAAGCGATGGAGGAAGAAGGAGTAAATGTGATTGATTACTCCGTTCATTTATCACGAGAGGAACTTTTATTAAATGAAAAATTAATTAATCGCATTTTCGTTCGCGATCTTGCGTGTGTGTTTGGGCAAATTATGCTTCCTGGGGCAGCTGGGACGTCTATGAGGAGACCTGAATATTTTCAAAGTCACACGTTATTTCAACAATGGTTTGATAACAAGACCTTTCGTTTGGAAGTAAATAATGATTTGAAGGCACTCGAATATGGAGATGTGATGATCCTGAATAAAGATGCTATTTTGATAAATGTAGGCATTCGGACAAGCATTGAAAGTGTAGAAGCTTTGCAGGGTGAATTGTTCAAGGCTGGTTTTTCAGAAATTGGTGTCATTGATTTACCCCGTCGCCCAGATACGATGCACCTCGATATGAATTGTAATGTGGTTGGAGGAAAACTTTTTATTGGGAAAAGTTATATGAACTATTTACCGATCCAAGTTATAACAGCAAAAGGGTTTACTTATGAAATGCCAGAGGTGTTTTTAAAGCGACATGGTTTTGAAACGGAGTGGACTTCTGCGATTAAACATACCGTGGCAGATATCAATTTTTTAAATCTTAATCCAGAGACGCTGTTAATCAGTACAAAAGCTAATAAATCAATCTTTAAAAACCATTCTTTTCTTAAAAAGAAAAAGCTGATTGAAATCGAAGTAGACGAATTAGAAAAAGGGGGCGGAGGTATCCGGTGTATGACGTTGCCTTTGGAAAGAGACTGAAAAAAACCTACATGATGTAGGTTTTTTTTATGATACCATTCAGTTGACACTCATACCTGAGGGGGGTATATTGAACTTAAGAAAATATAGAGGAGTTGATTCGAATGGATGACTTGAACATTCCCCTACAGCCGGAGAAGAAGCCCACTGAACCAAGAACCGAAGAAGAAAAGCAGCAGCTTCAAAACCGCTTAAAACGCATTGAAGGCCAGATCCGTGGAATTCAAAAAATGGTCGGAGAAGACCGCTATTGTGTAGACATTCTCATTCAGCTTTCTGCGATTCAGGCAGCATTAAAAAAAGTTGGTTATACGCTTCTTGAACGTCATACGAAAACGTGCGTAGCTAATTCAATTAAAGAAGGTACAGGTGATGAGCAGATAGAGGAGCTAATGAAAGTGATTCAGCAGTTCTCCAAATAAGGAGGTGAACCAAATGGAATCTAAGAAGCAGATCTCCCTTCAAGTTACAGGGATGACGTGTGCATCTTGTTCAACAAGAATCGAAAAAGTATTAAACAAAATGGACGGCGTCGATGCGAATGTTAATTTGTCGATGGAAAAAGCAAGCGTTGCTTATGATGAAGATAAAGTAAAAGCGGAAGAAATTGTGGGGAAGATAGAAAAGCTTGGATACGGTGTACGCAAAGAGAAAGTTGAGCTCGATATTCACGGGATGACGTGTGCGGCCTGCTCGACAAGAATCGAAAAAGGCTTAAACCGTACAAAAGGTGTTGAGCTTGCTTCCGTGAACTTAACAACAGAGTCTGGCATTGTCGAATATCAGCCTGGAGAAGTAACGTTAGATGAAATTATTCAAAAGGTGAAAAAGCTCGGGTATGAAGCGGTAGTCAAGAAGGATCGAGAAGAGCAGAAATCTTATAAAGATGAAGAAGTTAAAAAGAAAAAACGTCGCTTGCTTATCTCAGCGCTTCTTTCGTTACCGCTACTCTTAACAATGCTAGGTCATCTACCTGGCGGATTAGCACTTCCTGTGCCCCATCTTCTCATGGATCCCTGGTTTCAATTTCTTCTAGCTACACCCGTTCAGTTTGTCATTGGCGCACCATTTTATTCTGGAGCTTATCGAGCACTGGTTAATAAGAGCGCAAATATGGATGTGCTTGTTGCGCTTGGGACTTCCGCGGCTTACTTTTACAGTGTGATAGAGGGGATTAGAAGTTATCTAACGGAAGGCTACAATCCGTCTCTTTATTTTGAAACAAGTGCTATTCTGATAACGCTTATCTTAGTCGGAAAGCTATTTGAAGATCTTGCGAAAGGCAGAACAACCCAGGCGATTACAAAATTGCTTAACCTCCAGGCGAAAGAAGCAAGTGTCATTCGGGATGGGGAAGAAGTAAAAGTACCTGTTGATCAAGTACAGGTAGGAGATCATATCATTGTTCGTCCTGGTGAGAAAATACCTGTAGACGGTATCGTAGAAAAAGGCAATTCATCCGTTGATGAGTCTATGATCACAGGGGAATCCATCCCAATAGAGAAAGAAGTAGGAGAGAGTGTCATTGGTTCTACAATCAATGAAAACGGTATGTTAACCATTCGAGCTGAAAAGGTCGGAAAAGACACAGCACTTGCCGGAATCATTAAAATTGTAGAAGATGCACAGGGGTCTAAAGCACCAATACAGCGTTTGGCCGATGTCATTTCAGGTGTTTTTGTACCGATCGTAGTCGCTATTGCCGCCGTTACGTTTTTCATTTGGTATTTTCTTGTTGATCCATACAATTTACCACAGGCGCTTGAGGTTGGAATAGCCGTTCTTGTTATTGCATGTCCTTGTGCACTAGGTTTAGCTACACCAACATCAATTATGGTTGGGACAGGTAAAGGTGCTGAGCAAGGTATTCTTTATAAAGGAGGCGAATTTCTAGAAGCCACTCACAAAATTGATGCGATCTTACTTGATAAAACAGGGACTATTACAAAAGGAAAGCCAGAAGTAACGTATTTTGTTGCTTTTCAAAGTAATGAGAAGAGCGTGCTGGAAAAATTGGTAGCGGCTGAAAAAGCTTCTGAACATCCTCTGGCCAAGTCGATTGTAGAGTACGGTTTGAACAAGAACATTGAAGTAGCTGAAGCAGAGCAGTTTCAAGCTATTCCAGGACATGGGATTGTGGCAACTGTGCAAGAAAAGAAAATCCTGGTTGGAACGCGCAAGCTGATGGAGCAGGAACATATTTCCTTTTCTGCATATGAAGAGCAAATGACTGCGTACGAATTAGACGGGAAGACGGCTATGTTTATTGCATTTGATAACAGTGTGCAAGGGATTATTGCTGTCGCTGATACTGTGAAAGAAACGTCTCAGAAATCGATCGAAGAAATGCGTGCGCTTGGTATCGATGTGTATATGATTACAGGTGACAACCAACGCACAGCTGAGGCAATTGGAAAACAAGTAAATCTAAATGGCGTGTTTGCTGAGGTGCTTCCTGAGGAAAAGGCTAGTAAGGTGAAAGAGTTACAGCAAGAAGGTAAACGAGTAGCGATGGTAGGAGATGGAATTAATGATGCCCCAGCTCTTGCGACAGCTGATATTGGAATGGCTATTGGAACAGGAACAGATGTAGCTATTGAAACAGCGGATGTTACTCTCGTTGGTGGCGATCTTCAAAACATTCCAAAGGCAATTCATTTAAGTCAGAAAACGATGCAGAATATTCGCCAGAATTTATTCTGGGCGCTATTCTATAATTCAGTTGGTATTCCAATTGCTGCGCTCGGTCTACTAGCTCCATGGGTTGCTGGAGCGGCTATGGCATTTAGTTCCGTATCTGTCGTAGCAAACTCCCTCCGTTTGAAGCGAGTCAAACTTTAAGAAATGAAAGGAGAATGAAAATGGAACAAACAACGTTAAAAATCGAAGGTATGACATGTGATCACTGTAAAGCAGCAGTAACTAGTGCATTAACAGAGCTTGATGGTGTAGCTGAAGTAGATGTGAATGTAAAAGAAGGAACGGCAAAAGTTTCTTACGACTCTTCAAATGTTTCTGTTTCAGAAATGAATGAAGCGGTTGAAGAACAGGGATATGATATTGTCTAACTAGAAAGGCCTAAGAAAGGACGCAATCCTTTCTTAGGCTTTTTTTTATGATACATAAGTTCACCTCTCCACTAATAAAATGCGCTAATAGGACAAGTGGGTAGAAGAGAAAGCCTCTTCACTCCATTTAGGAGGGAATGCAGTCATGATAACGTCATTGTTAACTCTTTTTATGATTGGATTTGGAGGACTTTTGATCGGGTCGTTCGCGGGGAGAATGGCATTTACATATTATCAACATCGTCTAGAAGCTCTTTACCTTATTTGCGGAGGAATGCTCATTGGTGTCATTCTGTTTGAATTAATACCCGAAAGCATACGCACATATCCGTTTTGGGCCCTCATGGCAGGAGCATCGCTGTCGGTCTTTGTGTGTGTGTTTACGGATCACACCATACACGGGATGTTTCGTGATAAAAGCTATCTTCCTGTGTTCGCTTTCGTACTAGCCATTACTTTTCATAATATCCCTGTAGGAATCGCGCTAGGAATGACATTAGGGGAAGGTATCGGCATATCGTTGCTTATTGCTCTATTTATTCATCATTTACCAGAAGGAGTTGCCCTCTATATTCTAATGAGAATGAATGGGGTTAAACGCATTTTTGTTATCATCGGTGGGAGCTTCGTAACGATTGTTTTAACAGTGGCAGCGTGGTTTGGGATGGTTTCGAGTCAATCTATTCTTATCAACGGCGTGTTTTTGGGGATTGCAATCGGCTCTTTAGGCTATGTAGCGCTTCATGAAATGATCGGCCAAGTTGTCGGGAAAGTTTTAAAAAGAGAGTTGTACTTGTATACGTGTTTGGGAATACTTTTGTTATCACTCTATCTACAGGTGGCTCACGAAATCTTTTGACAACGTGCAAAAGATTCAGTAAAATTGTACATAGATTAATATGAACACATGCTCATATATTGAATACAATAGATAAATGAACGAAGAAAGGAGTAAAACCCGATGGAAGAATATCGTCTTAAGGGCTTATCTTGTCCTAACTGTGCTGCTGGCATGGAGCAACAGATTCAAAAACTTGAGTACGGCGAATCAGCTCAAATTCAGTACAATTCAGGTAAACTAAAAGTAGATAAAAGAGTTAACATTGAACAGGTCGAGAAAATCCTTGATTCCGATCATGCTTCTATAATGAAGGAAGAAGAAGGACATACACATGCTCACGCTAGTATGAAGTGGCTCTTAGGCATTTCAACTGGTATCTTTCTATTCGCTCTGCTATTAGATTTCGTCACAGCTGTTCCAGCTGTTCCGTTTTATCTTACTGCGATTATTTTAAGCGGCTACCAAACGTTTATGAAAGGTCTTCGAAATTTAACGAAGTTAACGTTTAATATTGAAA
This sequence comes from Bacillus sp. Cs-700, assembly GCF_011082085.1. NCBI lineage: Bacteria > Bacillati > Bacillota > Bacilli > Caryophanales > Bacillaceae > Bacillus > Bacillus sp. Cs-700. The sequence goes on from NZ_CP041063.1 coordinate 2,864,202, forward strand.
CCTTAATGACGATAGCGTTAATCGGGGCTGTTTCCATTGGAGAGTGGAAAGAAGGAACGCTTGTTGCGATTTTGTTTGGATTGAATGAATACTTAGAAGGACTTGGCATGGAGAAGGCCAGGAAGTCGATGGAATCTCTTCTTCAAATCGCACCGAAAGAAGCGCTTCTTATCCGAGATGGAAAAGAAGAAGTTGTCTCAATTAACGACCTTAAAGTAGACGATCTTGTTCTCGTTCAATCTGGCGCTAAAATTCCTTCAGATGGGATTGTATCAGCTGGATATAGCTCAGTGAATGAAGCTGCGATCACAGGAGAAGCCATGCCGGTTGAAAAAGGTGTTGGTGAATCTGTTTTTGGCGGAAGCATTAATAATGAGGGCATACTGCACGTGAAAATCTCAAAGGCCTATGAGGATTCTTCGCTCGCAAAAATTTTGCATTTAGTTGAAGAAGCTCAAGAAACGAAGACACCAACAGAGTTATTTATTAATCGTTTTTCAAGATTCTATACACCAATTATCATGGTCATCTCAGCCCTGGTTATGCTTGTTCCTCCGTTATTGTTTGGTGGGATTTGGGGTGACTGGTTTTATCAAGGGCTTGCTGTATTAATTGTAGGTTGTCCGTGTGCTCTTATACTGTCATCACCTATTGCGAACATCTCCGGTATTACAAGGAATGCGCGTAACGGCATTCTTGTCAAAGGATCGGTTTATCTTGAGCAACTGGGTAAAATCGATACGCTAGCTTTTGATAAGACTGGGACACTTACAAAAGGATTCCCTTATGTTGAGACATATGAAAGCTATAGTGATGAGAATTTTTTATCTATAGCAGCAGCGGTCGAGAAGCATTCTTCTCATCCACTAGCCAAAGCAATTATGAAGAAAGTAGCTGATTTTCCTTATAGAGAACTCGAAGCAACCAATGTCGAAACGGTTTCAGGGCAAGGCATCATTGCAGAGGTTAATGGAAAGAGACATTGGGTGGGAAATGAAAAAAGCGTTTGTCATGTTACTATACCT